>NZ_FOJP01000011.1:0-167454 GCF_900111835.1 Metapseudomonas otitidis
GTTCCAAGGCATGGTGGTGACCCGGCAAGGCTGGCTTGCCGGAAAGTGTCAACCATGTCTCCGCACACCCGTCAGCTATGTCTCCGGTCCGTACAAACGATTGGAAAAGGGACTCGCCTGGGAAGGCGAAACAGAAAACACCCGCAAAACTCGATAACTGGCTTGGCACTTCGCCGGGGGCATCGGTGCGGCCCTGGGCTGAAGCCCAGGCTACGGGTGCTCCTGGCCGCACGCCCGTGATCGGCTTCAGCCCGGGGAGAGGTGGTTGAGCCGGCGCATCACTCGTCCTCGTCTTCCACCAGCAGTTCCCTGGGCACTTCGCTGCGCAGCATCAGCTGGCATTGCTGGCTGTCGGGGTCGAAGAGGATGACCGCCTGCTTCTTTTCCAGGGCCTTGCGCACGCGGGCGACGCGGGTGTCGAGCGGGGTCTCGTCGCCGTTGTCGGTGCCGTCGCGGGTGACGAAGTCCTCGATCAGCCGGGTCAGGGTCTCGGGTTCCAGCAGGTGGTGGGGGATGAGCATGGGCGGGCCTCGTGGAGCGGGGGCGCGATCGTAGCACCTGCGGGCGTTCAGCTCTCGTCTTCCACGCGCTGGCGCGCCAGGTGGCGGTCCAGGGTGGTGTAGAGCTGGTGGGCGTCGAGGGGCTTGCCGAGGAAGTCGTCCATGCCAGCGGCGGCGCCGGCTTCGCGGTGTTCGTCGAAGATGTGCGCGGTGAGGGCGACGATGGGCACCGGGGCCAGGTGGCGGTTGCGCTCCAGCACGCGGATGCGGCGGGTGGCCTCGAAGCCGTCCATCTCCGGCATTTCGCAGTCCATCAGGATCAGCGAGATGCCCTGCGGGTCGCGCTCGTACTCGGCCACGGCGGCCACGCCGTTGGCCACGGTGCGCACCCGGTAGCCCTGGCGCTTGAGGAAGCCCTGGACCACCAGCTGGTTCACCGGGTTGTCCTCGGCCACCATCACGCAGGGCGCGCGGTCCGCCTCGGGGTGCTGCGGTGCCGGTGCGGGCGCCGGCGTGGCCGGTTGTTCGCGGTACAGGTCGAGCAGGGCCTGGCGCAGCGGCAGCACCGCCAGCGGCTGGGCCATGGCCAGCAGGTGCAGGCCCTCACTGGGGGGCAGGTTCTGGCACTGTTCGGGCGGGCACAGCAGCAGCACGCGCTGTCCCTTGGCGAGGCTGGGTCGCAGGCTGTCGAGCCAATGGGTGACGCTGCCTGGCCAGGGCGCCATGAGCACCAGCAGCGGCGGCACGGCGAAGTCTTCCAGGTAGTCCCGCAGGCGCTCCGGGTCCTGGCAGCGCTCGGTGCGCATGCCCCAGCGGCCCAGCAGGCGGCCGAGGGTGTCGAGGCCGAGGCCGTCGAGGGAGGTGAGCAGGGCGGTGCGGCCGTTCAGCAGGGCCGGCAGCTCGTCGGTTTCCTCCACGGCCTGCAGGGGCAGGTCGAAGGAGAACCGGGTGCCCTGGCCGGGGGTGCTCTGCACTTCGATGCGGCCGCCCATCATCTCCACCAGTTCCTTGCTGATGGCCAGGCCCAGGCCGCTGCCGCCGTAGCGGCGGGTGGTGCTGGAGTCGCCCTGGGCGAAGGAGTCGAACAGCTGGGAAAGGGATTCGGTGCGGATGCCGATGCCGCTGTCGCTGATGGCGAACACCAGGCGCGGTTCGCCCAGGCTGTTGTTGCGGCGGCTGACGTTGAGGGCGACGTGGCCTTCGGCGGTGAACTTGAGGGCGTTGCTCAGCAGGTTCATGAGGATCTGCTTGAGCCGCGTGGGGTCGCCCTGGACCCGCCGGGGTACGCCGTTCTCCAGGCTGACGTAGAGGCGCAGGCGCTTGTCCAGGGCCTGGGCGGTGAACAGGCTGAGGGCGTCGGAGACCAGTTGCTCCAGGTCGAACTCGATGTGCTCCAGGGTCAGCTTGCCGGACTCGATGCGGGCGTAGTCGAGGATGTCGTTGATCACGGCCATGAGCGCGGTCCCCGAGCTGGAGATGGTGTCGACGTAGAAGCGCTGGGTACGGTCCAGCGAGGTTTCCTTCAGCAGGTGCAACATGCCCAGCACGCCGTTGAGCGGGGTGCGGATCTCGTGGCTCATCTTGGCCAGGAAGCGGCTCTTGGCGCGGCTCTCGACGTGGGCCTGCTCGGCGGCCTGGCGCGAGCGGTAGCCTTCTTCCTTGAGGGTGTTGATGCGGTCGGCGAGGCCGATGGAGAGGGTGATCAGTTCGATGGTGACGCCGATCTTCACCGCCGTGGCGCCGAAGATGCCCAGCACCTCCACGCCCAGGGAGCCGGTGGTGGCCTGGATGAAGGCGAACAGCATGATCCCCCAGGCCAGGGTGTAGTAGGAGCCGTAGCGCACACCGCGCCGCCAGACGTAGACGCCGGTGGCCAGCAGCAGCAGGGACACCGCCGAGACGGTGAGGCTGGCGAGGATGTTCCAGGCCGCCAGGCCCACCAGCGGGGCGGAGGCGAAGGCCAGCAGGGTGAACAGCATGGCGCCGCGCAGGCAGTTGTCCAGGCGCGGGAAGTAGGCGCGGGCGTGGAGGAAGTGGCGGCTGAACTGCACGGCCGTGAGGCAGTGCAGGTACATGAGGATGTAGATGCTCACCGACTGCAGCGCGACGTGTTCGGGCAGCAGCTTGAACAGCATGCCGTCGAAGCAGGCGGCGAGCAGGCCGACGTTGAGGTTGTAGGCCAGGTACCAGAGGTAGGCGGACTCGCGCAGCGAGAGGTAGAGGAACAGGTTGTAGAAGAACATGGCGAACAGCACGCCGTAGAAGGCGCCGTTGAACCCCATGAAGTTCTCCTGGGCGGCGGCGCTGGCGCCGTAGGTGCTGAAGAACAGCGGCAGGAACAGCGTGCTGGTGCTCTCCACCCGCAGCAGCACGGTGCTGACCCCCGGCTGCACCTCCAGGGGGAACCAGAAGTTGCGCACCTGCACCGGGCGCTGGGCGAAGGCGAAGCTGTCGCCGGTTTCCTGCTCGCTGACACGGCCGTCGGGGCCGTAGACGTAGAGGCGGATGTGGTCCAGCAGCGGGTAGTTGACTTCCAGGTAGCCGGCCACCGGGTGGGGGCGGCTGTTGACCAGGCGGACCTTGAACCACCACACCGAGGCGTTCTTGCCCAGGTTGGCGTGCTCGCCGTGGACGGGGGTGAAGGCCTCGTCGGGCAGCTGGCGCACCCGCTCGGCGCCGAGGCTGCCGTCGGGGTCTTCGACATAGGCGGCGAAGGGGCTCAGGGACAGGCGTAGTTCATCACGGTCGAGGGGGGCGCCCTGCAGCGCCCAGACCGGTCCGATGACGCACAGGAGCAGAAGCGCCAGACAGAGGCGAGGCATCCGTTGACCTCGTAGTTGTTATCGCCCGTGGCCTGGCACTTTGCCCGTATGCGCGATGGCCTTCAAGCGTCGTTTTCGCCCTTGCCGAGGAGGCTGCCGACCGTCGGTACGCGGGTGTCGTTCTCCATCTGCGCGCTGTGCTCCAGCTGGTGGCTGAACGGCTCCAGGGAGTGCTGCGCGGTGTTGGCGTCGCTGGCGAACACCGGCGGGCTCATGAGGTAGGCGCCGAGCAGGCGGGCCATGGCCTCCAGGCTGTCGATGTGGGTGCGCTCGTAGCCGTGGGTGGCGTCGCAGCCGAAGGCCAGGAGGGCGGCGCGGGTGTCGTGGCCGGCGGCGATCGCCGACTGCGCGTCGCTGTGGTAGTAGCGGAACAGGTCGCGACGAACTGCCACGGCGTTCTGCTCGGCCAGCTTCAGCAGGTGCCGGGAGAGGTGGTAGTCGTAGGGGCCGGAGGAGTCCTGCATGGCGACGCTGACGGCGTGTTCGCTGGAGTGCTGGCCGGGCGCGACGGGGGCGATGTCGATGCCGACGAATTCGCTGACGTCCCAGGGCAGGGCACCGGCGGACCCGGAGCCGATCTCCTCGGTGATGGTGAACAGCGGGTGGCAGTCGATGGGCGGCACCAGCCGCGCCTCGCGGATGCCCTTGAGGGCGGTGAGCAGGGCGGCGACGCCGGCCTTGTCGTCCAGGTGGCGGGCGCTGATGTGGCCGCTCTCGGTGAACTCCGGCAGTGGGTCGAAGGCGACGAAATCACCGATGGACACCCCCAGGGACTCGCAGTCGGCGCGGGTCGAGCTGTAGGCGTCCAGACGCAGCTCCACGTGGTCCCAACTGATGGGCATGCTGTCCACCTCGGTGTTGAAGGCGTGGCCGGAGGCCAGCAGCGGCAGCACGCTGCCGCGGATCACCCCGGTTTCGGTGAACACGCTGACCCGGCTGCCCTCGGCGAAGCGGCTGGACCAGCAGCCCACCGGGGCGAGGGCCAGGCGGCCGTTGTCCTTCACCTGGCGGACGATGGCGCCGATGGTGTCCAGGTGCGCGGCCACGGCGCGGTCGGGGCTGTTCTGGCGGCCGGCGAGGGTGGCGCGGATGGTGCCCCGGCGGGTCAGTTCGAAGGGGATGCCCAGCTCATCCAGGCGTTCGGCGACGTAGCGCACGATGGTGTCGGTGAAACCGGTGGGGCTGGGGATGGCGAGCATCTCCAGCAGCACCTTCTGCAGGTAGGCGAGGTCGGGATCGGGAAGGGTCTGGCTCATGGTGGCTCCTCTGTGGGGCATGCGGGCCGGGGCGCCGGTGGGGGCCTGCGCCCGGCACGATCAGGGGGTGCCCGGTTGGCGGCTGAGCGGGAACAGCAGGTCGACGAAGCGTTCGGCGGTGGGTTGCGGCTGGTGGTTGGCCAGGCCGACCCGTTCGTTGGCTTCGATGAAGACGTAGTCGGGCTGGTCGGCGGCGGGCACCAGCAGGTCCAGCCCCACCACGGGGATGTCCAGCGCGCGGGCGGCGCGCAGGGCGGCATCGGCCAGGGTCGGGTGGAGCACGCCGGTGACGTCCTCCAGGGTGCCGCCGGTGTGCAGGTTGGCGGTGCGGCGCACGGCCAGGCGCTGGCCGGCGGGCAGCACGTCGTCGTAGCCGTGCCCGGCGTCGCGCAGGGTGCGCTCGGTCTCCGCGTCCAGCGGGATGCGGCTCTCGCCGCCGGTGGCGGCCTGGCGTCGGCGGCTCTGGGCTTGGATCAGGGTGCGGATGCTGCGCTGGCCGTCGCCGACCACTTCGGCCGGGCGGCGCAGGGCGGCGGCCACCACCTCGAAGCCGATCACCACGATGCGCAGGTCCATCCCTTCGTGGCAGCTTTCCAACAGCACGCGGCTGTCGTAGCGACGGGCTTCGGCGATGGCGGCTTCGACGTCCTCGATGCGGCGCAGGCCGACGGCGACGCCCTGGCCCTGTTCGCCATCCACCGGCTTGACCACCAGGGTGCCGTGCTCGGCGAGGAACGCGGCGTTCTCCTCGCGGCTGCCGGCCAGGCGCTGGGCGGGGAGGTTGAGGCCGGCGCGGGCGAGGGCGCGGTGGGTGAGGGTCTTGTCCTGGCAGAGGGTCATGCTCACGGCGCTGGTCAGGTCCGACAGCGACTCGCGGCAACGCACGCTGCGGCCACCCTGGCTGAGGGTGAAGAGGCCGGCGGCGGCATCGTCCACGCGCACCTCGATGCCGCGCCGGTGGGCCTCGTCGACGATGATGCGGGCGTAGGGGTTGAGGGTCTGCTCCGGGCCGGGGCCGAGGAACAGCGGCTGGTTGATGCCGTTCTTGCGCTTGATGGCGAAGGTGGGCAGGTCACGGAAGCCGAGCTTGGCGTAGAGCGCCTTGGCCTGGCGGTTGTCGTGCAGCACCGAGAGATCCAGGTAGGCCAGGCCCCGGCTCATGAAGTGCTCCACCAGGTGCCGCACCAGCGCCTCGCCCACGCCGGGGCGGGCGCATTGCGGGTCCACGGCCAGGCACCAGAGGCTGGAGCCGCCTTCCGGGTCGTGGAAGGCCTTGCGGTGGTTGAGGCCCATCACGCTGCCCACCACCTGGCCGCTGGCGGAGTCCTCCGCCAGCCAGTAGACCGGACCGCCCAGGTGGCGCGGGGTGATGGCGGCCGGGTCCACGGGGAGCATGCCGCGGCTGCGGTAGAGCTGGTTGATGGCCTGCCAGTCCTCGTCGCTGTGGGCCCGGCGGATGCGGAAGCCACGGAAGGCGCGGCGCGCCGGGCGGTAGTCGGTGAACCACAGGCGCAGGGTGTCGGAGGGGTCGAGGAACAGCTGCTGCGGTGCCTGGGCCAGCACCTGCTGGGGCGCGGCGACGTAGAGGGCGATGTCGCGCTCGCCGGGGCTTTCCGCCAGCAGCTCCCGGGCCAGGCTGGCCGGGTCGGCATAGGTGTGGCCGAGCAGCAGGCGGCCCCAGCCGCAGTGCAGCATCTGCACCGGGTCTTCCGGGGGCGTCTGGTGTTCTTCCGCCAGGCGTGCCTGCAGGCGCTCGTAGGAGGGGGCCTGGCCGCGCATCAGGCGCTGGCTGTGCAGGTAGGGCTGGCCGGTGTGGGCTTTCATGTCGTTCAGATTCCCTGTTCGTTGAGCCAGAGGTTGAGGGCCGCCAGTTGCCACAGGCGCGAGCCGCGCAGCGGGGTGAGGTCCTCCTCGGGGTGGGCCAGCAGCCGTTCCAGGCTGGCGCGGTTGAACAGCCCGCGGTCGTTGCCGCCTTCCAGCAGCAGCTCGCGAACCCAGTCGCGGGTGCGGCCCTGCAGGTGCTTGAGGCCGGGCACCGGGAAGTAGCCCTTGGGCCGGTCGATCACGGCGTGGGGGATGACCTGGCGGGCCACCTCCTTGAGCACCTGCTTGCCGCCGTCGCCCAGCTTGAAGCGCGACGGGATGCGTGCCGACAGCTCGGCCACGCGGTAGTCGAGGAACGGCACGCGGGCTTCCAGGCCCCAGGCCATGGTCATGTTGTCGACCCGCTTCACCGGGTCGTCCACCAGCATCACGGTGCTGTCCAGGCGCAAGGCCTTGTCCACCGGGTCGTCGGCGCCGGGGCGGGCGAAGTGTTCGCGGACGAACTCGCCGGCCAGGTCGCCGGTCTGCCAGGCCGGCATCACCGTGTCGCGGTACTCGGCGTGGCTACGGTCGAAGAAGGCGTTGCGGTAGGTGGCGAACGGATCGCGGCTGTCCACCAGCGGCGGGTACCAGTGGTAGCCGCCGAACAGTTCATCCGCACCCTGGCCGCTCTGCACCACCTTGCAGTGCCGGGACACCTCGCGGGAAAGCAGGTAGAAGGCGATGCAGTCATGGCTGACCATCGGCTCGCTCATGGCGCGGAAGGCCGCCGGCAACTGCTCGATGATCTCGTGCTCGCCGATGCGCAACTGGTGGTGGCGGGTGCCGTAGTGGCGGGCGATGAGGTCGGAGTACTCGAACTCGTCGCCGCGCTCGCCCCCGGCGTCCTGGAAGCCGATGGAGAAGGTCAGCAGGTCCTTCACGCCGGCTTCGGCCAGCAGGCCCACCAGCAGGCTGGAATCCACCCCGCCCGAGAGCAGCACGCCGACGTCGCGGGCGGCGCGTTGGCGGATGGACACGGCCTCGCGCAGGCTCGCCAGCAGGCGGTCGCGCCAGTCCGCCAGTTCCAGCCCGGCCTCGTCGGCATCGTGGCCGTAGGCGAGGCTCCACCAGGTGGCCTGGTCGCGGTTGCCCTGGGCGTCGACCATCAGCCAGGTGGCGGGCGGCAGCTTCTCGATGCCCTTGACCAGGGTGCGCGGCGCCGGTACCACGGCGTGGAAGCTGAGGTAGTGGTTCAGCGCCTCGGGGTCGAGGCTGCCGTCGATGTCGCCGCCCTTGAGCAGGGCCGGGAGGCTGGAGGCGAAGCGCAGGCGCTCGCCGGTGCAGGATAGGTACAGCGGCTTGATGCCGAGGCGGTCGCGGGCGAGGAACAGGCGCTGGCTGCCGGGCTCCCAGATCGCCAGGGCGAACATGCCGTTGAGGCGCGGCAGCATGTCCTTGCCCCAGGCATGCCAGGCCTTGGCCAGCACCTCGGTGTCGCCGCTGGAGCGGAAGTGGTAGCCCTGCGCCTGCAGCTCTTCGCGCAGCTCGGGAAAGTTGTAGATCGCGCCGTTGAAGCTGATGGCCAGCCCCAGATCGGGCTCGACCATGGGTTGGGCGGAGCCGTCGGACAGGTCCATGATCTTCAGCCGACGGTGGCCGAGGGCGACCGGTCCCTGGCTGTGGAAGCCCCAGGCATCCGGCCCGCGCGGGGCCATGTGGTGGGTGATGCGTTCGACCGCAGCCAGGTCGGCGGGTCGGTTATCGAAACGTAGTTCTCCAGAAATGCCGCACATAGTTCCTTACCGGTGTGTCCGTTGGGGAGGGTGCACCGCGAGGGTGCATAGAGGTCCGACAGGGGTATGTGCGATCGGTTCAGATCGATTGGTTATAAACGGGCAGGCACGAACCCTCGCGCCGATGGCCGGGGCGGCGCATCGGGGCGAAGGCGGAACGGGACGGGCGGGAACGCGGGGGCGTCATTGCCCCCTGATCAACCGGCGCAGCAGGAAGCGGTTGGGGTGGCAGGCTTCGGCGACGTCGCGGGGGAGGGGCAGGGGTTCGTCGTCGAGCCAGGCGGCGAGCAGTTCGCCGGCCAGGGGGGCGGTGATCAGGCCGCGGGAGCCGTGGCCGCTGTTGAGGTAGAGCCCGTCGAGCCAGGGGGCGGGGGTGTCCGGCACCTGGCGGGCGTCGCGGGCGAGGACGGCGTAGGCCTCGGCGAAGGCGTCGGCGTCGCACAGGGGGCCCACCAGGGGCAGGTAGTCCGGGGTGGTGCAGCGGAAGGCGGCGCGGCCCTGGAGCTGCTCCGGGTCCAGTTGGTCGACGTGCAGGCGGGTGCCGAGGTCGGTGGAGATTTCCCGCAGCAGGTCGAGGTTGCCGGCGTGTTCGGCGGCGGTGGGGGCCAGGTCCTGGCTGTGGAAGTCGAAGCTGGCGCCGAGGGTGTGCTCGCCGTGGCGCACCGGGGCGACATAGCCCTCGGCGCAGACCACCGTGGCCAGCGCGGCGCTGGCGGGGGTGGCGGGCAGGCGGGTGATCTGCCCGCGGATGCGCTTGAGCGGCATGCCGGTGGTCTGCGGGAAGCGCAGCACTTCGGCAGCACCGGCCAGCACCACCACGGGCGCCTCGGCCAGCACGGCGTCTCCGGCGCGGGCCTGCCAGGTGCCGTCCTGGCGCACCAGCTCCAGGGCTTCCCGGTGCAGGGCGTGTTCGATGCCCGGTTGGGCGGCGAGCCAGCGGCACAGCGCTGGCGGGTGGACCCAGCCGGCCTCGGGGTAGAACAGGCCGCCAGCGGGGAGGGCGATGCCGGCCAGGGCTTGTGCCTCGGCCTGGTCCAGCGCGCGCAGCAGCCCGCTGGGGAAGGCCCGGGCGAGGGCAGCCTGGCGTTCGCGCTCCTTGTCTTCGAAGGCCAGCTGCAGCACGCCGCAGGCTTGCCAGTCCTCATTGGCCTGCAGGTGTTCGAGCAGGCGCCGGGTGTGCCCGAAACCGCTGACGATGAGCCGCGACAGGGCTGTGCCGTGGGCCGACAGCTTGAGGTAGAGCACGCCTTGGGGGTTGCCGGAGGCTTCCTCGGCCAGGCCGGCGTGGCGCTCCAGCAGGGTGACCTGCCAGCCGCGCGCGGCCAGGCTGGTCGCACTGGCGCAGCCGGCCAGCCCGCCGCCGATCACCAGCGCGCGGCGCGGTCCCTGGTGGGCCGGCGGGCGGGCGTACCAGGGGCGTTCGGCGGCGACCGGCGCGGCGTTGTAGCGGCCCCGGGTCATGTGCCACTTCTTTCCGAAGCCTGGGGTGCGCTTGATGTCGAAGCCCACCGCCTGGAGGCCGCGACGGACGAAGCCGGCGCTGGTGAAGGTGGCCAGTGTGGCGCCGGGTGCGCTGAGGCGGGCGAGCTGGGTGAACAGCTCGGGCGACCACATCTGCGGGTTCTTGGCCGGTGCGAAGCCGTCGAGGAACCAGGCGTCGATGCGCGCGTCCAGTTGCGGCAGGCATTCCAGGGCGTCGCCCACCAGCAGGGTCAGCACCACGCGGCCGCCGTCCAGCAGCAGGCGCTGGAAGCCGGGGTTGATGGCGCGGTACTGCTGCAGCAGTTCATCGCCGAGGGGGGCAAGGGACGGCCACAGCGCCAGGGCGCGTGCCAGGTCGGCATGGGCGAGGGGGAATTTCTCCACGCTGACGAAGTGCAGGCGGGCGCTGGCCGGGGCCTGCTCGCGGAACAGCTGCCAGGCGCAGAGGAAGTTCAGGCCGGTGCCGAAGCCGGTCTCGCCGATGACCAGGCGACCGCCCTCGGGCAGCGCGGCGAAGCGCTCCGGCAGCTGGTTGCCGTCGAGGAATACATGGCGGGTCTCGGCCATGCCGGATTCGGGGGAGAAGTAGACGTCGCCGAACTCGCGGGACAGTGGCTGACCCTGCTCGTCCCAGTCGAGCAGGGCGTGATGGAAGTCGGACATGGGGCGCCCCGGTTGTAACGAAGCGCGCATGGTAGCCGATCGCATCGGCGCGGTGCGCTGCGGCAGGTCGACGCCTGCCTCGACATCACTCCGGGGCGAACAGCTGCTGCACCACGGAGAAGTCCTGGCGGCCCTTGCCCTGCTTGAGCAGCAGGCGGTAGAGCTGCAGCGCCAGGGCGCCCATGGGGGTGCTGCTGGCGCTGCGGCCGGCGGCCTCCTGGGCCAGGCCGAGGTCCTTGGCCATCAGTTCGGCCATGAAGCCGCCCTGGTAGCCGTTGCTGGCGGGGGCGTTGGGCATCACACCCGGCCAGGGGTTGTAGCGCTCCAGCACCCAGTTGCCGCCGGAGCTCTGGCGCATGATCTCGGCCAGCACGGCGGGGTCGAGCTGGTTGGCGACGCCGAGGGCCATGGCTTCGGCGGTGGCGATCATCTGCACGGCGAGCACCTGGTTGTTGCACACCTTGGCCACCTGGCCGGCGCCGGCCGGGCCGGCGTGGAACAGGTTGCGCCCCATCAGCGCCAGCAGCGGGCGGGCCCGCTCCAGGGCCTCGGCCTCGCCGCCGATCATGAAGGTGAGGGTGCCGGCGGCGGCGCCGGCGGTGCCGCCGGAGACCGGCGCATCGAGCAGGGCGATTCCGCGTTCATGGGCGGCGGCATGCACGCGCCGGGCGGCCTCGGGGGCGATGGTGGAGCACTCCAGCACCAGGGTGCCGGCGGGCAGCCTGGCCAGCAGGCCGTCGTCGCCCAGGTAGAGGCCTTCGACGTGGTGGCTGGCGGGCAGCATGCTGACCACCACCTCGGCGCCCTGGACGGCATCCCGGGCATCCACGGCGGCCTTGGCCCCTTCGGTCACCAGTTGATCCATGGCGGCGCGGACCAGGTCGAAGACCTGCAGCGCATGGCCGCCCTTGATGAGGTTGCGGGCCATGGGCAGGCCCATGTTGCCGAGACCGATGAAGGCGATTGTTGTCATTGTCGTGCTCCTTGGGTCGCGTGGGAGGGGGTTAGAGGTCCGCCAGGGGGTGATCGCCCTCCCAGGTGGGCTCGAAGTGGGCTTCGATCACGTTGCGCGGCACGCTGTCCACGCTCGGCCAGTGCCAGCGCGGGGCGTTGTCCTTGTCGATCAGGCGGGCGCGCACGCCTTCGGGGAATTCCGGGTGGCGGCAGCAGTTCAGGCTCATGGCGTATTCCATGCGGAACACCTCGGCCAGGGAGCGGTGGCGGGCGCGGCGGATCTGCTCCCAGACCAGGTGCCCGGTGAGCGGGCAGCCGGCGACCAGGGTGCGGGCGGCGCGGGCCAGCAGGGCATCTTCGTCATGCTGCAGGGCGGCGATGGCGTGCCAGGCGGCGGGCAGTTCGGCCACGTCCAGCAGGTCATCGAGGCGGGCCCGGCGCGGCAGCCACTGGGCTTCGGGCAGCTGCGGGCGGGCGCCGGCTTCCAGGGCCCGCAGCAGGCTGGTGAGCTGGGCGCCGCTGTGTTCGCGCCAGTTGAGCTGGGCGAGGCCGTCCAGCAGGGCGTCCTGCTGGTCGTCCAGCAGGAAGCGGTCGGCCAGGCCCAGGTCCAGCGCGTCACGGGCGTTGATGCCGCTGGCGGTGAGGCCGAGGAACAGGCCCAGGCGCCCGGGCAGGCGGGCGAGGAACCAGCTGCCGCCGACGTCGGGGTAGAGGCCGATGTTCACCTCCGGCATGCCCAGCCGGCTGGAGGGGGTGACGATGCGGATCGCCGCGCCCTGCATCAGGCCCATGCCGCCGCCCAGCACGTGGCCGTGGGCCCAGCAGATGAGCGGCTTGGGGTAGGTGTGCAGGCGGTGGTCGAGGCGGTATTCGTCGGCGAAGAAGCGCGCCGCCAGCGGTGGCACTTCGCCGGGGTGCTCGCGGCAGGCTTCCGCCAGCCGGCGCACGTCGCCGCCGGCGCAGAAGGCCTTGGGCCCGCTGCCGCGCAGCAGCACGCAGACCAGGTCCGGGTCGTTGGCCCAGGCGTCGAGGCGGGATTCCAGCGCTTCGATCATCGGCAGGCTGAGGGCGTTGAGGCTGGCCTCGGCGTCCAGGGTGGCGATGCCGATGCGCGCGCCGTCGCGGCCGTGGCGCTCTTCGAATTTCACGTTCATGGCATCGCTCTCACTGGTTGCGCCACTTGGGTTCGCGCTTTTCGAGGAAGGCGTTGACGCCTTCGCGGGTGTCCTCGGCGTCGAACAGGTCGACGAAGCGCTCGCGCTCCTCGGGCAGCCAGGTGTTCGGGGCGCGTTCGCGGGCGCCCTGGATCAGCGGCTTGATGGTGCGCACCGCCACCGGGCTCTGGCGGGCGACCTTGGCCGCCAGCAGCAGGGCGGTGCCACGGGCTTCGCCGCTGTCCACCACCTGCTCCACCAGGCCGATGCGCTGGGCGGTGTCGGCGTCGATGCGCTCGCCGCAGAGGATCATGCGCTTGGCCCAGCCTTCGCCCACCAGCCAGGACAGTGCCTGGGTGCCGCCGGCGCAGGGCAGCAGGCCGACGGTGGCCTCGGGCAGGGCCATCTGCGCATGGCGCTCGGCGATGCGGATGTCGCAGGCCAGGGCGCACTCTAGGCCGCCGCCCATGGCGTAGCCGTTGATGGCGGCGATGGACACGCCACGGAAGTCGCGCAGGGCTTCGAAGGCTTCGCCGAAGCGCCGGGCCATTTCCCGGGCGCGGGCCTTGTCGCCGTCGGCGAACATGTTTAGGTCGGCGCCGGCGCTGAAGAACTTGGGCCCCTGACCGGTCACCACCAGGGCGTAGATGGCGTCGTCGCGGTTGAGGTGCTCCACCAGTTGCTTGAGGCCGATGAGGGATTCGCGGTCCCAGGTGTTGGCCGGCGGGTTGTTGATGGTGAGTAGGGCGGTGTGGCCGTGCTTCTCCACGGTGAGCTTGTGGGTGAGGTCGAAGACGCCGGTCTTGTAGGGTTCGACTGCGGTGCTCATGTGCATCTCCTTAACGCATTCGTCATAGCAGGCGGTCGAGTGTGCCGCCCTGTTCCAGTAAACGGCGCGCCGTGATGACGCGCATGATCTCGTTGGTGCCTTCGAGGATCTGGTGCACGCGGGTGTCGCGCACCCAGCGCTCCAGAGGGTAGTCGTTCAGATAGCCGTAGCCGCCATGAAGTTGCAGGGCCTGGTTGCACACCTCGAAGCACTGGTCGGTGGCGAAGCGCTTGGCCATGGCGCAGTAGAGGCTGGCCTCGGGGTGGCGCTGGTCCAGGCGGTGGGCGGCCAGGCGCACCATCTGCCGGCTGGCGGTGAGGTCGGTGAGCATATCGGCGAGCTTGAACTGCAGGGCCTGGAAGCTGGCCAGGGGCTTGCCGAACTGCCGGCGCTCCTCGACGTAGCGCAGGCTCTGTTCCAGCGCGGCCTGGGCGGCGCCGAGGGAGCAGCTGGCGATGTTCAGGCGGCCGCCGTCGAGGCCCTTCATGGCGTAGACGAACCCTTCGCCCTCGGGGCCGATGCGGTGGCTGGCGGGGATGCGCACGCCGTCGAAGGCGATGGTGCGGGTGGGCTGGGCGCGCCAGCCCATCTTGTCTTCGTTGCGGCCGTAGCGGATGCCTTCGGCGTCGGCCGGCACCAGGAAGCAGGAGATGCCCTTGGCGCCGTCTTCGCCGGTGCGCGCCATGACGATCAGCACCTGGGTGCTGCCGGCGCCGGAGATGAAGCACTTGCTGCCGTCCAGCACATAGTGCTCGCCGTCGCGCCGGGCGCGGGTGCGCAGGTGGGCGGCGTCGGAGCCGGTGTCGGGCTCGGTGAGGCAGTAGGAGGCCAGCAGCCGGCCGTCCAGCAGGCCCGGCAGCCACTGGGCCTTGAGCGCGGCGTCGCCGAAGGAGGCGAGCATCCAGGTGGCCATGTTGTGGATGGTGAGGTAGGCGGTGGTGGCCACGCAGCCGGCGGCCAGTTGCTCGAAGATCAGCGCGGCGGAGAGCCGCGAGAGCCCGAGGCCGCCGTCGTCCTCGGCGATGTACAGCCCCAGGTAGCCCTGTTCGGCGGCCCGGCGGATGACCTCCACCGGGAAGTGGTGCTCGCGGTCCCAGTCGGCGGCGTGGGGGGCCAGCTCCCGCGCGGCGAAGGCGCGGGCGCTGTCGGTCAGCAGGCGTTGTTCATCGCTGAGGTCGAAATCCATGGCGTCTCACTGCAGGGTCGGGGGTTTGCCGGCGGCCCGCCGTTCGGCCTGCCAGTCGGCTTCGCTGGGAAGCGCGGCGCTGGCGTCGAGGCGGTCGACGATCTCGAAGTAGTCCTGCTTGAGCGGGTCCTTGAACACCTCGTCGCGGTGCTTGACCCGGACGGCGTAGACCGTCTGCAGGTTCTGGTGGTCGAAGGCGCGCCACTGCTGCTCGCCCTTGAGCAGGCTGTAGCGGTGGCCTTCGAGGGCCTTGATCAGGGCTTCGCTGTCGAGGCTGTTGCTGCGGCGCGCGGCATCGGCCCATTGCTGGACGATGCTGTAGGCCGAGGCGGCGGAGCTGGAGGGGTACATGCCGTAGCGGGTCTTGAACGCTTCGACGAAGGCCTGGCCGCGTTCGGACTTCTCCAGGGCGGGGACGCGCCATGTCCAGGGTTCGGTGCCGATCACGCCCTGCATGAGGTCGGGGCCAGCCTGCTCGACGATGCTCTGGGTGAGGTTGGGCGCGACGATCTGCATGCGCTCGGTCAGGCCCAGGTCGCGGGCGATGCGCATGGCGCGCACCAGGTCTTCGCCGAACAGCACCAGGGCCAGCACCTGGGCGTCGCTGGCGGCGGCCTGGGCGAGGGCGTCGCGGTAGTCACTGAGGCGGGCGCCGGGGAAGGGCACGCGCACGCCGGGGTGGCCGGCGCTGTCCTGGCTGTTGGTGGCCTTGCGCAGCGAGGCTTCGGTGGTCTGCCCCCAGGTGTAGTCGGCGGTGACGTAGAAGTAGCGTTTGCCGGGCAGGGTCTTGCTCAGGTACTGGCCCAGCACGCCGGCGCTCATCCAGGCGTTGTTGCACTCGCGGAACAGGTAGCGGTGGCCGTTCTTGCCGGTGGTGTCGTTGGAGTAGGTGAGGGTGCCGAAGTACAGCAGGCCGCGCTCGCGGGCCCGTTCGCCGGAGGCGATGGCCACCGCGCTGGAGGCGCCGCCGAAGAGCATGGCGGCGCCTTCGTCGGCGAGCTTGTCGACGTTCTTCACGGCCTTTTCCGGGCGTGAGGCGGTGTCCTTGGCGGACAGCCGCAGGGTGCGGCCGAGCACGCCGCCCGCTGCGTTGATCTCGTCGATGGCCAGCAACGCGCCTCGCATCTGGGCCAGTCCCTCTTCCTTGTACGAGCCGGTGCGCGGGTAGTTGAGGCCGAGGGTGATGGGCTCGGCAGCCTGCGCACAGGCGGTGATCCCGGCCCAGAGGGCCAGGGTGGCAGTCAAACGGCGCATGGGGGTTCCTCCTTGTTGTTGTGGAGGAACCTTTTACGCCGGTCCCGGGTGGGTTGAGATTCTCTTTTCGTCTAACAGAGACCCGTCCGAGTCACTTTAGCTGGATGGTCATGTTCGGGCCGCTCACCGGGCTGTCGTCGAACCACCGGGTGGTGACGGTCTTGGTCTCGGTGTAGAAGCGCACCGCCTGCTTGCCGTAGGCGTGCAGGTCGCCGTAGAAGGAACCCTTCCAGCCGGTGAAGGAGAAGAACGGCAGCGGCACCGGGATGGGTACGTTGATGCCCACCTGGCCCACTTCCACGGCGTGCTGGAAGTGCCGCGCGGCGCCGCCGGAGCGGGTGAACAGGCTGGTGCCGTTGCCGTAGGGGCTGGCGTTGACCAGGGCGATGGCCTCGTCGAGGGTGTCCACCTCCACGCAGGCCAGCACCGGGCCGAAGATTTCCTCGCGGTACAGGCCCATGCGCGGGGTGACGCCGCGGAACAAGGTGGGGCCGAGCCAGTTGCCGTCGGGGTAGCCGGGCACTTCGCAGTGGGAGCCGTCGAGCAGGCATTCGGCGCCTTCGGCCTTGCCCTCGGCGATCAGCCGCAGCACGCGCTGGCGGGCCTGCTGGCTGATCAGCGGGCCGTAGGCGGCCTGGGGGTCGCTCCAGTGGCCGGGGCGCAGCTGGGCCATCTGCTCGGCCAGTTCGCCGATCCATTCCCGCGCCTGGCCGACGAAGACGGCGACGCTGATGGCCATGCAGCGCTGGCCGGCGGCGCCGCAGCTGGCGCCGATGAGGTTGCTCAGGGTCTGTTCCTTGTTGGCATCGGGGAGGATCACCATGTGGTTCTTGGCCCCGGCGAAGGCCTGCACGCGCTTCATGTGCGCGGTGCCGGTGCGGTACACGTGCTGGCCGACCGGCACCGAGCCGACGAAGGAGATGGCGCGCACCTCGGGGTGGGTGAGCAGGGCATCCACCTGTTCGCGGCCGCCGTGCAGCACCTGCAGCACGCCCTTGGGCGCGCCGGCTTCGAGGAACAGCTCGGCGAGGCGGTTGGGGGTCAGCGGGTCCTGCTCGGAGGGCTTGAGGATGAAGGTGTTGCCGCAGGCGATGGCCAGAGGAAACATCCACAGCGGGATCATCGCCGGGAAGTTGAAGGGGGTGATGCCGACGCACACGCCCAAAGGCTGGATCCAGCTGGCGGTGTCGATCTCGCGGGCAACGTTCTCCACCGTCTCGCCCATCATCAGGCTGGCCACGTTGGCGGCGTGCTCGGCCACCTCGATGCCGCGCCAGACGTCGCCCTTGGCGTCGGCGAAGGTCTTGCCGGTCTCGCTGGCCAGCAGCTCGGCCAGTTCGTCGTGGTGCTCCTTGAGCAGGTGCTGGTAGCGCAGCATCAGGCGGGCACGTTCCGGGACGGGGACTTCGCGCCAGGTGAGGAAGGCGTCGCGGGCGCTGGCCACGGCGGCTTCGATCTCCTCGGCGGTGGCGCGGGGCGCCAGTGCCAGCACGGCCTGGGTGGCGGGATCGGTGACTTCGATCAGCTCGCGGGCGCGGCTCTCGCGCCATTGGCCATCGATCAGCTGGGGAATCGTCCTGCTCATGCTTGCCTCCGCCCGTCCTCGGGCCCTTTGTTGTTCTGTGTGCCGTTTATAGCGGGGCGCCGGGCGCTTGTGGATTGACGATCTTGGCGCTGGGATGGACGATCTTGGCATTGCTGGCCACCACAAGAACAACCATGAGCCGCTCCGTGGAAACCTCCAACTGGCCGCTGCCGGCCGATGGCATCCGCCTGATCACGCCGCCCCGCCTGCGTCGCTTGCTGGCCCGCCACCCCTTGGCCGCCGGCTGCTACCCGCTGGCGCTGGGCTATTACCCGGACGCCGCGGGGCACCGCATGCTGCGCCTGGCCCCGGACGACCACCTGCTGATCTACTGCCGTGCCGGGCAAGGCTGGCTGGAGACCGGGGATGGACGATTCGACGTGGCAGGCGGGGACCTGCTGGTGCTGCCCAAGGGCCGCATGCACGCCTATGGCGCCGACCTGCAGCGCCCGTGGAGCATCTACTGGGTGCACTTCGAGGGGGAGCTGGCTGCGGATTTCCTGCGCTTTCTCGGCGAACCGGGCCTGCGTCGCATCGGTGCCCAGCCGCGCCTGCTGGCGGACTTCGACGGGCTGCTGGGGCTGCGCAAGCAGGGCCTGAACCCCA
The DNA here is from genome assembly GCF_900111835.1 of Metapseudomonas otitidis. Lineage (GTDB taxonomy): Bacteria > Pseudomonadota > Gammaproteobacteria > Pseudomonadales > Pseudomonadaceae > Metapseudomonas > Metapseudomonas otitidis. Next base: position 17,891 of record NZ_FOJP01000011.1, read on the forward strand.
GGCACCATGTGCATGCGGCCCACCAGTTGCAGGCGCTGCTGACGTCGCTGGCGGTGCTGCCGGCGCGGGGTTTTCTCAAGTCCGGGCGGGTGCTGGACGTGGACGCGGTGCAGGCGGTGATGCGTGCGCACCTGCACGAGCAGCTGAACCTCGACCAGTTGGCGGCGCAGTTCAAGCTCTCGCGCTTCCACTTCGCCAAGACCTACCGTGCCCTGACCGGCCACGCGCCGATCCAGGATTTCATCCAGCTGAAGATGGCCCACGCCTGCCGCCTGCTGGACGAGGGCACCCTGGGGGTGCGGCAGATCGCCGAGCAGCTGGGCTACGAGGACGCCTATTACTTCTCCCGCCTGTTCCGCAAGGTGGTGGGCATGGCGCCCAGCCATTACCGGGCGCTGCACCTGGGGTGACGGGCCCTGGGTGTGGCCCGGTGCCTGAAACCGGGCAGGCGGCGCGGCATAATGCGCGCCCCGGCCCCGGACCCTTCCCATGCGCAAACCGCTTTCCCTCTATCACCCCTGGCTCTACGCGTTGCGCGTCTGGCAGCGGCGCCTGGCGCGTGGGCTCTACTGGCGCCTGTCGTCCCGGCGGTTGGGGCGGGTAGCGGATGCGCGCCTGCCGTACCGCTACATCCGCCACACGTCCAAGCTGATCCGCCGGCTGGGCGACAGCGACCTGGCGCTGCAGCACAACAAGGTGATCAACCTGCGCCTGGCGGTGGCGTGCATGGACGGGGTGGTGATCGGCCCGGGGGAGTATTTCTCCTTCTGCCAGTTGCTCGGCCGGCCCACGGCACGGCGCGGGTTCGTCGAGGGCATGGAGCTGTCGTTCGGCGAGGCGCGTTCCGGCATTGGCGGCGGGGTGTGCCAGTTGAGCAACCTGATCCACTGGATGGCGCTGCACTCGCCGCTGCGGGTGGTGGAGCGGGCCAACCACAGTTTCGACCCCTTCCCGGACGAGGGGCGGGTGCTGCCGTTCGGCTCCGGGGCGGCGATCTTCTACAACTACATCGACCTGGTGCTGCACAACCCCACCGACCAGGCCTTCCAGCTGTCGCTGAAGGTGGCCGAGCACCAACTGGAGGGGTTGCTGCTGTGCGCGGCGCCCCGGCCGTTCCGCTACCACGTCTACCAGCGCGGGCACCGCTTCATCCGCGAGGGGAGCGAGGTGCTGCGCCTCAACGAGATCTGGCGGGATGTGCGCGAGAAGGGCCAGGAGGGACGGCTGGTGGCCAGCGAGTGCCTCTATCGCAACCGCGTACGGGTGAAGTACGCGGTGGACGAGGCACTGCTGGAGCCCGGCTAGGGGCGGGCGCCCAGGGTTTCGGCGCGGCGCAGCCAGGCTTGGCGCTGCTCCTCGGTGGAGGTACGCACCGGGGCGAACTCCGCCAGGTGGCGGGTGCGGATGCCGCAGAAGCCGAGGATGGTGCGCTTCATCTGCCGGTGCCCGGGGGCGCCGTAGACCCAGCGGAAGTACCAGGGTGGCGTGTCGAGGGTCACCAGCAGGTCGGCGGTGCGGCCCTGCAGCAGCTTGTCCCAGCTGCGCGGGCCCCGGTAGCGGAAGGCGAAGCCGGGCAGCAGCACGCGGTCGAGGAAGCCCTTGAGCAGGGCCGGCACGCCGCCCCACCAGACCGGGTAGACGAACACCAGGTGCTGGGCCCAGTGGATCTGCCGCTGGGCTTCGAGCAGGTCCGGCTCCAGGGGCTGGTTCTGGTCGTAGCCCTGGCGCAGCACCGGGTCGAAGGCCATCTCGCTGAGCTTTAGCACCCGCACCACATGGCCTTCGCCACGGGCGCCCTGGGCATAGGCGTCGCCCAGGGCGCCGCACAGGCTGTTGTCCTTGGGCGAGCCGAGGATCATCAGGATGCGCTTGCCGTCGCCTTCCAGCGGGGTGGCACCGTGCTTGGCGGAGTCAACCATGCTGGCCGGCCTCCAGCATGGTTTCCGGGCGTACCCAGGCGTCGAAGTCGGCTTCGCTCACCAGCCCGAGGGCCAGCGCCGCTTCACGCAGGGTGGTGCCTTCGGCGTAGGCCTTCTTGGCGATCTGCGCGGCCTTGTCGTAGCCGATGTGGGGGTTGAGGGCGGTCACCAGCATCAGACCGCGCTCCAGGTGCTCGGCCATGCGCGCGGCGTCGGGCTCCATGCCGGCCACGCAGTGGCGCTGGAAGTTGCGTGAGCCATCGGCCAGCAGGCGGATGGACTGCAGGATGTTGTGGGCGATCACCGGCTTGAACACGTTGAGCTGCAGGTGCCCGTGGCTGGCGGCGAGGCTGATGGTGGTGTCGTTGCCGATCACCTGGCAGGCGAGCATGGAGAGCGCCTCGCACTGGGTCGGGTTGACCTTGCCGGGCATGATCGAGCTGCCCGGCTCGTTGGCCGGCAGCCTGACTTCCGCCAGGCCGCCCCGGGGGCCGGAACCCAGCAGGCGCAGGTCGTTGGCGATCTTCATCAGGGCCACGGCGAGGGTCTTGAGTGCGCCGGAGAGGGCCACCAGCGGCTCGTGCCCGGCGAGGGCAGCGAACTTGTTGGGCGCGGAGACGAAGGGCAGCCCGGCCAGTGCCGCCAGTTCCGCCGCCATGGCTTCGGCGAAACCGTGGGGGGCATTGAGCCCGGTGCCGACGGCGGTGCCGCCCTGGGCCAGTTGGTAGACCGCTGGCAGGGCATTGCGGATGGCGCGCTCGGCGTAGTCCAGCTGGGCGACGAAGGCGGATAGCTCCTGGCCGAAGGTGATGGGCGTGGCGTCCATCAGGTGGGTGCGCCCGGTCTTCACCAGGCGGGCATGACGCGCGGCCTGCTCGGCCAGGCCGCCGGTCAGCTCGGCCAGCGCCGGCAGCAGGTCGCGGTGGATGGCCTGGGCCACGGCGATGTGCATGGCGGTGGGGAAGCTGTCGTTGGAACTCTGGGCGTGGTTGACGTGGTCGTTGGGGTGCACCGGGCTCTTGCCGCCCCGTGGGCCGCCGGCCAGTTCGTTGGCGCGGCCGGCGATCACTTCGTTGACGTTCATGTTGCTCTGGGTGCCGCTGCCGGTCTGCCACACCACCAGGGGGAACTGGTCGTCGTGCTGGTGGGCGAGGACTTCGTCGGCGGCCTGTTCGATCAGGCGGGCGATGTCCGGGCTGATGCCGCCATTGCGGCCGTTGACCCGGGCGGCGGCCTTCTTCACCAGGGCCAGGGCATGCACCACGGGGAGGGGCATGCGTTCCTCGCCGATGGCGAAGTTTTCCAGCGAGCGCTGGGTCTGGGCGCCCCAGTAGGCGTCTTCGGCGACGCTGACGGGGCCCAGGCTGTCGGTTTCGGTTCGGCTCATTGCGCGGCTCCAGGTTCGGTTTTTCCGCAGTTTAGGCCGCGCCGGAGCCCTTGGGTTCAACGCCTGGGGGATGGATTACCAGCGCGCGCGGGTATGGCCTACCCAGCCCAGGGCGTTGTCCACGGGGACGCGCTCGCCCGTGGGGCTGAGCAGCACCCCGTCGAAGCGCCCGAACCACTGGCGTGTGTCGGCGTAGAGCGGGCCCAGGCGCGGGTTGGCCTGGTGCAGCTGGCGCGGGGTGAAGGTGAGGCGCACGCGCTCGCAGTCGCTGCTCAGCTGCCAGGGGGACAGGCCGTTCTCCGGGCCTTGCCGGAGGTGCACCGGACCGTTGAGGCGCGACAGTTCGCCACCGAACCACAGGGCGTTCTCCGTCTCGCCACTGGCGTCCGTCCAGCCCGCACCGAAGTTGCCGGCGATACCGCCGACGGTGGCGAAGGCGGCGCGGGTCCAGTGGCTGTTCAGCGGCCAGACGCCCCGGCCGAAGTCGAGGGCGGCGAAGCTCTGCCCCGGCATGCACGGGTACTGCCGGCGACCCAGGCGCAGGCTGCCGGTGACCGGCAGGCCGAGTTGGCGGGTGCTGGCGTGGAAGCCGCCGTTGGCGAAGGGGGCGACCAGGTTGACCGAGTCCAGGTGCGCCGGGCGCTGCACGTCGAGGGTCGCCTGCAGCGGCTGGCCGCCGATGTCCGGCACGGCGACGCTGATGCGGGCGCGGCCGGGGAGTTCGTCCACCTGCAGGTGCAGGCGCGGGTGCTCGAAGCCGTGGCTGGCCACCGGCACATCGGGCAGGTGGCAGCCGTGGGCGAGGGCGCGCAGCTGGGAGTGGGTCACGGCGCGGCCGGTTTCCAGGTCGAGGAAGTAGGCGGCGCAGTAGCCGATGTAGTCGAGGTCGGCGAGGGTGACGGAGAGCATCCAGCCGGGGGTGGTGATGCACCAGTGGTTCCAGCGCTTGCGCCGGCCGAAGTGCCCGGGGATGGCGCAATCCAGCTGTGGTCGCTCGGACCAGCCGATGGCCGATGGCTCCAGGCGGCCACGGGCGTCGCACAGGGGCTGTCGTTCGGCGGGGGCCGGGATGGGGCGGGTCATTCAGGGTCCCTGTGGGCAGCTGTCTTCCGTGGGGCGGGGAACATTACGCGCACACGGCGGCCCAAGCTGGGGTGCCGTTCACGGTGTTGTCATCGGTGGGGCGCAAGGATGCCCAGCGCACTGGCAGCCGGCAAGTGCCCGCGCCGGACCCTGGACGGACGGCACCCCCAACCCGCGTTTGGCCGTGATGCACGGCCGCATCCATGGCTTGAGCCCCCACCGGGCTTGAGCGCAGAATGGCCCGCCCACGGGCACGGCCCGTACCGCTCATACCAAGGAACCCCAATGACCAAGCTCCGTCTCGTTTGCTCCGCCATCGTGCTGGCCTGTGCCAGTGGCCAGGTGTTTGCCGATGCCGCCAGCCATGCCGCCAATGCCGAGCGCTTCCTCAAGCTCGCCCATGCCGACAAGCTGACCGTGCCGGTGTACGCCCAGGTGCAGCAGATGTTTGCCCAGAACTTCCAGAAGGCCAACGCGCCGGCCGACAAGAAGGCCACCCTGGAGCGCTACCAGGCCAAGGCCAATGCCGCCCTGGACAAGGCCGTGGGCTGGGACAAGCTGAAGCCGGAACTGGTGAAGATCTACACCACCAACTTCAGCGAATCCGAGCTGAAGGACCTGATCGCCTTCTACGAATCGCCCCTGGGCAAGAAGGTGCTGGAGAAGATGCCGTCCCTGACCGCGCAATCCGCCGAACTGACCCAGTCCCGCCTGGAATCCGCCGTGCCGGAAGTGAACAAGCTGCTGTCGGACATGAACGACGAGCTGGCACCCAAGGATCAGAAGAAGAAGTGATCGGAGCCCGCCATGAGCATGCGTGACCGTATCCTGGCCGCCTTCGCGGCCCTCGAGCCCCAGCACCTCGACGTGCTGGACGAGAGCCACATGCACAGCCGTGGCCAGGAAACCCACTACAAGGCGGTGATCGTCAGCCCGGTGTTCGCCGGGTTGAATGCGGTGCGCCGCCACCAGAAGGCCTACGCGGCCCTGGGCGAGCTGATGGGGCAGTTCCACGCCCTGGCCCTGCACACCTACACCCCCGAGGAGTGGGCGCAGCAGGGCGCGGCCCCGGATTCGCCGACCTGCCGTGGCGGCAGCAAGCACGACCACTGACGGTCGTCGCAACGAGGCCGGAGGTTTCCCGGAGCGATCCGCGGGGCTTCCGGCCTTTTCATTTGGGCGTCGCCCCGGCCCCTCAGGGGCGGTGCTTCAGGGCGCGGCGCCCTGGCTTCACTCGAAACAGGAGGCTTCATGGCCCGAATCCTCAGCAAGGACACCCGGCTGTGCATGTCGTTGTCCGGCCGCCCCGGCAACTTCGGCACGCGCTTCCACAACGCGCTCTACGACCTGCTGGAGCTGGACTACGTCTACAAGGCCTTCACCACCACGGACCTGCCGGCGGCCATCGGCGGTGTGCGGGCGCTGGGCATCCGGGGCTGTGCGGTGTCGATGCCCTTCAAGGAGGCCTGCATCCCTTATCTGGATGCCCTGGACCCATCGGCGGCGGTCATCGGCTCGGTGAACACCATCGTCAACGACGAGGGCCACCTGACGGGCTACAACACCGATTACCTGGCCGTAGTCAGCCTGGTGCGCAGCCATGCCGTGGACCCGACCTCGACGCTGCTGCTACGGGGCAGTGGTGGTATGGGCAAGGCCGTGGCCGTCGCCCTGCGCGACAGTGGTTTCGCCGGGGGCACCCTGGCAGCTCGCAACGCGTTGGCCGGGCAGGGACTGGCGCAGGCCTGTGGCTACGGCTGGGTGCCCTCGGCGGAGGGCCATGTGGCGCAGGTATTGGTGAACGTCACGCCGCTGGGCATGGACGGCGGCCCGGAGGCCGGCCAGTTGGCGTTCAGCGCCGAGCAGGTAGCGGCGGCCGAGGTGGTCTTTGATGTGGTGGCGATCCCGGTGGAGACGCCGCTGATCCGCCTTGCCCGTTCCCTGGGCAAGCGGGTGATCACCGGGGGCGAGGTCATCGTGCTGCAGGCGGTGGAGCAGTTCGTGCTCTACACCGGCGTGCGGCCCACGCCGGAGCAGATCCGCCAGGCGGAAGCGGTGGCCCGCGCTTGAGCGCGGGCCGTTGGGTCAGAAGGCGAGGGCTGCGGTGAGGCCGGCGCTGTTCCACTGCGCGTCGCTGCGCTGGGTGCGGCTGAAGCCGGCACCGAGGGTCAGGTCGCCCAGGTCGTAGCGCACGCCGAGGCGGGCTTCGAGGGTGTCGCGGCCCTGGCGGACGCCCGGGGTGGTGAAGGTTTCGCCACCCACCAGGAAGCGCGCCTGGGTATCGCTGCGGTCACCGATGCCGTCGTGCCAGGCCATCAGCGAGGCCTCCGGGGTGAGGCGGCCGCTGGCCAGGGGGAACAGGCCGGCCACCCGCAGGCCGGCGCCGACTTCGCCGCTTTCATAGCGGGAGCTTTCCACCTTCAGCGCGGCGGAGGAACCGCGCTCGCGGTAGCCGTCCAGCTCCACGCGGGTGTAGCGCATGCCGAGGCGGGGCTCCACCAGCAGGCTGTCCAGCTCCAGGCGGTAGCCGCCGATCAGGCTGGCGCCGTACTGCTGGCCGTCCTGGTCGCCGGAGGCGCGGGTGCCGGTGATGTAGCGACGGCTGTCGTGCTCGAACCAGCCCATGGACAGGCTGCCATCCACGAAGTAGGGGCCCCAGCCCTGGTGGGCGTAGAGGCTGACCAGGTGGCCCTTGGTGTCCAGCTTGTTACCGGTGTGGCTGTCGCTGTTGCCCTGGTAGTGGCTGTAGGCGATGCCTGCCAGGCCTTGGTCACCGAAGGCCTGTTCCAGGCCGAGGGCGATGCCCTGGGTGTCCTGGTCGAAGCCACGGGCACCGTCGCGCTCGCCGGTGTGCCCACGGTTGTCCAGCAGGCTGACCCAGGCGCGGGGGCCGCGTGCCGGGTCGCCGGCCGGTTCGTGGCGCTGCTGGGTGGCGCTCTCCAGAAGGCGCAGGCCGGCGATGGGGGCGAGGGCATTGGCACCGTTGGATTCAGGGGCCAGCTGCTCGGCGATCTCGGCGGTGCGGGCTGCATCGGCAGCGGCCAGGCTGAGGAACACTGGGTCATCGGCGGCCAGGGCCGGCATCTGCGCGGAGAAGCTCGCCAGGGCGCGCTGGGCGCGGCGCGAGGCGCCCTGGTTGGCTACCAGGCTGGCGGCGGCGCTGCCGCTGAGGGTTTCCACCTCGGCACTGAGCACCTGGCCATCGAAGCTGTGGCTGAGGACGCGCAGCAGGCCGGAAGTGCTTTGCGGGGCGTAGGGGGTATTGATCCAGGTGTTGGCGCTGATCAACTGGTAGGTGCGCGGGCCGCTCAGGCTGAAGTCGTTGGGTTTGGGGGTGATCAGGACTCGGCTGCCCTGGCTGTAATCGATTCCCACCAGTCCATTGACCCGGAAGAAGGGCGTGTTCGGGTCGGTGGCATTGCTGAGTACAAGGTTGAGGTCGGCGCTGGCCGTTTCGAAGTCACCGTTCAGGACGGTGCCTGGGTGCAGCAGGGTGAGGGTGCCGCTCTCCACGTCCAGGTAGCGCGAGTTGATGAGGGCACTGTCCAGGGTGACGCCGGCTCCTCCGACTTCTATCAGGCGCATGCCGGTGATATCGCCACGGATCTCGCCCCCCTCCAGCCACATGTAGTTGTCGCCTTGGCCCTTGACCGCCACCACGCCGCTGGTGAGGCCGCTCATCTGGGCATAGGTGCTCTCGCGCACGGTGCTGATATCCACGGCCACATCATCCGAGAGCACGCTGCCGTAGTTGGTCAGCCAGCGGTCATCGATGATGCGCGCGGCGGTTGCGCCGGTACCCCGTGCTTCGAGGGTGCCGTGGTTGAGCAGGTTGCGTTGACCGAGGGTCACGCCGGTGCTGATCGACAGCGCGGTTGCATTGGTGCCTTGGACGAAGATCGTGCCCTGGTTGTCCACCTGGCGTACGGTGCTGTATTCCAGTTCAAGGGCGATCGCGTTACTGCCAGTGGCGCGCAGGGTGCCTGCGTTGATCAGATCGCCGGAGATCACGGCGTTGTGGACCGCGAGATTGGCGGAGTCGGAGTAGCGGTTATCGTTGCTCTCGATCAGGCCATTGTTGATAAAGCTGCCGCCAATGGGGCCTGCCAGGTAGACATTGACGTCGGTAACGTCGCGGCTGATCAATTTGCCGTTGTTGACCATGTTTCCACTTACCCGACCGCCTTGCTCCAGATAGAGGGCGCCCTCGACATTGGGTATCGACGATCCGTCAATGGTCATGTCCGCGTTATTGACCAGGTCGCCATTGACTTGGCCAGTAATGAAGATCAGCGACTCCCGATTGGCATTGACACTGCCGGTCAGGGTCAGTCCGTTGTAGGTGCCTGAGAGGGTGGCTGGTGCTGTGTTGGTGATGTCGAAGGTATCGGCCTTTGCCGCCTGAGCCAGGGTGGCAAGGGTGATGGCAAGTGCGAGGTGATGGCGACGGGCAAGCGGGTGCATCATGTCAGGCATCCTTGTCTGGGTGGTCATTTGAAGGGCGGCGAGCCTAAGGGGACCTGCCGAAAGGGTCAAGAACCGTGAAGGCACAGTGATAGCGTTTCGTGCGTGGGGTCGCAAAAGCGCTTGGCCCCGGCCCGCTGGGTGCCGAGGTCGTTGCTTTCAACGTGACTCTTCGCCGTTCGCTCTGCAGCGGTTATCGACTGGGTACTTGTGCGGAACCGGCGCCTTCATCCAGGCGGCAGGATCGGACATCCCTGAGCGAGCCCGCCGCATGAAGACACCGCTGGACAGGGCTCGTTCAGCTTCGTTCAGGCAGGCTGTCGGGCCTTTCACCTGACCCGAGGTCCTGAACGTCATGATCCGTCGCGGACTCCTGTCTTCGCTCTGCCTGTCGCTGCTGCTGGCCCTGCCGGTGGCGGCCGAGGAGGCCTGGTACCTGCAGACCAGCGTCTACACCCGGCACTTCCATCCGGACCCCGAACACAACAACCACCAGAACCTCATCGGCCTGGAATACCAGGCCGATGACGGTGTGGTGGCGGGTGGGGCGACCTTCCGTAACTCGTTTCGCCAGCGCAGCCAGTACGCCTACGTGGGCAAGCGTTTCGACAGTGACGTGGCGCCGGTCTACCTGAAGGTGACCGGCGGGCTGCTGCAGGGTTACCGCGGCGAGTACCGCGACAAGATCCCGCTCAACCGCTTCGGCGTGGCGCCGGTGCTGATCCCGTCCCTCGGGGCCCGCCTGGGCCCGGTGGGTGGGGAGCTGGTGCTGCTGGGCAACTCGGCGATGATGGTGAACCTCGGGGTCTACCTCTAGCGGCTCAGGTGCCACTGTCGAGGAATTTCTCCAGGTACAGCCGGGTCTGGCCCAGTGCGTTGGACTCCAGCCAAGTCTTGACCGCGTCGACCATAGGCGGTGGCCCGCACACATAGAGGTCGCAGGCCTGTTCCCGCAGCGCATCGGCGTCCAGGTGTTCGGGCACGTAGCCCCGCGCGCCGCTCCAGTCGGCATCGCCGGGTTCGCTGACCACCGGGGTGAAGCGAAAGCCCGGCAGCCGCTCGGCATACCCTTCGATCCGCGCCTGTTCGCAGAGATCCGCCGCCTGGCGGACGCCGTGCAGCAGGTGGATGGGCTGCTGGCAGCCCTGTTCGGCCAGGGTGTCGAGCATGCCGAGGAAGGCCGATAGCCCCGTCCCACCAGCGGCCATGACTATCGGACGCTCCACCTGGCGCAGGTAGAAAGCCCCCAGCGGCGCTTCCAGTTGCAGGGTGTCGCCCACCTGGCAGCGTTCGCGCAGGTAGTCGCTCATCACCCCCTGGGGCAGCAGGCGGATGAGGAACTGCAGGCGATTGCCCGGGTTGGGGCGGTTGGCGAAGGAGTAGGCCCGGTGAGCCTCGGTGCCGGGCACCTGGAGCCGGGCGTACTGCCCGGGGAGGTAGTCCAGCGGGGCACCGTCCGCCTCGACTTCCAGGATCGCCGCTGCGGACGAGACCTGCTGCAGGGCGGTGACCCGGGCGTTGCGGTGCACCAGCGGTGCGGCGTTGCACAGGCTGGAGTCGAAATCGAAGCGGAAGGTGGCGTCGGACTGCACCCGCGTCTGGCAGGCCAGGATGTAGCGGCGGGCCACTTCGTCCGCCGACAGCGCTTCCTCATCGGCGTAGTCGAGGCTGTACTGGCCAGATTCGCATTGGCCCCTGCAGGTGCCGCAGACGCCTTCGCGGCAGTCGAGAGGGATGTTGAGGCCGTGGCGCAGGGCGGCGTCCAGCAGGCGCTCGTTGCCCTGCACGGTGAGGAACTGGGTTGTGCCGTCGGCGAAGCTGAGGGCGACCTTGTGATCCATGGGCGTGGGTCCGGTTCAGAGGTGATAGAAGTCGAGCACGGCATTGATCCGGTCGTTCAGCAACAGGATGTGCTTGCGGGTGATCAGCCAGCTGTCGCCATGGGGCTTGAGCCGGTAGGTGACGTGGCCGAAGAACTGCCCGCTCTCGCCCAGGCGATGGAACAGGGTGTGCCAGTTGGCGCGCACCTCCAGTTGGCCATCGGCCTGCTCGGCAATGCGCACGTTGGTGATGCTGTGCAGGGTGCGGGGCATGGGCACGGTGGATGCGGCCTTGCCGGTGCGGATGCGGAACACCCGGTCTTCCAGGCCGGCGCGGCTGGCGTAGTAGATCAGCGACATCTCGCGCTTGGGGTCGCGGGTGTAGACGTGCTCCGAGTCCCATTGCGGCAGGTGGAACTCGCACTGCTCGTCGAACAGCGCGAGGTAGGCGTCCCAGTCCTGGGCGTCGCACAACTCGCAGGTGCGGTAGAGGAATTGCTCGATCCGGTGCTGCAGCGGCGCGTTCATTCGGTCACCTCCTTGGGTTGCAGGGCCTTGCGTTCCAGCCCGTCGAGGAGGAAGCGCTGCCAGTGGCGGTGCTGGTTGACGTAGAGGCCTTCGTGGGTGCACTCCACACCGGTCATCAGCGGGGCGATGCCGAGGATCTCGCTGTTGCGGGTGGCGCCGGTGGCCCAGCGCGGGTGCCCGCGGGAGATGTCGCTCCAGCGTTCCAGGCGCCCCTGGAAACCACGCTGCTGTTCGCGGAACTCCACCAGGTCGTCGGGGGTGCCCATGCCGGAGACGTTGAAGAAGTCTTCGAACTGTCGGATGCGGCTCTCGCGGTCGGCGTCCGACTCGCCCTTGACGCCGATGCACTGGCTGATGATCTCGGTCTTGTTCCAGGCCAGCGGCCGCACGATGCGCAACTGGGAGCTGATCTGGTCCATGAAGAACAGGCTGGGGTAGATGTTCAGGTTGCGCAGGCGGTGCATCATCCACTCGGCCTTGGCCTGGCCGTAGGCCTCCACCAGGCGTGGCATCACGCTGGCGTAGCCGGGGCGCACGCTGGGGTTGGGCATGTCGCTGAACAGCACGCTGTGGCCGTTGTGGAAGGAGAACCAGCCGTCGTCGGTCTCGGCGTCGCCGGCGCCGAGCTTGCTGTAGTCGAGGGTGGCGCTGGCGGTCCCTTGTGCGGCGTCCACCTGCTGGCGGTGCTGCACGGTGGCCACGTAGTTGTAGTGCACGGTGCTCACGTGGTAGCCGTCGAGGCCGTTCTCGTTCTGCAGCTTCCAATTGCCGTCGAAGGTGTAGCTGGAACGGCCGGGCAGCACCTCCAGTTCACCGGTGGGGGACTGGGCCACCATCATGTCGAAGAACACCCGCGCATCGCCGAGGAAGTCCTCCAGGCGGTCGCTGCCGTGGATGTCGAGGCTGACGAAGACGAAGCCCTTGTAGCTCTCGATACGGGCCTTGCGCAGGCCGCGGGTGGCCTTGTCGAAGCATTCGGAATATTCGCCGGGGGCCTTCACCTTCAGCAGCCGGCCGTCGTTCTTGTAGCACCAGGCGTGGAAGGGGCAGGTGAAGGCGGACTGGTTGCCCTTGCCGACACGGGTGAGGGTGGCGCCGCGGTGCTGGCAGGCGTTGACCAGGGCGTGCAGCTGCCCGCTGGCGTCGCGGGTGACGATCAGTGGCTGGCGGCCGGCCTGCAGGGTGATGAAGTCGTTGGCGTTGGCGATCTCGCTCTCGTGGCAGGCGTAGATCCAGTTGCGCTCGAAGATCAGCTCCATCTCCAGTTCGAACAGCGCCGGCTCGGTGAACATGTCCCGGGCGATGCGGAATACGCCGTCGTGCGGGCGGAAGTCCAGGCAGCCGGTGATGTAGGCCTTCCAGTCGTCGAGGCTTCTTGTCGTGGTGGGCATGGGGGACTCCAGGCGGTGATTCGGTGGAGCGCATTAGGGGGCGCGGGTGGGGCGGGGGTCTATCCGCTTAGTGGGCGAACACTCGCCGGAAAATCCGTACTTCGGCGGGGCGTGGGGTAACGCTCGGGAGCCTCGGGGTAACGCTTCATGCGGTGGGGTAGGGTGCCCGTCCGTTTTGTCTATCCGGAAAGTTGAAGAAGCCTGTCCCAAAGATTCGATTCCGGCCTGTGGGACGGCCGTGGCATGGTGCTTGCCTTGATCCTGGCAATGCGCCGCCAGAGCGCGCTTCCATAAACCCTCATGGGTGCCGCGTGATGAACCTGAACGAATCCCCTCGTTGCCGGGGCCTGCTCGCCGATCGTTTCGACCTGGCGGGCGCCCGTGCCTGGATGGCGGCCATCTGCGGGCCGCACCGACTGGACGCCGCGCGCCCGGAGCGCATCCGCTTCCACCACAGTGGCAATGTCCTGCCCACCAGCGCCATCACCCTGGGCCATGTGGAGTACGGCACCGACGTCACCATCGGTGTCGGCGAGGAGGCCACCCTCGACTGCTACAGCCTCAGCCTGCCCCTGGGCGGCGAGCAGGAGCTGGACCTCGCCGGCCGTCGCCTGCGCTCCGACCCCGGGCTGGGCCTGGTGCTGTCGCCCGACCAGAGCCAGCGGCTGACCATCGCCGGCAACTGCCGCAAGCTGCAGGTGGCCATCCCGCGACGGGCGCTGGTGGAGGTGCTGGAGGCGTTGCTGGAGCGCAACGTCGTCCAGCCCCTGCACTTCGAACCGCAGATGGACGCGGTCGACGGGGCGACGGGTGCCTGGTGGCGCATGGCCCGCCATCTCACTGATGAGCTGGCACGGGGTGCGGCCCTCTACGGCCAGGGGCTGTTCTCCCGGGACCTGGAGAGCGCCTTCATCAAGGGGCTGCTGCTGGCCCAGCCGAACAGCTACAGCGACGAGCTGCAGGCGCGCCAGGCCCCGCAGCTGCCGCATTACCTGGTCCGGGCGCGGGACTTCATGCGCACCCACGCCCGGGAGAACCTCTGCCTGGAAGACATCGAGCGCGCTGCCGGCGTATCGCGCTTCAAGCTGTTCGAGGGGTTCCGCCGGCACTTCGGGGTGTCACCCATGGCCTTTCTCAAGCGCCATCGGCTGCTGGCGGTGCGCCAGGCGCTGCTGGACGACCACAGCCCGCGCAACGTCTCGGCCATCGCCATGGCCTGGGGCTTCACCCACCTGGGGCGTTTCTCCTGCGAGTACCGCAAGCTCTTCGGCGAGCCGCCCAGCGCCACCCTCCAGCGCCTGGCGGCGCAGCGGGACGCTTCCTGCTGAGCGAGCGGCCGTCCGTCCGCTTAATTCGAGTCGTCACCCGGTCGTCATCAACCTGTCACGGGCGGCGGACGACCATGGCCCGGACGCTGCCACCATTAGGACCCGTCCCATGGCGACAGACGGCGAAAGGCTTGATCCTTGGCCCTCGTCAACGTTGAAAGGAAAGATCAGGAAACAAACCCGGGCCCCCGGGCCTAGCCAAGCTTCGGAGCATGCCGTATGATCCGCCGCCTAGTACCTAGCTGTAAGTCAGTCCGGTCAGCTGTACTCCGCGACGTCCCCGCGCACCACGGCACCGGTCTCCTTGATGGTCACCTGAACGCAACTTCCCGCCCAATGGCGTTCCCGCGTTCCTGGCCAGCCATCCAGAAGTCTGATCAGGACAGCCGCCGGCCCAGAACCTTGCCGCGGCTACAACCTGGCACCCGAAGTACTTCGTCGGCTCACCTATCGTGGGTGGAACCAAATGCCGACTCATTCACTCCGATAAGGATCATCCGTTGCGCCCATTTGGGCGGCGGATTCGGAGTTTTATTACGCGGCCATGCCGCTTGTATGCAGGACATAACAACATGACCATTCATCATCAGGCCAAAGACGCCATCACCACCCTGACCCGCGCATTCGCTCCGCTGCAGTGCCAGATCACCGCCCCGTCCCGCAAGGGCGGCTTCAGCTTCACCATCGTCAGCGAGTACGGTGTTGCCTGCCACAGCCAGCGCCTCTACCCGGAGCACTACCGTGACTCCAGCCAGCTGCAGCAGGTGATCGACCGCGCCCAGCGTGCGCTGACCGCCTGAGGCGAGTCGGCGTTACCCAAAGCCCCGCACAAGCGGGGCTTTTTCATGCCCGTTGAAATGTGGAGACGAAGCAGGGCGGGCTTTTCGCCAGACGAAAAAAAGCAGCCCGGGGGGCGGGCTGCATGGATGGCCAAGGGGGATGGCCATGGGAGGAGCTAGGAGCAATACACGATCGGTTCGCGACCGCCACCAGCAGGGGCGGGTGGCAGCAGGGCTGCCGGCGAGTCGATGGGTGGCAGGATAGTCACCGGCTCCCGTGGCGGGAAATCACCTTAGGTAATAGTGACTATCGGCTGCGCTTATCGCCGTCCCCTCAGCGGTTGACGTCCACCACCACACGCCCGCGTACCTGGCCGTCCAGCAGCTCGCGGGCGACCGGCAGGGCTTCCTCCAGGCTGATCTCGCGGGTGATCGCGTCCAGCAGCGCCAGGTCCAGGTCACGGGCCAGGCGCTCCCAGGCCTCGATACGATCGGCCTTCGGGCGCATCACGCTGTCGATGCCGGCCAGGGTCACTCCACGCAGGATGAAGGGCGCGACGCTGGCGGGAAAATCCATGCCCTGGGCCAGGCCGCAGGCCGCGACCGCGCCGCCATAGCGGATGCCGGCGCAGACGTTGGCCAGGGTGTGGCTGCCGACCGAGTCGATGGCGCCGGCCCAGCGCTCCTTGCCCAGCGGGCGACCGGGTTCGGCGAGGCTGGCGCGGTCGATGATCTCGCTGGCACCCAGGCGCTTGAGGTAGTCCGCTTCCTGTGGTCGGCCGGTGGAGGCCGCCACCTGGTAGCCGAGGCGGGCGAGCAGGGCGATGGCGAAGCTGCCGACGCCCCCGTTGGCGCCGGTCACCAGCACCTGGCCCTTGTCCGGGGTCACGCCGTTGCGCTCCAGGGCCAGCACCGAGAGCATCGCGGTGTAGCCGGCGGTGCCGATGGCCATCGCCTGGCGCGGGGTGAAGCCGGCCGGCAGCGGGATCAGCCAGTCGGCCTTGAGGCGCGCCTTCTGAGCCAGGCCGCCCCAGTGCGTTTCGCCCACGCCCCAGCCATTGAGCAACACCTTGTCACCGGCCTTGAAAACGGGGCTGTCGCTGGCCTCCACGGTGCCGGCCAGGTCGATGCCGGCGACCATGGGGAAGCTGCGCACCACCGGGCTTTTGCCGGTGATGGCCAGGCCGTCCTTGTAGTTCAGGGTGCTGTAGTCGACCTTCACGGTGACCTCGCCCGCAGGCAGTTGCGCCTCGTCCAGCTCCGCCAGCGTGGCGCGGTAGCCGGTATCGTCCTTGTCGATCAGGATGCCTTTGAACATCGGGTGTCTCCTCGTGCGGAACCTAGGGAAAGGGACGGGCTAGCGCGGCAGCCCGGCGAGAAATCCTTGGATGAAGCAGTCCAGCGGCGCATTGCCGCGCACCAGCCGGGCGCGCAGCACGGCGCCTTCCCAGCCGATCCAGAAGAACGCGGCCCAGTGCGCGCAATCCGCCTCCGGAGCCAGCTCGCCTTCGGCCTTGGCGGCCTCCAGGCACAGCGCCAGGCGCTGCTGCCAGCTGAGCAGGATGGCCTCCAGGGATTCGCGGAAGGCCTCCGGCAGCTGGGTCACCTCCTGGCCCAGGTTGCCCACCAGGCAGCCCCGGCGGTAATCGAAGCGTTGCATGCCGGCCTTGGCGTCCTCGACGAAGGCGGCGATGCGCGCCAGCGGTGGGCGCGACGCGTCCAGCAGGCAGCGGTCCAGCTTGCGCGCGAAGTAGTCGGCATAGTTCGCTAGCACCGCGTGGCCGAAGTCTTCCTTGCTCTGGAAGTAGTGGTAGAACGAGCCCTTGGGCACGCCGACGCGGCTCAGCACCGCATCGATGCCGGTGCTGAGGAAGCCCTGCTCGGTGAGGATTTCGGTGCCGCAACGCACCAGGGCGTCGCGGGTGTCGGGGTTGTCGCGATTGACCTTGGGTGGTCGGCCGCGACGGGGCGTGGGTGTGGAATCGGTCATGGCGGGGGATATTAGACCGACTGTCTAGAAAATCAATGGCGGGTGCGCCGCATCGCCCGCACCCGCCTCGCGCCGCACCCCTTATCCGGCAGCGACGAGCTGGCGGATCGCCTGCTCGAAATACTCCGCCGGCTGGCCACCGCTGATCAGGTGGCGGCCGTTGAGGATCACCGACGGCACCGAGCGGATGCCGTGGCTCGTGTAGAAGTGTTCCTCCTCGCGCACCTCCTCGGCGAAGCGGCCGGACTCCAGCACCTCCCGTGCCGCCCCGGCATCCAGCCCGGCGGCTGCGGCCACCTCCACCAGCACCGCGCGGTCGCTGGGATTGCGCCCCTCGCTGAAGTAGGCGGCCAGCAGGCCCTGCTTGAGCGCCAGCTGGCGGCCTTCCAGCCCGGCCCAGTGCAGCAGGCGGTGGGCGTCGAAGGTGTTGTAGATGCGCCCGCGCGCCTGCATGTCGAAGCGGAAGCCCACCTCGGCGCCGCGCTGGCGGATGTGCTCGCGGTTGGCCGCCACCTGCTCCGGCGTGCTGCCGTACTTCTGCTGGATGTGTTCGACGATGTCCTGGCCTTCCGGCGGCATGTCGGGGTTCAGCTCGAAGGGCTTGAAGGCGAGCGTGACCGCCACCTCGTCGCCAAGGTTGGCGATGGCCTGCTGCAGCGCGCCCAGCCCCACCGCGCACCAGGGGCAGACCACGTCGGATACGAAGTCGATGTGGATGGCCTTGCTCATGGGCATGCTCCGTGAAAGATGAAAGGCGCCCAGTCTATGCCTCGAAAGCCCGTACCGCGACGTATCGCACGGCTGTCATCGGCAGGCAGTAAAAAAACAGCGGGCGGGTGCCGCTTGGCGGCTTGCGTCGGCGGCATCTTCAACCATGCTTGCTAATCCATCCCGGCTGCTTCGCCGCTCGCGTCCTCGAGCGGCCGTGCCGTTCCCGTCCCGAACCCATCCCGACCATCACGAGGTGAGCCATGGCCCGCGCCACATCCATCGACCGTTACCGCAACATCGGCATCGTGGCCCATGTGGATGCCGGCAAGACCACCACCACCGAGCGGATCCTGTTCTACACCGGGGTCAACCACAAGATGGGCGAGGTGCACGACGGCGCCGCCACCATGGACTGGATGGTGCAGGAGCAGGAGCGCGGCATCACCATCACATCCGCCGCCACCACCGCCTTCTGGTCCGGCTCGGCCAAGCAGTACGACAAGCACCGCTTCAACATCATCGACACCCCCGGCCACGTCGACTTCACCATCGAAGTCGAACGCTCCTTGCGGGTGCTGGACGGCGCCGTGGTGGTGTTCAGCGGCGCCGACGGCGTCGAGCCGCAATCCGAGACGGTCTGGCGCCAGGCCAACAAGTACGGCGTGCCGCGCATCGCCTACGTCAACAAGATGGACCGCGCCGGCGCCAACTTCCTCTGGGTGGTCGGGCAGATCCGCCAGCGCCTCGGCCACACCCCGGTGCCCATTCAGCTGCCCATCGGTGCCGAGGAGAACTTCGAGGGCCAGATCGACCTGCTGAAGATGAAGGCCATCTACTGGAACGACGCCGACCAGGGCACCAGCTTCCGCGAGGAGGCGATCCCCGAGGCCCTGCTCGCCGAGGCCGAGTCCTGGCGGGAGAAGCTGGTGGAGGCTGCTGCCGAAGCCAACGAGACGCTGATGAACAAGTACCTCGAAGGCGAAGCCCTGAGCCTGGAGGAGATCAAGGCCGGCCTGCGCCAGCGCACCATCGCCTGCGAGATCGTCCCCGCCGTGCTGGGCTCCTCCTTCAAGAACAAGGGCGTGCCGCTGGTGCTCGATGCGGTCATCGACTACCTGCCGGCACCCACCGAGATCCCGGCCATCAAGGGCACCCACCCGGACGACGAGAACCACCACGACGAGCGCCACGCCACCGACGACGAACCGTTCTCCGCCCTGGCCTTCAAGATCGCCACCGACCCCTTCGTCGGCACCCTGACCTTCACCCGCGTCTACTCCGGCGTGCTCAGCTCCGGCGACTCGGTGCTCAACTCGGTCAAGGGCAAGAAGGAGCGGGTCGGCCGCATGGTGCAGATGCACGCCAACACCCGCGAAGAGATCAAGGAGTGCCGGGCCGGCGACATCGCCGCGCTGATCGGCATGAAGGACGTCACCACCGGCGACACCCTGTGCGACATCGACAAGCCGATCATCCTCGAACGCATGGACTTCCCCGAGCCGGTGATCTCAGTCGCCGTCGAGCCCAAGACCAAGGCCGACCAGGAGAAGATGGGCATCGCCCTCGGCAAGCTCGCCCAGGAGGACCCGTCCTTCCGCGTGCGCTCGGACGAGGAGTCGGGGCAGACCATCATCTCCGGCATGGGCGAGCTGCACCTGGACATCCTCATCGACCGCATGAAGCGCGAGTTCAACGTCGAGGCCAACATCGGCAAGCCCCAGGTCGCCTACCGCGAGAAGATCCGCAACCGCTGCGAGATCGAAGGCAAGTTCGTCCGCCAGTCCGGCGGGCGCGGCCAGTTCGGCCATTGCTGGGTGCGCTTCGAGCCGGGCGAGGAGGGCAAGGACACCCTCGAATTCCACAACGAAGTGGTCGGCGGCGTGATCCCCCGCGAATACATCCCGGCCATCCAGAAGGGCATCGAGGAGCAGATGAAGAACGGCGTGCTGGCCGGCTACCCGCTGCTCGGCCTCAAGGCCACCGTGTTCGATGGCTCCTACCACGACGTCGACTCCAACGAGATGGCGTTCAAGATCGCCGCCTCCATGGCCACCAAGCAGCTGGCGCAGCACGGCGGCGCGGTGCTGCTGGAGCCGATCATGAAGGTCGAGGTGGTCACCCCCGAGGACTACATGGGCGACATCATGGGCGACCTCAACCGCCGGCGCGGCCTCATCCAGGGCATGGACGAAGTGCCGGCGGGGCGGGTGATCCGCGCCGAGGTGCCGTTGGGCGAGATGTTCGGCTACGCCACCGTGGTGCGTTCCATGTCCCAGGGGCGGGCCAGCTACTCCATGGAGTTCTCCCGCTATGCCGAGGCGCCGGCCAACATCGCCGACGCCATCATCAAGGGGCATGCCTGAGCCGGTCCGGCGGGCCCCAGCGGGCCCGCCGTGTCAGGCGGAGCGGCGGGCGAGGCTGGCCATCTCCAGCGCCACGTCGCGGATCAGCGCGTGCATGCGGCGTTTGCAGAACACCGCCTCGCCGTCGAAGGCGCGGGTCAGCTCCAGCCGGTCGTTGCGGCACATCGACAGCAGCCACTTGCCGTCGGGGCGCGGAGTGACGGCCACGCTGTGGTCGGGAAAGGCGTCGTAGATGTCCTTGATGGCGGTGAACATGGTCCTTCCTCGTGGTGTGTTTGGACCTGACCGCCAATGCAGGGCCCGTGCCAGCGTCCCGACGGGCGGCAACGCCCGTGCGGCCGGCCTTGCCGCAGGCGCGCCGCCCCAGGTTTCGTGCAGCCTGCACGATGCGGCCTGCGAAGGCCGGGCAACCTGCATGACGGCATGGCGCGGAAGCCCGGCTGCTGGCTATGCTGCTGCCCCATGAACGACGCCTTCCCCCTGCGCGCCCCCTGCCCACCGGGCACCTGCGACTGCGACCGTGACCGCCTGCTGGAAACGCCGGGGGCCGACCTGCGTGCCCTGCGCCTCACCCGCATGGAAGAGAAGCGCCTGCTGGAGCGCCTGGAGCAGCTGCGGGACCTGGACGACCTCCACCACATGCAGCAGCGCCTGTTCGACCTGCTGGGCGTACGCCTGCACCTGGGCCCGGGCCACAACGAGGTGCGCAGCATGCGTGGCCTCGACATCCGCCTGGAGCCCATGCCGGGCCTGTGCCGCAAGGTGCGCCAGTCCGTGCCGGCGGCCATTCGCCGGGCCCTGGAGCAGCGCCCCGAGATCGCCTGGCGCCTGCTGGACGCCCACGACCTGCTGCGTGACGCCTGAGCGTCATGTCCGACGTGCAGACTGCCCCCATAGACCCGCCGAGCCGCACCATGCCCGACACCCCTGCCGAGCCCCTGACCCCCGTCGCACCCACCGCCGTCAGCCTGCGCGAGGCGTTGCCGTTCTGGCTGCGGCTCGGCTTCATCAGCTTCGGCGGGCCGGCCGGGCAGATCGCGATCATGCACCAGGAGCTGGTGGAGCGGCGGCGCTGGCTCTCCGAGCGGCGCTTCCTGCATGCCCTCAACTACTGCATGGTCCTGCCCGGGCCGGAGGCCCAGCAGCTGGCCACCTACCTGGGCTGGCTGATGCACCGCACCCTCGGCGGCGTGCTGGCAGGCGTGCTGTTCGTGCTGCCTTCCCTGGTGCTGCTGATCGGCCTGGCCTGGGCCTACCTGGTGTATGGCGAGCAGCCCCTGGTGGCCGGGGTGTTCCGGGGCATCAAACCGGCCGTCACCGCGCTGGTGCTGCACGCCGCCTGGCGCATCGGCTCGCGCACCCTGCATGACCCGGGCCTCAAGCTGCTGGCCGTGGTCGCCTTCCTCGCCGTGTTCGCCCTGGATGCGCCGTTCCCCCTGGTGGTGCTGGGTGCCGGCCTGGCCGGCTGGATCGGCGGGCGCCTGGCGCCCTCGCGCTTCCAGCCGCGCGGCCACGCCGGCAGCGTGGCCCACCACGGGCCGGCCCTGATCGACGACGACACGCCTCCACCACCCCACGCGCGTTTCAACCCGCGTCGGCTGGCGGTCCTGCTGCTGGTGGGCGGGGTGTTGTGGGCGCTGCCCATGGGGCTGCTGCTGGCGGCCTTCGGCCCCGAAGGCACCTTCACCCAGATGGGCTGGTTCTTCACCAAGGCCGCGCTGCTGACGTTCGGCGGCGCCTACGCGGTGCTGCCCTATGTGTTCCAGGGCGCGGTCGAGCACTACGGCTGGGTCAGCGCCACCCAGATGATCGACGGCCTGGCCCTCGGCGAGAGCACGCCGGGCCCGCTGATCATGGTGGTGGCCTTCGTCGCCTTCATCGGCGGCTATGCGCAGCAGGTGTTCGGCCCCGAGCAGGCCTTCCTCGCCGGCGCCGCCGCCGCCGTGCTGGTCACCTGGTTCACCTTCCTGCCGTCGTTCCTGTTCATCCTCGCCGGCGGGCCGCTGGTGGAGTCCACCCATGGCGAGCTGCGCTTCACCGCGCCGCTGACGGCCATCAGCGCGGCCCTGGTGGGGGTGATCCTCGACCTCGCGCTGTTCTTCGGCTATCACGTGTTCTGGCCCTCGGGGTTCGGCGGGCACTTCGACTGGGCCTCGGCCGTGCTGGCCGGGCTCGCCGCCCTGGCGCTGCTGCGCTGGCAGCGTGGGGTGATCGAAGTGCTCGCCTGCGCCGGTGGGCTCGGGCTGTTGCTGCAGTGGGCGGGGATCTGATCCGTCCAGGCTGCGGCCATCTGTAGCTTTTCCGACAGCGGGCCCGGCAGTAGGCTCGCTGCCGTTTCGCAAGCCCGGCTTGCTCCCATTGGCTCGGCAAAGGACTCCGACATGAACCTGCCCCTCCCGCCCCAGGCCCTCCGCTTCATTGGCGACGCCCCCCTCGAACGTGACGAAGTGGGGGAATCGCCCTGTCCCGTCTACGCCTTCGAGCAGCGCGGCGAGCTCTTCTTCCTCAAGCTGTCACCGGCCATCTACGCCCCCACCACCTACAGCGTGGTGCGCGAGGCCGCCGTGCTCGACTGGCTGACCGGGCGCCTCCCGGTGCCGGAACTGGTGCTGGTGGAGGAGAGCGAGGAGCACGCCTGCATGATCACTCGCGCCGTGCCCGGCGTGCCCCTGTACGACCTGGTGGACGACGGCCAGCACGAGCGCGTGCTGGCGGCCTTCCAGGAAGCGTTGCGGCAATTGCAGGGTGTGCCCGTGGACGGCTGCCCGCTGCGCGCCGGCATCGCCGAGCGCCTGCGGGAGCTGGACCACCTGTTGGCCAACCGGCTGCTGGCCGACGACGTCGACCTCACCCAGTGGCCCGGCCTGGAAACCACCGGTGACCTGCTGGCGCTGCTGCACAAGGGCCTGCCCGACGAGGGCCGGGTGTTCGCCCACGGCGACCTGGGGGACAGCAACCTGTTCATCGACAAGCGCGACCGCCTGTACTTCATCGACCTGGGACGCGGCGGCGTGGCCGACCCCTGGATGGACATCGCCTTCGCCCACCGCAACCTGAGCGAGGAGATCTCCCCGGCCTTCGCCGACCGCCTGCTGGCGGAGCTGCCCTACCCGGACCAGCCGGAGCGGCGGCGTTACTTCCAGCAGCTCGACGAACTCTTCTAGACGCCCGCCCTCGGCCCCAGTTGCGCGGCGTAGCGCCAGCAGGCGAACGCCGCCAGGGCCAGGCCGGCAAGCGCCAGGCTGCCGCCAACCACCCCCACCTGGGCCAGCCCGACATGGCTGCTGACCAGGCTGCCCAGCAGCGCACCGCCGCCGATGCCGACGTTGTAGAGGCCGGAGAACAGCGCCATGGCCACGTCCGTGGCGTCGTGGGCCTGGCGCAGCACCGCCGACTGCTGGGACAGGCTGAAGGCCAGGATCGCCACCCCCCAGAACAGGCTCAGGCCGGCCAGGGCGAGCCGGCTCGAAGCCAGCGGCAGCAGCAGGAACAGGCACACCGCCAGCAGCAGGGTGGAGGCCAGCAGGAAGGCCCGTGGGCGGCCCTCGCTGTAGCGGCTGAACAGCACCGAACCGAACAGCCCCGCGCCGCCGAACAGCAGCAGGAGCAGGGTGGTCATGCGCCCCTCCAGCCCGGCCACCTGGCGGCTGAAGGGCTCGATGTAGGTGTAGGCGGTGAACTGCGCGGTGATCACGATCACCGTCAGCGCATAGAGCGCCAGCAGCGCCGGGCGCTTGAGCAGCACCGGCAGGCTGCGCAGGGAACCGGAGTTCTGGCTCGGCAGGCGCGGCAGCGTGCGTGCCAGGAAGGCCAGGGTCAGTAGCGACAGCCCGGCGATGGCGAGGAAGGTGGTGCGCCAGCCCATGGCCTCGCCCAGCACCCGCCCCAGGGGGATGCCCAGCACCATCGCCAGGATGGTGCCGGTGGCCAGCAGCCCCAGCGCTTTGGCCTGTCGCCCCGGCGGGGCCACGCGCACCGCCAAAGACGCCGTGATGGACCAGAACACCGCATGGGCCAGGGCGATGCCGATGCGGCTGGCCATCAGCGTGGCGAAGCTGGTGGCCAGGCCCGAGGCCACGTGGCTGGCGGCGAACAGCAGGAACACCCCCACCAGCAGGCGGCGCCGCTCGATGTTGCGGGTCACCAGCATCATCGGCAGGGAGGCCAGGGACACCACCCAGGCGTAGACGGTGAGCATCAGGCCCACCTGGTCGGGGCTCATGTCGAAGCTGTGGCCGATGTCGCTGAGCAGCCCCACGGGCACGAACTCGGTGGTGTTGAAGATGAAGGCGGCCAGCGCCAGGGCCATCACGGCCAGCCAGCTGCCCTGGCGGGCGTCCTCGGAAGGGGTGTCCATCGGTGGGGTCGTCTCGTTCAGGTGGGTTCACGCACCCCGGCGGCAGGACCCGGCGACGGCTTCGCCACCCGGTGCGGATGGCCAGGGAGGGGAGCGGCGGGCTTGTTGTAGGTATGGAGGGGGATACGACGCGTGGCGGATTCTACGCCGCCCGCCCGGGCACTGCACTCCGGGCGGGCGTCGTCGGTCAGGCGTGGCGCGGCACCACGCGGTAGCACGGCTCGTAGGCGGCACCGCCGGGCAGCTTCATGCGGTGCTGCTCGACGAAGGCCTGCAGCAGCCGGTCCAGCGGGTCCATGATCGCGGGGTCGCCGTGGATCTCGTACGGGCCGTGCTCCTCGATCAGGCGGATGCCGGTGGCCTTGACGTTGCCGGCGACGATGCCGGAAAACGCGCGCCGCAGGTTGGCGGCCAGCTCGTGGGGCGGCAGGTCGCGGCTCAGGTCCAGCGCTGCCATGTTGGCGTGGGTGGGGTCGAACGGGTGCTGGTAGCGCTCGTCGATCTTCAGCAGCCAGTTGAAGTGGAAGGCATCGTTGCGCTCGCGGCGGAACTGCTTCACCTCCTTCAGCCCGGCCGAGAGGGTGCGGGCCACCTCGGCAGGGTCGTTGATGATGATGCGGTAGCGCGCCTGGGCCTCGGCCCCGAGGGTGGCGCCGACGAAGGCGTGCAGCTGCTCCAGGTAGGCGGCGGCGCTCTTCGGCCCGGTGAGCACCACCGGGAAGGGCAGCTCGCGGTTGTCCGGGTGCATGAGGATGCCCAGCAGGTAGAGGAACTCCTCCGCCGTGCCCACGCCACCGGGGAAGATGATGATGCCGTGGCCGACACGGACGAAGGCCTCCAGGCGCTTCTCGATGTCCGGCAGGATCACCAGCTCGTTGACGATGGGGTTCGGCGCCTCGGCGGCGATGATGCCCGGCTCGGTCAGGCCCAGGTAGCGACCGCCGACCACCCGCTGCTTGGCGTGGCCGATGGTGGCGCCCTTCATCGGGCCCTTCATCACGCCGGGGCCGCAGCCGGTGCAGATGTCCAGGTTGCGCAGGCCCAGCTCGTGGCCGACGCGCTTGGTGTACTTGTATTCCTCGGTGCTGATGGAGTGGCCGCCCCAGCACACGACGATGCGCGGCTCCACGCCCGGGCGCAGGGTGCGGGCGTTGCGCAGCAGGTGGAAGACGTAGTCGGTGATGCCCTGGGAGCTCTCCACATCGATGCGCAGGCTGTCCAGCTCGCTGGCGGCATAGACGATGTCGCGCAGGGCGCTGAACAGCATCTCGCGGGTGCTGGCGATCATCTCGCCGTCGACGAAGGCGTCGGCCGGGGCGTTCAGCAGTTCCAGGCGCACGCCCCGGTCCTGCTGGTGGATGCGCACCTCGAAGTCCTTGTAGGCATCGAGGATGGTCTTGGCGTTGTCGATGTGGGCGCCGGTATTGAGGATGGCCAGGGCGCACTGGCGGAAGAGGGTGTAGACGCTGCCGGAGCCGGCCTGGCTCAGCTGTTGCACTTCACGTTGGGAGAGGGTCTCGAGGCTGCCCTTGGGGCTCACCGAGGCATTGATCACGTGTCTTTGCGGCATTTCAGATTCCATGGCTGGGATGCGAGGGCATCCGGGGGTGAAAGTCGCCGGGCGCTTTCCTGCGCTGGCGCAGTCGGCCGCTGCTCGCTGCCGGGCGAGGACGGGCCGGGAGGGGGATTCTACGCATCCTGTGCGGTGCCCGCGCAACGGGCATCCCCTGTGACAAGCCTGGACAGGCTTTGGTTGCAGGGCGATGAAGGCCGATGCACGGTCGCACCGCCCGTCCGTGCTGCCTGCGCGACAGTGGACAGCCGCTGCGCTGCGATTATTCTGGCGTCATTCCTCCGACCCTTGCGGACGCTTCCCCATGACCCTCACACCCGACGACATCGCGCGGTTGTTCGAGCTCTACCTGCCCGACCACGCCTGCGGCGTGACCCGCCAGGAGGACGGCGCCTTCACCCTGCAGTTCACCCACCGCAGCCGCCACGACGTGCTCACCGTCCCTGGCCTGGCGGCCAGCCAGTTGGCCTCGGCCGGGCTCATCAAGCGCCTCAGCCTCGGCCTGGCCGAGGAATTCGCCGCCGCCGCCCGCAGCCACCTGGCCTTTCGCCTCGCCTGAAGGCAAGCCGGTCCCGGCCCTGTAGAATCACCGCCCTGATCGCAACGAGGGTGGATGGTGGAGCTGCAACAGGGGTTCGTGCTGACCCGACACTGGCGCGACACGCCGTCCGGCACCGAAGTGGAGTTCTGGCTGGCCACCGACGCCGGCCCGCGCCGCGTGCGCGTGGCACCCCAGGTATCGGTGGCCTTCATCCCCGCCGAGCAGCGCCCCGCCGCCGAAGCCCTGCTGCGCGAGGAGCGGGGCGTCGAGCTGCGCCCCCTGGCCCTGCGTGACTTCCATCGGCGCCCGGTGCTGGGCCTCTACTGCACCCAGCACCGCCAGCTGATCGCCCTGGACAAGGCCCTGCGCCAGGCCGGCGTCGACGTCTACGAAGCCGACATCCGCCCCCCGGAGCGCTACCTGATGGAGCGCTTCATCACCGCCCCGGTGCTGTTCGGCGGCCGCGACGACGGCCAGGGCCTGCTGCTGGACGCCCAGCTCAAGCCCGCTCCCGACTACCGCCCGCGCCTGTGCCTGGTGTCCCTGGACATCGAGACCACCGAGTACGGCGAGCTGTACTCCATCGCCCTGGAAGGCTGCGGGCAGCGCCAGGTGTACATGCTCGGCCCGCCCAACGGCGACGCCAGTGGCGTGGACTTCGACCTCGCCTGGTGCGACAGCCGCGCCGAGCTGCTGGAGTGCCTCAACCGCTGGCTGGCCGAGCACGACCCGGACGCCATCATCGGCTGGAACCTGGTGCAGTTCGACCTGCGTGTGCTCAACGACCACGCGCGCCGGCTCAAGGTGCCGCTGCGCCTCGGGCGCGGCGGCGACGTCATGGGCTGGCGTGAGCACGGCACCCGCAGCAACCACTACTTCGCCGACGCCGCCGGGCGGTTGATCATCGACGGCATCGAGGCCCTGCGTTCGGCCACCTGGAACTTCGCCTCCTTCAGCCTGGAGAACGTCGCCCAGGAGCTGCTGGGGGAGGGCAAGGCCATCGACGACCCCTACCACCGCATGGCCGAGATCAACCGCATGTTCGCCGAGGACAAGCCGGCCCTGGCCCGCTACAACCTCAAGGACTGCGAGCTGGTCACACGCATCTTCGAGCACACCCGGCTGCTGGACTTCCTGCTGGAGCGGGCCAGCGTCACCGGCCTGCCGGCCGACCGCAGCGGCGGCTCGGTGGCGGCCTTCACCCACCTGTACCTGCCGCCCATGCACCGCCAGGGCTTCGTCGCGCCGAACCTGGGGGAGAAGCAGCCCGAGGCCAGCCCCGGCGGCTTCGTCATGGACTCCCGCCCGGGCCTCTACGACTCGGTGCTGGTGCTGGACTACAAGAGCCTCTACCCCTCGATCATCCGCACCTTCCTGATCGACCCGATCGGCCTGGTGGAAGGGCTGCACGACCCCCGTGACGAAGCCTCGGTGGAGGGCTTTCGCGGCGCCCGCTTCTCCCGCACCCAGCATTGCCTGCCGGCCATCGTCGAGCGCGTCTGGCAGGGGCGCGAGGCGGCCAAGCGCGAGGGCAACGCGCCGCTGTCCCAGGCGCTGAAGATCATCATGAACGCCTTCTACGGCGTGCTCGGCTCCAGCGGCTGCCGCTTCTTCGACACTCGCCTGGCCTCGTCCATCACCCTGCGTGGCCACGCGATCATGCGCCGCACCCGCGAGCTGATCGAAGCCCAGGGACACCAGGTGATCTACGGCGACACCGACTCCACCTTCGTCTGGCTCGGCCGTGCCCATGAGGAGGCCGAGGCGGTGGCCATCGGCAAGGCCCTGGTGGCCGGGGTGAACCAGTGGTGGCGCGAGCACCTGGCCCGCGAGTTCGGGCTCACCAGCGCCCTGGAGCTGCAGTTCGAAACCCACTACCAGCGCTTCCTCATGCCGCGCATCCGGGGCGCGGAGGAGGGCAGCAAGAAGCGCTACGCCGGCCTTGTGCGCCGTGATGGCCGCGAGGACATGGTGTTCAAGGGCCTGGAGACGGTGCGTACCGACTGGTCCCCCCTGGCCCAGCGCTTCCAGCAGGAGCTGTACCTGCGGGTGTTCCGTGGCGAGCCCTGGCAGGCCTGGGTGCGCGACTACGTGCAGCGCACCCTCGCCAGCGAACTGGACGACCTGCTGGTGTACCGCAAGCGACTGCGCCGCCGGCTCTCCGACTACCAGCGCAACGTCCCACCCCATGTGCGCGCCGCGCGCCTGGCGGACGAGCACAACCAGGCCCTGGGGCGTCCCCGGCAGTACCAGAGCGGCGGCTGGATCAGCTACGTGATCGCCCTCGCCGGACCCGAGCCGCTGGAGGCCCGGCGCACGCCCATCGACTACGAGCACTACGTCAGCCGCCAGCTCAAGCCGGTGGCGGACGCCATCCTGCCCTTCGTCGGCGGGGACTTCGACAAGCTGCTGGACGGCCAGCTGGAGCTGTTCTGAGGGCAAACGGGACGCACCTCGCGACCCGTGCAAGCCGCCTATGGCGGCGCTTACGGGCCTCGCGTACTCTGGCGGGCATTTGCACTCAAGGAGCCAGAGCATGTACCAGGAAACCGTCACCCTGACCGTCAGCGCGGAACACCGGGGCCGCGAAACCGAGGCGGTGGACAACACCGGCGTCGACATCGGCCTGGAGTCCATTTCCCCCGGGCTGATGCGCGTTCACTTCAACGGCCAGCTGGACGCCCCCGACGAGCCCACCCACGTCTGCATCACCCTGGGCAACGGGCTGACCTACTACGGCCCCATCGCCGGCGGCGAAGCCAACGCCGAGGGCGGCTGGCTCACCTTCGAATGCGACATGATCGACCCTTCCCAGCTGGGTTGAGCCTCACTCCTCGTTGCGCCGGAGGCTGAGCAGTTCGCTGTAGGGCCCGACCGGCGCCTGCCCCGGGCGCTGCCGCAGCAGGCGGATGTCGGTGATGACGTAGCCCAGTTCCTCCAGCCACCCCTCGATGCGGTCGATCGGGCGGGAAGGTGCGGGTAGGCCGGGTTGTTCCAGGGAAAGTATCGAGAAGGCGATGGCCTTGATATTGGGCAGGCCTCGCGTGTTCATGCGCATGTACCGGGTTTCACCCCGGTAGCGGTAGGTCACCAGCCATTCCATCCGTTCGCGTTTCCATACAACGGGCCGCGCCCTGACCAAAGGCGGGAACCGTATCAGAACGCCGTGGTCGCGCAATGCTGGCGCCCTGATGACAGGGCGCCGTCAGGGCGCGGGGCGCTCAACGAGTTGCGGCTGCAACAGCTCGCCCAGGCGCCGCTTCAGGTCCTCCACCGGTTCCAGGTCGTGGGCGCGGCGCAGGCGTTGCACCGCCTCCGCCGGCCAGTCTTCACGGCTCCAGGCTTCCAGTACATTGAGCGCCATGTTGCGGTTGCGCACCACGGGGCTGGCCAGGGCCGTGTCCAGCAGGTCCCAGCCCTGGCCGGGAAAGGCGCCCAGGCGCTGGATGATGAAGTCCAGGTCACCGTGAGCCTGGTACGCCAGGCCCAGCCCCAGGGCCGTGCCCGGCCCGCTGGCGATGGCCGCCAGGTCCAGGCGTTCGCGGGCCAGGTCCAGCACCTGGGCGATGCGGGCCGTGTCGTCGCTCTGCATCAGGTGGTACCAGGCGCTGGAGCGGCCTTCGCGCTGGCGGGTCAGCCAGCGTTCCCAGCAGTCGATGCCAAGGAGGCCGGCAGCCTGGGCCGCCTCGTGGAAGCGCACGTCATCGGCTGCGTCCAGGCCCTGGTTCACCAGGGCCTCCCAGCGTTCCGGCAGGCACAGCTCCCGCGCCCGCCGGAGGATTTCCTCGCGCAGCGCCTCGCTCCAGCCGTGCTCATGCAGCGCGTTCCAGTCGGTGTAGGGGCTCTCGATGAAGTCGGCGACCTGGGCGGCAACGATCAGGTGGGCCAGGGTCCGTGGCGGGCGGCGGGCCAGGTGGTCGAGCAGCAGCAGGACCACTTCGGCGCCGTCGGCGTAGTCATGAATGTCCCGCGCTGGGCCGCCTGCCAGCAGGGCACCCACCAGTTCGTTGGCGGCATCCAGCAGGCCGTCGTCGACGTCCTGGCCGCTGAGCGCCGCCAGCAGGTTGCCACCCACCGCACAGGGGTAGGCGAGGTATTCCACCATCACCGCGTTGCGGTAGCCCTCGCGCAGCAGCCAGTCCTGCACCTCGGGCGAGGGGGTCACGGCCAGGCGTTCCACCAGGTGGATGCGGCCCCAGCCATGGACCTTGCGCGCCAGGCTCCACCAGGCACGTTCGCGTTCCGGTGGCGCCAGGCTGCAGCCCAGGGCCACGGCGGCGTACAGGGTGAACTCCTCGTGCAGGCCGAAGGTGAGGAACAGCGCCCGCTGGCTGCCGCTGTCCAGCGCGCCGAGCAGGGCCAGGGCGAACTTCACGGCGCCGCGATCCGGGCTGCTGCGCGCCAGCCACAGGGCCAGCGCGTGCAGCCGTGCGCGGGGCAGGCCGGGGCGAGCCAGCAGGCGTTCGATGAGCGGGTCGATGAAGGCCAGCACGCTGCCATCGGCCACCTGCTGGTAGAGCCGGGGCAGGTTCGGGGTCGGGTCGTCGAGGGTGGCCAGCAGCAGGTCGTGGATGGCCTGGGCGGCCTGCAGGTCATCGCCAGCGGCGTGGTGGCCGAGCACGCCGTCCAGCGCGCCGGGTGCCCAGCTCAGCCCATCGCCGTCCCCGGCGTCCTCGTCGGGCAGTTCGAGGCCGCCGGCGGGCAGGCCTTCGGCGGCCTCGGCATAGGGCTGGAGGACGCTGTACAGGCTGGGCCGGGCAGGGTCCCAGGGGATGGGGTAGCCCTGGGTCTGGCCCTTGTCGTCGCGGACGATGCGGAAGAAGGAGGCGATCCAGTTTTTCATCGGGAAGGGGCGTGGCGGCAAACCACTCCTCTTACCTGAAGCCCCCGGCGCGGGCAATCGCCACGTGCCGGGAGCCCGACGCAGTCCGCAACCCGGCCGACGAGCGTCAGGCGGTGCGCTGGCGAACCTGCTCCAGCAAGGCCTGCAGCACCCCGCGCAGGGCGTCCAGGGCCGCTGGCCGGTGCTCGTCCTCGGCACGGCGCAGGCCCTCGCAGGCCTTCATCAGGGCCGGCGAATCGATGGTGCAGGCCAGCCCGCCGAGGCGGTGGGCGGTCTGCGCCACGTAGCGCTCGGTGCTGGTGCCGTCGGGGACCTGGCCCAGGCGTTCCAGTTCGTCCCCCAGGTTGCGTTGCAGTTCCTCCATCAGGGTCGCCAGCAGGGTCGGGTCGGCACCGCGGATGCCTTCCAGGTGGCCGAGGTCGAACAGCGCGCCGGGCTGCTCCGTCGGGGCCTCGCCGTCGGGTTCGGCCTGGGCCTGGCAGGCCAGGGCTTCGGCCAGGCGGCCGAGGGTCACCGGCTTGACCATCAGGTCGTCCATGCCGGCCTCGTGGCAGCGCTGGGCCTCGTCGGCCAGGGCGCTGGCGGTGTAGCCGACGATGCGCAGCCGGGGGCGCTGGCCCTCGGCTTCGCGGTCGCGCACCGCGCCGGTCAGGGCGTAGCCGTCCATGTCCGGCATGTTGCAGTCGGTGATCAGCAGGTCGAAGGCTTCTTCCTCCAGGGCTGCCAGGGCGCTGTCGCCGTCGCCGACGAAGCGCGCCTGGTGGCCCAGGGCTTCCAGCTGCTGCACCAGCACCAGCCCGTTGATCGACAGGTCGTCCACCACCAGGGCGCGCAGCACGCGGGTGGCGCCGGTGGCCTCCACCACCGGGGCCTCCAGCGGCTCGGCAGCGGCTTCCCAGGCGGCGGGCAGCTCCACGCCCACTTCGCAGCCCTGGCCGGGCTCGCTTTCCAGCCACAGGCGGCCGCCCATCAGGCCCACCAGGTGGTGGCAGATGCTCAGCCCCAGCCCGGAGCCGCCGTAGTGGCGGGCGGTCTGTGCGCCGCCCTGCTGGTAGGGCTCAAGGATGCGGTCCTGCATGTGGCGGGGAATGCCGATGCCGGTGTCGCTGACCATCAGCACCAGGCGCGACTGGCCCGGCGCGGTGTCCTCGACCCGGGCCACCAGGCGCACCCGGCCATGGGCGGTGAACTTCACCGCATTGCCCAGCAGGTTGAACAGCACCTGGCGCAGGCGCAGCGGGTCGAGCCGGTAACGGCGGTCGGCCGGCAGCTTGCAGTCCAGTTCCAGCTCCAGGCCCTTGCTGCGCGCCTGGGCGCCGAACAGGTCGAGCGCGCCACGCAGCAGCGGCAGCGGCGCCACCGGTTCGAGGGCCAGTTGCATGCGGCCGTTCTCGATGCGGTCCAGGTCGAGGATGTTGCCGATCAGGGCGATCATCGAGGTGGCCGATTGCTGGGCGATGCGCAGGTTCTCGGAGGGGGCGGCCTGGGCGCGGGCCTCCAGCTCCAGCAGGCCCACCAGGGCGTTGAGCGGGGTGCGCAGTTCGTGGCTCATGGTGGCGAGGAAGCGCCCCTTGGCGGCGCTGGCCTGCAGCGCGTCGCGGCGGGCCTCGCGCAGCTCGGTCTCCAGGGCCTTGCGGTCGCTGATGTCGATCCAGCCGCCGAGCAGGCCCTGCAACTGGCCGCCGGCGCTGTAGAAGGGCACCACCCACTGGTAGAGGTCGTGCTCGCGGCCGTCGATCTCGATGCGACCGTCGAAGAAGCGCGGCTGGCGGTTCTGTTGCAGCAACTGGTACTCGGCCTCCATGGCCTGGGCCAGGCTCGCCGGGGCGATGCCCTGCTGGCGCACGGTGGTGCCGCGCAGCTGCTCCAGGTCGCAGCCGAAGAACTGCTCGTAGGCGCGGTTGCAGGTGCTCAGCCGGCCCTGCAGGTCCCGCACGTAGAGCGGTGTCGGCAGGCCGTTGAGCAGGGAGAACTGGAAGGCCAGCTGGTCGCTGAGTTGCTCCTGTGCCTCGCGGCGCTGGCGGATCTCCCGGCGCAGGCGCCAGTTCCACAGCAGCGACAGGGCCACCACCACCAGGGCCAGGATCGACAGGTGCCAGAAGTCTTCCGGCAGGCGCTCCAGCCAGCCGTTGGCGGGGGCAGCGAGCAACTTGATGCCATCACCGAATTCGCCGCTCTGGGCCAGTGAGCCGAGCAGCTTGTCGAGGATGCCGCGCAGCTCCGGCACCTGGCCGCTGACCGCCAGCATCTGCGCTGGCGATGCGGCCTCGACGCGCTGGCCCAGGCGCAGGCCCTGGCGCTCCAGCCACTGCAGGTGGCTGGGGCTGCCGCCGAGGTTGTCCAGGCTGGCGTCCACCTCGCCCAGGCGCACCCGCTCCATGGCCTGGGGCGCGTTCTCGGTACGCACCAGGGTGATGGCGGGGTAGCGCTTCTCCAGGTAGTCGATCAGCGGGTGGTGCCGGGGCAGGGCCAGGCGGCGGCCGGTCATGGCCTCCAGGGAGCTGGGGGAGCTGGCGTCCTGGCGGACCACGAAGGCCCAGCCGCGGGCGCCGAAGGGCTCGGTATAGAACACGCCGGGGCTGGCGCTGCCGTCGAGGGTGCTGGCCAGGTCGGCCTCGCCCCGCGCCAGGCGCTGGCGGTCGCGGGCTGCACCTTCGCTGTCGAGCAGTTCCAGCTTGAGCTGGTAGGTGTCGCCGAGCTGCTTCAGCAGCTCCAGGCCCAGGCCCGACCATTTGCCCCGGGCGTCACGGAAGAAGTAGGGCGGCGCCTCGGCGAGGATCAGGCGCAGGCGGGGCTGCTGGTCCAGCCAGCGTTCCTGGGCGCTGTCGAGGGCGAAGGCGCCGGTGGGCGAGAACAGACGCGGCGCTGCGGTCCAGTGGGCGAGGATGATTTCGCGCTGGTGTTCGTCGAGGGTGCCGAGCACGTAGTCCACCAGGGTCAGCAGGCGGGTGTCGTCGGCGCGGCTGGCGAAGCTGAAGCCGCCGCTGGAGAGGTTGGCGGCGAACTTGTTCTGCAGGGCTGCGCCGGGTCGGGCGCGCATGTGGTGGTCCACCCGCAGCTTGTCGCCGATGAAGGCATCGGCTTCGCCGCTGAGCACCTGATCGAAGCCCTCGGCGGTGCTGCGCACCGTCTCCAGGTGGGCGGCGGGGTAGGCGTTGCGCACCTGTTCAGGGTCCAGGTACTGGGCCAGCACCAGCACGCGCTTGTCGGCCAGGTCCGGCGGCAGGCAGGGGTCGTCGCGGCGGCCGACGATGATCGGGGTGTCGTCCAGGTAGGGGCTGCTGTAGGCCAGCCCGGGTTCGCGCCGTTCGTAGCCGGTGACCCGGGTCAGCAGGTCGACTTCGCCGGCCTTGAGGCCCCGGATGGCGGCCTCGACGCTGGGAAAGGGGACTTCCTCGATGCTGCGCCCGACGAAGGCGCCGACCCGCGCCAGGTAGTCGTGGGTGATGCCGCGCAGCATGGCGCTGCCGGGGTACTGCGGCCACTGGCTGATGGGCCGCACCACTGCCACGCGCACCGGGTGCTCGGGCAGGCCGGCGCCCAGTTCGGCGAGCTGGGCCAGGTCCAGCGGTGGCGTGGCGCCGGCGGGGGCGTGCCAACCCGGGCCTGCCAGCAACGCCAGCAGGGCGAGCAGCGCCAGCGCGCGCCGCTTCAGCACAGCCCGGCTTCCTGGATGTAGTGGAACAGCCCGGCGTTGGTGTCGATGCCCAGCTTGCGCATGGCGCTGCTCTTCTGCGCGCTGATGGTCTGCTTGCTGCGGTTCAGGTGCAGGGCGATCTCGCCGATGGCCATGCCGCTGCCGTACAGGCGCAGCACTTCCGCTTCACGCGGGGAAAGCTCTTCGGCGCTGGCCAGGGGCTTGCCGTGCTCGGCTTCGCTTTCGCCCAGCTGGCGGCGGATGGACTCGGAAAGGAACGGGCGGCGCAGGCTGGCGCGCAGCGCGCGGGGCAGGTCGGCCAGCAGGCCGCGCTTGCTCACCAGGCCCTGGATGCCCAGGCGCAGCAGGGAACTGGCCAGGGCCGCGTTGCCGAGCATGGTGACGACGATGATGGCCATCTGCGGATAGCGGTTGCGCAGGTGTTGCACCAGGCGCAGGCCGTCGGCCTGGCGGCTGTCCGGCATCATCAGGTCGGTGATCAGCAGGTCGCAGGCCTGCCGGTCCAGGAGTTGGTAGAGGCCGTCGACGTCATGGGCCTCGCCAACGATGGCGAGGTCGGGTTCGTCGGCCAGAAGGGCGCGCAGGCCGATCAGGGTGATCGGGTGGTCATCGACTATGACGGTTCTCAGAGTCATGCATGGCCTCGGCTCGGATGGGGGCGGGGCGCATGTTAGTGACTCGTGGCGTTCAGAAAAGGGGCGGAGCCCGTCATTGGGCCGGATTAAGTAATACCCTTCTATGTCGTAGGAAAAACCCTACATTTACAGGCTTAATCGGAAAAATCTCGTTGCGTTCGGGGTGGCTGCCGGGCGGGCATTCCACCCCGCCCGTCACTCCGGCTGCCCACCCGGGTTGGCCACGATGGCGCTGTCCAGCGCGGCGATCATCGATTCCACCAGGCCCGGCTGCTGCTGTTCGCTGGCATTGCGTACCGGAGCCAGGCTGGCCACCCGGGCCGGTGCTTCGGGGTGACCGTGGTCGGCGGCCACGGCGAACCAGGCGTAGGCCTCCAGCTCGGGTTGCAGGGACGGGTAGGTGCCGTCGAGCAGGCGCTGGCCGTAGTCGTACATCGCCTGCGGGTCACCGGCGAGGGCCTGGCGCTTGGTGGCTTCCGCCTCGGCTTCGCGGGTGACCGGTTCCGCGTCGAGGGCGATGGCGGTGGCGTCGCGTTCGGCAGGGGCCACGGGGTCGCTGGCCAGGCAGGGCAGCCCCGGTTGCTCGGCGCTGGCCGGCAGCGGTTGGCCGGCGTCCTGCTGCTGGGCCATCTGGTACAGCGAGGCGGCGATGCGGTCGCCCGCGGCGCTGGCCACCTTCAACTGGGCCAACCCGCGCTCGCGGTCGGCCAGGTCGGGCTGGCAGGTGCCGAGGTAGAGCAGGCTCAGCTCGCGCAGGGCGCGGTCGTTGGTGCGCGCGGATTTCTCCAGCAGGCGCTTGCCGTAGTCCAGGTCCTGCGGCACGCCGGTGCCGCGCAGGTAGTTCCAGGCCAGCACGCGGCTGGCTTCGGCGTTGCCCAGGGCATCGGCCTGGCTCAGGTGGTTGAGGGCCTGGGCCGGGTCTGCGGGTACGCCATCACCCATCAGGTAGTGATGGGCCAGCTCGTAATGGGCACGGCCGTTGCCGGCGTCGGCGGCTTGCTGCAGCAGTTGCAGGGCGGTTTCCTTGTCGCCTTGCTGGTCGGCGAGCACGGCCTGGGCCAGGGTCTCGGCGGCCGGCTCGACACGGGGCTTTACCAGGCGGGTACGGCCCTTGATCTCGGTGGCGGGGGCCTCCACCACCCACACCAGCGGTGCCTCATAGCTGGGCACGCCGTAGGCCGGGTTTTCCGGTGGCAGGGGGCGGTTGCCGCTGAGAACGGCAGGTTTGGAGTGCAGGGGTTGGAAACCGGAGCTGCAGCCAGCGATGAGCAGGGCGGCGAACAGCAGGGAAAGGCGCGGATTCATGGCGTGACAGAAGGGGATACGGCTCGAAAGGCGCATAGCATTCCAGACTGTGGCGCGCCTTCCAAGGCGTCTGTGCCGCCTGTTCGCATTCCGTTCGCGGGGGAGCCGTCGTCATCCCCCGGTGGCCGGGGGCGTCAGCCGTTGATCAGGTTGCGCAGGCGGATGTCCTGGAAGCTGAGGGGGATCGACTCCGGCTCCTTCTCTTCCTTCTGCTGTTGTTGCTGCAGGGCGTTCAGCTCGGTCATGCGCTGGGCGATCATCTTCTCCACCTGCTCGCGCTTCTCCGGTGGCATTTTCTCCAGATCCTCCTCGGTCAGCCCCATCTGCTTGAGGATCTTGTCGCGGATCTTCTCCGAGTCGGTCTTCTCCATGTAGGCATGGAACTCCTGGGAGGCCTTGCTGGCGACGGGTTTCTCGACGCTGGCCGCGGCGCT
The DNA here is from genome assembly GCF_900111835.1 of Metapseudomonas otitidis. Lineage (GTDB taxonomy): Bacteria > Pseudomonadota > Gammaproteobacteria > Pseudomonadales > Pseudomonadaceae > Metapseudomonas > Metapseudomonas otitidis. Next base: position 55,000 of record NZ_FOJP01000011.1, read on the forward strand.
CTCGGCGTCGGGGTAGACGTCGTCGCGGACGCGCTCGCCGTTGTTCTGCAGGTCCACCTTGAGACGGGCGAAGGCTTCGTCGTAGGCCGCGTCGCGCCGGGCGGCACCGGTGTCGGGGGCGGGGCTGTTCTGGCGCAGGGCACTGGCCGCCTGCCTGGAGGGCGCTTCGCTCGCGGTGGGTGCGGCGGCATTGCCCCGGCTGGTGAGCCGGGCGCTGGCGGTGACGTCCCGTGAGCGGGTGGGGTCGACGGAGAACAGGCTCATGGTGAGTTCCCTCTTGGAAAAATCCTTGTGCCACCCCGGGAGCAAGGGCTGTGCCAGCTTCTGAAACGCCCGTGCCAGAGCCTTCGGCGGTTTTCACCGGGGCAACGGGCGGCAAGTGCCTGCCGCAGGCGACCGTGGCCTTGCCGCTCGGGTAGACTGCGCCGCGATTCCACAGAGGGAGCTCTACATGGACGCGCTGTCGCCGCTGGCGGCCTACGAAGACGCACTGGCCCGCCAGGGCTTTGCCGAGGACCCGGCGCAACGCCGCGCCGCCACGCTGCTGGAGGTTTGCCAGCAGGCCCTGCAGGCCGGCGAGCCGAGGGTGCGGGGCGTGTACCTGTGGGGGCCGGTGGGGCGCGGCAAGACCTGGCTGATGGACCGCTTCCACGCCAGCCTGTCGGTGCCCGCCCGGCGCCAGCACTTCCACCACTTCATGCGTTGGGTGCACCAGCGGCTGTTCGCCCTGACCGGTACGCCGGACCCACTGCTCGCCCTGGCCCGTGAGCTGGCCACCGAGGTGCGGGTGCTGTGTTTCGACGAGCTGTTCGTCAGCGACATCGGCGATGCGCTGATCCTCGGGCGGCTGCTGCAGGCGATGTTCGACGAGGGCGTGACCCTGGTGGCCACCTCCAACCAGCCGCCTTCGCAGCTGTATGCCGACGGCTTCAACCGTGACCGCTTCCTGCCCGCCATCAGGGCCCTGGAGCGGCACACCGACGTGGTGGAGGTGGACGGCGGCCAGGACCACCGCCTGCACCCGGGCGCGGTGACCCAGCGCTACTGGGTGGCCGATCCGGACGCCCTGGCCGGGGTGTTCCGCACCTTGAACGGCAATGCGTCGGCCACCGATGCTCCGCTGCAACTGGCCCACCGCGAGGTGACGGTGCGCCTGCGTGGCGAGGGCGTGCTCTGGTGCGACTACGCCCACCTGTGTGAAGCGCCCCTGGCGGCGCTGGATTTCATCGAACTGTGCGACCGCTTTCCGGCCATCCTCCTCGGCGCGGTGCCGGTGCTGGGTGCGGCCGAACGGGAAGGGCGCATCGCCCGAGGCACCGAGGACGCCGCCGAGAAGGTCGCCGCCGGCGACCGCCAGCTGCCGCGCCTGTCGCCCAAGGACGACGGTGTACGCCGCTTCATCGCCCTGGTGGACGAGTGCTACGACCGCCGGGTGCCGCTCTACCTGGAGGCTGCCGTGCCGCTGGAGGCGCTCTACACCGAGGGCGGGTTGGCCTTCCCCTTCCGCCGTACCCTCAGCCGTCTGCGTGAGATGCAGATGACGCGATTCGCATGAGCCCCCGGTGGTGAGCTCGCGAACCGCATCGTTCCGGTCCCGATCCCTGGTCTGCGATCCCAGGGCTTGTCTTTCGTCAAACGGGGCTGGCCCGGGAAGGCGAGACGGAGTCGGTAATCGACTTGACCCCGTAACAGCGGTGCTGGAGCCCAGCCGAAAAAAGACCGGCCACAAGGCCGGTCGAATCGCTCACGGAGAATCGAGGCTGATCAGGCGCCTTCCGGGCGCTTGAGCACCAGGGTGAGGATGTCGTAGCTGGCCACCAGCTCGCCGTGCTGGTTGGTGACTTCCACGTCCCAGGCGACCACGCCCTGGGGTTCGCCTTTTGGGCTCTTCTTGCCCTGGTCGATCTTGCGCTTGCAGGTCAGGCGCGCCTGGAGGGTGTCGCCGATGCCCACCGGGTTGATGAAGCGCAGGGTGTCCAGGCCGTAGTTGGCCAGCACCGGGCCGGGGGCGGGGGAGACGAACAGGCCGGCGGCGGCGGAGAGCACGAAGTAGCCATGGGCGATGCGCTTGCCGAACTGGGAGTCCCTGGCCGCCAGCTCGTCGAAGTGCATGTAGAAGTGGTCGCCCGAGAGGCAGCCGAAGTTGACGATGTCCGCCTCGGTCACGGTGCGGCGGTGGGTCAGCAGCGACTCGCCGATCTGCAGTTCGTCGAACCAGCGGCGGAACGGGTGCACCTCGGTCTCGATCACCCGGGCGCCGCGTACGTGCTCGCGGGTGACGGCGGCCAGCATGCTCGGCGAGCCCTGCACGGCGGTGCGCTGCAGGTAGTGCTTCACGGCACGCAGGCCGCCCAGTTCCTCACCACCGCCGGCGCGGCCGGGGCCGCCGTGCTTGAGCATCGGCAGCGGCGAGCCGTGGCCGGTGGATTCGGCGGCGGCCTCGCGGTCGAGGATGTGCACGCGGCCGTGCAGGGCGCCCATCACCGGCACCACGCGGGCGGCGACGGCCGGGTCCTTGGTGACCAGGCTGGCCACCAGGCTGCCCTTGCCATGGGCGGCGAGGGCGACGGCTTCGTCCAGGTCCTCGTAGGCCATCAGCGTGCTCACCGGGCCGAAGGCCTCGATGTCGTGGGCGCCGCCCTCGGCATGCGGGTCGCGGGCGCGCAGCAGGGTGGGGGCGAAGAAGGCGCCTTCGGCCACGCCCTCGCCACGGGGGGCGAAGCCGTCCCGGGCGCCGAACAGCAGCTCGCTGCCGGCCAGCAGGGCATTGACCCGCTCGGCGACGTCCGCCTGCTGGGCATGGGAGGCCAGGGCGCCCATCTTCACGCCCTCCACCGACGGGTCGCCCACCACCACCTTGGCCAGGCGCTCGCGCAGGCGCTCGGCCACGGCGTCGATGTGCTTCGCCGGGACGATGGCGCGGCGGATGGCGGTGCACTTCTGCCCGGCCTTGACCGTCATCTCGCGGGCCACTTCCTTGACGAAGAGGTCGAACTCCGGGTCGTCCGGGGTGATCTCCGGGGCGAGAATGGCGCAGTTCAGCGAGTCCGCCTCGGCGTTGAAGGGGATGGAATGGCGCACCAGGTTGGCGTTCACCCGCAGCTTGGCGGCGGTGTCGGCGGAGCCGGTGAAGGTCACCACGTCCTGGCCCTGGAGGCGGTCCAGCAGGTCACCGGTGCTGCCGATCACCAGTTGCAGGCTGCCTTCGGGCAGCAGGCCGGATTCGTGCATCAGGCGCGCGGTGGCTTCGGTCAGGTAGCTGGTGGCGCTGGCCGGCTTGACGATGCAGGGCATGCCGGCGAGGAAGGTGGGGGCGAACTTTTCCAGCATCCCCCAGATGGGGAAGTTGAAGGCGTTGATGTGCACCGCCACGCCGCCGCGCGGCACCAGGATGTGGGTGCCGGCGAACTGGTTCTGCTTGCCCAGGGGCAGGGCCGGGCCTTCGTGGACGAGGTTGCCGGAGGGCAGTTCGCGGGCGCCGACGCCGGCATAGGCGAACAGGGTGCCGGTGCCGCCCTCGATGTCGATCCAGCTGTCGGCGCGGGTGGCACCGCTGTGGTGGGAGAGGGCGTAGAGCTGCTCCTTGCGCTCGTTGAGATACAGCGCCAGGGCCTTGAGGCGCGCGGCGCGCTGCTGGAAGTCCAGGGCCATGAGCGCCGGGACGCCGCGGGTGCGGCCGAAGTCCACGGCTTCGGCGAAGTCCGGCGTTTCTTCATGGGTGCGGAACAGCGGTTGCCCGTTGAGGGCGCTGCGCAGCACCTGGGCACCGTGCTGGCCGATCCAGCGGCCGCCGATGAAGCTCTGCAGGGTGGGGGCGTTGCTCATGGGGATTCTCCGTGAAAAAGGCCGGCACCCCGGGTGCCGGCTGGGGCTCGTGGGTGGCGCTACCAGAGGGCCAGGGTGTAGCCGAGGATCAGGCGGTTCTCGTCTAGGTCGGTGGTCAGGCCGTTGCCGGAGCGGAAGGTGACGTTGCGCCAGCGCAGGCTGACGCCCTTGAGGGCGCCGCTCTGGATGACGTAGGCGATGTCGGTGTCGCGTTCCCACTCCTCGCCGCGATCACCGCCGGTGGTCTTGGCGTTGCGGCCGTCGACGTAGCGGGTCATGAAGGTCAGGCCGGGGACGCCGAGGGCGGCGAAGTCGTAGTCGTAGCGCAGTTGCCAGGCGTCTTCCTCGGCGCGGGTGAAGGTGTTGTAGGTCACCAGGTTCACCACGTAGGGGTCGCCGCCGTTGAGGAAGGGGAAGGCGCTGCTGCCGGACATGCGCTGGAACGCCGCGCTGAGGCGGTGGCCGCCCTGGCTGAGGCTGAACAGGCCGTTGAGGTTGCGGTTGTCGATGCGCCCGGCGCGTTCGGCGCCATCGCCCCGGCTGTCGAAGTAGCGCAGGTCGCTCTTCAGGCTGAAGCCGCCCGGCAGCGGCAGGGTGTGCACCAGGCCGGCGAACTGCTGGCGGTAGATGCCGTCGAGCTTGCCGTAGTAGTAGCTGGCCGCCAGCTGCGGGTTGATGGCGTAGGTGCCGCCGGCGAAGTCGAAGGCGTCGCTGGTGGCGGCGCCGTAGCCGATGTCGTCGCGGCCGGAGGAGTCGCGCAGGTTGGCGCGGGTCAGGCGGCCGCCGTTGAAGGTCAGGCCGTCCAGCTCCTGGCTGGTCAGCATCCCGCCCTGGAAGGTGGAGGAAAGCAGGCGAGTGTCGTTGTAGGTGGCCACCGGCAGCAGCGGTTGCAGGGTGCCCAGGCGCAGCACGCTCTTGGAGACGCGCAGCTTGGCGGTCAGCCCCAGTTCGCTGTAGTCGTCCACCGGCTCCTTGCTCGTGGGGCCGAAGGGCAGCAGGCCGGTGCCGCGCCGGTCGCGGCTGGAATCCAGCTTGACGCCCAGTTGGCCGATGGCGTCGAGGCCGACGCCGACGGTGCCTTCGGTGAAGCCGGATTCGATGCGCGCGGTGAAGCCCTGGGCCCATTCCTCGGCCTTGGACTGGGCCGCACCGTGCTGGCGGAAGTCGCGGTTGATGTAGTGGTTGCGCAGCTCCAGGCTGGCCTTGCTGTCGTCGACGAAGCCGGCCAGGGCCGGGGTGGCCAGGGGCAGGGCCAGGGAGGCGAGCAGCGGTGTGGTCCGGTTGAGGCGTTTCATTGTTGTTGTGTCCGTCAATCCGTGGGTTCAGTGGCGGCTGGCAGCGGCGGCGCCGATGCCGGTCATGGAGCGGATGAACTGCGCCAGGTAGCGGCCGCGTTCCTGCCGAGCGCGCTCGGAGGCATCCGTCACCGAGAACGCCCAGGCACTGAAGAAGGCCAGGCCCATGGAGAACAGCGCCGGGTTGGAGTAGGGGAACAGCGGCGATTCGTGGTGCAGCACGTTGACCCACACCGCCGGGCTGAGCACCAGCAGGACGATGGCCGAGAGCAGCCCGGCGACGCTGCCGGCGACCGCGCCACGGGTGGTCAGGCCCTTCCAGAACATGGAGAGGAACAGCACCGGGAAGTTGACCGAGGCGGCGATGGCCAGCACCAGGCCGGAGAGGAAGGCGATGTTCTGCGACTCGAAGAGCAGCCCGAGGATCACCGCCAGCACGCCGATGCCGAGGGTGGCGATGCGCGAGACGCGCATTTCCTCGCGCTCGCTGGCCTTGCCCTTGCGCACCACGCAGGCATACAGGTCGTGGGACACGGCGGAGGCACCGGAGAGCGCCAGCCCGGCCACCACCGCGAGGATGGTGGCGAAGGCCACGGCGGAGATGAAGCCGAGGAACAGGCTGCCGCCCACCGCGTGGGACAGGTGCACCGCCACCATGTTGCCGCCACCGATGATGGCGCCGGCCGCGTCGCGGAACTCGGGGTTGGTGCCGACCATGACGATGGAGCCGAAGCCGACCACGATCAGCAGCAGGTAGAAGTAGCCGATGAAGCCGGTGGCGTAGAACACGCTCTTGCGCGCTTCACGGGCGTCGCTGACGGTGAAGAAGCGCATGAGGATGTGCGGCAGGCCGGCGGTGCCGAACATCATGCCGAGCCCCAGGGAGATGGCGTCGACGGGGTTCGACAGCAGCCCGCCCGGCGCCATGATCGCGGTGCCCTTGGCGTGCACCTCGGTGGCGGCGGCGAACATCGCCTCGGTGCTGAAGCCGAAGTGCCGGAGCACCATGAAGGCCATGAAGCTGGTGCCGGAGAGCAGCAGCACGGCCTTGATGATCTGCACCCAGGTGGTGGCCAGCATGCCGCCGAAGGTGACATAGCAGACCATCAGCACGCCCACCAGCAGCACCGCCTGCAGGTAGCTGAGGCCGAACAGCAGTTCGATCAGCTTGCCGGCACCGACCATCTGCGCCACCAGGTACATCAGCGCCACGGTGAGGGTGCCGAAGGCGGCGGTGATGCGGATCGGGCTCTGTTCCAGGCGGTAGGAAACCACGTCGGCGAAGGTGAACTTGCCCAGGTTGCGCAGGCGTTCGGCGATCAGGAAGAGGATGATCGGCCAGCCGGCGAGCACGCCCAGGGCGTAGAGCAGGCCGTCGTAGCCGTTCATGAACATCATCGCGGAGATACCGAGGAAGGACGCCGCGCTGATCATGTCGCCGGCGATCGCCAGCCCGTTCTGGAAGCCGGTGAGGCCGCCGCCGGCGGTGTAGAAATCGGCGGTGGAGCGGGTGCGCAGCGCGGCCCAGCGGGTGATGCCGAGGGTGAACACGACGAAGGCCAGGAACATGTAGATGGCCGTCCAATTCAGCGGGCGAACGGCATCGGCGGCGAAGGCCAGCGGCGAGGCCAGCAGGCTGGCGCCGAGCAGCAGGGAGGCGAGCGCTTTCATGGGGCGAGCACCTCTTTGACCTTGTCGTTGAGCGGGTCGATGACGCTGTTGGTCTTCGAGACGTAGATGCCGGTGAGGGCGAACGACAGCAGGATCACGCCGACGCCCACCAGCATGCCGACGCTGGTGACGCCGCCACTGAGTGACTGGCCGAGCACGCCGGGGGCGAAGGCCACCAGCAGCACGAAGCCGTAGTAGATGACCAGCATGGCGCCGGTGAGGGACCAGGTCAGGCGCTGCTTGCGCCGGACCAGCTGGATGAAATCCGGGTGCTGCCGGATGCGTTCGAGGTCGTGCGGGGTCATGGGTGCTCTCTCTTGTTGTGGTTGTAGAGGCGGTGCAACGCAGGTGAAGCCGGTGGAGCTGTCTCCTCGTAGGGTGGGCTTCAGCCCACCGATGGATGCACGTGACGTGGCGGGCTGAAGCCCACCCTACGGAGCGAGTCGGTTCAGGGCTGGTCGAAGTCGAGGACGACCCTGTCGCTGACCGGGTAGGACTGGCACGAGAGCACGTAGCCGGCGGCTACTTCGTAGTCCTCCAGGGCGAAGTTGCTGTCCATCTCCACCTCGCCTTCGATGACCTTGCACTTGCAGGTGGAGCACACCCCGGCCTTGCAGGAGTAGGGCAGCTCCAGGCCCTGGGCGTTGCCGGCGTCGAGCACGCTGCGGGTGTTGCGCGGCAGGTCGAAGCTCAGGGCGCGGCCGTCGCTGATGACGGTGACCTGGCTGCTGGCGCTGTCGGCGGCGCGGGCGGCTTCGCGGGCCTCGCGGCGGGCGGCGGCGCCCTCGCTGGCGAAGAGTTCGAAATGGATGCGTTCGGCGGCCAGGCCGTGGCCCTGCAACTGGTCGCGGACGGTCTCGGTCATGGCCTGCGGGCCGCAGATGAAGGCGGCATCCAGGGCTTTCACGTCGATCCAGCGGGCGAACAGCTGGCCGCATTTATCAGCGTCGATGCGGCCGTTGTAGAGGTCCACGTCCTGCTGTTCGCGGCTGAACACGAAGATCAGGTTGAGGCGCTGGAGGAAGCGGTTCTTCAGGTCCTCCAGCTGTTCGCGGAACAGCGCGGAGGCACTGGAGCGGTTGCCGTAGAGCAAGGTGAAGCGGCTGTGGGGCTCGCGCTCGAGGGTGGTCTTGATGATCGACAGGATCGGCGTGATGCCGCTGCCGGCGGCCACGGCGAGGTACTGGCCGTGGCGGGCCGGGTCGAGGGGTACGAAGAAGCGCCCGTCCGGCGGCATCACATCCAGGCGCTGGCCGGGTTGCAGGCGCTCGTTGGCGAAGGTGGAGAAGCGCCCGCCGGCCACGCGCTTGATGGCCACGCGCAGTTCGCCGTCGCCGGTGCCGGTGCAGATGGAGTAGGAGCGGCGTACCTCCTCGCCATCCAGCTCGGTGCGCAGCACCAGGTACTGGCCCTGGGTGAAGTGGAAGGCCTCGGCCAGGTTCTCGGGGATGTCGAAGGCGATGGACACGGCGTCGCGGGTTTCCGGGCGCACGTCCTTGATGGTCAGGCTATGGAATTGGCTCATGTTCTCTCCTGCGGCTTGGCCGCGCGGGGGACGAAGGCAAGCGCCGCCGTTCGTGCTCGCCCGCCTAGATGCACTTGAAGTAATCGAACGGCTCCAGGCAGTCCCTGCAGCGGTGCAGGGCCTTGCAGGCGGTGGAGCCGAATTCGCTGAGCTGTTCGGTGTGGGCGCTGCCGCATTGCGGGCAGCGGATCTCCGGCGCCTCCCCGAGCAGGCTGCGTTTGCTGGCACTGCCCTCGGGCGGGGCGATGCCGTAGGCGCGCAGCCGTTCGCGGCCTTCAGCGCTGATCCAGTCGGTGGTCCAGGCGGGTGTCAGGCGGCGCTCCAGGCGTGGGACGAAACCCGCCTGCAGCAGCGCCTGCTCGATGTCCCGCTCGATGACCTCGGTGGCCGGGCAGCCGGAGTAGGTGGGCGTGACCACCACGTGCAGCCGGCCGCCGTCGCACTCCAGCGCCCGCACGATGCCGAGGTCGACCACGCTGACCACCGGGACTTCCGGGTCCATCACCGCATCCAGCACCTGCCAGGCACGGGTGACGTCGCCGGCGCCGAGGGGCGCGCGGTCGCTGGCGATCAGCTCACCAGCTCGCATCGGGGTAGGCCCGCTGGAGGAACTGCATCTCGGCCAGCAGCAGGCCCAGGTGCTCGGTGTGCAGGCCCTTGCGACCGGAGAGGTAGAAGGGGCTGGCCGGTGCCGGCAGCGGCAGGGTGGCGCGGGCGAACACGTCGGCGACCTTGGCCTGCCAGCCGGCCGCGACCTGCTGCGGGTCGGGGGCGAGGCCGGCCTCGAACAGGCGCTGTTCCACCTCGTCGGCATTCACCAGCTCGACGCTGAAGCGCCACAGCGCGCTCACGGCGGCGAGCATGCGCCGGTGGCTTTCCTCGGTGCCATCGCCCAGGCGCTGCACCCATTCGCTGGAGCGGCGCAGGTGGTAGGTGACTTCCTTCAGCGCCTTGGCGGCGATGCCGGCGACCCGTTCGTCAGCGGAGGTGGAGAGGCCATGCAGCACCTGGAAGTGCCAGGCATCAAAAAGGAACTGCTTGGTCATGGTGACGGCGAAGTCGCCGTTGGGCTGCTCCACCAGCAGTAGGTTGCGGTAGGCGCGTTCGTCCCGGCGGTAGGCCAGGTGGTCGGCGTCGCGGCCGTCGTCCAGCAGCTCGGCGGCGTAGTCCAGCCAGTTGCGGGCCTGGCCCACCAGGTCGAGGCCGACGTTCATCAGGGCCAGTTCTTCTTCCAGGGCCGGGGCCCGGCCGCACCACTCGCACAGGCGCTGGCCCTGGATCAGGGCACTGTCGCCGAGGCGCAGCAGGAGGTCGATGAGATCGTGCTTGGCAGTCATGGCAGGCGCCTCACATGTGGCCGACTTCGGCCGGCAGCTCGTAGAAGCTGGCGTGGCGGTAGACCTTGTCCTGGGACGGGTCGAACAGCGGCTCCTTCTCGTCGGGGGCGGAGGCGGTGATCAGTGCGGAGGGCACCACCCACAGGCTCACGCCCTCGTTGCGGCGGGTGTACAGCTCGCGGGCGTTGTCGATGGCCATGCGGGCGTCGGCGGCGTGCACGCTGCCGACATGTTTGTGGTTGAGGCCGTGCTTGCTGCGCACGAAAACTTCGAAAAGGGTCCACTCAGTCATGGGGCTATCTCCTCATGGGGCCGGGTCGTGCCGGCGCCCTTCTTGTCGTCAGGTCAGGCGGCGCTGTGTTCACGCTGCTTGCGGGCATGGGCCACGGCGGCTTCGCGCACCCAGGCACCGTCCTCGATGGCCTTGCGGCGGGTGGCGAGGCGTTCGTGGTTGCAGGGGCCGTTGCCCTTGAGCACTTCGTAGAACTCGCTCCAGTCGATTTCGCCGAAGTCGTAGTGGCCGCGCGCTTCGTTCCACTTCAGGTCCGGGTCGGGGGCGGTGCAGCCGAGGAACTCCAGCTGCGGCACGGTCTGGTCGATGAAGCGCTGGCGCAGCTCGTCGTTGCTCTGGCGTTTGATCTTCCAGGCCATGGACTGGGCGCTGTTGGGGGAGTCGGCATCGCTCGGGCCGAACATCATCAGTGCCGGCCACCAGAGGCGGTTGATGGCGTCCTGGACCATGTCCCGCTGGGCCTGGTTACCGTGGCGCATCATGTGCAGGAGGATTTCGTAGCCCTGGCGCTGGTGGAAGGACTCTTCCTTGCAGATGCGCACCATGGCGCGGGAGTAGGGGCCGTAGGAGGTGCGCTGCAGCACCACCTGGTTGACGATCGCGGCGCCGTCCACCAGCCAGCCGATGGCGCCCATATCGGCCCAGTTCAGCGTGGGGTAGTTGAAGATGCTGGAGTACTTCACCTTGCCGGCGTGCAGCTTGGCGACTTCCTCGTCGCGGCAGGCGCCGAGGGTCTCCATGGCGCTGTAGAGGTACAGGCCGTGGCCGGCCTCGTCCTGGATCTTCGCCATCAGCTGCAGCTTGCGCTTGAGGGTCGGCGCGCGGGTGACCCAGTTGCCTTCCGGCAGCATGCCGACGATCTCGGAGTGGGCGTGCTGGGAAATCTGCCGGATCAGCGTCTGGCGGTAGCCGTCGGGCATCCAGTTCTTCGGTTCGATCTTGATCTCGGCGTCGATCCGCTCCTGGAAGGCGCGTTCCTCGGGCGACATCTCGTCCAGCGCCTTCACGCGCTTGGCGCCGGTTTCTACCAATTGTGCGTACATGCCGTTCTCCAGCCATGCAGGGTTCGTGGGAGGGCCATGGCGCTCTTTTTAAATGATACGAAATCAAATATCAAACATAAAAATATGTATCGCGTAGTGATCGTGTATCGCTTTGCGGATGGCCGGCTCCAATGCCTGGGCCTTGCATGCTGCATTTTTCCTGGGCTTTGAGCGTGTGTTGACGCTCTGGGGCGAGGGTTTTGGTCGTTGGGTTGGGCGCGCGGGAGGTGTCTCGATCCAGATTATGTATCGTATTTTGCGATACGGAATGCTGCGCCGGTTTGTCGGCGAAAAAGCGGCATGGGGACGCTGGTGGAGGGCGGATGGCTGGTCTAGAGTCACTGCCGACCAGCAAAAGGAGGGGGTGCGATGGGATGTCCGCAGGTGTGCAGCGGGGCGACGCTGCAATGCAGTTTCGGGGTGGCGCCGTCGGTGCTGAACGTGCTGCCGGTCAACCGGACGCTCACCAACAACATGCCGGCGGCGAACATCATGGATCACATCCCGCTGGTGAACATCATGCCCTTCGGCATGTGCCAGAGCCTGGCCAACCCCATGGTGGCCGCCGCCACCGCTGCCGCACTGGGCGCGCTGACGCCGATGCCGTGCATCCCCGCCACGGCTTCGCCCTGGATACCGGGGGCGCCGACGATGCTGCTGGGCAACATGCCTTCGCTGGATGCCAACTGCGTGCTGATGTGCAACTGGGCCGGGGTGATCAAGGTCGCCATGCCGGGCCAGATGCAGATGCTGATCCCCTAGGTATCGCTCAAGGTCGGATCAGTCCTCGCTCGATTCGCTCCAGCGCCTCCACCACCAGCGCAGCCGCGAGATCGGCTTGCCCTCGGCGTCCAGCGGCCGGCCGTCCTCGGCGAAGCCCTGGCCTTCGTCCAGCGGCTTGCCGTTGAGGTAGCGGCTGCGCTGGGCCACCTGGCCGTTGCCGTGGAAGCGCTGGTAGAGGCCGTCGCGCACGCCATCGCGGTACTGCTCCAGTTCGGCCAGGCTGCCGTCCGGGTAGTAGCTGCTGGCTTCGCCGTGCATCAGCCCCTGGCGGTAGCCGACCTTGCGTTGCAGTCCGCCTTCGGCGGCGAAGTACTGGGCCACGCCCTGCAGGCGGCCGTCCACGTAGGGCAGCCGCGCCGACACCTGGCCGTTGGGGTGGTAGAGGGTGCTGGTGCCGTGCAGTACGCCGTTGGCATAGAGGAGCTGGGCCTGGGGGCGGCCGGCTTCCTGGATGCGCACCGGGCCGTCGAGGGCACCATCTTCCAGGCGGCCCTGCAGGCGGCTGTCGCCACGGGTGAGGTCGAGGGTTCCGTTGGCCATGGACGCCTCAGAGGGTGTTTACAAGATAGGCGAGCGAAGGCAAGACAAGGCGAAAATGATCGAGAAAGCGGAGTTTACGTGCTGTAAATGAGCATTTCGAGATCGTTTTCAACGCAGTATTGCCAAGTGCAGCCATTTTGTAGAAACCCTCTCAGTTCACCTTTACCAGTCCGCCCTTGAGGGTCAGCATGCCGCCGCCGTCCACGGTCTGTTCGGCAGCGGCCTTGTTGGTGAGGCTGACGCCGGCGTCGTTGGTCAGGGTGGTACCGGCCTTGTTGTCCAGGGAGGTGCCGGCCTGGTTGGTGAGCGAGGTGCCGGCCTTGTCGGTGAGCGCCATGCCGGCCTGGGTGGTGAGGTTCTTGTCGCTCTTGGCGGTGAGGTCGCCGCTGCTCTGCAGGGTGAGGGTGCCGGTCACCTTGATGGTGAGGTTGCCGTCCACGGTCAGTTCGTAGTTGCCGCTCACCTTGTGGCTGTAGTTGCCGCCGGTGCTGTGGGTCTGGTCGGCGCCGACGCTGACGGTGCGGCTGTCCTTCACATCGAGGGTGTCGCTGCCGGTCTGGATGGTCACCGTGCGCTTGCCCTTCTCCAGGGTGATGGTCTCGTCGCCTTCCTTCACCGTGCGGGTGCGGGCGTTCTGCACCGTGAGGGTTTCGTCGTGGCCGATGGTGGCGGTGCTGTCGTTGAGCACGTTGACCTTCATGTCCTTCTGCGCCTGGAGGAAGACCTCCTCGGCGTCCTTCTTGTCTTCGAAGCGCAGCTCGTTGAAACCGCCGCCGCCCTTGGAGGAGTTGGTCTTGATGCCGGACTGGGTCTGGTTGTCCGGCAGGGTGTAGGGCAGGGTGTTGTCGCCGTTGTAGACGCAGCCGGTGACCAGCGGGCGGTCCGGGTCGCCGTCGATGAAGGTGACGATCACTTCCTGGCCGATACGCGGGATGAACTGCATGCCGAAGCCCTTGCCGCTCCAGGGCAGCACCACGCGCACCCAGCAGGACGAGGTTTCGTCGTTCTTGCCGTCGCGATCCCAGGGGAACTGGATCTTGATGCGGCCGTACTGGTCGGTCCAGATCTCCTCGCCGGCCTTGCCCACCACCTGCGCGGTCTGGGTGTGCATGCGCGGCTTGGGCGTGAGCCGGGGCGGGCGGTAGGCAGTGGCCTTGGGTATGGCTTCGAAGCGGTTGCGGTAGTGCTCGTGGCTGGCGTCGTGGGTGACGGCGGTCACCACCCAGTCGATGTCGAGGCTGGCGTCGTCATGCCCGGTGAGGGTGAACCAGTGGCCGGGCACCAGCCAGCGGCAGTCGCTCTCGCCGATCAGGCGCTTCTCCTGGCTGCGCAGCCCGTCCACGCGCTGCTTGGTCAAGGCATCGCCCCGCGCCTTGGCGATGTAGCCGCCCGGGTGCTCGTACATCGACAGCGGCCCGGCCACCGCCTCGGCCTTGCTGTAGAGCGAGGTGGTGGGCGTCGTGAAGGCGTAGTCCGTGGCGCTGTACACCCCGCTCACTGCCTGCACGCTGTACTGCGCCGAGCGGATGCCATGCAACTCGCGCACGCCGATGCCCTGGCCCAGGTAGGGCACCTTCGGCCCGTTGGGGATCGGCACGAAGGCATCGCTGCTGTCGCCCAGCACCAGCGTGTGCTTGCCATCCTCGTGGGTGAAGAACCAGAAGATGCCTTCCTCCTCCAGCAGCCGCGAAACGAAGGCGAAATCCGTCTCGCCGTACTGCACGCAATACTCGCGCGGCTCGTAGCTGCCGGAGAGCGACAGCTTGAAGTCGGTGAAGCCATGGGCCTTGAAGATCGTGGTGACGATGTCGCTGGTGGACAGGTTCTGGAACACCCGGTTGTTGCTGGCCAGCGTCAGCCACCAGAGCCAGGGGCGCAGCACCACCTGATAGCGGTCGGCGGTGGCATCGGCGGGAAGCTGGCGGATCTCCGCGACCAGGGCATCGAGGGGGCGCTGGTTGGCGTCGTTGTGCAGGGTGAGGGTGACGTGGGTGGCGATGGCGTCGGGGAGGGTGAGGGATGCGCCGTCGTTGAGACCACTAAGGTTCTGCGAGCCTAGTGCATTGAGTGTTTCGTCACCAGCCAGGGACTCAGGGTAAATAGCTGATAGCGAGACGGCGCTGAGGGCGAATGTAGTGTTGCTATCGGTAGATCGTGGCATCACTCATCCTCTAAAATTTGAAAAGGGGAGCGGTTTCGGATACTACTTTTAACGTGGATTTAATTCTTGCTCTAGTGTGGCGGGGTTTTGTGTCTTTATATTGTCAAGCAAGAAGAGTTAGGTTGCTCGGTTTTTCGTGAATTTTTTATTTTTGTAAATATTTCTGCTGTAGCGCTTTAGTATCCATCAGAATCAGAGTCAGATAAATCTTCAGTCATATGTTTGCCTACCCCGGGTGCAAGGTCTGAAGGGGGGAGTGAGCTGAGGACTATTTTTTCAATAAGTGTGCCGTTTTGAATGAGGTTGGTAAGTAGTGGCGGCGCCTGCCAATTTGAGTCCATAATTCCATGTTGCCCTCTACTCGAAGGTAGTAATAGTCGCTCACTACATTTTCTATATAAAAAGAAAAATGCAACGCATTTTGAGCAGCAAAGCAGTGATACGCCGATATATAATGGGATTGGTTTTTCTTTTGTGAGCAGGCCGTTCTCGCAACTATACCAGTGTATATATTCGAGTATTCTTAGTTCGGCATGGACATCATTTGACCGGGTTTTTACAACAAAAAACTTTCCATTTTTAATTGCCGTTGCTGCTCTGCTGTTGTCTCTATTTAGTTTTGCATGGTCACGCGCGCTCAAAAAAGCCTGCATATCTGCTGAATACGCTGCTGGAGGGCGATTATGATGTTTATTTTTGAGGCTGGCTTTTTCTAAGGCTGAATATTTTTCTTCCTGAGCAGGAGGGTTGTAGTTGGAGAAAAAAGTGAGAATCTTCTTTTTTATCTCTCTATCAGTAGTTCCTAACTCTCCTTGGCATTTATTGGTGCTAAAAACTATGCTGGGCGCTCCTAGGTCCCACTGATAAGGAGTCCAGCAAGCAGCAACACACACTTCGTTCTTTAGAGGTCCTGCCTGCAGTAGCCTGCAAATCCGATCAAGATCGCGCTCGTCTTTATTGGCATCATTCATGAAGCGCTGGCCTATGCCAGCATCTGGCATTGCGGCCATAACTTCATTTCTTAGTGCTGCTTTTTTTTTCGAGATTGCAATGTTGATTATTTTTTTTGCTTCTTTTTGGAATTCTGCTCTTGTGCTCTGCTTGTTATCGAAGATAGTTCCACTGCAGACGTCTCCAGGTATCGTTTGAGTGAACGGCACATCAAGTAGTGAAGAGGTTTTAGCCGTGATGATCGAGTTTGATGCGATATTAAGCTCCGTGATGTTTTTGGTGTCGCACTTAATCGCTATCGTGGTGAGGAAGCAAGTTATGCACATGTCTCGATCTCGAGTGGTATTTGGAATTAAATTGTAGTGCGAGGTGTGTTTTAATTTTCTTGTCCTGACGGGATTGTGGGTTGTGTTAAGTGGCTATCCACAGCTAAGGGAAATAATATTCTTTTGCTAGATCGCATAACAGATTGTTCCCATTTCTATATATATTGAATACGGCAAGTGAGAGCCATTTGTAATAGAGTTGGCCATTCATTTGGTACTTTATTGGGAATCCTTCCTTGTATCTGATTTTTACTGTAAGGTGAATTACTTTCTCATACTGCGGGCCATTAATTGTGTTGGCTTGGTGAACAAGTTGCGTGCTATTTGGGAAGTGGCTATTAAGGTCGGAAAGTTTTTGTGGGTGCTGTGTGTCGGTGAGTTTCATGAGGGAGTTATAGCTCATGCCGTATCCATCTACTTTCGGGAGTCGCGGCTGCCCTCTTTTGTTCTTAGGGCGCACATGTTGTTGATAAGTTGTAATCAGGCTAAAAAGTTTATCGCGTGCAGCTGTCTGGAATTCATCAATCGTCATGCAGCCTATGGTAGAGTTTGGCGACGGCCAAGGGTTCTCTGAGTTGTGAATAGACATATCAATTATCAGTCTGTCGTTTGATCGTGGCATCTCTCCCCTCTCGCCGGCCAGCTGATTTGCTGCCTCTCGAATCATATTGTTCACTGCAGCTGGATCAGCTTGTGTTGTGCTTTTCATTTGTACAGATTTGGCGATAACTGAATCCGAAGCGCCAATTGAAACATCTGCATAGCTACCGAGAATCGTTCTTCCTTTGATGGTTCTGTGCTTGTACATTTCAATGAATTCAGCAGAATATCCATTGGATATGCCGTGAATCTTGTTTGCCCACTCTGTAATCTTATCTAGAAAATATTTGTCGACTGGATTTGCTTGTTTTGAAATGATTTCGTCATAAGCGCTGTATAGTTTCTGAAGCAGATCATAAACTTGTCCCAACTTTTGCTTAGTATCCATTGCATCTCCTGATAGAGCTTAATTCTAATGGTCGATATTTTTAAAACGATTGCCGTGATGTAATTGAGTTATTCCAACACCCACTCCGCCAACTTCCCCGTCACCTGCGCCATCAGCACATTCTCGATATCCCGTGCGCCCGCTGCGCTGCACTTGGCGAGCACGGCTTTGACGATGGCCGGGTCGAAGTCGAACTGTTTGCCAGTCGCGGCCTTGTAGCGTTCCCGCAGTTTTTCCAGCTTGGCCAGGACGATGCCTTCCAGGGTCGTTTCGTCCAGCGGGCGGTAGGGCACGACGGTCATGCGGGCGAGGAAGGCGGGGCGGAAGGCTTGTAGCAGCACCTTGCGCAGGCGTTCGTTGAAGGCGTCGCTGCCGAGCTGGTCGGTGGGGGTGTCCAGCACCAGTTCGGCGCCGACGTTGCTGGTGGCGAGCATCACGGTGTTCTTGAAGTCCACCACCAGGCCGGTGCCGTCTTCCATCACGCCCTTGTCGAAGACGTTGTAGAAGGCTTCCAGCACGTCGGGGTGGGCCTTTTCGATTTCGTCCAGCAGCACCACGGAGTAGGGCCGGCGGCGCACCGCTTCGGTGAGCACGCCGCCGGTGCCGTAGCCGACGTAGCCGGGCGGGGCGCCCTTGAGCTGGCTGACGGTGTGGGCCTCCTGGTACTCGGAGAGGTTGATGCTGATGAGGTTGCGCTCGCCACCGTAGAGGGCATCGGCCAGGGCGTAGGCGGTTTCGGTCTTGCCGACGCCGGTGGGGCCCACCAGCAGGAACACGCCCACCGGCTTGGCCGGGTCGGTGAGGCCGGCGCGGTAGGCCTGGATGCGCTGGGCGATGGTGCCCAGGGCGCTGTCCTGGCCCATGACCCGCTGGCCCAGGCGCTGGCCGAGGGTGCGCACGGCATAGGCTTCGTCGGCGAGCATCTTGCCGATGGGGATGCCGGTCCAGCCGGCGATCACGGCGGCCACGGTGCGCGAGTCCACCTGCTCGGGCACCAGGGGGTCGTCCTGGCGGATGGCGTCGAGGCCGGCCTCCAGCCGGGTGAGTTCGGCGGCGAGGTGGTCGATGCGCTCGTCGAGGGCTTCGTCGGGGTGGCTGGCGTCGGCGCTCTCGCTCAGGGCCAGCAGTTCGCGGCGGGCCTCCAGCAGTTCGCGCACCGCTTCGCGCTCTTCGCCCCAGCGGGTTTCCAGTTCGCGGATGGCGGCCTGGTTGCCGGTGGATTCCTGCTCCAGGGCGGTGATGCGTTCGCGGTGGTCGAGGCCGGTGGCCTGTTCCCGGCGCAGGCGCTGCAGTTCCTCGCCCAGGGCCTGCTGGCGGTGGCGCAGGCTTTCCAGCGGTGGCGGCACGTCGTGCTGGCCGAGGGAGACCCGGGCGCAGGCGGTGTCGAGCACGCTGATGGCCTTGTCCGGCAACTGGCGGCCGGAGATGTAGCGGTGGGAGAGCTTGACCGCGTCGTGGATGGCGCTATCGAGCACCTGCACGCCGTGGTGCTGCTCCAGCTTGGCGGCGACGCCGCGCAGCATCTCCACGGCGGTGGCCTCGTCGGGCTCTTCCACCTGCACCAGCTGGAAGCGGCGGGCCAGGGCCGGGTCCTTCTCGAAATACTTCTTGTATTCCAGCCAGGTGGTGGCGGCCAGGGTGCGCAGCTCGCCGCGGGCCAGGGCCGGCTTGAGCAGGTTGGCGGCGTCGCTGCCGCCTTCGCTGCCGCCGGCGCCGATGAGGGTGTGGGCCTCGTCGATGAACAGGATGATCGGCTGCTCGCTGTTGCGCACGGCGTCGATCACGCCCTTGAGGCGCTGCTCGAACTCGCCCTTGACCCCGGCGCCGGCCTGCAGCAGGCCGAGGTCGAGCACCCGCAGGATGACGTTCTGCAGGGGCGGCGGCACGTCACCGGCAGCGATGCGCAGGGCCAGGCCCTCGACCACGGCGGTTTTGCCGACGCCGGGGGCGCCGACGAGGATGGGGTTGTTCTGCCGCCGGCGCAGGAGGATGTCGATGCTCTGGCGAATCTCCCCGTCGCGTCCGACGATGGGGTCGATGCGCCCGGCGCGGGCGTCGGCGGTGAGGTCCTGGGTGTACTGGTCGAGCACGCTGTCCTGTGGCGCTTCCTGGGCGGGGCGGGCCTTGCCAGCCGGGCCGGGACTGCCGGTGTGCTCGCGGGAGGTCTGGGTCCATTCCAGCAGGTTGGCGCGGAGGGCTTCACGGGGAATGCGCAGCAGCGAGGAGGCGCTGTTGAGCAGCAGGCTGCGGCGTTCGTCGCGGTCCAGCAGGGCCACGAGCAGCAGGCCGGAGCGGATGCTCGCCTGGCCCTGCACGCTGGCCTGCACCACGGCATCCTCCAGCAGGCCGATGGTCTGGGCGGAGAGCGCGGGGGTGCGGGTGCTGCCGGCCTTGAACAGCTCCAGGGCGCGGTTGATCTCGGTGGCGACGGCGTCGCGCTCCAGGCCGAAGCGCGGCAGCAGCCAGGCTAGGTCGCCGCCTTCTATATCCAGCAGCTCCAGCAGCAGGTGCTCGATCTCCACGTAGTGGTGGGTGCGCTGCAGGCAACGCTGGGCAGCCCGCTCCAGGGCGCGGCGGCTGTCGGCGTTGAGGCGGCCGATGAGCGCGGCGAGTTCCATCAGGGCGTCTCCTTGGACGGCAGGCCGGCATCGCTGTGCCGCAGGTGGGTGTCGATGCGTTGCAAGGTGCTGGCGGCGGCCAGGTGCAGCCCGCCGCTCCAGCGCAGGCGTGGCGGTTGCTGGCGGTCCAGGCGCAACGGCGCGCCGGGGCGCACCAGCAGGCGCAGGTGACAGTCCAGGTCGGGGCCGAGGTAGAGCCCGGCGAGGTCGGCAAGACGCCGGTGCTGCTCGCCGCCGGGCAGGTAGGCATTGGCCTGCTCGGTGCCCAGCGGGCCGAGGGTGAGGCGGATGCCGGCGTGCTCGTCCCACACCCGGGTGCCGGCGATGGCGTCGCGGCCCAGGCCGAGGTTGCGGCCGCCGCGTTGCAGGCGGCTGCGGCTGGCCGGGGGGATCTCCCGCCAGGCGCCCTGGTAGGCCTCGTAGTCGACCGCCACGCCGAACTGGTGGCGCACCAGCACGGCGAAGCCGGCCAGGGAGCGGCGCGGGCCGTTGAACAGCGCGGCGCGGGCGGTGATGGCAGCGTCCGGCAGGTCCATGCGCTGCTGCAGGCTGCGCGGCAGCAGGCCGGCCAGTGCCAGCAGCGGCGGGTGTACGGGGGCTCGCTCGGGCGGCTGGAAGCCGAGGGCCAGGCGATGCCGACCCAGCACGCGATAGAGCTGGGCGAGCAGGCGGTTCTGGAACAGGTCGAGGAATTCGGCCGGGGCGTGGTCCTTGTGGCGGGCACGCTGTTGCAGCCATTCCTGGTAGGCGTAGGGCAGCGGGCCGTCGGGGCCGCCGAGGCCGAATACGGCGGTGCTCAGCACAGGGGGCTGCCCCGGCTTTTCCTCCAGGCGTTCCACCTGGCTGGCGGCGAAGGTCGGCGTGAGTGGCCCGCGCAGGCGCAGGGCCTCGTCGTCCGGGCTGCTGCCCTGGCCCAGTGGCGTGGCATCGGGGCGCTCGCGCTCCAGCAGCAACAGGGCCTGGAGGAATTCGAAGGCCTGGGGCCTGTCGCGCAGGCGCTGGCTCAGAGGCTGAGGGGCTTGCCGGCCTGGGGCTGCCATGTCCGCACCTCCTTGTCGTGATCCACCAGCACCGTGCGCACGAAGCGGTTGGGCGTGGCGTAGAGGGAGAAGAACTGCGCCAGCACGGCGGAGAACAGCACGGCGCTGCTGCCGGCGAAGTGCTGCGGGTCGAGGCGGATGCGCACCTCCAGGCCGTTGCGCCAGCCGCGCCAGGCGTCGTCGCCGACCCGTGCTACGACCCGTTCGCTGGTGAGCTCCACGAGGCCGTCCACCTGGCGTCGTGGCCCGGCTTCGTCCCGCAGGTTGTGCAGGTGCAGCAGCTCGCGCAGGGCGTCCAGGGCCTCGGGGCCTTCCACCAGGGACAGGTGGTTGAGGCTGAGCTGGGACACCAGGCGCCAGCGCGAGGGGCCGGCGAGGCGCGGCAGGCTCTGCGGCGTGGGCGGTGCCAGCAGGCTGGCCAGGGCCACCGGGCCGGGGCGCTCGAAGCCCAGGCGGGTGCCGGCGGGCAGGTTCTCGGCCAGGTGCCGGTTGGTGCACAGCAGCTCGGCGGTGAGGCTGTATTCGGGGGCGTCGTGCAGCGGGTCGAAGGCGGTGTCCACCAGGCTCAGCAGCAGGTCGCTGCCGGGGCGTGCCGGGTTCAGGCCCTGGACGCGCCGGGCATGCCAGTAGAGGCCGGCGCCGGCATGGCTGTGGCCGTAGTAGGCCGGCACGCGGCGCACGCCCTGGGGCGTGGCGGCGCGGACGCTGCGGACGCTGTGGATCTCCACGCTGCTCTCGCGGTGGGCGTCGGCCACCAGGCGGTATTCGCTGCGGGTACCGTCCGGGCGCAGGGGCTCGGAGGTGCGCGGGAACAGGTTGATGGCCGGGGCGCAGCCCAGGCGCAGTTCACTGGCCTGCAGGTGCGGCCGGCCCGATGGGGCGCGGTCGAAGGCGATCAGCACCTGGCAGTCGCGCCCGCCGCCGGCCGGTGGCAGCAGCGGCAGGTCGAAGAAGGCGAACTTGTCGGGGAAGGCGAAGTACTCCGCCAGCAGGCGCAGGCCGGGGTGCTGGCCGTCTTCGTCGGGCAGCAGCGCCTGGTCGCCGGCGAAACCCACCGGGGCGATCTCGCCGGGCACCGGCTGCAGCGGGCTGTCCGGGGCGCCGCTCCACACCCCGAGGCTGTGGGCGCCGAGCAGGTCGTAGAGCGTGGCGTTGGTCATCGGCGAGGCGGCCAGGTGCACCCGCAGGTGGCGCACCGGCAGTTGCGACCAGTCGAATTCGCCCAGGCATTCCAGGGTCAGGCGCAGGGCCGAGCGCGCGCGCGGGTGGCCGGAGAAGGCCACGGCGGCATCGCCGTCCAGCAGGGTCGCTTCGCGGATGCGCAGCGGCCAGAGCACGGCTTCGGCGCTGGTGCGCAGGTGCACGCTGGCACCGTCGCGGGTGGTGACGAACAGCGGCGTGTCGCGGGGCAGGCGGTAGCCTTCGGCGAGGCTGCCCTGGGTCGGGTCCGGCTCGAACTGCACGATGGCGCAGGAGGGCAGGGGCCTCAGCACCAGGGGGTAGAGCTGCTCCAGCAGGGCGTCGCTGAATTCGGCGTAGTCGTCGTCGAGGCGCCGGTGCAGCCGCGCGCTGAGCAGGGCGAAGCCTTCCAGCAGCCGTTCGACGTGGGGGTCCGGGCATTCGCCGGGGGCCAGTTCCAGGCGCCGCGCCACCTTCGGGTAGCGCTGGGCGAAGCTGTTGCCGGCGTGGCGCAGCCAGGTGAGTTCGCGCTGGTAGTAGTCCAGCAGGTCGGCATCAATCGAGTCGCTCATGGCGCACCTCCAGGCCGTCGTCGCCGGGGGCGAGGAGGAACAGCGCCGGCCAGCTGCGGCGACCGCTGCGCAGGTGCCCGGCCAGGCGAATGCCGAGGCGCTGGGGCTGGTCGGGCAGGGCTTCGACGTCGATCTCGCTCAGCTGCAGGCGGGGTTCGAAGTGCTGCACGGCGGCGCGCAGTTCCCGCAGCAGCAGGCGCCGGTCATCCACCCGCAGAGCCTGCAGGGCGCTCCAGTCGGCGATGCCGTAGTCCAGCACGGTCAGTGGCCGGCCGGGCGCGCGGGGTGGGCGGCGGGTGTTGAGCAGGCGCGCCAGCTCCAGGCGGACGGACTCGGCCAGGGCGTCGCGGTCGAAGTCCGGCGCCTCGTCCGCCTGGGCGGAGAGGCGCTCGAACAGGGGGGGCAGCAGTCCGCTGTACGGCATGGAGCGGCGGCGTCCTTACTTGACGAGCTTGTTGGCGGCCAGGTCCCAGGTGGAGGCGGCGGTGCCTTCCTTGGTGCCGTCGTCCTTCTGCGCGGTGAGTTCCCATTTGATCTTGGTGAAGTTCAGCGAGAGGGTTTCCACCGGCTTGCCGCCGGCACCGCCGCTGACGCTGACGTTGGAGAGCACCACGTTGTCGAGGGTGTAGATGATGAACGGCAGCAGCTTGCCGTCGCCTTCTGCGGCGTTGCGGCCGATGGTGATCTTGGCCGTGGCGATGGGCTTGCCGGCGCAGCAGTATTCGTTGAGCGAGGGGGTGGCGGTGTCGACGAACTTGGTGACGGTGAACTCGCCGATGTGCGGCTTGCCGGAGGTGCGCTCCGAGTTGCTGACGTCGTTGGTGACCTGCATCGCCACGTTGTGGCTGTAGGACATCAACTCGATCTTGTCGGTGTAGCCCTCGAGCAGGCTGTCGCCTTTGATGTCGTCGCCGAGGTCGAGAATGATGGCATCCATCGCGGATAACTCCTGGGTCTGGAAACGGGGTGGATCGTGAGAGAGGCGAGCCCCCGCCGGAGCGGCCGGCGGGGGCGTCGGGTCAGGCCGCTACCGGCGGCGGCAGGCTGGCCACCAGGCGGATCGAGGCGGTCAGCTCCTCCAGCTGGAAGTGCGGGCGCAGGAACACGGTGGCGCGGTAGACGCCCGGCTTGCCGGCGACTTCCGAGACGTCCACGCGGGCTTCGCGCAGCGGGTACTGGGCCTTGATCTCCTGGGGCGCGTTGTCGTTGATCAGCACGTAGTCCGCGATCCAGTTGTTGAGGTAGGTCTGTACGTTGTCGCGGGTCATGAAGCTGCCCACCTTGTCGCGCATGATCACCTTCAGGTAGTGGGCGAAGCGCGAGGCGGCCAGCACGTACGGCAACATGGCCGAGATGCGTGCGTTGGCGTTGGCCTCGTTGGTGTTGTAGACCTTGGCCTTGTTGGTGGTCTGGCCGCCGAAGAACACCGCCATGTCGGTGTTCTTCTTGTGGCAGAGGGAGATGAAACCGAGGTCGTTCAGCTCCTTCTCGCGGCGGTCGGTGATCGCCACTTCGGTCGGGCACTTCAGCGTCAGGTCGCCGGACAGGGTGCGGAAGGTGTGGGCCGGCAGCCCCTCTACCGCGCCGCCGCCCTCGGCGCCGCGGATCGCCGCGCACCAGCCGTATTTGGCGAAGGCGCTGGTGATGCGGGCGGCCAGCAGCCAGGCGGCGTTGCCCCAGAGGTACTTGGAGTGGTCGGTGCCGTTGACGTCCTCGACGTAGTCCATGCCTTCCACCGGCTTGGTGTCCGGGCCGTAGGGCAGGCGCAGGAGGAAGTTCGGCAGCACCAGGGAGACGTAGCGCGAATCCTCGCTCTCGCGGAAGCTGCGCCACTTGATCAGCTCCAGGCTCTCGAAGATCTTGCCGAGCTCACGGGGCACGGCCAGCTCGGTGAAGCTGTTCATGTCGAACAGCTTGGGGTTGGCGGCGGCGATGAAGGGCGCGTGGGCGGCGGCGGCGACGTTGGAGAGTTTCTCCAGCAGGGCCACGTCCTGGGGGTGGCGGCCGAAGGCGTAGTCGCCCACCAGCAGGCTGAACGGGTGCCCGCCGAAGGTGCCGTATTCCTCTTCGTAGATCTTCTTGAACAGCGCGCTCTGGTCGAACTCGACGGCCTTCTCCAGGTCGTTCTGCAACTCTTTCTGGGTGACGTTGAGCAGGCGCAGTTTCAGGCGGCTGCTGGTCTCGGTCTGGTCCACCAGCATGTGCAGGCCGCGCCAGGAGGCTTCCAGCTTCTGCAGCTCGGGGTGGTGCAGGACTTCGTTGAGCTGGTCGCTGATCAGCTTGTCGATCTGGCTGATGCGGTCGTTGATCATGGCCACGGTGTCCTTGTCGATGGCCATGCCTTCGTCGAGGACCTGGGTGGCGAACTCCGCGAGCAGGTCGCGGGCGTAGCCCTGCTGGCTCTCGTCGTGGGCCATGCGGCCCTCGGCGATGATGCGGTCGAGCAGGGTCAGGGTCTGGGTCGTGCTCTCGCTGGATGCACCGGCTTCGGTTGCCATTGCGTTGTCTCCGGGAATTCGGGGGTCGGTCAGGCCGGTTCGGCCGGTGCTTCGCCATCGGCTGCGGCGGCGCCATCAGCGGCCGGCGCCTCACCTTCGGGGCGGGCGGACTTGATCTCCTGCAGGCCTTCGGTGTTGCTCACCACCTCCTGCAGCAGCTTGTCGAGGTCGTCGTTGCCGTCGAGCTTGGTGAGCAGGTCGCGCAGGCGCTGGCGGGCCTCGTAGAGACGGCGCAGCGGGGTGATCTGCTTGACGATGTTGACCGGGTCGAAGTCGTCGAAGTGACGGAAGCGCAGCTCGACGTTGAGCTTGCTGCCGTCGCCGCTGATGGTGTTCTCCACCTGCAGGGTGCTGCGCGGTTCGATGGAGGCGAGCACCTCGTTGAAGTTGTCGCGGTCGAGTTCGGTGAAACGACGTTCGATCAGCTTGGGCAGGGGCTTGTCGGGCTTGCCGGAGAGGTCGGCGAGGATGCCGACCACGAGGGGCAGCTCCTTCTTCTCGATGGCGTTGCCGATCTCGACGTCGTAGGTGATCTGGACGCGGGGCGGGCGGATCCGGTCCAGCTTGTGCTGCGTGCTTTCTGCCATGGTGAGGGGGCTCCGATGCAATGCTTCGAGCGCAATGCCTCGGCGACGCCTGCCATTGCACTCCCTTGCGAGGCCGCCGGAACGACGCGGCCTGGAGCCGGTGCCTGTCCGTGGCGGTCCTACAGATTCGTCTGTCAGACGAACTATCCAGACACGCTAGAACAGGTTTATAAATTTGCAAACGCAAACCAAGAACGGACCTCCATGAAGCACGGACGTTTCAAATTCCGCCTCCGAATCCTCCTGCTCGCCCTTGCCGTACTGCCCCTGGCTGGCTGCGCCTGGCTGTTCGCGCCGCGCGTCCAGCTCGACGAAATCACCCTCGATGTCGCCCCCCGTGCCAACGACGACACCCCCCTGGCGGTGGACTTCGTGGCGGTGGACGACCCGGACCTGTTCAAGCTGCTCTCCAGCGTCAACGCGCGGCAGTGGTTCAGCGAGCGCGAGCAGTACCGCCGCGACTACCGTACGCAGTTTTCCGTGTGGAGCCTGGAACTGGTTCCGGGGCAGTTGATGCAGGTCCAGGACTTTCCGTTTTCCGGCCGCCGCTCGGCTGGACTTTTGGTCTTCGCCGGCTATAACACTCCCGGTGCTCACCGCCTGCGGCTGGATGAGCAGAGCCGTGTGTGGCTCAGGTTCGACAGCCGAGAGATGCGCCTGATGGGTGACGACGGGCGGTGAACCCGAGCCCCTGAAACAGCGGGAAACCGCACTGCGGGATGGTCAAGGATGTCGAAGGGGAGTGGTATGAACGTGTTGCCTGACGCAGTCTGCTGGCACGAGGGCATGCAGTTGCTGCCCCAGCATTTCCAGCTGCAGGGATTGCGCGCCGAAGTCCTCGCCGCCCGTTTCGGTCATGCCGCCAACCCCTGGTTCTGGGGGCTCAGCCAACTCGAACTCGACCCCGCCGCGCTCAGTGCCGGCCTCATCCGCGTGCTGGCCCTGGAGGCCATCCTCCCCGACGGTTTGCCGGTGAGCCTGCAGCCCGGCGACGGCGCCACCCTGGAGCTGGACGTCGGCCCTGCCATCGCCGAATCGCCCACCGCCAGCACCACCGTCTACCTCGCCATCAACCCCCTCGGCCGCAGCGGCCAGGTACTGCCGCTGCGCGGTCGCCTGCAGTCCCAGGTGGGCGAGGCGGTGCCGGACCTGGCCAGTGGCGAGCACCCCGAACCGATCCTGGTCTGGCGGCCCGCCGCGCGCCTGGTCACCGACAGTGGCCGGGCCGATTCGGTGTGCCTACCGCTGTTGCGCATCGCCAAGGAGGGCGGCGGCTTCGTGCGCCAGCCCTATGCCGCGCCGACGCCGCGCATCCTCCCCGAATCCGACCTCGGCCGCGCGGTGGCCGAACTCTGCGCCCGGGCGCGGGAGAAGTGCCTGTTCCTCGGCGGTCGCCTGCGCCAGGCCGAGCAGGCCGGGCAGGACGACGACCGTGCCGAGATCGGCCGCCAGCTCACCGCGTTGTGGGCACGCCTGCCGGAAGTGGAAGCCGCGCTGAACAGCCGCGTCACCACCCCGGATCGCCTCCACGGCTTGCTGGTGGGCATGGCCGGCGCCTGGTGCGCGCTGGACCCGGTGGCCGGCGTACCCGCATTCGCCCCCCTGGACTACCTGGACCTCAAGCGTGGCTACGACGAGGTGATCGACTGGCTGGATGCGGTCCTGGCGCGCATTCGCGTCGGCTACCGCTGCCTGCTGTTCCAGGGCCTGGAGCAGGGCTTCGCCATCCAGCTGCCCGACGCCCGTTCCCCCCGCCAACGCCTGGTGATCGGCCTGCGCATGCCCGCCGGTGCCGGCGAACAGGGTGCGCTGGACTGGCTCGGCCAGGCCATCATCGCCTCGCAATCGAAGGTCGCCACCCTGGCTCGCCAGCGCATGAGCGGCTTACCCCACCAGAGCATGAGCCGCGCCGAGCAACTGGCCTACGGCGTGGGCGAGGACACCCGGCTGTTCGTGGTCCAGGCCGCCGGGGAGTGGTTCGACCCGGAGCAGCGCTTCTGCCTGATCGTCCCCGGCCAGGCGGCCCAGGTCGGTCCCTGGCAGGTGGTGCTGTTCGTCAACCAGGACACCGAGACCGCCTGATCAGCCAAGGACGCGCACATGCCCGAAAGGAGTCTGGCCCTTTACCCGCCCGAGTTCGGCGAGGCCCCCCTGAGCCTCGCCTTCCGTGAAGCCTGGCTGGAATGGCGAGGGGCCTGGGACCTGCTGGAAGACCTCGACGACCCCGAGCCGCAACTGGTGGAGAAGGTGGCCGAAGCCGCCACGCGCATCGTCCGCCGGTTGTGGCGCAGCGGCTTTGCCCGGGTCGGGGATTCCGCCGCGGACCAGGTCAAGGCCTCGGTCTACGCCTTCGTCGCGCTGCTGGATGAAAGCCTCCTGTTCACTCCCTGGCGTGGCCAGTCCACCTGGCAGGAGCGCCCGCTGGAGATGCGCCTCTATGGCTCGCGCAATGCCGGCGAACGCCTGCCGGCGGCCATCCGCACCCTGTTGCAGACGCGCTCGCCGTCCACCCGCGACCTGGCCAACGTCTACCTGCAATGCCTGGTGCTGGGCTTCCAGGGGCAACTGCGCGGGGAGCGCGGCCGGGTGCTCCACGAGCGCTGGCGGCGGGCGCTGTTCACCTTCGCCTGGCACCGCGAGCCCGATCCCCAGGGGGCCCTGCAGAGCCTGGCGCGGCCGACTCAGGCGGCGCCGCTGCGCCTGCCGCTGCGGCGCACCCTGCCTGACGGTTTCCGCCTGACCCTGGCGGTGGTCGCCGGCGTCCTGTTGCTGACCGCCGTGGGCCACGGGTTCTGGCGCGACATCCAGTCCGAGCTGGAGCCGGTGATGCACCTGGGCCAACTGGTCGATGAAGAGGAAGGCGCCGAATGAGCGGCTTCGCCATCGCCCTGACCGTCTTCCTGGTGATCCTCGCGCTGGTGGCCCTCGGCGCCCTCTACTGGTGGCTGCGCACCCAGTCCGGCGCGGCGATCCGCACCTTCTACAACGCCGTGCGCAAGATGGAGCACGACCAGGGCACCCAGGACCGCTACCAGACGCCCTGGCTGATGCTGGTGGGCGACCCCCGCGAGGGCGCGCTGCTGGCCCCGGACTGGCAACTGGCCCCGGTGGGCCGTCCGGCCTGGTTCGGCCGCTGGTGGGCCGACCCGGACGGCAGCCTGCTGGTGGTGCCGCAGAGCCTGTTCCTGCCGGAGGAGGGCGGCACCGCGCCGGCCTTCGTCTGGCGCCGCCTGCTGGGCATGCTGCTGCGCCTGCGTGGCCAGCGCCCGCTGGACGGAGTGATCTGGGTGGTGCCGCTGTCGCGCCTGATGAACGAGGCGCAACTGGCGTCGGATGCCATCACTGCACGCCGCCGCTTCAGCGAGCTGATGCAGCGCCTGGGCCTGAGCCTGCCGGTGCAGGTGATGGTCACCTGCATGGAAGACATGCCCGGCTTCCTCGAACTGCTCGATGCCCTGCCCGACGAGGCCCGCGAGCGCCTGCTGGGCTGGTCCTCGCCCTACAGCCTGGACGCCGGCTGGCAGGGCTACTGGCTGGACGACGGCCTCGATCAGGTCATGCAGGCCCTGCAGGCCACGGTGATGGAAGTGGGCGCCCTGCGTGGCGAACTGGGGGAAGACCTCTATCGCCTGCCGGGCCAGCTGGACAGCCTGCGTACCCACCTGCGGGCGCTGCTGGAGCCGGTGTTCCAGGGCAACACCCAGGGCGAGGCACCGCGTTTGCGGGGCATCTACTTCAGCGGAGCGCGTGCGCTCGGCGGTCCGGCCGATCCTTGGGCAGCCGGCACGGGCGAGGGCCAGCCGCAGCAGCCGGCCTTCGCCGCCGGCCTCTGGCGCCAGCGCTTCCTCGCCGAGCAGGGGCTGGCCCAGGCCGTTCCGCGCATCCTCTACTTGCGCCAGCGCTGGCAGCGGGTGACGGCGGTGGTCGCCGGGGTGGTCGGTGTGTGCTGGCTGCTGGGCATGGTCTGGGTCTGGCACGACGCGCGGCAGGATGCCCGCGAGCTGACGCGCCTGGTGCAGGTCACGCAGAACGCCCACGTGCAGCTCAAGGACCCGGCCCGCAGCCAGGAGCAGGCCCGGCGCAATATCCAGGGTTTCTGGAACCTGTTGCGCGATGCGCCGCGCTGGCATTTCGCCGCGCTGGTCTACCCCACCTCCTGGTTCTCCAGCCAGAACGCGCGCATGGACGAGGTTCTGCGCACCCTGGCCCGCAGCGAGGCCCTGTCGCCCGTGCTGCAACTGGAGCAGATGGAGCTGGAGCGCCTGCTGGCGATCCGCCCGACGGAGCGCCACACCAATGTCGAGGGCGAGGTGCCGGAAGACTGGCCCAACTACGTCAAGGCGCGGAGCCTGGCCACCGGCGCCGCGGCCCTGGAGCAGCAGAACCGCTGGCTGGGCGATGCGCTGTCCGGTGACAAGGGCGTGCTGGAACCCCTGGCGCAATTGGCCAACACCACCCTGGGCATGGAGCTGAACAGCGCCAGCCTGCATCGCCGCGCCTACTACGACCAGGTGCTGCGCAACCTGGGCGGCGCCGGGCTGGCACCGCTGGACCTGCGCAATGCGCGCGAGCCGATCACGGAAAACTTCCAGTCCCTGATGAAGCTCTGGCTGACCCAGTACTTCCTGGCGGAGAACTTCGTCGAGCCGGCGGCCTACCTGCGCATCCACCTGGAGAGCCTGCGCCGGGGGCAGGGCAGTTCGCTGGCTGATCTGGAAACCATCCGTGCCCGCATCGCGCGCCTGCAGGACATCCTCGCGCTGACCAACTCTGCCTGGAGCCACACCAATGGCGAGGAGCTGGTGCCCGGCTACGGCAACCTGATGCAGACCGTGCGCCAGAGCAGCCTGCTGGGGAGCACCGTCGAGCAGGAGCTCAACGAGGAAGCCAACAAGCTGCGCCGCAGCTTCCATGGCCAATGGATCGCCGGTAACGGAAACGACGCGAGCCTGCTGCAACGCCAGGCCGGCAACACCCTGGCCCTGCAGGACCACGTGGTGGCCCTGGACCGCGCCATCGACGACCTGCTGCGGCGGGACTTCACGGTGGCAGCCCTGCGCAAGGACTCGGGCGATGCCAACCCGCGCAGCCTGCGCAACGTCGACGCCCGCGCCCTGACCCAGGCCTTCAGCTACGTGGAGAGCTACCGCGCCTTCGTCGCCAGCGCCATGGCGCCGATCCCCTCGGACTACCGCGAAGGCATGCGCAGTGCGGCCGGCGAAGCGGTGGCCCGTGCCGTGTGGGCCAGCCTGGTGGCCTCGCCGGAGCGTGCGCCGGGTGCCACCGGGCGGGTCTTCGACGTACCGGTGGACCAGGCCATGCAGGTGCTCCAGGCGCTGCTGGAAGTGGGGCGCCACGACCTCGCCGGGAGCCTGCGCGGGCAGCTCACGCGGATGGCCATGGCCGACGTCAACGGCGCGCTGGCCAGCATCGACGGCATGCCGCTGTTCACCCAGCGCTACGACATCGCCCAGTGGGACGGCTCCCGCGAGCTGGGCCTGCGCCTGTTCCGCGCCAGCGACGTGCAGGACCTGAAGACCAGCCTCGCCCAGCAGTTCGGCGCCATCCAGGGCAGCTGCGAAAGCGCCGCCCCGGCCCTGGCCTGGCTGCAGGACCAGCCCGAGCTGAGCGTCGCCGAGCAGGACCGGGTGCACCGCCTCGCCGCCCTCAGCGAGGAAATGGTCAAGTACAAGGCACAGAACCCCACCAGCTCGCCGGCCCTGTTCGAGCAACTGGTGGCCCGCGACTTCGTCGAGATGGACCGTGGCTCCTGCCAGCAGGTGCTCACCACCGCCACCCTGTCCACCGGCGCCGGTGACCTGGCGCGCCGCTCCCAGGTGCTGCGTGACCAGGCCGCCCAGCGCTGCAGCGACCTGCAGCGGCAGCAAGCCGCCCAGGCCTGGGACGCCCTGGCGGTCTACTTCAACCAGTACCTGGCGGGGCGCTTCCCCTTCGCCTACAGCCTGCGGACCGAAGACGCCGACCCGGCCCGGGTGCAGCACCTGGTGGAGCTGATCGACACCCACCTGGCCGCCGCCCGCGAGGGGCTCAAGTGGGGGCAGGCCGCCGACCGGCCCGCTGCCGAGGACTTCCTCACCCGCCTGGAGCAGGCGCGGGCCTGGCTCGGGCCGCTGCTGCAGCGCGACAAGTCCGGCGCCCTGGGGCTGGACATGGAAGTGCGCTGGCGCACCGACCGCGAGTCCGAGCGCGGGGCCGACCAGGTGATTGCCTGGTCCCTGCACGCCGCCGATCGCCAGCTGGACTACCCGGGCGAGCCCGGGCGCCTGCTGTGGAATGCCGGCGAGCCGCTGCACCTGCTGCTGCGCTGGGCCAAGGACAGCGGCCAGCGGCCGGGCATCGACCCGCTGCAGCCGAGCATGGCGGTCAACGACCTGGAGGTCGGCTGGGAGTACCGCGGGCCTTGGGCGCTGATGCGGCTGCTGCGCACCCATGTGGTCGCGCAGCGCCAGCCCAGCCCGGACTACACCGACTTCCCGCTGACCCTGCGCGTACCCGTGCGCGGCGTGACCCAGGGCGAGCCGCAGGCGCTGATGTTCCTGCGCCTGTCGCTGATGGCCCAGGGCGGCAAGCAGCCCCTGTCGCTGCAGCCCTTGCCGGTGCGCGCGCCGCGCTCGCCGTTCGACGGCTGGCGGCCCGATTCCTTCGTCAGTTCCCAGGTAACCCCATGAGTTGGCAACCCACCGGCCCCAGCCTCGACGACTTGCTGGCACCGATTTCCGACGGCGATCCCTGCGGCGAGAACCTGCGCCACGCCCCCGAGATGGACCGTCTGCGGCAGATGCGCCGTGAGGACGACCCCTCGCTGCCCGAGGGCGTCTGGCAGGCGGAGCTCAAGCGCGGTGACTGGAGCGGCGTGGAGGCCCTGGCCGGCGACCTGCTGTGTCGCCGCAGCAAGGACCTGATGCTCGCCGCCTGGCTCGGCGAGGCCTGGCTGATGCGCCATGGCCTGCATGGTGCGGCGCCGGCCCTGGGCCTGCTGGCCGGGCTCTGGGCGCGCTACCCGGACGACCTGCACCCGCGCGCCGAGGATGACGACCGCTCCTGGCGAGTGGCGCCCCTGGAGTGGGTGGCGCGGCGCTACAACGAACTGCTGCTGACCCGTTGCCCGATGCTGGGCGTGGTGGAGGGCGACCTGGCCGAGGTCACCCTGGCCCACTGGCAGGGCCTCAAGCAGCGCCAGGTCCAGGTCGGCGACAGCAAGGCGGCCAAGGCCGCTGCCGAGGCTGCGCGGCTGGAGCAGAGCAAACTGGATGAGGCGCTGCGGCGCCTGCCTGCCGAGCAGTTCGTCACCCTGGACGCCGAGCTGGGTCAGGCGCTGGCCGAGCTGGCACGGCTCGAGCGCGGCTGTGACGAGTGGCTGGGCGAGCTGGCGCCGGGTTTCGGCCCGCTGCGTGGCGTTCTGGAAGCCCTGCATGCCTTCGTCCACGAACGTCTTCCCTACGTCCCCGAGGTGCCGCCCATGCCGGAACCCGTTTCCACCCCCGAGCACGAGGCCGCGCCGGCCACTGCCGCCGTCGCCGCCTTGCCCGCCGGTGCGCCCAGCAGCCGCGAGGAGGCCTACCGGCAACTGGCGCAGATTGCCGACTTCCTGGCCCGTACCGAGCCCCACAGCCCCGTGCCCTATGTGATCCGCCGCGCGGTGGAGTGGGGCCACCAGCCGCTGAGCAGCCTGCTGGACGAACTGCTCAACGCCGACGCCGAGTCGCGGCGCCTGTGGCAGTTGCTGGGGGTGCTGAGGTAGCGAAGCGGTCAGGCGCTCACCAGCACCTCGAACCCGCCGAAGATCATCCGCTTGCCGTCGAAGGGCATTCCGGCGGGATCGGTCTTCAGGCGCTGGTCTTCCATGGCCCGTTGCATGCCACTGTCGCGCACGGCCTTCGAGGGCCAGGTGATCCAGGAGAACACCACGGTTTCCTCCGGTTTGCACTGCACGGCCATGGGGAAGGACGTCAGAGTCCCTTCCGGGACGTCATCGCCCCAGCATTCGCAGACGCTGAGGGCGCCGCAGTCCCTGAACACAGTGGCGGCCTGCTCGGCCAGTTCGCGGTAGGCCTCGCGGGAGGCGGTTGGCACGGCCAGTACATAGCCGTCGACGTAGAGGGTCATGGTCGATCTCCTGGGTGGACTCATGGACAGGCGGTACGGCGTGCCTGGATTCATTCGACACGGGTTTCGTCACCCTGCGGAAGCGTGCCGACCAATGGGCCGCTTGTGGGCGCGGCGGTGAGCGAGGAAGATGCCGGACCTCCCAGCCAACACGGACGTACGACCATGAAACTCGGCTACACCATCCTCTACGTCAGCGACGTACCCGCCTCCCTGGCCTTCTTCGAAACGGCCTTCGGGCTGCCGACGCGCTTCCTCCACGAGTCCGGCGACTACGGCGAGGTGGAGACCGGCGCCACCACCCTGGCCTTCGCCAACCATGCCCTGGGCGACTTCAACTTCCCCGGCGGCCATGTGCGTGCCGATGCTTCCGCCCAGCCGCTGGGCATGGAGATCGGCCTGGTCACCGACGATGTGGCCGCCGCGCACCAGCGCGCGCTGTCGGCCGGTGCCCGCGAGCTGGCGCCGCCGGTGGCGCGGCCCTGGGGCCAGGTGGTGTCCTACCTGCGCTGCCCGGACGGCCTGCTGGTGGAACTGTGCACCCCGGTGGGGGGCTGACGTGGGCACACGGCACCTGGCACTGGGGGCGCTGCTGGGGCTGGCCGCCGGCCCGCTGCTGGCAGCGCCCTACGAGGGCTATGACGAGTTCTATGCCGGGCTCGGCAGGAACCTGTTCCCGGGTGAGGGGCTCGAGTTGCAGCAGGCCTGCACCGACGAGCCCCGTCATTGCCTGTGGACCAACGCCCTCGGCGTGGCGGCCGAGCGCTATCCGGATGCACTGTGGAGCGCGCCCGGGGAGCTGGGCAGCGAGGCACCGGCCGGCTGGCCGGCGCTGGTGTTCGATGGCAGCAGCCTGGCGGTGGCCGGGCGCACCTTGTCGCTGGCGGACGCGGTGAACCTCGCCCCGGCGGACTGGGGCGGCACCTCGCCCCAGGACCCGGAATCACTGGCCTCGGTCACTGCCTGGCAACAGGGCACGGACCTGTGCCTGGAGCTGCACTACAACGGCAGCGGACGCATGGCCCGCTACAGCGGCGTGCTGGTGGTGAGGGGCGGGAACCTGCATGTGCTGCCGCCGCTGTTCGCCGCCTGCGGGGCGGTGCGCGAGGGGGGCAATGGCGTCTTCTTCTACCCCGACACCCGCTACCTGGAAGGCCCGGGCGACCTGCCGCCGGGCGTGCAGATGGATTACCGGCGCAGCGACGGGGCCGCTTCGGCCGAGACCTATCGCCTGCGCTTCAGTGAGCCGGACAACCCCTATCGCTTCGTGATCGAGCCCGCGCCCCGCTGAGAACGGGCGCAGGCCCGTTCCCGGCGGCGGGGTGGCTCAGCCGGCCTTGCGTCGGTCGTAGACGTGGCAGGCCTTGCCTTCGGAGCGCTTCAGCGAGAAGGGCGGGCGCAGCACCACCCGTGCGCTGATGCCGATGTAGGTCTTGATCAGCTTGCCCAGCTCGCTGCACAGGGCCAGCTCCTGGGCCGTGTTGGCCGGCTCCTGGCCCGGGCGCGGCTCGACGTGGATCTCGATGCCGTCGAGGTTGCCGTCGCGGTAGAGGTGGATCTCGTAGTTCTCCGACAGGGCGCGCACCTTCAGCACCAGCTCCTCCACCTGGGTGGGGAACACGTTCACGCCGCGGATGATCAGCATGTCGTCGCTGCGCCCGGTGATCTTGTCCATGCGCCGCATCGGCCGCGCGGTGCCGGGCAGCAGGCGGGTGAGGTCGCGGGTGCGGTAGCGGATCATCGGCAGCGCCTCCTTGGACAGGGAGGTGAACACCAGCTCGCCGTAC
The DNA here is from genome assembly GCF_900111835.1 of Metapseudomonas otitidis. GTDB lineage: Bacteria > Pseudomonadota > Gammaproteobacteria > Pseudomonadales > Pseudomonadaceae > Metapseudomonas > Metapseudomonas otitidis. The sequence goes on from NZ_FOJP01000011.1 coordinate 90,145, forward strand.
TCGCCGTCCGGCAGCACCTGGCCGGTCACCGGGTCGATGATCTCGGGGTAGAAGTGGTCCTCCCAGATGGTCGGGCCGTCCTTGGTCTCGGCGCATTCCATGGCCACGCCCGGGCCCATGATTTCCGAGAGGCCGTAGATGTCCAGCGCGGTGATGCCCATGCGCTCCTCGATGGCGCGGCGCAGCTCGGCCGTCCAGGGTTCGGCACCGAAGATGCCCAGGCGCAGGGGCAGGTCGTGGGGGTCGATGCCCTGGCGTTCGATCTCGTCCGCCAGGTTCAGCATGTAGGACGGGGTGACCATGATGATGTCGGGCTGGAAGTCGCGGATCAGCTGCACCTGCTTCTCGGTCTGGCCGCCGGACATGGGGATCACCGTGCAGCCCAGGCGCTCGGCGCCGTAGTGGGCGCCCAGGCCGCCGGTGAACAGGCCGTAGCCGTAGGACACGTGCACCTTGTCGCCCTTGCGCCCCCCGGCGGCGCGGATGGAGCGCGCCACCACGCCGGCCCAGGTGTCGATGTCGTTGCGGGTGTAGCCCACCACCGTCGGCTTGCCGGTGGTGCCGCTGGAGGCGTGCAGGCGCACCACCTCGCTCTGGGGCACGGCGAACATGCCGTAGGGGTAGTTGTCGCGCAGGTCGTTCTTGCCGGTGAAGGGGAAGCGCGCCAGGTCCTCCAGGGACTGCAGGTCGTCCGGGTGCACGCCCGCCTCGTCGAAGCGGCGGCGGTAAAGCGGGACGTTGTCGTAGGCGTGCTTCAGGCTCCAGCGCAGGCGATCCAGCTGGTGCTGGCGCAGTTCGTCGACGCTGGCGGTTTCCATGGGATCGAGCAAGGCGGTGGAGGCGATCGTGTTCATCATGGGTCACTCGAATTGTTGTTGTAGTCGACAGCCGGTGAGGGGCTGCGAGTGCAGGCGAGCAGCATACTCCGCGCTGTTCGCCCGGGCTCGGGCGTAGCGTTTCAGCGCCTTTCAATGACCAGGGCGATGCCCTGGCCGACGCCGATGCACATGGTGCAGAGGGCATAGCGGCCCTGGCGTTCTTCCAGTTCGTGGAGGGCGGTGGTCACCAGGCGCGCGCCGCTCATGCCCAGCGGGTGGCCGAGGGCGATGGCGCCGCCGTTGGGATTGACCCGAGGGTCGTCGTCGGCCACGCCCAGCTCCCGCAGCACGGCCAGGCCCTGGGCGGCGAAGGCCTCGTTGAGTTCGATCACGTCCATGTCGGCCAGGGACAGCCCGGTCAGCTCCAGCACCTTGCGGGTCGCCGGGACCGGGCCGATGCCCATGATGCGCGGCTCCACCCCGGCAGTGGCCATGCCGACCACCCGGGCGCGGGCCTTGAGGCCGTGGCGCCGGGCGGCGGCGGGGCTGGCCAGCAGCAGGGCACAGGCACCGTCGTTGACGCCCGAGGCGTTGCCGGCGGTGACCGAGCCGCCCGCGCGGAAGGGCGTGCCCAGTTTGGCCAGTTGCTCCAGGGTGGTGTCGCCGCGCGGGTGTTCGTCCTGGCTCACCACCTTGGGCGGGCCTTTGCGCTGGGGGATTTCCACGGGGACGATCTCTTTGCCCAGGCGCCCGCTGGCCTGGGCCGCGGCGGCGCGCTGCTGGCTGCGCAGGGCGAAGGCGTCCTGGTCGGCGCGGGAGATGCCGAACTGCTCGGCGACGTTCTCGGCGGTCTCCGGCATGGAGTCGATGCCGAATCCGGCCTGCATCAGCGGGTTGACGAAGCGCCAGCCGATGGTGGTGTCGAAGATCTCCGCCTGGCGGGAGAAGGCGGTGTCGGCCTTGCCCATGACGAAGGGCGCGCGGGACATGGACTCTACCCCGCCGGCGATCATCAGCCCGGCTTCGCCGCAGCGCAGGGCGCGGGCGGCGCTGCCCACGGCGTCGAGGCCGGAGCCGCACAGGCGGTTGAGGGTGGTGCCGGGCACGCTCTGCGGCAGGCCGGCGAGCAGGGCGGCCATGCGCGCGACGTTGCGGTTGTCCTCGCCGGCCTGGTTGGCGCAGCCGTAGATCACGTCGTCGATGGCGCTCCAGTCCAGTTCCGGGTGGCGCGCCATCAGGGCGCGGATCGGCACCGCGCCGAGGTCGTCGGCACGCACGCCGGACAGCGCCCCGGCGTAGCGGCCGATGGGGGTGCGCACGGCGTCGATGATCAGGGCGTCGTTCATCTGGACATCACTCATCAGGGGTCTCCTGCGCGAGCACCGTGCCGCGCACTTTGTAGGATTTGCCGTGGAACAGGGCGATCAGCTGCCCGTTCTGGTTCTCGATGCGCACGTCGTAGTTGCCGGTGCGCCCGCTGCGGCTCTGCTCGCTGGCCTGGGCGGTGAGGGTGTCGCCCAGGCGCGCCGGGGCCACGTAGTCGATGCTGCAGCCGATGGCCACGGTGGCTTCGTTGTAGCTGTTGCAGGCGAAGGCGAAGGCCGAATCGGCCAGGGCGAAGAGGTAGCCGCCGTGGCAGGTGCCGTGGCCCTGGACCATGTCGGCGCGCACGGTCATGCCCATCTGCGCCCGCCCGGGTGCGACGGAGAGCAGGCGCATGCCCATGGCCTGGCTGGCGGTGTCGCGCTCGAACAGGGCGCTGCCGCAGGCCTCGGCCAGGGACAGGGCTTCATGGTTGGTCATGGAAGGTCCTCCCTTCGGCGACGTGGCGGCGCAGCAGCAGCGACGGGCGATAGCGCGCCTCGCCGTAGGCCGTCTGCAGGTTGTCCAGGGTGCGCAGCAGCGCCGCCAGGCCGATGGCGTCGGCCCAGGCCAGCGGGCCCTTGGGGTAGTTGACGCCGGCGCGCATGGCCAGGTCGATGTCCGCCGCCGAGCCGACGCCCTGCAGCACCGCATCGGCGCCTTCGTTGGCCAGCATGGCGACGGTGCGCAGCACGGCCAGGCCGGGGATGTCGGCCAACGGCGTGGCGGTGATGCCGGCGCGCTGCAGCAGTGCCACGGCCTGGTCGCGGGCGAGGGCGGAGGTGCCGGCGGCCCAGGTGATGCCCAGGCGGCTGGCCTCGGCGTAGTCCAGCGCCAGGTCCAGCAGCACCAGGTTGGCCAGGCCGTCCTCGCGGGCGCGCTGGCTGGCCAGGCGGCCGTCGGAGAGGGCCAGCACGGCATCGCCGACCCGCAGCAGGCCGGCGCCGTCGCGGCGGGTCACCGCCAGGCCGGCGGCCTGCAGGCGCGCCACCAGCGGCTCGGCCACGCCCAGGTGGCCTTCCACCACGCAGCCGTCCACGGTCTGCTCGCTGGAGAGCGCGGCGGGCGTCGGGCGCTGGGCGCCTTTGGTGTAGTCGTAGAAGCCACGGCCGCTCTTGCGCCCGAGGCGGCCGGCGTCCACCAGCTCCTTCTGGATCAGCGAGGGCTGGAAGCGGAAGTCACCGTAGTAGGCGTCGAACACCGAGCAGGTGACGGCGTAGTTGACGTCGTGGCCGATCAGGTCGGTGAGTTCGAAGGCACCCATGCGGAAGCCGCCGGCCTCGCGCATCAGGGCGTCGAGGGTGGCGCAGTCGGCGGCACCCTCCTGCAGCAGGCGCAGGCTTTCCGCATAGAAGGGCCGGGCCACGCGGTTGACGATGAAGCCGGGGGTGGAGCGGGTGTGCACCGGCTGCTTGCCCCAGGCACGCGCGGTGGCGTACAGGGCGTCGGCCAGGGCCGGGTCGCTGGCCAGGCCCGAGACGACTTCCACCAGGGCCATCAGCGGTGCCGGGTTGAAGAAGTGCAGGCCGATCACCCGTCCCGGGTGGGCGAGCCCGGCGGCCAGGGCGGTGATGGACAGCGAGGAGGTGTTGCTGGCGAGGATGCAGGTGGGGCTGCACAGCGCCTCCAGCTGCTGCAGCAGGGCGCGCTTGATCTCCAGGTTCTCGACGATGGCTTCGATCACCAGGCGTGCGTCGGCCAGGGCTTCCAGCGTCTCCGCCGGTTGCAGGCGGGCGACGATGGCCTGGCGCTCGGCGGCATCCAGCTTGCCTTTCTCCACCAGGCGGCCGAGCTGGCGGTCGATGCCGTCCACGGCCTGGGCGGCGGCGCCGGGTCGGTTGTCGTAGAGCCGGACCGGGTGGCCGGCCTGGGCCGCCACCTGGGCGATGCCGGCGCCCATGGCACCGGCGCCGATCACGGCGACGAGGGACGTTTGGGGCAGGGCGGGCATGGGCTCAGCGTCCTTTGAAGACCGGGGTGCGTTTGGTCATGAAGGCGCTGACGCCTTCGCGGTAGTCCTCGCTGCGGCCGGCCAGGCGCTGCAGGTCGCGCTCCAGTTCCAGCTGCTGGTCGAAGCTGTTGTCCAGGCTGGCATTGAGGCTGCGCTTGATCAGCGCCAGGCCGTAGGTCGGCTGGGTGGCCAGGTGGCGGGCGAGCTTGAGGGCCTCGTCACGCAGGGCGGCATCGTCCACCACGCGGTGGATCAGCCCCCACTGCTCGGCCTGCTCGGCGCTCAGGCGCTCGCCCAGCAGGGCCAGGGCCTTGGCGCGGGCCATGCCCACCAGGCGCGGCAGGGTCCAGGTGCCGCCGGAATCGGGGATCAGGCCGATCTTGCAGAAGGCCTGGATGAAGCTGGCGGAGCGGGCGGCCAGGACCAGGTCGCACGCCAGGGGGATGTTGGCCCCGGCCCCGGCGGCGACGCCGTTGACGGCGCAGACCACCGGCATGGGCAGGTCGCGCAGGGTGCGGATCAGCGGGTTGTAGAACTGCTCGATGGAGGCCCCCAGGTCCGGCGCCTCGCTGCCGGGGGCGACGTTGCGGTCGGCCAGGTCCTGGCCGGCGCAGAAGCCACGGCCTTCGCCGGTCAGCAGCAGCACGCGCACCGCCGGGTCCTGGCGCACCTGCTTGAGGGCCTCGCGGACCTCGCCGTGCATCTGGGCGTTGAAGCTGTTGAGCTGCTCGGGTCGGTTGAGGCTGAGGGTGGCGACACCCGCCTCGATGGAAAAGAGGATGTGTTCGAAGGTCATGTCTCGGGCGCTCCAGGGCGGCGGGAGAGGGCGGCCAGCGATTACTGGCCGGTGAAGTCGGGGCGGCGCTTTTCCTGGAAGGCACGGATGCCTTCGTCGCGGTCGCGGGTGCCGGCCAGCAGGGTGAAGGCGTGGCGCTCGAAGCGCAGGCCGCTGGCGAGGTCGGTGTCCTCGGCCTTGAGCACGGCCTCCTTGGCCAGGCGCACGGCCAGTGGCGCTTTCTGGGCGATCAGCCGGGCGATGGCGAGGGCGCGCTCGACGGTGAACTCGGGTTGGGTCACCTCGCTGACCAGTCCGGCGCGCTGGGCGTGGCGGGCGTCGATGGCTTCGCCGGTGAGCACCATCTGCATGGCCAGGGACTTGCCCACGGCGCGCAGCAGGCGCTGGGTGCCGCCGGCGCCGGGCATGATCCCGAGGTTGATTTCCGGCTGGCCGAAGCGGGCGTCTTCACCGGCGATGAGGATGTCGGCGTGCATGGCCAGCTCGCAGCCACCGCCGAGGCAGAAGCCGTTGACGGCGGCCACCAGCGGTTTGCCGAAGCGTGCGATGCGTTGCCAGTGGGCCTGGCGCGGGTCGTTGAGGATGCCCACCAGGTCGCGCTCGGCCATCTCCTGGATGTCGGCACCGGCGGCGAAGGCCCTGCGGCTGCCGGTGATCACCACTGCGCGGGTGTCGGCGTCCTGCTCGGCCAGGTCCAGCTCGGCAGCCAGTTCGCCGAGCAGCTCGGTGTTCAGCGCATTCAGCGCCTCGGGGCGCTGCAGGGTGATCAGGCGGACACCCAGTTCGGGCGGCAGGACAGCAAGGGTACGAGGCATGACGAACGTCCTCTGGTGCACGCGCGGCTCAGGCATGCCGCTCTTGTTGGTGAGATGGCGTGTGACCCGGGCGTTCGCGACGGGTCGCCATCCGTTGTGGCGGCAGTATAGGCATAAAGCGATACAAAACAACAAATCAAAAAATAGAAAATGTGTCTTAAAAGATCGCGATTTGGTGGTTGTGAAGGGCCTGCTACAGGGCTTATCGGCCTTTATTTAGCGTTGAGTGGCTGATTGGTCATGATTCCGGTGCTTTTTTGAAGGTGTTTCCATGTGATACAAGAGCTGCGTATTTTTGAATCGAATAAGGCTTGAGCCTGAGAAGGAGAAACGCCCATGGCCTGCTACAGCCTGGATGGACTGGTTCCGGTGGTGCACCCCACTGCCTATGTGCACCCGAGCGCGGTGCTGATCGGTGACGTGATCATCGGCCCGCACTGCTACGTCGGCCCGCTGGCCAGCCTGCGCGGCGATTTCGGGCGCATCGTTCTGGAGGAGGGCGCCAACATCCAGGACACCTGCGTGATGCACGGCTTTCCCGGCAGCGACACGGTGGTGGCACGCAACGGCCACATCGGCCACGGTGCGGTGTTGCACGGCTGCCAGATCGGCGAAGACGCCTTGGTGGGCATGAACGCGGTGGTGATGGATGGCGCGCGCATCGGCGCGCGTTCCTTCGTTTCCGCCACGGCCTTCGTCAAGGCCGGCTTCACCTGCGAGGCGCAGTCCCTGGTGATGGGCTCTCCGGCGCAGGTGCGCCGTGTGCTGAGCGATGACGAGGTGGCCTGGAAGCAGGCCGGCACTCGCGAGTACCAGCGCCTGGCCCAGCGCTGCCTGGCGGCGCTCGAGCCTTGCGAGCCGCTGGCCGAGGTGGAGCCCGGCCGGCCGCGTATGAGCGACCCGGGTCTGCGGCCCAAGGGCGAGGCACGCTGATGGGTTCGGTCTGTGGCTTCCTAACGCCTGTGGCCCCATCGTGAAGCGTGCGGGTATAGTCGGCATCCCTTCACGACCCCGTATGCCCATGACCTCCCTCGCGCCCCTGGACCAGCTCATCACCCGCTTCCAGCAGCAGACCCCCATTCGCGCCAGCTCGCTGATCATGACCCTCTACGGGGATGCCATCGAACCTCACGGCGGCACCGTTTGGCTGGGCAGCCTGATCCAGATGCTGGAGCCCATCGGCATCAACGAGCGGCTGATCCGCACCTCGATCTTCCGCCTCACCAAGGACGGCTGGCTGAGTGCCGAGAAGGTCGGGCGGCGCAGCTACTACAGCCTCACCGGCACGGGTCGTCGGCGTTTCGAGAAGGCCTTCAAGCGCGTCTACAGCTCCGGCATCCCGGCCTGGGATGGCTCCTGGCACCTGGTGGTGCTGTCGCAGCTGCCCCAGGAGAAGCGCAAGCAGGTGCGCGAGGAGCTGGAGTGGCAGGGCTTCGGTGCCATCGCGCCGACTGTGCTGGCCAACCCCCGCTGCGACCGCGTGGACCTCACCACCACCCTGCAGGAACTGGACGCCCTGGAGGACAGCATCGTCTTCGAGACCAGTGCCCAGAATGTGCTGGCCTCCAAGGCCCTGCGCATGCAGGTGCGCGAGAGCTGGCGGCTGGACGAACTGGGCGAGCACTACCGCGAGTTCATCCAGCTGTTCCGCCCGCTCTGGCAGGCCCTGCGCGAGCAGGAAAGCCTGGACCCGGAGGACTGCCTGCTGGCCCGCACGCTGCTGATACACGAATACCGCCGCCTGCTGCTGCGCGACCCGCAACTGCCGGACGAGCTGCTGCCCAGCGACTGGGAAGGCCGCTCGGCCCGCCAGCTGTGCCGCAACATCTACCGCCTGATCTACGCCAAGGCCGAGGAATGGCTGAACGCCAACCTGGAAACCGCCGACGGCCCGCTGCCCGACGCCAGCGAGGGCTTCTACCGGCGCTTTGGCGGTCTGCGCTAGCACGCTGAACGAGGTGGGCGGGCCGGCCGCCTGCCCGGTCTTGTGCCGGCCCCTGCCTTGGGGCCGGCGTTGCGCTTACAACCGCATCAGCACCGACTTGAGTTCGGTGTAGTGCTCGATGGCGGCTGCGCCCATCTCGCGGCCGAGCCCCGACATCTTGTAGCCGCCGAAGGGCAGGGCCGGGTCCAGTGCGCTGTGGCAGTTGACCCACACGGAGCCGGACTTGATGCGCGGGATCATCCTATGCACGGCGCCCAGGTCGTTGGACCAGATGCTGGCACCGAGGCCGTAGGGGTTGTCGTTGGCCAGGCGCACGGCTTCGTCGAGGTCGTCGAAGGGCATGGCCACCAGCACTGGACCGAAGATCTCTTCCTGCACCAGGCGGTGCTTCTGGTCGACGTCGGCGATCACCGTCGGCTTGACGAAATACCCCGGCCCGAAACCTTCGCCGCCGCAGACCACCGAGGCCCCCAGCTCGCGGCCGAGGTTGATGTAGCCGGTCACGCGGTCCTGCTGGCGGGCGGAGATCAGCGGGCCCATCTGCACGCTCGGGTCCAGCCCGTTGCCCAGCTTCATGCCGTTGGCGATGCCGGCGATGTCGGCCACCACGTTGTCGAAGTGCTTGCGCTGCACGTACAGGCGCGAGCCGGCGCAGCACACCTGGCCCTGGTTGAAGAAGATCGCCGTGGCGGCGCCGGCGGCGGCGTCCTGCAGGTTGGCGTCGGCCAGTACCAGGGTCGGCGACTTGCCACCCAGCTCCAGGGTGACGCGGGTCATGTTGTCCATGGCGGCTTTGCCGATCTGCTTGCCGACCTCGGTGGAGCCGGTGAAGGTCAGCTTGTCCACGCCCGGGTGGCGGGTGAGGGCGGCGCCGGCGTTCAGGCCGGTGCCGGTCACCACGTTGAACACCCCGGCGGGGTAGCCCGCCTCCAACACCAGTTCGGCCAGCTTGAGGGCGGTGACCGGCGTTTCGTCCGCTGGCTTGAGCACCACCGTGCAGCCAGTGGCCAGGGCCGGGCCGAGCTTCCAGCAGGCCAGCAGCAGGGGGAAGTTCCAGGCGACGATGGCGCCCACCACGCCGACGGCTTCGCGGCGGATGAAACCGTGGAACCGGTCGTCCGGCATCAGCGGCAGGGAGACGTCGACGCTGCTGCCTTCGATCTTGGTGGCCCAGCCGGCCATGTAGCGGAGGAAGTCGATGGCCAGCTGCACGTCCATCACCTGCGCCACCGCCGCGCTCTTGCCGTTGTTGAGGCATTCCAGCTCCGCCAGTTGCTGGGCGTCGCGCTGCATCAGGTCGGCCAGGCGCCACAGCAGGTTCTGCCGCTCGCGGGGGCGCATGCGGCTCCAGGCGGAGTCATCGAAAGCCTGGCGGGCGGCGCGCACGGCGCGGTCCACGTCGTCCGCGTCGGCCGAGGGCACGCGGCCGATGACGTCACCCGTGGCCGGGTTGCGGAAGTCCAGGGTGGCGCCGCTGGTGGCGTCCTGCCACTGGTCGCCGATGAGCATCTTCAGCGGGCGGTCGAGGAAGGCGCGGGTGGCCGGCAGGAGGGGCAGCTGGTCGGACATGGGTTCGCTCTCTTGTTGTCAGGGAAGGAGGTGAACCGCCATGGGGCAACCGCCATGCCAAGCTGCGCGCGAGGGCGCCAGGCGCCGTCTGCCGTGACCTGTGGCGCCGATGAGGTGGGCACCGGCGCGTTGGGGCTGTTGCACTTTGAGACGGCGTGAGACAACCCGTGCAACAGCCTCGCCCGCTGCGCTCGGGTGTCACCGTGGCGGCGTCTCAGGCTGGAACAGCCTGTCTCGAAATTAGACGCGTGCGGTGTTTCGCCACAGCCCCTATGAAGCCGCGTTGCGCGCTCAAGGCATTGATTCAGAAGGGTTTATCGGAAGTGGCACACATCCTGTATCGGCTGCGACAGTTGTGCCGCCCGGTTCGGCGCGACCCATAAGAACAAAACCGTGGAGGTCTGACCTTGAAGACGACTCGACTCCGGCGGCAAGCGGGCAGCCTGGTGCTGACCCTGGCAGCCTTGCTGTGTGCCCAGGCCCATGGGGCGGAAGAGGGGCCGGCGCTCCTCCAGTCCAAGTGCATGGGGTGCCACATCCCCGAGGGCAACGACACCTACAGCCGCATCAGCCACCAGCGCAAGACGCCCGAAGGCTGGCTGATGAGCATCGCCCGCATGCAGGTGATGCACGGCCTGAAGATCAGCGACGAGGACCGTCGCACCCTGGTCAAGTACCTGGCCGACAAGCAGGGCCTGGCGCCCAGCGAGACCGACGGCGTGCGCTACGCCATGGAGCGTCGGCTGAATACCGTCGAGCAGTTCGACGATCACCTCAGCCAGATGTGCGGTCGCTGCCACTCCGGTGCCCGTGTCGCCCTGCAGCGGCGCCCGGCGAAGGAGTGGGAGCACCTGGTCAACTTCCACCTCGGCCAGTGGCCGTCCCTCGAATACCAGGCCCAGTCCCGCGACCGCGACTGGCTGGACATCGCCCTCAAGCAGACCGTGCCCGACCTGGCCAAGCGCTTCCCGCTGGACAGCCAGGCCTGGACCGACTGGCAGAAGGCCCGGCCCAAGGCCGACGTGCTGCCGGGCCAGTGGAGCTTCAGCGGCCACATGCTCGCCAAGGGTGATGTGCGCGGCGTGATGACCGTGACCGCCGATGGCGCCGACACCTTCAAGGTGGACGTGAAGGGCCAGTACGCCGACGGCTCGCCGTTCACCGGCAGCGGCTCGGCGATCCTCTACAACGGCTACGAATGGCGCGGCAACGTGAAGGTGGGCGACACCACCCTGCGCCAGGTCTTCGCCGCCCTCGACGGGCAGATGACCGGCCGCATGTTCGAGAGCGAGCACGACGAGCGTGGCCTCGACTTCAGCGCCGCGAAGCAGGGCAAGGCCCAGCTCCTGGCGGTGCAGCCGGCGCAGGTCAAGGCCGGCAGCGAAACCGAGCTGACCCTGGTGGGCAGCGGCCTCTCGGGTGCGCCGCAACTGGGGGCCGGGCTGGAGGTGGTAAAAGTGCTGGACAGCACCCCGGACCAGGTGCGGGTGAAGGTGAAGGCGGCCGCCGATGCAGCCCCCGGCCTGCGTGAGGTGTCCGTCGGTGCGCTCAAGGGCGTGACCCTGGCGGTCTACAAGGACATCGCCGAGGTCAAGGTGGTGCCCGCGTTCTCCATCGCCCGTATCGGCGAGAACGGCGGCTCCACGCCCAAGGTCCAGGGCCGCTTCGAGGCCGAGGCCTGGGGCACCGACGCCGCCGGCAAGGCCTACCGCATCGGCTACCTGCCGGCGAAATGGTCGGTGGAACCGTTCGATGAGCGGGCCAAGGAAGACGAGGACGTGAAGTTCGCCGGGGTGATGCAGAAGGATGGCGTCTTCGTGCCCGGCGGTGCCGGCCCCAACCCGGAACGCAAGATGATGACCAACAACGCCGGCAACCTGAAGGTGATCGCCGAGCTGGAGGAGGGCGGGCAGAAGGGCGAAGGCCACCTGATCGTCACTGTCCAGCGCTGGAACAACCCGCCATTGCCCTGAGTGGGAAGGACTGGGCAGGGCGGTTGCCCTGCCCGGATTCGAAACGAATCGGGACGAATTCCAGGAGGTCGCCATGGGCGCAATCTTGAATCTGGTCGAACGCAACCTGCACGAGGTGCAGGTCAACACCGACCGCATGCTGTTCCACATCCCCAGCAGCTCGCTGTTCGCCACCGACGCGCTGACCGGGGGCATCATCGACGCCCTGCGCCAGCAGGGATGCTCGCCCGAGGAGCTGGTGCAACGCCTGGGCGGGCGCTTCGCGGGGGCCGAGATCGACGAGACCCTACGCGAGCTGATCGCGCTGGAGGTGGTGAGCGACGGCTCGCCGCTGACGCCGGAGATCGGCCTGAAGAAGGTCGACCGCACCGCCCTCAACACCGTGGTGCTGAACGTCAACACCGGCTGCAACCTGAGCTGCACCTACTGCTACAAGGAAGACCTCGACAAGCCCTCGGCCGGCAAGAAGATGGCCGTGGAAACGGCCGAGGCCTCGGTGGAGATGCTGCTGCGCGAGTCCCCCGACGAGGCCCGCTACAGCGTGGTGTTCTTCGGCGGCGAGCCGCTCTCCAACCGCCCGCTGATCGAGCACATGGTGGGCTACTGCGAGCGTCGCTTCGCCGCCGCGGGCAAGCAGGTGGAGTTCGTCATGACCACCAACGCCACGCTGCTCACCGAGGAGATCGTCGACTGGCTGAATGCCCACCGTTTCGGGCTGTCCATCAGCATCGACGGGCCGAAGACGGTGCACGACCGCAACCGCATCACCGTGGGCGGGCAGGGCACCTACGACGTGGTCCGGCGCAAGGTGGAGATGCTGCTGTCGCGCTACACCAGCCGCCCGGTGGGCGCGCGGGTGACGCTGACCACCGGCGTCACCGACGTGGAAACCATCTGGGACCACCTGTTCAACGAGCTGGGCTTCGCCGAGGTGGGGTTCGCCCCGGTCACCTCCGGTGATATCAGCAGCTTCAACCTCACGGCGGACGAGCTGGTGCAGGTGTTCGCCAACATGAAGGCCCTGGGCCGGCGCTACCTGGAGGCGGCGCTGGAGAACCGCAACATCGGCTTCTCCAACCTGCACCAGCTGATCACCGACATCCACGAGGGCCAGAAGAAGGCGCTGCCCTGCGGGGCCGGGCTGAAGATGCTGGCGGTGGACCACAAGGGCGAGCTGAACCTCTGCCACCGCTTCACCGGCTCCAGCCTGCCGACCTTCGGCAACGTGCACGGCGCGGTGAAGCAGGCCGAGCTCAACGACTTCCTTTCCCAGCGCCTGGACCGCACCAGCACCGGCTGCGACAGCTGCCGCATCCGCAACCTCTGTTCCGGCGGCTGCTACCACGAGAGCTACGCCCGCTACGGCGATCCCACGCACCCGACCTATCACTACTGCGAACTGATGCGCGACTGGGTGGACTTCGGCATCGAGGTCTACAGCCGCATCCTGGCCGGCAACCCGGCCTTCATCAGCCGCACCATCACTCCGCGGAAGGCGCACTGACATGAAACACCTCAAGCCGCTGAACCAGAAAGCGCACCTGCTCGAACAGGCCGCAGCCGAAGACCGCCTGGAAGAAGTCGTCGCCATGAGTGCCGTCGCCGGCTGCACGGCGACCACCGACCCGGGCTGGGAAGTGGATGCCTTCGGGGGCGTCAGCTCCCTGTGCCAGCCCATGGAGGCCGACCTCTACGGTTGCTCCGACCCCTGCTGGTGGCCGGCCCAGGTGCCGGACATGATGACCACCTACCAGGACTGGAACGCCAGCGCGCAGGACTCCTCGCAGGACTGGCGCAACCTCGGCACCGTCTTCCCCAAAGACAAATGACCGGCCACCGAACACGAGGGAAAACCCAATGAAGCTCAATGCGTTCGCCAGCCTGGCCGTTGCCGCCGGGCTCGCCCTGGGTGGCCAGGCCCTGGCCGCCGACAACGCCGGCCTGGCACTCAAGGCCGGCCAGGAATACATGATCGCCACCAACTACCCGAACAACCTGCACGTGCTCGACCTGGCCAGCGACAGCCTCTACAAGACCTGCCGCCTGCCCGACGCTTTCGGACCGGGCACCGCCATGGTGTCGCCGGACCGCAAGACCGCCTACCTGCTCAACAACCACTTCGGCGACCTCTACGGCATCGACCTCGACAGCTGCCGCGCGGTGTTCCACGCCAAGCTCTCGCGCAAACCGGACGAGAAGGCGCGCTCCATGTTCGCCTTCGCCCTCAGTCCGGACGGCAAGGAGCTGTACAGCGTGGTCAACCCGACCCGCATGGCCAGCGACCACTACGAGGTCCAGCAGCCGCGCCTGGAGGTGTTCGACACCGCCGCCGGCCTGGACGCCCAGCCCGTGCGCAGCTTCCCGGTGCCGCGCCAGCTGTACATCATGCGCGCCGCCGACGACGGCACCCTGTATATCGCCGGGCCCGACATCTACAAGATGGACGTGAAGACCGGCCACTACGAAGTCGCCGTGCCCGGTCGCAACTGGAAACGCCCCAACTACGGCCCGCCGGACGTACTGTACTTCTGGCCGCACCAGACCCCGTTGCACGAGTTCTCGATGCTCTACACCACCACCAGGTTCAAGGACGAGAAGCAGGACCCGGCCACCGCCGACTTCGTCTACGGCTACGTGAGCATCGACCTGAAGACCGGCAAGCCCACCGTGGAGGACTTCGCGCCGCTGACCGAGCTGTACTTCACCGGCCTGCGTTCGCCGAAGGACCCGAACCAGATGTTCGGCGTGCTCAACCGCCTGGCCAAGTACGACATCAAGCAGCAGAAGCTGATCAAGGCCGCCAACCTGGATCACTCCTACTACTGCATCGCCTTCAACACCCAGGGCAGCAAGCTCTACCTGGCCGGTACCTTCAACGACATCGCCGTCTTCGATCCGGACAGCCTGGAGAAGGTGAAGAACATCAAGCTGCCGGGTGGCGACATGGCCATCACCACCACCCAGGTATTCGTGCGCTAGGCCGGTGACTCCCCCGTGGCCCGGGCTTGCGCCCGGGAGCGGGGCGGGTTTGCCGTAGGCGTTCGCACGCCTCATTCCGCGCCATCTACGACCAATGGGTCACTGGACAGAACAAAACCCTTTACCCAGATTGACGTTTACGTAAAGGTAATCGGCCTCCCTGCCCGAATCGGAGGCCACCCGGAACGACCCGATCCCACCACAACGACAAGAAGGGACAGCCATGCATCAACCGAGCTATACCCGGGGGCGCCAGGACAAGCCCCTGCTCGCCATGACCATCGGCGCGGCATTCGACGCCACGGTCGCCCGATTCCCCGAACGCGAAGCCCTGGTGGTGCGCCACCAGGGGCTGCGCTACAGGTGGCGCAGCCTGGCCGAGGCGGTGGAGGTCCATGCCCGCGCGCTGATGGCCCTGGGTATCCAGAGCGGCGACCGGCTCGGCATCTGGGCGCCCAATTGCGCCGAGTGGTGCATCACCCAGTTCGCCAGCGCCAAGGTCGGCGCCATCCTCGTCAACATCAACCCGGCCTATCGCAGCAGCGAGCTGGAGTACGCCCTGCGCCAGTCCGGCTGCCGTTGGGTGATCTGCGCCGACGCCTTCAAGACCTCCGACTACCACGCCATGCTCCAGGGCCTGGTGCCGGAGCTGGCCAGCGCAGCCATCGGCCAGCTCGCCAGCGAGGTGCTGCCCGAACTGCGCGGGGTGATCAGCCTCGCCGCCGAACCGCCGGCCGGCTTCCTCGCCTGGGCCGACCTGCAGCAGCGGGCAGGGGAGACCACCCCGGCCGAGCTGGCCGAGCGCCAGGCCAGCCTGCAGTTCGACGACCCCATCAACATCCAGTACACCTCCGGCACCACCGGCTTCCCCAAGGGCGCCACCCTCAGCCACTACAACATCCTCAACAACGGCTACATGGTCGGCGAGAGCCTGGGGCTCACCGAGCACGACCGCCTGGTGATCCCGGTGCCGCTGTACCACTGCTTCGGCATGGTCATGGGCAACCTGGGCTGCGTGACCCACGGCGCCACCATGATCTACCCCGGCGACGCCTTCGACCCGCTCACCGCCCTGCGCGCCGTGGCGGAGGAGAAGGCCACCGCACTGTACGGCGTGCCGACCATGTTCATCGCCGAGCTGGACCACCCGCAGCGGCATGAATTCGACCTCTCCAGCCTGCGCACCGGCATCATGGCCGGCGCCACCTGCCCCATCGAGGTGATGCGCCGGGTCATCGGCGAAATGCACATGAGCGAGGTGCAGATCGCCTACGGCATGACCGAGACCAGCCCGGTGTCCCTGCAGACCGGCCCGGATGACGGGCTGGAGCTGCGCGTCACCACCGTCGGCCGCACCCAGCCGCAGCTGGAGAGCAAGATCGTCGATGCCGAGGGCCGCATCGTGCCGCGCGGCACCATCGGCGAGCTGTGCACCCGGGGCTACAGCGTGATGCTCGGCTACTGGAACAACCCCCAGGCCACCGCCGACGCCATCGACCCGGGCCGCTGGATGCACACCGGCGACCTGGCGGCCATGGACGACGACGGCTACGTGCGCATCGTCGGGCGCAGCAAGGACATGATCATCCGCGGCGGCGAGAACATTTACCCCCGCGAGCTGGAGGAGTTCTTCTTCACCCACCCGGCCGTGGCCGACGTGCAGGTGATCGGCATTCCCTGCAGCAAGTACGGCGAGGAGATCGTCGCCTGGATCAAGTTCCACCCCGGCCACAGCGCCGGCGAGGAGGAGCTGAAGGCCTGGGCCAAGGCCCGCATCGCCCACTTCAAGGTGCCCCGGCACTTCCGTTTCGTGGACGAGTTCCCCATGACGGTGACCGGCAAGATCCAGAAGTTCCGCATGCGCGAGATCAGCATCGAGGAGCTGACGCCGCCCCGGGATGGCAAGGTGACGGCGATCCGCTAGCGCCCCAGGGAGCCGCGTCTTGCGCGGCTCCTTATCCCGCCTTCCATCTCCTACACTGGGCGCCCGTAATCGCCATGCCCCCCGGAACGCCATGACAGGAACGTCTGCCGAGAAAGGCACCATCTCCGTCCGCCTCGTCGACGAAGCACTGCAGGTGCTTCGCCAGCAGGGGGGCGATGTCGCCGCACTGCTGGAGCAGGCCGGCATTCCCGCCGAGCAGATGGCCCGGCCCTACGGCCGGGTCGCCTCCAGGCAGTACGCCCAGCTGTGGCTGCTGATCGCCCGGGTGATGGATGACGAGTTCTTCGGCATGGACAGCCGCCGGCTCAAGTCCGGCAGCTTCGCCCACATGAGCCGGACCGCCCTGCAGGCCGCCACCCTGGGGGACGCGCTGCAGGCCAGCCTGACCTTCCTCGCCCTGGTGCTGGACGACCTGCAGCCCCGCCTGGCGCGGCGCGGCAGCCTGGCGGAGATCGTCCTCGACGACAGCGGCGCGCCGCCTCGGGCCTTCGCCTGCTTCACCCTGTTCCTCATGGTCCACGGCCTGCTCTGCTGGCTGGCCGGTCGGCGCCTGCCGATCCTCGGCATCGAGCTACGGGGGCCGCAGCCGGCCTACATCGAGGACTACCGGGTGATGTTCACCCCGCACCTGCGCTTCGGCCGCGACACCACCCGCCTGGTGTTCAACGCCGACTGCCTGACCCAGCCGGTGCGCCGCAACGAGGCGGACCTGCGGCGCTTCCTCGCCGGGGCGCCGGCCAACATCCTGGTGCGCTACCGCGACCCCCAGAGCCTGGCCGCCCGCATCAAGGCCTACCTGCGCAGCCTGCGCCCCGAGCGCTGGCCGGACCTGGAGGCACTCTCCGGGCACTTCTACATGGCGCCCTCCACCCTGCGGCGCAAGCTCACCCAGGAAGGGCAGTCCTACCAGGCGCTGAAGGACCAGGTGCGCCGCGACCTGGCGGTCGCCCGGCTGGACGCGGGCGAAGTCAACTTCACCGAGCTGGCCTTCGAACTCGGCTTCGCCGACGCCAGCGCCTTCTACAAGGCGTTCCGCAAGTGGACCGGCTCCACCCCCGGGCAGTACCGGGCGCTGGTGCACCCCGAGGCGGGCTGAGCCCCTTCACTTGGCGAACAGCTGGCCGATGTCCCGGAATGCCTTGAACTCCAGCGCGTTGCCGCATGGGTCGAGCAGGAACAGCGTCGCCTGCTCGCCCACCTGGCCCTTGAAGCGCACGTAGGGCTCGATCACGAAGCGCGTGCCGAGGCGTTGCAGCCGCTCGGCCAGGGCCTCCCAGTCCTCCCAGGCGAGCACCACGCCGAAGTGCGGCACGGGCACGTCGTGGCCGTCCACCGGGTTGGTGTGGGCGGCGAGCTGGCTGGCGGTCGGCGGGTGTTCGTGGATCACCAGTTGGTGACCGAAGAAGTCGAAGTCCACCCACTGCGCGCTGGAGCGGCCTTCGGCGAGGCCGAACACCTCGCCATAGAAACGCCGCGCGGCGGGCAGGTCGTGAACGGGGATTGCGAGGTGGAAAGGGGCGAGTTGCATGCTGTTCTCCTGTTTTGCTTACCAATTTTAGGTGTGGAGATTTCGATGCAAAGCCAGGATTATTTGTGTCGAGCACGAACGTTTTCGATCAATGAGGCACCCCCATGCTGCGAGAGATCCGCACCTTCGTCGCCGTTGCCCGCCATGGCACCTTCGCTGCTGCCGGCATGCACATCGGCCTCACCCAGTCCGCCGTCAGCGCGCAGATCCGCAACCTGGAAGAAGCGCTGGGCGTGCGCCTGTTCGACCGCACCGGCCGCCAGGCGCTGCTCAACACGGCCGGTGAGCGGGCGCTGCCCCTGGCGCGGGAGATGCTCGACCTGTTCGCCCGCATGGCGGCCACGGACGAGGCGGGCGCCCATGCCGGGGAACTGCGCATCGGTGCCATCGCCACCGCCCAGACCGGGCTGCTGGCGGACGCGCTGCTGCGCCTGCGGGAGCGCGCCCCGGCGGTGGAGCCGAAGCTGGTGCCCGGCGTTTCGCTGAACCTGCTGAGCCAGGTGGATGCCGGCGACCTGGACCTGGCCATCCTCATCCGCCCGCCATTCGAACTGCCCAAGGAACTGCATGCCGAGGTGCTGCGGGAGGAAGCCTTCGTGCTGGTGGTGCCGCGCGGCCTGGAGGGCGACGACCCACTGCGCCTGCTGGCCGAGCAGCCGCTGGTGCGCTATGACCGCACCTCCTTCGGCGGGCGCCTGGTCACCCGCTTCCTGCGCCAGCAGCGGCTGGACGTGAAGGTGGCGCTGGAACTGGACGAACTCGACGCAATCGTGCGCATGGTCGAGGCCGGCCTCGGCATCGCGCTGATCCCCGAAGCGGGCCTGTGGCTGGAGCGCGACGCCGCCATCCGCGTGATCCGCCTCGGCCCGATGACCTTCCACCGGCAGATCATCCTGCTCACGCGCCACGCCCAGCGCCGCCAGCCGCTGCAGCGTCTGTTCGCAGCATGCCTGGCGGGGGAGAACGCACGGTCGCCAGCAACGTTGCCTGATCAAGGGCGCCAGGGCTGATGGTTGCCTATCCGCCCCGACGGCGCCCTCAGGCCGGCTGTTCACCTGCGCGCCTGAGCAGGGTGCGGCAGCGCTCGGAGAGGTGCTCCACGCGCAGGTGCTTGCCGGCCTTGGTGTAGCGCTCGCGCAGGGTCTTGAGGGCGGCGATGGCGGAGTAGTCGACGAAGCTGAGGTGCCGGCAGTCGAGGGTGACCCGCTCCGGGTCGCCGGCCGGGTCGAACTGGTTGAGGAAGGGCGTGGCGGAGGCGAAGAACAGCGTGCCATGAACCCGGTAGAGCTTGCTGCCGTCGGCCTCGATGTGGCTGTCGGCGTACAGCTCGCGGGCGTGGTGCCAGGCGAAGTTCAGCGCGGCGATGACTATGCCGCAGAGCACGGCGGCGGCCAGGTCGGTGAAGACGGTGATCACGGTGACGGCGACGATCACCAGCACGTCGTTCAGCGGCACCTTGCCGGCGACCCGCAGGGAGCCCCAGGCGAAGGTCTGCTGGGCCACCACGAACATCACCCCGGCCAGCGCCGCCAGCGGGATGCGCTCGATCAGCGGGGACAGGAACAGCACGAACAGCAGGATCATCACCCCGGCCACCACGCCGGACAGCCGCCCCCGGCCGCCGGAGCTGAGGTTGATGGCGGTCTGGCCGATCATCGCGCAGCCGCCCATGCCGCCGAATGCGCCGGAGACGATGTTGGCCGCGCCCAGGGCCATGCACTCGCGGTCGGGGAAGCCCCGGCTCTCGGTGATCTCGTCAGTGAGGTTGAGGGTGAGCAGGGTCTCCAGCAGCCCGACCATGGCCATCAGCAGCGCATAGGGCGCGATGATCTGCAGCGTCTCCAGGTTCCAGGGCACCGACGGCAGGGCGAAGCTGGGCAGGCCGCCGGCGATCTGCGCCATGTCCGCCAGGGTGCGGGTGGGCAGGCCCAGCAGGTGCACCAGCAGCCCGACACCGAGGATCGCCACCAGCGCCGGTGGCACGGCGCGGGTCAGTCGTGGCAGCAGCCAGACCACCGCCATGGTCAGCCCCACCAGGCCGAGCATGGTGTACAGCGGCGTGCCGCTCAGCCAGGCGTCGCCCTGCTTGAAGTGCTCCAGCTGGGCCAGGGCGATGACGATCGCCAGGCCGTTGACGAAGCCCAGCATCACCGGGTGCGGCACCATGCGCACCAGCTTGCCCAGGCGCAACGCCCCGAACAGCAGCATCACGGCCCCAGCCAGCACCGTGGTGGCCAGCAGGTACTGCACGCCGTGCTCCACCACCAGGGCGACGATGACCACCGCCATGGAACCGGCAGCGCCGGAGATCATCCCCGGCCGGCCGCCGAACAGGGCGGTGAGGGTGCAGATGATGAAGGCGCCGTACAGCCCCATGAGCGGGTTGAGGTGGGCGACCAGGGCGAAGGCGATGCACTCGGGCACCAGGGCGAAGGCGGTGGTGAGACCGGCCAGGACTTCATGACGCAGGCGGGGTTTCTTCATGGGCTTACCGGGCCGGCGCGCTGCCGGCCCTGTCGGGGATGGGGAGGGGCGCGCATGGTACGGAAATGCGCCCGGCCCCACCAGCACGCTCCGCCTCAGCGGTTGACCCGCTGGATCAGCTCCAGGCAGCGCTGGACATGGGCGCTGCCGTCCTGGGCGCGGCGGCTGAGGATGATGGGCGAGACCGCCTCCGGCTCCAGCACGTCGGCGTAGTCGATGTCGGCCCGGTGCTGCTGGCGCACCGAGGCCGGCACCAGGGCGACGCCCAGGCCCGCCGCCACCAGGCCGATGGCGGTTTGCAGTTCGTTGGCCCACTGCCCGACGCGCACCGCCAGGCCACGGTTGGCGAACAGCGCCAGCACGTGGTCGGCGTAGCTCGGGCGCGGGTTGGCGGGGTAGAGCACGAAGGGTTCGCCGGCGAGCTGCTGCAGCGACACCGGGCCCCCGAGCAGCCGGTGGCCGGCGGGCAGCACCGCCACCAGCGGGTCTTCCCGCAGCACCTGCTGGTGGATGGCCGGGTCGTCGAAGCGGATGCGCCCGAAGCCGATGTCGATGCGCCCGCTCTTCAGCGCCTCCACCTGCTGCAGGGTGGTCATTTCCTGCAGGCCCAGCTCCAGGTCCGGGTCCTGGCGCAGTTCGCGGATCAGCTCCGGCAGCACCGCATAGAGCGTGGAAGGGGCGAAGCCGATGCCCAGCCACTGGCGTTGCCCCTGGCCGATGCGCCGGGTGGTGTCGCAGAGGGCCTGCACCTGCTGCAGCAGGGCTGCGCTCTGTTCATGGAAGTAGCGGCCGGCCTCGGTCAGCCGCAGCGGTCGGCCGCGTTCCAGCAGCGGTGTGCCCAGCTCCTCCTCCAGTTGCTGGATCTGCCGGCTCAGCGGGGGCTGGGCGATGTGCAGGCGCTCGGCCGCGCGGGTGAAGTTGAGGGTGTCCGCTACGGCCTGGAAATAGCGCAGGTGCCTGAGTTCCACGATACCTCCCGGGTATGAAAGAAGAGGGAGATGATATTGGACCTGTCGTTCCCGCTGGCGCAATGTTCGTTCACCCAAACCCAGACTTGCAGGGTATCGAGCGAGCCGAACCCTGCGCCACGGAAGCACACCCATGAGCACCCCCCTGATCGAACGGCTGGACACCTGCATCGTCGACCTGCCGACCATCCGCCCGCACAAGCTGGCCATGCACACCCTGCAGCGGCAGACCCTGGTGATCCTGCGCCTGCGCTGCAGCGACGGCGTGGAGGGCATCGGCGAGTCCACCACCATCGGCGGGCTGTCCTACGGCTACGAGAGCCCGGAAGGGATGAAGGCCAACATCGACGCGCACCTGGCCCCGGCACTGATCGGCCAGCCGGCGGACAACATCAACGCCGCCATGCAGCGCCTGGACCGGGTGGCCAAGGGCAACACCTTCGCCAAGTCCGGCATCGAGACGGCCCTGCTGGACGCCCAGGGCAAGCGCCTCGGGCTGCCGGTCAGCGAGCTGCTCGGCGGCCGCGTGCGCGAGGGCCTGGAAGTGGCCTGGACGCTGGCCAGCGGCGACACCGGCCGCGACATCGAGGAGGCCGAGCGCATGCTCGACCTGCGCCGCCACCGCCTGTTCAAGCTGAAGATCGGCGCCAACCCCCTGGAGCAGGACCTGGCCCACGCGGTGGCCATCAAGCGCGCCCTGGGCGACCGCGCCAGCGTGCGGGTGGACGTCAACCAGCACTGGGACGAGTCCCAGGCGATCCGCGGTTGCCGGGTGCTCGGCGAGCACGGCATCGACCTCATCGAGCAGCCGATCCCGCGCTACAACCGCAGCGGCCAGGTGCGCCTGAACCGCTCCAGCCCGGCGCCGATCATGGCGGACGAGTCCATCGAGAGCGTCGAGGATGCCTTCAGCCTCGCAGCCGAGGGCGCCGCCAGCGTGTTCGCCCTGAAGATCGCCAAGAACGGCGGCCCCCGCGCCGTCCTGCGCACCGCCCAGATCGCCGAGGCGGCGGGCGTGGCGCTCTACGGCGGCACCATGCTCGAAGGGGCCATCGGCACCCTGGCCTCCGCCCACGCCTTCCTCACCCTGCGCCAGTTGACCTGGGGCACCGAGCTGTTCGGGCCGCTGCTGCTGACCGAGGAGATCGTCACCGAGCCCCCCGTCTACCGCGACTTCCAGCTGCAGGTGCCGCGCACCCCCGGCATCGGCCTGACCCTGGACGAGGAGCGCCTGGCGCGCTTCCGCCGTTCCTGACTCCGGAGGACCCCGACCATGCTGTTCCACGTGAAGATGACCGTCCGCCTGCCCGCCGACATGGACCCGGAACGGGCCGCCCGGCTCAAGGCCGACGAGAAGGCCCTGGCCCAGCGCCTGCAGCGCGAGGGCACCTGGCGCCACCTCTGGCGCATCGCCGGGCACTACGCCAACTACAGCGTGTTCGACGTGCCCAGCGTCGAAGCGCTGCACGACACCCTGATGCAACTGCCGCTGTTTCCCTACATGGACATCGAGATCGACGGACTCTGCCGCCACCCCTCGTCGATCCATGATGACGACCGCTGAGCCCCGAACGCCCTGAACAAGAACAATGAGGTGACCCCATGACCGTGAAGATTTCCCAGACTGCCGAACTCCAGCGTTTCTTCGAGCAGGCGGCCGGTTTCGGCAACGACGCCGGCAACCCGCGCCTCAAGCGCATCGTCCAGCGGGTGCTGCAGGATGGCGCCCGACTGATCGAAGAGCTGGCCATCACCGATGACGAGTTCTGGAAGGCCGTCGACTACCTCAACCGCCTGGGCGCCCGTGGCGAGGCCGGCCTGCTGGTGGCAGGGCTGGGCCTGGAGCGCTTCCTCGACATGCTGCAGGATGCCCGCGACGCCGAGGCCGGGCGTACCGGCGGCACCCCGCGCACCATCGAAGGCCCGCTCTACGTGGCCGGGGCGCCGCTGAGCGAGGGTTTCGCGCGGCTGGACGACGGCAGCGAAGACGGCGTGGGCATCCCGCTGTTCCTCGAAGGCACGGTGCGCGACACCGACGGCCGCCCGCTGGCCGGCGCGGTGGTGGACCTGTGGCACGCCAACACCAAGGGCCTGTATTCCTACTTCGACTCCAGCCAGTCCGAGTACAACCTGCGCCGCCGCATCGTCACCGACGCCGAGGGTCGCTACCGCGCCCGCAGCATCATCCCCTCCGGCTATGGCTGCGACCCCCAGGGCCCGACCCAGGAATGCCTCGACGGCCTCGGCCGGCACGGCCAGCGCCCCGCGCACATCCACTTCTTCATCTCGGCCGGCGGCCACCGCCACCTGACCACCCAGATCAACCTCGCCGGGGACCGCTACCTGTGGGACGACTTCGCCTACGCCACCCGCGAAGGCCTGGTGGGCGAGGTGACCCACCTGTCCAGCGGCAGCGCCCACGGCGTGGAAGGCCCCTGCGCCGAGTTGCAGTTCGACTTCGTGCTGCAGCCGGCCAGCCACAACCAGGACGAGCAGCGCAGCCAGCGCCCCCGCGCCCTGCAGGTGCCGGGCGCCTGAGCCTCGGGCACGCCCCGGTCGCGGTGACCGGGGCGTGCCGTCAAGGCACATCCGTGCAAGCCAGGCGGGCGGGCCCATGCTTGAATAGCCCGCTCAGCCACTGCCCGGATGCGCCCATGAACCGCAACGACCTCCGCCGCGTCGACATGAACCTGCTGGTGATCTTCGAAGCCCTGATGCTCGAACCCAACCTCACCCGGGTCGGCGAGAAGCTGTTCCTTTCCCAGTCCACCGTCAGCGCCGCCCTGGCGCGCCTGCGCGATCTGTTCGACGACCCGCTGCTGATCCGCAGCGGCCGGGGCATGGTGCCCACCAGCCGGGCCCAGGAGATCTTCGCCGAGCTGCGCCCGGCCATGGACGTGATCTCCGCCGCCGTCAGCCGGGCCAAGAGCTTCGACCCCGCCACCAGCACCAACGTGTTCCGCCTCGGGCTTTCCGACGACGCCGAGTTCGGCCTGTTCCCCGCGCTGCTCAACGCCCTCCAGGAAGAGGCGCCGAATATCGTGGTGGTGGTGCGCCGGGCCAACTTCCTGCTGATGCCGGCGCTGCTCGCCTCGGGGGAGATCACCGTCGGCGTCAGCTACACCACCGACCTGCCGGCCAACGCCAAGCGCCGCAAGCTGCGCGACATCGGCGTCAAGGTGCTGCGCGGCGACGACCGCCCCGGCCCGCTGACCCTGGACGACTACTGCGCCCGCCGCCATGTGATGGTGTCGTTCTCCGGCGACCTCTCCGGCAACATCGACCAGGACCTGGCGCGCATCGGCCGCAGCCGCCAGGTGGTGCTCGCGGTGCCCCAGTTCGGCAGCCTGCGGGCGCTGCTGCGGGGCACCGAGATGATCGCCACGGTGCCGGACTACGCCGCCTGCACCCTGGTGGACGACGGCAGCCTGCGCGCCGACGACGCCCCCTTCGAGGTGGACAAGGCCGAGCTGTCCATGGTCTGGAGCGGCGCCCACGACAACGACCCCGCCGAGCGCTGGCTGCGCGAGCGCATCCACCAGTTCATGTCCCGCGAGCTCTGAGCCGGCTCAGCCCGCGCGGCGCAGGCCCAGGGCGAGGAGGGCGGTCAGCAGGCTGACCCCGGCGATGGCGACGAAGGCCGCGTGGTAGCCCGCCAGGGTCGCCACCCCGGCATCCAGCCCGGTGGCCAGTACCTGGGCGCTGGTGTGGTGGGCCAGGCTGACGAACACCGCGATCCCCAGTGCGCCGCCCAGCTGCCGCGAGGTGTTGAGCAGGCCGGAGGCCAGCGCCGTGTCCGCCGGGGCGATCCCGGCGATGGCTGCGTGCACCGCTGTGGCCAGCATCAGTCCGACCCCGGTGCCCAGCAGCAGGGTCGGGCCCGCCACATGGCGCAGCAGGTCCACCTCCTTCGGCAGCCAGGCCAGCCCGAGAAAGCCCAGCGCCGCCAGCACCCCGCCGAGGCTGGGCAGGTGGCGTATTCCCTTTGCGGCGAGCCAGCGGGCACCCAGGGCGGCGCTGGCGATGGCCAGGCAGGTCGGCAGCATGGCAAGGCCGGTGTCGCGGGCGCCCAGGCCGGCCACCTCGTGCAGCGCCAGGGCCAGGAAATACAGCGATGCGGTGAGGGTGGCGCCCAGGCTCAGCAGCAACAGGTTGCCCAGCGCCACGTTGCGCTGGCGGAACAGGCCCAGGCGCACCAGCGGCTCGCGCACCTGCGCTTCGATGATCAGGAAGGCCACGCCCAGCAGCGCCGCCAGGCCCAGCGCCAGCAGCACCCTTGGCGCGCTCCAGCCCAGGCCGACGCTGCTCACCAGGGCGTAGACCAGGGCGCTGGCGGCACCGGTGACGGTCAGCGCGCCGCCCACGTCCAGCGGCTTGGAATTTGTCGGCAAGCCAGGCGCCAGGGTGCTTGAGGCGAGCACGAACAGGCCGATGCCCAGGGGCACGTTGACGAACATCACCCAGCGCCAGCTGGCGTAGGCCGTGAGCAGGCCGCCCAGCAGCACGCCGAAGGCCGCCGCCAGCGAGCCGGAGGCGGTCCACAGGGCGATGGCGCGATCCCGCCCGGCGCCCGGCCCGTGAGCGCCGACGATCACTGCCAGGGTCGAGGTGGCCAGCACCGCCGCGCCCGCACCCTGGAAGGCCCGCGCCGCCACCAGCAGCGCCGGACCCTGGGCCAGGCCGCCGACCAGGCTGGCCAGGCTGAACAGCGCCAGGCCGGCGCGCAGCACCCGGCGCCGGCCGAGGCGGTCGGCCAGCCGTGCGGCCAACAGCATCAGCCCGCCCAGGGCCACCAGGTAGGCGTCCACCACCCACTGGCGACTGCCCGCGTCCAGCCCCAGGTCCCGGGCCATGGAAGGGAGCGCGACGTTCACGATGGCGCCGTCCATCACCACCATGAAGGAGGCCAGGCAGGCGATCAGGGTGGCGAGCCAGAGGGGCGCGCCGGGGTTGAGCAGGGCCGTGGGCGCGGGCGCCCGCTGGCCGGTGGCGAGGGTGTTCATCGGTGTCTCCTGATGAGTCCGGAAATCCGGGGTTCGCCATCAGGATCGGGGCGAGGGCGCTTGTTCCGATAACCGCATCCGGACAAGCTATGTTGCAAACCTGCCACGCCGGAGATCGCCACCATCACTGAAGCCGACCTGACGGACCTGCTCGGCGGTCCGCTGCTCATCGCCCTGCGCGGCGGCCACGAGCCCGACCACGTCTTCCGCCTGGGCAACAAGGAAACCGACTGGCACCGCCACCAGCGCGGGCAGCTCACCTGCGTCGAGACGGGCCTGGTGCACGTGCGCACCGCCCGGGGCTCCTGGGTGCTGCCGCCGTACCGCGCCGCTTGGATGCCGCCAGGGGTGCCCCATTGGGCGAGCCTGAGCGGCGTGCTGTCCGGGTGGAGCGTGCTGATCGAACCCTCGGCCTGCGCGCGGTTGCCGGCCCATCCCCAGGTGATGGGCGTGGGCGAGGTGATGCGCGCGCTGGTCAGCCGTGCGGCCAGCTGGAACCCCCGCGAGGCGCTGACCCCCGAGCGCGAGCGTCTGGTGCAGGTGCTGTTGGACGAGATCGTCGCCGCACCCACCGAGCCGCTCCACCTGCCGATGCCCACCGACCGCCGGGTGCTGCCCATCGCCCGTGGGCTGCTGGCCAACCTGGCGGACACCCGCAGCCTGGAGGCCTGGGCCGAAACCGCTGGGCTGTCGCCGCGCACCGCCCGGCGCCTGTTCATCGCCGAGACCGGCATGGCCTTCGCCGAGTGGCGGCAGCAGGCGCGGCTGGTGCACGCCCTGGAGCGCCTGGCCCAGGGCGATGCGGTGGCGGTGGTGGCCGATGCCCTGGGCTACGCCTCACCGAGCAACTTCATCGCCATGTTCCGCAAGGCTTTCGGGCAGACACCGGCGCGCTATTTCGTCGAACGGCCGGGCGGCTGAAGGCCGGGCAGATGTGGATGGGATGAGTTCTCGCTTGGCACGGATTGCGCCGAAACGTAATCTTATTACGTTTCAAAACAGAGCCCGCCCATGCCCCTCACGCCCCACACCCGCCTGCAATCCATCGACGCCCTGCGGGGCCTCGTCATCCTCTTCATGTTGCTGGACCACGTCCGCGAGACCTTCTACCTGCACCACCAGGTGGGGGACCCGATGGACGTGGCCAGCACCGATCCGGCGCTGTTCCTCTGCCGCACCCTGGCGCACCTCTGCGCCCCGGTGTTCATCCTGCTGACCGGGTTGTCCGCCTACCTGTACGGCGAGAAGCACGACGGGCGCGCAGCGGTGTCGGCCTTCCTGTTCAAGCGCGGGCTGTTCCTGGTGGTGCTGGAGCTCACCCTGGTCAACTTCGCCTGGACCTTCCAGTGGCCGCCCAGCGTGATGTACCTGCAGGTGATCTGGGCCATCGGCCTGAGCATGCTGGCGCTCTCCGCGCTGGTCTGGCTGCCGCGCCCGGCGCTGGTGGCCCTCGGTCTGCTGCTGGTGGCCGGGCACAACCTGCTGGATGGCGTGCATGCCGAGCCCGGCACCTGGGCGCACATCCCCTGGGCGGTGCTGCATGACCGGGGCTGGATCGAGCTGGGCGAGGGCCTGCGCCTGCGCACCTCCTACCCGGTGCTGCCGTGGATCGGCGTGATCGCCCTGGGCTATGCCCTGGGGCCCTGGTTCGGCCGGGGCAGCCAGGCGGAGACGCGCCAGCACCGGCTGTGGGTGACCGGCGCGGCATGCCTGCTGCTCTTCGTGCTGCTGCGCCTGGTGAACGGCTACGGCGAACGGCCCTGGGTGCCGGGCGCCGACCTGACCCACACACTGATGGCCTTCTTCAACATCACCAAGTACCCGCCGTCGCTGCTGTTCCTGGCCCTCACGCTGGGGCTCGGCCTGTGGCTGCTGCGGGCCTTCGAGCGCATCGGCCAGGCGCGCCTGGTGCCGCTGCTGGCCACCTTCGGCGCCGCGCCGATGTTCTTCTACCTGCTGCACCTCTACGTGCTGAAGCTGCTCTACCTGGCGTGCCTGGCCATCTTCGGCGCCAACCAGGGCACGCTGTTCGGCTTCGACGGCACCTGGGCGCTGTGGCTGGCCAGCGCGGTGCTGGCGGTGGCGCTGTTCCCGCCGGTGCGCGCCTTCGCCCGGTTGAAGGCGCGGCGGCGCGACCTCGCCTGGCTGAAGTACTTCTAGCCGGGCGAGCAGGCGCCTTCGTCGGGGCGTTTCAGCAGCAGGCTGAGCTGCTTCGGCGGCTGGTGCACCAGGCCGTCGTCCGACTCGCAGACGCGCTGGATGAAGTTGTCGGTGAACAGCAGCTTGCCGTGCACGAAGTGCTCGCCAGGCCGCAGGTTGGGGTTGTCGATCCGCGTGCCGAGGCGCGCCGCCAGCCAGGCGCCGACCTCGTAGTGGCTGATCCAGCGTTCGCTGGCCAGCTGCTGCAGCGGTGCCTCCGGCGCTTCGCGGGCGATGACGATCACCGGCACGTCGCTGACCTCCGGCACCAGGTCGTTGTGGCCCCAGTGGCCGTCCTCGCCCAGGCGCTGGCCGTGGTCACCGGTGATCACCAGGTAGCGCTCGCCTTCGAGCCGGTCGAACGCCTCCAGCACCTCACCCAATAGCTCGTCCAGGTAGTGGATGGCGTTGTCGTAGGCGTTGGCCTGGTCGGCGGCGCTTTGGTCCGGCCAGGGTGCGACGCGGGCCTCGTGGCGGTAGTTGTTTGCGTAGGGCAGGTGCGCGGTGCGCAGGTTGAGCACCACGAAGTTGCGCGGCCCCCAGTGCTGCTGGGCCAGCAGCTCCAGCAGGGTGCGGTCCTGGCGCTGGAGGAAGCGCAGCGGGTGGTCCTCGCGGGTGATCGACACGTCCAGGTAGCGGCTGCCCAGGTGCGCCAGCAGCTTGGACTCCTGGGAGGAGATCCAGTGGGTGCGGAAGCCGGCTTCCCGGGCGAAGCGGAACAGGTTGACCTGGCCGGTGCGCAGCAGCGGGTCCTGGCCGGGTTCGCGGATGGGGTTGAGCAGGTACGGCAGGCTCACGTCGGTGGCCACGCCGGCCGCCACGCCAGGGCGCAGCAAGGCGTCGTGGTGGTCGCGCAGGTAGGCCTGCAGGCGCGGGGTGGTGTCGCGGTCGTAGCCGAACACGCCGAGCCGGTCGCTGCGCAGGGAGTCCGCCACCACCAGCCACACATGCCTGGCGCCGCTGGGCACGGCGCTCAGGCCGTAGGGCTGGAAGGGCGCCGGGGGCAGTTGCGCGTCCTCACGCAGGGCCAGGCGCACCGCCCAGGCGGAGAAGGCGTTCAGGCTGTTGTGCAGGCCGCTGCGGGCCGGGCTGGGGACGAAGGCGTCGAGGTTGCGGTAGGTGGCGCGGTAGGGCTTGGACAGCAGCACCACGGCGATCAGCAGCAGCGCCCAGCGGCTCGAAGGCAGGCCCAGGGCCGGGCGCACCTTGAGGTGCAGGAGCAGCAGCGCCGTGTAGGGCAGGCCGACGCACACCAGCACCGGCCAGTGCTGGGTGAAGCTGTACAGCGCGGTGTCGCGCACCTCGGCCGAGTCGTTGAGCAGGGCCTGGATGTCGATGGCGCTCAGCGGTTCGCCGAAGAAGCTGATGTTGGCCAGCTGCATCACCTGCATCAGCGCGAACAGCAGCAGGATGCCCGCCACCAGCAGCCGTTGGCCGCAGAGCCAGAGGGCGGCGCTGAACAGCCAGAGCACCGCCACGTAGCCCAGCTCCAGCTCGGCCCGGTTGCTGGGGGTGAACTGCTGCTGGAGGACGTCATCCGCCAGCAGCAGGCTGCAGCTCAGGGTGGCGAGCGCCGGCAGGGCCAGCCAGCGGCGCGTCGTCGGGCTGAGCATCAGTCTTCGACCTCGGTCTTCACAGCCTTGCCGCTCACCGGGTCGTGGTAGATCTCCACCTTGCGGCGGTCCTTGTCGTAGCCGTAGATCTCGTAGCAGTTGCCGTCGGTGACCTTGAACTTGCGGATCTCGTAGCCCTGCTCGCGCAGGCTGGCCTGGAAGCGCTCCGGGTTCTGCCAGGTACTGCGCTCGGCTTCGGTGCAGGTGGGGCCGGCAACGGCACTGGCGCTGGCCAGCAACAGGGTGGGAAGCAGCAGGTATCGCATGGGTGGGGCTCCTTTTCAGTGAGGGGCCCACCTTGTGGCGCGAAGCTTAACGAAGGCTTAGGGGGTAATGGCGCGTTACATTTGCCGGCTTTCCAAGCCGCAGCGAATTCCCATCATGACCGCCACCGAACGATGGAGAGCGCCCCATGCGCGTGCTGCTGGTCGAAGATGATGCCGCCCTGGCCCAGGGCATTCGCGTGGCCCTGCGCAAGGAGGGCTACACCCTCGACTGGGTGGCCGACGGCGTGGAGGCCGGCCATGCCTTGCGCAGCGAGGCCTTCGACCTGGTGCTGCTGGACCTGGGCCTGCCGCGCCAGGATGGCCTCACCCTGCTGCGCCAGCTGCGCAGCAGGCCGGAGACCCAGGTGCCGGTGCTGG
This sequence comes from Metapseudomonas otitidis, assembly GCF_900111835.1. Classification (GTDB taxonomy): domain Bacteria; phylum Pseudomonadota; class Gammaproteobacteria; order Pseudomonadales; family Pseudomonadaceae; genus Metapseudomonas; species Metapseudomonas otitidis. The sequence goes on from NZ_FOJP01000011.1 coordinate 120,737, forward strand.
TGCTCACCGCCCGCGACGGCAAGGCCGACCGCATCCAGGGGCTGGACGCCGGCGCCGACGACTACCTGGTCAAGCCGGTGGACCTGGACGAACTCAAGGCCCGCATCCGCGCCCTGCTGCGCCGTTGCCAGGGGCGAGCGCAGCCGCTGCTGGAACATGCCGGCGTCAGCCTCGACCCGGCGACCCAGGAGGTGCGCTACCACGGGCAGACGGTGGCGATGACGCCCATGGAATACCAGCTGCTGCACCAGTTGCTGGTGCGCCCTGGGGCGGTGGTCACTCGTGAGCGCCTCAGCCACACCCTCTACGGCTGGAACGAGAGCGGCCCCGGCAACACCCTCGAAGTACTGATCCACAACCTGCGCAAGAAGCTCGACAGCGGCCTGATCCGCACTGTGCGCGGGGTCGGTTACCTGGTGGAGCGCGCGCCATGATCGCCATCCGCACCCGCATCCTCGCGCCGACCCTGGCGCTGTTCCTGATCGGCAGCCTGGTGCTGGGCCTGCTGGCGGTGCGTGACAGCCACCGGGAAATCGAAGGCATCTACGACGCCCAACTGCTGCAGACCGCCCGCCTGCTGCAGGGCGTGCTGCGACAGCCGGGCCTGGAGCGCGCCGACTGGACGAGCCTGCGCCAGGCGCTGGACCAGGCCATGGAGCGCTCCGCAGAGGGCGTGCTGACCCACCCCTACGAGATCGACGTGGCCTTCCAGATCTGGTCCCGCGATGGCCGCCTGCTGCTGCGTTCCGACGACGCCCCGGCGCTGGAGAAACCCCCGGCGGTCGGCGTGCAGGATTTCATCGTCGACGGCCACGAATGGTGCGGCGTGCTGCTCGACGACGCCGAGCAGGGCCTGCTGATCTGGGTCGGCGAGCGCGACGACCTGCGCCAGGACCTGATCCAGCGCATCGTCCAGCATGCCTTGCTGCCCAGCTTGGTGGGGTTGCCGCTGCTGGCCCTGGTGATCTGGCAACTGCTGGGCTGGGGCCTACGCCCGCTGCAGCGCCTGGCGCGGCAACTGCGCGCCCGCCCGGTGGACAGCCTGGAACCCCTGGCACGCGGCCCGCTGCCGCCCGAGCTGGAGCCGGTGCGCAGCGCCCTGGACCGCCTGCTGCAGCAACTGCGCAACCTGCTGGAGCGCGAGCGGCGCTTCATCGCCGATGCCGCCCACGAGTTGCGCACGCCCCTGGCCATTCTCGACATCCACGCCCGCAACGCCCGTCAGGCCGACAACGACCAGGAGCGCGACGAGGCCCTGGCCTTCCTCCAGCAGGGCGTGGGCCGCGCCACCCGCATCGCCAGCCAGCTGCTCACCATGGCCCGCCTGGAGCCAGAGATCGACACCCGGCAGCCCGTGGACCTGCCGGCCCTGGTGCGCGAGGAGCTGGCGGAGCTGACGCCGCTGGCCCTGCGCCAGGACGTGGAGTTGGTGCTGGAAGGGGAGCCCGCGTGCCCGGTGCAGGGCGAGGAAGCCTCGCTGTCGATCCTGTTGCAGAACCTCATCAGCAATGCCCTGACCTTCACCCCGCCCGGCAGCGAGGTGCGGGTGCAGGTGGACGCCCTCGGCCAGGGCGTGCGCCTGCGGGTCCTGGACCAGGGGCCGGGGGCCAGCGAGGCCGAATTGGCGCGCCTCTGCGACCGTTTCTACAGCGCCGGCAACCCCCAGGGTGCGGGCCTGGGGCTGGCCATCGTGGAGATGATCAGCCGCCGCCTCGGCGCTTCGTTGCGCTTGAGCAACCGCGCCGAAGGCGGCTTCTGCGTGGAGTTGCTGTTCCCGCTGTTGGGCGGCGCGCGACCAGGGGCCCCGCTGGAGGGCCTGGCCGGGCGTCGCTGAGGTTCAGTCGACGCTCAGGGTGCCCCAGAAGGTGTCGGTGGATGAGTAGGGGTAGGTCTTGCCGTCGTATTGCAGGGTCTTCTTCACCGTGCGCAGCGGCTTGTCGTCGTCGTCGCTCACCTGGGCGGAGAGGATCAGGTCGGCGAACCCGTGGCTGATCTTCGGGCCGATGGCCAGGGTCATCCGCGCGTGCTCGGAGCGGAAGCGGTCGTTGTTCACGCAACTGGTGCCCTGCACGGTGATCCACTCCCGCAGGTAGCCGGTGAATACCGGGCGCAGGGTGGCGGCCTCGCCGGGGACGAACAGCGTCAGCTCGTCGAACTGGCCCGCGTCCGGGCAACTGGGCCCACGGGCCTGGCTGCTGATCACCACGCCGAAGGCACGCACGTCCTTGGCCAGGCGGTAGCGCGCGGTGTCCAGCCAGAGGCTGTCGGCGCTGATCTCCAGCAGGGCGTCTTCTTCCAGGTTGCCTTCATGGCGCTCCAGGATGCGCCCGCTGGCGCTGTCCACCCGTGCCACCAGCAGGTGCAGCAGGCGTTCACCGGGCGTGCTACCGCTGGCGTCGCTGTCGTAGGCCAGGGCCACCACGCTCTGCCGGGCGTCGTCCGGCCAGCGCTTGCAGGCGGCGGCCACCAGCGGGCCTTCGCTGTCGTAGCTCGGCTGTTGCCAGCCTTTCTGGCCCAGTTGCTGGGCGATGCCGTTCAGCAATGCGGGTTCACAGGGCTGTGCATCGCGGGCCCAGGCGGGGTTGGCCAAGCTGGCGGCGGCCGCCAGCAGCCAGGGCAGGGCGCGTAGCAGGGGGCGATGGAGGCGACGGTCCATGTGCGGGTGTCCTGAGTGGAGAGAAGGGTGGGGCATTCTAGCGCCCGGCGGGACTTGGCGGCGTACGCCGGTCAGCCGTCGAACACCTGGCAGCCGAAGTAGAACGTCCCGGGCGGCGACGCGCTGTCGGTGCCGACGAAGAAGGCATCCGGGAAGGGGGTGTCGTCGGAAGCCTGGCCGACTTCTTTGCGGTACTGCCCGCGTCCCCAGCCGCTGGTGTCCAGTTCATCCTTGGGCACGGGCTGCACGCCGGTCCTGCCGACGAAGGCTGCCAGGTCGCCGGTGGCTTGCGTGTAGAACACCGCGCCGCTGTCGCCCCGGTACCAGAGGGCGCTGATCGGCACGCCCAGCACCTCGACCGGTTGCGGCAGGCGGTACTCCAGGTCGATCAGGCCGTCTTCGTCATGGTCCACGGCGACGATGCCGTTGGCCTTGAACAGTGCCTTCACCGCATCGTCGCGGGCATCCAGCGGGGCCTGCTGGCAGGTCAGCGCCTTCTCCAGCGCACCGGCCACCTGGGCGTCCAGCGCGAAGGCGGGTGAGCTGGCCCAGAGCAGGGCGAGGAGGGCAATGGGATTCCTGGGCTTCACGGGACGGTCTCCTTGACGGTCAGCGGGCGGGCATTCTAGCGCGCCCATGGCCGCGTACCGTGATGCGCTGGGCGCTTCCGCATCGACCCCATCAGGCGGGGCCCCGACTGTTGCAGGTGAGGATCGGCCCCTTGCGCGCGGTTTGACGAAATGTTGATGAATGGAGGGCTAGCGTGACGGCTTTCCAACCCGAGGGTCACCCCATGCCGTTGCCTCACTCCACCGTCCCTGCCATGGCCTTCCTCCTGGCAGTGATGTTGTCACCCGCAGCAACGTCGGCCACCGCACAGCCGCCCGCCCAGGTCTTCGGCTGGATCGAGGAAGGGTTGCTGCTGCCGGAAAAGGCCTCCCTGAAGATCAAGCTGGACACCGGTGCGCTGACGTCCTCCATGGATGCGAAGGACCTCCAGCACTTCCAGAAGAACGGCGAGGACTGGGTGCGCTTCAAGGTGAAGGACAGCAACACCGGCAAGCCGGTGGCCATGGCGTTCGAGCGCCGCGTGGCGCGCAACGTCAAGGTCCGGGGCGCCGGGGGTGAGGAGCGGCGCCCGGTGGTCAAGCTGCGCATGTGCATCGGTAACCGCGTCTACAACGAGGAGTTCTCCCTGAAGGACCGCGGCAAGATGCTCTACCCGGTGCTCATCGGCCGCCACACGCTCCAGCATCTGGGCGCCGTGGACGTCTCCCGGACCTTCACCACCAAACCCCGCTGCGAGGGTGATAAGTCCGGGGGCTGAGAGGGGAGGTGGCGGCAAACAATCCACCGGGCTGTTCGGCAGATCGCTTGCCCACCACTGCGCTTAGGAGTGTGCGAGGTTCTGCCTGGCCCATTCCTCAGCCGTCGTCACGGGGATTCCTTGCTGCTCGTTGAACGTGCCTGGCTTCGGCCACGCGACACCCCGGCCTTGTGCGAACACCGCGCGGTATTTCTTGATGTGGTGGGTGGGGTCCTTCTCCAACTCCAGGATCAGATGCTCGACGGTCCACACGTTGCGTTTGAAAGGGCGCCCCAGCACTCGCTCGAGCATGCCCGCGACCTGCCCATAGGTAACGGTGTCGCCTGAGAGGTAGATGATCTGGTTGCGGAAGCGCGGCTCGAAGAAAACGATCTCGGCGGTCAGGGCACCGATATCATCCGGCGTCGTGAGCGTGACGCTGTTTTCGAGGCTGCCCAGTGCGTTCAGGGTGTCGTTTTCGAAGTCGACCACCTCGAACACCGGCTCGAAAAGGAAGCTGGTGAACATGCCCGTCGAAATGATCACCCACTCGGTTTTGTCCTGGGCGCGAAGCAGCTCGCGCACATCGAGTTGCGCATCGAACAGGTCCTGGGGGCTGCCCCGGCCGATCACTTCGAAGTCCACGCCAAACTGCCAGGGGAAATAGCGCTTCACGCCCGACTTCAGCGCTGCCGTCGCCAGTTTCATGGGTGTTTCACGGCCTGCGACCATGCCTGCGCACCCTATTACGGTGTCGAACCGTGCGAACACCTCAGCGAGTTGATCGATCGAGTCGTTCACCAGGTCTGCGGCGACCATCTGGATGCCCAGACTCCGCAGCTCATCGATCTCCACCTTCTTCTCGGGCACTTGGGTGTTGATGGTCGAGTCCCTCAGCAGGACGCTGATCTGGGAGCCGGGCGCGCGCTGCGCTACGCGCGCAAGATTGCGCAAAACGGGTAGGCCGAGTTCACCGGCGCCTAGAACGAGAATTGATTGGGGAGCAAGCTGTGCCACTTCGGTCATCTCCGAATTCGTTGTCGATAAGATGAGCAAATGCTTGCATGCTTCGGCAGCACCCGTAAGAAGGCACACGCGTGATACCAGGGGGAAGAAATGACCGATCAGGAAATACTTGGACAGGCGGAAATCATCTGCCAGACGCTCCGAGAAGACGACGATGGCGTCAGGCGGGAGGTGCTCGCCCACGCAGGCAGTCGCTGGTCATTGGGCATCCTGCACGCCCTGGGCGTGTACGGCACGATGCGCCACGCGGAGATAAAACGGCAGATGGCTGGCGTAACCCAGCGGATGCTGACGAAGACGCTGCGCTCCATGGAGCGGGATGGCCTGCTGACCCGACGCGAGTTCGACGAGATTCCGCCCCGTGTCGAATACGAGCTGACGCCACTGGGCATGGGCCTGCTGGTCCGCATGTCTCCTATCTGGACCTGGGTCGTCGAGAACGTCGAAGCGTTCCGCACGGCCCGTCGCGTCTTCGATAGCCAGGAGGGCAGGAAGCCTTCCTGGCAAGTTCCCGTACCAGCACTCCCTGAACGCGACCCCTCCGAGTAATCGCATCCATTTCTGTCTTCATCACTCCCTCGCCATCCAGCAACCGCTTTACACAGGGGGCGCTTAGTACAGCTGTACGAGTTGACCCTGCCGGGCGCCAGTCGATAGATTCCGGCCCTCTTCGCAGCGGGGCCCCTCGCCCCGCAGCCCTCACCGTGGCAAGGAACGGCCCGTCATGCACAAGATCACGCCCTTACTGCTCACCAGCGCCCTGGCATTCATCTGCCTGCCCAGCCACGCCGAGTACATCGAGCCCTTCAGCTGCAGGAACGGCTACTTCCCCTCCGAGGGCAAGTTCACCAAGCTCTACACCGTCGTGGGCAAGCACCAGACGCACTTCTTCAAGGACACCGAGGGCTGCCCCGAATCGGAGGGGTGCATGCAGAAGGCCTACGTCATCGAGGGCGATGAGGTGCTGGTCAACAAGATCGAAGGCGACTGGGCCTGTGCCTGGTACCAGGGCAAGAAGCGTGAAACCGTGGGCTGGATCGTGCTGGAGAACCTCGCACCGGCCGCCGACCCCGTGCCCCAATCCACCGACTGGCTGGGCACCTGGAAGACCCCGGCAAGCTCCATCACCATCGAACAGCAAGAGCAGGGCAATGGCCTGCACGTGACCGGTGATGCCATCTGGGGCACCGGCGCCAGCGCCCACGTCGGGGAGATCGACGGCACCCTCAAGCCAGAAGGCCGCTACGCAATGACCAAGGAAGGCGACGGCAAGTACGACTGTGCTGTGGAGTTCAGCCGGGTCGGCCGCTTCCTGATCGTGGATGACAACAACAATTGCGGCGGCATGAATGTGAGTTTTGATGGGGTTTACGTCAGGGAGTAGTGGGGCAAGGTGAGTGCACCGGTTCAGCGGGGGCAGGCGCCGTTTCACGTCCTGCCCGCGCGCTCTGATTGGCCGCTCGCACCCTGCGAGAACACCCTGATTGGATCGGAGAAGCCCCCCACTTCCCGAATGCCGGAGGGACGCAGGCCCTAAACGTTGAGCGCGTTCTGCTTGGCGGCCTGAACGATGAGTTGCGTTGTGACCCAGTGACACCTGCCACGGATCAGCGACTCTGGCCAGTGCATGGCAGCGTGTGGTCGGTCGGGCGTTACTGCTGATGTTTCTGGCATGGAGATTAAAGGCACTTCCAGTCCATTCGATTGCCGTTGATGTCGAGTAACGACGGTAGAGCTTGAGATGAGAAACAAGAGGTTCCTTGGTATTGCTGGGTATGGCGTGCCTACCTGTCCGGACCAATAAGCCCCAGTCGTGAATGGAGTGAATGACCTATTAGCTAGATACCTTTAGTGAATGTTTATCGTCTAGCTAAATAGTTCGGAATTTTAAAGGGGGTATACTGACTTTATTAAATATATTTTCGCATTGCCTCGTCTGGTAAATTTCTGATATTTATTTAGGCGGCTTAAAATTTCATGCAGAGTTTTGGTTTGGCTCTTATGGGTGGTTATTGTTTGGCTAAATCAGTGGTCGAAGGTGATCTGGCTCTACTTGTATGGGTTGGAAACTGCTCTATATCTGCCTTGTTCTAAAAATTTGTGCAAAATCTGAATGCGTTCCTTGTGTGTTGTGGTAGAGGTTGTCTGTTGGTGTCATATATTTTTCGTGTGCATGAATACAGTGTGTGCCATGCTTTTAGTTGGTGGATGCGTTTATCGACTGTGTAACTGTGCCTTCCCTGATTTTTTTATATGCTTGCCAGTCAAATTTACAGAGGAAATCTGCTGCGCAACTGGCTCCCTCTATGAATAGATCGATTTTATGTTTTTCGGACATTTCGAAGTCTAGCCAGTTAAATCCCTCTGCAGGAATCCATGTAACTAGCCTGCTGTAATCGGGGTTTCGATGAATGAAATCGTAGTCTAGGGTGTGTCTTGAGGCATTGAAAATTGCCCCGAGCAAATCCAAGGGGCCTTCAATTTTCTTTAGTCTTCTGTCTAGTTCCAGCTTTACTCCGAATGTGGGTGCTTTGGGTATGGCGCTGGGGTTGTGAAATATGTCAATAGGGAAGTTTGACATTATTCCTCCGTCCATAAAGAGCACTTGGTCCGGGAGTTTTCCTTCTTCCTCGATCAAGTACCCTGCCAGCTTCTCCCATCTGGCTTCAGCATTAATGTCTTTAGGGATGCCAGTTACTTTCATTGGATGGAAGAAAAATGGTATTGACATGGAGGCTCTGGCAAAGAGCGCTGGACTGATCTTGTTCACCTCTTTCCAGTAGAGCTCGGCCATTCGTGGGAGTTCTACTTTTGTTTCTGTGGTGACGTCGGCAGTGATTATTGCCAGTCTGAATATTTCGTCTACTTGTTTTTCCCAGGTCTCCCCGGATCTTAGTTTTAACTTGGGTGCGTCATGCATTCTGTCTTTTAGATCTGAATAGTTTTTTATCTGATTGGAGAGTAATATTTTTTGCAGCCACTCATAAAACGCAATTCCGGGGTTTAGGCCGAGGTCGTTTTTAAGGTTATCTATGGTCTGAATGGCTTTGAATGCTAATTTGAAATTTCCGACTCCATTGATCCAGCTTTCAATTAGCTCTTTGGAATCTGAGTCGCCATCAACAAAATCGTAGAAATTTTGGTTGGCCAGCAAATTTAGAAGCTTGTCGCCCTTAGGCTGATTGGGTTTTCCCAGTGCCGCTATGAGTAGTGCATTTATAGAGCCGGCGGAAGTTCCGCCCAAGCCCAAAAAACGAATTCCTGCACATTCTAAGGCATAGGTATAACCTACGAGAGCAATGCCAAGCATGCCGCCGCCTTCCATAACCAAATCTACATATTGATTTCCATCGTCGTCGAGTACGTCGCTGAAATGTTTGCTCTTACAATGGGTCTGGATTTTATCCAGGATGTCCAAGGTCCGTTTGTCTTCGAGGAATAAACTGATATCCATTTTTTTGCCTTTGTTTTTTTGCTGGGTAAGTAGAAGTGTAGCGTAGATCATTTTTTGGTTTTTTAAAGTTGGCTTTAGGTGTATCTATATTTCTTTGCGCTTAGTGGTCGTGACTTATGTATTGCAGAGAGGGTAATTGTTAATTTGGTGACACAGGGTAAAGGGTGTTCGATGGCTGTTTTGCACATTTGCTAGGTGATGCTAGAGTTCTTGAGATTTCCGAAAATTAAAAATTAATAAGAGGGTACGAGGTCGTGGTGATGGATTGAAATTTGCGCTGAGTGGTCAATAAGGTTGCAAATATAATTTTCATCTAATTGCTAATATTTAAATGGAGTGGGTATGAATTACTGGATTTTTCAGTGCAAGAAGGAAAAGTACGACATATCAAGTTCTGAGGTCTTGTTTTCTGGCATGACAGGGTGGTGGAAGGCAAATCAATATAGATCGGATATGTCGGTTGGTGATGTGGTGTTTTTTTGGCTTGCTGGAGATGCACAGTACAGAGGTATATATGGAAGGGGTGAAATAACATCTAAGCCATATCAGTGGCAAAGCGAGTCTAAAAAGGGATATTCGGTTGATGTGATATGTAGTAGGAGGCTTGATCAACCCATCTTGGCTACTGATGTAAAGAGCGTCAGAGATTTGGCTAATATCCAGATTTTAAATATGCCAATGGGAAGTAATTTTCTTTTAAGTAAGAGTGAAGGTTTGATCTTGGAGGAGTTGTTTGCAAAACGTGTGAAGGAGCAAGGTCATGAGCGTTGATCTCTCGAAGTGGCGAGAAATAATAGATGCCGCCAGTAAACCTCTTTCCTTGGTTGCGTTGATGTTGCTTGTGATTATGTCTTTGTTTTTGTTTAAAAAAGATTCTGGGTATGGTGTCGTTCAGTACGCGCTTCTGGCGGTCTGTGTATTGGGCGTTCTCTTTGTGGCGGTGTATGAGATGGCATCTAGAAAATCAGCGAGTGCTCGTGAGGTCGCGGCGCTGGCAGAAACTCTAGGGGAATGTGTCGCTAGGGCATCTCATGCTCATATCTCTAACTTGGAGATTCCTCAGGAAAGAGTGGAGGCATATGCCCGACTTGCAGCTTTCGTTAAAGGTAGGTCTGGAGTGACAAATGCTGAGTTTCGGAGCGTCGTTAGTGAAGCTATTGTTTTTTATGCGTACACTCAGGGCGGGTGTAGTAAGGCTGCAATTGATGCATATATGGATGAGCTTAACTCATAGCAAACTGCTAGAGATTTCGTGAAGGCTGCTTGAGTTCTGAGCCTGTTTTCTCAGCGGGTCTGTTAATGGGGTTTCTGATCAGAAATATCAATTTCTTATATAAAAACGCCGCACTCCCATGCGGCGTTTTTCATTTCTGCACTTTAGAAAAACCGCCTCCAACTCGGCCCATCCCCCAACAGCGGGTCGTCATGCACCGCCATGAAACGCGGCAAGTCCTGCCGGGCGATCCAGGTTTCGCTTTGCCAGTGCAGCGCGGCGATGCGCTGGTTGGCCCAAGTCATGAGAATGCGCCTCGGGCTGGCGTGCGGGTCGCGGTGGTAGTCGTGGAGGGTGGGGATCACTTCGTCGCTGAGCCATTGGCTGAGGGCGCAGTGCTCGGGGTGGCCGAAGCGGTAGAGGGCGCGGTAGAGGCCGGCTTCGCTGACCAATTCCACCTCTTCGCAGCGGCCTGTGCTGTAGCGCAGAAAAGCGAAGCGGAATTGGTGGGGGTAGAGGCGTTTGGTCAGGCGGTAGGGCCGGGTGGCGGCGATCATCAGGGCGAAGTCGAGGGCGACGAACCAGGGGCGGTTGTCGATCATGACGGCGCGCAGTTGGTGGCAGTGGCGTTGGAAGGTGATGGGGGTAAATGCGTCATGCATGGCGAAGTTCCAATTAAGGTCCATTTGCTTACCGTCAGTTAGGCCAGCCGAGCCGATTACGGCTTTGCGGGTTTGGCTGAAGGCAACTCGCCTACTAATTCGGGCTGTCAACCCCGGCCACGGGATTGACCGTGACCGGCGCAGGATAGGGATGGGCAGGTGCGAGGGCAAGAGGTTCGGGCGATGCCGTTCGCGGCGTAGCCCGGACTTCAGTCCGGGAGCGGGTTCCCTGGGCTGAAGCCCAGGCTACGGGGTCCGGGGGGCTTGGGTGTTGTGGGGCGGGGTGTTGTTGGTGTAGCCCGGACTTCAGTCCGGGAGCGGGTTCCCTGGGCTGAAGCCCAGGCTACGGGGTCCGGGGGGCTTGTGTGTTGTGGGGGCGGGGTGTTGGTGGTGTAGCTCGGACTTCAGTCCGGGAGTGGGTTTCCTGGGCTGAAGCCCAGGCTACGGGGCCGGGGGCTTGGGTGTTGTTGGGGGCGGGGTGTTGGTGGTGTAGCTCGGACTTCAGTCCGGGAGCGGGTTCCCTGGGCTGAAGCCCAGGCTACGGGGGCCTGGGCGCTGCGGAGGGGCGGTCAGTGCGGGGCGCGGCGGATGGTCTTGAGCAGGTCGTCGGGGCTGATCTGGCCGACCACCTGGGACGCGGCGCTGCCGGGCTGGGGCAGGTCGAGGATGTGGCTCTTCATCTTGCCGATGACGTGCATTTCGCAGGGTTTGCAGTCGAACTTCAGGGTCAGCACTTCATCGCCGTGCACCAGCTGCATCGGCGCGACCTTGGTGCGCACGCCGGTGACGCCCTTGGCCTGCTTGGGGCAGAGGTTGAAGGAGAAGCGCAGGCAGTGCTTGGTGATCATCACCGGTACTTCGCCTGCTTCCTCGTGGGCTTCGTAGGCGGCGTCGATCAGCTGCACGCCGTGGCGGTGGTAGAAGTCCCGCGCCTTCTGGTTGTAGACGTTGTAAAGGAACGACAGGTGCGCCTCGGGGTACACCGGCGGCGGGTTGGTTTCGGCCTTGCGACCGCCACGGGGGTGGGCGGCGACGCGGGCTTCGGTGAGCTTCTCGATGGCTTCGCGGCGTAGGGCCTTGAGCTGGGAGTTGGGGATGAAGAAGGCCTGAGGCGCGGCCAGCTCCACGGCGTCGGCGTGGTACATCGTGGTGCCCAGCTGGCCGAGCAGGTCGTGCAGTTGCTCCAGGGCCTGCTCGGGCTTGTTGGCAGCGCCGAAGGGGCCGTCCAGGGCGACGCTGGCGCTGACGCCTTCCTCGCTGGTGGCGGTCAGTTCCAGGCGCTCTTCACGCAGCTTGGCAACCCAGGAGAGGCCGACGCGGCGCTCGGAGGAGGTCTTCTGCAGGGCCTGTTGCCAGTTGTGGTCGAGGTTGCGCGAGAGCGGGTGGTTGGGGCGCAGGCGGAACAGGCCCTCGGGCATCTCGTTGGGCTCGACGCGGTAGCGGTAGCGCTTCTCGCCGTCTTCCTCGAACTCGCCCTTGGGCTCGGCGATGTTGGCGCGGAAGCCCACCACTTCACGCTTGACCAACACATTGAGGCCGTCGCCGTTGGACAGCGGCTCCTGGGTCACCACCAGCAGGTCGCGCTTGTTGACCTTCTCCACATGGCCCACCAGCAGGCCGGTGAAGGTGGGGGAGTCGAAGGCGCCGATGTCGATCTTGCGGTCGGTGACGAAGTAGTCGGTGCTGCCACGGTGGAAGGTCTTGTCCGGGTCGGGCACGAAGAAGTGGTCGGTGCGGCCGCTGGAGGCGCGGGCCAGGTCCGGGCGGTTTTCGAGGATGCCGTCCAGGCGCTGGCGGTAGTAGGCGGTGATGTTCTTCACGTAGCCCATGTCCTTGTAGCGCCCTTCGATCTTGAAGGAGCGCACGCCGGCATCCACCAGGGCGCTGAGGTTGGCGCTCTGGTTGTTGTCCTTCATGGACAGCAGGTGCTTCTCGAAGGCGACAACACGGCCCTGGTCATCCTTCAGGGTGTAGGGCAGGCGGCAGGCCTGGGAGCAGTCGCCCCGGTTGGCGCTGCGGCCGGTCTGGGCGTGGGAGATGTTGCACTGGCCGGAGAAGGCCACGCACAGCGCGCCATGGATGAAGAACTCGATGGCGGCGTCGGTCTCGTCGGCGATGGCGCGGATCTGCTGCAGGTTCAGCTCGCGGGCCAGCACCAGCTGGGAGAAGCCGGCCTGGTCGAGGAACTTGGCCCGCTCCAGGGTGCGGATGTCGGTCTGGGTGCTGGCGTGCAGCTCGATCGGCGGGATGTCCAGGTCCATCACGCCCATGTCCTGGACGATCAGCGCGTCGACGCCAGCGTCGTACAGCTGGTGGATCAGCGCGCGGGCCGGCTCCAGCTCGTCGTCGTGGAGGATGGTGTTGATGGTGACGAACACGCGGGCGTGGAAGCGGTGGGCGAACTCCACCAGCTGGGCGATATCGGCCACCTCGTTGCAGGCGTTGTGCCGCGCGCCGAAGCTCGGCCCGCCGATGTAGACGGCGTCGGCGCCATGCAGGATGGCCTCGCGGGCGATGTGCACGTCACGGGCGGGGCTGAGCAGTTCGAGGTGGTGCTTGGGCAAGGACATGGTGTTTTTTCTTTATCAGGCGACACGGGCAAGGCGCGCATTGTAGCGGCAGCCCGTGGCGCCGGCACCCGTCCCGACGAGCGCGCCTACCGTTGCCCGCCTCAGAAGCCCTGGAAGCGGGCGAAGGCCTCCACCGGGGCGCGCTCGGAGCGCAGCTGGTTGACCGGCGCCTGCGGGTCGGCGTGGCCCAGGGCCATGCCGCAGTAGAGCACCTTGTCTTCGGCCAGGGCGAAGTGCCGGTGCAGGCTCTGGCGCACCATGCCCCAGGCCTCCTGCATGCAGGTGGAGAGACCGCGCTCCTGGGCCACCAGGGCGATGGACTGCATGAACATGCCCAGGTGCGCCCACTGGCCGTGGCCCATGCTGCGGTCGATGACGAAGAACAGCCCCACCGGCGCGCCGAAGAACTGGAAGTTGCGCGCCAGGGCCCGCAACCGGCCGGCCTTGTCCTCGCGGGGGACGCCCAGCAGGGCGTAGAGCGCTTCGCCCACCTGGTAGCGGCGGGTGCGGTAGGGCTCGCCGAGGGCGGCCGGGTAGATGGGGAATTCGTCTGCTTCGCCGGCCGGGTTGCGCAGCAGGGTCTCGGTGGCCAGGCGCTCGACGGCGGCCTTCTCGGCCCCGGCCACGGCGATCACCTGCCAGGGCTGGAGGTTGCCGCCGGAGGGCGACCAGCGCGCGGCATCGAGCAGGGTGTGGACGGTGGCAGCGTCCACCGACTGGTCAGTGAAGGCGCGGATGGAAGTGCGTTGCTGGAGCAGTTCGGCGACGGACATGGAAACCTCGGCAGCAGGGCGGACCGCGCCAGTGAAGCCGCCCCGGGCGTTCGCCGCAAGCAGCAGAACCGCCAGGGACGAGGGCGCGGCTGCCGGGGCTCAATCCCTGTTCAGGGCGTCGATCCCGGCCTGGGCCACCTGGGTGTCCTGGGCGGAGGTGACGCCCGAGACGGCGATGGCGCCGACCACGGTGTCGCCGATGCGGATCGGCAGGCCGCCTTCCAGCAGGCCGGTCATCGGAGTGGCGAGGAAGGACAGCCGGCCCTGGCCGAGGATCAGTTCCTCGTAGAACTGCGTCGGCCGCCGGGTCAGCGCGGCGGTGCGGGCCTTGGCAGTGGCCATCTCCACGCTCATGGGGCTGGCGTCCTCCAGGCGTTGCAGGTGCAGCAGGTGGCCGCCGTCGTCGACGATGGCCACGGTCACCGGCCATTGCTGCTGGCGGGCGAAGGCGCGGGCGGCCTGGGCCATGGCCTGGACGTCCGGGTCGCTGAGGCAGGGGCGCTGGTTCATCGCATGGGCTCCGGGGTGAGGCTGGCGAGGCAGCGGCCGAGGGGGCTGGCCGGCTCGGTGAGGTCGAAAAGGATGTCGAAGTGGTCGCGCCCTACGCAGGGCTGCACTGCGGTGACCGGCAGGTAGCGGGCCAGGTGGCGGGCCATGGCGCGGCTCTGCTGCTGGAAGGCGTCGGTTTCCCGCTCGCCCCAGGCCAGGGCCACCGGGACTTCGCAGCTGGGCACCCGGCGCAGGGGGCTGAGGGCGGCGGCACGCGCTGCCGTGAGCTGCAGCGGCTGGTCGATGTAGGTGCCGATCAGCGGCGCCAGTTCATAGATGCCGCTGACCAGCAGGGCCGCCTGGAACGGCGGCGGCCCCTCCCAGGGGTGGCTGAGCATCATCGCCACCAGGTGCGCCCCGGCGGAGCTGCCGGCAAGGACCAGATGGGGTACGCGCCCCCGTGCCAGCAGGGCCGTCCGCAGCTGGAGCAGGGCGCTGGCGACCTGCTCGACGATCTGTTCCAGGCGCGCCTCGGGGGCCAGGCGATAGCCGATCGCCGCCAGGTCGCAGCCCTGGGCGTGCAGCCCGGGGGCCGGGAACAGCGAGTCCTCGGCACTCAGCTCCTGCCAGTAGCCGCCGTGCACGTACACCAGGGTGGCCCTGGCCGCTTGGGGCGCGGGCAGCAGCAGGACCTTCTCCCGGGGCGAGGGGCCGTAGGGCAGCACCTCGGCCGGACCACAGAGGGCCTCGGCGGCGCGGCTGTCACGGTGGTAGCGCTGCAGCGTCTCGGCGAAGCCGGGCGCCAGGCTGCTCGGCGAGTAGGCCCGCTCGCGCTGCTCAAGGGGCAGGTGCAGGCCGAAGGGGTCGTCATGCAGGGCCGTCATGCCGCGCCCTCCAGGGGGTGCAGCGGGTCGAGGCGGTCGAGCAACTGGCGCTCGGCCTTGGCCAGGTCGATCTGCTCGAAGCGCTCGCAACCCTGCACGGCCTCCCGCAGCAGGCGGGCCTGCACCTCGCCCCGGGCGAAGGCCGTGGCGTAGGGCAGGCAACTGAAGGTGACCATGCTGTAGCGCGGCACGAAGCGCCCCGGGTGGCGGGCCTCCAGCCACGCGGCCAGTTGGCGCTCCAGCTGGTAGTCCGCTGCGCGCACTCGTTCGCGCATTTCCACGTAGTTCTCCAGGGCCATGGCCTGGATCGCGCCGGCATTGGGCCGGCGCTCTTCGGCGTAGGCCTGCAGGGCGGCGTCCAGGGGTTGCGGCCGGGCCAGGTGGCGGGCCAGGGCCAGCACATCCTCCAGCCCGCAGTTCATGCCCTGGCCGTGGAACGGCACCATCGGGTGAGCCGCATCGCCCACCAGTACGGCGCAGCCCTGGGCGTGCCAACGCTCCAGCCAAAGGGTGCCGAGCTGGCCGATGGGGTTGTGCTCGAAGTCCGCCTCCAGGTCCGGCAGTTCGGCGGAGAGGTCGCTGTAGTGGGTGTCGAACCAGCGCCGCGCGGTGGGGCCGTCCGGCAGTTGGGCGAAGCAGTCGGCGCTGCCGTCGTCGTGGGGCAGGAACAGCGTGGTGGTGAAGCTGCCGTCGATGTTCGGCAGGGCGATGCTCATGTGCCCGCCTCGGGGCCAGATGTGCAGGGCATCGGCCAGCAGGCGCCCGGAGGCGGGGATGTTCAGCTCCTTGTAGCCGTGGGGCTGGCGCTCGCGGCGTTCGCCCAGGGGGCCGCCTTCGGCCATGGCCCGGCGCACGCCGGAGTCGGCACCGTCGGCGCCCACCAGCAGGTCGAAGGGCCAGCGCTGGCCACCGGCGATGACCTCGCGGCGCGCCCAGTCGATACCCGCCAGCGGGGTGTCGAAGTGCAGCTGGGCGCCGGCTGCCTGTGCCGCGTCCAGCAGCAGTCGGTTGAAGCGGCCGCGCTGGATCGACCAGATGGCGTCCCCGGCTCGGCTGCTGTAGGCGTGGAATTGCTCCGGCACGCCCGGCACATGGACCCGCCGGCCGTGCATGGCCACGGCGCCGGCCAGCACGGCTGCGTCCAGGCCGGCCTGGCGCAGGGCCTGCAGGCCGCGCTCGGCCAGGGCGAGGTTGATCGACTTGCCGGCCTGGGCGGTGTGCAGGCGCGGGTCGGGGCGTTGTTCGAGCACGGTGACCTGCCAGCCCTGGCGCTGCAGCAGGCACGCCAGCAGCGGGCCGGTGAGCCCACCGCCGACGATCAGGGCGGTGCGATGTTCTGCCATCGGGAAATCTCCTGGGTTCAGAGGACGGTGCGCAGGTTCCACAGTTCGGGGAACAGCAGCGTGTCGAGGGTCTTGCGCAGGTAGTCGGCGCCGCTGCTGCCGCCGGTGCCCTGGCGACGGCCGATGACCCGCTCGACCATGCCGATGTGGCGGAAGCGCCAGTGCCTGACGTTGTCCTCCAGCGCCACCAGTTGCTCGGCCAGCTCGTAGAGGTCGCGGTGGGCGTCGGGAGCGCGGTAGACGGTGAGCCAGGCGGCCTCCACCGAGGCGTCGTAGCCGGTGGGTTCGTCGACGGCGGCCTGCAGACGCGAGGGGTCGATGGCCAGGCCGCGCGCGGCCAGCAGGCGCACCACCTCGTCATAGAGCGAGGGCGCCAGCAGCCGTGCCTGCAGGGCGCGCAGCGCTGCCGGGTCCTCGGCGTGGTCTTCCAGGTGGCGGGCGCACTTGTTGCCGAGGAGGAATTCGATTTCGCGGAACTGCACCGACTGGTGGCCGGAGGCGCTGCCCAGGGCCGGGCGCATGGCCAGGAAGTCATTGGGGGTGAGGGTGGCGAGCACGCTCCAGGCGTGGATCAGGTGCTCCATGATCCGCTGCACGCGGGTCAGCGCCTTGAAGGTGCGGGGCAGGTCCTGGCGGCCGACGTGGTGGGTGGCGAGGGTCAGCTCGTGGAGCATCAGCTTCATCCACAGTTCGGCGGTCTGGTGCTGGATGATGAACAGCAGTTCGTCCGGTACCTCCGAGCGGGGCACCTGGCTGTGCAGGATGTGCTGCAGGCTCAGGTAGTCACCGTAGCGGCCGTCGCCGGTACGGGTCGCCAGGGCGTTCCTGGCGCCGGAAAAGGGGCATCCCATGGTCGCCGCTCCTATGCCGGGTTCCGGCAGTCCTGGCCACCGGCGACGGCGGGCAGGATGGTGATCTCGTCGCCGGGGGCGACACGGGCCTCCAGGCCGCCGTGGAAGCGCACGTCCTGGTCGTTGACGTACAGGTTCATGAAGCGCACCAGGGTGCGGCCCTTCAGCAGGCGCTGCTCCAGGCCCGGCCAGCGGCGCTCCAGGTCGTCGATGACTTCACCCAGGCTGTCGCCCTGGGCGCTGACCTGGGCGGCGCCGGCCGTCAGGTCGCGCAGGGTGGTGGGGATGTGGATGGTGATGGACATGGCGGTTCCTCGTGGTCGGGGGCATGGGGTTCAGTCGAAGGCCAGCGGCTGCTCCAGGATTCGGCCGTCCTCGATGCGGAAGCAGCGCATCGACAGGTCGAAGCGGGGATCGGTGCTGACGATGAGGTGGAACACCTCGGGAAAGGCGGCGGCGTACTCCACGTCGGTGTCGCTGGGGTAGGGCCGGGATGCGGTGTGGGAGTGGTAGAGCACCAGGGGCACTTCGCCCCGGCCGTTCATCTCGCGCCACACACGCAGTTGCTGCAGGGGCTCGAAACTGAAGAAGTCCTCGGCCTGGGCAGCGTTGTGCATCGGCACCAGGCGCAGGCTGCCGGGCTCGCCGGGCACGGCGGCGATCAGCCCGCAGCATTCCAGCGGGTGCTCGGTGCGGGCCTGATGGGCGATGGCATCGCGCAGGGCGGCGGGCAGGGTGAGCATCGGGCCGTCCTCAGTAGCGGGGCTGGTCGGGGGCCACGTCGCGCACCCAGGCGAGCACGCCGCCCTGAAGGTTGCGCACGTTGTGGTAGCCGGCGGCGAGCATGGCCTCGACCACCTCGCGGGAGCGGCTGCCGCCCTTGCAACAGATCACGTAGGGCTGCTCGCGGTCGGCCAGCGGCCCCTGGCCGAGGCTTGCCAGGGCGTGGGCCTTGGGCAGCAGTTCGGCGCCTTCGATACGGACGATGTCCCACTCGTTGGGCTCGCGCACGTCGATCAGCCGGGGCGGCTGCCCGCTGCCGAGCAGGGCGTGTAGCTCCTGCGGGCTGATCACCGGCACGGGGGTGGCCGGCGCCGCGGGCTGGCCCAGGCCGCACAGCTGCGGGTAGTCCTGCAACGCGGTGATGGGCTGGCGCTGCGGATCGCGCTGCAGGGGCAGGTAGCGGTAACGCATGCGCAGGGCGTCGTAGACCATCAGCGTGCCCAGCAGGGATTCGCCGATCCCGGTCAGCAGCTTGATCGCCTCGGTGCCCATCACCGAGGCCACGGCGGCGCAGAGCACGCCGAGCACGCCGCCCTCCGAGCAGGACGGCGCCAGCTCCGGCGGGGGCGGCTCGGGGTAGAGGTCGCGGTAGTTCAGGCCGCCGCCGGGGGCGTTTTCCCAGAACACGCTGGCCTGGCCTTCGAAGCGGTAGATGGAGCCCCAGACGTAGGGCTTGCCGGCCAGGACGCAGGCGTCGTTGACCAGGTAGCGGGTGGCGAAGTTGTCGGCGCCGTCGATGATCAGGTCGTAGCCCTGGAACAGCGCCACGGCGTTGTCGTTGTGCAGGCGCAGGTCGTGCAGGTTCACCTGCACGTGCGGGTTGAGCGCGGCGAGGGTGCGCTTGGCGCTCTCGGTCTTCAGCTCGCCGAGGGTGTCCATGCGGTGGATCACCTGGCGCTGCAGGTTGGAGGCGTCCACCCGGTCGAAGTCGACGATGCCCAGGGTGCCGACACCGGCTGCTGCCAGGTACAGCAGGGTCGGTGAGCCCAGGCCGCCGGCACCGATCACCAGCACGCGGGCGTTCTTCAGGCGCTGCTGGCCGGCCAGGCCGAACTCCGGCAGCAGGATGTGGCGGCTGTAGCGGGCGCGCTCCTCGGCGCTGAGGGTGGCCTGGTCGCTGACCAGGGGGCCGAGGGTGCGGGGCAGGGGAGTCGGGGTAAAGGCAGTCATGTTCAGCTCCGGGGCAGGTCGAGGGCCTGGCTCAGGGCGTGCCGGAGCCGGGTCATTTCATCGGGGGTGCCGAGGGTCACGCGCAGCCGCTGTTCCAGGCCGGGCCAGGGGCGGCCGACGCGGATGCCGCCGGCGGCCAGGGTGGCGATCACCTCTGCGGCCGGGCGCTGGCAGTCGATCAGCACGCAGTTGCTCCGGGACGGGCTGTAGCGCAGGCCCTGGTGGTCCAGCCAGGCGCAGAAGGCCTCGCGCTGGGCCGTGTTGGCGGCCTTGCGCCGGGCGCATTCGGCCTCGTCGTGCAGGCAGGCCAGCGCGGCGGCAACGGCCGGCACCGGCACGTCGTGGGCCGGCTGGGTGTGCATGCGGTCCAGCACGGCGGGCTGGGCGATGGCATAGCCCAGGCGCAGCCCGGCGAGGCCGTGGATCTTGGAGAAGGTGCGGGTGACCACCAGGCCGGGGTGGGCGCTGACTGCCGGGATCATCGAAGGTTCGTCGCTGAACTCCAGGTAGGCCTCGTCGATCAGCACCACCGGCGGGTGGGGCAGGGCGCCGGCCTGTTCCACCAGAGCCAGCAGCGCTGCGTGGGAGGTGACGGTGCCGGTGGGGTTGTTGGGGTTGGCGATGTAGATCAGCCCGTCCTCGCTGGCGGCGAGCATGGCCTGCACGTCGTGCCCGCCGTCCGCCAGCAGGGGCACCCGGCACACCGCCCGGCCATGCAGGCGTGCGGCCTGCTCGGGCACCGGGTAGCCCGGCGCGGCCACCACCAGCGGCGCATCGGCCCGGGTGAAGGCCAGGGTGGCGTAGTGCAGGGCGCGGTTGGAACCGGGGTACAGCGAGACCCATTCCAGCGGCACGCCATGGCGCTGGGCAAGGGCCTGGCGCAGCGCCTCCACCCGCTCGAACTGGTAGCGCGAGGACAGGCCGATGGCCTCGCTGGCCGCCTGCCGCGCAGCCGGCGGTACGCCATAGGGGGATTCGTTGAGGTTGAGGCAGAGGGGCGTTTGCAAGGCGCAGGCGTCCCCTTCGCCCGCCGCGTGGCGGGCGCTGGATAGGTGGTTCATGTCAGGTTCCCGGGTTGGGCGTTCGTGGGTGGCTAGCGGCCGCTGCGTACCGACTTCGGGGTGTAGCCGAAGAACTTGAGGAAGGCGGCGCTGAAGTTGTTCGGGTGCTGGTAGCCCACCTGGTAGGCCGTCTCCGAGACCCGGTAGCCGGCGGCGAGCAGCTCCTGCGCGCGCTGCATGCGCATCTCCAGCAGGTGGTGGGCGGGGCTGGTGCCGTAGGCGTGGCGGAAGCACTCCTTGAGCTTGTATTCGCTGATGCCCAGCGCGGCGCAGAGGCAGGCGTTGTTCAGCGGCTGGCCGAGGTTGGCGCGCATGTAGGCCTCGATTCGCTCCATCACATCCAGGTCACGGCCGCTGATGCGCTCGGCCTGGGGCGTGGCGGGGGCCAGCAGGTTGAGCTGCTCGGCCAGCAGGCTCAGGGCATGGATGCGCTGGCGCAGGCCGTCGTGCTCGCCGACCCGGGGGTTCTTGAAGAAGCGCAGGTGTTCGCTGCTGCAGCTGCCGTTGTAGGCGATCTGCCGGAAGCTCTCGTTGTGGCGCAGGGCCTTGCCCAGCAGGCGGCCGCAGCGCTCGGGCCCGATGTAGCGGGTCAGGGTCGACTCCGACACCACCAGGCGCAGTTGCTGGATGGGCTCGTTGGCGGCGTAGCGACGCTCGCCGGTGCCGGCCTGGAACACCGAGACCGTGGTGTGGTTCGCCGCGAAGGGCAGGGCATTGCCGACTCGGTCGAGAAACTCGGACTGGCCGGAAAGCCCGAAGGTGATGACCAGGGTGCGGTCGTTGCCATCGTGCTCGCAGACCTCCCGCAGGATGCGGCCCGAGGAGACCCGCGAGCGCACCAGGGAGAACCCGGCCTCGCAGTCCAGCCGCTCGATCAGCGCCTGGCCCTGGGCCGATGCCGTCTGGTGGCGTGTCCATTCCTTGAGTTGCTGGGCGCTGGCCAGCTTGGGTTGTGCCAAACCGTTCATAGCAAATCACTCCTCATCACTCGCCCGGTGTGCCTGTGCGGGGCTCCATCCGGGCGCAGTGATCACCGTCCTTGACTGGGTTCGCCGACGCATCAGAGCACAGGCGAAGTGCGCAAAAAACTGCCTCGCCGGAACTGCATATGAAAATCGCCGGAGTGCATATGTAATGCGAATGATTAGCATTAATCAAGGAAGTATGATCCTCCCATCGACCTGCAACGGATTGCCGCAGGCCCTGGAGATAGAGGGGTTCGGCGCTCCGGGTGCAGGAAGCGCGAACAGGAACGAAGGAGTTGTTCATGTCGATACGGCCCCTGGAAGGCGTGACCCTGCGGCTGGCCGAAGCCCCGACCGGGCTGCAGGCCACCCGCGAGGCGCTGGCCCTGCGCATGGGCTTGCTGGGCGCGCGGGTATGCGCGGCAGCGGGTGTGCAAGGCCTGGATGGCCAACTGACGGCCTGGCTGGAGGATGCCGCCGGCGCGCGGGTCACTTTATATGTGCGTGGCTGGCCCTGCGGGGTACAGCCGGTGAGCGAGGCGCTGGCCCAGGCGGCCTGCGGGCTGGTGGGCTGGCATGGGCGCAGCGCCGGTGGGCTGTTCACCCTGGGGGTGGACTACCTTGCGGTGCTGACGGCCTCCCTGGCGTCCACCGCAGCCGTGGCCGCCCTGCTCGGGCAGCGCCGGGGCAGCAGCAGCCACGAGGTGCACCTCAGCCTGGGCGGCGCCGGCCTGCTGGCGATGGCCCAGTACCTGGCGATGGACGATGCCGGGCAGGTGCTGCCGGTGCCGGGTGGCGCCGATTGGCAGCACCCGCCTTTTACCAGTGGCGAAGGCCTGCGCTTCGAGCTGGAAGCCCTCGACCCGGAGGCCTGGCGCCGCTTCTGGGAAGGCCTGGGGGTGTCCCTGGCGGACATCGCCGCCGGCTGGCCGCCGTTCATGCAGCGCTACACCACCGCCACGGCGTGGTTGCCGCCCTCGCTGTTCCGCGCCTGTGCGCGCTATCGCCTGGCCGACCTGAACTGCCTGGCCCGGGATGCCGGGGTCAACCTCTGCACCCTGCGCCTGGCGCCCCGGGAAGACTGTGCCCAAGGCCCCTGGGCCTTTGACCCGCCCGTATCGGCCGCTGCCCTGGCGCGCGCGCCCTCCAGCGCGGCCCAGCCCCTGGCCGGCCTCGCGGGGCTGGAGGCCTGCCGGCTGATCCAGGGGCCGTTGGCGGGGCACCTGCTGCGGGAGCTGGGCATGCAGGTCACGCGCATCGAGCCGCCGGGCGGTGATCCGATGCGCGGCATGGCGCCTTTGGTGGGCGGCCTGTCCGTGCACTTTCAGGCGATCAACCGGGGCAAGCCCTGGGTCGAGCTGGACGTGCGCAGCGAAGCCGGGCAGGCCCGGTTGGGGCAGTTGCTGGAGGGCTGCGATGCCTTCCTGCACAACTGGGCGCCCGGACGCGCCGAGCGCCTGGGGCTGACTGCCGAGGCGCTGCGCCGCCATGCCCCGGGCCTGGTGTACGGCTCGGCCTCCGGCTGCGGGCGCCACCCTGGAGCGGACGACCCCCTGGGCACCGACTTCATGATCCAGGCCCACAGCGGCCTGGCCGCCCGCATCCAGCAGCACGACCGGCCGGCCGGCGCGCTGCTCACCCTGGTGGACGTGCTGGGCGGCGCTGCCCTGGCCGAGGGCCTGGTTGCCGCGCTCTACCAGCGCCACGTCCACGGCCTGGCCGGCGGCCTCGATTCCAGCATGAGCGGCGCCGCCGGCCTGCTGCTGGAGGCCGCCATTGCCGACGCGGGGCAGGTACTGGCCTGCGCCGACGGCCACCTGATGCTCGACGGTGCCGACCCCTCCGAGGTGGCGAGCCTTGGGCACCTGGCCAGTGGCGAAGCCCTGGCCCACCTGTCTGCGCGGGGCATTCCCGCCAGCCGCATCTCCCGCTGCGCCGCCGATGTCGGCGCCCACCCCTGGTTGGGCTGTGCCCTGGGCCGTGACGAATACGGCCTGCGTACCGCCAGCCCCTGGATCATCAACGCTTGAGGTCGATACCCCATGGCAAACGAACACCTGTCCGCCGTGCAGCCCCCTGTCACCGGTGACCGCTACACGGCGCCGGACTGCGTCCCCGCGCACCTTCGCGCGCACTGGCGGGCCGAGGGCATCTATCCCCACAAGAGCCTGTTCGAGTCCTTCCTCGACATTGCCCGCTCACGGCCCCTGGCGGTCGCCGTCACCGAAGGGGCGGCGAGCCTGAGCTTCGCCCAGCTGCGGGCGCGCAGCCTCAGCCTGGTCCAGGTGCTGCACCAGCTCGGCGTCGGGCCTGGCGTGGTGGTGGCGGTGAACCTGCCCAATGGCTGGCGCGCCTGCGCCGTGGACCTGGCCGTGGCGGCCCTGGGCGGCATCGTGCTGCCGTACCCCCTGGGGCGGCGCAAGCGCGACACCCTCGCCATGCTCGGCAAGTCCGCCGCGCGGGTGCTGATCTGCAAGCGCCAGGTGGGTGAAGCCGACTACGCCGCGCTGGTGGACGGCCTGCGCCCCGCGTTGCCGGCGCTGGCCCATGTGCTGGTACACGGCGAGCGCTATCAGGGCTGGCCGGATCTGGACCAGTGCTGGGAGGGGCCGGCCTGGAGCACCGAAGGCCAGCGGGTGGACCCGGATGCCGGCGCCCGGCTGATCGCCTCCTCGGGCTCCGAGTCAGAGCCCAAGCTGGTGCTGTATTCCCACAACGCCCTGGTGGGCGGGCAGAGTGCCTACCTCAACGGCCTGGCACGCCAGCCCGAGGCCATGCGGGCGCTGTTCGCCGTGCCCCTGGCGTCGCCCTTCGGTTCCCTGGGCACGCCTTGCACCCTGGCCTCCCTGGGTGGCGCGCTGATCTGCCTGGACCGCTTCGAGGCCGACGCGGTGCTGCGGCTGGTTGCCCAGCAGCGCGTTACCCACCTGTTCGCCGGGCCCAACATGGTGGACATGCTGCTGGCCAGCCCCCTGCTGCAATCGGCGGAAGGGCAGGCGCTGGATTTCAGCGCGCTGGAGGCCATCGTCAGCGGCGGCTCGGCCCTCAGCGCCCAGACCCTGGCCGGCGTGCGCCGGCACTTCGGCTGTGCCCTGGTGCAGTCCTACGGCTCGGCGGACGGCGTGGCCTGCCACACCGCCCTGGACGACGCCCCCGAGGTGACCGTGCAGACCGTCGGGCGACCTGACCCGGCGGTGGTCAGCCTGAGCATCCGCGACGAGCAGGGGCACGAATGCGCGCCAGGCGAGGTGGGGGAGATCTGGGCACGGGGGCCGATGACGCCGCTGTGCTACTACCGCGCCCCCGAACTGGACCGCCAGTACCGCCACCCGGACGGCTGGGTGCGCCTGGGCGACCGTGGACAGCTGGACGCCGATGGCCGGCTGCGCATCGTCGGGCGCCGCGCCGACACCGTGATGCGCGGCGGGCACAAGGTGAACCTGGTGGAGGTGGCGCACCTGCTGCGCGAGCACCCGGCCATCGCCCAGTGCGTGGTCCTCAATGCCCCGCTGGAGGACGGCGCCACGCGCATGCACGCCTTCGTGGTGATGAAGGCGGGGCAGCCGCCGCTGACCCTCGCCCAGGTGCGCGGCTTCCTCAATGACGAAGTGGGCGCCCAGCCCAGCCAGTTGCCCGACGCCCTGGCCTGCGTGCCGGAGCTGCCGCTGGCGCCGTCCGGCAAGGTCGACCAGGCGGCCCTGCTGCAGAGCCTGCAGGCGCCACGCCCGGCGGTCTCCGCGCAACCGGTGATCGACCTGCTGATGGGCGTCGAACGGGCCGGCGTGCTGCGGGCAGCCATCGAACTGCAGGTGTTCGACCACCTGGGCGAGGGCGCCAGCGCCCGCACCGTGGCCGAGCGCACCGGTGCCAGCGAGCGCGGCACCCGCATCCTGCTGGACGCCCTGGCCGGCCTGGGCCTGCTCCGCCAGGAGCCGGGGCAGGCCTACTACCGCCTGGGTGAGCTGGCCGAACGCTTTCTGCGGCGCAGCTCGCCGCACTATGTGGGCGGGCTGGCGCAGGTCTACACCGCCGACCTGATGTGGGATGCCTTCCGTCACTTCAAGGACGCCGTGGTGGCCGGTGGCAGCGTTCTGCCCCAGGGCCTGGAGGCCGCCAACCATCCGTACTGGGGCGAATTCTCCCGGGGCATCGCCAACACCGCGCGGGTGACCGCCCAGCGCCTGGCGCAGCAGGTGCTGCCGTGGCTGGCCCAACGGCAGCAGCCGAGCGTGCTGGACCTGGCCTGCGGCAACGGCACCTACGGCTTCACCCTGGCGGCCGAGTGCCCGGCGGTTAGCCTCTGCGGGGTGGACTGGCCAGCCAGTGCCGAGCTGTTCTGGAGCACCGCCGAGACCTTCGGGGTGCGCGAACGCACACGCTTCATCGGTGCCGACATCTTCACCGTGGAGCCGGGTGAACCGGTGGACCTGATCATCCTCAGCCAGGTCCTGCACCACTTCGACGAGGCCGAATGCCGGCGCCTGCTGGGCCGCCTGCAGGCCTGGCTGAAACCGAGCGGGCGGTTGCTCATCGCCGGTTTCATGCGCTCGGACGCGCAGGCGGAGCAGGAGCCCATTCCGCGCCTGTTCGCCGCGCAGATGCTCAGCCTGACCGAGGCCGGCGACTGCCATGCCCTGGGCGCGGTGCAGCGCCTGCTGGAGGAGCAGGGCTGGCAGCAGATCGTGTCCGCGCCGCTGCGCGGCCTGCCCATCCAGCGCATCTGGGCGGTGCGCGGCGATACCGGGGAGGTCGCATGAGCCGTGTGCTGTGGAACCTCTCGCGGCCGTTGCGCCCGGCCATCGCCCTGGCCGCTTGCGGCCAGCTCGCGGTCAGCGCCTGCAACGCCGGCCTGGCCCTTTGCCTGGCCTGGGCCCTGGCCGGCCTGTTCGAGGGCCAGCCGCTGTCGGCGCTATGGACGCCCCTGGGCGCCTTCCTCGGCCTGACGCTGCTGCGCATCGCCCTCAACGGCGGTGCCGAGGTGCTGGCCATGCGGGTCGCCGGGCTGACCCGGCAGCACCTGCGCCAGCGCCTGTTGCCCCAGGTGCTGCGGGTGGCCGGGCAGGCGCCCGGCGAGCATGACAGCGCCGGGCTGAGCACCACCCTGATCCACAACGTCGAGGCCCTGCAGGCCTACTACAGCCGCTATATCCCGGCGGTGATCGGCGCGGCCCTGGGGGGCAGCGGGCTGCTTGCGCTGATGGCGCTGTTCGACCCGCGCTCGGCCCTGGTGGCCGCCGTGGGTGCCTTGTCGCTGCCCTTCGTGGATCGCCTCTGGCTGCGCTGGCGGCGCCCCTCGGCCGGTGGGCTGTTCGCCAGCATCGGGCGCTTCTCGGCGCACCTGCTGGACAGCCTGCGTGGCGTCACCACGCTCAAGGCCTTCAACGCCCAGGACCGGCGCCGCGACGCCCTGCGCGACCAGGCCCGCGACCTGCGCCGCCAGGCGATGGAGGTGCTGCACGGCATCCTGATGCGCAATGGCGTCACCGGGTTGCTCAGCCTCGGCGGCCTGGCGCTGGTCACGCTGCTCAGCGTCCAGCGCGCCGGTGCCGGCGAGCTGTCGGCCTTCGCCCTGTTCGCTGCCGTGCTGCTGGCCCGCGAAGCGTTCCGCACCCTGGAGAAGCTGGACAAGACCTTCCACGTCGCCTGGTCGGGCAACGGCGCCGCCGCCCCGGTGGCTGAGCTGCTGGCAGCGCAGCCGCCGGTGCCCGAACCGGCCCGGCCCGAGCCGTTGCCGGCTGGCCACGAGGTGGCCTTCGAGGGCGTCACCTTCCGCTGGCCCGGCAGCCAGGCCCCGGCCTTGCAGAACCTCAGCTTCACCCTGGAACCCGGCCAGTGCGTGGCCGTGGTGGGCCCCTCCGGGGCGGGCAAGTCCACCCTGGCAGCGCTGCTGATGCGCTTCATCGCCCCCCAGGAAGGGCGCGTCACCCTTGGCGGCGTGGACATCCGTCACCTGCGCTCCGCCGACCTCTACCAGCGCGTCAGCGGGGTGTTCCAGCAGAGCGTGCTGCTGCACGGCAGCCTGGAAGACAACCTGCGCATGGGGGCGGCAGATGCCAGCCCTGAGGCCCTGGCCGAAGCCTGCCGGCTGGCCTCGCTGGAGCCCTGGGTCGCCAGCCTCCCGCACGGCCTGGCGACCCCGGTGGGCGAGGGCGGCAACCGGCTCTCCGGCGGCCAGCGCCAGCGCGTGGCCATTGCCCGTGCCTGGCTCAAGGGCGCGCCGATCCTGTTGCTCGACGAGGCCACTGCCAACGTCGACGTGGCCAGCGAGGCGCATATCGGTGCGGCCATCGAGCGCCTGCGCGGGCAGCGCTCGATGCTGGTGATCGCCCACCGCCTGGCCACCGTGCGCCATGCCGACCGCATCCTGGTGCTGGACCAGGGGCGCCTGGTGGAAAGCGGCGACCACCGCAGCCTGCTGGCCCGCCAGGGCCTGTATGCGCGCCTCTGGGCCCTGCAGCACGCCCACGAGACCCAACCCCTGAGCGAAGGAGCCCTGGCATGAAAGGCAATCCCCACGCGATCCGCGCCGGCGAAGGCAGCCGCTGGAGCGACCTGCTGCGGCTGTCGGCCGGGCAGCCGGCGCTGTTGGCGCAAACCCTGGTCGCCACCCTGGTGGCCCAGGCCGGCATGGTGGGCAGCCTGGCCCTCGGCGGCTGGTTGATCGGCCTGGTGCTGACCGATGCCCCGGCCAGCCTGTGGCAGCCGGTGGCGGCGGCGATGCTCGCCTGTGCCCTGGCCGGTGCCGGTGGGCGCTGGTGGCAGGCCCATGTCTCCCATGTGTTCGCCTTCCACCTGATCGAGACCCTGCAGGTCGGCAGCTACGAGGGGTTGGAGCGGGCCGCACCGGACGTGCAGGCCGGGGTGCGTCGAGGGGAGCAGGCCAACGTGGCGCTCAACGACGCCCAGGCCCTGGAGCACTTCTTCGCCCACACCCTCACCGATGCCATCGGCGCCGTGTTGGTGCCGCTGGTGGCGCTGCTGGCCCTGGCCGCCATCCAGCCCTGGCTGACCCTGGCGCTGCTGCCGTTCCTGGCGGCCCTGGCCAGCGTGCCGTTCTGGCTCGGCGGGCGCGCCCTGCGCCAGGGCCGGGCGATGAACGAGGCGCTGGCCGGGCTCAACGCCGAAGTGCTGGAAGGCATCGAGGCGCGCCGGGAGATCCTCCTGTTCAACCAGGAGGCGGCCTGGCACGCGCGCCTGGGTCGCCTGCTGGCCCGGCTGCGGCTGGAGCAGCGCCGCTATGCCCTGCGCAGCGGTGCCGAGCAGGGGGTGATCGAGCTGATCCAGGCACTGGCCCTGGTGAGTGCGCTGGCCTGTGGCGCCTGGCTGCTGCAGATCGGCCTGCTGGACCTGGCACAACTGCCCCTGGCGGTGATGCTGGTCGGCGCGGCCCTGCTGCCCATGGCCGACGTGGCCCGCGAGGCCGGCCAGCTCGGCGCCGTGCGCGCCAGCGCCGGGCGGGTCCTGGGGCTGTTGCGCCAGCCGCCACGGGTGCGTGACCAGGGCTGCCAGCAGCCCCAGGGCGCGCGCCTGGAGTTCGATCAGGTGCGCTTCAGCCATGGCGGTCGCCCGGTCCTGCAGGGCGTCGACTTCCTGGTCCGCCCTGGCGAAATGGTGGCGCTGGTGGGGGCTTCGGGAGCCGGCAAGACCACCTGCGCCAACCTGCTGATGCGCTTCTACGACGTCGAAGGCGGGACCATCCGCGTTGGCGGCGTGGACGTGCGTGACATCCCCCTGGCCGGGTTGCGCCAGGGCATCGCCTGGGTCGGCCAGGACGCCTACCTGTTCGACGACAGCATCGAGGGCAACCTGCGCCTGGCCCGCCCTGATGCCACCGCCGAGGAGATCGAGGCCGCCGCCCGCCAGGCCCAGGCGCACGACTTCATCCAGGCCTTGCCGGAGGGCTACCAGACCCGCTGCGGCGAGGGCGGCGCGCGCCTGTCCGGCGGCCAGCGCCAGCGCATCGCCATCGCCCGTGCGCTGCTGTCGCAGGCGCCGGTGCTGGTGATGGACGAAGCCTCCTCCAGCCTCGACGCCCATAGCGAGCACGCCCTGCAGCAGGCCCTGCTGGGCCTGCGCGGGCAGCGCACGCTGCTGCTCATCGCCCACCGCCCCAGCACCATCGCCCAGGCCGACCGGGTGGTGCTGCTCGAAGACGGGCAGGTGCGCGACCGGGGCACCCATTCGACCCTGCTGGCCCGCTGCGATGCCTACGCGCGGCTGCTGGCCCAACCCACTCAGTAACGGCGCCAGGCGCCAACAAGGAAGATTCGCGATGGTCAGAAGTCGTCGTACCCCCACCCACGTCTGGGTCAGCACCGCGCTGGCGTTGTCCTGCCCGGCCCTCCAGGCCGCAGAGGCACTGAGCCTGCCGGAGGTCAGCGTCAACGCCGAAAAGGTGCCGCGCAGCCTCGAAGCCGTGCCGGCCAGCGTCAAGGTGATCGATGGACAGACCCTGGAAGACGAGCACATCACCGGCTTCGAACAGCTGGAGGGGCGAGTGCCGGGGCTGTCGTTCCAGCCCTTCGGCCAGTCGGGCATCAACTCCCCGGTGATGCGTGGCCTCACTGCCAACTTCAATGCGCTGTCCACCTCGACGCTGATGCTGGTGGACGACGTGC
The DNA here is from genome assembly GCF_900111835.1 of Metapseudomonas otitidis. Taxonomy (GTDB): domain Bacteria; phylum Pseudomonadota; class Gammaproteobacteria; order Pseudomonadales; family Pseudomonadaceae; genus Metapseudomonas; species Metapseudomonas otitidis. The sequence goes on from NZ_FOJP01000011.1 coordinate 150,561, forward strand.
CGACCCTCACCGCCCAGGGTTTCGAGAACCGCTTCATCGACATCGACCGCATCGAGGTGTTGCGCGGGCCGCAGTCGACCCTTTACGGGCGCAATGCCGAGGCCGGGGTGATCGCGGTGTACAGCAAGCCGATGGACGAGCTGGCGCGGGCCAGCGTGTCCGCCGAAGCGGGCAGCCGCGACAAGCGCGCCACGCGCTTCGCCCTGAGCAGCCCGCTGGTGGACGAGCGGCTGTTCGGCAGCGTCTCGGGCGAGTGGCAACGCCAGGACGGTTTCATCCGCAACGACGCCCTCGGCAAGCAGGCCGATGACCGCGAACGTTACAACCTCAACGCCGGTCTGCGCCTGGTGCCCCAGGAGGGCACCGACATGGTGCTGCGCTATGCGCGCCAGGCCTATGACGACGACGCCTCGCTGTGGGGCGCGCCCACGGCGCGGCGCAACCACGTGGCCTCGGGCACCGACAGCTGGAACCGCTCCTGGGGCCAGACCCTGTCGCTGAACATCGGCCACAGCCTGGGGGATGACCTGAATCTGCGCTCGATCACCGCCTACAACGACTTCCACGACCGCATCCAGCAGGACACCGACTTCCTGCCGGTCAACCTGTCGATGATTGCCCGCGACCTGCGCCTGCGCACCCTGTCCCAGGAGCTGCGCCTGGAAGGGCAGTGGGGCCTTGCCGACTGGCTGGCCGGGGTCTACGCCGACAGCTCCGAAAACGACCTGCGCAACGTCAGCCAGCGCGGCCCCTTCGTCCAGGAGCTGCGCCTGGACCAGAGCAGCCGCACGCTGGCTGCCTTCAGTCACTGGAACCTGCACCTGACGCCGGACTGGACCCTCTCCCTGGGCGGACGGGTGGAGCGCTACCGGGTGGGCATCGACCCCCGTGGCGATGCCAACCAGTCCCGGAGCTGGTCGTCGTTCTCGCCGAAGGTGGCGCTGCAGTACGCCTTCGCCGAGCAGAACCAGGTCTACCTCAGTGCCAGCAAGGGCGTACGCAACGGCGGTTTCAACGTGCTCTCGGCCGCCACCCACTACGCCGCGTTCGAGCCGGAGAAGGTCTGGTCCTACGAACTCGGCATCAAGGGCCGGACCCTGGAGGAGCGCCTGCGCTACTCGCTGGCGGCGTACTACATGGACGTCACCGACATGCAGGTGATGCAGATGCCCAGCCCGGGCGTGCAGTACATCACCAGCGCCGCCAGTGCCACGTCCAAGGGGCTGGACCTGGATGCCGAGTACCTGCTCAGCGCTCGCTGGAGCGTGCAGACCGGGCTGGCCTGGAACCGCACGCGCTTCGACAGCTTCCAGGACGGCCGCGCCCGCTACGACGGGCACCACAACCCCTTCGCCCCCGACCTCACCGGCTACCTGGGCCTGCGCTACGACGACCCGGAAGGCTGGTACGTGCAGGGCAACCTGGTGGGCAGCGACAAGGTCTACCTGGACGCCGCCAACCAGTACACCCGCAACGGCTACGCACTGGTCAACCTCAGCGCCGGCGTGCGCTACGAGCAGTGGGAGCTGAGCGGCTACGTGAACAACCTGGCTGACCGCGAGTACGACGCGGTGGGCTACCAGAACGGTTTCATCACCGTCTACAGCCCGCCCCGCGAACTCGGCGTGCGCGTGACCTGGAAGCTCTGACATGGACCGCCCGAACCCTTCCCACTGGCCCCTGCAACTGCTGCTGGGCTGGGTCAACTTCGCCATGACCGCGCCGTTGATCTACCTCTACCTCGGCTTGCCGCTGGTGATGCGCGAGCACGGCTGGAGTGGCACCGAGATCGGCCTGTTCCAGCTGGCCGGGCTGCCGGCGGTGCTCAAGTTCGTGCTTGGCGCCCCGGTGGACCGCTGGGCCCGGGGCGCGCCCGGCTACCGCCGCTGGAGCCTGGTGCTGATGGCCGGTTACGCCGCCAGTCTCGTCGGTCTGGCCTGCCTGGGCATCGAGCAGGCCGACTTCGTGCCACTGTTCGCCCTGGCCATGCTGGCCAGCCTGCTCGGCACCTGGGCCGATGCGCCGGTCAACGCCCTGGCGATCCGCTGTTTGCCGGCGGAGGAGCGCCAGCGCGCCGGCATCATCCGCTCTGCCGCCAGCTCCCTGGGGGCGGTGGTGGGCGGCGGGGTGATGCTGATGCTGCAGGCGCGTGCCGGGTGGGCCTGGCCGTTCTGGGCGCTGAGCGGCGGGCTGCTGCTGGCCGCCCTGGGCCTGTGGCTGATCCCGCGGGCCACCCTGGCGCAGGCGGATGACGTGCAGGCCCGGCAGGTGGGCGTCGGCCAATGGCTGGCCTATTTCAGCAGCACCGAGCGGCGCCGCTGGGTGGTGATGCTGATGCTCTATTTCCCCTTCATCGGCGCCGCCTGGGTCTACCTCAAGCCCTTGCTGCTGGACCATGGCCTGCCGCCCGAGCAGGTGGCGCTGGTGGCCGGCGTGCTTGGCGGTGTGGTGGGGGCCGTGGGCAGTGCGCTCGGCGGCCACCTGGCCCGGCGCAGCGGATTGCAGCGGGCCCTGCCGGCCTGCGCCCTGGCCGGCGTGGCAGCTCTTGGCGCCCTGGCCGGCACGGTGGCCAGTGGTGCCGGCGTGCCCTGGCTGGTGGCCTGCACCCTGCTGCTGGCACTGGTGATGGGCGCTTCGGCCGGCCTGCTGTTCGGGATGATGATGAACCACACCCGCGCCGGCCTGACCGCCGTCGACTACGGCCTGCAGTCGAGCCTGTTCGTACTGACCCGCACCCTGGTGCCGATGCTCGCCGGTATCCTGCTCGACCGCCTGGGCTACCTGGGCATGCTGGCGGGGTTGATCCTCTGCATGGCCGGGGTCTGGACCTGGAGCCGGCGCTTCGTCCGCCACGGGCAGGACCTTGCCGAGCGGTTGCCGGCGCAGGCGGTGCCCTAGCCGGCTTGTCGCTCCAGCCCCAGGGCGCGGCTCACCAGGTGGTGGTAGACCCGCTGGCGCAGGGAACGGCGTTGCAGCACCAGGGGTTCGTCGAGGCCGGGGGCGTGGGTCAGTGGCTCGAAGCCGTCCTCGGTGATCAGCAAGGTGTCGGAGTGGCGATAGCCGCCCACGCCTTGCAGGTAGATGCCCGGCTCCATGGAAACGACCATGCCGGCGGCCAGCACGTCGTCCGAGCCCTCCGCCAGCCAGGGGCCTTCATGGTTCCCCAGGCCGAAGCCGTGGCCGCAGCGGTGCAGGCGCTGCGCCGGGCTGCCGACGCCCTCGCGGGCGAGGAAGGCGTTGATCTGTGCGTCGATCTCCGCGCAGGCCACGCCCGGTCGCAACAGCCCGAGGCCAATGCGCCGGGCCTGGACCATCAGCGCGAACAGCTGGCGTTCCTGGCGCGTGGGCGGGGCGGTGAAGTAGGTGCGCTCGCTCTCGGCGGCGTAGCCGTTCACCCGCGTCAGCACCAGGGTCACATGGGGGCCTGCCAGCAGGCGGTCGCCAGGTGACGGCACGGCGTGGGGCATGGCGCTCAGCGGGGCGGGGAAGCTGGCCATCAGTACGTGGGTGGCGAGGGCGTCCCAGTTCGGCGTCTCGCGGATGATGGCCTGGGTCACCTGGCTGGTGCGGGCGAAGCCTTCGGCCACGGTGGCGCCGTAGTACGAATGGGCGAACAGCTCGGCCACGCCCCGGTCGGCGTAGTGGGCGGCGCGGCGGATCAGGGCGATCTCAGTGGGGGACTTGACCAGCCGCAGCTGCTCCACCGGTTCGCCCGGCCGGCCACCCTGGTCCCGCAGCCAATCGGCGACCCGTGCGGGGCATCCGGCCTCGTAGAGGAACCCGCGCGTCAGGCCGCCGTGCTCGGAGAGCACCGATTGCCAGCACTGGCCGCTCGGGGCGGGGTAGTCCCGGTAGCAGTGAAGGGCGTCCGGCCCGATGCCCCTGGCCTTGCGCAGGTGCTCCCGCTCCAGCTCCGGCAGCACCAGGCGCACCGGGCCGCGTGCCGGCAGGATGAGGAAGAACGGCCGCTCCAGCGCCTCGTAGGTGGCGCCGCACAGGTAGTAGATGCTCTCGGCCTGGGTGGCGACGAACTGCGCGGCGTCCTGCTCCCGGAGCAGCGCTTGCAGGCGTTCACGGCGGGCCAGGTATTCCTCGGTGCTGATGGACGGGGCAGGGGACATGGGCAGTTCTTTGTTGTGATTGAAGTGCGTACCAAATGGTACGCACTTTATCGCGCCGCGCAAGTTGTCCCTTGCATGGTGGGGTGGGCGGTGGAATAGTCGCGGCCTTCATTGCCACGAGAGCCCCCATGAGCGATCCGTCTGCCGCCTCGCCGCCCAGCATCAAGCGCCCGCCCATCGATGTGCTGCAGAAGGTGCTGGCCGATGTGCTGGAACACGGCTTCGCCTACCGCTCCCTGCGGGCCATCGCCGAGACCAGCGGCATCAGCCACCGCATGCTGATCTACCACTTCGGCAGCCAGGACGGCGTCTGGGCGGCCATCATCGAGCACGCCCGCAGCACCGAGCAGGCGGCCTTTGCCGAAGGCAGCGAGGCGGTGCAATGCCCCGCGACGTTGCGGACCTTCCTGGACGGGTTGTGGCAGCGCTACAGCTCGGTGGAGGCCCTGCGCTTCTACCAGCTGCACATCGAGGTCTACGGCTATGCCTTGCGTCACCGCGATGCCGCCGGAGCCTTTCTTGACGGCGTGGTGACGGGGTGGTTGGAACGCTTGCAGCAGGTCTTCCAGCGTGCCGGCTTCGACTTGCCCATGGCTCGCCAGCGCACCCGCCTGCTGCTGGCCGCCACCCGTGGCTTCCACCTGGACCTGCTCACCACCGGTGACCGCGAGGGGGTGGAGGCGGCCGTTACCGCGATGCTGGATGCGGTCACAGCGCCTTGAGTGCTATTCAAACGGCCGACTGAGCGCAGCAGCGTGCTTGTAAAGGGCTCTAGACCGCCCGCAGGCCGGCTTCGGCGGGGGCCTGGCCGGATGGTGGGGCCTTGAGCAGCAGGCGGATGCGGTTGGCCAGGGCGTCGATGGCGTAGGGCTTGGCCATGACTTCCATGCCCGGTGGCAGGGGTTCGTTGCTGAACGGGGCGTTCTGGGCGTAGCCGGTGATGAACAGCACTTTCAGGTCCGGGCGTTGCAGGCGGGCGCGGCGGGCCAGTTCCAGGCCGTTCAGGCCCCCCGGCAAGCCGACGTCGGCCAGCAGCAGGTCGACCCCCCGCTCGCCGGCCAGCAGGGCGAGGGCCCCGGGGCCGTCCGCGGCTTCGAGCATCTGGTAGCCGAGGTCTTCCAGCACTTCGCGCATCAGCTGGCGCAGGGGCGCTTCGTCGTCCACCACCAGTACGGTGGTGCGCTGCTCGGCGCGGGGGATTTCAACCGGGCGGGGTGTTGGCGCGGGCTCTGCCTCGCCGTGGTGGCGGGGCAGGTAGAGGCTGAGGCTGGTGCCCTGGCCGAGGGTGGAGGCGATGCGCACCTGCCCGCCGGATTGCCGGGCGAAGCCGTACACCATCGAGAGCCCGAGGCCGGTGCCCTGGCCCACCGGTTTGGTGGTGAAGAAGGGTTCGAAGGCTCGGCTGATGACGTCCTCGCTCATGCCGCTGCCGGTGTCGCTGACCATCAGCACCAGGTAGTCCCCCGGTTCCAGCCCGCGCTCACCGGCAGCCTGGGCGCCGAGCACGACATTGTTGCTGCCGATGCACAGGCGGCCGCCGTTGGGCATGGCGTCGCGGGCGTTGATGCAGATGTTGAGCAAGGCGCTTTCCAGCTGGTTCGGGTCCACCAGCACCGTCCACAGGTCGGGGCCGTCGACGCACTCCACCTCGATGTTCGGGCCCATGGTCCGGCTGATCAGTTCGTGCAGCGTCGCGACCAGCTGGTTGACGTCGGTGGGGCGAGGGTCGAGGGCCTGGCGGCGGGAGAAGGCGAGCAGGCGGTGGGTGAGGGTGGCAGCGCGTTCGGCGGCGCTGCGGGCGATGTCGATGTAGCGGTTCAGGTCCTCGGTGCGTCCCTGGGCGATGCGCAGGCGCAGCAGCTCCAGGCTGCCGCTGATGCCGGCGAGGAGGTTGTTGAAGTCATGGGCGAGGCCGCCGGTGAGCTGGCCCACGGCCTCCATCTTCTGGCTCTGGCGCAGTTGCTCCTCGGCCTGGCGCAGGGCGTCGGCGCGGGCGCGTTCCTCGGTGGTGTCGCGGCCGATGGCGCTGATGAAGCCGTCGCCCGAGGAGGAGGACCAGTTGATCCAGCGGTAGCTGCCATCGCGATGGCGCATGCGGCTGGCGTAGTCACGCAGGGGCTCGCCCTGGACCAGGCTGTGGATGGCGGCCCAGGCGTCGGCGAGGTCGTCGGGGTGCACCAGGTCCAGGCAGTTGCTGCCCACCAGCTCGGCTTCGCTCCAGCCGAGGATGTCCTGCGTGGCGGGGTTGGCGGCGGTGATCACCAGGTCCTGGCGCGACACCAGCATGATGTCCGGCGAGAGGTTCCACAGGCGGTTGCGGTCGCGGGTGCGCTCGGCCACCTGGCGCTCCAGGTTGTGGGTGAGCTGGCGCAACTGGCGCTCGGCGGTGACCCGGGAGGTGGTCTCGATCACCGTGTCGAGCATGCCCAGCACCCGGCCGTCGGCGTCCCGCAGCGGGCTGTAGCAGAAGGTGAAATAGCTCATCTCCGGTCGCCCGTGGCGGTCCAGCTCCACGGGGAAATCCTCGATGAAGGTGGCCTGGCCCTGGTAGGCCCGCTCGGCGATGGGGCCGATGCTGTCCCAGGCTTCGCGCCAGATGTCGTCGAAGGGCCGGCCGAGCGGCGCGTGCTTGTTGCCGAGGATGGGCACGAAACCGTCGTTGTAGATGGAGATGCGCTGCGGCCCCCATACCAGGCAGCAGGGGAAGTGCGAGGACAGGATGGTGTCGACGCTGATGCGCAGCGCCTCGGGCCAGTGCTCGATCGGGCCGAGCGGGGTGCGGGACCAGTCGTGCTGGCGCACCTGCTGGCTCATCGGCCCGGGGGCGGCGGGGAAGGGGGTAGCGTCCATGTCAGGATTCCGAGGGGCAGCAGCGAGGATGGCCGGGTCAGAGGAGTTGACCACGAAGCGGCCGGACAATTCGATTCCGCGATGCCTGTTCGCCGTGGCGGTGACGGCGAGCAGTCGCGAGGGCCTAGCGCTGCTCGGCCTGTTCGATGAGTTCGAGCACATCGGCCAGGGTGGCGTCGAGGTGTTCGCCGGCCTTGTAGGCGCGCAGCACGGCCTCGTCACCCTCGCGGACGAGGCGTGGCCGCTCGATGAACAGCCCGGCGGGCTCGAAGGCCTCGTCCAGCACCACCACCAGGGGAATGGCGATGCGCTCCAGGCCCAGACGGGTCTTGAGGTCGTCTTCGGCGCGGCCCTTGGTGATCACCGCGAGGTCGATGCGCGGCTGGCGGCGGCACAGGTCGTCCAGCACGGTGACGTTGATCTGGCAGTCCGGGCACCACATCTCGCCCACCACCAGCAGGTGGTAGCGGCGTTCGATCTGCTCGATGCGCTGCAGCAGCGGGGCGGCCGGCCCCTGGTCTTCCAGGCGCTGGGCGATGGCGGCGGCTGCGGCCGTCTCGGCCGGCAGGCCGCTGCCGACGAACTCGGTGTAGGACTGGCCGATGTCGAACAGCTCGCGATAGGTCGCCATGGGGATGCTCCGTTGAAAGTGAGGCGGCATCCCAGCAGAAAAGCCCACCCGGGGCAACTGCGCCTCACCCCGGCGACAGGTAGCCGAGCAACTGCCGGGCGTGGGAGCCGAGGCCATCGGTGCCACGGATGCACAGGCGCAGCTCGCGGGTGGCCCAGGTGTCCTCCAGGGTGACGATGGCCACCGGCAGCTCCTGGGTCAGGCGGTGGGCGGCGGCTTCCGGAAGCATGGCGATGCCGGCGCCCTGGGCCACCAGCTGGGCGATGGCGTCGAAGCTCGGGGCGCGTACCCGCACCATCAGCGGCAGGCCGTTCTGCCGGGCCATTTCCTCGACGAAGCGCTGCATGGAGCGCTCCGCCGGCAGGCACACGAAGGGGTAGCCCAGGGTGTCGCGCAGGTGGACGCTGCGCAGCGGCGCGAGGGCGTGGCCGGCAGGCACCAGCATCACCAGGCGGTCGTCGCGGAAGGGCAGGGAGATCAGCCCGCCGGTGGGCAGGTTGCCGTCGTACACGCCGATGTCGATGTCGCCGGCCTGCACGCCCCGCAGCACATCGCGGCTGGTCTGCTCGGTAAGCTGCAGGTCCACCTCGGGGTAGTCCGCCAGGAAGGGGCCGAGGGCGCCCGGCAGGAAGGAGCTGTTGGCCACGGTGGTGGCGGCCAGGTGGACGACGACGCGCTGCTGGCCGGCCAGTTCCTCCAGCAGCACCTTGAGCCCCTGGGCTTCGTTGAGCAGCGCGTGGCAGCGCTCCAGCACCAGGCGGCCTGAGGGTGTGGGCGTCATGCCGTCGGCGCGGCGGGTGAAGAGGGTGATGCCGCAGCGGGATTCGAACTGGCGCAGCCGGGTGCTGGCCGCAGAGACCGCCACGGGGAAGGTGGCCGCCGCCTTGCTCAGGCTGCCGGTGGCGGCGATGGCGCTCAGCAGGCGCAGGTCGGACAGGTCGAAGTGCATGGCGTTCTGATTTCCATAAGGGGTGGTTCTGGAAAAACCGATTCTAGCTCTCTCGCGTTCTGTCCAGAATAAGGCTCTACCTGCTGATGGCCTGCCTCATGAACGCTCTGTTTTCCCTGTACCAGCGCGGCCTGCGCAACGGCAGCCTGTTCGCCGTGCTCTCGGCGGCGGGCTTCAGCCTCAAGGCGATCTTCGTCAAGCTGTCCTACGCCGCCGCCCCGGTGGATGCGATCACCGTGCTGGCGCTGCGCATGGGGCTGGCGCTGCCGCTGTTCGCCTGGCTGCTGTGGCTGAGCCGCGGGACGGGCGAGGTGCGCCTGTCGCCCGCCGATGGGGGGCGCATCCTGCTGCTGGGGCTGGTGGGCTACTACCTCTCCAGCCTGTTCGACTTCTATGGGCTGGAGTCCATCAGCGCCGGCCTGGAGCGGCTCATCCTGTTCACCTACCCGACCCTGGTGATGCTGTTCCAGATGGTTGCCCTGCGCGAGCGCCCCGGCAGCCGCACCTTGCTGGCCATGGGCATCTGCTATGCCGGGCTGGGGGTGGCGCTGTTCCACGACGTGAGCACCTCGACCCTGGGCAGCCAGGTACTGGTGGGCTCGGCCTGGGTGTTCGCCAGCGCGGTGACCTACGCCCTCTATTACCTGGGGGCGGGGATGATGCTGCGGCGCCTGGGCTCGATGCGCCTGGCCGGCCTGGCCGGGAGCGCCTCGGCGTTGATGGTGCTGGTGCACTACGCAATCACGGCCGATATCACCCAGTTGACGCACCTGCCGGCGCAGGTGTGGCTCTATGCCGCGCTCATGGCGCTGCTCTCGACGGTGCTGCCGATCTACTGGATGGCCCTGGCGATCCAGCGCATGGGCGCGACCCAGACGGCGGCGGTGGGCAACCTGGGGCCGGTGCTGACCATCCTCGCGTCCTGGGCGGTGCTGGGCGAGGCGGTGTCGCTCTACCAGGTGGCGGGGTTGGCCCTGGTGCTGTTCGGCGTGTCCCGCCTCCGGCCTGCCGGCCCGGCGCCGAGCGCAGCGGCAGCGCCGACTTCTGTGGCGCGTGGGTGATGGCACTGCGCTGTTTCGGCCTTGGTTTCGCCTTGGCCGAAGCGTAAAATCCACACGTTTTCCGGGCTTTTACCGGGCCTGTGATGGCCTCGTCCAAAGCCCGCTTGCCCACCTTTACGATGCGATTGCCCCAAGGACCTGCTGCACGGATCGCAGTCCCCTTCGAGTGATCGCCCATCGGGACATGACCCATGCCGTTCGGGCCGCCCCCCAAGCTCAATCTGCGCAGCCTCATTCTCCTGTTCGCCCTTGCCGCGACCCTGGCGACGCTCGCCAATAACCTGCTGGTGACCTACGGCATCCAGCGCCAGGCTTTGGTGCAGAACGCCCTGGAGGCCAACCGTGCCTACGCGGCCAAGCTCGCCGCCAGCATCAATGAAAGCCTGTCCGGAGACCTGGAACGCCTGCGCTTCAGTGCCACACTGCTGGGCAACGTGCCGGGCGACACGAAGCAGATGGCACTGGAGGCCGAGCGCCTGCTGATGCAGGACCACGGCTTCAACACCGTGCTGGTGGCCAACGCCGAGGGCACCGTGGTGGCCTCCAAGCCGGACAGCCTGGGCATCAACGGCCAGGCCCTGCGCTCTCGGGAGGCCCTGCAGCAGCGCCGGGCGATGGTCAGCCCGGCATTCCGCTCCCTGGCGGGCAACCTCATCGTCTTCGTCTCCCACCCCATCTGGGGGCACGACGGCCAGTACCTGGGGCTGATCGGCGGCACCATCTACCTGGGCAAGCCCAATGCCCTGGATTCGCTCGTCAGCCAGCACTTCCACCACGACGCCTCCAACGTCTACCTGGTGGACCCGGACCGCAAGGTGCTGTTCCACCCCGACGCCAGTCGCGTTGGCGAGCGCCTGGGCGCCAACCCCATCGTCGACGCGGTGCTCAAGGGGGAGAGCGGCGCCATGCAGGCGGTCAACACGCGGGGCGTGGAGATGCTCGCCGGCTACGCCAGCGTGCCGTTGAGTGGCTGGGGCGTGGTGGCGCAGCAGCCCCTGGCCGAGACTCAGGCGGCCGTGGAAGAGCTGATGAAGCGCCTGCTGGCCGGGCTGCTGCCCATGAGCCTGCTGGGTGTGGGACTGATTCTCTGGATCTCCGCGCGTATCAGCCGCCCCCTGCGGCAACTGGCCGAGAGTGCCGCGCAGCCGGAGCGGGCGGAGAAGGCCCTGCGGGTGAAGGCCTGGTATGCCGAAGCGTGGATGATCAAACAGGCCCTGCTGGCGGGCCTGGAAGTGACCCGGGCCAAGCTCGGCCAACTGGACCTGCAGGCCAAGAGCGACCCCCTCACCGGGCTGGCCAACCGGCGCGCCATGGAAGAGCGTTTGCAGGCCTGGCAGCGGCTGGGCACGCCGTTCTCCGTCATCAGCCTGGACATCGACCACTTCAAGCGGGTCAACGACACCTTCGGCCACGACACGGGTGACGACGTGCTGCGCCAGTTCGCCGAGCTGTTGCGCCAGAGCTGCCGGGAGCGGGATCTGCCGTGCCGTGTCGGTGGCGAGGAGTTCATCCTGCTGCTGCCCGACGCACCCCTGCGCACGGCGGTGGAGGTGGCCGAGCGTTTCCGCGCCCGGCAGGAGGCCACGCCGATCGCGCCCGTTGGCCAGATCACCGTGTCCCTCGGCGTGGTGCACTGGGCACCCCAGGGCGGGCGCAGCGTGCCGGACGTGCTCAAGCGTGCGGACGCCTTGCTCTACCAGGCCAAGCAGGCCGGGCGCAACCGGGTCATGGCGGACGAGACACTGACGTTCGAGTCAATCAGTTGACGTCAAAAAGACTCGCTGTAAAAAATTTCTGACAGCCAATTCCTACACAAAAGTCGGCGTGGTATACAACGGCGGTTTTCCCGAGCCCTTTCTTGCCGTCAAAGGACTGCTGCCATGAATCGAGCCTTCTCGCTGGTCTGGAATCCCCGTCTGCGTGCCTGGTGTGTCGCCGATGAGCATGCCCGGCGGCGCAAGGCGGGGTCCGGCGCGGTCCTGGCGTGCGCGCTGCTGGCTCCGGTGGCGGCGCTGGCGGCCGACCTGCCCACCGGTGGCCAGGTGGTTTCCGGCAGCGGTGCCATCAGCCAGCCCAACGCCCAGCAGATGGTCATCGACCAGTCCAGCAACAAGCTGGCGATCAACTGGCAGAGCTTCGACATCGGCGCCGGCAAGCGCGTGACCTTCAACCAGCCCGGCAGTGACGCCATCGCCCTCAACCGCGTGGTGGGCAGCGACGGTTCGAAGATCATGGGCCAGCTGGATGCCAACGGCCGGGTGTTCCTGGTCAACCCCAACGGCGTGCTGTTCGGCAGCGGTGCCCAGGTCCAGGTCGGCGGCCTGGTGGCCTCGACCCTGGACATCGACCCGCAGGATTTCGAACGCGGCCACTACCGCTTCAAGGGCGACGGCACGCCGGCGGCCGTGGTCAACCAGGGCACCCTCAGCGCAGCCGACGGCGGCGCCGTGGCGCTGCTGGGGGGCACCGTCAGCAACCAGGGGGTGATCGTCGCCCAGCAGGGCAGCGTGGCCCTGGCGGCCGGCAATGCCATGACCCTGGATTTCGCCGGTGACGGCCTGCTCAAGGTCCAGGTGGACGAGGCGGCAGCGGATGCGCTGGTGGAGAACCACAAGCTGATCCGCGCCGACGGCGGCAAGGTGCTGCTCACCGCCGACGCGGGCGATGCGCTGCTCAAGACCGTGGTCAACAACACCGGCGTCATCGAGGCCCGCACCCTGGGCCAGAAGGACGGCAAGATCATGCTCATGGGCGACTTCGACGGCGGCGTGGTCAAGGTGGCCGGCACCCTCGACGCCAGCGCGCCCAACGGCGGCAACGGCGGTTTCATCGAGACCAGCGGCGCCCACGTGCAGATCGCCGACGACGTGAAGGTCACCACCCTGGCGCCCAAGGGCAAGACCGGCGAGTGGCTGATCGACCCCTACAACGTGACCATTTCCAACGCCACCAGCTCCGGCATGGGCGGCTTCAACGGCAACGCCAACGACAGCGTGCTCAACGTCACCACCCTCACCAATGCCCTGGCCAGCACCGGGGTGACGGTGACCACCGGCGTCGGCGGCAGCCAGGCCGGCAACATCACCGTGGACGCGCCCATCCGCTGGAGCGCCAACACGGTGCTGGCACTCAACGCCGCCGGCAGCATCATCATCAACAAGGACATCACCGCCACCGGCAACAACGCCGGGCTGTCCATGTCCTACAGCGGCAGCTACAGCCTGAACAAGGGCGCCCGCGTGACCCTGTCCGGCAGCAACGCCAGCCTCAGCCTGGCGGGCACCGGCTACGTCCTGATCCATGACATCGGCGCGTTGCAGAACATCACCAGCACGGGCTTCTACGCCCTGGGCAACGACATCGACGCCAGCGCCACCGCGGGCTGGAACGGTGGCGCCGGCTTCAACCCGCTGGATGGGGCGAGCACCAACTTCGCCGGCCTTGGCCACAGCATCGACAGGCTCACCATCAACCGCGGGTCGGAGAGCGACGTCGGGCTGTTCCGCACCGTGAGCGGCAACGTCCGTGACCTGACCCTGTCGAATGCCCGCATCACCGGCCAGATGAACGTCGGTGGTATCGCCGCCACCCTCGGCGGCACCCTCAGCAACGTCCACATGACCGGCAGCGTGTCCGGCTCCGGGACCTTCGTCGGCGGCCTGGCCGGCACGGTGAACAACGGCATCATCCGCTACTCGTCCTCTGCCGCCGACGTGACCGGCCTGACTGTGGTGGGCGGGCTGGCGGGCAGCGTGCAGAGCATTGCCATGGCCGACTCCTATGCCACCGGCTCGGTCACCGCCACGGTCAGCAACACCAGTGCGTTTGCGGGTGGGCTGCTGGGCGAGGTGATCTCCAGCGCGACCCTGACCAACACCTACGCCAGCGGCAAGGTCACCGGCTACACCACCACGGGCGGCCTGATCGGTGGCGGCTACCTGCCCACCATCACCGTCAACACCAGCTACTGGGACATCAACAGCACCGGCCAGTCCAGCTCCCTGGGTGGCGGTACCGGCCTGACCAGTGCCGTGCGCAACCAGTCGGCCTACACCGGCTTCGACTTCACCAACATGTGGGTGATGTTCGAAGGCGATACCCGGCCGATGCTGCGCAACGAATACTCCACGACCCTCTTCACCCCCCACGCCCTGCAACTGATGGGGCTGGACCTGACAGCCAATTACCGCCTGGGCACCGACCTGAGCCTGGCCAGCGCCATGGCCGCCAGCGGCGGCTACTACGGCGAGGTATGGGGCGCGTCGGGTTTCCGCCCGGTCGGCAGCAACGCACAGCAATTCACCGGCAGCTTCGACGGGCAGGGCCACAGCATCAGCGGCCTGGCCATCAACCGCGCGGCCACCGACTATGTCGGCCTGTTCGGCTACACCTCCGGCGCGACCCTGGCCAACGTCAAGCTGGTGGGCGGCAACGTCACCGGCAGAGACAACGTCGGTGCCCTGGTCGGCTACATGCAGGGCGGCACCCTCGGCAACGCATCGGCCAGCACCACGGTCAGCGGCACCAGCACCAGCGAAGCCAATACCGGCGGGCTGGTAGGCACCAACGACAGCGGCACCATCGCCGATGCCTCCGCCACCGGCAATGTCACCGGGGCTGGCTACCAGGTCGGTGGCCTGGTCGGCTTCAACGTCAACGGCGGCAGCATCACCCGCTCCTATGCCACCGGTAACGTCACCGGCACCAACACGACCGCCAACCTCGGCTATGTCGGTGGCCTGGTGGGCGCCAACGGCTACAGCGGCGACGGTGGCTCCATCAGCCAGTCCTACGCCACCGGCACGGTGAGGGCGTCGTCGGGGCCGGTCGGCGGTTTCGTCGGCCACAACGAAGGCAGCATCACCGACTCCTACGCCACCGGCGCGGTGATCGGCCAGGGCTCTGCGAGCAACATCGGCGGCTTCGCCGGGGTCAATTTCATCAACGGCACCATCAGCAACAGCTACTCCACCGGCTACGTCGCCGGCGGCACCCAGCTGGGTGGCTTCGTCGGCTACAACAACGGCTCCAATGGCGCCATCAGCAACGCCTACTGGAACACCCAGACCAGTGGCCAGTCGCAGGCCGCGTCCGGCGGCCTGGTGAACGGCATCACCGGGCGTACTACCGCGCAGCTCCAGGGTGGGCTGCCGTCCGGCTTCTCCTCGTCCATCTGGGGCACCGGCACCAACCTCTACCCGTACTTCACCTGGCGCTACAGCACCACGCCCATCGCCATCAGCGGCAAGGCCTTCAGCAATGGCGGCAGCACGGCCCTGGCGGGCGCGACGCTGACCGCCGTATCCGGCGGCATGGCCATCGGCAGCGGCAGCAGCGGGGCGGACGGCTACTACTACATCCTCAGCGATGCCAGCGGCCTGGATGCCAACGGCGCCATCGCCTACCTGGATGGCAATGCCGACACCGGCGCCGGCTTCGGCGACGTGATCGGCATCAACGGCATCCAGGGGCTGGACGTCTACAGCTCCGCCGCGCGCCTGGCCACGGGGCAGGGCAGCCTCTCGGCGACCCGCAGCCGCTACCTGGCCGCGCGCGGCAGTTATGCCGATGCCGACCTGGCGTTCCTCTCGTCCAGCGACTTCTCAGCCCTCACCAGCAGCGGCTACGGCCTCTACCTGGCTGCCAGCGCCGCCAACTACAGCCTGGACACCCACCTCGGCTCCGGCGGCCTGCTCAGCCTCGACAGCGGCGGTGCCTTCGGCATCAGCGGCACCCGCCAGCTGTCGGCAGGCGGCAACCTCAACGTGGCCGACCGCCTGACCTGGGGCGACAACGCCGGGCTGACCCTCAGCACCAGCAATGGCGGCAACGTCCTGCTGGGGGATGGCATCGACGCCGCCAGCGGCAGCCTGACCCTCTCTGCTGCCGGCACTGCGACCAGCAACGGGGGCGTCAACCTCGGCGTGCTGAATCTCACCGGTGGCACCTGGAGCCAGGTAGCCGCAAGCCTGCCCAGCTTCAGCGTCACCGACTTCCGCCTCAGCCCCGGTGCCACCTTCGTGCGCGCCCTGGGCGGTGACGGCAGTGTCGCCACGCCGTACCGCATCACCGATGTCTATGGCCTGCAGGGCCTGGCCTCCACCAGCCTGGCGGGCAGCCGCTTCGTCTTGGCGAACGACATCAATGCCTCCAGCAGCGCGCTGTGGAACAGCGGCACCGGCTTCCTCTCCATCGGCAGCCTGGCCAACCCCTTCACCGGCCGGCTCGACGGGCAGGGGCACCGTATCAGCGGCCTGGCCATCAACCGTACCGGCAGCACCTACAGCGGCCTGTTCGGCTACAACGCCGGCTACGTCGGCAACCTCAACCTGGTGGGTGGCAGCGTGGCCGGTGGCAGCTACACCGGTGCCCTGGTGGGCTACAACGCCGCCGCCGGGATGGTCGAGCGGGTCAGCAGCGACACCGCCGTCACCGGCACGGGCAACGTCGGCGCCCTGGTCGGCACCAACGCCGGGACCCTCAGCGAGTCCCTGGCCACGGGCAGCGCCAGCGGCGGCCTGAATGGCGGCGGCCTGGCCGGCAGCAACGCCAGCACCGGCACCATCCGCGACAGCTACGCCACCGGCAGCGCCCAGGGCAGCGCCACGGCAGGCGGCCTGGTCGGGTTCAACGACGGCAGCCTGCTGCGTGTCTATTCCACGGGCACGGCCAGCTCCAGCGTCGGCGCGGTCGGCGGTCTGGTGGGCAGCAATGTCGGCACCGCCACCGGCAGCTTCTGGAACACCACCACCAGCGGCCTGGCCCAGGGCGCCGGGGCCGGCAATGGCAGCGGCATCTCCGGGTTGACCAGCGCCCAGCTCACCAGCCTGGCGCCCTTCGTGGCGGCCGGCTGGAGCATCGACGACGCCGGTGGTACCGGCGCCACCTGGCGCATGTACGAGGGTCACAGCGCGCCGCTGCTGCGCAGCTTCATGACCGCCCTCAGCGTCAATGTCGGCAACGCCAGCAAGACCTACGACGGCAGCGCCACCAGCAGCACCGGCGCCCTGGTGTTCCCCATCGGCTACGACCCGGCCCTGGTTTCCGGCAGCGCCCTCTACACCGCCAACAGCGCCAACGCTGGCACCTACAGCGGCGCCAACCTGCGCGCGAGCGGGCTCTATTCCAGCCAGTTCGGCTATGACATCGAGATGCTCGCCGGCACCCTGACCATCGACAAGGCCGCGCTGACCATCACTGCCAGCAACGCCAGCAAGACCTACGGCCAGACCGCTTCGCTGAGCGGCTTCAGCACCTCGGGCCTGATTGCGGGCGACCAGGT
>NZ_FOJP01000011.1:168179-265211 GCF_900111835.1 Metapseudomonas otitidis
GGCGTCGGCAACTACGCCATCGTTGCCAGCAACGCCCAGGGCAGTGGGCTGGGCAACTACGACATCACCTACGGCAACGGCACCCTGACCATCGACAAGGCCGCGCTGACCATCACGGCCAGTGACGCCAGCAAGACTGCCGGCCAGGTGGCGACCCTCAGCGGCTTCACCACCGCCGGGCTGGTGGCGGGGGACCAGGTCAGCGGTGTCAGCCTGGCCAGCCGCGGTGCCGGGGCAGGGGCTGCGGCCGGCAACTACGCCATCGTCGCCAGCAACGCCCTGGGCAGTGGCCTGGCCAACTACGACATCACCTATGTCGACGGCCTGCTCACCGTCACCGGGACCCTGCCTTCCAGCACCGTCACCGACCCGCGCGTGGCGACGGCGCAGAAGACTGGCAAGCAGTCCGGAAATGAAGCCGAACGGCCCCTGGTGGTGGTCACCCCGGCACTCTTCGCACCGGCCGAGTTCGGCGCGCAGCTCAACCTCGTCAACAACGGCATTCGTCTTCCCGAAGGAATCTGAAGATGCGTTCGACACCCGTGCTGGCCGGCCTTGCCGCCTCACTGATCAGCCTGTCCGTCTCCGCCGCCACCGCGCCGGATGCCGGCCAGGTGCAGCAGGGCCTCGACCAGCAACCCCTGCAGCTCAGCCCCCGGCAGTCCCTGCCGCTCAACCTGCCGGACGCACCCGCCGACCCGGCGGCGGACGCCGGCCCGCGCCTGCAGGTCAACGGCTTCACCCTGGAAGGCAACAGCGCGCTGGGCAGCGAGGAGCTGCTGGGCCTCTTGGCGGACCTGCCCGGCAAGGAACTCAGCGTCGGCCAGCTGCAGGCCGCCGCCAACCGCATCACCCGGCGTTACCGCGAGCAGGGCTACCCCCTGGCGCGCGCCTACCTGCCGGCCCAGGAGATCGAGGGCGGCGTGGTGAAGATCGCCGTGCTGGAAGGGCGCTACGGCGAGATCAAGGTGGACAACCCGGTGGGGCTGGGCGGCAGCGCCCTGGCGCCGCTGTCCTCGCTGAAGGCCGGTGACGCCGTGCAGGGCCAGCCGCTGGAGCGCAGCCTGCTGTTGCTGCAGGACACCCCCGGCGTGGAGGTGAAGTCCACCCTGCGCCCCGGTGCCAGCACCGGCACCACCGACCTGCTGGTGGGCCTGCAGCAAGCGCCCCTGGTCACCGGCTCGGTGGACATGGACAACTACGGCAACCGCTTCGTCGGCCAGTACCGCCTGGGCGGCACCCTGAACCTGAACAACCCGCTCAACCTCGGCGACCGTCTCAGCCTGCGGGCCATGGGCAGTGACCAGGACCAGCACTACGGCCGCGTGGCCTACCAGTTGCCGCTCGGCCCCTGGGCCACCCAGTTCGGCGTCGCCTACTCGGACATGGACTACGAGCTGGGCAAGGACTTCGAGGACCTGCGCGCCCACGGCAACGCGCGCATCGCCAGCGTCTACGCCATCCAGTCGCTGGTGCGCTCGCGGGACTTCAGCCTGTTCACCCAGCTGCAGTTCGACGACAAGCGCCTGAAGGACGACATCGACCTGTTCGACGAGAAGAGCGACAAGCACGCCCGCGTCGTCACCCTGACCCTCAACGGCAACAGCCGTGACGACCTGCTCGGCGGCGGGGTCAACAGCTTCGCCCTCGGCTGGAGCCAAGGCAGCCTGACCCTCGACGGTGCCCAGGCCCAGCGCACCGACGACGCCACCGCCGGCACCCGTGGACGCTTCCACAAGCTCAACCCCAGCCTGGTGCGCCTGCAGCGCCTCAGCGACCGCTTCAGCCTCTACACCCAGCTCCAGGGCCAGTGGGCCGACGGCAACCTGGACAGCTCCGAGAAGCTCTACCTGGGCGGCGCCTACGGTGTTCGCGCCTACCCCCAGGGCGAGGCTTCCGGCGACCAGGGCTGGCTGGCCAACGTCGAGCTGCGCTACGCCCTCACCGAGGCCTGGCAGTTGTCCACCTTCGTCGACCACGGCGAAGTGCGCCTGAACAAGGACACCTGGACCTCGGGCGACAACCACCGCAGCCTCTCCGGCGCCGGCTTCGGCGCCCTGTGGGCGGCCCATGGCTGGCAGGTCAACGCCGTGGCGGCCTGGAAGCTGGGCAACGCCGAAGCCGAGAGCGACGTGGAACGCACGCCTCGCGTCTGGGCCCAGGTGGTGCGCGCCTTCTGAGCCGTTGTCCCCTACCTGATGGTCAGGGGCAGCGCGGGCGGCGTAGAGTGGCGAACCCCTGCACCAGGAGCTCGCCATGTCACTGACGCACCTGCTCGTCCCGACCTTCTCGAATCAGCTGAACAGCCTGGCCCAATGGCTGGAGAAAGCCTCTCTTCATGCCCGTGAGCACGGCGAGGACGCCGACGCCTGGCTGGCGCTGAAGCTGGCCCCCGACATGTACCCGCTGGCTGCCCAGGTGCGTTTCGCTGCCTTCCAGGCGCTGGAACCCTGCTACCGGCTGCGCGGCCAGTCGATCCCGGAAGGCTGGCTGGAACGCCGTCGCCAGGCCTGGGCCGCCCATGACCACCCCGGCTCGCTGGAACAGGCCCAGGCGTGCCTGCGCGATGCCCTGGCCGAACTGGCTGCACTGGAACCGGCTGCGTTGGATGGCCGGATGGATGCGCCCATCGCCCTGGAGCTGCCCAACGGCATGGTCTTCGACATGAGCGCCGAGCAGTACGCCCGGGACTGGGCCCTGCCGCAGTTCTACTTCCACGCCATCACCGCCTACGCCATCCTTCGCCACCACGGCGTGGCGCTGGGCAAGGCCGACTACGTCGCGCACATGTTCGCCTACCTGCGGCCGGGGACCGTGCCGCAGGGGTAATGCTGCAAGGGGCCTCCACGAGAGCGGTGCTCCGGGTCGTTCGCCCAGCGCAACGGCCCGGGGTACGGCCGTCAGGCACGCATTTTTCACGCTCGGGTATCGGCTGCTGCGCACCGTGGAAACCCCGTCATTTCCTCCTATGCTCCAGCGGTAGTCGTCGGTAAACGACATCGTTTTGTCACGCACGACATGCGACCTCAAGGAGGCGAGGGCAGCGCCGATAGCCGGGTGGTTCCCCTCCGCGACGCGCCGTACCGCACGTGGCGAACACCCACTCTCGAGAGCACTTGGAATGAACATCAAGCAGAAGCTGACCTGGGCCTTCGCGGCCATCGCGTGCGTGCCCATCCTGCTGGTCGCCGTGGTGGTGATCTACAACCTGCGGTCCCAGGCCGAGGCGGACTTCCTCGATGGCAGCAACCGCGAGATCCGCCAGATCGACAACGCCATGGGCATGTTCTTCAAGGGCATCAGCGAGAACGTGGACTACATGGCCGCACTGCCCCAGGTGGTGGCCGCGCCGGTGCTGAAGAACTACACATCCGCCGATGCGCCGAGCATCCCGCTGCCGGAGACCAACAAGAAGCTGGAAGCCTTCTTCGACCGCTTCGCCAAGGCGCACCCGACCACCGCCTACCTGTCCTATGGCCGGGTCGACGGCGGCTACGCCATCTGGCCGGCCGACCCAGGGCTGAAGAGCTACGATCCCCGCGTCCGCCCCTGGTACAAGACCGCGCTGGCCAACCCCGGCCGCACGGTACGCACCGCTGCCTACTACTGGGCGCCCGACGATGCGGTGCTGATCGGCACCGTGCGCTCCGTCAACGATGCCCAGGGCAACCTGGCCGGCGTGGTGGGGCTGGACGTCTCCCTCAAGCAGCTCACCGACCTGGTCAAGCAGATCCGCATCGGCGAGACCGGCTACCTGATGCTGGTGGAGGAGAGCGGCAACGTGCTGGTCGACCCGAGCGACTCGGCGCACAACTTCAAGTCCCTGAACGACCTTGGCGAGGGCTACGCCAAGCTGGCCAATGCCCAGGGCCTGGTGCAGGTGGAGCTCAACGGCAAGCGCTACATGGCCAACGTCTGGGCCTCCCAGGGGCTCGGCTGGCACTTCATCGGCCTGATCGAACACGGCGAGGTGATGGCCAAGGCCAACGCGCTTGCCTGGCAGATCGGCATCATCGTGGCGGTGCTCGCCGTGCTGTTCGCGGTGGTCGGCGCGGTGTTCGCCAACCTCATCGTCAACCCGATCCGCAGCGTGGCCGATGGCCTGGAAGGCATCGCCCAGGGCGAGGGCGACCTGACCCGCAGCCTCTCGGTCACCGGCAAGGATGAAACCGCCGTGCTGGCGGGCTGGTTCAACCAGTTCCTCGGCGCCATCCGCCAGCTGGTGCAGCGCATCGTCGAAGCCTCGGCGGCCCTGCGGCACACCTCCGAGGGCAGCACCCGCGTGGCCCGCGAGATGAACGATGTCGCCGAGCGCCAGCGTGGCGCCGTGGAGATGGTCTCCACCGCCTTCAACGAGATGGTGGCCACTGCCAACGAAGTGGCCCGCTCCTGCAGCGCGGCGGCCACCTCCGCCGACGACGGCCAGCGCCAGGTGCACGCCGGGCAGACCCAGATCGAAGGCGCCACCGAAAGCGTGCTGCGCCTGAGCGAGAACCTGAAGCAGTCCGCCGATTCCCTCCAGGAGCTGGAGAAGGACAGCCAGAACATCAACGCCATCCTCGACACCATCCGTTCCATCGCCGAGCAGACCAACCTGCTGGCGCTCAACGCCGCCATCGAGGCCGCGCGGGCCGGCGAGCAGGGGCGCGGCTTCGCCGTGGTGGCGGACGAGGTGCGGGCCCTGGCGCAGCGCACCGCCGTGTCCACCGGCGAGATCGACAGCCTGCTGGGTGGCCTCGCCCGGCGCACCCAGGACGTGACCCGGCAGATGCAGAACAGCCTGGAAATGTCCCGCGCCAGCGTCGAGCGCATCGACCTCGCCAGCAAGAGCTTCGAGCAGATCCGTGGCGCGGTGGACCACATCCGCGACCAGAACACCCAGATCGCCACGGCGGCCGAGGAGCAGCACCACGTGGCCGAGGACATCAACCGCCACATCGCACAGATCCAGGACGATGCGCTGCTGGTGGAGAACCTCGCGCAATCGGCGCGGCGCGACTCCCACGAGCTGGCCCAGCTCTCCGAGCAGCTGCATGGGCTGGTGGGGCGCTTCAAGGCCTGAGCCCTTCCGGTTCGTACCTTCCACCGCCGGCACCCTGCCGGCGGTGGCGTTTCCGGCCGGGCGAACGTGGCTGTTGATCGCCCGGCTTCCTGCCAGGGTGTCGCTTCTGGTTGGTTGCATGCCGCTTGTCGGCCCTGGCCCGGCAACGCGCTTTGCTAGGTTGGACGGCCTTGACCGAGCCCACGGCCGACGACCACGGAGCAGCCCCTTGAGCCACGCCACCGCGTCCCACCGAACCGACACCGCGTCGAGCGACATCCCGCCACCTTCGGGTGACGCCAACCCGATCCTCACCGGCTACCGCGTCGGCCAGGACAATCTCCGTGGGCACTGGCTGGTGCCTTTCGACATCCACGGCGCGGTGTTCCTCACCTCGGCGCTCACCGTGCTGCTCTTCGTGGTGCTGACGTTGGTGTTCCGCGAGGCGGTGGAACCGGTGTTCACCGGCCTGCGCGACCTGCTCACCGGTCGCCTCAACGGCTTCTTCCTCGGTGCGGCGAACGTGTTCGTGGTGTTGTGCCTGGCCCTGGTGGTCTCGCCCCTGGGGCGGGTGCGCCTCGGTGGCACCCAGGCCCGGCCGGACTACTCCTACGGCAGCTGGTTTTCCATGCTGTTCGCCGCCGGCATGGGCATCGGGCTGATGTTCTACGGCGTCGCCGAACCCATCTCCCACTACCAGACCGCCCTGGCCGGCCTGCAGCTGGGCGAGGGCGGGGCGCGCATCGACTGGGCACCGTTGGCCGGTGCGCCGGGCAACCCCGCCGAGGCCGCGCGCCTGAGCATGGCGGCGAGCATCTTCCACTGGGGCCTGCACCCCTGGGCGATCTACGCCATCGTGGCGCTGGCCCTGGCGCTGTTTTCCTTCAACAAGGGGCTGCCGCTGTCGATCCGCTCGATCTTCCACCCCCTGCTCGGTGAGCGGGTGTGGGGCTGGCCGGGGCATGTGATCGACATCCTCGCGGTGTTCGCCACGCTGTTCGGCCTGGTCACCTCCCTGGGCCTGGGCGCCGAACAGGCGGCGGCCGGCATCGACTTCCTCTTCGGCACCGGCGCCTCGCTCACCGCCAAGGTGGTGCTGATCGTGGCTATCACCCTGGTGACGCTGTCCTCGGTGGCCGCCGGGGTGAACAAGGGCATCAAGCGCATGTCCGAGCTGACCATGGTCCTGGCCGTGGCGCTGCTGTTCTTCGTGGTCCTCGCCGGGCCCACCCGCGTGCTGCTGGCCGGCACTCTGGACAACCTCGGCGCCTACCTGCAGTACCTGCCGGCGCTGTCCAACCCGCTGGAGCGCAGCGATGCCGCCTTCAGCCAGGGCTGGACGGCCTTCTACTGGGCCTGGTGGGTGAGCTGGTCGCCCTTCGTCGGCATGTTCATCGCCCGCATCAGCCGGGGGCGCACCGTGCGTGAATTCCTCATCGCGGTGCTGCTGGTGCCTTCGCTGGTGTCGGTGTTCTGGATGAGCTCCTTCGGCGGCGCCGCGTTGCACCAGGTGTTCAGCGGCCTCGCCGGGGTGCAGGAGGCGGCCCTGGAGCTGAAGCTGTTCGTGATGCTCGCGCACCTGCCCTGGAGTGCGATCACCTCCTTCGTCGGCATCGTCCTGGCGCTGCTGTTCTTCATCACCTCGTCCGATTCTGGCTCCCTGGTGATCGACACCATCACCGCCGGCGGCAAGCTCAATGCACCGGTGGTGCAGCGGGTGTTCTGGGTCGTGCTGCAGGGCGTGCTGGCCATCGTCCTGCTGGTCGGCGGCGGCCTGGCGGCATTGCAGGCGATGGCGGTGTCCACCGGCCTGCCGTTCACCTTCGTCCTGCTGGTGGGGTGCGTCGCGGTGGTCAAGGGCCTGCTCAGCGAGCCCCGTGGCCAGGTGCGCCGCTCCATGGCAGGCGGGTAGGGCGTACAGGACCTCGCAGGCGTGAACGGGGTGGTGGCAGAGGGCGCGGATTTCCGCTCTACTGCCGCACCTTGGCGGGGGCGAGCGGCCTCCGCGTTCCCCTGCGACTGCGAGGTACACGGATGTTGGCTCAGGCCTTTCACTACAAATGCTGGGCGGACCGGCGCACCCTGGACGCCATCGCCCTGATCGATGCCAGCCGCTTTGCCGATTCGCTGGCCTTCACCCTGCAGCAGCTCAACCACATGGTCATCGTCGAAGACCTGTTCCGCGCCCGCCTGAGCGGCGTGGCCGAGCCGCACCCGGCCACCAACAGCCAGGCCATGCCGCCCTACGCGATGCTGCGCGAGCGGCTGCTGGCGTCCGGCCAGTGGTACGCCGCCCAGGCCGAGGACCCGGCCGATGGCGAGATCACCTTCCGCTTCACCGACGGCCAGGCCGGGCGCATGAGCCGCCAGGAAATGCTCTTCCACGTGCTCAACCACGGCACCTACCACCGGGGCAACATCGCCCATGCCCTGGACCTGGCCGGTGTGCCTCATCCCGCCGACACCTACACCGTGTACCTGCACGCGGTGCAGCCGGAGCGTCGACAACCCTCTGATGCGCCGGTGCGCTGAGGCCTCCCCGTGACGATACCGGCGCGATTGGCCCAGGTGTTCGAATGGCTGATGAAGCTGCTGCAGGCCGCCTTGACCCTGGGCTGCGCGATGGTGACCGGGGTCGTCTCCGGCATCGCCCTGGACGGCGGCCCCATTGCCGCCGTGGCGCTCACCCTCGCGCACCTCGCCCTGGCGCTGTGCGTGCATGTGGCTGGGCGCCCGCTGGGATGGCTTGACGGTGTTGCTGGTGCGGGTGCTGGCGGTGGAAATCCAGCCGATGCGCCGTGGCCTGCGGGTGCGCTGGTCCCGCCAGAAGCGCCTGCGCGGGCTGGGGGGCTACGTTTTCTGTGCCGACGCCGTGCCACCGCGCGGTCCCCGTGCGCGCCTGCGCATGATCGCCCTCGGGCCCGGCGCCAACCTGCTGCTGGCGGCGCTCGCAGCCCTGGTCGCGCTGCTGTGCATCGACTCGCCGCCGGCCTTTGGCATCGCCCTCGGCATGGCCAGCAGCAACCTGAGCATGGGCCTGGCCAACCTGGTACCCACCCTGCGCCCCATGCCCAGCGATGGCGCTCGCCTGCTCATGGCCTGGCGGGGCGCCGACGAGTCCGGCCCGGCGTTCGCCTACGCCCGCCTGCTGGCCCTCAGCGTGGCCGGTGTGCCCGCCGAGGCCCTGCCCGAGGCGGACCTGGCGAGCCTGGAGCAGCAGCCGATGCCCATGCCGCTGGTGGCGCTGGCCTACCGCCTGGATCGCGCGCAGGCGGCCGGTGATTGGGCAGCGGCGACGGCCATGCAGGCCCAGCTGGAGGCGTCGCTCACCGCGCACCCCCAGGCGCGTACCGAGTGTGCGGCGGTGGTGGCCTTGCTGCGGGGCGAGCTGGCCTTCAGCCAGGCCATGGCCAGTGGCCGTGCCGACGGCCTGGACGCCGTGCTGAACAACCGCGAGGTGGCCTGGTACTCACCGACCCTGCCGGCCCGTTGCCGAGCCTTGCAGGCACTGTTCAGCGGTGACGAAGCCGGGGCCGAGCGTGAACTGGAAGTAGCGGTGGCGCTGGGGGCCAACGCCAGGGTTCGCTCGTCCCACCCCCTGCAGCTCGCGCTCGCCGGGCATGTCCGCGCGTTGTTCAAGGGCCGGACCGCCGAAGGAGCGCTGCATGTCCCGTAGCCAGCGCCTGCTCGACCTGTTGCAGATCCTGCGGCGTCACCGCTACCCGGTGGCCGGTCACGTGCTGGCCGGCGAGCTGGGCATCAGCCTGCGCACCCTCTACCGCGACATCGCCACCCTCCAGCAACAGGGCGCCCACATCGAAGGTGGCGCGGGGCTGGGCTACGTGCTGCGCCCCGGCTTCGAGCTGCCGCCACTGATGTTCTCCCTGGAGGAGATCGAAGCCCTGGTGCTGGGCATGCGCTGGGTCGGTCGCCGTGGCGACCGCCGTTTGATGGGGGCTGCGCGGGACGTGCTGGCCAAGGTCGGTGCCGTGCTGCCACCGGCCCTGCGCGAGGAGCTGGAAACCAGCACCCTGCTGATCGGCCCGGCGCCGGCCAGCGACGTGTCCGACGCGCTGCTGGAGCAGGTCCGCGATGTCATCCGCCGGGAGCACCGGGTGCAGCTCGGCTACCGCGATGCCGACGGGCAGGCCTCGCAGCGGGTGGTCTGGCCGTTCGCCCTGGGCTACTTCGAGCAGGCCCGCGTGCTGGTGGCCTGGTGCGAGCTGCGCCAGGCCACGCGGCACTTCCGCCTCGACCGGGTGGAGGCCCTGCAGGACCTCGGCCAGCGCTACCCGCGCCGGCGCCAGGTGCTGCTGCGTGAGTGGCGCGCGCAGGAAGGCATCGCCGAGCAGTGAGGCTGCTGCCAGAAACTGACAGGGGAGGGGCCTAGCCTGTGCGCATCGAGTGACGACGCCCGTCGCTCCACACAAGGAGCCCCACCCATGATCGACTCCAGCCTGCTCAACCTGTACGTCGATGACCCGGCCCGCAGCGCCGATTTCTACCGGCGCCTGCTGACGGGGGACATCGTCGAGCAATCCCCGACCTTCGCCCTGTTCGTCTTCCCCAATGGCTTCAAGCTCGGCCTCTGGGGCCGTACCGGCGTCGAGCCGGCCACCACCGTGCGTGGCGGCGGCAGCGAGCTGTGCGTCCATGTCGACAGCGACGAAGAGGTGGACCGCCTGCACCAGCGCTGGCGCGAGCAGGGCGTGGAGATCGTCCAGGCACCGCTGGCCATGGACTTCGGCTACACCTTCACCGGCCTCGACCCGGACGGCCACCGCCTGCGGGTGTATCACCTGGCGATGTAGTGCCGGAAGCGGCGGCTCGCAAGCTTCAGCCCCGCTCGAATCCCCCGGCCAGCCCAGGGGATACCGGGCGGCCCCGGGTCAGAGGCCGACGAAGAAGCCGATGGCCAGTGCGTTGATGAGGTCGATGAAGAACCCGCACACCAGCGGCACCACCAGGAAGGCCTGGGGCGCGGCGCCGTACTGCTTGGTCACCGCGCTCATGTTGACGATGGCCGTGGCGGTGGAGCCCAGGCTGATGCCGCCGAAGCCGGCGCAGATGACGCTGGCCTCGTAGTTCCTGCCCAGCAGGCGGTAAACCACCCACACCGTGAACAGGACGGAGAGCACCACCTGCAGGCCGAGCGTGCTGAGGATGAAGCCGAGCATGCCGTGCAGCTCCCAGAGTTTGAGGCTCATCAGGGCCATGGTGAGGAACATGCCCAGGCAGATGTCGGAGATCAGCGACATGCCGCGCCCGGCCCCCGCCCAGCTCTGGATGCGGCGCGGGCTCAGCCATTGCAGGCCGTTGCGCAGGATGATCCCCGCCATCAGCGCACTGACGAACATGGGCAGGCGCAGGCCGGCCGAGCTCAGCAACTGGTCCAGGCCGTAGCCGAGCATCATGGCGAGGTTGAGCCACATCCAGGCCCAGAGGATGTCGTAGTAGCTCACGCTCACCTGGGAGGTGTCTTCGTAGGTGGCGCCGATGGCCAGGTCATGGTCCGGGGAGGTGGCCAGGCGATCGCGGCGGATCAGGTAGTTGGCGATGGGGCCGCCGATGACGCACGCCGCGATCAGGCCCACGGTGTTGCTGGCAACACCGATCTCCAGCGCGTTGCCGATGCCCAGGTCGCGGACGAAGGTGTCCGTCCAGGCCAGCGTGGTGCCGACCCCGCCGATCAGCGAGATGGACCCCGTCATCAGCCCGGCCTTCGGGTCGAGCCCGAACAGGCCGGCCATCCCCAGGCCCAGCAGGTTCTGCAGGATGATGAACAGGCTGGCGAGCGCGGTGAGCACCAGCAGCGGCCGGCCGCCCTTGAGCAGGGTGCGGACGTCGGACTTGAGGCCGATGCCGGCGAAGAAGTAGAGCAGCAGCCAGTCCCGGACCTTGAGGTCGAAACTGACCTGGATGTCCAGCGCCCAGTACAGGATGGCCACCACCAGGGCGCAGATCAGCCCGCCGATCACCGGCTCGGGAATGCTGTAGCGGCGCAGCAGTTCATAGCGCGAGCAGACAGCCTTGCCGGCGAACAGCAGCATGATCGCCAGCGTGAAACTGATGAAACCGCGAATCTCCAGGGTGTGTTCAAGCATCAGGGGCTCCCGGCAGGCAGCGCGGTTCTGGTGGCGCCGGACAGGGGCCGGGCCGTGCGATCCACGCCGTCGTGTGCAAAAAACAAGCGGCGAAGGCTAACCGAAACAGGCGGGGCCAGGATTGACCGGTGACGGCCCCGGGCGCGCCCTGCGTTCGCCGTTACTCCTGCGGAATGTTCGTCGCACTGGCCTGTCAGCCGAATGCGGGGGCTTTTCGACGGCACCTGGCCAAGGCTAGGTCATCAGAAAGAACCCCGAAGGCTATTCCGCATGTCTGCCATGCCTGTGGGCTGAATGCCTACGCAGTGGGCTCGGTAAGACGCTGCCGGGTCGCACGGCTCGATGAACGCGTGCAGCCGCTCTGGCCCGGCCCTTTCAAACAAAACCGCACACCGTTGCAACGCGAGCACGCGCCTTCAATTCCCGGGAAACGGCCTGGGGGAAGCTTGAGTCTCCATTCATCCCTCCCTGGAGAACCCCCATGGCCGTCGCCATCGCCGCCCCCGGCAAGACCCTGCTGGACCCGAAGAACCACACGCTGATCCTCATCGACCACCAGTCGCAGATGGCCTTCGCCACCAAGTCCATCGACGCTGTGACCCTGCGCAACAACGCCGCGCTGGTGTCCAAGGCCGCCCGTGAGTTCGGGGTGGACACAATTCTCACCACCGTCGCGGAGAAGAGCTTCTCCGGCCCGATCTTCGACGAGATCAAGTCGGTGTTCCCCGAGCATCAGGTGATCGACCGCACCACCATGAACACCTGGGAAGACCCGCGCATCGCCGTGGAAGTGAACCGCATCGGCAAGCCGAGGATCGTCCTCGCCGGCCTGTGGACCTCGGTATGCATCGTCGGCCCGGCCCTGTCCGCGCTGGACCAGGGCTTCGAGGTGTACGTCATCACCGACGCCTGCGGCGACGTCTCCAGCGAAGCCCACGAGATGGCCATCCAGCGCATGGTGCAGCTGGGCGCCCGCCCGATGACCGCCCTGCAATACCTGCTGGAACTGCAGCGTGACTGGGCCCGCGGCGAGACCTACGACCAGACCGTGAAGACCGCCATCGCCAACGGCGGCGCCTACGGCCTCGGCCTGATCTACGCCAAGACCATGTTCAATGCCTCGGAAGGTCACTGAGATGCGCATCGAACAGGTTCTCTACCGCGCCTCCGCCGAGGCCACCGGTGGCCGTGACGGTCGCGCCATCTCCTCCGATGGCGTGCTCGACGTCGCCCTTACCACGCCCCGCGAGCTGGGCGGCGCCGGCGGCGTCGGGACCAACCCCGAGCAGCTGTTCGCCGCCGGCTACTCGGCGTGCTTCCTGGGGGCGATGAAGTTCGTCGCCGCCCGCGACAAGCTGGCCATCCCCGCCGACGTGTCCATCGAGGGCGTGGTCGGCATCGGCGCCATTCCCAACGGCTTCGGCATCGAGGCCGAGCTGCGCATCAGCCTGCCGGGGCTCGATGCCGAGGCCGCGCGCACCCTGGTGGAGCGGGCGCACATCGTCTGCCCGTATTCCAACGCCACGCGCAACAACATCGACGTGACCCTCACCCTGATCGACTGAAGGAGCAGACACCATGCCCCGCATAGCCTTGCTGAGCGCATTGATCGCCCTGGCCGTCGGCCAGGCCCAGGCCGCTGACTACAGCGGCGTGGAACACAACACCCGGACATTTCTCGAAGCCCTGGAGAAGGGCGGCGGCAAACCGCTGGAAACCCTCAGCCCGCAGGACGCACGCGCCGTGCTGGTGGGCGCGCAGAACTCGGTGAAGGTCGACCTCTCCGGCATCAAGGTGGAGGAGAAGACCATCCAGGCCAACGGCCAGCCCCTGAAGCTGACCGTGGTACGGCCCACCGACGCCAAGGGCACGCCCCCGGTGTTCATGTACTTCCACGGCGGCGGCTGGGTGCTGGGCGACTACCCGACCCACGCACGGCTGATCCGCGACCTGGTGGTGAACTCCGGCGCCGTGGCCGTCTACGTCGGCTACGCCCCATCGCCCGAGGCCCGCTTCCCCACCGCCATCGACCAGGCCTATGCCGCCACCTGCTGGGTCGCCGAGCACGGCAAGGAGCTGGGCGTGGACGGCAGTCGCCTGGCGGTGGCCGGCAACAGCGTCGGCGGCAACATGGCCGCCGTGGTGGCGCTCAAGGCCAAGGAGCAGGGGGCGCCTGAACTGCGCTTCCAGCTGCTGCTGTGGCCGGTGACCGATGCCCGCTTCGATAACGCGTCCTACACCCAGTTCGCCCAGGGCTACTTCCTCACCCAGCCGATGATGAAATGGTTCTGGGACAACTACACCACCGACGCCCAGCAGCGCGCCGACATCCATGCCTCGCCGCTGCGCGCCAGCGCCGAACAGCTCAAGGGCCTGCCGCCGGCACTGGTGCAGACCGCCGAGTTCGACGTGCTGCGCGACGAGGGTGAGGCCTATGCCCGCCACCTGGACGCAGCGGGCGTCGAGGTCACCGCCGTGCGCTACAACGGCATGATCCACGACTACGGCCTGCTCAACCCCCTGGCCCACGTGCCGACGGTGCACACCGCGCTGCGCCAGGCCGGGGTCGAGCTGCGGCGGCACCTGCAATGAGCGCCCTCCGGCCCGGTGAAGGGCAGGGGGGCGATGATCCGGTCACCCTGCTCATCCGCCATCGCGTCCATGCCGCCCATGCCAGGGAGTACGAAGCCTGGCTGCGGCGCATCGTCGGTATCGCCCAGGGCTACCCTGGGCACCTCGGGGTGGACGTGATCCGCAGCCATGAGCAGGGCGTGCCGCTGTTCACCAGCGTGCTGCGTTTCACCGGGCCGGAGTGCCTGCAGGACTGGCTCGGTTCCGAGACCCGACGCCAGCTGGTGGCGGAAATCTCGCCGCTGCTGCTGGAGGACGAGGCCCTGGAGCTGAACCCGGCGCGGGAGTTCTGGTTCGCCCCGGCCAGCGCCGAACAGCCACCGCCCCCACGCTGGAAGCAGGCCTGCGTCAGCTTCCTGGTGATCCTGCCGCTCAGCCTGCTGGTGCCCTGGGCCTGGCAGCCGGCATTCGCCGCCTGGCCCTGGCTGGGTGGCTACCTGCCGAGCAACGTGGTGATCACCCTCAGCATCGTCCTGCTGGTGGTCTACCTGTTCATGCCGCGCGTGACCCGCTGGCTCGCGCCCTGGCTGGAAGGCCCCGGCCCCGGAGGTCCCCATGACCGATGAATCCACCCCCAATGGCCGGCGGCGGTTTCTCGCCGCCTCGTCCATCCTCGGCGCCGCTGGCGCGCTGTGGCCCGCGCTCCCGGTGTTCGCGGGCGAAGGCAAAGGAGCTTCCCCCATGCATCCCGATCTGATCCTCCACAACGGCCGGTTCCACACCGTGGACCGCGAGAAACCCACCGCCAGCGCCGTGGCCATCCGCGACGGGCGCTTCGTCGCGGTCGGCAGCGAAGCGGAGGTGATGCCCCTGCGCGGGCCCGCCACCCAGGTGGTCGACCTCAACCGCCGCACCGTCATCCCCGGGCTCAACGACTCCCACCTGCACCTGATCCGGGGCGGCCTCAACTACAACCTGGAGCTGCGCTGGGAGGGCGTGCCCTCGCTGGCCGATGCCCTGCGCATGCTCAAGGACCAGGCCGACCGCACGCCCTCGCCGCAGTGGGTGCGGGTGGTGGGCGGCTGGAACGAATTCCAGTTCGCCGAGCGGCGCATGCCGACCCTGGAGGAGATCAACCGCGCGGCGCCCGACACGCCGGTGTTCATCCTCCACCTCTACGACCGCGCGCTGCTCAACCGCGCGGCGCTGCGGGTGGTCGGCTACGACCGCAACACGCCCAACCCGCCCGGCGGCGAGATCGTCCGCGACGGCAACGGCGAACCCACCGGCATGCTCATCGCCCGGCCCAACGCGATGATCCTCTACGCCACCCTGGCCAAGGGGCCCAAGCTGCCGCTGGAGTACCAGGTCAACTCCACCCGCCAGTTCATGCGCGAGCTGAACCGCCTTGGCGTCACCAGCGCCATCGACGCCGGCGGGGGCTTCCAGAACTACCCGGACGACTACCAGGTGATCGAGCAACTGGCCCGCGACGGCCAGCTCACCGTGCGCATCGCCTACAACCTGTTCACCCAGAAACCGAAGGAAGAACTGGACGACTTCAAGCGCTGGACCGGCTCGGTGAAGTACGGCCAGGGCAGCGACTTCTTCCGCCACAACGGCGCCGGGGAAATGCTGGTGTTCTCCGCCGCCGACTTCGAGGACTTCCTCGAACCGCGCCCGGACCTCGCCGCCAGCATGGAGGCCGAGCTGGAGCCGGTGGTGCGCCACCTGGTGGAACAGCGCTGGCCGTTCCGCCTGCACGCCACCTACGACGAGTCCATCTCGCGCATGCTCGACGTGTTCGAGAAGGTCGACCGTGACATCCCCTTCAATGGCCTGCCGTGGTTCTTCGACCACGCCGAAACCATCAGCCCGCGCAACATCGAGCGGGTTCGGGCGCTGGGCGGCGGCATCGCCATCCAGGACCGCATGGCCTTCCAGGGCGAGTACTTCGTCGAGCGCTATGGCGCCCAGGCCGCCGAGAAGACCCCGCCAATCCAGCGCATGCTCGCCGAGGGCATTCCGGTGGGTGCCGGCACCGACGCCACCCGCGTCTCCAGCTACAACCCCTGGACCTCGCTGTACTGGCTGGTCAGCGGCAAGACCGTCGGCGGCCTGGCCCTCCAGCCCCAGGGCCTGCCCCGGGAAACCGCGCTGCAGCTGTTCACCCAGGGCAGTGCCTGGTTCTCCAGCGAGCAGGGCAAGAAGGGGCAGATCAAGGTGGGCCAGCTGGCGGACCTGGTGGCCCTCTCGGCGGACTTCTTCAGCATCGAGGACGAGCAGATCAAGTGGCTGGAGTCGGTCCTCACCGTCGTCGACGGCAAGGTCGTGCACGCCGCCGCCGAGTTCGACCGCCTCGGCCCACCGCAACTGCCGGTGCTGCCGGACTGGTCCCCGGTGGCCCGTGTTCCGGGCCACTGGCGGCCGGGCGCGCCGACGGTGGCCGCCGTGCACCAGTGCGCCGGCGCCTGCAGCGTCCACGCCCACAGCCACGAGCGGGCCCGCCAGTCGAAGGTGCCGGTGAGCGACTTCACCGCCTTCTGGGGTGCCTTCGGCTGCTCCTGCTTCGCCTTCTGAGGCCAGGACGCGCCTCCAGGCCCCGCCCTCGTGCGGGGCTTTTCCATTCCGGGGGCGGGGCGTGGAGCCATTAAAAAAAGCGGGTCTCAGGCCCGGATAACATCGTTTTTCAGGGGGTGGCCCATTCCCTATATTCGCCGGCACACAGCACTGCTGCTGACCTTGTCTAGCCGGATCGGGAATGGAAATGAGCAAGAACCTAGAAAGCCCCCGCGACGCCATCGCGGGTATCGGAACCCAGGTGGTCTGGGCGGGCGAGCAGGATGGCCACCCCTACAACGCCACCCAGACACCCATCGTCTTCAGCGCCGCCTATGGCTACCAGGACGTCGACCACTGGTACGACGTCGCCCTGGGCAAGCGCGAAGGCTACATCTACAGCCGCATGGGCAACCCGACGGTGACCACCCTGGAGGCCAAGCTCTGCGAACTGGAGCAGGCGGAATCGGCGGTCGCCTTCAGCAGCGGCATGGCCGCCATCAGCGCGGTGCTGCACACCTTCCTCTGCCAGGGCAAGCGCGTGGTCTCGACCCGCGACAGCTACGGCGGCACCAACAAGATCTTCGAAGAGTTCCTCCCGCGCATGGGCGTGGACGTGGTGCTCTGCGACACCCTCGACACCCAGGCCATCGAGGCGGAGATCGCCCGTGGCTGCGACCTGCTGTACCTGGAGACGCCCACCAACCCGACCCTGAAGGTGCTGGACATCCGCCGCCTGGTGGCAGCGGCCAAGCGCGTCGGCGCCCTGGTGGTGGCCGACAACACCTTCGCCACGCCGCTCAACCAGAACCCGCTGGCCCTGGGGGTGGACGTGGTGGTGCACAGCGCCACCAAGTTCCTCTCCGGCCACGGTGACGCCC
The DNA here is from genome assembly GCF_900111835.1 of Metapseudomonas otitidis. GTDB lineage: Bacteria > Pseudomonadota > Gammaproteobacteria > Pseudomonadales > Pseudomonadaceae > Metapseudomonas > Metapseudomonas otitidis. Next base: position 185,336 of record NZ_FOJP01000011.1, read on the forward strand.
TGGGTGGCATCGCCTGCGGCGCCGAGCACCTGATGGCCAGCGTCCGGCACTACCGCGAGATCAACGGTGCCGCGCTGGATGCCTTCTCCGCCTTCCTGATCATCCGCGGCATCAAGACCCTGGCCCTGCGCCTGCGCCAGCAGCAGCGCAGTGCCCAGGCCCTGGCCGAGTACCTGCTCACCGAGCCCCTGGTGGAAGCGGTGAACTACCCGGGCCTGCCCAGCCACCCCGGGCACGCCATCGCCCGTGGGCAGATGCGCGGCTTCGGCGCCATCGTCAGCTTCGTCCTGCGGGGCGGCATGGACACCGTGACCCGCCTGCTGCCACGCCTGCGCTACGCCCACCGGGCCGGCAACCTCGGCGCGGTGGAGACCATCTACGGTCCCGCGCGCACCACCAGCCACGTGGAGAACACCCTGGAGGAGCGCCTGGCCCTGGGCATCTCCGAAGGGCTGGTACGGGTTTCCGTCGGCATCGAGGAGACCGAGGACCTGCTGGCCGACCTGCAGCACGCATTCGCCGGCGTTCGCGCCGAACTCGCCGCCGTGGCACCTCGCCAGGGCGAACCTTCACTGACCGGATGTCGCACCGAGGTGGAACTCTGACATTCGCCCCACTCCTGGCCGGAGAGTCAGCGAGTCCTTCATGAAAAGGAATAACAAGAAAAACCTGACGGCAAACAGTTTGGTTCTGCCTTGAAGTTGTTCGCAGAAACGTCCTTGTCCGCACACTTTCATGAGATTCAACTTATGTCCCTACATACAACAAACGACAAAGCGACATCGGGGCCTGATTTCAAACAGGACATGCAGACCCGCCACATCGTCATGCTGGCGCTGGGCGGGGTGATCGGCACCGGCCTGTTCCTCACCTCCGGCTACACGGTCAACCAGGCGGGGCCGCTGGGCGCGGTCATCGCCTACGTCATCGGCGCGGTGATGGTGTACATGGTGATGATGTGCCTGGGCGAGCTGGCCGTGCACATGCCCGAGACCGGCTCGTTCAGCAGCTACGCCTCCCGCTACCTCGGAGCGGGCACCGGCTACACCGTGGCCTGGCTCTACTGGCTGACCTGGGCGGTGGCCATCGGCTCGGAGTTCACCGCCGCCGGCATCCTCATGGTGCGCTGGTTCCCGGACACCCCGGTGTGGATCTGGAGCGCGCTGTTCGCCCTGACCGTCTTCATCAGCAACGTGGTGTCGGTGCGGCTGTTCGCCGAGACCGAGTTCTGGCTGTCACTGGTCAAGGTGCTGGCCGTGCTGGCCTTCCTGGTGGTCGGTGCCGGCGCCATCTTCGGTGTCTTCGAGACCCGCCACGTGCAGAGCGCGGGCCTGGCCAACTTCACCCGCGAAGGGCTGTTCCCCACCGGTTTCTGGTCCATCGCCATGACCCTGCTGGCGGTCGCGTTCGCCTTCTCCGGTACCGAGCTGATCGGCATAGCCGCGGGCGAGACCCGCGACCCCAAGCGCAACGTACCGAAGGCGATCCGCACCACCGTGGTTCGCCTGGCGCTGTTCTTCGTCGGCACCATCTTCGTCCTGGCGACGTTGCTGCCCCGGGAGCAGGCCGGCCTGGTGGAGAGCCCCTTCGTCACGGTGTTCGAGTCCATCGGCATTCCCTACTCGGCGGACATCATGAACTTCGTGATCATCAGCGCGCTGCTCTCGGCCGCCAACTCCGGGCTCTACGCCGCCTCGCGGATGCTCTGGACCCTCAGCGACCAGGGCCACATGCCCAAGCGCTTCGCCACCCTCAGCCGCATGGGCACGCCGTTCAACGCCATCGTCGTGAGCATGGCCGGCAGCATCGCCTCGCTGCTCAGCAGCGTGTTCGCGCCGGACACGGTCTACCTCGCCCTGGTGTCCATCTCCGGCCTGGCCGTGGTGGTGGTGTGGATGAGCATCGCCGCCAGCCAGATGGCCTTCCGGCGCCACTACCTGGCCAACGGCGGCCGGCTGGAGGACCTGGGCTTCCGCGTGCGTGGCTACCCCTGGGTGCCGCTGGGCGCGTTGGTGTGCTGTGCCCTGGCGTGCATCGGGATTGCCTTTGATCCGGCCCAGCGAGTTGCGCTCTACTTCGGCGTGCCGTTCATTGCCTGGTGCTACTTCGTCTACTGGGTGACCTGCAAGCTGCGCGAACGGCGCCAGGCTTCACCCGTGGCCCCGGCAAGGGTACCGGGGGCGGCCTGAACCACGCCTTCCCATTGCGCCGTCCCGAGGTCCCGACCATGCACCCGAAAGCCCTGCCTCCCCTGAACTGGCTGCGCGCCTTCGAAGTCTCGGCGCGGTACCTCAACTTCACCCACGCGGCGGAGGAGCTGCACCTCACCCAGGGGGCGGTCAGCCAGCAGATCCGGCAGCTGGAAAGCCACCTCGGGGTGGCGCTGTTCAAGCGCCTGCCCCGGGGCCTCGGGCTGACCGAGGAAGGCCAGTCCTACCTGCCGGTGGTGCAGGACGCCATCACCCGGCTGGCGGTGGGCACCAACGAGATCTTCGGCCAGCACAAGCGCCGGCCGATCAAGGTCCGTGGCAGCCTGTCGTTCCTGCACTTCTGGCTGGCACCCCGGCTGGCGGACTTCCGCCGCGCCCACCCGCAGCTGGACATCCGCTACATCAGCAACCTCTGGGTGAAGGAGCTGGACGGCGAGGACGACGTGGAGATCCGCTGGGGCCACGGCCAATGGCCGGGGCTGGTCTCCCAGCGGCTGACCTGGGACACGCTGTTCCCGGTGTGCGCGCCGGAGCTGCTGGCCCAGGGCCCGCTGCGCGAGCCGCGCGACGTGGCCCGCCACCCGCTGCTGCACGTGCTGGGCTACGAGGAGGGCTGGGGCTACTGGTTGCAGCGCGCCGGCGCCGATGACGTCGACTACGCCACCGGCCCGCAGTTCGACACCCTGGTATCGACCCTGCGCCTGGCCGAGCTGGGGCAGGGCATCGCCCTGGCGCGCTCCTCCATGGTCGAGGACCTGCTGCGCGAAGGGCGCCTGGTGGAGCTGTTCGACTGCCGCATCGAGGCCAGCGAATCCTTCTACCTGGTCAGCGGTTCCGGCACCGACCTGCATCCGGATGCCCAGGCCTTCGCCACCTGGCTGGTGGCCCAGGCCCACCGTTCCACCTGAGCTTGGAGTGAACATGCATTACGTGAGTACCCGCAGCGCCTCGGTGCGCGCGGATTTCCGCAGCGTCGTGCTGTCGGGGCTGGCCCCCGACGGCGGCCTGTTCGTGCCGGCCAGCCTGCCGGTGTTCAGCGTGCAGGAGATCGCCACCTGGTCCTGGCTGCCCTTCGAGGAGCTGGCCTGGCGGGTGATCGCCCCCTTCGTCGGCCAGGCCATCGCCGAGGACGACCTGCGCGGGCTGCTCAAGGCCTGCTACCAGGGTTTCGGCCACCGCGCCATCGCCCCCTTGCGCCAGGTGGACCGCAACGAATGGGTGCTCGAGCTGTTCCATGGACCCACCCGCTCCTCGAAGGATTTCGCCGCCCAGCTGCACGCGCGCCTGGCCCGTCACTTCCTCGAACGGGAAGGGCGTGAGGCCCTGGTGCTCGGCGCCACCAACGGCGACACCGGCCTGGCGGCGGTTGCCGCCTTCGGCGAGTGCCCGTGCAGCCGGGTGGTGATGCTCTATCCCGAGCAGGGCGTGCCAGGCGATCGCCTGGTGGCGTTGCAGGCGGCCGAGTCCGCACGGGTTCAGGGCATCGCCGTGGCGGGCAGTTTCGACGACTGCCAGCGCCTGGTGTCGCGGCTCTTCAGCCAATGGCCCAGCGAGCACCTGGCCATCGGCTTCAACTCCTCCAACTGGGTCGGCGTGCTGGCGCAGATCGTCTTCTACTTCCACGCTGCGCTGCAGTTGGGCGGCGGCCAGCGTCCCATCGGCTTCAGCATTCCTGCCGCCAGCTTCGCCGAGGTCTATGCCGGTTACGTGGCGCAGAAGATGGGGCTGCCGGTGAACCAGATCATCGTCTCCACCAACCGCAACGACGCCTTGCACCAGTTCATCCACCGCAACCGCTATGGCACCTGCGAGGCCCGCTCGACGCTGTCGCCGGCCATGGATTTCTCGGTGTTCTCCAACGTCGAACGGCTGGTCTGGGAACTCTACGACCATGACGACCAGGCCGTGCGCCGGTTGATGGAGCACCTGGAGGCGAGCGGCGAACTGAGCATCGCCAACGCGCCCTGGCTGCAGGCGCGGATGCTGATCGACTCCTACGCCGTGGACGACGCCCAGACCGAGGCGGAGATCGTCGCGCTGTTCCGCGACACCGGCCTGTGCATTGACCCGCACACCGCCACCGGCGTCCTGGCCGCGCGGCTTTACCGGCGCAGCGTGGTGACCCCGATGGTCACCCTCGGCCAGATCGCGCCGGAGAAGTCCGCCGCGCTGCTGGCCCGCCTGGGCGCCTGGCCGGCACCGCTGCCGGCCCGGGCGGCGCCGCGCGCCCACGCCCGCTGCCATGCCCGCACGGACCTGGAGGGCCTGCGCCAGGCCCTGGCCGGGGCCTGAGGACGCGACCGCGATGAAGCGCATCCTCGACCCGCTGGACGAGCGGATACTGGCCGAGCTGACCGCCAACGCGCGGATCGCCCACGCCGAGCTGGGCACCAAGGTGAACCTGTCGCGCAACGCGGTGCGCCAGCGCATCGAGCGCCTGGAGCGCGACGGGGTCATCCAGGGCTACACCCTCAAGGTGGGCGAGGGGCGGCGTGCAGCGGCACTGATCAGCGCAGTGATCTTCGTCTACCGCCACGACCGCATGCGCGGTGAAGAGGTGCTGCGGGACCTGCGGGCTATTCCCGAGGTGACCCAGTGCGACGTGATGAGTGGCGAGTTCGACCTGATGCTGCGGGTCGAGGCCGCCACGCCGGATCGCGTCCACGGCGTCTGGCGGCAGATCGCCGGGATTCCTGGCGTGGCCAATACCGTCACCTCGTTCGTGCTTTCCGCCGTCATCTGACCCCCTCCTCGCTCCACGACCCGGGCCCCGGCACGCCACACGTGCCGGGGCCTTTTCGTCTGCGCCCGGTGCACGCCGCCGCAGCCCCAGGGGGCGGGCCGTGGGGCCGCTCCGGCACTGGGCAGAACGCCCAATGAATACAGCAGATTGGCCTATTCAACTGCCACAGGCCGGCTCTTAGGCTGACCCCATCGAGCAAACGCCGGATTGGAGGCACCTGATGACCGAATACAAGATCGCCCTCGTGGGCTTTGGTGGAGTGAACCGTGGCCTGGCCCGCCTGGTGGCCGAGCGCAACGGGGCCTGGCAGCGCGAGCTGGGCTTCAGCCTGAAAATCGTCGGGGTCACCGACCTGTTCCTCGGCTCCCTCATCGACCGCAACGGCCTCGACGCCGCCCAGCTGGCCAACCTGCCCGTCACCCAGGGGGCGCTGGCCAGCCTGCCGGGCGGCACCGCCGAGGCCTTCAACGAGGCCGTGATCAAGCAGTCCGGCGCGGACCTGATCGCCGAGGCCACCTTCACCAACCCGGTGGACGGCGAACCCGCCACCACCTTCTGCCGCTGGGCCCTGGAGAGCGGCAAGCACGTGGTCACCACCAACAAGGGGCCGATTGCCCTGCATGGCGCCGAGCTCAAGGCCCTGGCCAAGCGCAACGGCGTGGCCTTCGAGTACGAAGGCGCGGTGATGAGCGGCACCCCGGTGATCCGCATGGCGCGACAGACCCTGGCGGGAGCCGGCATGGTCGGCTTCGAGGGCATCCTCAACGGCACCTCCAACTACGTGCTGACCCGCATGGAGGAAGGCCTCGGCTTCGACGAGGCGGTGGCCAAGGCCCAGGCGCTGGGTTACGCCGAAGCCGACCCGACGGCGGACGTGGAAGGCCACGACGTGCGCCTGAAGGTGGTGATCCTCGCCAACGAGCTGCTGGATGCCCACCTCTCGGTGAGCGACGTCGCCTGCAGCGGCATCAGCGCCCTGACCCCGGCGGACCTGACCCAGGCCCGGGAGGAGGGTGCTCGCTGGAAACTCATCGGCTCTGCCCAGCGCCAGGCCGATGGCTCGGTGGCTGCGCGGGTGGAGGCCCGCAAGCTGGACCTCGGCCACCCGCTGGCCGGGATCAGCGGCGCTACCAACGCGGTGGCCTTCAACACCGAACTGCTGGGCGCGGTCACCGTGTCCGGACCGGGTGCCGGCCGTATCGAGACCGCCTTCGCGCTGCTCTCCGACATCGTCGCCCTCCATGCCACCCACGGCCGCCCGTAAGCCCAGGAGCCTGCCCATGACCGTTTCGTCCCTGGCCTTGGCCACCGCTGTCGAGCCCTCCGGCATCGACGTACACAACCCCTTCGACGGCAGCCTCGTCGGCAGCGTGCCCTGCCTGGGCGCCGCCGATGTGCCGGCCCTGCTGGCCAGTGCCCGCGAGGGTGTACGCCAGTGCGCGGCGCTGCCCCGGCACCGTCGCGCCGCCATCCTGGAGGAGGCCGCCCGCCGGGTGGAGCAGGAGGCCGCCGTCTTCGCCGCGCTGATCGTCGCCGAGGCCGGCAAGACCCTGCGCCAGGCCCAGAAGGAGGTGAAGCGCTGCATCAACACCCTCAAGCTTTCCGCCGAAGAGGCGCGGCGCAATGCCGGCGAGGTGGTGCCCTTCGAATCCTACGAGGGCTCCGAGTCCCGCCAGGGCTGGTTCACCCGTGAACCCCTGGGGCTGATCGTCGCCATCACCCCCTACAACGACCCGCTCAACCTGGTGGCGCACAAGCTCGGGCCGGCCATCGCCGGGGGTAATGGCGTGCTGCTCAAGCCGTCCGAACTGGCTCCGCTGTCGGCCTGCAAGCTGGTGGATTGCCTGCGCCAAGCGGGCCTGCCGGAGGCCGTGGTGACCATCGCCACCGGCGGCGCGGAACTGGGCAAGGCGCTGACCTCGGCCCGGGAGGTGCGGATGATTTCCTTCACCGGTGGCTTCGTCACCGGCGAGCACATCGCCCGCAACGCCGGCCTCAAGAAGCTGGCGATGGACCTGGGCGGCAACGCACCGGTCCTGGTGCTGGACGACTGCGAGCTGGAAGCCACCGTCGAATCCTGTGTCTCCGGTGCGTTCTGGGCCGCCGGGCAGAACTGCATCGGCACCCAGCGCCTGCTGGTGCAGGCCTCGATCTACGCCGAGTTCCGCGAGCGCTTCGTCGCCCGTACCCGCGCGCTGGTGGTGGGTGACCCGGCCCGTGCCGAGAGCGACATGGGCCCGATGATCACCGAGCAGGCCGCCCGCGCCACCGAACAGGTGGTGGCCGAGGCCCTCGCCGAGGGAGCGACCCTGCTGTGCGGCCAACGCCGCGAGGGTGCGCTGTATCACCCCACGGTGCTGGAAGGGGTGGACCATCGCAGCCGCCTGTGGCGCCAGGAGGTGTTCGCGCCCGTGGTGGTGCTGGAGCCTTTCGAGACCCTGGAGGAGGCCGTGGCCCTGGCCAACGAACCGGAGTACAGCCTGCACGCCGGCATCTTCACCCGCGACCTGCGTCGCGCCCTCTGGGCGGCCCGGCGCATCGAGGCCGGCGGCGTGATGATCAACGACTCCTCCGACTACCGCTTCGACGCCATGCCCTTCGGCGGCTTCAAGTACGGCAGCCTGGGCCGCGAGGGCGTGCGTTTCGCCTACGAGGACATGACGCAGCCCAAGGTGGTCTGCATCAACGACCTCAACTGAACCGTCAGGTGACGACCCTTTGCGGTCGTCCTTTGCACCGGACGACGCCGCTCGCCGCGCCGCCCGGTGCGTTTTTTTGGATATGTCTGCGTAGCTGTTGTGAACCTAAGGAAGGCATTGCGCACCGAACGTGATGCGCACATCGATGAAGATTTTGGCGAAGACGTTGGAGCGGCCAAACGCCCCTTTCAGGAGGCCGAGCGGCATCGTCGTGTAAGGGGTTGAGCGACATGGATGTCGCGAGAGCGCTGCCGGGCCAGGGATGGCCCGTCAGCGCGGGCCCCGGAACGATGATGGCGCGAGGGTAGTCTGGCGAAGCCAGACCCGTATGCAGGGGCAAGCGCTTTTGGTTCCTTTTCTGGCGACTGAGAAAAGGGACTCGCCTGGCAAGGCGAAACAGAAACCATCAGCAAAACTCGGCAATCGGCTTGGCAACAGACCTTCTAGCAACACTTAATGCAGACAGAGTTTTTTAGGGAGCCTTGCATGATCACGCGATTCCACGAGGGCCCGCGCATGGCCCAGGCCGTTGCCTACGGGCCGTTCTTCGAGACGGCGGGCATCTGTGCCGACGACCCGACGCTGGACATCCGCGCCCAGGCGCGCCAGGCCCTGGCGCACATCGACGCTTTGCTGGCGGAGGCCGGCCTCGGTCGCCGGGACCTGGTGCGGGTGCAGGCCTGGCTGGCCGACTACCGCGACTTCGACGCCTTCAACGAGGTCTATGACGCCTGGCTGGCGGCAGGTCCGAAGCCGGTCCGTGCCTGTGTGGGCAGTGCCCTGGGCGGCTACGCGGTGGAGGTCCAGGTGCTGGCCTATCGACAGTCGCCCGGCGCCTAGCGGGGGCGTGCCGTGACGCAGGGCACGGCGCGGTCAAACCGGGGGAGGCCGGCAACACGCGGGGCAGGTATGCTTTCGCTCCTTGTGTCGCACACGCTCCCCCGAAAAGAACATGAAGAATGTCGCCGTCCTCGTGTACCCCGACGTGCTGATGCTGGATGTCTCCGGCCCGGTCGAGGTGTTCTCCATCGCCAACCGCTACCTGCCGCCCGAGCAGCAGTACCGGGTGTTCACCGTCAGCACCGGCGAGGCCATCGTGCGGGCCTCCAACGGCATGCGCCTGGTGGCGGACCACCTGCTGGACGATGCGCCTCGCGAGCTGGACCTGCTGCTGGTCCCCGGTGGTCCCGGCGCCTACAACTTCAACCAGCCGGAGCTGCTGCCCTGGCTGCGCGAAACCGTGGCGCGCACGCCCCGGCACGGTTCCATCTGCACCGGTGCGTTCATCCTCGGTGAGGCCGGGCTGCTGGACGAGCGTCGCGTCACCACCCACTGGAACTACACCGAACGCCTGGCGCGGCGCTTCCCCCGGGCCCAGGTCGAGGTGGACCGGATCTACCTGCAGGACGGGGAGCTGGTGACCTCCGGCGGCATCACCGCCGGCATCGACATGGCCCTGGCGATCCTCGCCGACGACCACGGCCGCAAGATCGCCGTGGACGTGGCCAAGGTGCTGCTGGTGGCCATGAAGCGCCAGGGCGGCCAGGCCCAGTTCAGCCCGCTGCTGGCAGAGGTGGCGCGGGAGGACACCCCCATCGCCCGCGCCCAGCGCCATGTGCTGGACCACCTGGCGGAAGACCTCAACGTCGAGGCGCTGGCCGGGGTCGCCGGGCTCAGCAGCCGCCACTTCGCCCGGTTGTTCACCCGCGAGGTGGGCATGACCCCCACCGCGTTCATCCACGACGCGCGCATCGACCACGCCCGGCGCCTGCTGGAAAGCACCGACCTGCCGCTCAAGACCATCGCCTTCCGCAGCGGCTTCGGCAGCGTGCGCTGCATGCGCGAGCTGTTCACCGAACGCCTCGGGCTCACCCCCGCGCAGTACCGCCACCAGTTCGGCTAGTGGCCTCACCCGGGGCATGTCCGAATTACGCCCCTCGTTGTCCGCCTGGCTCCCCATGGTTTCGTTTTCGCCCGCAGGGCCGAGCGGCATCATGGCTTCCACGATTGCGCGCCGCCCTCCATCCCTTCCGGATGGGGCTTCGGCGTCCGCAGAAAAAGGGAGGAGGGGCCATGGAGACACAGGAGCAGGACCGTGCCCGCACGGCGATCCACCTGGCGCCCTGGCAGCTGCAACGGGCCAAGGAGCTGATCGCGGCCCACCTCGGCCGTTCGCTGACGGTGGCCTGGCTGGCCCGTGAGTGCGGCCTGTCGCGTTGTCATTTCTCCCGCGCCTTCCAGGGCAGCACCGGGCTGTCGCCCCACCAGTGGCTGACCCGCGCGCGGCTGGACCGTGCCCGGCAGTTGCTGCTGGGCGAGCGCACCGTTGCCGAGGTGGCCCAGGCCTGCGGTTTCACCGACCAGGCGCACTTCGCCCGGGTGTTCGTCCGTCATGTGGGCACGCCGCCCAGCCAGTGGCGGCTGGCGCGCCTGCGGGAGCAGAGCGGAGCGCGCATGAGCCGGGGCATCGAGCACCCGGCCCCGCGCCCGTCGCGGCTTACTTGCCGATCAGAGTGAAGTAGCTGGTCATCAGGTTGCGGTAGTTGGGGATGTGCTCGGAGAGCAGGTTGCCCAGCCCTTCGATGTCGTTGCGCCAGTCACGGTGCAGTTCGCAGGCGACGCTGAACCAGTTCATCAGCTGCACGCCGGCGGCGTTCATGCGCGCCCAGGCGGCCTGCTGCACGGTCTTGTCGAAGGTGCCCGAGGCATCGGTCACCACGAACACCTCGAAGCCTTCGGCAATGGCCGACAGCGCCGGGAAGGTCACGCACACGTCGGTCACCACGCCGGCGATGATCAGTTGCTTGCGCCCGGTCTTCTTCACGGCGGCGACGAAGTCCTCGTTGTCCCAGGCGTTGATCTGGCCGGGGCGGGCGATGTAGGGCGCATCGGGGAACTGGGCCTTCAGCTCGGGCACCAGCGGGCCGTTGGGGCCCTGCTCGAAGCTGGTGGTGAGGATGGTCGGCAGGCCGAAGAACTTGGCGACGTCGCCCAGGGCCAGCACGTTGTTCTTGAAGTCGCTGGGGGTGAAGTCCTGCACCAGCGAGATCAGGCCGGACTGGTGGTCGATCAGCAGGACGACCGCATCGTCCTTGTTCAGGCGGTTGTAGGGCTTGGACATGGTGTTTCTCCTTGTGGCGGTGGCCCGCAGCGGGGCGATTGGGGCGCCGTATCACCCCCGGGTCGTTGGCGGGTGGGTACGGGCGCTGCCGCCACTATCGGTGAGCGCACAGGGCGTCGGCTTGCATCGATGTGCTCGATTGGGAGGGCGGGGGATCGACGGCGGCGGACGCGGGGAGGGCAGGTGTGCCCTGAGGCGGTTCCGGCGTTTTCAGGAAGCGTGCGGGGTGCTCTGAAAGACCCGTTCCAGAGGGGTTGGATGGTTCGGGTGGCACGTCATTGAAGCAGGTGTGCGACACCCTGGCTTGTACATTTGTTCTTATTTCCGTGTCGCGTGGTTAACGCTTGAGATGGGAATTTCTTTCATCTAGGTTGAAAAAGTTCCGCTGAAAAGCGGCCCTGTTTCCGCCTGTTCGACGACGAGTTGCCACCATGATCCGCCTGGGTGACGCCTGGATTTCGCTGGAGCGAAGAGAAGCCTTCCTGAACGGTGCCCCGGTGCGCCTGGGCAGCCGCGCCTTCGATGTGCTGGAAGCCCTGCTCGCCGCCCCCAACCGCCTGGTGACCAAGGCCGAGTTGCTGCAGGCGGCGTGGCCCGACCTGGTGGTGGAGGAGAACAACCTGCAGGTGCAGGTCTCGGCCCTTCGCAAGCACCTGGGCCTGGATGCGCGCCTGCTGGAAACGGTGCCGCGCCGGGGCTATCGCCTCAACCTGCAGGCAACCGTGGTGGCGGCCGCCGAACCGCCTGTCCGACCGGTGCCCGCTGCGCCGGTCGGGCGCGCCGACGTGCATGTCATCGACGACGAGCCGGCCGTGCGCACGGCGCTGGTCCGCCAGCTGCGCTCGGCGGGTATCGAAGCCACGGCCTATGCCTCGGCGCCCGAGTTCCTCGCCCGCTGCCCCTGTGATCGCCCCGGCTGCCTGCTGCTGGACGTGCGCCTGCGCGAGGGCAGCGGCTTCGACCTGCAGGACGAACTGGCCCGGCGCGGCGTGCCGTTGTCGGTGGTGTTCATGAGCGGCTTCGGCACCATCGACATGTCGGTCAAGGCCATGAAGGCCGGCGCCGAGGGCTTCCTCACCAAACCGGTGGACGAGGCCCAGTTGCTGGCGGCGGTGGGCGAGGCCATGGGCCGGGCCTGCATCCTCCACCAGCAGCGCCATGCCCGGCAGGCGGTGCAGGCGCGCTATGCCAGCCTCACCCCACGGGAGCGCGACGTGTTCCGACTGCTGCTGGAGGGCCGCCAGAACCGCGACATCGCCCAGCAGCTCGGCCTGCAGGACGTGACGGTGAAGATGCATAAAAAGCACGTCATGACAAAACTCGGCGCGAGCAACCTGATACACCTGCTCGTGGCGGGCCGCACGCTGGGGATGCTGCCCCAGTTCGACCCGGTCGCCGAACCGGCCTGACCCGGCATGCACGCCGCCATCCCCTGTCCTCTGCCCAGGGCTAGCCATGAAGGTCGTGTGCGTCGTCGACGACGAACCCAAGGTCCGCAAGAGCCTCGACAACCTGTTGCGCTCGGTCGGCCTGCGCGCCGTGTGCTTCGAGTCCGGCGAGGCCTTCCTCGCCTCACGCTGGCCGGAGCAGGCCGATGCGCTGCTGCTCGATGTGCGCATGCCTGGCCTGAAGGGCGCTGAGGTGCAGGCGCTGCTGGCCGAGCGCCGCTGCCCGCTGCCGGTCATCTGCATGTCCGCCGAGGCGGGCGCGCAGGGCGCCGAGTCGGCCCTTGCCCGCGGCGCCCATGCCTTTCTCGCCAAGCCCTTCAGTGCCGAGGCGTTGCTGGCCGCGCTGGCGGGCCTGCCCGGGTGGGCTGCGTGAGCCCGCCGCCACTGCTGCATGACTTGCCCGACGCTCTGGCCGCCTGCTTCGACGAGCACTGGCTGGCCCGTGTCGATTGGCAGCCCCTGGACCGCAACGGCGAGCTGAGCCGCTGGCGGGTGCGCGACAGCCGTGCCGGCCGCCAGTGGCTGGTGGTGCGTGCAGGCCCCCAGGCCGCCCATTGGGAACTGGCCGGGCTGGATCATGAATACGCCCTGGGTTCGCGGCTGGACACGGCCTGGGCGTTGCTGCCGGTGGCGCGCCTGGGTGGCGCCGACGGCACCCTGCTGGTGCTGGACGACGACGCTGGCATGCCGCTCTCCCTCACCTGCCGCGAGCCCCTGGCGGTGGAGCCCTTCCTGCGCCTTGCCCTGGCCGCCGCCCAGGCGCTGGGCAAGGTCCATCGCAGCGGCCTGGCGCACCGCAACCTGTGCCCGGACAACCTGTTCCTGATGCCCGACGGGCGCATCCGCCTCACCGGCTTCGGCAAGGCTGGCGCCCTGGAAAACGCCGCTCCCGGGAGCCCGGCCCTCAACGATCGGCAACTGGCCTACCTGCCGCCGGAGCGCGACGGCACGCCCGAGGCCGACCTCTATGCCCTGGGGGTGTGCTTCTTCCAATGGCTCACCGGGCGCTACCCCTTCGTCGCGGGCGACCCGCTGGAGTGGCAGCACCGCCATGCAGCCGTCGCCGCGCCCGCACCTTCGCAGTTGCGGTCCGGCGTGCCCGCCGCAGTGGATGCGCTGCTGGCCGCCATGCTGGCCAAGCAGGCCGACGCCCGGCCGCGCCAGGCGATCCAGGTGGAGAGCGAGCTGCGCCGTTGCCTGGAGGCCTGGCGCGAAGGCGCCGCGCTGCACCGGACGGCAGGCGGTGCTGCGTTGCTGGTGGCCCGTGAGGCCGAACTGGCGACCCTGGCCGCCGCCCGCGAACGCCTGCGCAAAGGGCAGGGCGGGGCCGTGCTGGTGGCGGGCGAGGCCGGCATCGGCAAGACCTCGCTGATGCGCCGCTTCCGCCGCGAGGAGGATGACGCCAGCGTGCTGTTCGCCAGCACCAAATGCGAACTGTCCCGCCGCCGCGCGCCCTACGAGGCCCTGGCCGGGCTGTTCGGCGGCCTGTGCGAGCGCCTGCTGGCCGAAACACCGGCCCAGGCCCAGCGCTGGCGTGAACACCTGCAGGGCGTGGTGGGCACCCATGCCCAGCGGGTGGTGCGCCTCATTCCGCCGCTGGCGCCCTTGCTGGGGGATGGCCGTTTGCCGGCCGAGGCATTGCCGCCCAGCGAAGCGCGGCGTTACCTGCACGGCGTGCTGCAACGGCTGCTGGGCGCCCTGGCCCGGCGGGAGCATCCCTTGCTGCTGTTCGTCGACGACCTGCAGTGGATCGACGAGGAGAGCCGCGACTTCCTCTGCGAGCTGGCCCCTTCGGCCTTCGACCACTGCCTGCTGGTGCTCGCCTACCGGCCTGCCGAATGCCGGGCGGGCAGCCTTGCCGCGCCGTTGTTGGCCGCATGCGAGGGGCTTGGCGAGCGCTGTGTGCGCATCGACCTGGCGCCCCTGGGCGCGCAGGGCATCGGCGACCTGCTGGGCGCCGGCCTTAGCCTGCAGCCCGAGGCCCATGCCCGCCTGGCCGGGCACCTGGAGCAACAGGGGCACGGCAACCCGCTGTACCTCACCCAGTTCGCCGCCCTGCTGCGCGAGGCCGGCGATACGCCGCTGATGGCCGACGGCCCGGTGGTGGACGTGGCCAGCCTGCTGGAGGTTCGCCTGCGGCGCCTGCCGGAGAGCACCCGGGAATTGCTGGGTGCGCTGGCCCTGCTGGGCAACCGCACGCCGCTGGACGAACTGGCCCAGGCCAGCGGCCTGCCCGCCGATACCGTGGCCCATCACCTGCACCCCGCGCGAGAGGCCGGCCTGCTGGAGGAGCAGGCGGAGGGCCTGGCCTTCGCCCACGACGCCTTGCTGGAGTCGGTGCGCGGGCAACTGCCGGCGCAGCGCCAGGCCGGCATGCACGCCGGCTTCGCCCGCCAGTTGCTGGCCGGGCTGGCCACGCAGGCCCCCGCTGCGGCGGTGTTCCGGGTGGCCGCCCAGGTGCTGCGGGTGACCCCGGCCACGCTGGATGCCGAGGACCGGCGCCGCTTCGTCGACCTGCTGCTGCGTGCCGCCTGCCTGGCCGCCGACGCCGTCGCTCCCGGTCCGTTGCTGGACTACCTGCACCAGGCCGGGGCCCTGCTGCAGGGGCTGGACGACCCGGCCCGTGCCCGAGAGGTGGAGCTGTTGCACGTCCACGGGCTCATACTCGGCGCCGACTACCTGGCGGCCGATACCCGCCTGCAAGCGCGGCTGGCCGACACGGCGGATGCCCTGGAACGCATCGCCCTGCAGCGCCTGCGGGTGGAGATCCACTGCCTGCGGGGTGACTACCCCGGTGCCCTTGCGTGTGTCGCCGCCGCCCTGGCCGAGCGTGGCGTGGTGTTCCCCTGTGCGCCCACGCCGGAGCAGGCCGCCGAAGCCTGGCAGGCCCTGCTGGCCGAACTGGACGGCCGTCCGCCGGCGTACTTTGCCGAGCTGCCCGAGGCGCAGGATGCCGAGGCGCTGGCGGTGATGGAGCTGCTGGCCGCGCTGGTGGTGCCCGGGTCGTTCATCCAGCCGAACCTGATGCTGCTGGCCACCGCGCGCATCGCCCACATGGCCCTGCAGCACGGGCTCAGCGCAGCGGCCGTGCAGGCCCTGGCGTGGCTCGGCGTGGCAGCGGCCGAACGCTTCGAATGCCATGCCGAAGGCTTTGCCTTCAGTGCCGTGGCGCGGCGACTGGCGGAGCAGCCGGCCTATGCCGCCAGTCGCGTCTCGGCCCTGGTGGCTCTGGACCAGGTGAGCGTCTGGACCCAGTCGCTGCCCTTCGCCCTGGAATGCGCCGAGCAGGCCTACCGCGCCAGCCTGGCCCAGGGCTCGCCCAGCTTTGCCTGCTACGCCAACAACCACATCGTCTCGGACCTGCTGGTGCTGGGCGCCCCCATCGAACGCATGCTGGGGCAGATCGACAGCGGCCTGGAACTGGCGCGCAACCTGGAGTTCCTCGACGCGCAGACCATCCTCCACGCCCAGGCCCGCTACATCCGTCGGCTGGCCGGGGAGGGCGGCGGTCACCTGCCGATCCCGGACGTGGAGATCCTGCGCCAGCGGGTGGCGTGGAGCCACATGGGCCCGCTGCGCTTCTGGTGGAGCCTGTTCGAAGGCCTGCTGGCCTTCCTCGAAGGGCAGCTGGAAGAGGCGGCCGTGCACCTGGACGCCGCCTGGGCGCTGACCTGGTCCGCGCCGGTGCACATCCACCAGATCGACCTGGCGATGTTCAGCGTGCTCAACCGCGCCGCCCTGCAGACCGCCACCGGCCGGCCGCAGGACTACGCCGAGCCGCTGCGCCGCCTGCGCCTTTGGGCGGCGCTGAACCCGCGCTATTTCGCCGACCGCCTGGCCCTGGCCGAGGCCGAGGTGGCCCGCGCCGAAGGCGACCCGGTGCGGGCGCTGCGCCTCTACGAACGCGCCATCGCCTGTGCCGAAGCCTGTGGTGCCATCCACCTCAAGGGCCTGAGCCACGAGCTGGCGGCCCGCTGCCACGAAGCGCTGGAGCTGCCCGGCACCGCCCGTGAGCACCTGCGCCAGGCCCATGCCGCCTGGCGGCGCTGGGGCGCCCACACCCTGGCGGTGCAACTGGAGCAGGCCCACCCCTTCCTCTGCGAGGGCAGCAGCGTGGGGGATGGGCCCCGACCGGCTGCCGAGCAGCTGGACCGGCTGTCCATCACCCGCGCCTGCCAGGCGCTGTCCCGCGAGATCGAGCCCGCCGCGCTGATCGAGACGCTGCTGGCCAACGCCGCGATGCACGCCGGTGCCGGCTACGTCGCGCTGCTGCTCCACGAGGGTGGGAACCTGCACGTGGAAGCCTGCGGCCAGGCCGACCACGATGGGGTGACGGTGCGCCTGCAGCCCGAGGCGGAGGCCGCCCAGCTGGCGCCCCTGGGCCTGGTGCGCGAGGCCCTAGAACGGCGCGAACCGGTGCTGGTGGAAGGCCCCTACGCCCTGCGCTGCTACACCGGTGACCCCTACCTGGGGCAGCTGGAGAACGGCACCGTGCTGTGCCTGCCGCTGCTCAAGCAGCGCGAGGTGGTGGGCGCGTTGTACCTGGAGAACCGCCTCACCACCGGCGCCATCGACCCGGCCCGCATCGACCTGCTGGCGCTGCTGGCGGCCCAGGCAGCGATTTCCCTCAGCCATGCCCGGCTCTATGGCGACCTGCTGGCGGAGAACCGCCGGCGCCGCGACAGCGAGAGCACCCTGCGGCGTACCCAGGCGCTGCTGGCCCTGGGGCAGGAGGTGAGCCGCTACGGCACCTTCGTCTGGCGGGTGGGGCGGGAGCCGTCGTTCTGGTCCGCCGCACTGGTGGCCGAACTGCGCCTGGAGGCCCCGGCCGACGGCGCCTACCTCAGCCAGCCCGGCGCCCTGGTGCATGCCGACGACCGTGCGCGCTTCGGCCAGGCCCTGGAAACCGCCCTGGCCGAGCGGCAGGGTGCGCGCCTGGAGTTCCGTAGCGTCTCCATGGACGGTTCGCCGCGTTACCTGGAGCTGGTGCTGGAGCCCGCCGAACACGAGACCTTCATCGGCGTGGTCTCCGACGTGACCGAGCGGCGTCGCACCGAGGCCGAGCTGCGCGCGGCGCGCAGCGAGCTGGACCGTACCTCCCAGGCCACCATCCTCGGCGAGCTGGCAGCCTCCATCTCCCACGAGATCAACCAGCCCCTGGCCGCCATTCTTTCCAATGCCGGCGCCAGCATCCGCTGGCTGGAGCGCGACTCGCCCTCGGTGGAGGAGGCCCTGGAGGGCCTGCGCGACATCCTCGCTGAGTGCCGTCGCGCTGCCGATATCGTCCGTGCCACCCGCGCCCTCGCCCGTCAGGCACCGAGCCAGCGGCGCCCCCTGGCATTGGGCAAGGTCATCCGCCAGGTGCTGGCGATCACCCGCGCCGAGCTGGACGACAAGCACGTGGACGTCAGCCTGCGGCTGGCCAGCGGCGTCACCGTCGAGGGCGACGCCATCCAGCTGCAGCAGGTGATGCGCAACCTGATCCAGAACGCCGTGGAGGCCATGCAGTGCCAGCCGCCCAGCACCCGTCGGCTGGTGCTGGAGAGCCAGGTCCTCGGCAGCGAGGTGCTGGTGCTGGTGGAAGACAACGGCCCGGGCGTGGCCGAGGAAGCCCAGGGGCGCATCTTCCAGGCCTTCTTCAGCACCAAGGCCAGCGGCATGGGCATGGGGCTGGCCATCTGCGAGTCGATCCTCTGCGCCCATGGTGGGCGGCTCGGCGCGATCCGTGGCCGACGCGGCGAGAGCCTGTTCTTCTTCACCCTGCCGCTGGCGGCCGGGTGAGGGCGGTTTAAGGGTTTTTCAGGTTCGCCAAAGGACGCCTCGGCTGCCGCCGGGCGAGGCTCTGCCCATCCCCAAGGAGAGCCGCCATGACCGCACTGACGCTCGTCGCCGACACCGCCCTGGATGCCGAGACCTACCGCCTGACCCAACGCCTGCAGTCCGCCCTGGAGGGCGCGCCCCAAGGCGATGGCTCGGTGCTTTCGTCCCTCAGCCGGCAACTCTGCGACCACCTGCTGGCGCGCTACCGGGGCGCCGAGCGCACCTCTGGTGAACGGGCCGCGCTGTCGCCCTGGCAGGAGAAGCGGGCCAAGGAGATCCTCGCCCGCAGCCTGCACAGCCGCCTGCTGATCGCCGACGTGGCGCAGCAGTGCGCCATGTCCCGCAGCCACTTCTCCCGCGCGTTCAAGAAGACCACCGGCCTTTCGCCCCAGGAATGGACCCTGGACCTGCGCGTGCGCACCGCGAAGCAGCTGCTGGCCGAGGACCGCCTGTCCATCGCCCAGGTCAGCCTGGAATGCGGCTTCGCCGACCAGGCCCATTTCAGCCGCACCTTCAGCCGCCTGGTGGGCATGACGCCCAAGCACTGGCGCCAGCTCAATCGCGAGCAGGCCCGCGCCTGACTGTCTTCAGGGATATGGCCCTGGGGATAGGGTGGCGGTTCACGTCCGTTGCCGCCGGCCCTTGCGGGGTTCGGGTTGCGGCGGCTCCCCGGTCTCGCGCCAGCGCCTGAGCAGCATTTCGATGAACAGCTCGGCGGTGCTGGAAAGCGGCTCGCCGTCGCGGCGGACCAGGCCGATGGTGCGTTCGATATGCGGGGGCGGCAGGTCCCGTGAGCAGAGGTTCTCGTGCTCGGCGTCGGGCATCGCCATGCGCGGCAGGATGGCCACGCCGAGGCCGCTCTCCACCAGGCCCAGGGAGGTGGACAGGTGCTGCACTTCGTAGAAGCCGTTGAGGCGGATGCCGTGGCCGGAGAGGGCGCTGTCCAGCAGCATGCGGTTGCCGCTGTCGCGGCTGACGGTGATCAGCCGGACGTTCTGCAGGTCCGGCCAGCCCACTTCCGGTAGCGCGGCCAGCGGGTGGTCGCTGCGCATGGCGAGGACGAACGGGTCCCGCAGCAGCGGGGTGAAGCTCACGTCCGGGTGCTGGGCGCTGATCATGTTGATACCGAAATCGGCGTCGCCGCTCACCACCCGTTCCAGCCCTTCGTTGGCACTGACGTCGAGGATGCGGATGCGGATGCCCGGATAGGCCTCGTTGAACACGCGGATGACGCTGGGCAGGAAGTAGAACGCTGCGGTGGGAATGCAGGCGATGGTGACGGTGCCCTTCTGGTGGGTCTTCAGCTCGCGGATGCCCTGCAGCGACGACTCGTAGTCCTCCAGCATGCGCCGTGCACGGGGCAGATAGTCCTTGCCCACCTCGGTCAGCCAGGTGCGCCGTGTGGTGCGCTCCAGCAGCTTGGCGCCGAGGGTTTCCTCCAGCTTCTGCAAACGACGGGAGAGGGCGGGCTGGGACAGGTGCAGGGCCTGGGCGGCTTCCTGGAAGGACTGCGATTCGGCCACCCGGACGAAGGCGGCAAGGTCAAGGAACTCTATTCGATGCATGAAAAGTCAGCCCGTTTGCTGGTTTGTGCATTAATCCGATTTGGTTATTTATCGTGGTCGATATTTGCATTTGAAGCATTAAAACGGCGCTGACAAGCTCTGTCCATCGTTGAAACGGTCATGGGTTAGACCAAGATGATGAACAGCATCCCCTGCATGATCATGCGCGGCGGCACCTCCCGCGGCCCCTTCATCCACATGAACGACCTGCCCGAATCCGTCGAGGCACGGACCGAGGTCCTGCTCGACCTGATGGGCTCCGGCCACCCGCTGCAGGTGGACGGTATCGGCGGCGGCAACTCGCTCACCAGCAAGGTGGCCATCGTCGGCCGCTCCTCCCGGCAGGACGCTGACGTGGACTACCTGTTCGCCCAGGTGGACGTCATCGAGCGCCGGGTCGACTACACCCCCAACTGCGGCAACATGCTTTCTGCCGTCGGCCCCTTCGCCATCGAGACCGGCCTGGTGGCGCCGACCTACGGTGAGACGCGGGTGCGGGTGTTCAACCTCAACACCCAGCGCATCATCGAGTGCGTCGTGCCGACGCCCCGTGGCCGGGTGGAGTACGAGGGCGAAACCTGCATCAGCGGCGTGCCGGGCCGCGCGGCGGGGATCCGCCTGAGCTTCCTCGACGTGGCCGGTGCCAAGACCGGTGCGCTGCTGCCCACCGGCCAGGCCCTGGAGTGGATCGACGGGGTGGAGGTCAGCTGCATCGACGCCGCCACGGCAACGGTGCTGATCCGCGCCGCTGACCTGGGGGTGGACGGCCATGCCGACCCCGCCGTGCTGGATGCCGATGGGGCGCTGCTCGCGCGGCTGGAACGCATCCGCCTGGAAGCCGGGCGGCGCATGGGCATGGGCGATGTGAGCGGCTCGGTCCTGCCCAAGCCCATCCTCCTGAGCCCCGCTCGCCAGGGCGACGCCACCCTCTGCGCCCGCTACTTCGTGCCCCAGCGCTGCCACAAGGCGCTGGCGGTGACGGGGGCCATCGCCCTGGGCGCGGCGGTCAACGTACCGGGCAGCCTCGCCCAGCGCCTGGCCCTGGACAGCGGCCGCACCGAGGCGGGGCGGACGCTGGAAGCGGTGCGCATCGAGCACCCCTCCGGCCACCTCGACCTGCAGGTCGAGCTGCGCGGCGGCAATCCCCTGGACATCGCCCGCGTCTCACTGATCCGGACGGCCCGCAAGATCATGGACGGGCGCCTGTTCTACCTCCTTCCCGAGGCCCTGCACTGACCGCCGGGCCTCACCTCCCATCCCCGACATAACAAACACAAGACGGGTAATCGACATGCATGCCACAGCCTTCGCACACCCCTTCCGATCCAGCCGGCCACTGCGGCCGTACCCCGACGCGACAGCCTGACGGGCCCTTACCCGCTCCCTCGATCAGCGGCTTCATGGCGGGCGGTTCGCGCCGCCCGCCCGAGGCAGGAACCTAATAACTACAAGAGTCCAACGCCATGCTTTCTCTGCTCGGTTTGTCCATGGTGGTCGTGTTCACCTACCTGATCATGACCAAACGCCTTTCCCCGGTCGTGGCCCTGACCCTGGTCCCCATTGCCTTCGCGCTCGCCGGCGGCTTCGCCCCCGAACTCGGCAAGATGATGCTCGACGGTCTGAAGACGGTCGCCCCTTCGGCCGCGCTGCTGCTCTTCGCCATCCTGTTCTTCGGCATCATGATCGACGCCGGGCTGTTCGACCCGCTGATCCGCCGCATCCTCCAGACGGTCAACGGCAACCCGGTGAAGATCGCCATCGGCACCGCATTGCTGTCGCTCATGGTCGCCCTGGACGGCGACGGCACCACCACTTACATGATCACCGTCGCCGCCATGCTGCCGCTGTACCGGCGCATCGGCATGAATCCGCTGGTCCTGGCCTGCATCGCCATGCTCTCGCTCAGCATCATGAGCGGCATGAGCCCCTGGGGCGGTCCCGCCACCCGCGCCATCGCGGTGCTCGGGCTGGATGCCAGCGCGTACTTCATTCCCATGCTGCCGACCATGGTCGGCGGGGCGCTGTGGGTGGTGTTCACCGCCTGGGTACTGGGGCGCCGCGAGCTGAAGCGCATCGGCAGCGTGCACCTGAAGACCGGCGGCGACGATTGCTACATCAAGGCCATCCTGGCGGACAGCCCGCACAAGCGGCCGCGCCGCATCCTGCTGAACCTGCTGCTGGTGATCGGGGTGATGACCGCCCTGGTCATGGGGCTGATGAACGCGGCGGTGCTGTTCATGCTCGGCTTCGTGGTGGCGCTGATGGTCAACTACCCGCGCCTCGAAGAGCAGAAGGAGCGCATCCTCGCCCACTCGGGCAATGCGATGACCGTGGTGCTGCTGGTGTTCGCCGCCGGTGTGTTTGCCGGGATCTTCTCCGGCACCCAGATGGTCGATGCCCTGGCCAACTCCCTGGTGCAGATGATCCCCGCCAGCTGGGGCCGGATCTTCCCGCTGGTGGTCGCCATCACCAGCATGCCGCTGACCTTCGTCCTCTCCAACGATGCCTACTACTTCGGCATGGTGCCCATCCTGGCCCAGGCGGCCTCGGCCTACGGCATCGATCCGGTGGAGATCGCCCGCGCCTCGGTGCTGGGCCAGCCGGTGCACCTGATGAGCCCCCTGGTCGCCTCCACGCTGCTGCTGATCGGCATGGTCGACCGGGACATCGGCGACTTCCAGCGCTTCACCCTGAAGTGGGCGGTGCTGACCTCGCTGGTCATCACCGCACTGGCCCTGCTCAGCGGCGCCATCAGCCTGGTCGCCTGAGCCTCCCCGTCCGTCAGCGTCCCGCCCCCTTCCGGGAGCGGGCGATTTCCCACCCGTGAGGTGCACCATGTCTCCCCATCACGCCCTGCGCCGCAGCGGCGCGGTACTCGCCTGCGTGGCCGCCGCGCTTGCACCCGAGGCCGTTGCCGAGGGCTTCTTCGCCGACAGCAAGGCCACCCTGCAACTGCGCAACCTCTACTTCAACGACGACTTCAAGGACGAGTCCGGGATGTCGCCCCGGGCCGCTGCCAGCGCCCAGTCCCGCCGCGAGGAGTGGGCCCAGGGGTTCCTGCTGGATGCCCAGTCCGGCTATACGCCAGGCCCGCTGGGGTTCGGCCTCGACGCCCTCGGCCTGCTGGGCGTCAGGCTGGACTCCGGACGCGGACGGGCCGGTACCGGGTTGCTGCCGCGCCATGACGATGGCCGGGCGGCGGACGAGTTCTCCAGCCTGGGCCTCACCGCCAAGGCGCGCCTGGGCGGAACCACCCTCCGGCACGGCACCCTGCAACCCAGGCTGCCGGTGCTGGTGCGCAACGATGCCCGCCTGCTGCCGCAGACCTTCGAGGGCACCCAGGTGTCCAGCGTCGACATCCCCGGCCTCAGCCTCACCGCCGGCTACCTGAGGGAGGGCCGCCAGCGCGATTCCAGCGACGACCGCCCCCTCACGGCCGATGGCTACGGCGGCGACCGGGGCGAGGGCTTCTGGTTTGCCGGCGCCGACTACAAGGTCGGCAAGCCGCTGGTGCTCAGCTACTACCTGGGCGAGCTGGAGGCCTTCTATCGGCAGCACTACCTGGGGCTGGTGCACACCCTGTCCCTGGGGCCCGGCAGCCTGACCAGCGACCTGCGCTACTTCCGCAGCCGCGATGTCGGGCAGGCCCGCAACGGCGAGCTGGACAACCACATGCTCAGTGCCCTGCTGACCTACAGCGTCGATGGCCATGCCCTGAGCGCCGGCTACCAGCGCCTGAATGGGGAAGGGGGCTTGCCCTTCGTCGAAGGCGCCACCGTCTACAGCTTCAGCAATGCCGGGGTGGGCAAGTTCGTCGAGGAGGACGAACGCACCTGGATGCTCGGCTACGCCTACGACTTCGCCGCCCTCGGCGCGCCGGGGCTGAGTGCCGGCCTGCGCTACTTCAAGGGACGGGATGGAACCACCGTACTGCGGGGGGCCGAGGTGGCGGCCAATGAGTGGGAGCGTGATCTCGACCTGGCCTATGTGGTGCAGACGGGCGCCCTCAAGGGGTTGGGCCTCAAGTGGCGGCACATCGCCTACCGCTCCAGCTACAGCCGCGACCGCGACAACAACCGGCTCTACCTGACCTACGACATCGCCCTCTGGTAGGGCCGGATGCTGCGTGCCCAGCGGACCACCCGGGCGCTCGGACGGGCGCCCTGCAACCCAAGGAGATACCCCCGATGGACTGGCTGACACAGCCTGAATTCTGGATGGCCCTGGCGCAGATCGTCGCCATCGACATCCTGCTGGGCGGCGACAACGCCGTGGTCATCGCCCTGGCCTGCCGCCACCTGCCCGAGGCACAGCGTCGCCGGGCGATCCTCGGCGGCGTGGCGGGTGCCATCGCATTGCGCATCCTGCTGCTGTTCTTCGCCCTGCAACTGCTCGCCTTGCCTTTCCTCAAGCTGGCCGGGGCGCTGATGCTGCTGTGGATCGGCATCAAGCTGCTGCAGCCCGAGCCGGAGGCCGCCCACGAGGTGGCGGCCGGCACCGGTTTGTTCAGTGCCATCAGGACCGTCATCGTCGCCGACGCGGTGATGAGCCTGGACAACGTGCTGGCCGTGGCCGGTGCGGCCGGTGGCAACCTGCTGCTGGTGAGCCTGGGCGTGCTGATCAGCATCCCCATCATCGTCTGGGGCAGCCAGCTCGTCCTGCGCCTGCTGGATCGCTACCCCCAGGTGGTGCTGCTGGGCGGCGGCCTGCTGGGCTGGATTGCCGGCGGCATGCTGGTGACGGATGTGGCCCTGGCCGGCTGGTTGCCCGAGGCCGCCTGGGTCCGGCCGCTGGCATCCGCTTCCGCTGCCGCGCTGGTCATCGCCTGCGGGCTGCTGGTGGGCCGCCGGCAACCGACCGTCCCGGCTGAGGGGGGGCAGGCCGACCCCGAGGGCTGAGGTGCTGGGCATTGTGCGATCCGGTTCATGGCGGCATTCGGCAGCGAAGGATGCAGGGCGGGACGGCGGACGGCACCCTCCGGATCGACCGCCCTTGTCCACGAGGTAGCCCGAATGTCCAACCTGCGCCGTCGCTGGTTGCCCCTTGTGTCGGCCTCGACCCTGGCCAGCCTGCTGGCCCTTGCCGCCCCCACTCACGCCCAGGAGCCCACCATGCAGATCCGCCTCGAGCTCGACGATACGACCCTCACCGCCACCCTCGACGACACGCCCAGCACCCGCGAATTCCTCGCCCAGCTGCCGATGGAACGGGTCCTCCAGGACTACGCCGAGACCGAGAAGATCAGCGACCTGCCCAGGCGGCTGACCACCGAAGGCGCGCCCGACGGATACACGCCCAGGGCCGGTGACCTGGCCTACTACGCGCCCTGGGGCAACCTAGCGATCTTCCACAGGGATTTCCGCTTTTCCCGCGGGCTGGTGCGGCTGGGCCGGCTGGATGGTGGGGTGGAGGCCTTGCGCCAGGCCGGGCCGCTGAGGGTGGTGATCCGTCGGCTCGAACCCTGAGGACGGTAAAAGCGAAGCGGCGGCCCAAGGGCCGCCGCGGTGTTTCAGGGGGTGTACTGCTCGGTACTGACCGGTTCCAGCCAGTCCACCGCCTTGCCGTCCTGGGCGTCCTGCAGGGCGATGTGGCGCATGGCCTGGGTGGCCGTTGCACCGTGCCAGTGCTTGACGCCCGGTGCGATGCGCACCACGTCACCCGGGTTGATGACCCGGCGCGGCTTGCCCCATTCCTGCACCCAGCCCTGGCCGGAGGTGACCAGCAGGGTCTGCCCGCGCGGGTGGCTGTGCCACACCGTGCGGGCGCCAGGGGCGAAGGTGACGTGGGCGCCGCTGGCCGGGCTGTAGTCGGTGGCGGTGAAGAGCATGTCCACCACCGCCTGGCCGGTGAAGTAGTCGGCCGGACCGCTCTGGCTGGCCTGGGCGCCATTGGCTTGCACCTGGATGCCTTCGGCCTCGCCGGCAAGGGCCGTGCCGGTGCAGAGCTGGGCGAGCAGCAGGGTGGTGCGGAACGGGTGCTTCATGGCGGTTCTCCGGTGTGGTTGGGGCCGACACCTACGCGTCGGCAAAGCGCGCCCGGGACAGGGGCAGGCTGCGTAGCCGCTGGCCGGTGAGGGCGGCCACGGCATTGGCCACGGCCGGTGGCACGCCGGGCAGGCCCGGCTCGCCGACGCCGCCCATGGGCGCACCGCTCTCGACGATGCGCACGTGTACCCGGGGCATGCGCGCCTGGGGCAGCACGGCATAGGCGCCGAAGTTGCGGGCACGTGGCTGGCCGTTCTCGTACACCACCTCTTCCAGCAGGGCGGAGGACAGGCCCAGGGCCACGGCCGACTTCACCTGCGCTTCGACGATGGCCGGGTTGACGATGGAGCCGGGGTCGAAGGCCACCCAGACGTCGTGGACCACGATCTGCCCCTGCTCGATGGACACCTCGGCGATGGTCGCCACTTCGCTGCCGAAAGGGGAGGCCATGGCCACGCCCCGGGCCCGCCGGCTGCCGTCGGCAGCGGTGAAGGGGCCGCGCTTCCAGCCACCGGACAGCGCCGCCACCGCTTCCAGCAGGGTCTTGTGCCGGGGTTGCTCGGCCAGCAGGTGCAGGCGCAGCGCATAGGGGTCCTGCTGGCCGGCATCGGCCAGTTCATCGAGGAAGGACTCGTAGAAGAAGTCGTTCATCGAGTGGCCCACCGAGCGCCAGAAACCGAGGGTGGGCGGGTGCTCTACGTACACCTGCGACACGCGCCGGTGGGGGATGGCGTAGACCTTGCCGGCCAGGCCTTCCACGGCGTTGTCGTTGGCCTTGCCCTGGACCCGGCCGAACCAGCGTTCCGTGGCGCTTTCACCCATGGTCTCGGCCACCAGCGCGTGGGGCAGCCCCTGGGCATCGAGGGTGGCCCGCAGGCGTGTCACGCCCATGGGGCGGAAGGCGTCGCGGAGGAACTCCTCCTCGCGGGTCCAGATCAGCTTGATCGGCGCCTTCACCGCCTTGGCCAGCAGGATGGCCTGGGTGAACGGGTTGGCGGTGCCGTAGAGGAAGTGCCGGCCGAAGAAGCCGCCCAGGGGCGGGGAGTGCAGGATGACCTTCTCCGGCGGCAGGCCGGCCACCTTGGCGGCAGCCTGCTGGAACATCTCCGGGGCCTGGTTGGGCAGCCACAGCTCCAGGGTGCCGTCGGCGTTGTAGCGGGCGAGGGTGGACGGCGGCTCCAGCTGGCCATGGGCGAGGTAGGGCGCGTCGTAGGTGGCTTCGATGACCGTGGCCTGCGGCCCGAACTGGGCGTCGGGCTGGCCGCTCTGCTCGGCCACCACACCCGGCCCCGGCGTGGCTGCCAGGCGCTCGCGAAAGGCCGCCGAGGAGAAGTCCGCCGGCATGGCGTGGGCGGTGCCTGCCGGTGCCTCGCGCCAACTCACCCTGAGGCTTTCCACCGCACGGCGGGCCTGCCACCAGCGCTGGGCCACCACGGCCACGGCGCCAGGCAGGCGGTGGACGGAGTGCACGCCGGGCATGGCCTTGACCTCGGCCTCGTTGGCCAGGGCTTCCGGCTCCATGCCCATGCGCGGGGCGTGCTGAACGGCGGCCAGCAGCATGCCGTCGAGCGTGAGGTCGATGGTGTAGGCCACCTTGCCGGTGGCCTTGTCGCGGGCGTCGAGGCGCTTGACTGGCTTGCCGATCCAGCGGAAGTCCTTCCTGTCGCGCAGTTTCACCTCGGCGGGAGGCGTCAGGGCGGCGGCCAGGGTGGCCAGTTCGCCATAGCCCAGGGTGCGGCCGGAGGCGGGGTGGACGACCTCGCCAGGGCGCGTGTCGAGGCTGGCCAGCGGTACGTCGAGCTTGGCGGCCGCCACCTGCAGCAGCATCTGCCGCGCACTGGCGCCCAGGCGGCGCATCACCTCGATGCTGGAGCGCACCGAGAAGCTGCCGCCGGTGAAGCGGGCACCGTTGACCAGCAGGTAGTCCGGCCCGGGTGGCGCGCACTCGACGCTGAAGCGTTCCGGAGCGATGTCCAGCTCCTCGCCGACGATCTGTGCCAAAGCGGTGTAGATGCCCTGGCCGCCCTCGACGAAGGGGCTGCGCAGCAGGGCACTGCCGTCGGCACGGATCTCCAGGAAGGCCGGCAGGCGCGTGCCGGGTTTCACCGTGGCGACTTCGGCCGCGCGCAGCACCGGGGCCGGCAGCAGCGCGCCGAGCACCAGGGCACCGAGGCTGGCGCCGACGAACCGGCGGCGTGAGAGGTTGAGCGGCGTGCCATCGATGGGCAGCGTGCCGAGGAACTGCGATAGGTTCATGGCGGTATTCCTCAGGCCTTGGCCAGTTGCTGCACCGCATCGGCGATGGCGTTGTAGGTGCCGCAGCGGCACAGGTTGACCATGGCGTTGGTGATCTCCTGCTGGCTGGGCCTGGCGTTGCGCTTGAGCAGGGCGGTGGCGGTGAGCACCTGGCCGGATTGGCAATAGCCGCACTGGGGCACCTGGTGCTCGACCCAGGCCTCCACCACGTGCTGGCCCACCGGGTCCTGCTCGATGGCTTCGATGGTGGTGATGGCCATGTTGGCCACGGCGCTCACCGGCATCACGCAGGCGCGCAGCGGCTGGCCGTCGGCGAGCACGGTACAGGCGCCACACTGGGCCGCGCCGCAGCCGTACTTGGTGCCGGTCAGGCCGAGTTCCTCGCGGATCACCCACAGCAGCGGGGTATCGGGGCTGGCGTCCACCTGGCGGCGGGTCCCGTTGATCATCAGTTCCATCGTCGTGTCCTCGGTGGGGCGTTCTGCACGCGGGAGTGGGGCCAGGTATTAGCCCAGAGACGTGGCGCCGGGGAAACGCCGCCCCGCCGAATGCCCCTATGCACGGCATCGAACAATCCATTCATCGATGCCGTTCATGGCCACATTCGAGGCGGCGATATGGGCCGTATGGCCCGTCGCTGCTAGGGTCGCGAACTTTCCCGTCGTGTCAGGACACCGCCATGCAACAGCTGGACATGCTGGTCATCGAACGCGCCCTGGCCTGGTCCCGCGAGGGCCGGGTCATCTGGCTCAACACGGTGCTGGCCACCTTCGGTTCCGCCCCTCGCGAGCCTGGCTCGCTGCTGGTGGCGCGTGAGGATGGCCAGCATGTCGGCTCGCTCTCCGGCGGCTGCGTGGAGGAGGACTTCCTCGAACGGCTGGTGGCCGGTGACTTCAACCAGGCGGTGACGCGCATTCGCTACGGTGACCCCGATGGGCCGCAGGGCGCGCGCATCCGCCTGCCCTGTGGCGGCATTCTCGCGGTGTTGGTGGAGCGCCTGCTGCCGGTGCCGGACACCTGGGCGCACCTGGAGGCGCTGCAGGTGGCGCTGGCCGGGCAGCGTGCCTGCCGTCGCCACGTGGACCTGGAGCACGGCGGCCTGCGCCTGGAGCCGGACGATGGCCTGGGTACCCGGCTGGAGACCGCTGCCGACGAGCGCAGTGTCGCCATTCGCGTCGGTCCGGTGGCGCGCCTGGTGATCGCCGGGATTTCCCCGGTCTCGGTGTTCTGCGCCCAGTTCGCCCAGGCCATGGGCTTCGAGGTGATCGTCTGCGATCCACGCGAGGAGGCGCTGGCGGGCTTCGCTGTGCCCGGCGTGGAGGTACGGCCGGTGCTGCCTTCGCTGTTCATCGCCGCCGATGGCTGCCATCGCGCCACCGCCGTGGTGGCCCTGACCCACGACCCGCGCATCGACGACCTGGCGATGATCGAGGCAGTGCGCACGCCGGCCTTCTACATCGGGGTGATGGGCTCCCAGCGCACCTCCCGCGCGCGGGCCGAGCGCCTGCGCCGCTCCGGCGGCCTGGACGAGGCCCAGGTCGCCCGGTTGCACATGCCCATCGGCCTGGCGCTGGGCAGCCGCACGCCCGCCGAGATCGCCCTGGCGGTGATGGCGGATGTGCTGCGGGTGTACCGGGGGCGGCCGCGGGACGCGCTGTGACGCGCCCTCAGCGGGCGTCCACCTTCAGTGCGGCGATCAGCGCCGACATGGCGCCGGAGGGCTGGCGGCGGCTGGGGTAGTAGAGGTGGTAGCCGGCCCAGTAGGGGCACCAGTCCTGCATCACCGAGCGCAGGTGGCCGCTGCGGATGTAGGGCAGGGCGATGTCTTCCGGCACATAGGCGATGCCGAGGCCGGCGATGGCCGCGTCGAGGCAGTCGTAGATGCTGTTGAAGATCAGCTGGCCGGGCACCCGTACGTTGCAGGCCTGGTCGCCCTGGCCGAACTCCCAGGCCCACAGCCCGCCATAGGTGGGCAGCCGCAGGTTGATGCAGCTGTGCGCCTGCAGGTCGTCCGGGTGGTGCGGCAGGGCGCGCCCTTCGAGGTAGCGCTGGGTGGCCACCACGGCGAAGCGCAGGTCGGGGCCGATGCGTACGGCGATCATGTCTTGGGCCAGGCTGTCCCCCAGGCGTACGCCGGCGTCGAACTGCTCGGCGGCCAGGTCGACAAGCTGGTTGTTGGAGTGCAGCTCGACATGGATGCCCGGGTGTTGCGGCAGGAAGCGCTTCAGCCGGGGAAACAGCACGGTCCGCAGGGCATGGTCGGAGGCGGTGATGCGGATGCTGCCGGTGGGGCTGTCGCGCAGGTCCGCCAGGTCGGCCATGCCGGCGTCGATCTCGGCCAGGCGTGGGGCCACGGTGCGCAGCAGGCGCTCGCCTGCCTCGGTGGGCGCGACGGTGCGCGAGTTGCGTGCCAGCAGGCGGGTGCCGAGGCGCTGCTCCAGGCCCTTCACCGCGTGGCTGACGGCCGATTGGGAGATCCCGAGGTGGGCGGCGGCACGGGTGAAGCTGCCCTCGCGGGCTACGGCCACGAGGGCCACCAGGCCGCTGAAGGCATCGCGGAGAAGGTCGTCGCTCATGCGGGGGCTCCTGGGCGGGTGGGGATCAACGTGCATCACCGATGGCGGGGCCGTGCCCGGCCTGCTGGCGACCCGGTTTGCGGATGCGCCAGCCGGAGCCGATCAGCACGCCGGAGAGTAGCAGCATCACGGCGCCTCCCAGCAGGGGCGCGCTGCTGCCGAAGCGGTCGAGCAACTGCCCGCCGAGGGCGTCGCCGAGCATGATGGCCAGCTGGATGGCGGCCACCATCAGGCCGCCGCCGCTCTCCGGTTCGTCGTCGATCTCGCGGGCCAGCCAGGTGGACCAGCACACCGGGATGGCGGCATTGATCGCGCCCCAGCCGACCATGAGCGCAGCCACGGCCCCCAGCGAGTGGCCCAGCTCGACCAGGCCCAGTGTGACGACGGCCAGGGCCAGGGGCAGGTAGCGCAGCAGTGGGTAGAGGCGCTCGCGCTGAAGCATGTGGCTGGCGAAGTGGGTACCGGCGAACCCGGCCAGGCCCAGGCCCAGCAGCAGGCCCGAGAGCTGCCGGGCATCGATGCCGGTGGCGTGCTCCAGGAACGGGCGGAAGTAGGTGAAGGCCCCGAATGCGCCGGCGAAGGTGAGCATGGTGGCGAGCATGCCCAGTTGCACATGGCGCCGGCGCAGCAGGCCGAACAGACGACCCACCGGTATGCTCGCCAGGGGCGGCATCGACGGCAGGCTGTGCAACTGCCAGAGGAGGGTGGCCAGCACCAGGGGCACCAGGCCGCCGAACACCACGCGCCAGCCGAACAGGCCGCCCAGGTAGGCCCCGATGGGGGCGGCGAAGGCCGTGGCCACGGCATTGCCCATGAAGATCCAGCCCAGTGCGCGGGGCACCTCGCTTGCCGGCACCAGGCGGATCACGGTTGCCGTGGAGAGCGACCAGAAACCACCGATGGCCAGGCCCAGCAGGGCGCGGGCGGTCATCAGCAGGGTGAAGCTGGGGGCCAGGGCGATCAGCACCAGCGACAGCAGCATCAGCACGGTCATGGCCATCAGCACCCGGCGGCGGTCGTAGCGCCCGGCAAGGGGGGCGATCAGCAGGCTGGCCAGCACGGCGAACAGGCCGGAGATGGAAATGGCCTGGCCGGCCTGGCCCTGGGTGGCGTGCAGGTCCTGGGCGATGGGGGTGAGCAGGCTCACCGGCATGAACTCCGAGGCGATCAGCAGGGCAACGCAGAGGGCCAGGGAGCCGACGGCACTGCCGAGGGCGGTGTTGCCTGGGGTGGACGGGATGGGGCGCATGGGATTCTCGCGGAAAGGATGGGCCCTGGCGCTGCCTGGGCAGCACCGCGAGCGGTAGGTAGGGAAAGGCCGGAGTGGCGTTCGTTCAGGTGGGGGCCATCATAGGCAGCCGGGCACCGGCGAAGAACCGCAGGGGTTGCACGCGGCCATGAGCCGGATTGGACAATCGCGTCAGTCCGGGTGGCGCAGGGCCTCGATCACCACCTGCATGGCCCGGGACAGCTCGCGCTGGTTCGAGTAGTACAGGTGGTAGCCGGGGAAGGTGCTCCACCAGTCCTGCAGCACCGGCACCAGGTGCCCGGCATCCAGGTGCGCCTGCACCCGGTCCAGCGGCACGTAGGCCAGGCCGAAGCCGGCGACGGCGGCGCTGACGATGGCACGCACTTCGTTGAACACCAGTTGCCCGTCGACCCGAACGTTCAGGGCCTGGCCGTCGCGGCACAGCTCCCAGGCCCAGAGGTTGCCGCGGGTGGGCAGGCGCAGGTTGATGCAGCGGTGCTCGGCCAGTGCCTGGGGCGTGGCGGGCGCCGGGTGCCGTGCGAGGTAGGCGGGCGCGGCCACCAGGGCGAAGGTCAGGTCCGGGCCGATGCGCACGGCGGTGATGTCCCGGGCCAGGCTGTCTCCCAGGCGCACGCCGAAGTCGAAGCGCTCCTGGACGATGTCCACCAGGGTGTTGTCGGCGTGCAACTCCAGGTTCAGTTGCGGATAGCGGGGCAGCAGGGGCTCCAGCCGTGGCCAGAGCAGCGTCTCGATGGCGTGCTCGGTGGCGGTGATGCGCAGGGTGCCGGTCGGCAGCTCGCTGAGGTCGGTGACCCACCTCAGTTCGGCTTCGATGGCCTGCAGGCGCGGCGCGACCACGGCGATCAACTGCTCACCGGCCTCGGTCACCGAGACGCTGCGGGTGGTGCGGGTCAGCAGGCGCACGCCGACCCGCGCCTCCAGGCTGCGGATGGTGTGGCTGAGCATGGATTGCGACATGCCCAGGCGCGCGGCGGCACGGGTGAAGCTGCGCTCCTCGGCCACGGCCAGCAGGGCGAGCAGGTCGCTGTAGGGTTCGCGGGGCATGGCGGTCCGGGCGGGGGAGGGTGTGCGGGAATTCTTGCGGGGCCGAGGTCCCAGCGCAAGGGGCGCCCGGGGTGGGCGCCCGTCGGCGGTCAGGCGGAAAGGGTGGCCGAGTCGATGACGAAGCGGTACTTCACCTCGCCCTTGAGCATGCGCTCGAAGGCGTCGTTGATCTGCTCGGCGCGGATCAGTTCGATGTCGGCGACGATGCCGTGCTCGGCGCAGAAATCGAGCATCTCCTGGGTTTCGGGAATGCCACCGATCATCGAGCCGGCGATGCTGCGGCGCTTGAAGATGAGCTTGAACACCTCCGGCGGGGTATGCGGACTGGCCGGTGCGCCTACCAGGGTGAGGGTTCCATCGCGCTTGAGCAGGGCCAGGAAGGGGTTGAGGTCGTGGGGCGCCGCCACGGTGTTGACGATCAGGTCGAAGCTGCCGGCGTTGCCGGCCATCTCCTCGGCATTGCGCGACACCACCACCTCGTCGGCGCCCAGGGCAAGGGCGGCCTCGCGCTTGCCCTCGGAGGTGGTGAAGGCCACCACCTGCGCGCCCAGGGCATGGGCCAGCTTGATGCCCATGTGGCCCAGGCCGCCGATGCCGACGATGCCCACCTTCTTGCCCGGACCCGCCTGCCAATGGCGCAGCGGCGACCAGGTGGTGATGCCGGCGCACAGCAGCGGTGCCACGGCGGCCAGTTGCTCCTCGGGGTGGCGGATGCGCAGCACATAGCGTTCGTGCACGACGATGCGCTCGGAGTAGCCACCCAGGGTCCAGCCCGGCGCGTCCGGGGTGGGGAAATTGTAGGTGCCGACCATGCCGTCGCAGTAGTTCTCCAGGCCAGCGTCGCAGTCGGCGCAGTGCTGGCAGCTGTCGACGATGCAGCCCACACCCACCAGGTCGCCCGGTTCGAGCGTCGAGACATGGGCGCCTACGGCGCTGACGCGGCCGACGATTTCGTGGCCCGGCACGCAGGGGAACCGGGTGCCGGCCCACTCGGCGCGGACCTGGTGCAGGTCGGAGTGGCAGACGCCACAGAAGGCGATGTCGATCTGCACGTCATGGGCGCCGGGCGCGCGGCGCTGGATGGTCATGGGTTCGAGCGGCTTGTCGCCGGCATGGGCGCCGTAGGCGTGAACGGTCATGGTGGGCTCCTTCAGCTGGTGGGCTTACTTGAGGTGGGCGCGGAAGAACGCGGTCAGGCGATCGAAGGGGATCAGCCCCACACGGTCGTACAGGTCCACATGCCCGGCGCCGGGGATCACCACCAGCTCCTTGGGCTCGGCCGCACGGCGGTAGGCGTCTTCGCTGAACTCGCGGGAGTGGGCGTCCGCGCCAGTGATGAACAGCAGGGGGCGCGGCGAGATGGTTTCGATGTCTTCGAACGGATAGAAGTTCATGAACTTCACGTTGCTGGTCAGGGTGGGGCGAGTGGTCAGGTCCGCGCTCTGCCCGGCAGGCGTGAAGGCGCCACGGGGCGTGCGGTAGAAGTCGAAGAACTCCCGCTGGATCGGGTCGGTGTCAGGCTCAAGACGGGTGACCGTGCCGCCGGTGTAGCGTGTGGCACCGCCGGTGTACTCCACGTAGCGCTGCTGGGCGGCCTCTTCGAGGATGCGCTTGCGCTGTTCCAGCGTCAGGGAGTGGTGCAGTGCCTGGCGATTCGCCGCACCCATGTCGTACATGCTGACGGTGGCGATGGCCTTCATGCGCGGGTCGATCTTGGCGGCGGCGATGGCGAAGCTGCCGCTGCCGCAGATGCCGAGCACGCCGATGCGCTCGCGGTCGACCCGGTCATGGGTGCCGAGGTAGTCCACGGCGGCACTGAAGGCTTCGGCGTAGAGGTCCGGGGAGACGGCGTTGCGCGGCTGGCCTTCGCTCTCGCCCCAGAAAGGCAGGTCGATGGCCAGGGTGATGAAGCCCTGCTCGGCCAGTTTGGTGGCGTACAGGTTGGCGCTCTGTTCCTTCACCGCGCCCATGGGGTGGCCGACGATCAACGCCGCATTGCGGCTGCCGGGGGCGATGTCGCGGGGGATGAACAGGTTGCCGACCACGCGCATGCGGTACTGGTCGAGGAAGGTCACCCGTTGCTGGGTGACCTTGTCGCTGGTGTAGAAGTTGTCTGCCTGATGGGACATGTCTGCTGCCGTTGCCACGAGTGAGTTGAACAGGAGGCCGAGGGCCAGGAGGAAGGTCTTCATGGTCTGCTCCGAGCAGGTGCCGTGGAGAGCAGGACTCTAGGGCGCCTGCGCCGGGCCAATAAGTGGGCTTTAGCGCAGGCGGCGATGCACCAGATTGCATAATCCGGTGCGTCACAGTGGAGCGCCTCGCAACCGTGGCGCCTCGGTCGAGCTCATGGTTCTCGGGGAATTCCGCACGTTTCAGGCGTTGCCCCTGAATCGCCCGGTCAGCCGCGCAACCCGTTCGCCGAGGGGCGGGCGGTGTCCAGGTCACTGCAGTTGGGCGACAGTTCGGGCGCTACATCGTCGGGCTGGGCCATGACGCCCGCCAGCCGCCGTACCCGCAGGCGGGGCGGTTGAAGGTGGTGTTCCAGGCATTCCATGACCCGGGGAACTGCGCAATGGTCATCCAGTACCCGCATCGCGCGTTGATGGCGCCACGGGTGCGGGTGGTGCCGGAGTGCCTGCCGGAGGCGTTCGCCCAGGACGCTGCCCTGCGGCGTTAGAAGCCTTTCGCAGCCTGAATGCAAGCACCCCGCCGGGTGGCGGGGTGCAGGGGGTCAGCCTTTCAGCGGGGGCGTGCGCGGCGGGACGATCCGGCGCGAGCCGGTGGACTCGAACGCGGCGGCGTAGCGCAGCAGGGCGTTGTCGTCATAGGCGCGGCCGGCGAAGGTCAGGCCCACCGGCATGCCGATGTCGGCCATCACGCCCATGGGCACGGTGACGGTGGGTACGCCCAGGTGGCGGATGGCGAGGTTGCCGTTGGCGACCCATACGCCATTGCTCCAGGCGATGTCGGCGGAGGCCGGGTTGACGTCGGCATCCGCCGGGGCCACGTCGGCCACGGTGGGGAACAGCACGGCGTCCAGGCCCTGGGCCTGCATCCAGTCCTCCAGGTCGATCTTGCGGGTGTACTCCAGGGCGCGCAGGCCGTCGGGCAGGGTCTCGATGCGGTCCCAGGGGGTGATGCCGCGCTCGGCCATGGTCACGTACTCGGCCATGCTCGCCGCCAGGTCGCCCTCGCGGTTGGGCAGGGTGCCGGGTTCGTGGGGGAAGATCTGCGGGCCATCCACGTCCTTCAGGCGGTTGAGCTTCGGATCGCCGTTGGCCTGGAGGAAGTCGTCGAAGGCCCAGGCTGTCAGGTCCCACAGCTCGTGGTGGAGGAACTCCTTGGCGACGATGCCGCGGTTGAACACCGTGGGCGCGCCGGGGCGGTCGCCCTCGCAGTTGGAAACCAGCGGGAAGTCCACTTCCACCACTTCGGCGCCGGCCGCTTCCAAGGCCTGGCGCGCCTGCTCCCACAGGGCGATGACGCTGGGGCGGGTGTGGATGCGCTGGCCGGTGGGGCCGCCGATGCCGGGGTTCTCGCTGGTGCCGGCGTCCGGGTCCTGGTTGATGAACATGCGTGGCACGCCGAAACGCTTGCCGGCCAGGGCTTCGGTGCCGGCGGCCAGGTCCTGGTAGCGGGCGGGGCGGACTTCGCTCACCGAGGGGATCGGCACCCAGGGCTGCAGGCGCCAGAGGTCGCCGCGCTTCTCGGCGTCCTCGGCGACGATCACGTCGAGCACGTCCAGCAGGTCGGCCATGGTGCGGGCGTAGGGCACCACCACGTCCATGGTCGGGGTCAGCGGCCAGTTGCCACGGATGGAGATCACCCCACGGGACGGGGTGTAGGCGCACAGGCCGTTGTTGGAGGCGGGGCCCCGGCCGCTGGACCAGGTCTCCTCGGCCAGGCCGAAGGCGGCGAAGCTGGCAGCCGTGGCGGTGCCGGCACCGTTGGAGGAGCCGGAAGCAAAGGGCGCGGTGAGGTAGCCGGCGTTGTAGGGGCTTTCGGCACGGCCGTAGACGCCACGCTGCATGCCGCCGTTGGCCATGGGCGGCATGTTGGTCTTGCCCAGGCAGATGGCGCCGGCGGCGCGCAGGCGTTCGATGGTGAAGGCGTCGCGGTAGGCCACCAGGTCCTTGAAGGCGGGGCTGCCGGAGGCGGCCGTCAGGCCCTTGACCAGGTAGCTGTCCTTGGCGGTGTAGGGGATGCCATCCAGCGGGCCGAGGGTTTCGCCCCGGGCGCGGCGGGCGTCGGAGGCCTCGGCTTCGGCGAGGGCCTCGGGGTTGCGCACCACCACGGCATTGAGGGCGGTGGTGGTGTTCGGGCCGTCATAGGCGTCGATGCGGGCGAGGTAGGCCTTCACCAGCTCGACGGCGGTGGTCCGGCCCGACTCCAGCGCAGCGCGCAGGTCGGCAATGGAAACTTCGGTTACTTCGATCATGGGGTCACCGCTGGCAGGTGCCGCGTGGCACGCGTGGTTCGGAATTCGGCGGGCAGGGCCCGGGGCTCGATGCCTCCCGGGCCGTGGGCCGGGCGAGTCGAGGCGACCTATTTAGCATCTGGCGGCGTCGGGCGGAATCTCCTGGTCGCGTTTTCGCATGTGGGTGGCCTGTTCGCGTCCGCCAGCGGGTTTTGGCGAGGCGGTTTTTCCTCTTGTAGACTTCCCCCGCCTTGTCAGAAAAGAACGCCGCATGAATCGGCCGTATCCTGCACCTGCCTTCCTGAACACGCTTTCCCTGCCCAGCCTCTTCGGTCTCTGGGCGTGCCTGCTCGTGGCCCTGGTGCTGGCAACCGCGCCGGCTCGGGCGGAGGAGGTGGTGGATGCCGCGGCGATGAGCGAGCAACCGCTGTCGCTGACCGACGCCCTGGGCCTGCTGGAGGACCCGCAGGCCCGCTACGGCCTGGACGATGTGCGCAGTCCGCCGCTGGCCGAGCGTTTCGAGGGTGGGAGAGCGCCGGCCAACGCCCTGGCGCTGGGCTTCACCCGTTCGGCGTTCTGGCTGCGGGTGGCGCTGCACAATCCGGGCGACGTGCCGCTGCGCCGGATGCTGGTGGTGGACAACCCGCGCGTGTCCCAGGTCGACGCCTTCCTGCCGGACGGCCAGGGGGGCTATCGCGCGGTGCTCACCGGCAGCGACCGACCGTTCGACACCCGTCTCTACCCCAATCGCAACTTCGTCTTCCCGCTGCTGCTGGCCCCTGGCGAGACCCAGGTGGTGTACCTGCGGGTGGCGTCCAAGATTGGCCTGCTGGTGCCGCTCAAGCTCTGGGACGAGGCGGCCTTCCATGTTGCCGAGCGCGAGGACTACGCGATCCAGGCGTGGTACTTCGGCATCGCCACCGCGATGATCCTCTTCAACCTGCTGCTGTTCGCCGTGCTGCGCGACCGCACCTACCTGTTCTACGTCATCTACGTCGGCCTGATGATGCTGGGCTTGGCCAGCAAGAACGGCCTGGCACCGGAGTCGCCCTGGGACGCCTTGCTGCTGAATTCCAACGAGGCCTATTACTCCGGCGTGTCCCTCGCCCTGGTGGGCATGCTGCTGTTCACCCGGCGCATGCTGCAGACCCGCGAAAGCCTGCCGCGTACCGACCGGCTGATGCTGGCGCTGGTGGGGCTGTACCTGCTGACCCCGGCGCTGTACTGGATGGCGCTGCCGGTGTTCGCCCGCGCGGCAGTGCTGCTGAACCTGGCCACGGCCTTGCTGATCGTCGGCGTGGCCGTGGCCTGTGCCTTCAGGCGCCAGCGCACCGCGTACTTCTTCATCGGTGCCTTCGCCCTGCTCATCGCCGGGGGCACCACCACCATCCTGCGGGCCATCGGCCTGTTGCCCACCAACGTCTTCACCGTGGACGGCACCCAGCTCGGCTCGGCAATGGAGATGATGCTGCTGGCCTTCGCCCTGGCCGATCGCTACAACGTCATGCGCCGCGAAAAGGCCCGGGTGAAGGACGAGCTGCTACGCGCCCAGCAGCAACTGGTGGAGACCCTGCAGCAGTCGGAACGGCTGCTGGAGCAAC
Organism: Metapseudomonas otitidis; assembly: GCF_900111835.1. GTDB lineage: Bacteria > Pseudomonadota > Gammaproteobacteria > Pseudomonadales > Pseudomonadaceae > Metapseudomonas > Metapseudomonas otitidis. The sequence goes on from NZ_FOJP01000011.1 coordinate 224,090, forward strand.
GGGTGGCCGAACGTACCGACGAGTTGCAGGTGCTCAATCGTCGACTGAAGACCCTCAGCCTCACCGACGGCCTGACCGGCATCGCCAACCGGCGGCACTTCGACGTGATGCTGAGCCAGGCCTGGAGCCATGCGCAGCGCAACGGGGAGCCGCTGGCCCTGGCCGTGATGGATGTGGACTGGTTCAAGCCCTACAACGACCACTACGGCCACCCGGCCGGCGACGCCTGCCTGCGCCAGGTGGCGCAGGCCCTGAGCGCCACGCTGTGCCGTTCCAGCGACCTGATGGCGCGCTACGGCGGCGAGGAGTTCGTCTTCCTCGCCCAGAACAGCGGCGTCGAAGGGGCGCTGGGCCTGGCACGCCGCGTCGCCGAGGCCATGGAGGCGCTGCACCTGCCCCATGAGCGTTCGCCCCTGGGCCACGTCACCCTGAGCATCGGTGTGGCCGCAATGGTGCCGCAGCCCGGCCAGCTCCCCGAGGTGTTGTTGCAGCGTGCCGATGCCGCGCTCTACGAGGCGAAGCGAGGCGGTCGCAACCAGGTGGTGGTCGACGGCTGACGGCCTTCGGCATTGCAGAACACCCTGCGCCGGAGGGGCCACCCTTGCATCCTGCAAATGGCAGGGTGATGTCGAGCGCACGCAAGTGACTGATTTGCCTGGGGACCCGCCACGGGGGTGGTGTGGCATGAGGTCTGCACCCAAGGGAGGACACCGAACCCAAGGAGCCTCCCCATGAGCATCGCCATCCAGGAACTCTTCCAGGCATTCCCCGGCTACGAGATCGCCATCACTCCCCGGCCCGACGGCATGCTGCTGCTGTGCCTCAAGCACGGTGACGCAGAGCCCCTGCGCAAGGCCATCGACGGTGACGTGGTGTTCTGCGAGCAGCGCGTGCGCCGTGTCATCCGTGAGTTGACCCGCGACCTGAAGCTGGCCGCCGGGGAAGTGAGCTGGAAGGGCGAGGGCAACCAGTGGGTGCGTGCCGAGCTGCCCACCTTCACCGGTGACCCCATCCACTTCACCGCCGCCAAGACCCTGTTCGCCCGCCGCGCCGTGCGCCGCCCGGGCCAGGCCCTGGCCGACGCGGTGCGTTGATCAGCGCTGGGCCACCAGGAACAGGCGCGGGAACGGCAGCAGCACGCTGCCGTCGTCCAAGGTCGGGTAGGCCTCAGCCAGTTCGGCCTGGTAGGCCGCCAGGAAGGCCTGCTGGTCGGCATCGTCCAGCGGTGCCAGGAAGGGGCGCAGCCCGGTGGCGCGGAGCCACTCGATGATGGCCCCCGGGCCGCCCGCCAGCGGGTGGTAGTAGGTGGTGCGCCACAGGTCGACGCGGGCGCCGGCCTGGGTCAGCAGGCGGTAGTACCACTTCGGTGCATGGCGCGCCTCCCGGGCTCCGGCCGCCTCGCGCAGGGCGTCCGCCCAGGGGCCGCGGGCAGCCACTTCGCGCATCAGGCGGTGGGAGTCCTCGTCGAGGTTGTCGGGCATCTGTACCGCCAGGCAGCCGCCGGGTGCCAGTTGCGCCAGCAGGCGCGGCAGCTGGGTGCCATGGTCCGGCAGCCATTGCAGGGAGGCGTTGGCAAAGATCAGGTCCGGTGCCACCTGGGCAGTCCACTGGGCGATATCGCCTTCGAGGAAGGTCACGCCCGGCAGGCGCTGGCGAGCGGCGTCGAGCATGTCGGGCGAGCTGTCCAGCCCGCTGATGGCTGCGTGCGGGTAACGCTCCACCAGCAGTTGGGTGGAGTTGCCGGGGCCGCAGCCGAGGTCGATGGCGTGGTGCACGTCGGTCAGCGGCACCCGCGCCAGCAGCTCGATGGCCGGGCGGGTGCGTTCGTCTTCGAACTTGCGGTACTGCTGGGCGGACCAGGTCATGGCGGGCTCCTCCGACGGGAAGCGCCCATCATCCTCGCAGCCGCCTGTTCACGCCAGCGCGGGCGGCTCCGATGCTGCCGGGCGGTAGAGCACCAGGCGGTAGGTGACCAGGCAGATCATCCAGTCGAACAGCAGCGTCCAGACGTTGTGCGAGAGAAAGTGCGCGCCCTGCATCATCCGTCCCAGGGACAGCACCGACCCCAGCACCAGCGCGCCCATCAGGGCCGCACGGGCCAGCCGTGGGCGGCGGTCCCGCAGGAAGAAGAACAGTGCCAGCAAGGCAAAGCCGCTGGAGGCGTGTCCGCCCGGCCAGCAACGCCCGGGGTGGTCGGTGGGCGCACGCTGGGACAGCAGCGGGGTGTAGACCTCCTCGCCACCGAAGGCCGTGAGATCCCAGGGGCAGTGCACCTCTGTCAGTGCCTTGAGCGGCGTGACGATGGCGGTGGACAGTCCCAGCGCCAGCACCAGGTAGCCCAGCGAGCGGCGCCAGCCGGCCATGCGCTTGAACACCAGGCTGGCGACGAAGCCCACCAGGGCGAACACCGCCATCACGATCACGGCCTGCTTGACCCGGTCATGCAGGATGGTTTCGAGGAAGTAGCTGTGCCCGCCGACGAATCCGGTGGCCGGGTCGTAGAAGGCGTTGGCGATGGCGAAGTCCAGGCGCGTCGGGTCGAGCACCAGCAAGACGGCCATGCAGACCAGGGGCAGCACCGCCCACAGGCGGAAGTTGAACGGCCGCGAGACGACCGTCGCGCGGGGCGGGGTATCGGCCTCCAGTTCGGTAGGGAAGGTGGCGTCGGGGGTGTGGTTCATGGTCGGTCCTTATACGGTCAGGCCCTCCCTGCCGGACGTGCAGGTGGGCATGGGCGCCGACCTTAAGCGCGGGCGTGTCATTTTTGCGTGAAAAACACAGTGCTGAAGTCCCCGTGAAAACCCGCACGGCGATTGATGTTTTTTTCACGCGGTTTTGACACCCGGTTGATTGATGCCCCCCTAGTCTGGCCCTCCCTGTCACTGGGAGTGGATGGAATGACTGACCCCCGTCGGGCCCAATCGGGCAGCACCCTGGAGCCGGCTTTCGTGCCCGCGTCGCTGGACGCGGCTGCGCCCCGGCCGAGCCTCTGGCGGCGGCTGGCCAACTGGCGCGAGGACCAGGTGGCGCGCCGCGCGCTGCGCCTGGCCGGGGAACCCTGCCTGGTGCTCGACCTGCCCTGTGGCAGCGGCCGCTTCTGGCCGGTACTGGTGGGCTGGGCCAACCGCATCGTCATCGGCGCCGACGAATCCGCGCGCCGCCTGGACGTGGCCCTGCACGAACAGCCGGCGAACGTGCTGCAGCGCATCCGCCTGCTGCAGACCTCCGCCTTCGGCATCGACCTGGGCGAGAACGCCGTCGACTGCATCTTCTGCATGCGCCTGATGCACCGGCTCGGCGAGCCCGGTCAGCGCCTGGCCATGCTGCGGGAATTCCACCGGGTCACCCGCGACACGCTGATCCTCTCGCTCTGGGTGGACGGCAACTACCGCGCCTGGCGTCGCCGCCGGCTGGGCCGTGGCGACCGCGACCGACACGTCGCACGCCGCAGCGAGGTCGAGGCCGAGTTCCGCCAAGCCGGCTTCGAGATCATCGGCCACCAGGACGTCCTGCCGGGCTGGGCGATGTGGCGGGTGTATACCTTGCGCAAGGTGGAGTGAGCTGGCTGTCTCATAGGTCGACTGCGTCGCTCAGCCCTTGCAGCCCTCATCCAGCAACAGTTCAGCAGCCGGAGCGCCGGCTCCGGTGTCCACGCGCAGCAGGCAGGGGTGGCGCACGGTGCTTTCCAGTACCTGGCTCTGCACCGGCAGCAGGTCGCCGATGAAGGCGCTCTGCAACACCGGGTTGCCCTGGAAACGGTTGCCGCCGAGCACGATCTGCTCCAGCCCTTCTACCCGCACCATGGCTTTGCCAATGCCCCCCAGGGTGTTGCCGGTGAGCACCAGGCGGCCGGGCAGGCGTTGGGGGTTGCGCAGGCTGACGGCGTATTCGGGGCTGTTGCCGATCTGGTTGCCCACCAGGAACAGCGCGCCGCCGACATTATTGGCGTCGATGCCGCTGCCTTGGGTGTTGCCGATGAGGTTGCCCTCCAGCAGCAGCGGCCGGAGTTCGCTGGGTGCCAGCTGGTTCAGCAGGATGCCGGTGCCGCGGGAGGCACCCAGCAGGTTGCGGCGGATGCCCAGGGCACCTTGCTGCTCTACCACTTCGATGCCGGCCTTGGCGGTGTTCAGCACGCTGTTGTCGGCGATCAGCCCGCTGACCTGGCCGCGTGCGCGCAGGCCGCTGTTGTTCTGCACGCCGTCGATACGGTTGCCCAGGACTTCGACCTGGCTGTCTTTCAGGTCCACCGCGTACTGCTGCTGGTCGCTGAAGCGCGACCCCTGCACCCGCGCGCGGGCGTGCTGCAGCTCCAGGGCGGTGGACAGGTCGTTGAAGGTGCTGTTGCGCACCAGCACCCGTGCCGGTGCTGTGGAGGCGGGCTGCTGGGGGCTCAGGGCCGTGGTGATGCCCCGGGTGAAGTTGGCGTTGTAGCCGAGCCGCTCCAGGTGTGAATCCTCGATGTGCAGGGTGCTGCCGGCCCAGGCCATCACGAAGGGGCGATACGGGTCCTGGGTGTCGCCTGCCGATTCGCCTTTCCAGCTGGAGAGGGTGGCGCCTTTGAGCTGCAGCAGCCCTCGGTTGATCAGCGCGGTGCCGGAGGGGGTGTACAGGTACAGCGTGCTGCCTTCGACCCGCAGGGCTGCGCCAGGGGCGATCACCAGCGGGTAGCTGAGCAGGTAGCCGTCCTTGTGCCGCTTCAGCACGCGGGGGTCGTTGAGTGCGCTGGAGAGCTGTTCCAGGGTCAGGCTGCCGCCGCTGATCACCACCGCTTGCGGGTGGTGGGCCTGGTAGCCGGCGATGGCGCGGAACAGGCCGTTCCTGGCGAAGGGCTCGAAGTACCAGCTGCCCTGCTGGGAGGAGAACATCGTCTCCAGGCTGGCGTGTGCGCGGCCTGCGGGCACGGCCGTTTCCAGGGGCGGGAGGACTGCCTGGGCGATGGCGTCGCGGGCGTGCTGGAGCTCGGCCTGCTGGCCATCCCATGGCAGCAGGCTGAGGGCCGGATGGGGCGGCTGGTAGCTGGCCGCCTGGGCATCAAGGCCCAGCAGCAGGGGCAACAGGCCTGCGAGCAGGCGGCGGCCGGAGCGGAATATGACCTGGCGCATGTGCGGTCCTTCTTTCAATCCTGGGTCGGGTACATCGGCTTGATGGGGCCGCCGATCTGGCTGTAGTTGTCCACGTCGCCGCCCATTTCGTCGTAGAGCCGCCGGGCCCAGGGATGGCCCGGGTAGCGGTGCAGGTAGGGGATCAGCCAGGCGAGCTTGTAGGGCGCGGCCTCGTCCTGGTCGTGTGCCTGCAGCTCCGGCAGCTTCTCGGGTTCGAGCTGGCTGCGGGCGGCGAAGCTGGCCAGCAGCCACAGCGTCTGGCGCTCGTCGCCGCTGAGCGGCCGGCCGTTGGCTTCGGCGCTCTCCACCAGCAGCACCAGCGGGACCAGGGCGTACTGGGTGTAGGTGCTGGCGAGCTTGCCGCGGGCCACTTCCAGGGGCAGGTAGGCGTAGTCGCCGTTGGTGCTCCGCTGGGCCTGGGCGAGGCCCCGCCGCAGGCTGTAGTCGGCCCAGGCGATGAAGTCTTCGCGCTCCACCAGCATCCCCACCGAGGCCACGGCCCAGCCGGCCCAGTAGTCATGGTTGTTGAAGTAGGGGAAGTCCGGAACGTGACGAGGCTGGTACTCGGCGATCACCCGTTCCGCCAGGCGCTCCAGCCAGGCCTTCTGCTCGCTGTCCAGCTCATAGCGGCCGTCACTGAGGGCACGCACCTTGAGCAGGGTGGAGCCGATGGCAGCCAGCGCCCATTTGCGTGCGGCGATGCCGGTCTTGCTGGCGTCGGGGTTTTCCAGCGCGCGGGCGTGGGCCCAGTGGCCGAGCCAGGTGTCGAGGCAGGCGAGGGCCTGGTTGGCCCGCTCGGGGCGCTTCGCCCGCTGGAACTCCTTGGAGGCGCGGATCAGCCCGCCGATGTAGCCCTTCACCTGGTCCTGGACCTTCTTGGCCTGGATATCGGGCGTGGCGCTCAGGCGCGATTTGGTGACATCGCGCTGGTCGTACTTGCTCTCGAACTGCAAGGCGCCCGTGTAGGGCTCGGGCGCGGGGTACGGGCAGCCCAGGCTGCGGTAGTCGCCCACCATGGCGGCCTGGGGCGTTGCCTGGTTGGCCCAGAGGGAGTTGACCGCCTGTGCCGGGCTCATGGGCAGCACCAGCAGCAGGGCGAGGGCGCAGAGCAGGTGGCGGCTCAGCGGCATAACTGCACGTCCACCTGGGTCGATTGAGCGATGTCCACGGTGGGTTCCATGAACACTGAAAGCAGGTTGGCACCCTTGAACGCCTCGGCCCGGCTGAGTTCCAGGTAGTAGTGGCCACCGGTGACGACGGCCTCGCGGCGGAACCACACCTTGTCCCGGGCGCCATTGTCGTAATAGACGATCACGTAGAAGTCCTTGAGGTTGCGGTCGCTGATGCGGATGTCGAGGAAACCGTCCATGCCGCTCAGGTCGCGGCGCTGGTCGCCGGCATTGCTGAGCAGTTCGATGCGCTGGTTGACCTTGAGCACACCGGTTTGCAGTGTGTTGCGGGCCAGGGGCTCGGCGCGGCAGCCACCCTTGATGGCGGGAATCAGCTGGCGGTAGCTGAGCGGGTCTTGCAGGCGGTAGTTGGCCGGCAGCTCCCAGACGATGAGCCTGGGCGGCTTGTCCGGCGAGTAACTGTCCGATTGCAGGTACTCCAGCAGCGCGCCGTCCTGGCCGGCGCCGGGGAGGGCGTAGTTGAGGATGTCCACGTCGAGGTACTGCTTGAGGAAACCGTCGAAGTTGAACTGCTTGCTTTCGTCCTCCCGCGCGGCCGAGTTGGAGGTGCCGACCAGCACCACGTCCGGGTCCGGGGCGTCGTCGAACAGGGCGTCGGCATCGTCGCTGACCGGGATGGTCTGGAAGCCGCGCACGTACTGGAAGCCGTAGTTGTTGCCGCAGATGCGCGAGAGCGCCAGGTTCATGGTGCCGTCCTTGGGCACCATCACGCCGGGCTCGGTCTGGTAGTGCTTCTTCGCCAGGCCGGCGTACAGCGGATGGCGGCGGATTTCGTCGGCCACCAGGCGGGCAGTGGCCTCGGCCCCGGCCGGGGTCCAGTGGTGGTCACGGCGGAAGAAGTATTCCTTCTGCGGCGGGTGCTCCACCAGTTGCATGACGTCCGGCACGATGGCGCCGCCGGCCCGCAGCTGCCCCGCGAAGTGGCGCAGGCTGGCGCTGGCCTTGGCGTAGTCGAAGCCGTAGGCGCGGTCGGGGCGGATCTTGTCCCGGTGCATCAGCCCGCGGGTGGGCTGGATGGCGATGACCACGTCGGTGCCCTGGGCCTTGAAGGTGCGCATCAGCCGGGCGAATTCGGGCTCCATGGCGGTGGGGATGCCGAAGTCGTTGGTCAGGTCGACCACGGAGCGAAACAGCCAGCGGTCCTTGCCCGGCGCAATCTCGCGCATGAGCTTCATGTTGCCTTCGGCGTACTGCTGGGGATCGGTCAGGCCGGGGCAGAGCAGGCATTCCAGGTCGCCGCAGGTGGGCGCCTCGGCAGCGAGCGCCGGGAGGCTGGCGAGGGCCAGGAACAGGGCCAATCCGTGCTGCAAGGTCTTCTTCATGGTCGAGGCGGGTTCATCCGTTGTTGAGGTGGGCGCCCGTGGGGACGGGCGCCGATCCCTGTCGTCGCATCACTCGGTGGGGTCGACGCTGTTGGCCAGGCTGAGGGTGCGGTAGCCGCCGGCCTGGGGCAGCAGCACGTAGCTGTAGGAGCGGCCCTTCTTCAGGAAGAGTTCGTCGAACTGCGCCAGGCTCTGTTCGCCGGCGTAGGCGGCGAAGCCGATCTTGATCTCGTTCACCATGCGGCTGCCGGTCTGGTTCTTGCCCAGTGCCTGGACGATGTCGTGCTTGCCGTCGCGGGTCTTCAGCGCCACGTCCTGGCCGGTGAGGTTGTAGAAGGCCACCTGGGCTTTCTTCGGCTCGTTGACGAAGGCGTCGGCGATGACGATCAGCTCGCTGCCGGTGTAGAGCAGGGTGGTGGCGGTGTTGGCCTTCAGCTCGGGCTCGACGGCCAGGGTGCCGGTGGCGATGCGGTGCTTGCCCTGGGGCACGAAGCGGTAGCCGCCGATCTGCCCGGCCGGCACTTTCTGCGGGTTGACCTTGCCGCTCAGGGTCACGTCGATGCCCTTGTCGGAGAGGTTGAGCACCCGCACGAAGGCGGAGTCGGCCGGGGCGACGGCGTCGTAGAGGTCGGCATTGGCATCCTTGGCGGCTTGGGCCGGCAGGTGGATGGCCAGCAGCAGCGCCAGTGCGCTCAGCAGACGGGAAGTGATTCGCATGAGGGGTCTCCTTGGTCGTCGAATCAGAAGTGGCTGGGCTGCTCGGCGCGGGCGCGCGCGGCAACCATGTTCTGGGCGAGCACGGTGCGCACCGGGAATTCCCAGATCACCGTGTCGAGGCCGGGGTCGGCCAGTTGCGGCCCTTGCAGCAGCAGCTCCATGGCCTGGAAGGGGCCACGGGCTTCCTGGGCCAGGGTCACCAGGTCGCTGTGCAGGTATTCCTTCATGAAGCCGACGAAGTTCCAGTCGTCGATCTTGCTGTAGCTGGTGCCCACCAGCAGCAGCGGGCTGCCTTCGTCGTCGAACAGCGCCGCATCGCTGACCGTCTGCTCGGCCTTGAGGGTCTCGAACAGGGGCAGGTCGACCGGGGCGAAATCCGTGGCGGCCAGGCCGGTGTCGAACTGCACGTAGTTCATCAGGTCACCCTTGTGCGGCTTGCTGCCCACCTGCTGCGAGCGGTAGGCCGTGGTGCCGACCAGGGCGGGGTTGCCCCGGGCGAAGGTGGCCGCTGCGAGGCGTGCGCCTTCGGGGCTCCAGTGGGTGTCGTTGGGCAGGAACAGGGCCTGGTCGTCCCGCGCGGCGAGAAAGGCGTGGCGCACCGGGGTGACGTCGACGCCTGCGGCTTTCAGTTGCTCGACGAAACGGTCGTACAGCGCCACCGCGCGCAGGTCGGGCTGCACGCGGGCGCGGGCGGCGTAGATGTCCAGTTTCATCGGCACGGGCAGCAGCACCAGCTTCTTGCCGTGCGCCGCCAGGCGGTCGTGCACCTGGACGATGGCCTGCACCTGCTGCTGCAGGTTGGCGGGCAGGTCGCGGGTCACCAGGTATTCCTGGTTGGTGAAGAGCCAGCCATCCCGGCCGAGCACCACGCCGCTGGTGGCTTCGCCGAAGAGCAGGAAGCGGATGTCCGCCCAGGCCTGCACGGACGGCTCGCGGAGGAAGAAGCGCTTGTCGTAGAACTGCTCGAACTTGCGCAGCAGCTTGCCGTCCACGAACAGCGACCAGGTGTCGGTCTGGGTCTTGCCGAAGCTGAACACGGCCGGCAGGGAGTAGAGGAACATGCCGCCCAGCAGGGCGATGAACAGCAGTCCATTCCACAGGCTGGCCGACGTGATCACGGGGAATTTCATCGGGTCCGCTCCTAGAACTGGAAATACAGGAAGGGCGAGAAGGAGTTCGCCGCCAGGCTGCTGAGGGCGACGAAGAAGCCGCTCCAGAGCACCAGGGCCTGGACGCCGCCGAAGTGCTGCATGACGTAGCCGTCCTTCAGTCCGGCGTAGTAGCGAACGTTGTTGCGGCCGGCCAGCACGAGCCAGGCCAGCGCCACCAGGTTGAAGGCCATGGCCATGCGCGAGGTGCCGAGGATGTACAGGTCGAGGCTGCCGAGGCCGTTCAGGCCCAGCAGGCCGGCGTAGATGTCCAGGCTGTGGCGCAGGTCGTTGGTGAAGAACAGCGGCATGCTGAGGAGGATGAGCACGGCCGTGCGCATGTTGCGCCAGAAGCGGTAGGGCGTCGTGATCTTGGTGGCGATGCCCAGCTGGCGCTCGATCACCATGGCCACGCCGAAGAACAGCCCCCAGAAGATGAAGGCGAAGCTGGCGCCATGCCACAGGCCCGACAGCAGCATGGTGAGGACCAGCGCCGGCATCGGCCCGGCCACGCGCTTGCGCACCAGCGGCATGAACACGTAGTCCCGCAGGTAGTGGGCCAGCGTCATGTGCCAGCGCTGCCAGAACTCGGTGACGCTCTGGGCCACGAAGGGCTGGTTGAAGTTCTCCGGGAAGCGGAAGCCCATCATCAGCGCCAGGCCGATGGCCATGTTGCTGTAGCCAGCGAAGTCGAAGTAGAGCTGGAAGCAGGCCGCCAGCAGGCCGAACCAGCTCTCCACCAGTTGCAGCTCGCCCTGGGCGATGAACAGGCCGCTGACCGGCGCCAGGTTGTCGGCGATCAGCACCTTCATGATGAAGCCGACCATGAAGCGCCCCACGCCGATGGAGAACAGCTCCAGGGAGTGGGTGCGCTGGCGCAGCTGCGGTGCCAGCTGGCTGTAGCGCAGGATGGGCCCGGCCACCAGGTGCGGGAAAAGGGCGACGAAGGCGGCGAAGTCGATGAAGTTGCGCGTCGGCTCGGCGTCCTTGCGGTAGATGTCGATGATGTAGCTCAGGGCATGGAACACATAGAAGGAGATGCCCAGCGGCAGCAGGATGTGCTCCAGGGTGAAGGTGTTGATGCCCAGCGGGGCCAGCAGCGCCGCCAGCACCTCGGCACCGAAGTTGGCGTACTTGAAGTAGCCGAGGGTGGCGAGGTTGCCGATCACCCCCAGCCACAGCAGGCGGCTGGCAGCCTGGCGGTTGCCGGCCTCCTGCTGTTGCCTGATGCGCAGGCCGAACCAGAAGTTCCAGTAGGTGATGCCGACGAACAGCAGCAGGAAGTCCGGCCGCCACCAGGCATAGAACAGGTAGCTGGCGGCGACGATGACGCTGGAGCGCCACGCCGGCCGGGCGAGGAAGTACACCAGCAGGAAGACCGGCAGGTAGAGGAACAGGAAGACGTTGGAGGCGAAGATCATCGGATGCTCCCTCAGTAGCGCATGACGAGGCCGAAGGAGATCTGGAAGTCGTCGCCGCTCTCCAGGGCGTCGCCGGCCCGGAGGTAGCTGGCGCTGACCAGCGCGTTCAGGTCGAGGTGCTTGCCCTCGTAGGCGAGCGGGAACATCTTCCAGTAGTAGTTCAGGTCCAGCACCTGGCCGACGTCGCGCTGGCCGTTGCCGCGTCCGGCGCGGATCGCCTGGCGGCGGTCGCGGGCCTGCTGCTGGTCCACGCGCACCGGCAGGTCGCCGTCGGCATCGCGCAGGTAGAGGTCGCTCAGGCGGATGTCCAGCGAGCTGCGGGCCGTGGGCCGGGTTTCCAGGGCCACGCCGTAGTACTTCAGGTTGCGCATGTTCAGGGCCACGAAGGAGCTGACCAGGCGGGTGCTGTAGCTGGACGGGTTGACGATGCGGTCGGACTGGATGCGGTTCAGGCGGAAGCCGTCGGCCTCGTTGTCCGGGGCGTCGGTCAGGCCCGCGCGCAGGGCGATCCGGGGTTCCCAGGGCGCGTCGTGGAAGCGCTTGCCGACCTCGCCCAGCATCAGCCAGCCACGGCTGTCACCCCGCTCGCTGACGCCGTCGGCGTCGGTGGTGCGGGTGCGCCCCCGGAGGCGTACCGCTTCCAGGTGGTAGTCGCTGAACAGCGGGCTGACGCGCAGGTCGTCGCCGCTGAAGAACAGCCCGGCGCGGGTGCCGGTGAAGTCCTGGGCGTCGTCGGGGTCGGCGTTGCTCCGGTCGTCCTCGTGGAGCACGCGTGCGCCGACCCAGTTGCGCTCGCTCCAGCGCCAGGCGTACTCGCCCATGGCGTAGCGCGTGTTCTCCTCGGTGGGGTCGAGGCTGTTGACGTCGGTGTTGTAGTTCCAGAACTTCTGCGCCACGGCGACGAAGCCATGGGAGAAGGCGTCGCGGTAATCGAAGCGCAGCGATTCGATGCTGTCGTCCCACCAGATGCCGTAGGTGTCGTAGAAGCGCTGCCGCCCGGCGGAGAAGGAGAAGCGCGGGTCGTCCCCCAGCAGGTTGCGGCGCACATAGAGTTCGCGCAGTTCGCTGTAGAAGTGCTCCGGGCGTTCGTTGCGGGTGCTCTGCTGGAAGTTGTCGTCCTGCAGCGGCGTGGCGGACTGGCTGGAGTCGTAGTTGATCCAGGCGCGGCCGAAGACTTCCCATCTGGCCCAGCGTTTCTCCGGGGAATACCAGTGGTAGCTCGGCTCGTAGCGCAGGCTGTAGAAGCCCTTGCGGTCGGCGCCCAGCACCGAGTCCTCGGGGCCGTAGCCGCCCTGCAGGGTGAGCTTGTTGAAGAACTCCGAGGTCACCGGGGGCAGGGTGTCCAGCGAAAGCGCAGCCGGCTCGGCGGGTGTCGCGGCCGGGCCGAAGGCGTCCTCTTCGGCGGCCGCGACCGCGCCGCTGACCGTCACGGCACCGATGCACAGCAGTGCCTTCCACTCGTTCACAGGCGGTACTCCTTGTAGATCGCGTCACGGGCGAGGGTGGCCCGCTGCAGCTCGTCGCTGCTCATTTCCTTTTCCAGGCGCTTCAGCAGGCCGTTGGCGCGGAACTCGCCCAGGCCCTTGGCGGCCTCGGCGTAGGCGTGGGCCTTGACCTTGTCGTGGCAGATAGCGCGGCCGAAGTTGTAGAGGCTGGCGATGCGGTAGTAGGCCGAGGGCGAGCCGTTGAGCGCCTGCTGGTGGAAGATCGCCAGGGCCTTGTCCAGGTCCGGCTCGTCGAGGCCGCCTCGGCTGTAGAGGTCCCCGAGCAGCAGCTGGGCTTCGGGGTAGTTGGCGTCGAGCAGTTCCTGGATCAGTCCATGGGCCTTCTCCGGGTCGAGGGTCAGCCAGTTGGTGACCATCAGCACCGAGGCCTTGAGGGCCTTGGCCCGCAGCGGGTCGGTGCGGGCAATGCGCTCGATCAGGGCGAAGGCTTCGTCGGCGGTGAAGTCCTGGGGGGAGGAGGTCATGTTGTTGACCTTGCTCACCATGGCCGGCACCCACTTGCGCTCGATGGCGTTGTCCAGCCAGGCGCGGACTTCGGCATTGGTCTGCGCCAGCAGTTTGGCCTGGGCTTCCGCGCGAGCCTTGTCGGCGGCGCTGGCCTCGGTCTTGGCGTCGCCTTCCAGGCCTGCGTCGGCCTCCCGCAGGGCACGGTTCTCGATGGCGATGAGGCCACTCTGGGTGGAGTAGATGCTGTCCAGCAGGGTGCCGATGCGGTGCACCGCCTCCACGGGCAGGCGCTCCTTGTGCTCGAACAGGGTCTTGGCGAAGGCGGGGAAGGCGGTGTCCTGCGCGTCGCCGAGGAAGTCGTAGTAGCGCAGCACGGCGCGGGTGTCGACGAACACCGCAGCACGGTACTCGCGCTCGGCGTCGTCGCGGCGGCCCTGGCGTTCGGCGAGCACGGCCTTGTACAGCTGGGGCCGGCAGAACTCCAGGCAGGACGACTCGTAGAGGCCGATCAGCTTGGCCACGCGGGGCGCCTGGAAGTACTCGGGGAAGACCAGGAAGATCTCCAGGGCGGCATCCAGGGTGCGCGGGTCGCGGGCATGGGGGAATCGGTCCAGCGCCTCGCGCACGTAGCCGGCATTGGCCTTGCGCATGCGCGGGTTGCGCTCCAGCAGGCGGCTCAGCGAAGACAGCGCGAGCACCTCGCCACGGCCCTCGGCGAAGGCCTCCTTGTACAGCGCGAGGGCTTCTTCGCCGTTGGCGGCATCACCGGCGGCGAGGCGGTCCCCCAGCAGCAGCTTGGACGCCAGGTCGCCGCGCTCGGCGAGGCTGCGCAGGTCGGCGATGACGTCGGCGTTCGGGTCCTTGTAGAGGGCGTAGCGGATCTGTTCGAGGCTCTGGACGGCGCCGGCCGGACCGGCGCAGCCCAGCAGCATCGCTGCGACCAGGACTGTGGATTTCCCCTTCATCGTCTGGCCTCAGCGGGTGGCGCCGAGCAGCGGTAGGCCGAGGTAGAAGTCCACCGCCACCGGTTGCTGGTAGGCCTCGCGGGGCAGGGGCTGCTCGGGCTTGAGGGTCAGCACCACGCTCTGGGTCTGGGCGTCGACGCTGGAGGCGACGATCTCCCCGGCGATCACCTGGTCGCTGCCGTACACGCTCATGTCCACTGCGCGCACGCGGTTCATATCGGGCAGCTTGGCGAAGGGCACGCTGGCGCGCACCACGAGGTCCTCGTCCTTCGGCAGCAGGTGCACCAGGGGGGCCTGCTTGTAGTTGAAGCCGTCCAGGCGGCGGCTGGGGAAGTACAGGTCGCAGTCGCAGGGGCTGTTGATCAGGGTCTCCACGGTGGCGCGGTTGAGCAGGGCCTGGACATCGCCGGGGGCGAGGTTGGAGAGGGCGGCCATGTCCGCCGGGCTGGTGAAGCTGGTGGCCAGCTGGGTGGAGATGCTGGCCAGCGGCTCGCCGGTGGTGACCGAACGCTGGCCGGGCTTGAGCAGGTACTTGACGTAGCCGTTCTCCGGCATGGTGAGCACGTAGGCGTCGGCACTCACCGTGGCCTGTGCGGCGGGGATGCGGAAGAACAGCAGGTAGGCCTTGTAGCTGACGATGCCCAGGGCAGCGAGGCCGATGAGGCTGAAGGCGAGGGTGCCGGCGGCGGCCTTGAGGCGGTCCAGCGGAGTGCGGGCGAGGGCGTGTTTCTGCTTGCGCTCCTTGATGTAGTTCTCGCGCTGCATGACGTTGAACAGCCCGTTGATGTCGGCGATCTCGCCGGACATGTAGGACGAGATGATGTAGCGCAGGATGTCGCGCTTCTGCGCGTCCAGCTCGACGAACTGCGCGCCGACCTCGTTGCCGCGCTGGGAGACGATCTTCAGCTTGGCGTCGATGTTCAGGTCCAGCTTGGCCAGGCGCAGCTTGATGGAGGCGTTCATCAGGGTGCCGAGCTTGAGCGGCTGGGCATGGATGAGGCCGATGCCGCCGAGGGAGATGTCCTGGATGTCGCATTCCAGGCCGGTGAGGCCGCCGCCGCTGAGGATGACCTTGGCGGGAATGCGGGTGCGCACGTGCTGGCGCTCGTCGATGGCTTCGTGGATGACGTTTTCGGGTACGAGGGTCGTGCTGCTCATGGCTGTCGCGCCTGCTTAGATTTGAGTGAGTTCGAGGAGCACCGAAACGACGCCCAGGAAGATCGCGATGGAGGAAAACATCATGGCCTTGGAGGACCAGCGGTTGAGCCGGACGTCGAAGCTGACGCCGCGGTTGCTCAGGGTGGTCTTCTGGCGGGTCCAGCTCTGCTGGTCCATGTGGAAGAGGGCGTACACCTTCATGATCGAACCCACGATCTGGTTGTAATAGAGAACGAACGGATACAGGGCATCCACCGGGTGGCCGCTGAAGTGGAACAGCAGCGTCACCAGCGTCCGCGACAGCAGCACCCAGAACAGGTACACCAGCAGGTACTGCACGCCGAACAGCAGGGCGGCGGCCACCGAGGCGGTGAGGCCCATCAGGCAGGTCCACATGGACAGGCGCTGGTCGTAGAGCACGTACAGGGTGAAGGCCCCCAGGCGATCCCGGCCCAGCAGGCTGGTGGCGCGGAAGTTCTGCCGCAGTGAGTTGCCGTACCAGCGGAACATCAGCTGGCGCGTCGCACGGAAGAAGTTGCTGTCCGGCGGATGCTCCACGGTCAGGGTGTGGCTGTCGGGGACGTAGAAGGTGTCCCAGCCGGCGCGCATCAGGCTGAACCAGGAGGACTTGTCGTCGCCGGTGAGGAACTGGAAGCGCCCCAGGCGCCAGTGTTCGAGGAAGTCCGCCTCGACGTCGCGGATGAACTCCGGGTCGGTCATCACGCTGGCGCGGAAGAACGACAGCCGGCCGGTGAGGGTCAGCACGCGGCGGTAGAGGGCCATGGAGCACATGTTGATGTGCCGCTGGACGAAGCGCATGGTGTGCCACTCCTTGACCAGCTTGCCGCCCTCCACCTCGCAGTATTCGTTGGTGGTCAGGCCGCCGACGCTGGGCAGCAGGGCGAACATCTTCACCGCCCGCTCGACGCAGCCGGGCAGCATGATGGTGTCGCCGTCCACCACGCCCACCACCGAGTTCTGCAGCGGCATCTGCCGCGACAGCGCACGGAAGGCGTGGGCCAGGCCATCGCGCTTACCGGTGCCGCGGGCACGCACGATGATCAGCCTGATGTCGCTGCGCTCGCGCACCTCGTCCCGCATGATCGCCTTGATGAAGTTCTCGTCACCCTTCTCGACGATGGAGGCGATCACCGTGCAGGGCACGCCCAGGCGCTGCACCTCCTGGAACACCGAGCGATAGACCTTGAAGGTGGTGGTGGTGGGAATGCGGAAGCTGGTCACCACCATGAACAGGTGGTCCGGCAGCGCCTCGTCACCCATCGCCTCGACCTGCTTGCGCATGCGCGGGAACTTCCAGTGCAGGAAGTACATCCCCCTCAGGAAGTGGATGGCCGCGTTGCTGTAACGCCAGATGCCGATGGCCCCGATGATGAAGATGAACTTGTGGTGGGCCGGGTCCAGGTACTCCGGGGCCACCATCTCCGAGGCCAGGGCGACCAGCGCGAACAGGCACGTCCAACCGATCAGCTTGCGCAGGCGTCCGCAGGACGCGGCGTCTGAAGCGTGCATCCAGTACTACTCCATTCGTTCGATACGACTTCCATTGGCACGCGCGCCGCTTGGCATCCGTGCCTCCCCGCAACGGGGCCGCGAGGGCCCCGCTGCGCTCAGTCCATCAGTTCCGGTGTGCGCCCGTAGACGTCATCCAGCCGCTTGATGTCGTCCTCGCCCAGGTAGCTGCCGGACTGCACCTCGATCAGCTCCAGGGGGATCTTCCCGGGGTTGGTCAGGCGGTGAACCGAGGCCACCGGGATGTAGGTCGACTGGTTCTCGCTGAGCACGAACTGCCTGTCGTCACAGGTGACGAAGGCTGTGCCGGACACCACGATCCAGTGCTCCGCGCGGTGGTGGTGCATCTGCAGCGAGAGGCTGGCGCCCGGTTTCACGGTGATGCGCTTGACCTGGAAGCGCGTGCCCTCGTCGATGCTGTCGTAGGCGCCCCAGGGACGGTGCACCCGGCTGTGGCTCTCGGCCTCGGGGCGGGATTGCTCCGCCAGGTGCCCGACCAGTTGCTTGATCTCCTGCACGCGGTCCTTGTGGGCGACCATCACGGCGTCCTTGGTCTCCACCACCACCACGTCGTCCAGGCCGACCAGGGTGACCAGCTTGTGCTCGCTGTGGACCAGGCTGTTGCGGCTGTTCTGCAGCACGACGTTGCCGCGCGTGACGTTGCCGGCGGCGTCCTTGCGCTGGATCTCCCAGAGCGATGACCAGGAGCCGACGTCGCTCCAGCCGGCGTCCAGGGGCACCACGCAGGCGTGCCGGGTGTGCTCCATCACGGCGTAGTCGATGGAGTCGTCGGGGCAGTGCTCGAAGCTCGCCGGGTCGATGCGGAGGAAGCCGAGGTCCTGCTCGCTGCGGGCCAGGGCTGCCTGGCA
Source organism: Metapseudomonas otitidis (assembly GCF_900111835.1). GTDB lineage: Bacteria > Pseudomonadota > Gammaproteobacteria > Pseudomonadales > Pseudomonadaceae > Metapseudomonas > Metapseudomonas otitidis. Next base: position 241,464 of record NZ_FOJP01000011.1, read on the forward strand.
GGTCTCGTAGATGCCAGGCTCGTGCTGCTTGAGCTCCTCCAGGTAGCGGCTGGCGCGGAACAGGAACATGCCGCTGTTCCAGAAGTGATTGCCCGCCTCGACGAAGCGCCGGGCCGTGGCCAGGTCGGGCTTCTCGACGAAGCGCTCCACCGGCAGCACGCCCTCGGGCAAGCCATTGCCGTGGGAGGCGGTGCGGATGTAGCCGTACCCCGTCTCCGGGCTGGTGGCCGGCACGCCGAAGAGCACCAGGGCGCCTTGCTCCGCCGCCAGTCGGGCGCGTGCCAGGGCACTGTGGAAGGTCTGGACGTCGTCGATGACGTGGTCGGCCGGCAGCACCAGCAGTAGTTCGTCACGCCCGGCTTCGAGCAGCGTCAGGGCGGCGATGGCCACGGCCGGCGCGGTGTTGCGGCCGAAGGGTTCCAGCAGGATGGACTGGGCCTTCCTGCGGATGCCGGCCAACTGGTCGGTGACGATGAAGCGGTGGGCTTCGTTGCAGACCACCATCGGCGGCTCGAGCCCTTCGAGGGCCAGGCGCTCCACGGTCTGCTGGAACAGGGTGTTCTCGCCGACCAGGGCAAGAAACTGTTTCGGATACTGCTTGCGCGATAGCGGCCAGAGGCGCGAGCCACTGCCGCCGGACAAGATGAGCGGAATCATGCCGTCTCTCCCGGGCGTTCAAGAGTCAGTTCACAAGGGCGTTCAACGTCGTGTTGCCTGGCGACGGCGTGCTTCTCGGTGGGGCCGGTGGTGGCCCCGTGGCAGCCTGTCGCGTCACGCCGCAGCGGTGGTACGCACCGCTGCGGCAGGGGTCACCAGCAGATGCCTTCCTTGCCCTGGCCGCTGGGGGTCTGCATGAAACCCACCAGGTCCAGGACCTGCTTGTCGGGTGCAACGGATGCCAGGACTTCACCGAACTGGCGGTCGTTGTTGCCGAGGATGATGACGTCGGAGTCGTCCAGCACTTCGTTCAGGTCCTTGCGCAGCAGGGCCGACACGTGGGGGATCTTCGACTCGATGTAGTCCTTGTTGGCGCCGAATACGCGGGCGTACTCGACGTTGCGGTCGAAGATCTTCAGCTCGTAGCCCTTGCCGATGAGCATCTCGGCGAGCTCCACCAGCGGGCTCTCCCGCAGGTCGTCGCTGCCGGCCTTGAACGACAGGCCGAGCAGGCCGATCTTGCGCTTCTCGTAGGCGGTGACGAGGTCGAAGGCGCGCTCCACCTGGACCTTGTTGCTGCGCATGACCGAGGCGAGCATCGGGTGCTCGACGTCCAGGGCGCCGGCGCGGTAGGTCAGGGCGCGCACGTCCTTGGGCAGGCAGGAGCCGCCGAAGGCGAAGCCCGGGCGCAGGTAGTAACGGGACAGGTTGAGCTTGTGGTCCTGGCAGACCACGTCCATCACCTCGCGCCCATCGACGCCGCAGGCCTTGGCGATGTTGCCGATCTCGTTGGCGAAGCTCACCTTGACCGCGTGCCACACGTTGCACGTGTACTTGATCATCTCCGCCACCTCCACGGGCTTGCGGATGATGGGCGCGTCCAGCTCGCGGTAGAGCTCTTCGAGGAGGTCGCCGGACTCGCGATCCAGTTCGCCGATGACGGTCATGGCGGGGTAGTCGTAGTCCTGGATCGCCGTGCTCTCGCGGAGGAACTCCGGGTTGGTGGCAACGCCGAAGTCGACACCGGCACGTTTGCCGGAGCAGTCCTCGATGAGGGGGATCACCACGTTCTTCACGGTGCCCGGCAGCACGGTGCTGCGCACGACCACGGTGTGACGCGTGGACTTGCCGCGCAGCGCCTCGCCGATCTGCCGGCACACGGCTTCCAGGTAGACCAGGTCGAGGTCGCCGTTGCGCTTGCTCGGGGTTCCCACGCAGATGAACGACATGTCGGTGGCCATGATGGCTTCCCGCACATCGGTGGTCCCGCGCAACAAGCCCGCATCGACCCCCTTGCGCAACAGTTCTTCGAGACCCGGTTCGACGATGGGTGACTTTCCTGTGTTGATCAGATCGATCTTTTGTCGGGAAACATCAACTCCTACAACTTCATGTCCCCGGGAAGATAAACAGGCCGAACAGACTGCGCCTACATAACCGAGACCAAAAATGCTGATCTGCATATATCCCTCTGCACAATAAAAGAATCGCCACCCCTCCATGGAGGACTGCTGTCATTTGTAGTTTTTATCTGACACTTCTGGAGGATGTTTCACTGGCTGAATTAAGCACCTTCTTCCAGACTAAGAGGAATTAATTGCAGTATTCAACACTTGGTCGAAAAAAATTTATTTCCCTTTTAAATCAATAACTTAAAAATCGCATTTTACATGGCGTCAAAAATCATACGCAAACTCGCCTAATTTTTGGCGTCAATAAAATATCTATTTTATAGCGCGACTCGCTATAAAAAACTGTGTTTCAGAGTAGGAAAATTCCAGGTGTGAGCGGTACTTTTAAATTGGCTGGATTGTTTGTTTTAGTTGTTTTGATGCGCACTTATTAAATTGGAAATTTTGTTATTCGGAGCGCGCTTTATTGTTGTTTAAGTTGTTCTCAAGTAGATGCAGAGGCGCGTGAGGGCTGTCGACTGCATGTTCTACAGGGCGTGTCCGTTGAACGGTCCTGCCTAATTTCCATGTCGTCCGCCGCGTTTCATCAGGGACAGTCAATCACTCGCGAGCCTCACCATGTCCCGACAGCATCCCCTGTCGAGCCTGCCCCTGCCTGGGGGGCGGCGCCTCGACGTCGACGAATCCCAAGACCGTCTGCACCTGTTTCTGGATGGCCAGCCCCTCCTGGAGCTGGGCGCCCAGCCCGGCGAGCAGCCGCTGCTCAAACCCCTGCAGCCTGCGCTGCCCGATGCTGATGCGCTGGGGTTGGCGAGCTACCTGTGGTTCGCCCGTGAGCCTGGGTGCCAGGCGTTGCGCTGGCAGTTGAGCGTCGCTCCGGCAGAGGCGCTGGCTGAGGGCTGGCTGGTGCCGGCGCAGGAGCCTGGCGTGTTCGTGTGCGAGCGTGGGGTGTTCTGGCAGCGGCCGGCGCCCTGGGTGCAGGCGCAGCCGGCATACCCGGAGCGGTTGGTGATGAGCGAAGGGCGGCGCCACCCACGCCGGCCGCCCAAACCGAGTGGCGAGGTGTATCGGCGTTTCGACGCGCGGCTGGGGGCCTGGTTCTCCCTGCGCACGCTGGACATCGAGGCCGATCTGGAGCGCTTCAACCGCTGGCAGAACTCACCCCGGGTGCTGGCGTTCTGGCAGGAGGGCGGCAGTCTCGACCATCACCGTGCCTACCTGCAGCGCCTGGCCGACGATCCGCACACCCTGACCCTGGTGGGCTGCTTCGACGACGAGCCGTTCGCCTACTTCGAGGCCTACTGGGCCAAGGAGGACCGCATCGCGCCGTTCTATGCAGTGGACGACTACGACCGGGGCATCCACATGCTGGTGGGGGAGGAACACCATCGCGGGCCGCACAAGGTGGCCGCCTGGCTGGCGGGGCTGACCCACTACCTGTTCCTCGACGACCCGCGCACCCGTCGCGTGGTGGCCGAGCCCCGCGCCGACAACGCGCGGATGATCGGCCACATGCAGGGCCTGGGGTTCTACCGCGAGAAGGAGTTCGACTTCCCCCACAAGCGCGCCGCCCTCATGGCCATCAGCCGCGAGCGCTTCTTCGACCGCTGCACGCTGGCCTGAGCCGCACCCGGGCTGAAGCCCGGGCTACAGCGTGGCGCTACCCGTAGCCCGGACTTCAGTCCGGGAATCCTCCCGATTCAGATCCCGGACGTAAGCCCAGGCGACGGGGTGGGGATTGGCAGGGAAGGGCTGGGGTTGCGCTATGCCACTCCCGGGCTGAAGCCCGGGCTACAGGGTGGTGCTACCCGTAGCCCGGACTTCAGTCCGGGAGTCCCCCCAATGCAGATCCCGGGCATAAGCCCAGGTGACGGGGTGTGGGTTGGCGGGAAGGAGCGGGGCAGGGAAGCCCCGCGTCAGGCGGGAGGGTCAGGCGATGCGTTCGGGTTGTTCGGCGTCGTTCTGTGCGCGGGTCACCTTGCGGCAGTGCACCAGGGCGTCGCGGATCATGAAGTTGACCAGGGTCGGCGAGACGCCCAGCTCCTTGGCGATGTCCTTCTGCGGCACGCCGTGCAGGCGGTACATCTCGAAGGCATAGCGGGTTCGGGCTGGCAGCTCGCCGAGGGCATCGGCGATGTGTTCCAGGGTGGCGTAGTTGATGTGCGAGGCCTCGGGCGAGGCGCCTTGCATCACCACCACGTTGAGGCCTTCCTCCTCGGTGCCGGCATAGCGCTGCTCCAGGGCCTGCTTGCGGTAGTGGTCGATGGCCAGGTTGCGCACGATCTGGAACAGGTAGCTGAGCTGGGCCTTGATCGAACTGGTGATCCTCGGCGCCGACTGGAGGCGGAAGAAGGCGTCCTGCACCACGTCTTCGGCCCGGGTCCGGCAGCCGGTCACCCGCATCGCGATCTTCACTAGGATGGAGCGATTGTCGATGAAGACCTGCAGAAGTGGGGAATCAAACCGGCTAGTTGAGAGTTGATCCGTCATGGAAATCACCTTGCACATGGGTAGGCATAGGGCCCGGTTACCTGTGGGCTCCCGTTCAGCGGGGTAACAAATTATGACCAATGATAATCATTGTCAAATGCGATAGATAAGCAATTCACATCGAAACGAAGCAGATCACACCGAGGTTTCCAGCGTGTTGCGGGGCCATGACGGAACCGGGACGGCGGTTGTGAAAAAAGAATGTGCGCGGGGGCTTGAGGAGTAGGAAGGGCTGTAGGACTGGCCTACAGGAGCCGGCCCCTCGCCGTGATGACAGGCGACGCGTCGACCGGGGCCTGAGAGCCCACTCCGGACCGCTAATTATTCCCGTTCGCCATCCGTACTCCTCAGTGCAAGCACGGGCAGGTCGCCCGGCCCAACCCGCATGAGGAGACAGACATGGTGTTCGATCGTGATGACGTGGTGTTCCAGGTGGTCATCAACCACGAGGAGCAGTACTCGATCTGGCCGGACTACAAGGCCATCCCCGCCGGCTGGCGCGCTGCCGGCAAGAGCGGGCTGAAGCAGGAGTGCCTGGCGTACATCGAGGAGCACTGGACCGACATGCGCCCGCTGAGCCTGCGCAAGCAGATGGAACAGGCCAAAGGGGTGGCCTGAGGTGAGCGCGCCGATCAGCCTGCGCCTGTTCTGCCTGCCGTACTCCGGCGCCAGCGCCATGGCCTACAACCGCTGGCGGCGCATCCTGCCCGCCTGGCTGGTGGTGCAGCCGCTGGAACTGCCGGGGCGCGGCATGCGCATGGACGAGTCGCTGCACACCCGCCTCGACACGCTGGTGGCGCAGCTCGCCCGCGAGGTCGCGCCCCAGGTGCAGCAGCCCTACGCGCTGTTCGGCCACAGCCTGGGCGGGCTGCTCGCCTTCGAGCTGGCCCACGCCCTGCGCGAGAAGGGGCTGCCCGAGCCCCTGGCGCTGTTCCCCTCGGCCACCGCCGGCCCGGCCCGGCGCAACGTCGATGACTACCGCGAAGCCAAGAGCGACGCCGAGCTGATCGCCAGGCTGCGCAGCCTCCAGGGCACCCCCGAGGAGGCGCTGGCCAACGAGGAGCTGCTGCGCCTGACGCTGCCCATCCTGCGCGCCGACTTCCTCGTCGCCGGCAGCTACGCCTACCGCCGGCGCGAGCCGTTGCAGGCGCCCATCCACGTGCTCGGCGGCAAGGCCGACGAGTTGCGTGTGGATGAGCTGCTGGACTGGCAGGACGAGACCGCCACCGGCTTCTCCCTCGACCTGTTCGAGGGGCACCACTTCTTCCTCCAGCAACAGGAGGCCGCCGTGCTGCGCACCCTCAAGCGCTACGCCGAGCAGCACCTGCTGCGCCTGCGCGCCCGCACGTCGCGCCAGGTTCCGCTAGCGGCCGGCTGAGCCGCCCGGCGCGGCCGTCGTGCCGGGCGCGCCCCTTCGTTTCAACGAACCCCGAATTCAAGCCGCATCAGGCAGGACGACAACATGATGGACGCCTTCGAACTCCCCAGCACCCTGGTCCAGGCCCTGCAGCGCCGCGCTGCCGAACAGCCGGAGCGCCTCGCCCTGCGCTTTCTCGAAGGCGAGGGCGACGGCGTGGTCATCAGCTACCGGGAGCTGGACCGGCGCGCCCGGGTGATCGCCGCTGCCCTGCAGGCGGAAGCGGAGTTCGGCGACCGCGCGGTGCTGCTGTTCGACAGCGGCCCCGATTACGTCGCGGCGTTCTTCGGCTGCCTCTACGCCGGCGTCATCGCCGTGCCGGCCTACCCGCCGGAGTCCGCACGCCGCCATCACCAGCTGCGCCTGCTGTCGATCATCGATGACGCCGAGCCGGCCCTGGTGCTGACCAGCGCCGCCCTGCGCGAACCCCTGCAGCAGCTGAGCACCGACCTGGGCGCTGCCGGCCCGGCGCTGCTCTGCGTCGAGGACCTGCAGGACGAACTGGCCGACGCCTGGTGCGAGCCGGTGCTGGCCGCCGACGACATCGCCTTCCTGCAATACACCTCCGGCTCCACCTCGCTGCCCAAGGGCGTGCAGGTGAGCCACGGCAACCTGGTGGCCAATGAGCTGCTGATCCGCCGTGGCTTCGGCATCGGCGCGGACGACGTGATCGTCAGCTGGCTGCCGCTCTACCACGACATGGGCCTGATCGGCGGCCTGCTGCAACCCATCTTCAGCGGCGTGCCCTGCGTACTCATGTCGCCGCGCTACTTCCTCGAACGCCCGGTGCGCTGGCTGGAGGCCATCGCCCAGTACGGCGGCACCGTCAGCGGCGGCCCCGACTTCGCCTACCGCCTGTGTTGCGAGCGGGTCAGCGCCGCGGCCCTGGCGCGGCTGGACCTCAGCGGCTGGCGCGTGGCCTTCTCCGGCTCCGAGCCGATCCGCCAGGACAGCCTCGAACGCTTCGCCGGCCAGTTCGCCGCCTGCGGCTTCTCCGCCGCCAGCTTCCTCGCCTGCTACGGCCTGGCCGAGGCGACCCTGTTCGTCACCGGCGGCGTGCGCGGCCAGGGCATTCCCGCCCTCGGCGTGGACGGCGCCGCACTGGCTCGGAACCGCATCGAGCCGGGCGCCGACAGCCTGCTGCTGAGCTGCGGCTTCGGCCAGCCCGGGCACGCGGTGATGATCGTCGAGCCGGCCACCGGCGCCGCGCTCGGCGAGAACCAGGTGGGCGAGATCTGGGCCAGCGGCCCGAGCATCGCCCACGGCTACTGGCGCAACCCGGAAGCCACCGCCAAGGCCTTCGTCGACCGTGACGGCGTGAGCTGGCTGCGCACCGGCGACCTGGGTTTCAAGCGTGATGGCGAACTGTTCGTCAGCGGCCGCCTCAAGGACATGCTCATCGTCCGTGGCCACAACCTCTACCCGCAGGACATCGAGCGCACCGTCGAGACCGAGGTCGAGCTGGTGCGCAAGGGCCGCGTCGCCGCCTTCGCCGTCGAACAGGACGGCGAGGAGGGCATCGGCATCGCCGTGGAGATCGGCCGCAGCGTGCAGAAGGCCCATGCGCCGGAAACCCTGATCCGCATGATCCGCATGATCCGCCAGGCCGTGGCCGACGCCTGCCAGGAGGCGCCGCGCGTGGTGGTGCTGCTCAACCCCGGCGCGCTGCCCAAGACCTCCAGCGGCAAGCTGCAACGCTCCGCCTGCCGCAGCGGCCTGGAAGACGGCAGCCTCGACGCCTACGCCTGCTTCCCCGATGCCGCCGCCAGCGCCACGCCGGTTGCCAGCAGTGAGGCGGCCGGTGACCTGCAACAGCGCATCGCCGCCCTCTGGGCCGAGCAGTTGCAGGTGCCGGTGGTGAACGCCGACGACAGCTTCTTCCTGCTCGGCGGCAACTCCATCGGCGCCGCCCAGGTGATGGCGCGCCTGCGCGACGAACTGGGCCTGGAACTGGAACTGCGCCAACTCTTCGAGGCCCGCTCCCTGGCCGAATTCACCGCCGCCGTACAGGCCCAGCAGGCCAGCGGTGCGCCGCGCCAGGGCGCCATCCCGCGCCTGCCGCGCAACCAGGACCTGCCGCAATCCCCGGCGCAGAACCGCCTCTGGTTCCTCTGGCAGTTGGACCCGCAGAGCGCCGCCTACAACATCCCCGGTGGCCTGCGCCTGCGGGGCGAGCTGGATGAAGGCGCCGTGCTGCGCAGCTTCCAGCAACTGGTGCAGCGCCATGAAGCGCTGCGCACGCGCTTCCTCGAACGCGACGGCGTCGCCCTGCAACGCATCCTGCCGTCTCAGGAGCTGAGCCTCTCGCGCCTCGACCTCGGCCACCTCGACGGTGCCGAGCGCGAGGCCCGCGCCGCCCAGCTGCGCGAAGAGGAAGCCCAGGTGCCCTTCGACCTGGAGCAGGGCCCGCTGCTGCGCCTGACCCTGGTGCGCCTGGACGACGAACAGCACCAGCTGTGGCTGACCCTGCACCACATCGTCGCTGACGGCTGGTCGCTGAACCTGCTGCTGGACGAATTCTCCCGCCTCTATGGCGCCGCCTGCGGTGGCCCGGCGGCGGACCTGGCGCCCTTGCCCCTGGGCTACGCCGACTTCGCCGCCTGGCAGCGCCAGTGGCTGGCCGACGGCGAGGCCGAGCGCCAGCTGGCCTGGTGGCGCGAGCAACTGGGCGACGAGGCCCCGGCCCTGCAACTGCCCACCGACCGCCCGCGCACCGCCCAGCGCAGCCACGCCGCCGCGCGCCACAGCCTGCGCCTGGATGACGACCTGGCCAAGGCCCTGCGCGCGCTGGCCCAGGCCGAGCATTCGACCCTGTTCATGGTGCTGCTGGCGGCCTTCCAGGGCCTGCTGTTCCGCCTCAGCGGGCAGGCGGACATCCGCGTCGGCGTGCCCGGCGCCAACCGCCAGCGCCTGGAAACCCAGGGCCTGGTCGGCTTCTTCATCAACACCCTGGTGCTGCGTGGCCAGCTCGACGGCCGCCGCACCTTCAGCGCACTGCTGGCCCAGGCCCGCGAGGCCACCCTTGGTGCCCAGGCGCACCAGGACCTGCCCTTCGACCGACTGGTGGACGCCCTCGGCGGCGAGCCGTTCCAGGTCATGTTCAACCACCAGCAGCGCGACCTCTCCGCGCTGCGCCGCCTGCCGGGCCTGCTCGCCGACGAGCTGCCCTGGCACAGCCGCGAGGCCAAGTTCGACCTGCAACTGCACAGCGAGGAAGACGCCCGTGGCCGCCTGACCCTGGCCTTCGACTACGCCACCGAACTGTTCGACTCTGGCAGCGTGCGCCGCCTGGCCGAGCGCTTCGTCAGCCTGCTGCGCCAGGTAGCCGAGCAGCCTGAGCGGGCCCTGGGCGATATCCAGTTGCTGGACGAGGCCGAGCGCAGCCAACTGGCCGGCTGGGCGCGTGCGCCGCAGCCCGTCGCCAGCCTCTGGCTGCCCGAGCTGCTGGAACGGCAGGCTGCCGCCGACCCGCAGCGCATCGTCCTCAGGTGGGCCGAGGGGCAGCTGGACAGCGCCACGCTGCACCGCCGCGCCAACCGCCTGGCCCATCGCCTGCAAGCCCTGGGCGTCGGCCCGGACGTGCCGGTGGCCATCGCCGCCGAGCGCTCGCCGGAGCTGCTGGTGGGCCTGCTGGCCATCATCAAGGCCGGCGGTGCCTATGTGCCGCTGGACGTCGACTACCCCCGCGAACGCCTCGCCTACATGCTGCAGGACTGCGGCGCGCGCCTGCTGCTGACCCAGTCGCACCAGGTGGAACGCCTGCCGATTCATGAGGGCGTCCGCGTCATCGAGCTGGACCGGGAGGAGGGCGACTGGCCCGACAGCCCGCCGACTGCCGCCGTGCACGGCGACAACCTCGCCTACGTCATCTACACCTCCGGCTCCACCGGCCAGCCCAAGGGCGTCGGCAACACCCACGCCGCCCTGGCCGAGCGCCTGGCCTGGATGCAGGCGCAGTACCGCCTGGACGCCAGCGACGTGCTGCTGCAAAAGGCGCCGGTGAGCTTCGACGTCTCCGTCTGGGAATGCTTCTGGCCGCTGGTCACCGAGGCGCGCCTGGTATTGGCCGCACCCGGCGAGCACCGCGACCCGCGCCGCCTGGTGCAGTTGGTGCGCGAACACGGCGTGACCACGCTGCACTTCGTGCCGCCGCTGCTGCAGCTGTTCATCGAGGAAGCGGGCGTCAGCGAATGCACCTCCCTGCGCCGCCTGTTCTCCGGTGGCGAGGCGCTGCCCGCCGCCCTGCGCGACCGGGTGCTGGAGCGCCTGCCGGCGGTGCGCCTGGACAACCGCTACGGCCCCACCGAAACCGCCATCAACGTCACCCACTGGCAATGCCGCACCGAGGACGGTGAGCGCTCGCCCATCGGCCAGCCCCTGGGCAACGTGCTCTGCCATGTGCTGGATGCCGAACTCTCGGCGCTGCCGGTCGGCGTGCCGGGCGAGCTGTGCATCGGCGGCGCGGGCCTCGCTCGTGGTTACCTGGGCCGCGCGGCGCTGACCGCCGAACGCTTCGTGCCCGACCCCTTCGGCGAGCCGGGGGCGCGTCTTTACCGCACCGGTGACCGCGCGCGCTGGGGCACCGACGGCGCGCTGGACTACCTCGGCCGCCTCGACAGCCAGGTCAAGCTGCGTGGCTTCCGCGTCGAGCCCGAGGAGATCCGCGCGCGCCTGCTGGCCCTGCCCGGTGTCGGCCAGGCCGTGGTGGTGCTGCGCGACGGCCCCGGCGGCCCGCGCCTGGTGGGCTACTACTGCGCCAACGGCGCTGCCGAAGAGGAAGCCCGGCAGACCGAGCGCCTGCTGCAGGCCCTGCGTGACGAGCTGCCGGACTACATGGTGCCGGCGCAATTGATGCGCCTGGAGGCACTGCCCGTCGGCCCCAGCGGCAAGCTGGACCGCCGCGCACTGCCCGAGCCGGCCTGGCAGCAGGCCGAGCACCGCGAGCCGGCCACTGAGCTGGAGCAACGGGTCGCCGCCATCTGGCGCGAGGTGCTGGGCATCCAGCGCATCGGCCTGGACGACGACTTCTTCGCCCTGGGCGGCCACTCGCTGCTGGCTACCCAGATCGTCTCCCGCACCCGCCAGGCCTGCGACGTCGAGCTGCCGCTGCGCGCGCTGTTCGAGGCCAGCACCCTGGCCGGTTTCTGCGCCGAGGTGGCGCGCATCCAGGCCAGCGGCCAGGTGGACAGCCAGGGCGTGATCGCCCGCGTCGACCGCCGCCGCCCGGTGCCGCTGTCCTACTCCCAGCAGCGCATGTGGTTCCTCTGGCAGCTGGAGCCGGACAGCCCCGCCTACAACGTCGGCGGCCTGGCACGCCTCAGCGGCCCGCTGGACGTGGCCCGCTTCGAGGCCGCCTTGCAGGCCCTGGTGCAGCGCCACGAGACCCTGCGCACCACCTTCCCCAGCGAAAACGGCGTGCCGCGCCAGCAGGTGGCTGAGCAATCTTCCCTGGTGATGGGCTGGGAGGATTTCTCCGCCCTGGATGCCGCAACGCGCGAAGCCCGCCTGCAGGCGCTGGCCGATGACGAGGCCCACCGGCCCTTCGACCTGGAGACCGGCCCGCTGCTGCGGGTGGTGATGGTCAAGGGCGGCGAGCGCGAGCACCACCTGGTGGTGACCCTGCACCACATCGTCACCGAAGGCTGGGCGATGGATATTTTCGCCCGCGAGCTGGGCGCGCTCTACGAGGCCTTCCTCGACGACCGCGAATCGCCCCTGGCGCCCTTGCCGGTGCAGTACCTCGACTACAGCGCCTGGCAGCGCCAGTGGCTGGAAGGCGGCGAGCGCCAGCGCCAGCTGGACTACTGGACGGCCCAGCTGGGCCACGAGCACCCGCTGCTGGAGCTGCCGACGGACCGCCCACGCCCGCCGGCCCAGAGCCACCGGGGCGAGCTGTACCGCTTCGACCTACCGGCCGCACTGGCCGAGCGCGTGCGCGCCTTCAACGCGGCCAACGGCCTGACCCTGTTCATGACCATGACCGCCACCCTGGCCGTCCTGCTGCACCGCTACAGCGGCCAGCAGGACCTGCGCATCGGCGCGCCGGTGGCCAACCGCATCCGCCCGGAAAGCGAGGGGCTGATCGGCGCCTTCCTCAACACCCAGGTGCTGCGTTGCCAGCTCGACGGGCAGATGAGCGTCGCCGCGCTGCTGGAGCAGGTGCGCCACACCGTGATCGAGGGCCAGTCGCACCAGGACCTGCCCTTCGACCAGCTCGTCGAGGCCCTGCAGCCGCCGCGCAGCAGCGCCTACAACCCGCTGTTCCAGGTGATGTGCAACGTGCAGCGCTGGGAGTTCCAGCAGACCCGCGAGCTGGCGGGCATGAAGGTCGAGTACATCGCCAACGACGCCCGCGCCACCAAGTTCGACCTCAACCTGGAAGTCACCGACCTCGACCATCGCCTCGGCTGCTGCTTCACCTACAGCTCCGACCTGTTCGACGAACCGCGCATCGCGCGCATGGCCACCCACCTGTGCAACCTGCTGGAGGCGCTGCTGGGCGACCCCGCGCGGCGCCTGGCCGAGCTGCCGCTGCTGGGTGAAAGCGAGCGCCTGGCGCAGCTCGAAAGCCTGGGCGAGGAGCCCGGCGAGCACCGCCTCGACGGCTGCATCCATCGGCTGTTCGCCGAGCAGGCCGCGCGCACGCCCACGGCACCAGCCCTGACCTTCGCCGGCGAGACCCTCGACTACGCCACCCTGGATGCCCGCGCCAACCGCCTGGCCCACCTGCTGCGCGAGCGCGGCGTCGGCCCCGAGGTGCGCGTCGGCCTGGCCCTGGAGCGTTCGGCGGCCATGGTGGTCGGCCTGCTGGCCATCCTCAAGGCCGGCGGCGCCTACGTGCCGCTGGACCCGGAATACCCCACCGAGCGCCTGCACTACATGATCGAGGACAGCGGCATCGTCCTGCTGCTGGGCCAGGCCGCGCTGTTCGACACCCTGGGCGAGCTGCCGGCCGGCGTCGGCCGCTGGTGCCTGGACGAGGACGAGGCCGCGCTGGCCGCTTACCCCGCCAGCGCGCCGGTGGACCTTGCGCGGCCGCAGCACCAGGCGTACCTCATCTACACCTCCGGCTCCACCGGCAAGCCCAAGGGCGTGGCGGTCAGCCACGGCGAGATCGCCATGCACTGCCAGGCGGTGATCCGTCGCTTCGGCATGCGCGCCGACGACTGCGAGCTGCACTTCTATTCCATCAACTTCGACGCCGCCAGCGAGCGCCTGCTGACGCCGCTGCTGTGCGGCGCGCGCCTGGTGCTGCGGGCCCAGGGCCAGTGGGGCGCTGAGGACATCTGCCAGCTCATCCGTGAGCAGGGCGTCACCATCCTCGGCTTCACCCCCAGCTATGGCAGCCAACTGGCCCAGTGGCTCGGCGCGCGGGGTGAAACCCTGCCGGTGCGCCTGGTGATCACCGGGGGCGAGGCGCTGACCGCCGAGCACCTGCAACGCATCCGCGCAGGCTTCGCGCCCCAGGCCTTCTTCAACGCCTACGGCCCCACCGAGACGGTGGTGATGCCCCTGGCCGCCCTGGCCCCGGCGCAGCTGGAGGAGGGCGCCGCCAGCGTGCCCATCGGCCGCATGGTCGGCGCGCGGGTGGCCTGCATCCTCGACGCTGACTTGGCCCTGGTTCCGCCCGGCGCCATCGGCGAACTCTATGTCGGCGGCGCCGGCCTTGCCCGTGGCTACCACCAGCGCCCGGGCCTCACCGCCGAACGCTTCGTGCCCAACCCCTTCGTCACCGACGGCGGGCGCCTGTACCGCACCGGCGATCTCGTGCGCCAGCGCGACGACGGCCAGCTGGAATACCTCGGCCGCATCGACCAGCAGGTGAAGGTGCGCGGCTTCCGCATCGAACTGGGCGAGATCGAAGCGCGCCTGCTGGAACACCCGGCCGTGCGCGAGACCGTGGTGCTGGCCCTGGACAGCCCCAGCGGCAAGCAACTGGCCGGCTATGTCGCCTGCGCGGCAGCAGAAGAGGGCAGCGATGCGCAACAGGCGCTGCGCGAAACCCTCAAGGCGCACCTGCGTGCCCAGCTGCCGGAACACATGGTGCCGGCGCACCTGGTGCTGCTCGCCAGCCTGCCGCTGACCCCCAACGGCAAGCTCGACCGCCGCGCCTTGCCCGCGCCGGACCCAGAGCACAACCGCCAGCAGTACCTGGCACCGACCAGCGAGCTGGAGCAGAGCCTGGCGGCCATCTGGCGCGAGGTGCTCAACGTCGAGCAGGTCGGGCTCGCCGACAACTTCTTCGAGCTGGGTGGCGATTCCATCCTGTCGATCCAGGTGGTCAGCCGTGCCCGCCAGCAGGGCATCCACTTCAGCCCGCGCGACCTGTTCCAGCACCAGACGGTGCAAACCCTGGCCGCCGTCGCCCGCCGCGAGGCGCTGACCCAGGTGGACCAGGGCCCGGTGACCGGCGACATGCCGCTGACGCCGATCCAGCACTGGTTCTTCCAGCAGGCGCCGGAAAACGCCGCCCACTGGAACCAGTCGCTGCTGCTGGAAGCCGGCGAACGCCTGGACGCCGCCTACCTGGAGCAGGCCTTGCAGAGCCTGGTTGAGCACCACGGCGCCCTGCGCCTGTCCTTCACCCGTGAAGGCGACACCTGGCACGCCGAGCACCGCGCACCCGCCAGCAAGGCCGACGGCCTGCTGTGGCAGGCGCAGGTGGGCGATTTCGCCGAGGCGGAAACCCTGCTGGCCGACGCCCAGCGCAGCCTCGACCTGGCCAACGGCCCGCTGCTGCGCGCCTTGCTGCTGGAAGGCCCCGACGGCCGCCAGAAACTGCTGCTGGCCATCCACCACCTGGTGGTGGACGGCGTCTCCTGGCGCGTGCTGCTGGACGACCTGCAAACCGCCTATCGCCAGTTGCAGGCCGGGCAACCCCTGGCGCTGCCGGCGCGCACCAGCGCCTTCAAGCACTGGGGCGAACGCCTGGCGGCCTATGCCGGCAGCGAGCCGCTGCGCGAAGAGCTGCCCTGGTGGCAGGCGCAGCTCGGCGGCGACGACGCGCCGCTGCCCTGCGACCGCGAGGCCGAGCAGGACCTGGAGCGCGACGCCCAGCGCCTCACCCTGCGCCTGGATGCCGAGCGCACCCGCCAGCTGTTGCAGCAGGCGCCGGCCGCCTACCGCACCCGTGTCGACGACCTGCTGCTCACCGCCCTGGCCCGCGTGCTGTGCCGCTGGGCCGCGCGTGACTCGGTGCTCGTGCAACTGGAAGGCCACGGCCGCGAGCCGCTGTTCGACGACATCGACCTCAGCCGCACCGTCGGCTGGTTCACCAGCGCCTACGTGCTGCGCCTGACCCCGGCCGACAGGCTCGGCGCGGCCATCAAGGCGATCAAGGAACAGCTGCGCCAGGTACCCCACAAGGGCCTCGGTTTCGGCGTGCTGCGTTACCTGGCCGACCCGGCCACCCGCGCCGCCATGGCCGCGCTGCCGCCGGCGCGCATCACCTTCAACTACCTGGGCCAGTTCGACGGCAGCTTCGCCGAGGGCGTGCTGCTGCGCCCGCTGGAAGAGAGCGCCGGCCCGGCCCACGACGCCGACGCCACGCTGCCCAACTGGCTGAGCGTGGACGGCCAGGTGTTCGGCGGCGAACTGCTGCTCAACTGGACCTACAGCCAGGCGCGCTACGACCGCGCCACGGTGCAGGGCCTGGGCGAGGCCTTCATCGCCGAGCTGCAGGCGCTCATCGCCCATTGCCTGGAGGAGGGCGCCGGTGGCCCGACGCCGTCGGACTTCCCCCTGGCGCACCTGAGCCAGGAGCAGATCGACCAGCTGCCGGTGCCGGCTGCCGCCATCGACGACATCTACCCGCTCACGCCCATGCAGGAAGGCCTGCTGCTGCACACCCTGCTGGAGCCGGGCACCGGCATCTACTACATGCAGGACCGCTACCGCATCGACAGCGCGCTGGACGTGGAGCGCTTCACCCGCGCCTGGCGCGCGGTGGTGGCGCGGCACGAGGCGCTGCGCGCCTCCTTCGTGTGGAACGCCGGCGAAACCATGCTGCAGGTGATCCACAAGCCCGGCGCCACGGAGGTGGACGTGCTGGACTGGAGCGACCTGCCCGAGGAGGGCCACGAGGAACGCCTGCAGGCGCTGCACCGCACCGAGCGCGAGGCCGGCTTCGACCTGCTGCACCAGCCGCCCTTCCACCTGCGCCTGATCCGCCTGGGCGAGGCGCGCTACTGGTTCATGATGAGCAACCACCACATCCTCATCGACGCCTGGTGCCGTGGCCTGCTGATGAGCGACTTCTTCGAGGTCTACGCCGCCCTGGGCGAGGGCCGCGAGCCGCAGCTGCCCCTGGCGCCGCGCTACCGCGACTACATTGGCTGGCTGCAACGCCAGGACCTGGGCCAGGCCCGTGCCTGGTGGCAGGGCAACCTGGCGGGCTTCGAGCGCACCACCCACCTGCCCAGCGACCGGCCGATCCTCCGCGAGCACGCCAACGACAGCGGCGGCATGCAGGTGGGCGACCGCATCACCCGCCTGGAAGCCGCCGATGGCGCCCGCCTGCGGGAACTGGCG
The DNA here is from genome assembly GCF_900111835.1 of Metapseudomonas otitidis. Classification (GTDB taxonomy): domain Bacteria; phylum Pseudomonadota; class Gammaproteobacteria; order Pseudomonadales; family Pseudomonadaceae; genus Metapseudomonas; species Metapseudomonas otitidis. The sequence goes on from NZ_FOJP01000011.1 coordinate 257,970, forward strand.
CAGCGTCACCAGCTCACCGTCAACACCCTGGCCCAGGCGGCCTGGGCCCTGGTGCTGGCGCGCTACAGCGGCGAGCGCGACCTGGTCTTCGGCGTCACCGTGGCCGGGCGCCCGGTGGGCCTGCCGGAGATGCAGCGCACCGTCGGCCTGTTCATCAACAGCATCGCCCTGCGGGTGAAGTTGCCCGCACCGGGCCAGCGCGTGGGCGTGCGTGACTGGTTGCAGGGGCTGCTGGCCAGCAACCTGGAACTGCGCGAGCACGAGTACCTGCCCCTGGTGGCCATCCAGGATTGCAGCGAACTGCCCAAGGGCCAGCCGCTGTTCGACAGCCTCTTCGTGTTCGAGAACGCGCCGGTGGAAGTCGCGGTGCTGGACCGGGCGCAGAGCCTTTCCGCCAGCTCGGATTCCGGTCGCACCCACACCAACTTCCCGCTCACCGTGGTCTGCTACCCGGGCGATGACCTAGGCCTGCACCTGTCCTACGACCGGCGCTACTTCGAGGAGGCGACCATCGACCGCCTGCTGGGCGAGTTCAAGCGCCTGCTGCTGGCCCTCGGCGAGCACATCGAGGCCGACATGAGTGCGCTGCCGCTGCTGGGGGATGCCGAGCGCGAGCTGCTGCTCAACGGCGTCAACGACAGTGCCCGCGACTACCCGCTGGAGCAGGGCTACGTGCGCCTGTTCGAGGCCCGCGTCGCCGCGCACCCGCAGCGCATCGCCGCCCGCTGCCTCGACCGCCAGTGGAGCTACGCCGAGCTGAACCGCCACGCCAACCGCCTGGGCCACGCCCTGGGCACCGCCGGCGTCGGCCTCGACCAGCCGGTGGCGCTGCTCGGCGAGCGCGGGCTCGACCTGCTGGGCATGATGGTCGGCACCTTCAAGGCCGGCGCCGGCTACCTGCCGCTGGACCCGGCGCTGCCCACCCCGCGCCTGACGCGCATCCTCGAACTCAGCCGCGCCCCGGCGCTGGTGGCCACCCGCGCCTGCCGCGACCAGGCCATGCTGCTGCTGGAGGAGCTCGGCTGCGGCCAGCGTCCGCGCCTGCTGGTGTGGGAGGACGTGCTGCAAGGCGCCTGGCCGGAGCAGGACCCGGGTATCCACAGCGGCCCGGCGAACCTCGCCTACGTGATCTATACCTCCGGCTCCACCGGCCTGCCCAAGGGCGTGATGGTCGAGCAGGCCGGCATGCTCAACAACCAGCTGAGCAAGGTGCCGTACCTGGCGCTGACCGAGGCGGACGTGATCGCCCAGACCGCCTCGCAGAGCTTCGACATCTCGGTCTGGCAGTTCCTCGCCGCGCCGCTGTTCGGTGGCTGCACCGAGATCGTCCCCAACGCCATCGCCCACGACCCGCAGGCGTTGCTGGCCCATGTGCGCGAGCGCGGCATCACGGTGCTGGAAAGCGTGCCCTCGCTGATCCAGGGCATGCTCGCCGAAGACCGCGCCGTACTCGGCGCCCTGCGCTGGATGCTGCCCACCGGGGAGGCCATGCCGCCGGAGCTGGCGCGCCAATGGCTGCAGCGCTACCCGGCGGTGGGGCTGGTCAACGCCTACGGCCCGGCGGAATGCTCGGACGATGTGGCGTTCTTTCGCGTCGACGCCGCCTCCACCGAGGGCACCTACCTGCCCATCGGCAGCCCCACCGACAACAACCGCCTGTACCTGCTGGACGACACCTTCGAACTGGCGCCCCTGGGCGCCGTGGGCGAACTCTGCGTCGCCGGCACCGGCGTCGGCCGCGGCTACGTCGGCGACCCGCTGCGCACCGCCCAGGCCTTCGTGCCCAACCCCTTCGGCGCGCCGGGTGAGCGCCTGTACCGCACCGGTGACCTCGCTCGTCGCCGCGCCGATGGCGTGCTGGAGTACGTCGGCCGTGTCGACCACCAGGTGAAGATCCGTGGCTACCGCATCGAACTGGGCGAGATCGAAGCCCGCCTGTTCGAGCGCCAGGACGTGCGCGACGCCGCTGTCAGCGTTCAGGAAGGCCCCACCGGCAAGTACCTGGTGGGCTATCTGGTGCCACGCGAGGCCGAGCGTTTCGCCAATGCCGCCTCGCCGGCCAGCCGCCTGGCGGAAGAGGGCGCCTGGTTCGAAGCCATCAAGCAGCAGCTGCGTGGCGACCTGCCGGACTATATGGTGCCGCTGCACTGGCTCGTGCTCGAGCGCCTGCCGCTGAACGCCAACGGCAAGCTCGACCGCAAGGCCCTGCCGCCCCTGGAATTCGGCCCGCTGCAGGCCCAGGACTACCTGGCCCCACGCAGCGAACTGGAAACCACCCTGGCCGGCATCTGGGCCGAGGTGCTCAAGGTCGAACGGGTCGGCGTGCGCGACAACTTCTTCGAACTCGGCGGCCACTCCCTGCTCGCCACCCAGATCGCCTCCCGCGTGCAGAAGACCCTGCAACGCAACGTGCCCCTGCGGGCCATGTTCGAGTGCAGCACGGTGGAGGAGCTGGCGAGCTACATCGAGTCGCTGGAAGGCAGCGTCGTCACCGAGGAGAAGGCCGCACGGCTGGAGGACCTGATGGCCAGGCTGGAGATGCTGTAACGGCAGCAGGGCACGCAGAGCGGGGAGGGCTCCGCGTGCCCCGGCTGGACGGACGGGCGCACGGTGTTTTCAGAAAATACCTGAACGCCTGCACATAAACGGCTGATAAACCGCTTAAGAAGAACGTGCTAGCGCCGATAGCAAGGGACGGCCCTGCGTCTGTGCCCGGTCGATTGCCGACCGGACGCCGACAACGCCTGTGGCCACCTCATGCCTTTGCACCTTTTTGAGCGAGTTCCTCCATGCGAACCCTGAAATTCAGCCACAAGATCATGGTGGCAGCCTCCCTGGTGGTGATCGCTGCCTTCGCGTCCTTCGCGCTGTACAACGACTACCTGCAGCGGAACGCCATCCGCCAGAACCTTGCCAACTACCTCAACGATGTGGGCCAGGTCTCCACGGGCAACATCCAGCACTGGCTGGTGGGCCGCATGCAATTGCTGGAGAACCTGGCCGAGTCCATCGAGGACGACAGCAGCGAGGCGGCGTTGGCCAAGAGCCTGCAGCACCGCAGCATCGCCTCCGCCTTCCTTTATGCGTACTACGGCCAGGCGAGCGGCACCTACACCCAGTTCCCGCCCAGCGAACTGCCCGCCGGCTACGACCCGCGCCAGCGGCCCTGGTACAAGCAGGCGGCGCAGACCAGCGGCCCCGGCCTGACCGAGCCCTACCTGGCCGCCGATCCGCGCGACGGCCTGCTGATCACCATCACCCGCCCGGTGAACGCCTCGGGCACCCTACAGGGCGTCGTCGGCGGTGACCTCAAGCTGAAGACCGTCGACGAGATCCTCAACTCCTTCGACCTGGGCGGCATGGGCTACGCCTTCCTGGTGGACGACAAGGGCACGGTGCTGGTCCACCCCGACCAGCAGCTGGTCCTGAAGAAGCTGCCGGACCTGTTCGCCGGCACCGCGCCGCGCCTGGAGTCCGCCCTGCAGAGTGTGAGCGACCGCAGCGGCGAGGCGCGGATCGTGACCTTCCTGCCGGTGGAAGGGCTGACCGGGGTGCGCTGGTACGTGGGCCTGTCCGTCGACGAGTCCAAGGCCTTCGCCGCCCTGCAGGAGTTCCGCGTTTCCGCGCTGATGTCCACCATCATCGGCGTGGTCGCCATCCTCCTGCTGCTGGGCGGGCTGATCCGCATCCTGCTGCGCCCGCTGCACGTGATGAGCCACGCCATGAGCGGCATCGCCGAGGGCGAGGGCGACCTGACCCAGCGCCTGTCGATCGACTCCCGTGACGAGTTCGGCGAGCTGGCCGATGCCTTCAACCGCTTCGTCGAGCGCATCCACAAATCCATCCGCGAAGTGGCGTCCGCCACGCGCGAGGTGCACGAGCGGGTGAGCACCGTGGTGCAGGCGTCGAACGCCTCCATGACCAACTCCAGCGAGCAGGCCGCCCGCACCGACAGCGTGGCCGCCGCCATCAACGAACTGGGCGCTGCCGCCCAGGAGATCGCCCGCAATGCCGCCGACGCCTCGGAACAGGCCAGCGACGCCCGCCGCGATGCCGAGGAAGGGCAGGGCATGGTCGAGCGCACCCTGGTGGCGATGGGCGAGCTGTCGGAGAAGATCCAGGCGTCCAGCAACCACATCGAAGTGCTCAGCCAGAAGAGCAATGACATCGGCCAGATCCTCGACGTCATCAAGGGCATCTCCGAGCAGACCAACCTGCTGGCACTCAACGCCGCCATCGAAGCCGCCCGCGCCGGCGAGGCAGGACGTGGCTTCGCCGTGGTGGCCGACGAAGTGCGCAACCTGGCCCAGCGCACCCAGAGCTCGGCGCTGGAGATCCAGCAGATGATCGAACAGCTGCAGACCGGCGCCCGCGAGGCCGTGACGACCATGGGCGAAAGCCGCCACTTCAGCGACGACAGCGTGCGCATCGGCGGCCAGGCCGGCGAAAACCTGCGCGGCGTCACCCGCCGCATCGGCGAGATCGACGGCATGAACCAGTCCGTGGCCACCGCCACCGAGGAACAGACCTCGGTGATCGAAAGCCTGAACATGGACATCACCGAGATCAACGTGCTCAACCAGGACGGCGTGCACAACCTGCAGGCCAGCCTGAAGGCCTGTACCGAGCTGGATCAGCAGGTCAGCCGGCTGAAGCAGCTGGTGGATACGTTCAGGATTTGATGGGGTGGTCCTGGCCCGGTGAACGGGCAGTGGATCGAGTCCTAGCGAATGAAACAGCCCGCCTGATGGCGGGCTGTTTTTTAGCGTGAAAATTGCTCGCCTGACATCAAGGAACTGAGTCCATGCATGACATCACTGATAACGAATCCGTAATGCAAGAAGCAGAACGATTGCTGGATGAGGGGAACCCGCAGGTGGCACGCTCGATCCTCGCTCCCTACGTCGCGCAGCGAGTACCCGCGGCGCTGTTTCTCTATTCGTCGGTCAGTGCTCCCAGGGAGGGTATCGAGGCGTTCGAACGCAGAAGCTTCGAGATGCTCAGTGAGGCCGCTGAGCTGGGCCATGCCCCCGCAATCACTGCCTTGGCGAAGTGCTTCGATACAGGGGATCGGGTTGAGCAGGATTGCAAGCGGGCAGCCATCCTGTTCGAGCAGGCTGCTGCCTGTGGCCACCCGCAGGCGAAGCTCTATCACGGGTTGAATCTGTTCTACGGGTCGAATGGCATCAGGGCAGACCGGAAAGAGGCTATACGACTGTTGCAAGAGGCTGCAGCCGAGGGTGTGCAAGATGAGCGGACATCCCTCAGTTGATGGGCGCCCCCAACCGGCTTCGGTGCGAGGAGTGGGGTAGACGCTGAGCGTTAAGCCTGCTGCCGCTGGTAGTGCGTCTCTGTCCTGTGGCCAACACGCTACCTGACGCGGTAAAGCACCAGCGTTCCGAGGTTGATCAGGCGACCTGGTACGTAACGCTCGACCACCAGCCGTTCTTCCCAGCGCTTCTCGTGGAGGGCATCCGGCTCATGGATGATGGTCAACAGATTGCCCTTGAGCTTGAAGCGCAGTGTGGTCTGGACGCGGTTACGGATCGCCATGCCCTTGCGGTCCATGCGCAGGGTGCTTGAGCCGAATACCCAGTAGCCTCGCAGGGGGGAGTCGAAATCCAGATCCGACCATTTGCCTTGCAGATCGGCCAGGGTCAGCAGTGGTGGGCTGGCCTTCTCGGCTGCTTCGTAACTCGTCCGTGCGTCCGCTTTCGGAAGGGCACTCTTGTCGGGTTGCTCGGCACTGTCGGTTGTCTTGGTCGGGGATGGGGTTTCATGCGCGATCACTTCCTGATTTTCAGGTGTGCCGCAGGGCCGGTCGGAGAACTGGGTCGTGCCATCGGCCACCTTGCACTTGAAGATGGCGGCTGAGGCCGAAGCGACGGGGGCGAGGAGCAAGGCAGAGGCAAGCAGGGCGCTGACAAGTCGCATTGAACATCTATGTAGTCGTGAGGGGTGTCGGATTGTTGCTCTGGGATGCGACAGCACTCTGCACGGGGCCGGCGTGCACGAGTTGGTCGCTCGGGGTACCTGTATGACTCTCACTCCATCGCCTGCCGGTACTGCCGTGGCGTGAAGCCGGTGAGCTGCTTGAACTGGCGGCTGAAGGCGCTGTGGTCGGTGTAGCCGCACTGCAGGGCGACGTCGGTGATGGGCAGGTCGGTCTGCAGCAGGCGGTGGGCGTGTTCCAGGCGGGCCTTGCTGATCATCTGCCGGGGCGTGAGGTGGAACACCCGCTTGCAGTGGCGCTCCAGCTGGGCGACGGAGAGGCGGGCGATGCGGGTGAGGGTCTCCAGGGTGATGGGCTCATGGAAGTGCGTGCGGATGTGCTCGTCCACGGCGGCCAGGCGTTCGTAGGCGGGGTGGCTGGCGCTGGCCGATTGCAGGTCCACCGAGATGCCCACCAGGCCGATCACCTGCCCGGCGCGGTCGTGCATGGGGCGTTTGTGGGTCAGGCACCAGCCGGGCTCGCGGCTGCCGTAGAGGTGCAACTCCAACTGGTCCTCCAGCACCTGGCCCTGTTCCAGCACGCGGCGGTCCTGCTCGGTGTAGCCGGGGCCGAGCTGGGCGGGGAAGACCTCGGCGCTGGTCTTGCCCAGCAGCGGTTGCAAGGTTTTCAGGGGGTCATGCCGAGATAAAGGAAAATTAGGACATACGCGCTGCAACTGATTGTATTTAAATATTTTTCAAGCAACGCTGAGCTGCTCAGGGTGGGCTTTATAGGCTTTTATAGTCAATTATAGAAACGGCTCTGAACGCCTGATTGAAGTTATGCCGAGGTAAGGGGGAATCAGGGGTATGCCGAGATGAGGAAAAAATAGTGCATTCGTTCTGTAACTTGCTGTATTTAAACGAACAGAATGGAAGTCCTGCTCAAGCGAAGGCGCGCTTAGCGTAATGGCTTCAGCCAGATACCGCTGAGGATCAGTTCGGCCTGCTGCGAATTAAGTAGGCCGATCTGGAGTTGGCAAAGGCACCGGGGTGGCGATATCAAGGCTCTGAGCCCAAGTCTCGACCAATGCGTGATCGATCACCAAACCCTCGCTCACGTCGGCTAATGCCTCGCGTGTTAGATCAGCGAGTCGTTGGTCGTCATTCATTGAATTGGCCATTCCGCGTCCATTTTGCCGTGCCCTGCTGCTACCTGACGGGCGTTGGCTCTGAATAGCCCGTCTTCACGCCCTGGGTGGCGGCGTAATGGCGGGTTTGGAAAGCCAGGACATCCTGCATCTGCTTGCT
>NZ_FOJP01000001.1 GCF_900111835.1 Metapseudomonas otitidis
GGTGCGGTACTTGCCGTTGGGCTGCAGGGTGGCGAGGTCAAAGGTGTGTTTGGCGATGTCGATGCCGATGACGCTGGGCATGGATTCTCCTCTCGATCCGTTCAGACGCGATCATCACTGCACCCGGCCCAACCTTGTGAATGCGAGCTCAAGGCTCTGGATACCGTTCGGGCTGTTCGAGTGAGTGTGGAGGGGCGGAGCACTATCTACGTTGCAGGCTCGCGGCCTAAGGGTGGGCACGGCTTCCTATCCCTCCCCCGATGATCAGTCGGGGACTATGCCCCTGGGGTGGGGCTGTAGTCGAGATACAAGGGTGGGCTTCAGCCCACCGCCACGGCATCCCACCGCCGCTGGGCCGTGGATCCGCTCAACGAGGCTTGGGCGGCAACGGGTCTTCGGTGACCTCGAAACGCAGGGTGCCGATCATCTGGCCGGCCTCGGTCACCACCCGCACCTGCCATTTGCCCACCGGGTTGGCGGGGAAGCGCTGCTTGTGGGTCCAGGCGCGGTAGCCGGCCTCGCGGCCGCCGTGGATGTCGAGGGCGATGCGGTCCACCTCGCGGCCCTCGAAGCGCCACACGTGGTATATGCGCTCGTTCAGCCCGCGCGGGGCGTTGATCGCGGTGTAGGCGTAGAGGCCGTCGGCCCGCAGCTTGGCGGCGGAGATCTGCTCCACGCCCTGTCCCGGGGTGCGCTGGTTCATCTCCGGCGTTACCGCCACCTCGGTCAGCCACAGGGTGGCCGGCGGCACCATCACCCGGCCCAGCCAGCCGGCGGCGCCCAGGGCCAGGGTCAGCCCCACCAGGGCCAGGCCCCGGCGCAGGCTGCGCACGCGCATGGCGCTGCACAGGCTGAGGAACGACAGCAGCACGGCGATGCCCAGGGCCCACTGGAAGCTCTGCGCCGTGGTCAGGTGCAGGATGATCGGCAGCGCCGTGAGCAGCACGGCGAACAGCGCCAGGGAGTGGTAGGCCAGGTACAGCCAGCGGCGCGGTGCCAGGGCGTTGTTGTAGACCGGGTCGGTGATGGAGAACAGCGCCGCCAGCCCCAGCACCCCGGTGAACAGGGCCTGGCCGCTGTTCCAGCTGGTGGTGATGAAGAAGAACGGCAGCACGAAGAAGAAGCTTTCCTGGTGGATCAGCTGGGTCAGGAAGCGCGTCAGCGCCGGCGGCAGCTCGATCTTCAACCAGCGCTCGATGGCCCGGCGGAACAGGTTCTCCGCCAGCAGCCAGACCCAGCTCACCAGCACCAGCACCGCCACCACCTTGGCCAGGCGCGCGCCGCGGTCCACCAGGATGAAACTGCCCACCCCCGAGCAGAACCCGTACAGCGCCACCAGGCGCGGGTGGCGCTGGATGAAGGCGATGAGGGCGAACAGGCGGTCTTTCCAGAACGTCATGGCAGGGCGGCGTGGCAGGCGGGGGGCGGAAGGATACTGCCGTCGGCTGCAGGCTGAGAAGCCGGGTCGACGGCCTGTTCAGCGCCGCAGGCGGCGGTGCAGCCACCAGCCGGCCAGGGCCAGCAGGGCGAGCAGCGCGGCCAGCAGCCAGGCCAGTTGCTCGTAGGTCAGCAGCGGTGCCTCGATGCGCAGGTAACCCGGCTCGGCGAACAGCGCGCGGACGGTGCTGTCGACCTGCTCCGGGGTGACCTCGGCGAAGGCCTTGGCGGTGCTCTCGAAGCGCCCGTCCTGGTAGGTCCCGAGGGCGCCCCAGTAGTAGTCCGCCAGGGCCACGTCGCCCTGGGAGGCCCAGGCCTGGCGGTCCACCGCCAGCCGGCGCAGGCGCTCGAAGCTGGTCCGGTCGACGCCGTGCTCGCGCAGGCGCCGGGTGGTGTCCTGCAGCACCTGCACCGCTTCGTCGAGGTCCTCGCGCTCCAGGTCGGCGTTGAGGCTGGTGAAGCTCTGCCCGCCATAGGCGCGGCGGTCGGTCCAGGGGCCGTAGGAGAGGCCGCTGCGGATGCGCAGCTGCTGGTACAGCTCCCAGTCCAGGTAGTCCTGCAGCAGCTCCAGGGTGGCGTAGTCGGCCCCGTCCTCCAGCGGCTCGGGGAAGATCCAGTGCAGGGTGGCGCCATTGCCCACCAGGCCCTTGCGCAGGGTCAGGCGTGGCGCGGCCTCGGTGCTGATGGTGGGCAGCGCCGGGTGCTCGCGCACCTCCACCGGCGGCAGTTCGCCGTAGCGGCGGTCGAGGTAGGCGGGCAGGCGCGGGTCGAGGTCGCCGACCACGATCAGGGACATGTTGTTGGCGCCGTACCAGGTGTCACGCACATCCTGCAGGCGTTCCAGGGTCAGCCCCTCCACCGAGGGGCGCTCGGCGCAGGCCAGGCCCAGCTCCACGGCGAGCTGCTCGTGGGCCTCGCGGCCCAGGGACTGGTGGTCCAGCAGGCGCTCCAGGTGCGAGTAGTGGCCGCCCCCCTCGCGCTGCACCACGCGCTTGGCGGCGGCGACGCGGCCTTCGTCCAGGGGCGTTTCGCGGAGGATCGCCAGCAGCAGGTCGAGGGCCTGGCGCTGGTTGCGCGCGGCCACTTCCAGCACGAAGGCGGTGTCGCTGTCGCTGGTGAAGGCGTTCCATTCGCCGCCCAGGGCCTGCATGCGCGCCTCCAGGTCGGCCTCGCCGTTGCCGGGCAGGCCACTGAAGAACAGGTGCTCCAGCAGGTGCGGCAGCTCTTTCTCGTCGCAGGCGAAGTCGTCGAAGCCGACCCCCACCACCAGGCGGATGGAGACGTGGCCCCGGTTCGGGGTGGGCTTGAGGATGACCTGCAGGCCGTTCTCCAGCAGGTAGCCCTCGACCTGGTCACGGTCGAAGGCGTGGGCCGGGGTGCCGAGCAGGAGCAGCAGGCAAAGCAGGTAGCGCATGGCGGGCGGGGACGGCGGCTGGCGGGAACGAAGCGCCGAGCATAGCGGATCGTCCGCCCCCGTGCCCGTCTACGACAGGCTGCGCCGCCCGCTCCAGAACTGCAGCGCCAGCTGCCGCAGGTTGACCGCCAGCCCCGCCACCTCGCCGGCGCTGTGGTGGCTGCACTGGCCGCTGGCGGCGTTCTGGTCGGCCGCCAGGCGGATGGCCTCCAGGCTGCGCTGGATCTCGTCGCCGGCGGCGCCCTGCTGCTCCACCGCGCTGGCGATCTGCAGGCTCATGTGGGTGATCGCCGCCACCTGCTGGTTGACCTGCTCCAGCGCCTGGCTGGCGCGCCGGGCCTGCTCCAGGCTGTCACCGGCACGTTCACCGCTGCGGCGCATGGCCTGCATGGCCTGTTCGCTGCAGCTCTGCAGGGCGCTGATCATGCGGTGGATCTCGGCGGTGGACTGCTGGGTGCGCCCGGCCAGGGCCCGCACTTCGTCCGCCACCACGGCGAAGCCACGCCCGGCCTCGCCGGCACGGGCCGACTCGATGGCGGCGTTGAGCGCCAGCAGGCTGGTCTGCTCGGCCACGCCCCGGATCACGTCGAGCACCTGGCCGATCTCGCCGCTGCGGGCCTGCAGGGTTTCCACCACCCAGCTGGCCTCGCGCACCTCGCGGTCCAGTTCGGCGATCCGCTCGCAGGTGGCCTGCACTTCCTCGCGGCCCAGGCGGGCGGCGTCGTCGGTGCGGTCGGCGGCGCTGGCGCTGTGCTGGGCGCTGCGCGCCACCTCCTGCACGCTGCTGGCCATCTGGCTCATGGCGCCGGCCACCTGGTCGGTCTCCTCCAGCTGGCGCTGGCTGCCGGCGCTGCCCCGGCTGACCGCCTCGGCCAGGCGCTCGGCGTGCTCGGCCAGCAGGTGGGAGGATTCGGCGATGCGCCCCACCAGGGCGCCGGCCTCGGTCTCCAGCATCTGCAGGCACAGCGCCAGGCGGCCGAATTCGTCGTGGCGCTGGCAGTACACCGCCTGGCTCAGGGGGTTGTCGGCGATGGCGCCGGCCCGCGCCAGCAGGGCGTCCAGCGGGCGCAGCTGCCAGCGCAGCCAGGCGCCGGCGGTGAGCACCGCCACCAGCAGCGAGGGCAGCGCGGCCCACTCGCCCTCGGGGGCCAGCACGGCGTGGGTCAGCAACCCGAGCACGCCACCCAGCAACGGGCCGCCCAGCAGGCGCAGGTGCAATGGCAGGGGCGGCGGGCGCAGCGGGCGCCCGCCGGACAGCTCGGCATAGAGCCGCTCGGCCCGGACCACCTGCTCACGGGTGGGGCGGGTGCGCACCGACTGGTACTCCACCACCTGGCCTTCGCGCACCACCGGGGTGACGAAGGCGCTGACCCAGTAGTGGTCGCCGTTCTTGCAGCGGTTCTTCACCAGGCCCATCCAGTTGCGGCCGGCCTTGAGGGTCTGCCACAGGTGCTCGAAGGCCGCCGGCGGCATGTCCGGGTGGCGCACCATGTTGTGGCTGTGGCCCAGCAGCTCCTCGCGGGTGAAGCCGCTGATGTCGATGAAGTCCTGGTTGACGTGGGTGATCACGCCCTTCAGGTCGGTGGTGGAGAGGATGTTGGCGTCGGCGGGGAAGTCCACCGCGCGTCCGGTGACGGGCAGGTTGCGCTTCATCGCTGGGCCCCCTCGAAGGCGCGGCTGGGCTGGCCGTGCAGGCAGGCGAGGCTGTCCTCGCCGTCCAGCAGGCGCTGCAGGTGGTCCGGGTCGCGCGGCTGGCTGAACCAGAAGCCCTGGGCGTAGCGGCAGTCCTCGTCGAGGAGGAAGTCCAGCTGGGCCGGGCTCTCCACGCCCTCGGCGATCACCTCCAGGCCGAGGCTGGCGCCCAGGCCGATGATGGCGCGGGAGATGGTGCGCAGCTCGGCGTCGTCGGGTACGCCGGCGATGAAGCTGCGGTCCACCTTGAGGATGTGCAGGGGGAAGCGCTTGAGGTAGCCGAGGGACGAGTAGCCGGTGCCGAAGTCGTCCAATGCCAGGCGCACGCCCTGGCAGGCCAGCTCGCGCAGGCAGGCGAGGGTGTCGGCGCCGTCCTGCATCAGCAGGCTCTCGGTGATCTCCAGCACCAGGCTGGCCGGGTCCAGCCCGGTCTCGGCGAGGATCGCCCGCAGCCGCTGGGCGAAGCCCGGCTGGTGCAGCTGGCGGCTGGAGAGGTTGACCGAGCAGCGCAGGTCGGCCTGGCCGGCCCGTTGCCAGGCGCGGGTCTGGCGGCAGGCCTCGCGCAGCACCCAGTCGCCCACGGCGATGATCTCGCCGGACTCCTCCAGGGCCGGGATGAAGCGCGCCGGGGACACCAGGGCATCGCCCTGGCGCCAGCGCAGCAGGGCCTCCACCGCCACCAGGCGCGGCTGGCCCTGGTCGACTTGGCAGATGGGCTGGTAGTGGAGGAAGAACTCCTGCCGCGCCAGGGCCTGGGCCAGGGCGCTTTCCAGCTCCAGGCGCTGCTTGGCGGCGGTCTGCAGGTCCTGGCTGAAGCGGGCGATCTGCGCCTTGCCGGATTCCTTGGCGCGGTACAGCGCCAGGTCCGCCGCCTGCAGCGCGTCGATGGTCTGGCCTTCGGCCTGCAGGGCGGTGAAGCCGATGCTGGCGCTGACCACCAGGGTGCGGTCGTCCAGGTGCAGGGGCTGGTGCAGGCTTTCCAGCATGCGCTTGGCCACCTGTTCGGCATCGCCCAGGTGGGCCAGGTCGTCCAGCAGCACGACGAACTCGTCGCCGCCGAAGCGCGCCAGGTGGTCGCCGGGGCGCAGGCAGCGCTTGAGGCGCTGGGCCACCTCCACCAGCACGCGGTCGCCCACGGCGTGGCCGAGGCTGTCGTTGATCAGCTTGAAGCGGTCCAGGTCGATGAACAGCAGCGCCGCCTGCCGTGCGCCGGGCTTGAGCTGGCGCTGCAGGGCCTGTTGCAGCAGTTCGTCCAGGCGCAGGCGGTTGGCCAGGCCGGTGAGCGGGTCGTGGCGGGCGGCATGGCTGAGCTGGTGCTCGGTGGCCTTGCGCTGGCTGATGTCGCTCTGGGAACCGGCCATGCGCTGCCCTTCGGCGACGCCGCGCACCTGCACCCAGAGGTAGCCGCCAGCCTGCTGGCGGATGCGGTACTCGTGGCTGAGCCAGGGCGCGTCGCCACGCAGGTGGGCGTCGATGGCCTGGCGCAGGGCCGGCAGGTCGTCGGGGTGGACGCGGGCGAACCAGGCGGCGCTGGTCTCGCCGAGGGCGTCCCGGGGCAGGCCGAGCATGCTCGCCCAGCGCTCGGAGACGTAGAGCCGGTCGTGGGCCAGGTCCCAGTCCCAGATGCCGTCGTGGGCGCCGCGCAGGGCGCGGGCGAAGCGCGCCTCGCTGTCCTCCAGGGCCTGGCGCTGGGCGGCGCTGTAGGTGTCCACCGCCAGGGAGATGTCGAAGAACACCACCTTCAGCAGGCTGCCCAGGGTGCGGGTGGCGTCGCTGTCGCCCAGCAGGCTTTCGACCATCTGCGCCAGGTACAGGCGGTAGGCACCCAGGTACCACTTCAGGTCCACGCCGACGTGCTGGTGCACCAGCCCCACGCGCAGCCGGTTGAGTACGTAGTCCGGGTCGTAGGGGCCGCTCCACAGGCGCTTGTAGTAGTCCAGCTGGCTGGCCTTGAGCCGGGCCAGGGTGGCCGGGTTGCGCAGGATGCTGGCCAGCGGCGGGAACGCCTCCAGGTGCGCGTAGAGGTGCTCGACGAAGGCCAGGTGGACGGCCTCCATGGCGTCGGCATGGCGGTTCAGGCGCTCCGCGTCCAGGGCCTGCCAGTCCAGGTAGCGGCAGCGCTGGTCGATCTCGCGGTTGCTCAGGCCGATGCGTGCGCGCAGGCCTTCCAGTTGTCCTTTCAGCTCCATAGCGTCTCCCATGGATCACGGGCAATAAAAAAGGCGCCACGGGAGGCCGTTCCAATTGGAACGGCCTCCCGTGGCGCCTTGTCTTGCAGGCCCTTCGTCCTGCCCGGCAAAGCCGGCCCCCGCTGCCTGCGGGGCCTTCGCAGCGCTGGGTTTTACACCAGCGGGGCGGGGTGCGACAACTCTTCCCGCGCCTCTTCCAGGCGCCGGCGCAAGTGCCCGAGTTCACGGGATTTGAAGGCATGGCGGGTGCGTTCGAGCACCGCGATGACCTCGTCCAGCAACAGGCGCAAACGGATCGCGTCGCTCAAGGACGCGTCATTGAGCCAGCGGCAAAGTGGTGCGCGGGAGCAGTCGGCAGCGTCCTCGACGACCTCGCAGACGATGCCCATGGCCGGCAGCATGTCGCGCAGCAGGCAGGCCAGCGCGGGGTCGTTGATGGCGACGAGCGGTGGTTCGGAGCGATCCATGGGCAGGAGCTTCAGGCTGATGGCAAAAGGCTACGCACTCTAGGCAGCGGCCCCTGGTCGAATATTGACCCGCGTCAGTCTGTCGCGATTCGCCATGACCGCTGGCCGGACCGGTCACTGCCGGTGGCCACGGGGGGCAGGTAGAGTGCCCGGCACAACGACAATGACAGGCGCCCTGCATGAACTACGACGCGAACCAGCAACTGGTGCTCGGCCTGGTGCTGGCGGTGATGATCTTCGGCGTGTCCCTGGAGCTGCGCACCGCCCATTTCCTCGCCGTGCTCCGGCAACCGCAGCCGGTGCTGGCGGGCATGCTCGGGCAGTGCCTGATCCTGCCCTGGGCGACCCTCGGGGTGACGCTGCTGGTGGACCTGCACCCGGGCCTGGAGCTGGGCCTGCTGCTGGTGGCCTGCTGCCCCGGTGGCAACCTGTCCAACGTGATGACCCACCTGGCGCGGGGCAACACCGCGCTGTCGATGAGCATGACCGCGCTGTCCAGCCTGCTGGCGCTGGTGCTGCTGCCGTTCAACTTCGCCCTCACCAGCAGCCTCAACCCCGAGGGCGCGGCCTACCTGGCCGGGCGCCTGGATGCCCTGGCGATGGACCGCGGCGGCCTGCTGGTGAGCGTGTTGCTGCTGCTCGGCCTGCCCCTGGCGCTGGGCATGCTGGTGGGCAACCTGTGGCCGCGCTGGGCGACCCGGGCGATGCCCTGGTTCAAGCGCTTCGCGCTGCTGGCCTTCGTGGTCTTCGTGGCCGGCGCGGTGGCCGGCAACTGGCGGCTGTTCGTCGACAACCTCGGGCTGGTGTTCCTCATCGTGGTGCTGCACAACGCCAGCGCCATCGTGCTCGGCTGGCTGATGGCCGTGCTGGCCCGCCAGCACGGCGCCAACCGCCGGGCCATGGTGATCGAGATCAGCATGCACAACTCCGGGCTGGCGCTGGGGCTGATCTTCGCCCAGTTCGGCGGTGAGCCGAACATGGCCCTGGTGGCGGCCTTCTGGGGCACCTGGCACCTGGTCAGCGGCCTGCTGCTGGTGGCGTACTGGCGCAACCGCCCGTTGCCCGAGGAGGTGCCGGCATGCGCGTCCTGATCACCGGCGGCGGCGGCTTCATCGGCCGGCAACTGGTGGAGGCCCTGGCCGCGCGCCACCCGGACTGGCCGCTGCTGGCCACCGACGTGCGCGAGTGGCCGGCACCCGAGGGCGTGGCCCGTGCCTGGCTCGACGTCAGCCAGGCCCGGGCGGTGCATGACTGCATCCGCGCCTGGCGCCCGGACGCCATCGTCCACCTGGCCTCGGTGGTGACGCCGCCGCCGGGCATGGACGAGGCCACCCTGCACGCCATCGACGTGGGCGGCACCCGCGCGGTGCTGGACGCCGCCATCGCGGCAGGCGTCGGGCAACTGGTGGTGACCAGCTCCGGCGCCGCCTACGGCTACCACCCCGACAACGCCGAGTGGATCGACGAGGACCAGCCCCTGCGCGGCCACGACGCCTTCGCCTACGCCCGCCACAAGCGCGAGGTGGAGCGGCTGCTGGCCGAGGCGCGCCGGGCGCACCCGCAGCTGCGCCAGCTGGTGCTGCGCCCCGGCACCATCCTCGGCCGGCAGGTGGACAACCAGATCACCGCGCTGTTCGAGAAGCCCAGCGTGCTCGGCGTGCGCGGGCACGACAGCCGCTTCGTGTTCATCTGGGACGAGGACGTGGTGGACATCCTCGTCCAGGGCCTGGAGCGCGGCAGCACAGGGCTCTACAACCTCGCCGGGGATGGCGCGCTGTCCCTGGCGGAGATCGCCGGGCTGTTGGGCAAGCCCTACCGGCCGCTGCCGGCGGGGCTGATCCGCCTGGTGCTGGGGCTGCTGCGGCCGCTGCGGCTGACCCGCTACGGGCCGGAGCAACTGGACTTCCTGCGCTATCGGCCGGTGCTGGACAACCGGCGGCTGAAGGCGGTGTTCGGCTACGTGCCGAGGTACAGCAGCCGCGAGGCGTTCCTGGCCTTTCTCGCTGCCCGGGGCGGGCGCCGTTAGCGCCGCCTCGGCTACGCCTGCGCTGCCTGGCGCCGGGCTTGGCGGTATTCGCCGGGGGTCATCCCGGTCCACTGGCGGAAGGCGCGGAAGAACACGCTGGGTTCGGAGTAGCCGAGCAGCAGGGCGATTTCGGCGATGGGCAGGTCGGCGTCCTGCAGGTGCCGCTCGGCCAGTTGCCGGCGGGTGTCGATCAACAGGTGCTGGTAGCTGCTGCCTTCTTCAGCGAGACGACGCTGCAGGGTGCGTTCGCTGAGGCCGAGGGCGCTGGCGAGGGCGGCGCGGTCGGGTTCGCCATGGGCCAGCTGGGCACCCAGCAGGGCCACCACCCGCGCCCGCAGGCCTTCGCTGGGCAGGCGCGCGAGCAGGGCTTCGGCGTGCTGGCGCAGCACCGCCTGCAAGGGCGGGTTGGCCTGCTTGAGCGGGGCCTGGCGCAGGCTCAAGGGCAGCACCAGGGCGTAGTCGGCGGCGTCGAAGACCAGGGGGCAGCCGAAGCAGGCCTGGTAGGGCGCCAGGTCGGCCGGGGCCGGGTGCTGGAAGGTGGCGCGCAGCAGGCGCAGGTCGTCCAGCAGCGGGCGCATCAGCCCCACCCAGAAGGCCATCAGCGCCAGCACCCGTGGGCGGGTGGCGGGCGCGTGGGGGTCGAGGGGGCGGTAGAGGGTCCAGAGCTCGTCGCCCCGGGCGTCCACCACCAGGGTGCCGCCCTCGCCCACCAGGCGCTGGTAGCGCAGTTCCGCTTCCAGGGCCTCGCCCAGGGTCGGGCTGCTCTGCAGCAGGTAGCCGAGCACGCTGAACTGCCCGGGGGCCAGGGCGCTGCCCAGGGCCAGGCCGGGTTCGGGGGCGTCGAGGTGACGGGCGATGCTGTGCCAGAGGGCTTCCTGCTGGGTGAAGGGGATGCGCGCGTCGGGGTCGTTGAGGTCGGCGTCGGCCAGGTCGCTGTCCTGCAATAGCGTGGCCCTGGGCAGGCCCAGGGCCACGGCGGCGTGCAGCACGGCCTGGGTCAGGCTGGCGCTGACCGAGGCGTGTCCGGAGGGGGTGGCAGGCGGGCTCATGGGCAGGATTCTGCCCAAGGCCGCGTCTGTCGGAAAGCGCTGTCAGCGGTGCGAGGTGATCTCCGGCGGGTAGGCCACTTCGACGTCGCGCTGCGGGTCGATGTCGTCTTCGTCCCGGGCGCTGAGCGGGGCCTCGGGGTTGTCCAGCACGGCGTAGGAGATGGCGCAGAACAGCGAGTTGAGGCGCTTCATGTCGCTGATCAGGCCCAGGTGCAGGGCGCTGGTCTCCATGCTTTCCACCACCTGCTGGTGCAGCCGCTCCAGGTGCGCATGGGACAGCCGCCGCACCAGCACGCGGAAGCGCTGCTTGGCGCGGCGCAGGCGCTTGGCGTTCTCCTGGTCGCCGTTGAGGAACACCGAGAGGCTCAGGCGCAGGTTGTCCACCAGTTGCTGGTGCAGGTCGCCGATGTCGGCCAGGCCGGCGTCGGAGAAGGAGCGCTGCTGGGCGGTCTTCTTGTGCTGCACGTCGCCGAGCATGCGCTCGATCAGGTCGCCGGCCTGCTCCAGGTTGATGGTCAGCTCGATGATCTCGGCCCAGCGCCGGCTGTCGCGCTCGCTGAGGTCTTCGCGGGGCATGCGCGCCAGGTAGAGCTTGATGGCGGTGTAGAGGGCGTCGATGTCGTCGTCCAGGCGGTGGATCTCGCGGCCCAGGCTGGGGTCGGCGCCGCGCATCAGCGCCAGCAGGTGGTTGAGCATCTGCTCGACGATGTCCCCCAGGCGCAGGGTCTCGCGCACGGCGTTGGCCAGGGCCAGGCTCGGCGTGTCCAGGGCGGTGGGGTCCAGGTGGCGCGGCCTCGCGACGTCGGTGGGCTGCTCGCGGTCAGGCAGCAGCCAGTCGCAGAAGCGCGCCATGTAGGGCGTCAGCGGCAGGAACAGCAGGCAGCGCACGCTGTTGTAGAGCACGTGGAAGGCGATCACCAGCTCGGCGGTGGAGAACGGCCAGGTGTCCAGCCAATTGGCCAGCGGGCCCACCAGCGGCAGCACCAGCAGGGTGCCGGCGAGCTTGAACAGCAGGCTGCCCAGGGCCACCCGGCGGCCGGCGGCGTTCTGCGAGGTGGCGCTGATCATCGCCAGGATGCCGCTGCCGACGTTGGCGCCGATCACCAGGCACAGCGCCACCTTGAGCGGGATCACCTTAGCCGCCGCCAGGGTGGCGCTGAGCAGCACCGCCGCCAGGCTGGAGTAGGTGATCATGGCGAACAGCGCGCCGGTGAGGGCGTCGAGCATCACGTCGCCGGTCAGCGAGGAGAACAGCACCTTCACCCCCTTGGCGGTGGTGATGGGCTCGGCAGCGGCGACGATCAGCTGCAGCGCGAGGATGATCAGCCCCAGGCCGATGGCCACCCGGCCCATCTGGCCGAGGCGGGTCTGCTTGCGCGAGAGGAACAGGATCACCCCGAAGAAGATCAGCAGCGGCGACAGCCACGACAGGTCGAAGGTCAGCACCCGTGCCATCAGCGCCGTGCCGACGTCGGCGCCGAGCATGATCGCCAGCCCCGAGGACAGCCCCATCAGCCCCTGGGCGACGAAGGACGTGACCAGCAGCGCCGTGGCGTTGCTGCTCTGCACCAGCGCGGTGACGCCGATGCCGGCGGCGAAGGCCAGCGGGGTGCGGCGCATGGCGTGGCCGAGCAGGCGCCGCAGGTCGCTGCCGTAGACCCGGAGGATGCCGGTCCGCACGATGTGGGTCCCCCAGACCAGCAGGGCCACGGCGGAAAGCAGGTTGAGCAAGGTGAGCATCGGACCCCTCCTTCAAGAAGCCGGTCGCGCGCCGCCCCAATTGCCGGGCGGAGATCGCGACACGTTCCCGGGGCCCTGGCTGCCGCCATTCCCTGGCAGGACCAGGCCCCCACAGACGAGGGCGCCGCGTGGCGGCGCCGTGACATCAGACTGTCACGCGATTGTCATGTTCCGAGGCGCATCGGGCCAGCCCCGCGCTGCGCGCATCCACCTCCCTGTAAGCCAGTTAAGTCGGCAATTCCTGTCCGCGCGCGGCGTCGCCCCCAATCGGGTCAACTGATACCCTGTGCGCTCCCGATCGACGCGGCCCGCCCATGCTCAACCTCTACCACGCCAACGACCTGGAAAGCCTCGGCGAGCTGGCCTGCGCCCTGCTCGCCCAGCCGCTGGCGGACCCGCTGGCCCCGGCCAAGGTGGTGGTGCCGAGCCAGGGCATGGGCCGCTGGCTGACCCTGCAACTGGCCCGCGCCCAGGGCATCGCCATGCAGCTCGACGTGCAGCTGCCGGCGCGCTTCGTCTGGGACCTCACCCGCCAGGTGCTGGGCGAACTGCCGCCGCAATCGGCCTTCAACCCCACCACCCTGACCTGGCGCCTCTACGACTGGCTCTGCGAGCCCGCGCACCTGGAGCAGGCGCCGCGCCTGGCGCAGTATCTGGAGGGCGGGGACGAGCGCCGTCGCCTGACCCTGGCCGCACGCATCGCCGACGTCTTCGACCAGTACCTGCTCTACCGCGACGACTGGCTGGCCGCCTGGGAGCGGGGCGAGCTGCTCGGGCTCGGCCCCGACGAAGCCTGGCAGGCGCTGCTCTGGCAGGCCCTCACCGTCGACGGCCACCCCCACCGCGCGCGCCTGCTGGGCGACCTGCTGGCGCGGCTGCACGACCCGGCGCCCCTGGGCGGGCTGCCCGAGCGCCTGGTGGTGTTCGGCATCAGCAGCCTGCCGCCGCACCACATGCGCGTGCTGGAAGGGCTGGCGCGGCACTGCGAGGTCATCCTCTTCGCCCTCAACCCCTGCCGCGAAGCCTGGGGCGACATCCGCGACATCCGTGAGCTGGCCGCCCTGCCGGAGCCGGGCATCGACGACTGGTATCTGGACGTCGGCCACCCGCTGCTGGCCAGCCTCGGCAAGCAGGGGCGCGACTTCTTCGACGCCCTGTTCACCCTCGGCGGGCAGGACTTCGGCATCTACGCCGAGGACGATGGCCTGGACGACAGCAGCCTGCTGCGTGCCATCCAGAACGACATCCTGCGGCTGCGCACCCGCCACGCCGACGAGCGCCTGGCGCTGCGCCCGGACGACCGCTCGCTGGAGGTGCACGTCTGCCACTCGCCGCTGCGGGAAGTGGAGGTGCTGCACGACCAGCTGCTGGCCCGCTTCGCCGCCGACCCCGGGCTGACCCCCGACCAGGTGGTGGTGCTGACCCCCGACATCGAGCGCTACGCCCCCTACATCGAAGCGGTGTTCGCCCCCCGCGAGGGCGTGCCGCGCATCCCCTACAGCCTGGCCGACCGCAGCCTGCGCGCCGAGCTGCCGCTGGTGGAGGCCTTCCTCGCCCTGCTGGAGCTGCCCCAGAGCCGCTTTGCCGCCGAGGAACTGCTGGCCTGGCTGGAGCTGCCGGCCCTGGCGGCCCGCGCCGGCATCGACGCCGATGACCTGCCGCTGATCCGCGACTGGCTGCGCGAAGCCGGCGTGCGCTGGGGCCGTGATGCCCGCCACCGGGTGCGCCTGGGCCTGCCCGAGGACGATGCCTTCAGTTGGCGCCAGGGCCTGGAACGCCTGGTGCTGGGCTTCGCTGCGCCGCCCCGGCTGGCCGGCGAGGCCCCGCCGCTGCTGGGGGACAGCTGGCCGCTGGATGCCCTCGAAGGCGCCCGCGCGCAACTGCTCGGCCGCCTGGCCGGCTTCATCCAGCGCCTTGGCGTGCTCGCCGACGACCTGGCCCGGCCGCGCCCGCTGGCGGACTGGGCCGAGACCCTGCAGGGGCTGATCGACCAGCTGTTCGACGAACGCGAGGCCGGCGAGACCCTGCTGCTGCTGTCCCAGGCCTGCGGCGAACTGCGCAAGCAGGGCGAGGCCGCGCTGATCACCCGCCCGGTGGAGCTGGCCCTGGTGCGCCAGCAACTGGTGGCCGCGCTGGATGCCGGCGGCGGCGCCTCGGGCTTCCTCACCGGCGCCGTGACCTTCTGCACCATGGTGCCCATGCGCAGCCTGCCGTTCCGCCTGGTGTGCCTGCTCGGCCTGGACGACGGCGCCTTCCCCCGGCGCACTCCCGCCGCCGGTTTCGACCTGATCACCCGCCGGCCGCGCCGGGGCGACCGCGCCCGGCGCCTGGACGACCGCTACCTGCTGCTGGAAACCCTGCAGTCGGCCCGCGACGGCCTGTACATCAGCTACGTCGGCCGCGACCCCCGGGACAACGCCGCGCTGCCGCCCTCGGTGCTGGTCAGCGAGCTGCTGGAGACCGTCGACCTCACCGCCCACACCGACGGCGCCCCCGCCAGCCAGCGGGTGCTGGTCAACCACCCGCTGCAGCCCTTCGCCCCCGGCAACTTCGCCGGCGGCGTCCACCGTGGCTACGCCGCCCCCTGGTTCCGCGCCGCCCAGCGCCTGGCCGGCGAACCGCAGCCGGCCGCCGCGCCCTTCGCCGAGCCGCTGCCGGCGTCCGACGCCGACTGGCTGACCCTGGAACCCTCGATGCTGGTGCAGTGCTTCCGCCACCCGGCGCGCTTCCTGCTGGAGCAGCGCCTCGGCCTGCACCTGGCCGAGCCTGAGGAAGCCCTCGCCAGCGACGAGCCCTTCGCCCTCGAAGGCCCCGCCTGGCGCGGCCTGCGCCAGCTCGCCCTGGACGCCGTCGAGCGCGGCTGGTCCGAGGCCGACGAGCGCCGCATCGCCCGTGCCGCCGGCTGGCTGCCCAGCGGCGAACTCGGCCACGCCCTGTGGGGCCAGCTGCGCGGCCCGGTGCGCGCCTTCGCCCCCCGGCTGTTCGACGCCCGCCCGGAGAGCGCGCCGCAGCCGCTGCTGGTGGACCTGGAACTGGCCGGTGTGCGCATCCACGGCTGGCTCGACGGGGTGACCGAAGACGGCCTGTTCGGCTGGCGCCTGAACCGCCTCGGCGAGTGGGAGCTGGCGCCCTTCTGGCTGCGCCACCTGCTGCTGAACATTGCCGCGCCCCCCGGCATCGCCCGGGAGAGCCGCCTGCTGTCGCCGGCCGGGGACTGGCAGGCCGGCCCCCTGGCCAACGCCCGGCAATTGCTGGAGCCCTGGCTGGTGGCTTACCGCGAGGCTCTCTGCACCCCGCTGCCGCTGATCACCAAGGCCAGCCACGGCTTCGCCCACGGCCTGCGCAAGCCCGGCCGCAAGGAACCCCTGGAAGCGGCGCGCAGCAAGGCCCGCCTGGCCTGGGAAGGCCTCGACTTCGGCCCCCGTGGCGAATCCCAGGACCCCTGGTACGCCCTCGCCTTCCGCGACCGCGACCCCCTGGACGCGCGCTTCGAAACCCTCGCCGAGACCCTGCTCGGCCCGGCCCTGGACGCCCTGGCCGATGACGGCGAGGAGGACGCATGAGCCTCGACCTGCTCGACTCCCCCTTCGACGGCCGCAGCCTGATCGAGGCCAGCGCCGGCACCGGCAAGACCTGGACCCTGACCGCGCTCTACGCCCGCCTGCTGCTGGAGCGCCAGCTCGGCGTCGGGCAGATCCTGGTGGTCACCTACACCACCGCCGCCACCGCCGAGCTGCGCGAGCGCATCCGCGCGCGCCTGGCGGCGCTGCTGGCCATGTACGAGGGCGGCCCCGCGCCGGACCCGGTGCTGGCCGGGCTGCATGCCCGCTACCCGGGCGAGGACGCCCACCGCCGCCTGCTGCTGGCGGTGCACGGTTTCGACGAGGCGGCCATCTTCACCATTCACGGCTTCTGCCAGCGCGCCCTGCAGGACGCGGCCTTCGAGGCCGGCGGGGACTTCGACAGCGAACTGGCGGCCGACGACCGCGACGTGCTGGACGCCCTGCTCGCCGACCTCTGGCGGGCCGAACTGGCCGCCGCCGAACCGGCCTGGGCGCGCTTCCTGGCGCAGAAGCGGCTGACCCCGGCCAGCCTGCGCCAGCGCCTGCGCGGGCACCTGGGCAAGCCCTACCTGCGCATCGAACCCCGCGACGCCGCCCCGGGCGACCTGGACCCGGCCTGCGACGCCTGGGAACACGCCCGCAGCCTGTGGCTGCGCGACGCCGCCAGCTGCCTGGCCGAGCTGGCAGCCTTCGACGGGCTCAACAAGCGCAGCTACGACGCGGCCAAGTTCGCCCTCTGGCACAGCGAGCTGGATGCCTACTTCGCCGACCCGGCGGCGCTCTTCGCCCCGCCGGCGGGGCTGGAGAAGCTCGCCCGCGAGGCGCTGGCCAAGGGCTGCAAGAAGGGTTTCGACCTGCCGGATTACCCGCTCTGCTCGGCCCTGCAAGGCCTGGTGGACGCGCTGGAGGCGGCCAAACCGGCCGGCGAGGCACGGCTGATCGCCCTGCAGGTGCGCCTGCTCGACACCCTCAACCGCGAGCTGCCCCAGCGCAAGGCGGCCCAGCGCCTGCTGGCCTTCGACGACCTGCTCAACCGCCTCGACGAGGCGCTGCAGGGCGAGGCCGGCGACGCCCTGGCCGCCGCCCTGCGCGAGCGCTACCCGGTGGCGCTGATCGACGAATTCCAGGACACCGACCCGGTGCAGTACGCCATCTTCCGCCGCGTCTACCCGGGCGGCGAAGCCGGGGGCGACCTGTGCTTCGTCGGTGACCCCAAGCAGGCCATCTATGCCTTCCGTGGCGCGGACCTGGCCACCTACCTCAAGGCCCGCGACGAGGCCGCCCGGCAGTACAGCCTGGCCACCAACCACCGCTCCGTGCCACGCCTGATCGCCGCGCTGAACCGGGTCTTCGACCGCCCCCGCCCGTTCGCCGAGCCGGGGCTGGACTACCCGCCGGTGGGCGCCAGCGACAAGCCGCGCCCGCAGCTGGTGCTGCCCGAGGGCGGTGCTCCCCTGGAGCTGGTATGGCTGGGGGACGAGCCCCTCGGCAAGGGCGAGGCCGGCCGCGCGGTGGCCATCGACACCGCCCGCCGCATCGCCGCCCTGCTGGCCGCCAGCGCCGCCGGCCAGGCCTACTTCGAGGCTGACGGCGTGCGCACCCCGCTGCGCGGCGGCGACTTCGCCGTGCTGGTGGCCAGCCACCGCCAGGCCGGCGACGTGGCCGCCGAGCTGGCCACCCGTGGCGTGCCCAGCGTGCGCCGTGGCCGCGACAGCGTCTGGCACAGCGAAGAGGCCGCCGAACTGGCCGCCGTGCTCGCCGCCTACGCCGAGCCGGGGCGCGAGGGCGTGCTGCGCTATGCCCTCTCCACCCGCCTGCTGGGCCGCGACGCCCAGGCCCTGGCCCGCTGCCAGGACGACGAGCACGCCTGGGACGAGGAACGCGAACGCGCCGAGCGCTACCACCAGCTATGGCAGCAGCACGGCTTCATGCGCGCCTTCCGCGCCTGGCTCGACGAGCAGGCGGTGGCCGAGCGGCTGATCGCCTTGCCCGACGGCGAACGGCGCCTGACCAACCTGCTGCACCTGGCCGAACTGCTGCAGGCCGAGAGCCTGCTGCGTCCCGGCCTGGAGCCGCTGCTGGCCTGGTTCATCGCCCAGTGCCAGGCCGAGAGCCACGGCGACGACGCCCTGCTGCGCCTGGAAAGCGATGCCGAGCGGGTGCAGATCGTCACCGTGCACACCTCCAAGGGCCTGGAATACCCGCTGGTGTTCTGCCCCTACCTGTGGGACGGCGCACTGCTGCGCCGCGACGAAGACATCACCTGCCACGCGGAGGACGGCACCCCGCTGCTGGACCTGGGCGGCCCCGAGCTGGAAGCCCACCGCGAGCGCGCCCGTCGCGAGCGCTTCGCCGAACGCCTGCGCCTGGCCTACGTGGCCCTCACCCGCCCCCGCGACCGCCTCTGGCTGCACTGGGGCCCGGTGGCGGTGCCCAAGCCGAAGAAGGACGGCGGCCTGCCCGATGACGGGCTGCACACCAGCGCCCTGGCCTGGCTGCTGCACGGGCGCACCCTGCCCGGCGACGCGCCCCTGGACGAACTGGCCGGCCACCTGGCGGCCCTGGAAGGCCCCGGCCTGCGCCTGGAGTTGGAGGCCCTGGCCGCCGACAGCGCGGGCGACATCGCCGTGGTGCCCCTGCGCGAGGCCGAGGCCAGCGCCCAGGGTGAGCACCGCGCCCCGCCGCCGACGGCCCTGGCGCAGCTGCAGCGCACCCTGCACAGCGCCTGGCGGGTCGGCAGCTTCTCCGGCCTGGCGGCCGGCATGCACATGGAGGCGCCGGACCGCGACGCCTTCTTCGTGCCGCCGGCCACCGACCCGGGCAGCGGCTTCCACGCCTTCCCGCGCGGCGCCCGGGCGGGCACCTGCCTGCACGCCATCCTCGAGGACTGGGTGCGCGGCGAGGGCGAGCTGGCCGCGCTGGTGGACACCCACCTCAAGGGCCACGGCCTGCCGCTGGAATGGGCCGAGACCGCGACCCTGCACCTGCGCCAGGTTCTGGACACCGACCTTGACGGCGCCGGCCTGACCCTGGCCGGGCTCGACCCGGCGCGGCGCCTGCCGGAACTGGGCTTCACCTTCCCGGTGCGCCAGCTCGACCTGCACGGCCTGCGCGCGGTGCTGGCGGACCCGGCCCACGGCCTGCCGGCGCCCATGCGTGCGGCGGCCGAGCGCCTGGAGTTCGACACCCTCAATGGCTTCATGAAGGGCTTCATCGACCTCACCTTCGAGCACCAGGGGCGCTGGTACATCGCCGACTACAAGTCCAACTGGCTGGGTCCCGACGCCAGCTACTACGGCGGCGAACGCCTGGAGCAGGCCATCGCCGCCGAGCACTACCACCTGCAGTACCTGATCTACCTGGTGGCGCTGCGGCGCTTCCTGCGCCAGCGCCTGGACGGCTTCGGCCCGGACGGGCTGGGCGGCGCCTACTACCTGTTCCTGCGCGGCATGCCCGACGCCGGGGTGTACTTCCACCGCCCGGACGACGCGCTGCTGGACGCGCTGGACCGGCTGTTCGAGGAGGGCCACCCGTGATGCCTGCCGACCTGCCCCTGGGGCCGCTGGAGCGCTTCTTCGCCGACAGCCTGCTGCACCTGGAGCCCGATGCGCCGCTGCCGGTGCTGGTGGCCGGGGTGCTCTGCTGCCAGGCCCTGGCGGCGGGGGACGTGTGCCTGCCCCTGGCGCGCCTGGCCGGCCAGCGGGTGTTCGACGAGGGCATCGAGGGCTTCGACCTGCCGCCCCTGGACACCTGGCGGGCACAGCTGGCGGCCTCGCCGCTGGTGGCCACGGCCGGCGGTTACGCGCCGCTCACCCTGGACGGCGACCGCCTCTACCTCAGCCGCTACCACGCCTACGAGGCGCGCCTGGCCGAGGCCCTGCTGGGGCTGGCCACGGCCCGCCCGCCGGTGGACGAGGCGCAGCTGGGCGAGTCCCTGGCGCGGTTGTTCGCCCGCAACACCCAGTCGCCGGACTGGCAGCGGCTGGCCGCTGCCCAGGCAGTGCGGCGCAACCTGGCGGTGATCTCCGGCGGCCCCGGCACCGGCAAGACCACCACCGTGGTGCGCCTGCTGGCGTCCCTGCTGGAGCAGCCCGGTGGCGAGCGCCTGGCCATCGGCCTGGCAGCCCCCACCGGCAAGGCGGCGGCACGCATGGCCGAGGCGATCCGCAACGCCAAGGCCGACCTGCCGGTGAGCGACGCGGTGAAGGCTCTGCTGCCGGAGGAGGCGCGCACCCTGCACCGCCTGCTCGGCAGCCACGGCGACAGCCCCCGGGTGCGCCACCACGCCGAGAACCCGTTGCCGCTGGACGTGCTGGTGGTGGACGAGGCCTCGATGGTGGACCTGGCGCTGATGGCCAAGCTGGTGGACGCGCTGCCCCCGGGGGCGCGGCTGATCCTGCTGGGGGACAAGGACCAGCTGGCGGCGGTGGAGGCCGGCGCGGTGTTCGCCGAACTCTGCGAGGGCCGGGGCCTGGACGCCACGGCGGCGGCCGAGCTGGAGCGCATCACCGGCCAGCCGGTGCCGGCGGAGACGCCCACCTCGCGCCTGGGGGATTCGGTGGTGCTGCTGACCCACAGCCACCGCTTCGCCGGGGACAGCGGCATCGGTGAGCTGGCACGGCGGATCAACGCCGGCGACGCCCGCGGCACCCTGGCGCTGCTGCGCGAGGGCCGCGCCGACCTGGCCTGGAACGCCGGGCCGTTGCAGGCCGCGCTGCTGGAGCGCCTGGATGCGGGCTATGCCCCCTTCATCAGTGCGGCGCGACGGGGCGACCCGACGGCCGCCTTCGCGGCCTTCGCCGAATTCCGCGCCCTCACCGCCCAGCGCGAGGGGCCCTGGGGCGTGGCCGGGATCAACGAGGCGCTGGAGGCGCGCATCAAGCGCCGCCTGGGCATCGCCAGCCGCGAGCGCTGGTATCCGGGGCGGGCGGTGATGGTGCGGCAGAACGACTACGCCCTGGGGCTGTTCAACGGCGACGTCGGCATCTGCCTGCCGACGCCCCATGGGCTGCGGGTGTTCTTCGAGGGCGAGGACGGCCACCGGCCCTTCTCCCCGGCCCGCCTGCCCAGCCACGACAGCGCCTTCGCCATGACGGTGCACAAGAGCCAGGGCTCGGAGTTCCGCGAGGTGCTGCTGGTGCTGCCGGAGCAGCCGAGCCCGCTGCTCAGCCGCTCGCTGTTCTACACCGGCATCACCCGCGCCCGGCAGCGGGTGGAGATCTGGGGCCTGCCCCAGCGCCTGGCCGAGGCGGTGAGCACCCGTGCCGAACGGGCGGCGGGCCTGGCCGAGCGCCTGGCCCGTGAGCCGCAGCCGGCGGCGCCTCCCGTGGCCGCGCCCGCTCCGGTGGCTCCGGTTGTACAGGTGCCGCCGGCCGGGGGGCAGTTGGATTTGTTCTAGGGTGTTGGAGCGTCTGAGCGGTGGGCTGAAGCCCACCCTACGCCCGCCTTGCGCACGGCCGAGTCACAGGCTGGGCGCGGGAACGAGAACGGGGCCCGTGGGCCCCGTTGTCATGACGCGGTGGATCAGTCGATCCGCAGGACCTTGGCGAGGACGATCTTCGGGCCCTTCATTTTCTTGACGATGATGCGCAGGCCTTCGGTCTCCAGCACTTCTTCCTCTTCGGGAACCCGGTTGAGGCTGTCGTAGATCAGCCCGGCCAGGGTGTCGGCCTCGACGTGGTCGAGGTCGATGCCGAGCAGGCGCTCGACCTTGAACAGCGGGGTGTCGCCGCGCACCAGCAGCTTGCCGGGCTGGTAGGCGAGCACGCCGCGCTCGGTCTTGCGGTGTTCGTCCTGGATGTCGCCGACCAGCACTTCGAGCACGTCTTCCATGGTCAGGAAGCCGACCACCTTGCCGTCGGCCTCTTCGACCAGGGCGAAGTGCGCGCCGCCCTGGCGGAACTGCTCCAGCAGGCGCGGCAGCGGCATGTGCTTGCTGACGCGTTCCACCGGGCGGGTGAGTTCGGCGAGGTCGAAGGACTCGGGCAGGCTGTCCAGGGCGGACAGGGCCAGGAGCAGGTCCTTGATGTGCAGGACGCCGATGAACTCGCCCTTGCGGTCGTCGTAGACCGGGTAGCGGCTGTACTTGTGGCGGCGGATGACGCCGAGGATGTCGGACAGCGGGGCGTCGTGCTCCAGGTAGATCAGGTCTTCCCGGGAGTTGGCCCAGTCCACCACTTCCAGCTCGCCCATCTCGACGGCGGAGGCGAGCACGCGCATGTCCTGGTCGCTGGGGTCGCGGGCGCGGCTGGAGTGCAGGATCAGCTTGAGCTCGTCACGGCTGTAGTGGTGCTCGTGGTGCGGGCCGGGCTCGCCCTGGCCGGCGATGCGCAGGATGGTGTTGGCGCTGGCGTTGAGCAGCCAGATGGCCGGGTACATGAGCCAGTAGAAGAGGTACAGCGGCACCGCGGTCCACAGCGACAGCAGCTCGGGCTTGCGGATGGCCCAGGACTTGGGCGCCAGCTCGCCGACCACGATGTGCAGGTAGGAAATGACGAAGAAGGCGGCGAAGAAGGAGATGCCGTGGAGCAGTTTCTCCGATTCCACGCCGACGGCGCTGAGCAGCGGGCCGAGCAGGTGGGCGAAGGCCGGCTCGCCGACCCAGCCGAGGCCGAGGGAGGCCAGGGTGATGCCCAGCTGGCAGGCGGAGAGGTAGGCGTCCAGCTGGTTGTGCACGGTGCGCAGGATGCCGCCGCGCCAGCCGTGCTGGTCGGCGATGGATTCCACACGGGTGGCGCGCAGCTTGACCATGGCGAACTCGGCGGCGACGAAGAAGCCGTTGAGCAGCACGAGGAAGAGGGCGAACAGGACGAGGCCGAAATCGGCGAAATAGCTGGAGAAGGTGGAGCTTGTGGAAGGGTCCATTAGGGGTCAGGGCTGGCGAATGATCGGCTAAGGGTGAAGGCTGGGCCTTGAGTTTGCAAGCGGGCGGAAGGCCCCGGGAGCATGGGGCCCAGGGGGCGCCGTGATGCCTGTCTCAGCGCTCGCCGGCCACCTGTGCGGGGGGGAAATGGCAGGTGAAGGTGCTGCCGTGGTTGAGCACGGAGCTGATGTCCAGGCGGGCGCGGTGGCGGATCAGCACGTGCTTGACGATGGCCAGGCCCAGGCCGGTGCCGCCGGTGTTGCTGGCGCGGCTGGAGTCGACCCGGTAGAAGCGCTCGGTCAGGCGCGGCAGGTGCTTGGCTTCGATGCCGATGCCGGAGTCCTGCACGGCCAGGTGCGCGCCCAGTTCGTCACCCCACCAGCGGATGCGGATGTCACCGCCGTCGGGGGTGTACTTCACGGCGTTGAACACCAGGTTGGAGAAGGCGCTGCGCAGTTCGGCCTCGCTGCCGCGCAGGCGCACGCCGGCGTCGGCCTCCAGTTCGATGCGGTGCTGGCGGCTGCCGGACAGGGCGAGGGCGTCGTGGCGGATGCTCTGCAGCAGGGCCTCGACCTCCACCGGCTGGTTGTCGGAGGGGTAGTCGGTGGCTTCCAGCTTGGCCAGCAGCAGCAGGTCGTTGAGCAGGTTCTGCATGCGCCCGGCCTGCTGGTGCATCTGTTGCAGGGCGCGGCCCCAGCGCGGGTTCACGTCGTCGACGTTGTCCAGCAGGGTCTCCAGGTAGCCGGCGATCACCGTCAGCGGGGTGCGCAGCTCGTGGGAGACGTTGGCGACGAAGTCCTTGCGCATCTGCTCCAGCTGGTGGAGCCGGGTGATGTCGCGCACCAGCATCAGGTGCTCGCGGTTGCCGTACTGGGTGATGTGGAACTGCAGGCGCAGGCGGTCGTTGACCGGTGAGGGCAGTTCGAGGGCCTCGCGGTAGTTCTCCTGCTCGAAGTACTCCTTGAAGCGCGGGTGGCGCACCAGGTTGGTGACCGGCTGGCCGCTGTCCTGGGGGGTCTTGAGGCCCAGCAGGTTTTCGGCGGCGCGGTTCCACCAGTCGAGGTTGCCTTCGCTGTCGAGCATCACCACGGCGTCCTTGAGGGCGGCGGTGGACTCCTGCACGCGGTCGATCACCGCCTGCAGGCGCCCGCGCACGCGCTGGTCGCGGCGTTGCAGGTGGTAGATGCTGTCGAACACTTCGCCCCACAGGCCGTAGCCGTCAGGCGGCGGCTCGTCGGGTTTGTGCTCCTTGAGCCATTTGTGCAGGCGCAGCAGCTGGCTGAGGGTCCAGCCGAGGTAGGCGCCCAGGCCGATGGCCAGGGCCCAGCCGTATTCACCGGAGATGAAGCCGGCGAGGAGGCAGGCACCGAGCAGGAGGATCAAACGGCGGATTACGGCACGGCGCCAGTCCTGGTTCAACGGTCGCGTCCTTGTACGGCGAGGGCTCTAGCCCTTGGTGGAGAAACGATAGCCGGTGCCGCGCACCGTCTGCACCAGGTTCTCGTAGGCGTCGCCCAGGGCCTTGCGCAGGCGGCGGATGTGCACGTCCACGGTGCGTTCCTCGACGTAGACGTTGCCGCCCCAGACCTGGTCCAGCAGCTGGCCGCGGGTGTAGGCGCGCTCCTGGTGGGTCATGAAGAACTGCAGCAGGCGGTATTCGGTGGGGCCCATCTCGGCCGGCTTGCCGTCGATGGTGACGCGGTGGCTGATGGGGTCCAGCAGCAGGCCGCCGATCTCGATGGGGGCTTCGCTGTCGGTGGGGCCGGCACGGCGCAGCACGGCCTTGAGGCGGGCCACCAGCTCGCGGGGCGAGAAGGGCTTGGTGATGTAGTCGTCGGCGCCGACTTCCAGGCCCTGGATCTTGTTGTCCTCCTCACCCTTGGCGGTGAGCATGATGATCGGGATGTCGCTGGTCAGGTCGTCGCGCTTCAGGCGCCGCGCCAGTTCGATGCCGGAGGTGCCGGGGAGCATCCAGTCCAGCAGGATCAGGTCGGGCTTGCGGTCGATGATGCTGGCGTGGGCCTGCTGGGTGTTCTCCGCCTCCAGGCACTCGTAGCCGGCCATTTCCAGGGCCACCGCGATCATTTCGCGGATCGGTGCTTCGTCGTCGACGATCAGGATGTTCTTGCCAACCATGTATCCGCCTCGGGTCGCTGGTTCTGAGGGTTTGCGCGCATTAGATAACGGAATTATTGCAGTGATATGACACGACCGTGGCGGAGACGACGGCCGTGCCTTGCCCGTGCTCAGCGCAGGGCGTAGTCGGCCACCACGCCGATGAAGATCGCCAGCCCCGCCCAGTGGTTGTGCAGGAAGGCCTTGAAGCAGGCCTGCGGGTCGCGGTCGCGGGTGCTGTGGAATTCCCAGGCGAAGCAGGCCAGGGCACCGAGCAGGCCGAGGTGGAAGTACAGGCCCAGTTCGAAGCGGCTGCCGGCCAGCAGCAGGCACAGCAGGGCGAGGCCCTGGAGGGTGGCGATGATCACCCGGTCGGCGTCGCCGAAGAGGATGGCGGTGGACTTGATGCCGATCTTCAGGTCGTCCTCGCGGTCGGTCATGGCGTAGTAGGTGTCGTAGGCCACGGTCCACAGCAGGTTGGCGATGTAGATCAGCCAGGCGGTGGCCGGCAGTTCGCCGGTGGCGGCGGTGAAGGACATGGGGATGCCCCAGGAGTAGGCGGCGCCCAGCACCACCTGGGGGTAGAAGGTGTAGCGCTTCATGAAGGGGTAGCAGGCGGCCAGGGCCACGGCGCCGAAGGACAGCCAGACGGTGGTGGCGTTGGTCAGCAGCACCAGGCCGAAGGCGATGGCCAGCAGCACGGCGAAGAACACCAGGGCTTCCTTCGGGCGGATGGCGCCGGTGGCCAGGGGGCGGGCGTGGGTGCGGGCGACGTGGCCGTCGAAGTTGCGGTCGGCATAGTCGTTGATGGCGCAGCCGGCGGCGCGCATGACGGCGACGCCGAGGACGAAGACCAGCACATTCTTCAGGCTGGGGTGGCCGTCGGCGGCGATCCACACGGCCCAGAGGGTGGGCCAGAGCAGCAGGTAGACGCCGATGGGACGGTCGAGCCGGGCGAGCTGGACGAAGTCCCAGGCACGCGGGTGCAGGCGGTTGAGCGATCGCAGGAACTGGATGTACATCGGGGGCCTCCGCTGGACGTGCGGCGGATTATACGGCCTCGATTCCGGCCTGCCGCCACAGCGTGGGGAGGAATATCTCGGCCACCAGCACGCCCAGCCCGTCGCGGCGGAAGCAGGAGCGGCGGCCCCAGAGGCGTTCCTCGCGCACGTCGGCCGGCAGCAGCGACGCCGGGTAGCGGGTGACTTCGATG
Organism: Metapseudomonas otitidis; assembly: GCF_900111835.1. Lineage (GTDB taxonomy): Bacteria > Pseudomonadota > Gammaproteobacteria > Pseudomonadales > Pseudomonadaceae > Metapseudomonas > Metapseudomonas otitidis. The sequence continues at coordinate 25,768 of NZ_FOJP01000001.1, forward strand.
GCGCCGCGGGTGAAGGCGCGGTCGCTGAACAGCAGCTCGCCGAGGGAGCGGCCGCCGAGGTCGGCCAGGGCCAGGCCGGAGCCTTCCAGGGCCTTGCGGGCGGCGACGCTGCGGGCGAAGACCCAGGGTTCGCCATGGCCGCGCAGGTACACCTCGCGCACCCAGCCCTGGCTGCCGTCGGGCACGCCGAGGGCCTGGCATTCGTCGCTGCGCAGGACCTGCCAGGCTTCGTGGAGCGGGGTGACGCTGAAGGCGCCCTGGGCCTGTGCGGTGAGGCGGCGGGTCAGCGAACCCTGGTCGAACAGCCAGTCGCGCACCTCGGCAGCGGGCGCGGGGTGCAGCTGCTGGGCGCTGAGCCAGCGGGGCGGGTGGACGAGGACGGCGTTCGACACGGTGGACCTGCGGGGGGCTTGGGCGGCGCGGGAGTGTAGCACGCAGCCCGGCGCGCTCCGGACGGGCCCGGTTGTCGCAGGGCGGTGGTCGGCGGGCGTCTTGGCGCTGCCCGGCGATTGGGTTAGGTTGCGCGCGCAACCGTGAGTTTCCCGAGGCAGATATGAAGAAATGGCAATGCGTGGTCTGCGGACTGATCTATGACGAAGCCCAGGGCTGGCCGGACGACGGCATCGCCCCCGGTACCCGCTGGGAAGACGTGCCGGCCGACTGGCTGTGCCCGGATTGCGGCGTGGGCAAGCTGGACTTCGAGATGATCGAGATCGGCTGATCCTCCCGGGCTCCCGCGTTCTGCGTGGGGCCCTGTTTCTCTCCCTCCCCGCTCCTGTCACCCCCTGGTCACGCCCCAACCTCCGTCGGGGCGCGCGGCTGCCTGCTTGGCGAGCGCGGGCGGTTTGGAGTAGGTTCGGCCGATCGTTCCCGCTGGGGTGGAGGTGCGTATGCGCAAGTGGCAATGCGTGGTGTGCGGCTTCATTTATGACGAGGCCCTGGGGCTGCCCGAGGAGGGCATCGCCCCCGGTACGCGCTGGGAGGACGTCCCGGCGGATTGGGTCTGCCCTGATTGCGGGGTGGGCAAGGTGGACTTCGAGATGATCGAGATCCGCTGAGTCCTGGTGGTTTTCTGAGCGACGGCCTGCGGGCCGTCGCGTCGTTTTTCGTCCTAGGAGTGAGTGATGAGTGCACCTGTGGTGATCGTCGGGACCGGCCTGGCCGGCTACAACCTGGCCAAGGAGTTTCGCAAGCTGGACGGCGAGACGCCGCTGTTGCTGATCAGTGCCGACGACGGCCGCTCCTATTCCAAGCCGATGCTGTCCACCGGCTTTGGCAAGAACAAGGACGCCGACGGCCTGGCGGTGGCCGAGGCCGGCGCCATGGCCGAGCAGCTGAAGGCGGAGATCCGCACCCACACCCGCATCACCGGCATCGACCCGGGGCACCGGCAGATCTGGATCGGCGAGGAAGCCGTGGCCTACCGCGACCTGGTGCTGGCCTGGGGGGCCGAGGTGATCCGCGTGCCGGTGGAGGGCGATGCGGGGGACGTGGTGTTCCCCATCAATGACCTGGAAGACTATGCGCGCTTCCGCGCAGCGGCCGCCGGCAAGCGCCGGGTGCTGATCCTCGGCGCCGGGCTGATCGGCTGCGAGTTCGCCAACGACCTGACCCTGGGCGGCTACGAGGTGGAGGTCGTCGCCCCCTGCGAGCAGGTCATGCCCGGCCTGCTCCATCCGGCGGCGGCCGGCGCCGTGCAGGCGGGGCTGGAAGCCATCGGCGCGCGCTTCCACCTGGGGCCGGTGCTGGCCAGCCTGAACCACGCCGGCGAGGCGCTGGAGGCGCACCTCTCCGACGGCACCCACCTCAGCTGCGACCTGGTGGTCTCCGCCGTGGGCCTGCGTCCGCGCACCGCCCTGGCAGCGGCAGCGGGCCTGGACGTGAACCGCGGCGTGGTGGTGGACCGCGAGCTGCGCACCTCCCACGCGAACATCTACGCGCTGGGGGATTGCGCGGAAGTGGACGGTATCAACCTGCTCTACGTGATGCCGCTGATGGCCAGCGCCCGGGCCCTGGCGCAGACCCTGGCCGGTACGCCGACGGCGGTCAGCTACGGGCCGATGCCGGTGACGGTGAAGACCCCGGCCTGCCCGCTGGTGGTCTCGCCGCCGCCCCGTGGCCTGGACGGCGAATGGACGGTGGAAGGGGCCGGGGCGGACATCAAGGCGCTCTGCCGCGATGCCTCCGGGCGCCTGCTGGGCTATGCGCTCACCGGTGCGGCGGTGCAGGAGAAGCTCGCGCTGAACCGTGAACTGCCGCCGGTCTTGGCATGAACGGCCGGCCTTCTGTCGGATCCGCCCTCGGCTTGTAGGTCAAAACTGTCGGACAACACTGGCGCGGGCCTTTGTGGCATGCCATCCTCCCCGAGGTCTGCCGCAGCGCAGAGCTGTTGCGGCGCCTTGGGCGCTGTTCTGGATGAACAGCACGGACACAAAAACAACAAACCGTCACAGAGGCATCTATGCGTAAACCGGAACTCGCCGCCGCCATCGCCGAGAAGGCCGATCTCACCAAGGATCAGGCCAATCGTGTTCTCAACGCCGTTCTCGAAGAAATCACCAACGCGCTGCACCGCAAGGACAGCGTGACCCTGGTCGGTTTCGGCACCTTCGTGCAGCGCCACCGTGGTGCTCGCACCGGCAAGAACCCGCAGACCGGTCAACCGGTCAAGATCAAGGCCAGCAACACCGTGGCCTTCAAGCCGGGCAAATCCCTCAGGGACTCGATCAACTAAGGACAGTGTTCCCGGGGCCCCCAGCCGGCCCCGGGAGCGTTTCAACCCATCTCCAGGCTGGGCTGTAGTCCCGCTCGCAAACCGCTACAATGCGCGCCCGTTCCCCTTCCGACCGAGGCGCTCGCCGATGAAATTCCGACTCCTGCTCTGGGTCCTGGGCCGCATGATGGCCAAGGCCAGCCGTGACAATGCCGCCTTCCGCGAGCAACTGGCCGGCAAGGACCTGGTGTTCCAGCTGCACACCCTCGATGGCAAGGTGGCCCGTCACTTCGTGGTCAAGGACCAGCGCGTCACCAGCAAGCGCGGCGTGGCGGCTTCGCCGGCCTTCGCCATCGGCTTCAAGGATGGCGCCTACGGGTTCGCCACCATGAACGCCAAGAACAAGCAGCTGGCCTTCATGCAGGGCATCCAGAACAAGGACATCCAGATCCAGGGCAACCCGGCGCTGGTGCTGTGGTTCCAGGGCCTGACCAAGCACCTGGTGCCGAAGAAGAAGCCTGTCGACAAGCAGGCGGCCTGAGCCCCTTCGCTGGTGAGCCTCCAGGCGTTTCGCTAGGCTGAACAGGCGCGTTCCGTGAGGCACGCGCCCGCGTCGTCCTGATGGAAGCCTGCCCATGCGAGTCCTGATCGCCCTGCCCCTGCTGCTCGCCAGCGCCGCTGCCTTCGCAGCCCCCACACCCCCTGCCCCCGCCCAGCTGGACCGTGCCTTCGAACTGGCCGGCGTGCGCCTGCTCTGCGAGCAGAGCGGCACGCTGTTGCAGCGGGGTGCCCCCGAGTCTTATCAGAAGCAGCTGGCCAGCGCCTTTGCCGCCGAGGCGGTGTGCGCCGACCTGGCGGCGGCCGTGGCCCCTCGGCTGGAGGCGGCGCAGCTGGCCGAGGTCGAGCAGGCGCTGGACAGCGAGCTGGCCCGGCGTTTCACCGCCGCCGAGCGCGAGGTAGACGACGGGCTGGTGGACTACCGCAAGCAACTGGCCGACAAGCCGCCCCGTGCCGACCGCGTGGAGCTGGTGCACCGCCTGGACCGCGCGGCCCGCACCACCGACCTGGCGGCCCTGCTGCGCTACGAGGTGGGCAAGACCCTGGCGCTGCTCAGCCTGCGCCAGCGGGGCGAGCGCATCAGCGAGCCGGCCCTGGCCCAGCAGACCGCCCAGCAGGCCGAGGGCATCCACGCCAGCAGCGCCCAGGCGGTGGAGTCCTTCATGCTCTATGCCTACCGGCAGATGCCCAGCGAGCAGGTCCAGGCCTATGCCGAACTCTACGAGCGGCCGGCCGTGAAGCGCCTGCTGGATGCGAGCCTGGAGGCACTGCCCGGGGTCTTCGCCAAGCGCCGGGCGCTGCTCAAGTAGCGGGCGGTTCCGCGTGCAACAAAAAGGGCCCCGAGGGGCCCTTTTTCGTGAAGCGCATGGCTCAGTGGTTGAACTGGGAGGCCAGCTCGCGCAGCGCGGCTTCGGCTTCGAGCACCTTGTTCACGGCGTCGTCGGCCTTCTCCCGGGACAGGCCCAGGCGCTCGAACAGCTCGTCCGGCAGGGCGATCTGCGGGCCCATGCCGATGCCCCGCTGGCGCAGCAGGCCGACGGCCAGGGTGACCAGGTTGGGGTAGGCGTGGTTGGCGCCGTCGTAGTTCGGGTCGTGCTGGAAGCGCAGGGCGGCGGAGAGCTCCTCGGGCATGTCCCAGAAGCGCATCAGCCAGCTGCCGATCTGCTCGCGGGTGATGCCCAGCAGGTGCTGCTCGATGTAGCTGTGGGGTAGGTGCGGGTTTACTTCCAGGTGCCGGCAGATCAGCGAGAAGTGCGGCGGGAAGACGTGGGCCAGGACCAGGTAGCCGAAGTTGTGCAGCAGGCCGCCGAGGTAGGTGAGGCCGGCCTCCGGGCGCTGGGCGCGGGGGATGGCGCGGGTCAGGCCTTCGATCACGGCGGCGGTGTAGACCGCCTGCTGCCAGTAGGGCGTGGCCTGCTGGGGCTGGTCCTTGGGCAGGCTCAGGGTCTTGCCCAGGGCCAGGCCGAGGGCCAGGTTGATCACCAGATCGAAGCCCAGCACGCGGACGATGGCGTCCTCCACCGAGCGGATCTTGCCCGGCGCGGCGTAGTACGGCGAGGCGGCCCAGCTCACCACCTGGGCGGCCAGGGCCGGGTCGGTCTCCACCACGCCGGTGATGTCGTCGACGGTGGCATTGGGGTCGACCCGCAGCTTGATGATCTTCTGCGCGGTTTCCGGCAGCGGCGGGATCTCGATGGTTTCCTCGAGGCGCTGCTGGATGCGTCGGGCGGTGAAGGCCTGGACGGCCTGGCTGATCTCGGCACGGTCGTCGTCCGGGCGGTCGAGGTTCAGGCGGATGCCATCCAGCGGCTCGCCGAAGCGGGCGGCGCTGGCCTTGCTGAGCAACTGGCGGTACTGCTCGGTGGGGATCTCCAGCACCAGGCCGGTGTGCCCGGAGTCGATCAGCAGCGAGGGCTCCTGCAGCAGGCGCTCGTCGTACAGGCACGGCGAGCTGGTCAGCGGCGGCAGGGCCGGCAGAGTGTTCAGGTCGTGCTTGCCGAGCATGCGCTCGAAGCGCTCGGGCTTGATGGTGACCAGCTTGCGGCCGGTGAGCTCGGCGAGGCGGTTCAGGTCCAGCAGCTGGCTGCGCGGGTAGAGCACCAGCAGGGCGCCGACGGCATCCTCCAGCAGCACCGCCTGGACCCGGCGCTCGGCCGGCAGGTCGGGCGTGTCGGCGCGGACCTGGCTGGCGATGCCCAGCTTGTCCAGCAGTTGCAGGATCACGTCGGGTGCGTGGGGTTCCTGGTCCGGGGCGAATGCGACTTCGGTCATGGCGTTATCCGGCTTCAAAGCGACTGCCCGGAGTATAACGAGCAGCCATCAGGACTGATGGGTCAGGCGACCGGCGCACTGTGCGCTGGATCACACTTGCCCGTATTGCTGGCCGTGTCTCAGCCAGCGCTCCAACAACGGACTCACATGCTGCGGCCAGCGTTCCATCAGGGCCTGGGCGGCGTCGCGCACGGCCGGCAGCAGGTCGGCATCGCGCATCAGGTCGGCCACCTTGAACTGCAGCAGGCCGGTCTGGCGGGTGCCGAGCATCTCGCCGGGGCCGCGCAGTTCCAGGTCCTTCTCGGCGATGACGAAGCCGTCGCAGGTCTCGCGCATGATGCCCAGGCGCTCGCGGCCCAGCTGCGACAGCGGCGGGTGGTAGAGCAGCACGCAGTGGCTGGCGGCGCTGCCCCGGCCGACGCGCCCGCGCAGCTGGTGCAACTGGGCCAGGCCAAGGCGCTCGGGGTTCTCGATGATCATCAGGCTGGCGTTGGGCACGTCGACGCCCACCTCGATCACGGTGGTGGCCACCAGCAGCTGCAGTTCGCCGCGCTTGAAGGCGTCCATCACGGCGGCCTTCTCGGGGGCCTTCATGCGCCCGTGGATCAGGCCGACGCGCAGGTCGCCGAGGGCCAGGGAGAGTTCCTCGTAGGTGGTCTCGGCGGCCTGGCAGGTCAGCTCTTCGGACTCCTCGATCAGGGTGCAGACCCAGTAGGCCTGGCGCCCTTCATGGCAGGCGGCGCGTACGCGCTCGATGACTTCCTCGCGGCGGTTGTCGGCCACCAGCACGGTGTTCACCGGTGTCCGCCCGGGGGGCAGTTCGTCGAGGATGGAGGTGTCCAGGTCGGCGTAGGCGCTCATGGCCAGGGTCCGCGGGATGGGGGTGGCGGTCATGATCAGCTGGTGCGGGCTGAGGCGGCCGTCGATGCCCTTGCGGCGCAGGGCCAGGCGCTGCTGCACGCCGAAGCGGTGCTGTTCGTCGATGATCACCAGGGCCAGGCGGCGGTAGGTCACTTCGTCCTGGAACAGCGCGTGGGTGCCGACCACCATCGGGGCGCCGGCAGCGATGCGTTCGAGGGCGGCGGCACGGGCCTTGCCCTTGAGCTTGCCGGCGAGCCAGGCGACTTCGATACCCAGCGGCTCCAGCCATTTGCTGAAGTTGAGGTAGTGCTGCTCGGCGAGGATCTCGGTAGGGGCCATCAGCGCGACCTGGTAGCCGGCCTCCAGGGCCTGCAGGGCGGCCAGGGCGGCGACCACGGTCTTGCCGGCGCCGACGTCGCCCTGCACCAGGCGCAGCATGGGCTCGGGCTGGGCGAGGTCGTAGGCGATCTCGGCGGCGACGCGTTGCTGGGCACCGGTGGGCTGGAAGCCCAGGTTGGCCAGGTAGCGACGGGGCAGGTCCTTGGCCGGGGGCAACTGCGGTGCGGCCTGGGCCCGTTGCTGTTCGCGCAGGCGTTGCAGGGACAGCTGGTGGGTAAGCAGTTCCTCGAAGGCGAGACGGTGCTGGGCCCAGTGGCGGCCTTCGGCGAGCTCTTCGAGGTCGGCATCCGGCGGCGGCCTGTGCAGGTAGCGGATGGCTTCGTCCAGCGGGCCGAGGCGGTAGTCGCGGGCCAGTTCGTCCGGCAGCCAGTCGGGCAGGCTGTGGGGGCCGAGGCGTGCCAGGGCGAGCTGGCTGAGGTTGCGCAGGCGTTGCTGGGTCAGCCCTTCGGTGGTCGGGTAGATGGGCGTTAGGGTCTGCTCCACCGGCGGCGGCTCGTCGCCGTTCAGGGCGCGGTACTCGGGGTGGTAGATCTCCAGGCCGGAGGCACCGGGGCGGACCTCGCCGTAGCAGCGCAGCTGGGTGCCACGCTTGAGGCCGTCCCGCTGAGCATTGCTGAAGTGGTAGAAGCGCAGGCTCAGCGAGCCGCTGCCGTCATGCAGGCGCACCAGCAGGCTGCGGCGCTTGCCCATGACCACGTCGGCGCCGGTCACCTGGCCTTCGATCACGGCATCCTGGCCGGGGCGCAGGGCGCCGATGGGCACCACGCGGGTGCGGTCCTGGTAGCGCAGCGGCAGGTGGAAGAGGATGTCTTGGAGGTTCTCCAGGCCGACCCGGGCGAGCTTTTCGGCCAGCGCCTCGCCCACCCCCTTGAGCGCGGTGACCGGGACCTGTGCCAGTTCGGTCATGTGGCGCTGGGTTCGCCTTCAGCCTGGGGGCGGGCGACCGAGCAGAGGCGGATGGAGTCGGCCAGCACTTCGATGGCGCGGGGGCGCGGGAAGCTGGCGCGCCAGGCGATGGCCACGGTGCGGAACGGCACCGGCGGGGTCAGCGGGCGGACCTCGATGACGCCGGGGGCGTAGTGGTGGCTGTCGACGGCGGAGAACGGCAGGATCGAGACGCCCAGGCCGGAGGCGACCATGTGGCGGATGGTCTCCAGGGAGCTGGATTCCACGGTGGTGTGGCGGGCGGTTTCCTCGCTGCCCTTGCGCAGGGTCGGGCAGGCTTCCAGCACCTGGTCGCGGAAGCAGTGGCCCTCGCCGAGCAGCAGCAGGCTCTTGTCGTTGAGCAGCTCGCTGTCGATGGTCTTCTTCGCCGTCCAGGGGTGGTCGGCGGGCAGCAGCACGTAGAAGGGCTCGTCGTAGAGCGGCTTGGTCAGCACGTCGGCCTCGGCGAACGGCAGGGCGATGATGATCGCGTCCAGCTCGCCGGTGCGCAGCTTGTCGCGCAGGACGTGGGTGAAGTTCTCTTCGATGTACAGCGGCATCTGCGGGGCGACCCGGTGCAACTGGGGAATCAGGTGCGGGAACAGGTAGGGGCCGACGGTGTAGATGGCGCCGAGCTTGAGCGGGGCGGCCAGCTGGTTCTTGCCGGCCTGGGCCAGCTCGCGGATGCCCTGGGCCTGTTCGAGGACCTTCTGGGCCTGGGTGACGATGCCCTCACCGACCGGCGTCAGGCGCACGGCGCTCTTGCTGCGCTCGAAGATCAGTACGCCCAGTTCGTCCTCGAGCTTCTTCACCCCGACGGAGAGGGTCGGCTGGCTCACGTGGCAACGTTCGGCGGCACGCCCGAAATGCTGTTCCTGGGCGAGGGTGACGATGTAGCGCAGTTCGGTGAGGGTCATAGCGATTTTCCATTGAAGAGGCGCAAGCATAGCGGCTGCAGTCAATGGAACCAACCGCTGTGCCGCCCCGGGCGGGGCGGCGGTCGCTCAGCGGCGATCCTTGCGCAGGGAGTAGACGAAGGGGGCCGTCACTTCCCGCGCGCCGTTGACCAGGATCTCCGGCGGCGGCGGGGGCAGCGGCTGGGCGCGGCGGATCATTTCCAGGGTGGCGCGGTCCAGCGAGGCGCTGCCGGACTTGCCGGTGAGGGCGTAGGCCAGGACCTTGCCTTCGGCGTCCACCGTGAAGCTCAGGCGGTTGACCCCTTCGATGTTGCGACGGCGGGCGTCCTCGGGGTAGCGCTTGTACTTGGCCAGGTGCGCCAGCAGCTTGCTCTGCCAGGTTTCGCGGGCCTGGGTCATGGCGCTGGCCATGCTCTCCTGCTGGGCGGCGGGCTTGGCGTCGCTCGGCGGTGCCGGCGGCGTGGGCGCGGCCACCTGCTCCTTGGGCGACTCCTGCTCCTGGGGCTTCTGCTCGGGCTTGGGCTCCGGGGGCTTGGGCTTCGGCGGTTTCGGCTTGGGTTTGGGCTTCGGCGCGATGGCGATGGTCGGCTTGGGCGCTTCGGCCAGCTTCGGCAACGGCTCGGGCTCCGGCTCCACCTGGGGCGGTGGCGGCGGGGCGGGTGGCGGCGTGGGGGCCGGCAGCGGTTCGAGCTGCACCATCATGGCCGGCGGCGGCAGCTCGATGGGCTCGGCGCTGACCTTCCAGAACAGGGCCCAGCAGAACAGGGCGACGTGCAGGCCGAGCACCACCAGCAGGCTGATGGCCCAGGACAGGTTTCGCTTTGCCTGGCTCATCTAGTTCCCGACCGTCTCGAGTCCCACCAGGCCGATCTTCAGGTAGCCGGCGCCGCGCAGGGCGTCCATCACTTCCATCAGCCGGCCATAGTCCACCGCCTTGTCGCCACGGACGAAGATGGTCTTTTCCTTGTCGCCGCCGGTGCGCTGGTCGAGCACGGCAGCCAGTTGCGCCTGGTTCACCGGGTCGTTGTCCAGGAACAGGCTCTTGTCTTCCTTGATGCTCAGGTAGATGGGCTTGTCCGGGCGTGGCGCGGGCTTGGCGGTGGAGGCTGGCAGGTCGACCTTGATGTCCACCGTGGCCAGGGGCGCCGCGACCATGAAGATGATCAGCAGCACCAGCATGACGTCGATGAATGGGGTGACGTTGATCTCGTGGCTTTCCTGGAGATCGTCACCGCCTTCGTTCAGATGCAGTCCCATGGATCAGCCCACTTTGACCATGTGCGGGGCCGGCGCGCGGTCGGCCGGCGAGTGGTCCAGGTCACGGCTGACCAGCAGCAGGACCTGGGCGGAGGCGTCCGCGACCTGGGCCTTGTAGCCGGTGATGGAACGGGCGAAGACGTTGTAGATGACCACGGCGGGGATGGCCGCGACCAGGCCCATGGCGGTGGCCAGCAGGGCTTCGGCGATGCCGGGGGCGACCACGGCGAGGTTGGTGGTCTGGGATTTGGCGATGCCGATGAAGCTGTTCATGATGCCCCACACGGTGCCGAACAGGCCGACGAAGGGCGCGGTTGAGCCGATGGTGGCGAGTACGCCGGTGCCCATGCTCATCTTGCGGCCGCTGGCGGCGACGAGGCGCTCCAGGCGGAAGCTGACGCGTTCCTTGATGCCGTCCTTCTCGCGGGTGTTGGTCGAGAGCTTCAGCTCGTCGAGGGCGTCCTGCACCAGCACCTGGGACAGGTTGTTCGGGGCGGCGGCCTTGTCGGCGGCTTCCGGCAGGTTGCGCGCGGCCTTCAGGGCCACCAGTTCGCGGCGCAGGCGGCGCTTGGCACCGAGCAGCTCGATGCTCTTGGCCAGCCAGATGGTCCAGGTGAGGATCGAGGCGAGCACCAGGCCGATCATCACGCCTTTCACCACGATGTCGGCGTTCTGGTACATGCCCCAGGGCGACAGGTCGTGGGCCGGCAGGCCTTCTTCGACGGCTTCGGGCGCGGTACCGGCCAGGGCGGCGGCGAGGTCGTTGCCCAGGCTCAGGCCCTGGTCGATGGCGGCGAGGGTCTTGTCGATCTCTTCCGGGGCCACGCCCTGTGCCTGCAGGGTCTGGCGGGCGGTGTCGCGGATCTGCTCCGGGGTGGCCTGGGGGCCGAGGGCCTGGAGCGTGCTCAGCAGTTCGGCGTTGGCCGGTGCGGCGGGCGCGCTGGTGATCGGCTGTGCACCTTCGGTCGGCGCGGTAGCGCTCGGCGTTGCGGCCGGTTGGGCGCTGGCCGTGGGGGCGGCCGGGGCAGTGGGCTCTTCGGCGAAGGCTGCGCCGGCGGGCAGCAGGGCCAGGCCGAACAGGAGCGCCGCCAGGGGGCGGGCGCGACGGGAAAGCAGAGCGGGCTGGGCGTTGGGTGCAATAGGTTTCATGGCCGGACCTGAAGGTTAATTGCGGTTTCGCCCGCCGTTGAGGAGCCGTCGCGGACAAAGGTGGGGCATTATTGCAAGTAATTCTTGTTTGTAAAAGTGATAATGTAACCTCTCCGCCGCGATCCGGACGGACGCGTGCGAATTCGCATCACCCCGCCCCAGCCCTTATCCTCAGCACTTTTACGGAGACGCTCCCATGTCCGAATCCCCGCGTTTGCTCATTGCCGGCTGTGGCGATGTAGGCAGCCGACTGGCCCTGAGGATGTTGGCTGAAGGCTGGCGGGTCCACGGCCTGCGGCGAAATGTCTCGGCGCTGCCGGCGGGCGTGTTACCCATCGCGGGTGACCTGGAGCGCGCCGAGCGGCCGGTCGACTGGCCGACGGACGCGCTCGATGCGGTGGTGTTCTGCGTGGCGGCGAGCCGCCATGACGAGGAGGGCTACCGCGCCGCCTATGTCGAAGGCCTGCGCTACGTGCTGGCCTGGTTGCGCGAGAGCGGGCAGCAGCCCCGGCGCCTGCTGTTCGTCTCCAGCAGCGGCGTCTACGGGCAGCGCGATGGCGAGTGGATCGACGAAGACGCCCCCGCCGAGGCGGATGGCTATTCGGGTCGTGTCATGCGCGAGGCCGAGCAGCTGGCGCTGGACAGCGGCCTGCCGGCCACCCTGGTGCGCCTGACCGGGCTCTACGGGCCGGGCCGCGAGTGGCTGCTGAACCAGGTGCGCATGGGTTACCGGGTGGCGAGCGAGCCGCCGCTCTACGGCAACCGCATTCACGTGGACGATGCCGCTGGCCTGCTGGCCCACCTGCTGCGTGTTGAACAGGCCGGGACGCCGCTGGCGTCCTGCTACCTGGGCGTGGACGATGCGCCGGCACCGCTTGATGAGGTGGTGGCCTGGCTGCGCGAGCGCCTGGGGGTGACGCATTGGTCGGAGTCCTCCACCGTGCGCCGGGCCGGCAGCAAGCGCTGCAGCAATGCCCGGGCCCGGGCGTTGGGTTGGGAGCCGCAGTACCCCAGCTTCCGCGAGGGCTACGCGGCGATCCTCAAGGACGCCTGAGGTGGATGCCAACCGGCTGCTGGCCAAGGCCTGGCTGCCTGGGGTCGAGCTGTTCCATGCCGACTTCTCCGGCCAGCCCTTTGGGCGTCACAGCCACGATGCGTTCGCCATCGGTGCCATCCTGCATGGCGTAGGTGGATACCAGTGTCGGGGTGCGCGGCATGCCCTGCCCGCTGGCACCCTGTCGCTGATGAACCCGGAGGAGCCTCACACGGGACACGCCGAGTCGCCCCGGCTGGTGTACCGGATGCTCTACGTGGAAGAAGCCCGTCTGCCGACCCTGCTCGGGCGCAAGGCCCTGCCACGGGGGTTTGGCGCGCTCAACCCGGGCGATGACGGTGCCGTGGCCCAGGCCTTGGCACGCCTGGCCGGGGAGTTCGAGCGAGGCGACGCACTGGCGTTGGAAAGCGAGCTGCTGGAGCTGCTGGAGCTGGTGTTTGTGCGTCATGGGGGGCTGCGCCCCACGGGCAGCGGTGCGCGCGACGGCGGGGTGACCGGCCAGTTGCGCGATTACCTGGAGTCGCACTACCGCGAGGCAGTGAGCCTGGAGCACCTGGCCGGCCTGCTGCAGCGCCATCCACGCCACCTGATCGAGGCGTTCCGTCGTGCCTACGGAGTGCCGCCCCACACCTACCAGCTGCAGCGCCGGGTGCGCGAGGCGAAGCAGCGGCTGCTGGCAGGCGAACCCTTGGCGAGCCTGGCGCTGGAGCTGGGGTTCTACGACCAGGCGCACTTCTCCAGCACCTTCCGCCGTTTCACCGGGGTGACGCCCGGTCGCTTCCGCCGCGAGGCGCTGCGCTGACGGGCGCCCTGCCCGACCCGACTTTCTTCCAATACGCGAGCACCGGACCCTGGCGAGACTCCACCGCCTTGCCGTGGAGGTCATATGCTCGCTCTGTTCCTGTTGGTCGCCAGCACCCACTTCGCTGCCCTGCTGTCACCCGGTCCGGATTTCTTCCTGTTGTTGCGCGCGGGACTCACCCGTGGGCGCCTGCACGCTGCCGGCTGTGCCTGGGGCATCGCGTTGGCGAACCTGGCGAGCATGTTGCTGGTATTGCTGGCGCTGAGCCTGCTGCCTGCCGAGGGCGGCTGGGTGTGGCGCGCCCTGCAACTGCTGGGTGGGGGCTACTTCCTGTGGCTGGGCGCTCAGGCCTTGATGGCGCGGCGCCGGCTCGACCTGCCCGAAGCCAGCGCGGATGCGGGTCTTGGCTCCTGGCGAAGGGGCGTGCTGGAAGGGTTGCTGGCCAGCAGCGTCAATCCGAAGTTGCCGATCTTCTATGCCGGGCTGTTCGGGGTGCTGCGCTCGGCGCAGATGCCCGACTGGGGCCTGGCCCTGTGCATGGCCTGGATGACCCTGGTGGTGCTGGGCTGGGATCTGGGGCTGGTGCGCCTGGTGTCACACCGCCGCTGGCAGGCCTGGCTGCAACGGCGGGTGGTGGTGCTGGATCGGCTGTGTGGCGGGTTGCTGGCGTTGCTGGGGGGCTGGCTGGTGGTCGGGGCTTTCTAGCCGCTGCCGGGCTTTACTGGCGCTCCAGCACCCAGGCGCGCTTGCCGGGGTAGTACTCGGGCATCTCGTCGATCTGGGCGCGGTTTCCGGTCTCGAGGATTTCCAGGCGGTTGCCGTCGTGGACGAAGATCCAGGGCGCGCCCTGGTCGCCGAGTTGCAGCCACATGCTGTCGTTCTCGCCGCTCATGGCGGCGCAGTCGCCGGCCAGGCAGAGGGCGAAGCGGTCGGCGCCGGGCAGCCCTTCCAGCCGGCCGTCGGGGTGGAACAGTACCAGGCCGCCCTGCCCCGTGCCTTCGAGGATCTTCCAGGTGCCGCCGAGGTAGGTCTTGTAGAGGGCGTATTCGAAGCTGCTGCCTTCCGGTGCGCCGTCGGCGGCAGGTTCGGCCGGGCGTACGAAGTGCTGTTCGGGGAAGTTCTCGCTGGCTTCCTGGATCAGCTGGCGCCCCTTGAGGTTCAGGTGCTCGTGGTAGTCGTCGCCGTAGAAGTCCACCTGCCAGCGGCCCTTGCCCTGGGGGACCAGGCGGCCCTCGCCCAGTTCGAAGCCGTTGCTGTAGTTGGCGGTCCCGGCGTGGGTGTCGAGGCTCCACTCCAGGTTGGGGCCGTAGGCGAGCAGGGCCTCGCGCAACTTGCCTTCACGGGCGGCTTCGTCGATGGCGGTCTGGTTGATCCAGACGCCGCTGGGGTCGCTGGGCGTGCCGGCACAACCGGCCAGCAGGGCGGCGCAGATGAGGGGGATGAGGGCTTGGCGCATGGCGGGGTTCCTTCCTTTGGCCGGGTGCAGCGGGCAAGGTGCCCGCTGCGGGCCATCGGGTTTACTCGAGGACCAGGATGGCGTCCATCTCGACCTGAGAGCCACGGGGCAGCGCGGCCACGCCGATGGCGGCGCGGGCCGGATAGGGCTGCTCGAAATAGCGGCCCATCACTTCGTTGACCTTGGCGAAGTGGGACAGGTCGGTGAGGAAGATGTTGAGTTTGACGATGTCCTTGAAGGAGCCACCGGCGGCTTCGGCGACGGCCTTCAGGTTCTCGAACACCTGGACGGTCTGGGCTTCGAAGCCTTCCACCAGCTCCATGGTCTTGGGATCGAGGGGGATCTGCCCGGACATGTAGACGGTGTTGCCGGCCTTGATCGCCTGGGAGTAGGTGCCGATGGCGGCGGGAGCCTTGTCGCTGTTGATCACGGTCTTGCTCATGGAAACTCCTTGTACAGGTGAAAGCACCCCGGGCTGTGCCCGGATGGGCGCGGTTGGAGACGGGCCTGGCCATGGGCGGGTGTGCCCGGGCGGCCTCGCCTCCGTGGGTTCAGCGGGCCGTCAGGCGCGCACCCGGGTGATGCGGATCACCCCCTTGAGGGCGCGCAGTTTCTTGATGACCCGGGCCAGGTGCACGCGGTCGTGCACGCTGATCACCAGCTGGACGACGCTGATGCGGCCATCGCGCTCGTCCATGCCGATCTTCTCGATGTTGCCGTCGGCGGCGTTGACGCTGCTGGCCAGCAGGGCGATCAGGCCGCGCTGGTGCTCCAGCTCGACGCGCAGCTCGACGTTGAATTCGCCGGTGACGTCCTTGGCCCAGGAGAGTTGCACGCACTTCTCCGGGTTGTGGCGGATGTCGCCGATGTTCTTGCAGCTTTCCAGGTGCACCACCATGCCGCGGCCGGCGGAGAGGTGGCCGACGATGGGGTCGCCGGGGATCGGTGTGCAGCACTTGGCGTAGCTGAGGACCAGGCCTTCGGTGCCACGGATCGCCAGCGGGCCTTCGGGGCTGGGCAGCTGTTCGCCATCGCTGGCCAGCAGGCGGCGAGCCACGACGTAGGCCATGCGGTTGCCGAGGCCGATGTCTTCCAGCAGGTCTTCCAGCACTTCGAGGCGGTATTCGCCGAGGACGGCCTGGATGCGCTCGGGGGTGATCTTGTCGAGGCTGCTTTCGAAGCCGGCCAGCACCTTGTTCAGCAGGCGTTCGCCGAGGTTGATGGACTCGGAGCGGCGCTGCAGCTTGAGGGCGTGGCGGATGTGGGTGCGGGCCTTGCCGGTGACCACGAAGTTGAGCCAGGCCGGGTTGGGCCGTGCGCCGGGGGCGGTGACGATCTCCACCGTCTCGCCGCTCTGCAGCGGCTCGGACAGGGGCGCCAGGCGACGGTTGATGCGGCAGGCGATGCAGGTGTTGCCGACGTCGGTGTGGACCGCGTAGGCGAAGTCGACCGCGGTGGAGCCCTTGGGCAGCTCCATGATGCGGCCCTTGGGCGTGAAGACGTAGACCTCGTCGGGGAACAGGTCGATCTTCACGCTCTCGATGAATTCGAGGGAGTTGCCGGCACGTTGCTGCAGTTCCAGCACGCCCTTGACCCACTGGCGCGCGCGGGCGTGGGTGCCCTTGGGCTGGTCGTCCTCGGCGGACTTGTACAGCCAGTGGGCGGCGATGCCGTTGTTGGCCATCTCTTCCATTTCGCGGGTGCGGATCTGGATCTCGATGGGCACGCCGTGCATGCCGAACAGGGTGGTGTGCAGGGACTGGTAGCCATTGGCCTTGGGAATGGCGATGTAGTCCTTGAAGCGACCGGGCAGCGGTTTGTACAGGTTGTGCACGGCGCCGAGCACGCGGTAGCAGGTGTCCACCTTGTCGACGATGATGCGGAAGGCGTAGACGTCCATGATCTCGTTGAACGCCCGGCGCTTGCCGCGCATCTTCTTGTAGATGCTGTAAAGGTGCTTCTCGCGGCCGATCACCTCGCCTTCCATGCCTTCGCGGGCGAGGCAGTGGGTGAGGGATTCCTCGATCTTGGCGACGATTTCCTTGCGGTTGCCCCGGGCCCGGCGGACGGCGGCGCGGATGCGCTCGGAGCGCATGGGGTGCATGGCCTTGAAGCCGAGGTCCTCGAATTCCACACGCATGCTGTGCATGCCCAGCCGGTTGGCGATGGGGGCGTAGATTTCCAGGGTTTCCTTGGCGATGCGCCGGCGCTTTTCACCGGAGAGCACTTCTAGGGTGCGCATGTTGTGCAGGCGGTCGGCCAGCTTGACCAGGATCACGCGGATGTCGCGGGCCATGGCCATGGCCATCTTCTGGAAGTTCTCGGCCTGGGCCTCGGCCTTGGACTCGAAGTTCATCTGGGTCAGCTTGCTGACCCCGTCCACCAGCTCGGCCACGGTGTCGCCGAACTGGGCGGTGAGCGCCTCCTTGGCGATGCCGGTGTCCTCGATCACGTCGTGCAGCATGGCGGCCATCAGGCTCTGATGGTCCATGTGCATGTCGGCGAGGATGTTGGCGACGGCCAGGGGGTGGGTGACGTAGGCCTCGCCACTGCGGCGACGCTGCCCGTCATGGGCCTGCTCGGCGTAGTAGTACGCCCGGCGGACCAGGTTGACCTGGTCCGGGCCGAGATAGGTCGAGAGCCGTTCGGCGAAGGTTTCTATGCCAGGCAAGGCAGTTCTCCTTTCCGGCTATGGCCTCCCTGCGCCGTGCGACGTCGACCGGGCATGGGAATCAGAGCGCCTCGTTGGACTCGTCCTCGAAGGCAGCAAACAGCGGCTCTTCTTCCACGATGTCTTCCTGGGCGATGACTTCGTAATCAACCAGGCCGGCGGCGATCTCACGCAGGGCGACGACGGTGGGCTTGTCGTTTTCCCAGGCTACCTTCGGCTCCTTGCCGCCGGTGGCCAGCTGACGGGAACGCTTGGTCGCGAGCATGACCAGCTCGAAGCGGTTATCGACGTTTTCCAGGCAGTCTTCAACGGTAACGCGGGCCATGGTGTTCCTCGTAGCACAGAGTGGGGTGGCGATGGCTTTGCCCGGAACGGGCGGAGCGGACTGGATAGTCTAAAAAATCACCAGCATTAAGGGAAGCGCTGAATGTTCAGCGCTTCCCGGTGGTCATGTCGATCAGGCCAGCAGACGGGCGAGAAGCGCGCCGTGGGTGATCTGCTGGCTGGCCTGGGCGAGGCGCTGGCTGCGGAAGATCGCGCGCAGGTCCTCCAGGGCGACGGCGAAGTCGTCGTTGATCACCAGGTAGTCGTACTCGACGTAGTGGCTCATCTCGCTGACGGCTTCGCGCATGCGGCGCTCGATGATCTCGGCGCTGTCCTGGCCGCGGTTGTCCAGGCGCTGGCGCAGGGCTTCCTGGCTCGGCGGCAGGATGAAGATGGACTTGGCCTGGGGCATCAGGTGGCGAACCTGCTGGGCACCCTGCCAGTCGATCTCGAGGATCAGGTCGTGGCCTTCGGCGAGTGCCTGCAGCAGCCAGCGCTGGGAGGTGCCGTAGAGGTTGCCGAAGACTTCGGCGTGCTCGATGAAGTCGCCGTGCTCAAGCATGTGCACGAAGGCTTCGCGGCTGACGAAGTGGTAGTTCACGCCATCGACCTCGCCGGGGCGCATGCCGCGGGTGGTGTGGGAGACCGAGACGCGGATGCGCGGGTCGGTGTCCACCAGGGCCTTGACCAGGCTGGTCTTGCCGGCGCCGGAGGGGGCCGAGACGATGTACAGGGTGCCGGGGGTGACGGTCATGGATGGGTCTCTTACTCGATGTTCTGCACTTGTTCGCGCATCTGTTCGATCAACACCTTGAGGTTGACCGCTGCCTGGGTGGAGCGTGGGTCGAAGGCCTTGGAGCCGAGGGTGTTGGCTTCGCGGTTGAGTTCCTGCATGAGGAAGTCGAGGCGGCGGCCGGCGGCACCACCGGCCTTGAGCACGCGGCGCACTTCGGTGATGTGGGTGCCGAGGCGGTCCAGCTCCTCGGCCACGTCGCTCTTCTGCGCCAACAGCACGAGCTCCTGTTCCAGGCGCTGGGGGTCGAGCTCGGCCTTCATCTCGGCGAAACGGTCGAGGATCTTCTGCCGCTGCAGGCCGAGCATCTGCGGTACCAGTTCTCGCAGGGCGGCGACTTCCTCCTGCATGGCGTCGAGGCGCTCGTTGAGCAGGCGGGCCAGGTCGGCACCTTCACGGGCGCGGCCGGTCTTGAGTTCTTCCAGGGCCTTGCCGAAGGCCTCCAGGGCCGCGGCGTTCAAGGCCTGGGGATCGGCGGCGTCGGCCACCAGCACGCCGGGCCACGCGAGAATCTCCAGCGGGTTGAGCGGCGCCGGCTGGCTGACCAGGGCGGCCACGGCTTCGGCGGCGGCTACCACCTGGGCGGCCCGCTCGCTGTCGACCTGCAGGGGCTTGCCAGCCTCGGCTTCGGCGAAGCGCAGGGTGCATTCGACCTTGCCGCGGGACAGGCCCTGGCGCAGCGCTTCGCGAACGGCCCCCTCCAGGTCGCGGAATGCTTCTGGCAGGCGCAGGTGGGGTTCGAGGTAGCGGTGGTTGACCGAGCGCAGTTCCCAGCTCAGGGTGCCGTGGGTGCCGGCCTGCTCGACGCGGGCGAAGGCGGTCATGCTGTGCACCATGGGGAGTCCTCTCGGTGTGGGTAAGGGCGGCGATTGTAGCCGACTCCGTGGCCCCTCCCAACGCGGTGATGTCCCGGGGGCGGAGGCCCCTCTATAATGGCCGGGATTTTCCCTCCGACAGGTATTCCCAGATGAAACGTCCCAGTGGCCGCGCAGCTGACCAGCTGCGTTCGATCCGCATCACCCGCAACTACACCAAGCATGCCGAAGGCTCGGTGCTGGTCGAATTCGGGGATACCAAGGTGATCTGCACCGCCAGCGTCGAGGCCGGTGTGCCGCGCTTCCTCAAGGGCCAAGGCCAGGGTTGGCTGACTGCCGAGTACGGCATGCTGCCCCGCTCCACCGGTGAGCGTAACCAGCGCGAGGCGAGCCGTGGCAAGCAGGGTGGCCGTACCCTGGAGATCCAGCGCCTGATCGGCCGCTCCCTGCGTGCCGCGCTGGACATGAGCAAGCTGGGCGAGAACACCATCTACCTGGACTGCGACGTGATCCAGGCCGACGGCGGCACCCGCACGGCCTCCATCACCGGTGCCATGGTGGCCCTGGCGGATGCGCTGAAGGTACTGAAGAAGCGCGGTGCCCTGAAGGGCGAGCCGCTCAAGCAGATGATCGCTGCCGTCTCCGTCGGCGTTTACCAGGGTGAGCCGGTGCTGGACCTCGATTACCTGGAGGACTCAGCGGCCGAGACCGACCTTAACGTGGTCATGAACGACGGTGGTGGCTTCATCGAAATCCAGGGCACCGCCGAGGGCGAGCCCTTCCAGCCCGAGCAGCTCAATGCCATGCTGGCCCTCGCGCGCCAGGGCATGGACGAACTGTTCCGGATCCAGAAGGCCGCTCTGGCCGACTGACCCGGCCCATCACGACGAGGACGCACCCCATGAATGAGCCCACCCCCGTACAGCAACCGAACCAGGACGTCAGGCAGTGGGCGATGTTCTGCCATTTCGCTGCGTTCCTCGGTGCGGTCTTTCCCTTCGGCAACCTGCTGGGGCCGCTGATCCTCTGGCAGATGAAGAAGGACGTGGACCCCTTCATCGATGCCCAGGGCAAGGAGGCGCTGAACTTCCAGATCACCGTGAGCCTGGCGGGGCTGCTGTGCATCCTGCTGATGTTCGTGGTGATCGGCGTCTTCCTGCTGCCCCTGCTGGGCATTGCCGCGCTGGTGCTGACCATCATCGGTGGCATCAAGGCCAACGAGGGCAAGGACTATCGCTACCCCTTCGCCTGGCGGCCATTGAAGTAGCGCATGCACGAACGAAAAAGCCGGCGAATGCCGGCTTTTTTATGGGCGCTGCACTCAGATGCTCAGCAGCCAGTCGTAGTCGACGATCAGCGGAGCGTGCTGGGAGAAGCGCGGCTGGCGAGGCAGGCGGGCACTGCGCACGGTGCGGCGCATGCCGGGCGTGAGGATGTGGTAGTCGAAGCGCCAGCCGAGGTTGAGCATCTCGGCCTGCTCACTGTCCGGCCACCAGCTGTACTGGTCGCCTTCGCGGCTGACTTCGCGCAGGGCATCCACATAACCCATGTTGCCGAACACTTCGTCCATCCACGCGCGCTCGGGTGCCAGGAAGCCGGGGAGCTGCTGGCAGTCGCGCCAGTTCTTCACATCCAGCTTCTGGTGGGCGAGGTAGAGCGACGAGCAATAGATGTACTCGCGACGCTTGCGGCGCTGCTTGTTCAGGTAGTGCGCCAGGTCTTCCATGAACTTGAACTTGTGGTTCAGGTTCTCATCGCCACCCTGGCCCGAAGGCAACAGCAGGGAGGCGATGCTCACTTTGTCGAAATCCGCCTGCAGGTAGCGCCCATAACGATCGCAGGACTCGAAACCGAGTCCCCAGATCACTGCCTTGGGTTGCAAGCGCGAATAAAGCGCCACGCCGCCTTGGCTTGGCACTTCAGCATCGCTGGCATAGAGGAAATAGCCATCCAGTTGGAAGGCCGGGTCGTCCAGGTCATAGGCAGAGGCACGGGTGTCTTGCAGGCAGATCACGTCGGCATTCTGTGCTTGCAGCCAGCTGAGGAGTCCTCGCTCGGCTGCAGCATGAATACCATTCACGTTCACACTGATGATCCGCATAAATGGCCCCCAAAAACTCGTGCGTGTATGATACCCGAGCTCTTTCTATTTAGCTAAATCCGTGCCGTCCGGGGCTTTTTCACCATGCAGGCGTATCAGCGCGACTTCATTCGCTTTGCCATCGAACGCGGTGTACTGCGTTTTGGCGAATTCACCCTCAAGTCCGGGCGCACCAGCCCCTATTTCTTCAACGCCGGCCTGTTCAACAGCGGCCTCGCGCTGGCTCGCCTGGGGCGCTACTACGCGTCGGCGATCGTCGACAGCGGGCTCTCCTTCGACGTCCTGTTCGGCCCTGCCTACAAGGGCATCCCGCTGGCGGCTTCCACCGCCGTGGCGCTGGCCGAGCACCATGACCGCGACCTGCCCTGGTGCTTCAACCGCAAGGAAGCCAAGGACCACGGCGAGGGCGGCACCCTGGTGGGCGCACCGCTGGCCGGGCGTGTGCTGATCATCGACGACGTGATCACCGCCGGTACCGCGATCCGCGAGGTGATGCAGATCATCCAGGGCCAGCAGGCCCAGGCGGCGGGCGTGCTGATCGCCCTCAACCGCCAGGAGCGTGGCAAGGGCGAGCTGTCGGCGATCCAGGAAGTGGAGCGTGACTTCGGCATGCCGGTGGTGAGCATTGTGTCCCTGGAGCAGGTGCTGGAATATCTGGCCGGGGATGCTGAACTGAAGTCGTACCTGCCTGCGGTGGAGCGTTACCGCGCAGACTACGGAATCTGACTCTCCAGCGACCACAGGGTGTGCCGATGCTGAAGCCGGGTGCGATCCGACTTGCCTTGATCCTGGGTGCAATGGCACCGCTGGCCGCCCAGGCCGAGCTGTACCGCTACACCAATGAAAAGGGTGTCACCGTACTGGACCGCCTCGGCGTTCCGCCGCAGTTCATCGACAAGGGCTACGAGGTCCTCAACGACCAGGGCCGTGTGGTGAAGACCGTGCCGCCGGCGCCCACCCTCGAGGAACGCCAGCGCATGCAGGCCGACAAGGCCCGTGCCGGCTCCGATGCCCAGCTGCTGCGACTCTACACCAGCGTCGAGGACGTCGACCGCGCGCTCCAGCGCAAGCTCTCCGAGCTGGACGGGTTGATCACCGTGGCCAAGGGCAACCAGCAGTCCCTGCGTACCCAGCAGGCCAACCTGCAGGCCCAGGCCGCCGACAACGAGCGTGCCGGACGCCAGGTCCCCGAGGCGCTGGTGGCCCAGATCGACAACGTGCGCAGCGAGTACAAGCGCCTCGACGACGACATCGCCCGCTACCAGGACGAGCGCAAGAAAGCCCAGGCGACCTTCGCCGCCGACCGCGCCCGCCTCGCCGAGCTGTTGAACCGCTGAGTCACTCCTCGGCGGCGCAGCGCTCGAAGCCTCTCACCTTTTCCCTCAGCCAGGTGGGCAAGGGTCGGCTCGTCCGCGTCGTTGCATCGGCGTGCACGTAGACGATCTCCCCGCTGGTCAACGCCTCCTCGCCCCGCCAGATGCCCAGCGCAAACGTCAGGCTCGAACCGCCCAGCCGGCGTGTCCGGATGCCCAGGGTAAGCGCATCGTCGAAGCGGGCCGGTGACAGGTACTCCAGCAGGGTACGCACGGCGAAGAAGTCCCCGCCGTCGGCGATCAGGTCCTGTGGATAACGCACACCCAGCGCGCGGAAGTACTCGGTGATGGCGACATCGGCGTAGGTCAGGTAGTGGCCGTTGAAGACGATCCCCTGGGGATCGACCTCGGCCCAGCGTACGCGCAGCGGGTGAAGGAAGGTGAAGGCGTTCCGGTCGGGTGCGGGCATGGCACGGCTCCTGATGAGGGTGTGCCGAGCATTCCCGTCGGGGTGGAGGGATGCAAGCCGGATCGGGGAAATGAATAAGCCAGATCGCTCCGGCTTATTCGGGTGGTGCTCAGGCGCGGCGGCGGTTGCTGATCAGGGTGCCGACGCCACTGTCGGTGAAGATCTCCAGCAGCACGGCGTTGGGCACGCGCCCGTCGATGATGTGCGCGCTGGTGACGCCACCCTGCACCGCGTCGAGGGCGCAGCGGATCTTCGGCAGCATGCCGCCGTAGATGGTGCCGTCGGCGATCAGCTCGTTGACCTGCTCGGTGGTCAGGCCGGTGAGCACCTTGCCTTCCTTGTCCATCAGGCCGGCGATGTTGGTCAGCAGCATCAGCTTCTCGGCCTTGAGGGCCTCGGCCACCTTGCCCGCCACCAGGTCGGCGTTGATGTTGTAGGACTCGCCGTCCTGGCCGACGCCGATGGGGGCGATGACCGGGATGAAGTTGCCCTTCACCAGCATGTTCAGCAGCTCGGTGTTCACGCTGGTCACTTCTCCCACATGACCGATGTCGATGATCTCCGGCTGGGTCATCTCCGGGGTCTTGCGGGAGACGGTGAGCTTCTTCGCACGGATCAGCTCCGCGTCCTTGCCGGTCAGGCCGATGGCGCTGCCGCCATGGCGGTTGATCAGATTGACGATGTCCTTGTTCACCTGGCCGCCGAGCACCATCTCCACCACGTCCATGGTCTGCGCGTCGGTGACGCGCATGCCGTCGATGAAGTGGCTCTCGATGGACAGGCGCTTGAGCAGGTCGCCGATCTGCGGGCCGCCGCCATGCACGACCACCGGGTTGATGCCCACGGCCTTCATCAGGACCATGTCGCGGGCGAACCCGGCTTTCAGCTCGTCGCTTTCCATGGCGTTGCCGCCGTACTTCACGACCAGGGTCTTGCCGACGAAGCGGCGGATGTAGGGCAGTGCTTCGGACAGGACCTGGGCGACTTGGGATGCGGCGTCACGGCTGAGGGTCATGCGGGGCTCCGTGGATCAGAACGGCAGGTTGATATCGGGGGCGACGGCGTAGAGCTGGGCGCGGAACACTTCCTTGATGCGCTCCAGTTCCGCCTCGGAGTCGGCCTCGAAGCGCAGCACCAGCACCGGCGTGGTGTTGGAGGCGCGCACCAGGCCCCAGCCCTTGGGATAGTCGACGCGCACGCCGTCCAGGGTGGTGAGGTTGGCATCGCCCCAGGTGCCGTCGCGCTGCAGGCGCTCGATCAGGCGGAACTTGCTCTCGTCGGTGACGGTGATGTTGATCTCCGGGGTGGAGATGTCCTTCGGGAAGGCGGTGAACACGTGTTCGGCATCACGCTTGTCCTGGCTGAGGATCTCCAGCAGGCGGGCGGCGCTGTAAATGCCGTCGTCGAAGCCGTACCAGCGCTCCTTGAAGAAGATGTGGCCGCTCATCTCGCCGGCCAGCAGCGCGCCGGTTTCCTTCATCTTCTTCTTGATCAGCGAGTGGCCGGTCTTCCACATCACCGGACGGCCGCCGTAGCCGCTGATGAGGGAGGTCAGGCGGCGGGTGCACTTGACGTCGAAGATGATGTCGGCGCCCGGGTTGCGGGACACCACGTCCTTGGCGAACAGCATCAGCAGGCGGTCGGGGTAGATGATGGTGCCTTCGTTGGTCACCACGCCCACCCGGTCGCCGTCGCCGTCGAAGGCCAGGCCCAGGTCGGCGTTCTCTTCCTTCACCTTGGCGATCAGGTCTTCCAGGTTCTCCGGCTTACCCGGGTCCGGGTGGTGGTTCGGGAAGGTGCCGTCGACGTCGCAGTACAGCGGGATCACGCTGCAGCCCAGGGCCTCGATCAGCTTGGGTGCGATGACGCCGGCCACGCCGTTGCCGCAGTCCACCACCACGCGCATGGGCTTGGCCATGGCGATGTCATCGCGGATCTGCTGGAAGTAGCGGTCGAGGATCTCGACCTGCTGGACGCTGCCCACGCCGGTGGCCAGGTCGTTGTTCTTGATGCGGGTGTGCAGAGCGGTGATCTGCTCGTTGGCCAGGGTCTCGCCGGCGACGACGATCTTGAAGCCGTTGTAGTCCGGCGGGTTGTGGCTGCCGGTGAGCATCACACCGGACTTGCCGTCCAGCACGTTGGCGGCGAAGTACAGCACCGGGGTCGGCACCATGCCGATGTCGGTGACATGGCAGCCGCAGTCCATCAGGCCTTGGATCAGCGCCTGCACCAGCTCGGGGCCGGAGAGACGGCCGTCGCGGCCGACCGAGACGTTCGGCTCACCACGGGCGAGGCTTTCGGAGCCGATGGCACGGCCTACCCAGTAGGCGGTTTCGGCGGTCAGGGTATCGCCGACCACGCCGCGGATGTCGTAGGCGCGGAAAATGCTGGCGGGCAGGTTGGGGGCGGCTTGCGGGGTGCTCATGGCAGGGGTTTGCTCCAATCCCAGGAGGTCCTGGTCTTCGTCGAGAATGTCGATATCGAGGATGTCGGTATCTTGGAAAAGCGGGTTGGCCAGCTCCAGGGGTTCGATCACCTTGGCCGGTGCGGCAGCCGGGGCTGCTGCAGGGCTGGCCTTGCGCTCGTCGCCGACGCTGGGCGCCACCGGTTCCGGTTTGCGCCGCAACTGCCGGGCCAGTGACTGGGCCAGCGCATCCAGCGCCGGCAGCCGCAGGCTGTTGGGTTTGACGCTTTTGCCGCTGGAGAGTTCTTGCACCAGTTGGCTGAGCTGGGTGACGTCTTCCCTCAGCTTGCGCTGCAGGCCGCCATGCACCAGGTACAGGCCGGCCAGGGCGCCCACCAGGGACAGCAGGGCGGCGAGTCCGAGCAGCGGCACCGGCATGCCCGAGCTGCCCAGCTGGCTGCTGGGCGTGAAGGTCAGTTTCCAGTTGGGGTTGCCACTGGCCACGGCGATGGGCGTGCCGTCGGCGGCACTGCCGCGCTGGGCCAGGGTCTGGGCGGGGGCGTTGCCGAACTGCTGGGTGAACTGCAGCTGGCCGGTGCCATCCGGCAGCGGGGCCAGGGCGCTCAGCAGGCGCTCCAGGTCCACCACCAGCAACAGCGTGCCCTGGATCGGGGCGTTGTCGGCCAGGCGGATCGGCGCGGCGCTGTAGACCAGCCAGCGCTGGCCGACCTTGTAGGCCTCGGGTGCGGGCTTCTGCCCGCTTTCGGCGCGGCGCAGCATGTCCAGGGCGGCGAAGTTCATCGGCGCTGCGCGCTGGCTGTTCTGCTGGGCCTGACCGGGCAGGTTGAGGTGGGCATCCACCACGGCATTCCAGTAGCCCAGGCCGCGCTCGGCGACCTGCACGCGGGACGGGTCGCCGCTGTTGAGGGCGTCCGCCAGCGCCGGATTACGGGCGGCGGCGGTGGTGTCGGCAACCAGCTGGCCGAGGGCCTGGCGCAACGAGGCGCCCTGGCTGTCCGCCCAGGCCTGCGCCAGTTGGGCGCGCTGGGCTTTTTCGCCGCTGTCCACCAGGGTGAGCCAGAGCAGCGCACTGCCCGCGGCCACGCCGACGGCGGAGGCGATCAGCCCTGGCATCAGGTCGGTGAGCAGACCGCTGCCGGCCTTGGCGCCCTTGGCGGGCTCCCTGGCGTCGGTGGGGCTGGCCAGCATGCCGGTGTCGGTGTCCTTGGCATTGCGCTTGAAGAGTTTCACTGAAGGTCTCCCCCGCGATTCATCCTGAGGTCAATGCGGAATCAGCGGCTGCCCGAATGGCCGAAGCCGCCGGCGCCGCGCTCGCTCTGGCCGAACTCGTCGACGAGTTCGAAATGCGCTTGCACGACAGGCACCAAGACTAGCTGGGCCAGGCGTTCGCCGACGGCCAGGGTGAAGGCGCTCTGGCCACGGTTCCAGCAGGACACCATCAGCTCGCCCTGGTAGTCGGAGTCGATCAGGCCCACCAGGTTGCCGAGCACGATGCCGTGCTTATGGCCCAGCCCGGAGCGCGGCAGGATCAACGCGGCCAGGCCCGGGTCGGCGATGTGGATCGAGAGGCCGGTGGGAATCAGCACGGTCTGGCCGGGCTCCAGCGTCAGGTCTTCCTTGAGCATGGCGCGCAGGTCGAGGCCGGCGGAACCGGGGGTGGCGTACTGGGGCAGCGGGAATTCGCTGCCGAGGCGGGGGTCGAGGATCTTGGCTTGCAGTGCGTGCATGGAGTCTCAGGCCTGGTTGAGGCGGTCGGCGATGAAGGCAACCAGCTGGCGGGCGATCTTGCCCTTGCTGGTCTGGGAGAAGCTGGTCTGGTGCAGCCCGCGATCGATGATGGTGATCGCGTTCTCCTCGCTGTTGAAGCCGATGCTGGGGTTGGCCACGTCATTGGCAACGATCAGGTCGAGGTTCTTGTCGCGCAGCTTGCGCGAGGCGTACTCCAGCAGGTTCTCGGTCTCGGCGGCGAAGCCGACGCTGAAGGGGCGATCGGGCCGGCCGGCCAGGGTCGCGAGGATATCGGGGTTGCGCACCAGCTGCAGCAGCAGGCCTTCGCCGCTGGTGGGGTCCTTTTTCATTTTGTGCGGTGCGACCACTTCGGGGCGGTAGTCCGCCACGGCTGCCGCAGCGATCAGCAGGTCGCAGGGCATGGCCGCTTCGCAGGCCGCGAGCATGTCGCGGGCGCTGACCACGTCGACCCGGTTGACCCGGTCGGGGGTCGGCAGGTGGACGGGGCCGGTGATCAGGGTGACCTTGGCGCCCGCCTCCACCGCCGCTTCGGCCAGGGCGAAGCCCATCTTCCCGGAGCTGTGGTTGGTGATGTAGCGGACCGGGTCGATATTCTCCTGGGTCGGACCGGCCGTGATCAGCACGTGGCGGCCGGTCAGCGCCTGGTGTTCGAACAGGTTGGCGGCCTGCTGGGCTAGGTCGTCGGCCTCCAGCATGCGGCCCGGGCCGACATCGCCGCAGGCCTGGCTGCCGGCTGCCGGGCCGAACAGGTGCAGGCCCCGCTGGGCCAGGCACTGGGCATTGGCCTGGGTGGCCGGGTCGCGCCACATGGCCTGGTTCATCGCCGGGGCCAGGGCGACCTTGGCGTCGGTGGCCAGCACCAGGGTGGTCAGCAGGTCGTTGGCCAGGCCCTGGGCCAGGCGCGCCATCAGGTCGGCAGTGGCCGGGGCGATCAGCACCAGGTCGGCCCAGCGGGCGAGCTCGATGTGGCCCATCGCGGCTTCGGCGGCCGGGTCCAGCAGGTCGAGGTGCACGGGGTGGCCGGACAGGGCCTGGAGGGTCAGCGGTGTGATGAACTCGCGGCCGCCCTGGGTCATCACCACCCGGACTTCCGCGCCCTGGTCGCGCAGGCGGCGGATCAGCTCCGCACTCTTGTAGGCGGCAATGCCGCCCCCCACGCCCAGGACGATGCGTTTCCGATAGAGCCGCTGCATAGGCCTGCCTTAGTAATAGAGGTGGAGTGGTGCGCTGCGGTGTCGGCGCCTCCCCAGGGCCGGATCACCGCGCAAAAAAGGTTGGCTAAGATAGCACAGCGCCCGCATGGGAACAGCGGCGCAGCCGACCAGGGAGGTGTCATGAGCATCCGTCATTGGCCCGCAGCGGAACGCCCGCGGGAGAAGCTACTCGAACAGGGCGCGGCGGCCCTTACCGACGCCGAACTCCTCGCCATTTTCCTGCGCACCGGGCTGCCGGGGCAGAGCGCCGTGGACCTCGCGCGCCAGCTCCTGGTCCAGTTCGGCGGGCTGCGCCCGCTGCTGGAGGCGGACCTGGCCACGTTTTGCCAGCGGCCGGGGCTCGGGCCGGCCAAGTTCGCCCAGTTGCAGGCTGTGCTGGAAATGGCCCGTCGGCACCTGGCCGAGGGATTGCGGCGGGATTCGGCACTGGAGAACCCCCGGGCGGTGCGGGATTACCTCAAGGCCCAGTTGCGGCACGAGCCCCACGAAGTGTTCGGCTGCCTGTTCCTCGATACCCGCCACCGGGTGCTGGCCTTCGAGGTGCTGTTCCGCGGCACCATCGACGGCGCCAGTGTCTACCCGCGCCAGGTGGTCAAGCGCGCCCTGGCACACAACGCTGCCGCGCTCATCCTCACCCACAACCACCCTTCCGGCATTGCCGAACCCAGCCAGGCCGACCGCGACCTGACGCATCGCCTGAAGGATGCGCTGGCGCTGGTGGATGTGCGGGTGCTGGACCACTTCGTGGTGGGCGATGGCGAGCCGCTGTCCCTGGCCGAGTACGGCTGGCTCTAGGCCGCGCTCGCGAGCTGGCGGCGAATGGCTGCCAGCATGCGCCGCCGGATCAGCCCGCTGGCGGGGCGGATGGCCAGCCAGTAGGGGGTGAACAGCAGGCGGCTGCGGCGATCCGGGCAGTGGACGCGCGTCTCCGTGTGCAGGCGAACACCCGCCGGGCGTGGTGAGCAGTGGAAGGTCATCACCAGCTTGGCGACGCCCGGTTCCTCATACCTCATGAAGGCCTGTGCGTCAGGGACCGCTTCCAGACCGAAATCCGTACGCCAGAAGCGCCCGATCAGGCCGTAGGCCATTGCCTGGTCGCCGTCGCGTTCCAGCAGTGTGAACTCATGCAGGCCGAAGGCCGGCCGGGCCTCCAGTGCGTTGCGCCAGCCCAGTCGGTTCGCCAGGCGCGCGGGGGCTTCGCGCAGGCGGAGCAGGATCCTGACCAGCGGATCGTCGTGGGTGGAGAGCTGGCTGGCAGCGTCCAGTGCCTGTGCAGCGGAGGTGTCCAGGTCGAGGTGATGACGCTCGACGAACTGGAAATCCGGCAGGTAGCGCTCGGCCAGCTCGTTCAAGGCGCCAGCTCCACCTTGGAGAAGTCCTGCCGGCCGAAGGGGTTGGCCTCATAGCCGCGCACGTTGGCACGCACCAGGGCGAATGCCGTGGGGTGGGCCAGGGGCAGCCACAGGGCCTGCTCGTGGATGATCGCCTGGGCTCGGGCGTAGAAATCGCTGCGCGCCGTGGTGTCCGGCGTGGCCTTGGCCTGGCTGATCAACTGGTCGAGGTCCGGGTTGCAGTAGCGGGCGAAGTTCAGGCCCGACTGCACCGAGGCGCAGGCGAATTGAGGCGTGAGGAAGTTGTCCGGGTCGCCGTTGTCGCCCGCCCAGCCCATGAACAGCAGGTCGTGCTCGCCGGCCTTGGCACGCCGGATCAGTTCGCCCCACTCGATGACGCGGATGTCGGCGCGGATGCCCACCTTGGCCAGGTCGGCCTGCAGCATCTGCGCACCCAGGTTCGGGTTGGGGTTGAGCACGCTGCCGGAGGGGCGTGTCCACAGGGTGGTGCTGAAACCGTCCGGCAACCCGGCTTCGGCCAGCAGTGCCTTGGCCTTGTCAGGGTCGTAGGCGTAGCCGGGCAGATCCTTGGCGTAGCCCCAGGTGGTGGGCGGGAACGGGCCGTCAGCCGGTGTGGCGGTGCCTTCGAACACGGCCTTTATATAGCTGGCCTTGTCGAAGGCGAGATTGATCGCCTGGCGCACCTTGGCCTGGTCCAGTGGCGGATGCTGGCTGTTCAGCGCGACGAAGGCGGTCATGAAGGCCGGGGTCTCCACGACCCGCAGGTTGCTGTCCTGGCGTGCCTGCCCCACATCCAGGGGCTTGGGCGACAGGGCGATCTGGCATTCGCCCCGGCGCAGCTTCTGCAGGCGCACATTGGCATCCGGGGTGATGGCGAACACCAGGTTGTCCACCGCCGGCTTGCCGGCGAAGTAGTCCGGGTTGGCGCTGTAGCGGATCGCCGCGTCCTTCTGGAAGCGCTTGAACACGAAGGGGCCGGTGCCGATGGGCTGGGCGTTGAGCTTCTCCGGCGTGCCGGCTTTCATCAGCTGGTCGGCGTACTCGGCGGAATAGATAGAAGCGAAGCCCATGCTGAGCATCGCCAGGAAGGTGGCATCGGGGTGAGTCAGGTTGAAGCGGACGGTGTGCGCGTCGACCTTCTCCACCGAGCGCACCAGGCCCGGCAGCTGCATGGACTGGGCGTGGGGGAAGCCGCTTTGCGCCACCTTGTGCCAGGGGTTGGCCGGGTCGAGCATGCGCTGGAAGCTGAACAGCACGTCGTCGGCATCCAGCTCGCGGCTCGGGGCGAAGTAGTCGGTGCGGTGGAAGCGCACCCCGGGGCGCAGATGGAAGCTGTAGCTGAGGCCGTCCTCGGACACCTCCCAGCGCTCGGCCAGGCCCGGCACCAGGCGGGCGGCCTGGGCATCGAATTCCACCAGGCGGTTCATCAGCACGTCGGCCGAGGCGTTGGTGGTGGTCAGGGCGTTGTACTGCACCACGTCGAACCCGTCCGGGCTGGCTTCGGTGCACACGCTCAGGTTGGCCGCCTGTGCCAGCAGCGGGGCGAACAGCAGGGGGAGCAGGGCAAGGCGCATGGCGGATTCCTCGGGATGCGTTGGCCAGGAGGCGAACGCTAGCCCAGCCAGCGCGGTGGGGCAATCGCAGTTGCCGACGAATGGTCGCCAGGGCGAGGCGCCCCGGCTCGCGGCGGAACGCACGCCATGGCCGAGCGGCAGGGTGTGGGTAAGTTGGTGGAGCCCTTGCTGCACTAGGGGTGTTCTGGTATAAAGCAGCGCTCTTTTCTGGGGCCCGGTCTTTCGCAATCACTGTGCGGCCGGTAAGACCCTGACGAGACGGGCGCTAAACACGCCCACAATTGAGAGTTCAAGCGGCCAACCCATGCCGGGTTGGGCATGAGGTTTAGAGGGCTGAGGCATGTCTAGAGTCTGTCAAGTAACCGGTAAGGGTCCGGCTACCGGGAACAACATTTCCCACGCAAACAACAAAACCCGTCGTCGTTTCCTGCCGAACCTGCAGCACCATCGCTTCTGGGTCGAGTCCGAGAAGCGCTTCGTGCGTCTGCGCGTTTCCGCCAAGGGCATGCGCATCATCGACAAGCGTGGCATTGACGTCGTTCTGTCCGAGCTGCGCGCTCGCGGCGAAAAGGTTTAAGGAGCAAATCATGCGTGAACTGATCCGTTTGGTGTCCAGCGCCGGTACCGGCCACTTCTACACCACCGACAAGAACAAGCGCACCACTCCCGACAAGATCGAGATCAAGAAGTACGATCCTGTCGTGCGTAAGCACGTGATCTACAAGGAAGCCAAGATCAAGTAATTGATCCGGCCCTTGCGAAAAGCCCGCCTCATAGCGGGCTTTTTCATGCCTGCGATTTGGTGTGCCAGGCGCAGGACATAAAAAAGCCCGCTTTCGCGGGCCAGGGGTGACAAGCATCGGATGTCGGCAGGCTTATTTGGCCTGCTCGAAGATGACGTAGACCTTGCGGCAGGCTTCCAGCACTTCCCAGGTGCCGGAGAAGCCGGCCGGGATCACGAAGCGGTCGCCTGCGCGCACGGTCTTGGCGCTGCCGGCGGCGTCGCGGATGACGGAGACGCCCTGGAGGATCTCGCAGTACTCATGCTCGGTGTAGTTCACCGTCCACTGGCCGACCGCGCCCTCCCAGATGCCGACGTTGAACTGCCCGCAGGGGCTGCCGTAGTGGTTGCGCACACTCTGTTCGGGGTCGCCCTTGAGGATCTTCTCGGGCGCGGGGCGGTAGTGCTCGGCGGTGGCGGGGCTGGTGGCGAAGTCGACGATGGATTCGATGTTCATGGCGATTCCGTAGCGGCGTTGTGGAGGTCGCGCAGGGCGGCCTGTTTCTTATTCTGCCCGGCAGGTGTTCGGAATCCCGCCATGCACGGTGGCGGGAAATGCGGAACGCGGGCGTACCGGTCCTGAGTCTATGTTTAATAAAATGAACATTACAAGGCCCCTGCTCCCGGCAGTGTCAAAAATATTGAAAATCCAGGGGCCTCTGGTTTAGGGTGTCGCACAGCTTTGGCCGCGTGTAGGCCTTGCAGAATTCTTGACAGTGTCGGTCCCTCCCCTGCCGGCACTTCCACTAATAAAAGTAAGAGGAACGCCCCATGACCACCCTCACTCGTGCCGACTGGGAACAGCGCGCCAAGTCCCTGCAGATCGAGACCCGCGCCTTCGTCCATGGCGAATACACCCCGGCTGCATCCGGTGCCACCTTCGAGTGCATCAGCCCTGTGGATGGTCGTGTGCTGGGCCTGGTCGCCAGCTGTGACCTGGCCGACGCCGAGGTGGCGGTCAAGGATGCTCGCGCCACTTTCGAATCCGGTGTCTGGTCGCGCCTCGCCCCGGTGAAGCGCAAGGAAGTGATGATCCGCTTCGCCGACCTGCTGGACGCCCATGCCGAAGAGCTGGCCCTGCTGGAAACCCTGGACATGGGCAAGCCGATCGGTGACTCGCTGAACATCGACGTGCCGTCAGCGTCCCGTGCCATCCGCTGGAGCGGCGAGGCCATCGACAAGATCTACGACGAAGTCGCCGCCACCCCGCACAACGAGCTGGGCCTGGTGACCCGCGAGCCGGTGGGCGTGGTCGCCGCCATCGTGCCGTGGAACTTCCCCCTGCTGATGACCTGCTGGAAGCTCGGCCCGGCGCTGGCTACCGGCAACTCCATCATCCTCAAGCCGTCCGAGAAGTCGCCGCTGACCGGCATCCGCATCGCCCAGCTGGCCATCGAGGCCGGCATCCCCGCGGGCGTGTTCAACGTGCTGCCGGGATTCGGCCACACCGTCGGCAAGGCCCTGGCCCTGCACATGGACGTCGACACCCTGGTGTTCACCGGCTCCACCAAGATCGCCAAGCAACTGATGATCTACGCCGGTGAATCCAACATGAAGCGCGTCTGGCTGGAAGCCGGCGGCAAGAGCCCGAACATCGTCTTCGCCGACGCCCCGGACCTCAAGGCTGCCGCCGAGTCCGCCGCCGCCGCCATCGCCTTCAACCAGGGCGAGGTCTGCACCGCCGGCTCGCGCCTGCTGGTGGAGAACTCCATCAAGGAGAAGTTCGTGCCCATGGTGGTCGAGGCCATCAAGGGCTGGAAGCCGGGCAACCCGCTGGACCCCGCCACCAACGTCGGCGCGCTGGTGGACACCACCCAGATGAACAACGTGCTGTCCTACATCCAGGCCGGCCATGACGACGGCGCCAAGCTGGTGGCCGGCGGCAAGCGCGTGATGGAAGAGACCGGCGGCACCTACGTCGAGCCGACCATCTTCGACGGCGTGACCAACGCCATGCGCATCGCCAAGGAAGAGATCTTCGGGCCGGTGCTGTCGGTGATCGGTTTCGACAACGAGGCCGAGGCCGTCGCCATCGCCAACGACACCATCTACGGCCTGGCGGCTGCGGTGTGGACCAGCAACCTGTCCCGCGCCCACCTGGTGGGCAAGGCCCTGCGGGCCGGCAGCGTGTGGATCAACCAGTACGACGGCGGCGACATGACCGCGCCGTTCGGTGGCTTCAAGCAGTCCGGCAACGGTCGCGACAAGTCCCTGCACGCGTTCGACAAGTACACCGAGCTGAAGGCCACCTGGATCAAGCTCTGAACAACGGCGGTCTGACCGCCTGACACGGCGCGGCCGGTTCCGGTCGCGCCAAGGTCCGCCCTCCTCTCGGGGAGGGCCGGCTCCGCGAGAGCCACACCTGCGGCCGGGTTTCCCTTCGGGAGCCCGGCCGTTTTTGCTTTTCCGCCAGCCAGTAGCCGTAAACGGGAGGAACACCGTCATGCGTTGGGGCACCTATTTCGCCGTGTGTGGCGCCGTCATCAGCATCGGCCTGGCGCTGGGCGTGACCATGCCACTGGTGTCGCTGCGCCTGGAGAGCTGGCACTACGGCTCGTTCGCCATCGGCGTCATGGCCGCCACCCCGGCGGTGGGCGTGCTCCTCGGCGCCTCCCTGGCCGGACGCCTGGCGGCGCGCTTCGGCACCGTCCCGCTGATGCAGCTGTGCCTGTTGCTGGGGGCAGCCTCGGTGGCGCTGCTGGCGCTGGTGCAGAGCTACCCGGTCTGGTTGCTGCTGCGGTTGTTCATCGGCGTGGCGCTGACCGTGGTGTTCATCCTCGGCGAGAGCTGGATCAACCAGCTGGCGGTGGAGCAGTGGCGTGGCCGCCTGGTGGCGCTGTACGGCACCGGCTATGCGCTGAGCCAGCTGTCCGGCCCCTTGCTGCTGACCCTGCTGGGCAGCGACACGGACCGCGGCTTCTGGACCGGCACCGGCCTGTTGATCGGCGGTTCGCTGCTCTTGCTCGGGCGGGGCGGCGCGCCCCAGGTCGACGAGCACGGCGCCTCCGGGCGTGGCCTCTGGGTCTTCTGCCAGCGCATGCCGACCATCGCCTGGGCGGTGGTGCTGTTCGCGGCCTTCGAAGCGATGATGCTCACCCTGTTGCCGGTCTACGGCCTGCGCCAGGGCTTCACCCAGGAGGTGGCCCTGCTGATGGCCAGCGTGGTGGTGGTGGGGGATGCGGCCTTGCAATTACCCATCGGCTGGATGGCGGACCGAGTACCCCGGCGTGCGCTGTTCCGGGCCTGCGGCCTGGCCCTGCTGCTGTCCAGCCTGAGCGTGCCGCTGGTGCTGCACACGGTGCTGATCTGGCCGGTGTGGGTGGTGTTCGGCGCCAGCGCCGGCGGGCTGTTCACCCTGGCGCTGATCCTGATCGGCGAGCGTTTCCGGGACGATGAGCTGGTGCGGGCCAATGCCCATGTCGCCCAGCTCTGGGGCATCGGCTGCCTGATCGGGCCGCTGGTGACCGGCGCCGCCAGCCAGTGGATCAGCGGCCATGCGTTGCCGCTGATGATGGCCGTGGGGGCAGCGGGGTTCGTCTGGCTGGCCTGGACCCGGGAGCCGATGGGCGAAGACGCCCCGGCCGGCTCCCCAGGCGCCTGAGGGTCAGCGCGCCAGGCTGTTGCCCAGCGTCTCGCGCAGGCGGTACCAGAGCATCCCCAGCGCCAGCAGCGGCGAGCGCAGCAGCTTGCCGCCGGGGAAGGTGATGTGGGGCACCTTGGCGAACACCTCGAAGCCGCTGCCCTGCTCGCCGCAGATGGCTTCCGCCAGCAGCTTGCCCGCCAGGTGGGTGGCGTTCACCCCGTGGCCCGAGTAGGCCTGGGCGAAGTAGACGTTCGGGTGTTCGGGCAGTCGGCCGATCTGCGGCAGGCGGTTGGCACCGATGCCGATCATGCCGCCCCACTGGTAGTCGATGCGCACGTCGGCCAGCTGGGGGAAGGTCGCCAGCATCTTCGGCTGCATGTAGGCAGCGATGTCTGCCGGATCACGCCCGGAATAGTGGCAGGCGCCGCCGAACAGCAGGCGGCGGTCGGCGGAAAGGCGGTAGTAGTCCAGGGCCACGCGCTGGTCGCAGACCGCCATGTTCTGCGGCAGCAGCTGCCGCGCCAGGTCTTCGGGCAGCGGCTCGGTGGCGATGATGTAGCTGCCGGCCGGGAGCACCTTGCCGCCCAGGGTCGGGTCGAGGTCGTTGATGTAGGCGTTGCAGCCCAGCACCAGGGTGGCGGCCTTCACCTGGCCGCTGGCGGTGTGCACCGTCACCTCGGGGCCGTGGTCGATGCGCGTGGCTGCGGAGTGTTCGAATATCCGCACGCCCAGGGAGGTGGCCGCCGCCGCCTCGCCCAGGGCGAGGTTGAGCGGGTGCAGGTGGCCCGAGCCCATGTCGATGAGCCCGCCGGCATAGCGGTCGGACCCCACCACGCTGCGCATGTCACCGGGTTGCACCAGCTTCATCTCGTGGCGATAGCCGAGCCCGCGCAGCTCCTCCATGTCCTCGGCGAAGCCGGCGAAGTCACGGGCCGTGTTGGCCAGGTCGCAGTAACCCCAGGTGAGGTCGCAGTCGATGGCGAACTCGTCCACCCGCTGGCGCA
This sequence comes from Metapseudomonas otitidis, assembly GCF_900111835.1. Classification (GTDB taxonomy): domain Bacteria; phylum Pseudomonadota; class Gammaproteobacteria; order Pseudomonadales; family Pseudomonadaceae; genus Metapseudomonas; species Metapseudomonas otitidis. Next base: position 62,297 of record NZ_FOJP01000001.1, read on the forward strand.
CCAGTTCCACGGCCTCCAGGCCCATCAGCTTGAGGGCACGCACGCCTTCGGCGCCGATCACCGGCGCGAAGTGGTCGACGTCATGGCCGACGCCCCGGATCAGTTGGCCGCCGTTGCGCCCGCTGGCGCCCCAGCCCACCTGGCGGGCCTCCAGCAGGACCACCGAAATGCCGCGGCGGGCCAGTTCGATGGCGGTGTTGAGGCCGGAGAATCCCCCGCCGACGATGCACACGTCGGCCCGGACCTCGCCCTGCAGGGACGGGTAGGCCAGTTGGCGGTTGGCGGTGGCGGCGTAGTAGGAGGGGGCGTGGCGGTCGCTGTGGACCGGTTGGCGAACGCGGGCGTTCATGGGCGCAATCCTGATTCTTGTGTTTGAAAAAAGCGACGCAGGATAGGCAGGCCCCTCTCCATGCGCCAAGGGGACTTCGGGAAAAATCCCTGTGCCCCCGGGGCAAGGATCGGCTCAGTCGGGAATGGGCAGGCTGAGGGTTTCCTTCACCTCTTCCATCACGATGTAGGACTTGGATTCGCGGACGTGGGGCAGCTTGAGGAGGATGTCTCCCAGCAGCTTGCGGTAGGAGGCCATCTCGTTGATGCGGGCCTTCACCAGGTAGTCGAAGTCGCCGGACACCAGGTGGCATTCGAGCACGTGGGGCAGCTTGAGCACGGCGCGGCGGAACTCCTCGAAGGTGTCGCCGGACTTGTAGTCCAGGCTGATCTCGACGAACACCAGCAGGCTGGCCTTGAGGTGCTGCGGGTTCAGGCGGGCGTTGTAGCCCATGATGATCCCCTCGCGCTCCAGGCGGCGGACGCGTTCGGTGCAGGGCGTGGTCGACAGCCCCACCCGCTCGCCCAGTTCGGTGAAGGAGATGCGACCGTCCTCCTGGAGGATGCGTAAAATATTCCGGTCTATCTTGTCCAGCTCACGACGCGATTGATGCTGGGTTCTCATGGTGGATGCCCCTCCGCAAAAGCCGATATTGCCAAGAATTATCGCCAAATATAGCTGGCTATATAGTGAATATCACTGGTCACGCCTTCTTATACTGCCGACATCTACGCTCAAAATAACAAACGCGCCGGCAAGGCCGTCGCGGTGGAGGCAGACATGCGAGTAATGGTGCTGGGCAGCGGCGTGATTGGTACCGCGAGTGCCTACTATCTGGCCCGGGAAGGCTTCGAGGTGGTGGTGGTGGACCGTCAGCCGGCCGTTGCCATGGAAACCTCCTTCGCCAACGCAGGCCAGGTCTCGCCTGGCTACGCATCCCCCTGGGCCGCCCCCGGCGTGCCGCTCAAGGCCATCAAGTGGCTGATGCAGCGCCACGCGCCCCTGGCCATCAAGGCCACCGGCAGCCTGGACCAGTACCTGTGGATGGCGCAGATGCTGCGCAACTGTACCGCGTCCCGCTATGCGGTGAACAAGGAGCGCATGGTGCGCCTGTCCGAGTACAGCCGCGACTGCCTCGACGAGCTGCGCGCCGAAACCGGCATCGCGTATGAAGGCCGCCAGCTCGGCACCACCCAGCTGTTCCGCACCCAGGCCCAGGTCGACGCCGCCGCCAAGGACATCGCCGTCCTCGAGCGTTCCGGCGTGCCCTACGAGATCCTCGACCGCGACGGCATCGCCCGCGTCGAGCCGGCCCTGGCCAGCGTCAAGCACAAGCTCGCCGGCGCCCTGCGCCTGCCCAACGACCAGACCGGCGACTGCCAGATGTTCACCACCCGCCTGGCCGAGATGGCCGTGCAGCTGGGGGTCGAGTTCCGCTTCGGCCAGGACATCCAGCGCCTGGACTTCGCCGGCGACCGCATCAACGGCGTGTGGATCGACGGCAAGCTGGAAACCGCCGACCGCTACGTGCTCGCCCTCGGCAGCTACAGCCCGCAACTGCTCAAGCCGCTGGGCATCAAGGCCCCGGTGTACCCGCTCAAGGGCTACTCGCTGACCGTGCCGATCACCAACGGTGCCATGGCCCCGACCTCGACCATCCTGGACGAGACCTACAAGGTCGCCATCACCCGCTTCGACGACCGCATCCGCGTCGGCGGCATGGCGGAGATCGCCGGCTTCGACCTGTCGCTGAACCCGCGCCGTCGCGAGACCCTGGAGATGATCACCACCGACCTCTACCCGGAAGGTGGCGACGTGGCCAAGGCCGAGTTCTGGACCGGCCTGCGTCCGGCGACCCCGGACGGCACCCCCATCGTCGGGGCCACGCCTTACCGCAACCTGTTCCTCAATACCGGACACGGTACCCTTGGCTGGACCATGGCCTGCGGTTCCGGCCGCCTGCTGGCGGACCTGATGGCGCGCAAGCGTCCGCAGATCAGCGCCGAAGGCCTGGACATCTTCCGCTACGGCAATTCCAAGGAGACCTCGAGCAATGCCAATCCAGCGACTGCACACTGAAACCCGCTACAGCGAAATCGTCATCCACAACGGCACGGTCTACCTGGCCGGCCAGCTTGACGAGAAGCTCAGTGCCGGGATCGGCCAGCAGACCCGCGAGACCCTCGCCAGCATCGACAAGCTGCTGGCCGAGGCCGGTACCGACAAGAGCCACCTGCTCTCGGTGACCATCTACCTCAAGGACATGGCGGCCGACTACGCCGCCATGAACGCGATCTGGGACGCCTGGCTGCCGAAGGGCGCCGCCCCGGCCCGCGCCTGTGTCGAGGCCCGGATGTATTCCCCCGAGGTGCTGGTGGAGATGACCGTCGTCGCCGCCCTGCCCTGACCCCTTCCTCAGCCCGGCGCCCGAGCCGGGTTTTTTCCATAACCAGAAGAAGTGCCCGCCATGCGTCCCGCCCGTGCCCTCATCGACCTCGAAGCGCTACGCCACAACTACCGCCTCGCCCGTGAAGCCTCCGGTGCTCGCGCACTGGCGGTGGTCAAGGCCGATGCCTACGGACATGGCGCCGTTCGCTGTGCTCGTGCTTTGGAGGCCGAGGCCGACGGGTTCGCCGTGGCGTGCATCGAAGAAGCGCTGGCCCTGCGTGAAGCGGGCATCCGCGCGCCGATCCTGCTGCTCGAAGGCTTCTTCGAGGCCGACGAGCTGCCGCTGATCGAACAGCATGATTTCTGGTGCGTCCTGCATGCTCCCTGGCAGCTGGAGGCTTTGGAGCGAGCGACCCTCGCCCGGCCGCTGACCTTCTGGCTGAAGATGGATTCCGGGATGCACCGGGTGGGCTTCCACCCCGCCGAGTTCCGCGACGCCCACCAGCGCCTGCTGGCCAGTGGCAAGGCGGCCAAGGTGGTGCTGATGAGCCACTTCGCCCGTGCCGACGAGCTGGACAGCGACAGCTGCGCCCAGCAGGTCGCCGTGTTCCAGCAGGCCCGCGCCGGTATCGAGGCGGAAGTCAGCCTGCGCAACTCGCCGGCCCTGCTGGGCTGGCCCCAGGTTCCCAGTGACTGGGTGCGCCCCGGCATCATGCTCTACGGCGCCACCCCCTTCGAGCAGGCGCATCCACTGGCCGACCGCCTCAAACCGGTGATGACCCTGGAGTCCAAGGTCATCAGCGTGCGTGAACTCCCGGCCGGGCAACCGGTGGGCTATGGCGCGCGCTTCGTCACCGAACGGCCGACCCGGGTCGGCGTGGTGGCCATGGGGTATGCCGATGGCTATCCGCGCCACGCGCCCACCGGCACGCCGGTGGCCATCGACGGCCAGCCCTCGCGGCTGATCGGCCGGGTCTCCATGGACATGCTCACCGTCGACCTCACCGACCTGCCCCAGGCCGGCCTCGGCAGCCGCGTCGAACTGTGGGGCAACCAGGTATCCGCCGCCGAGGTGGCGATGCACGCCGGGACCATCCCCTACCAGATCTTCTGCAACCTGCGCCGGGTCCCCCTGAGCGAGCGCTAAGCCTCGCCCGGCGGGGCCTGCGGACCATCGGTTGCTTGCCAACTTCCTGATTTTCCTGGGATTTCCCAGGGGGTTCGTTTTTTTGCGCAGTATTGACGGCCGAAGTGTTGTAAATACTGAACGCTAGCCGCATGATTGCGCGCACCAAGCCCCCCTAACAAGAATCCAGAGGAGGATCCCAGCATTGGACGTCGGTGTTCGACTGCAAGCTATCCGCAAGCTCAAAGGCCTTTCCCAGCGTGAACTCGCCAAACGTGCAGGCGTTACCAACAGCACGATTTCCATGATCGAGAAGAACAGCGTCAGCCCCTCCATCAGTTCGCTGAAGAAGGTGCTCGGGGGCATCCCCATGTCGCTGGTGGAGTTCTTTTCCCTCGACCTGGAACAGGACAACCAGACCCAGGTGGTCTATCGGGCCTCCGAACTCACCGACATCTGCAGTGGCGCCATCACCATGAAGCTGGTGGGCAAGGCCCATCCCAGCCGCGCCATCGCCTTCCTCGACGAGACCTACCCGCCGGGCACCGACACCGGTGACGAGATGTACGCCCACGAGGGCGAAGAGGCCGGCATGCTGGTCGAAGGGCGTCTCGAACTGACCGTCGGCAACGACGTGTACATCCTCGAACCGGGCGACAGCTACTACTTCGAAAGCAGCCGTCCGCACCGCTTCCGCAATCCGTTCGACCTGCCGGCTCGCCTGATCAGCGCGACCACTCCGGCAAACTTCTGAAAGACCGCTGCCGCCGATATCCCTGCGACGCGTTGGGTTGTTTCGGCCAGACGGCCATGACGTTATACTTGCGCCCGCTCGCGAAACCGTGGCCGCGGGCGTATCTAGCCACGATGAGGGTGAAAGGGTGAACCTGATAAATAAGATGCTGGCAGCGCATGTTGCCGTATTGGCCCTGTGGGCAGTTAGCGCCCAGGCCGCGACCGACGACGCCATCGCCGAGCGCATCAAGCCGGTGGGCGAGGTCTGCGTGCAGGGTCAGGAATGCAAGGGTGTCGGCGCCGTGGCAGCGGCTGCAGGCGGCGGCGCACGTACGCCGGACGACATCATCGCCAAGCACTGTGGCGCCTGCCACACCGCTGGCGTGCTGGGTGCACCGAAGATCGGTGACACCGCAGCCTGGAAAGAGCGCGCAGACCATCAGGGCGGCCTCGACGGCATCCTGGCCAAGGCCATCACCGGCATCAACGCCATGCCGCCGAAGGGCACCTGCGCCGACTGCACAGACGACGAGCTGAAAGCCACCATCAAGAAGATGTCCGGCCTGTAAGCGTCGCGAAGCATCGAAAAAGCCGCCCGAGGGCGGCTTTTTTGTGCCTGCGCGGTGCGACTCGTTGTCGCAGCGCCGCCGGGCCCGAGGTGTTCGGGCCCGGCAACGGGTCAGTCGATGAAGCTGACCTGGCCGTCCGCGAGGGAGGCCACACGAGCCAGCGACTCGATGCGGTAACCCTCTTCCTCCAGCAGGCGGCGCCCGTCCTGGAAGGACTTCTCGATGACGATGCCGAGGCCGGCGATGCTCGCGCCCGCCTGGCCGATCAGGTCGATCAGCGCCTTGGCTGCGTGGCCGTTGGCGAGGAAGTCATCGATCACCAGCACATGGTCGGCGGCCGTCAGGTGCTTGGCGGAGATGGCGATGGTGCTCTCGGTCTGCTTGGTGAAGGAGAACACCTTGGAGATCAGCAGGTCGTTCTTCAGCGTCAGCGACTGGAACTTGCGCGCGAAGATCACCGGCACGCCCAGCTCGAGGCCGGCCATCACGGCCGGGGCGATGCCCGAAGCCTCGATGGTGACGATCTTGGTGATGCCCTGGCCGCGGAAGCGCTCGGCGAACTCATGGCCGATGAACTGCATGAGCCTGGGGTCGATCTGGTGGTTGAGGAAGGCGTCGACCTTGAGCACCTGGTCGGAAAGCACGATGCCTTCGGAAAGGATCTTTTCTTTGAGAATGTCCACGGGAGGGGCTTCCTGCGAAGCGGCTGTCGCTGATGAAGCGGCGCATTCTACCTTGGCCAGGGGCCATCGCGCGATGCCCTTCTGGCCGTTCGGTCAGACTTCTCCGCAGGCCCGGTCAGGGCTTCTTAAGCATCGCCCGGATGTCCGCCAGCGCCGTGTTGCCACGCACCGCCTTCACCTCGGTCGGCGTGTCGTCCATGCCTTCCCACTCCAGGTCTTCCGGCGGCAGCTCGTCGAGGAAGCGGCTGGGTGAGCAGTCGATGATCTCGCCGTACTGCTTGCGCTTGGCGGCGAAGGTCATCGCCAGGTTCTGCCGGGCGCGGGTGATGCCCACGTAGGCCAGGCGGCGCTCTTCCTCGATGGTGTCGGCCTCGATGCTGGAGCGGTGCGGGAGGATGTCCTCCTCCACGCCCATGATGAACACGTAGGGGAATTCCAGGCCCTTGGAGGCATGCAGGGTCATCATCTGCACCCCTTCGGCGCCCTCTTCCTCCTCCTGCTGGCGTTCGAGCATGTCGCGTAGCACCAGCTTGGCGATGGCCTCCTCGATGGTCATGCCGCCTTCCTCGTCGCGCTCGAGGGTGTTCTTCAGCGCATCCACGAGGAACCACACGTTGCCCATGCGGAAGTCGGCGACCTTGTCGCTGGAGGCGTTCTGGCGGATCCAGTTCTCGTAGTCGATGTCCATCACCATGCTGCGCAGGGCGGCGATCGGGTCGCTCTCGGCGCATTGTTGGCGGACCTTGTCCATGAAGCGCTTGAAGCGCTGCAGGCGCTCGGTGTAGCGGCTGTCCAGGTGCTCGGCCAGGCCGATCTCGTCGGCGGCGGCGTACATCGAGATCTTCCGCTCGGTGGCGTAGTTGCCGAGCTTCTCCAAGGTGGTGGAGCCGATCTCCCGGCGCGGCACGTTGATCACCCGCAGGAAGGCGTTGTCGTCGTCCGGGTTCACCAGCAGGCGGAAGTAGGACATCAGGTCCTTCACTTCCTGGCGCCCGAAGAAGCTGGTACCGCCCGAGAGCCGGTAGGGAATCTGGTGGTGCTGCAGCTTCAGCTCCATCAGCTTGGCCTGGTGGTTGCCCCGGTAGAGGATGGCGAAGTCGCTGTAGGGCCGCTGGGTGCGCAGGTGCAGGGTGAGGATCTCCATGGCGATGCGCTCGGCCTCGGCGTCTTCGTTGCGGCAGCGGATCACCCGGATCGGGTCGCCCACGCCCATCTCGCTCCACAGCTGCTTCTCGAACACGTGAGGGTTGTTGGCGATCAGCACGTTGGCGCACTTGAGGATGCGGCTGGTGGAGCGGTAGTTCTGCTCCAGCATCACCACCTTGAGGGAGGGGAAGTCCTCCTTCAGCTGCATCAGGTTCTCCGGCCGCGCGCCGCGCCAGGCGTAGATCGACTGGTCGTCGTCGCCCACCACGGTGAACTGCGCGCGGTGCTGCACCAGCAGCTTCACCAGCAGGTACTGGCTGGCGTTGGTGTCCTGGTACTCGTCCACCAGCATGTAGCGCACCCGGTACTGCCACTTTTCGAGGATGTCCGGGTTGTCCTGGAAGAGCTTCACCGGCAGCAGGATCAGGTCGTCAAAGTCCACCGCGTTGTAGGCCTTCAGCGTGCGCTGGTAGTGCAGGTAGACGATGGCCGCGGTCTGTTCCTTGGGGTTGCGCGCGTTGGCCAGGGCCTCCTCGGGCAGCACCAGGTCGTTCTTCCAGTTGCCGATGCAGTTCTTGATCTCGTCGACGCCGTCGTCGCCCGAGTACTCCTTCTGCATGATGTCCGACAGCAGCGCCTTGATGTCCGTCTCGTCGAAGATCGAGAACCCCGGCTTGTAGCCCAGCCGCGCGTGTTCCTTGCGGATGATGTTCAGGCCCAGGTTGTGGAAGGTGGACACCGTCAGCCCACGGCCTTCGGCACCGCGCAGCAGGCTGCTGACGCGCTCCTTCATCTCGCGGGCGGCCTTGTTGGTGAAGGTCACGGCGACGATGTGCTGGGCGCGGATGCCGCACTGCTGGACGAGGTAGGCGATCTTGCGGGTGATCACGCTGGTCTTGCCGGAACCGGCACCGGCGAGCACCAGGAGCGGGCCGCCGACGTAGTTCACGGCTTCCTGCTGCCGGGGGTTGAGTCGGGACATGCGGGCTGTACGGGGGAAGGGAATGGCCGCGCATTCTACCAAACCCCGCCGGGCATGCCGAAGTCCGTTCCACAGTGTGATCCAGCCCCCCTTTGGGGCAGGTTGCGACTTGGCTATTTCCACACTTCCAGTACGATTGTTCCGGCACCTGGGTCTGAGAGGCGATCTCATTCGAGCCCGGTGAGCCAACAACGTGCCGGTAGTGCACGAATAAAACGACGTCGACTACGACGCGAACAGGCGCCTGGCGCCACTGCTTCTTGTGACCTGGGGAGGTCCGATTGTCTGCGCTCGCGAAGCCCCTGCACCTGTTGCTGCTGGCGGACACGCCTGGCTGGGCGGAAGGGGTTCGCCCGCTGTTCGAGGCCCTCGGGCCCGATTACCTCCTGATCACCGCCCCCACCTGGGAAGCCGCCTCGAGCCTGTTCGACGACGGCACCGAAGGCGTCCTCTTCTGCACCGCCGAGCTGTTGCCCATGCCCGGCCGCTGCCACCTGCCCACCGTGCTGCTGCTGGAGCAGGACCCGGGCGAGCTGCCCGCCGGCGTCCAAGACTGGCTGCCGCGCGAGCGCCTCGACCTGGACCTGCTGCGCCGCTGCCTGCGCTACCTCGGCGAACGCCAGCGGATGCAGGGAACCCTGCAGGGCCTGGCCGAGCAGGACCCGCTCACCGGCATCGCCAACCGCCAGGGCTTCCAGACCCTCCTGGCCGCGCGGCTGGTGGAATACGGCGGCAACGGCCTGACCCTCGGCCACCTCGACCTGGACAACTTCCGCCACGCCAACGATGCCCTCGGCTACCAGGCCGGCGACCGGCTGATCCTGCAGGTGGTGGCGCGGCTCAAGGCCGAGCTGTCCCCCGGTGACCAGGTCGCCCGCCTGGGCAGCGACGAATTCGCCCTGCTGCTGGACACCCGCCGCGACCCGCAACGCGCCGAGCGCCTGGCCTCGCGCCTGATGGAGGCCCTCGGCGAGCCCTTCTGGGTCGATGGCGAGAGCCTGCTGATCGGCTGCAGCCTGGGCCTGGCCCATGCCCGCCCGGACGAAGGCGCCGACCCGCTGATGTGGCACGCCCACATCGCCATGCAGCAGGCCAAGGGCGCCCAGGGCTGCACCTTCCACCTCTTCGACGCGCACCTCAACCGGGGCGCCCGCAGCCTTGCCGACCTGGAAGGCGAGCTGCGCCGGGCCCTGCGCCGGGACGAACTGGAGCTGCACTACCAGCCGCGCCTGTGCCTGAAGACCGGCCGCATCGTCGGCCTCGAAGCCCTGGTGCGCTGGCGCCACGCCGAGCGCGGCCTGCTGGCGCCCAGCGAGTTCGTGCCCCTGGCCGAGCAGAGCGGGCTGATCGTGCCGCTGGGCTACTGGGTCATCGCCCGGGCCCTGCGCGACATGCAGTGGCTGCGCGGGCGCGGCCTGCCGGCCTTGCACATGGCGGTGAACCTGTCGTTCCGCCAGTTCCAGGACAGCCAGCTGCTGCCCACCCTCACCCGCCTCATCGACGAGCGCGGCGTGGACGCCCGCTGGCTGGAGTTCGAACTGACCGAGACTGCCGTCATGCGCCGCAGCGAGCAGGTGCTCACCACCATGCAGGCACTGGGCAAGGTGGGCGTGCGCTTCTCCCTGGACGACTTCGGCACCGGCTTCTCCTCCTTCGTCCACCTCAACAGCCTGCCCATCACCCTGCTGAAGATCGACAAGAGCTTCGTCGGCGGGATGCAGGCGCGCCCGGAGAACCAGCAACTGGTGCGGGCCATGATCAACCTGGCGCACAACCTCAAGCTCGAAGTGGTGGCCGAAGGCGTGGAGAACACCGACCAGCTCGCCCTGCTGCGGCAGTTCGGTTGCGACCAGGTGCAGGGCTACTGGATCAGCAAGCCCCTGCCGCTGGTGGAGCTGGCGCGCTTCCTGGTGTTCGGCGTGCGCCAGCCGGCCCTCGGCCAGCCCGAGGGCTGAGCCTCAGGCCGCCACCGAAGCCCGGGCGGCAACCGCCGGCTCGACGCGCAACAGGCGGCGGGTCTTGAACTCGAAGCCTAGGGTCAGCCCCAGCGCCGCGCAGGCCAGGCCCGAGGCCAGCCCCCACCACACGCCCTGCGGGCCCCAGCCGAAGTGGAAGGCCAGCAGCCAGGCCGCCGGGGCGCCCACCAGCCAGTAGCAGCCGAGGCCGACCAGGAAGGTGGTCTTGGCATCCTTCAGCCCCCGGATGGCGCCCATGGCGATGGTCTGGATGCCGTCGAACAGCTCGAACCAGGCGGCGATCGCCAGCAGGCCCACGGCCATCTGCACCACCGCTTCGAACTCGGCGTTGCCACGCTCCAGGAACAGCCCTACCACCCACTCCGGCGCCAGCCAGAACAGCGCGGCGAAGCTCAGCATGCAACCGGCGCCCAGGCCGATGCCCAGCCGCCCGGCGCGGCGTGCGTCCTCCAGGCGGCCGGCGCCGAAGTGCTGGCCGATGCGGAAGGTCACCGCATAGGAGATACCCACCGGCACCATGAAGGCCACGTACACCGACATGATCGCCACCTGGTGCGCGGCCAGCGCCTGGCTGCCCAGGGCTCCCATGCACAGCGCGGCGAAGGCGAACAGGCCGGACTCCACCGCATAGGTGCCGCCGATGGGCAGGCCCAGGCGCAGCAGCTCGCGCAGGTCGTCCAGGCGCGGCTGCAGCAGGCCGTGGCGCAGCGAGTAGGCGGCATAAGCCGGGTGACGCGTCACGTGCCAGGCCAGCAGCAGCGCCATGGCGGTCATCACCAGCGCGGTGATCAGGCCGATGCCCGCCAGGCCCAGCCGGGGCAGGCCGAACCAGCCGTGGATCAGCACATAGTTGAGGGCGAAGTTGGCCAGCGCCCCGCCGATGCTGATGGCCATCACCGGGCCGGGCCGGCCGATGGCGCTGGTGAAGCCGCGCAGGGCCATGAAGGTCATGTAGCCGGGCAGCGCGAACACCAGGGTGGAGAGGAACTGCATGGCGCCTTCGATGTTGTGCGCCTCCTGGCCGAACACCCGCAGCAGCGGCGCCAGGTTCCACAGCAGCAGCCCGGCCGCCAGGGCCAGGCCCCAGCCCAGCCACATACCGGCCTGGGTCAGCCGCGCAGCGCCGGCCACGTCCCCGGCGCCGTGGCGGATCGCCACCAGGTTGCCCACGGCGGCGATCACCCCCACGCAGAAGATCGAGACGAAGGAATAGCTCGCCGCCCCCAGGCCGCCGGCAGCCAGTTCGGCAGGGCCCAGCAGGCCCATCATCACCGTGTCGGTGAACACCATCAGCACGTTGGCCAGTTGCGCAGCGATCAGCGGGCCGGCAAGGCGGAGGATGGCCAGGAGTTCCGGCCGGAGGGATGCAGGCATGAGTAATGATCACCACGGAGGGGAGAGACGCCAGGCGGGCGGCCCTGATGCGGCGAATTCTCCCAGGCCTTGAAGCCCCGCCACAAAAGGAAAAAAATGATCCCTTCCATGACTCTGACTCATGCAAGAGTGCCGCCATGTCCCGCCGCCTGCCCCCGCTCTATGCCCTGCGTGCCTTCGAGGCAGCGGCGCGCAACGCCTCCTTCACCCGCGCGGCCGAGGAACTGGCCATCACCCAAAGCGCGGTGAGCCGGCACATCCGCACCCTGGAAGAGCACTTCGCCTGCCGCCTGTTCGAGCGCCGGGGTCGCCACCTGCAACTGACCGAGGCCGCGCGGGTCATCCTCCCCGGCCTGCGCGAGGGCTTCGACGCCCTGGAGCGCGCCTGTTCCATCCTGCGGGTGGACGACGGCAACCTCTGCCTCAAGGCCCCCTCCACCCTCACCATGCGCTGGTTGCTGGCGCGGCTGTCGCGCTTCCGCCACCTCAGCCCGGAGAACGAGGTGCAGCTCACCAGCGCCTGGATGGACGTGGACAAGGTGGACTTCCAGCACGAGCCGTTCGACTGCGCGGTGCTGCTCTCCGACGGGCACTTCACCCAGGACTGGGAAGTGACGCGGCTGTTCCCGGAGTGGCTGATCCCGGTCTGCGAGCCCGCCCAGGCCCGGCAGCCCTGGACGGTGCAGCAGCTGCGCCAGGCCGAGCTGCTGCACCCCACGCCGGACCGCCGCGACTGGCGGCGCTGGCTGCAGCGCATGGGGCTGGAGGAGCAGGTCTCGCTGAAGGGCGGCCAGGTGTTCGACACCCTGGAGCTGGGCATCGTCGCCGCCACCCGGGGCTATGGGGTGTCCATCGGCGACCTGGTGATGATCGCCGAGGACGCCACCAGCGGCCGCATCGGCCTGCCCTGGCCGGCTGCGGTGGCCAGCGGCGAGAGCTATTACCTGGTCTGGCCACGCGGTCGCCGGGATCAGGAGCGCCTGCAGCGGCTGCGGGATTTCCTCCTCGCCGAGGTGGCCGCCATGGACCTGCCGGCCGTGGAATTGCTGGACTGAGCGGCCGTTCGTCGGCCTGACGGCAACATCGGAAAGAACAGCTCGCAGCGAAGCACAGCCGTCCTATACCTCAGTAGGGCACTCAAGTATTCTCGCCGCCCCGCGAAGGGGGCAGAGACCTCCTCGCGTGTCGCCTTGCCCTATTTCCGGAGATTCCCCCCATGAACCAGCCCAGGTCACGCATTGCCTGGCAGCTCGCCGCCGCCCTCGCCCTGATCCTCGTGTTGTTGATCAGCGGCAGCACCCTCTTCGCCCTGCGCTCGCTGGACAAGGCCAACCTGGCCACCCGCGAGGAGCACCTGGCCAGCGAGGCCCGCCTGCTGGCCGACCAGCTCACCACCTTCCATGGCAGCCTGCGCGAGAGCACCCAGCGCCTGGCCAGCCTGTTCGAGCAGCGCTTCGCCCAGGGCCTCACCCTGCACAGCGGCGAGCGCGTACCGGTGGCGGCCCTGACCCCGCCGGCGCTGTACCTCAACGGCCAGGTGCTGAACAACGACTTCACCCTGGTGGACGAATTCCGCCAGCTCACCGCTGGCGTCGCCACGGTGTTCGTCCGCGATGGCGCCGACTTCGTGCGCATCACCACCTCGCTGAACAAGCAGGACGGCACCCGCGCCATCGGCACCGTGCTCGACCACGCCCACCCGGCCTACCAGCGCCTGCTGGCCGGGCAGAACTACGTGGGCCGGGCCCTGCTGTTCGACCGCTACTACATGACCCAGTACACCCCGGTGCGCGACGACACCGGTGCGGTGATCGCCGTGCTCTTCGTCGGCTTCGACTACACCGACGCGCAGAACGCCCAGTTCAGGAACCTGGAGCGCTTCCGCATCGGCCGCACCGGCTCCCTGGCATTGCTGGACGAAACCGGCAAATGGCTGGTGGCCCCCGCCGGCGTGCGCCGCCCGGAAGCCATCGGCGATGCCCTCAAGAGCCTGCAGGCCAACCCCGGCAAGGGGCTGTTCTGGAGCGATGGCACCGAGGATTTCTTCAGCATCGCCGTGCCCTTCGCCGACGGGCCCTGGCAGGTGGTGGCGAGCATGCCCGAGGAGGAGATCGGCGAGGTCACCTGGCGGGTCGGCAGCCAGCTGGCCCTCGGCAGCCTGCTGGCGATGGTGCTGGCGGTGGCTGCGGTGATCGGCCTGCTGCGCCTGCGCCTCAAGCCCCTGGGCGACCTGGTGGACCAGGCCCGCGCCCTGGGCGCCGGCAACCTCGGGGTGCGCCTGGACGTGTCCAGCCGTGACGAGATCGGCGAGCTGGCCGGCAGTTTCAACCAGATGGGCGAGGCGCTGTCGACCATGGTGGCGCACATCCGCAGTTCCGCTCAGCAGGTGAGCAGCCGCTCCCAGGTGCTCTCGGGCCTGGCCAGCGGCGCCCACGAGGGCATGGAGCAGCAGTCCGGCGAGATCAGCAGCATGGCCGGCGCAGTAGAGGAGTTCAGCGCCACCTCGCTGAACATCGCTGACAACATGCGTGCCACCGAGCGCCTGGCCAGCGACAACGCCCAGCAGACGCGCATTGGCCAGGTGGCGATGGACGAGGCGTCCACGGCCCTGGAACAGATCGCCAACGCGCTCAACGGCACCGCCGAGGTGATCAACACCCTGGGCCAGCGCTCCCAGGAGATCGGCGGCATCGTCGGCGTCATCACCGCCATCGCCGACCAGACCAACCTGCTGGCCCTCAACGCCGCCATCGAGGCCGCCCGGGCCGGCGAGCAGGGCCGTGGCTTCGCCGTGGTGGCCGACGAGGTGCGCAGCCTGGCCGGCCGCACCCGCGAGGCGACCACCGAGATCTCCAGCATGATCGGCAGCATCCAGCAGGAGACCGCCAGCGCCATCAGCACCATGGAGCACGGCAAGGCGCTGATGCAGGAAGGCCTGGCGCGCAACGCCAAGGTGGCCGATGCGTTGGCACGGATCGCCCAGCAGAGCGCCGCCGCCGGCGAGCAGGTCACTGCCATCACCACCGCCACCCAGGAGCAGAGCAGCACCGCGACCCTGCTCAGCAGCAACCTGCAGAGCATCGCCCTGGCCAACAGCGAGCAGCGTGAGGTGGTGGGGAACCTGGCGCAGACGGCCCGGGAGCTGGACCGCCTGGCCGAGGAGCTGCGCCAGGAAGTGGGCCGCTTCCGCTGACCCACCGGGGCCCGGCCAGGCCGGGCCCTGCCGCGGGTGCTCAGCGCACCACGTGGAGGAAGTGCAGGTGCTTCTCGTACTGATCGAGCAGGTCGCCGATCACTTCCTCCCGGCTCCAGCCCATCACGTCATAGTCCTGGCCGCCCTCACGCAGGTACACCTCGGCGCGGAAGTACTTGCGGGCGTCGCCGTTCTCCTCACCCCCTTCGCGGGACACGAAGCGCGGCAGCAGCAGCGAGCGCGGACGCACCTCGTAGCTGAAGTCCACCTCCTCGCCATGGCCGACGTTGAGCTTGCAGCGGCCGTCCTCGCCGTTCAGCACTTCCACCGCGTAGCCCTGCTTGCGCAGCTCATCGGCCACCTCCAGGCAGGCCGGGCGCACCACTTCGTCGATGAAGCGGGTGACGTGGCTGCGCCGGGGGAACATGAGGATGTTGCGCAGCCGCCGCTGCCAGCCACCCAGTTGCTGCTGCGCCGGGCGCGAGAGGGCCAGCGCCTGGTAGCGGATGCCGCGCTTGGTGGCGTCCAGCCGCAGGGCCTTGAGCAGGCCCCAGGTGGCGGCCAGCAGCACCACCGAGAAAGGCAGCGCGCTGGCGATGGTGGCGGTCTGCAGGGCCTTGAGGCCGTCGGCCAGCAGCAGGGCCATGGCCACCACACCCATCAGGGTCGACCAGAACAGGCGCTGCCACAGCGGCGTCACCGGCTGCCCGCCGGAGGCCAGCATGTCCACCACCAGGGCGCCGGAGTCCGCCGAGGTGACGAAGAACACCACCACCATCAGGATCGCCACCAGCGAAAGCACGGAGGAGAACGGGAACTGTTCGAGGAAGGCGAACAGCGCCAGGGAGCTGTCCTGGGCCACCGTTTCCACCAGGCTGTGCACACCCTGCTGCAACACCATGTGGATGGCGGTGTCGCCGAAAACGGTCATCCACAGCAGGGTGAAACCGGCCGGTACGAACAGCACGCCGCAGACGAACTGGCGGATGGTGCGGCCCCGCGAGATGCGCGCGATGAACAGGCCGACGAAGGGCGACCAGGACAGCCACCAGCCCCAGTAGAGCAGGGTCCAGCCGCCGATCCAGTCGGTGGGCTCGTAGGCGTAGAGATTGAAGGTCTTGCTGACGATCTCCGACAGGTAGCCACCGGTGTTCTGCACGAAGGCCTTGAGCAGGAACACGGTGGGGCCGAGCACCAGCACCAGGCCCAGCAGGATCACCGCGAGGATCAGGTTGAATTCGGAGAGGAGCTTGATGCCCCGGTCCAGCCCGCTGGCCACCGAGAGGGTGGCCAAGGCACAGGTGGCGGCGATCAGGCCCAGTTGCACAGGGACCGTGACGGGCAGGCCGAACAGGTGGTTCAGGCCGCTGTTGATCTGCAGCACGCCGTAGCCCAGGGAGGTGGCGACGCCGAACACGGTGCCGAGGATGGCGAAGATGTCCACCGCGTGGCCGATGGGGCCGTAGATGCGATCGCCGATCAGCGGGTAGAGCGCCGAGCGCAGGGTCAGTGGCAGGTCGTGGCGGAAGCAGAAGAAGGCCAGGATCAGCGCGACGATGGCGTAGATCGACCAGGCGTGCAGGCCCCAGTGGAAGAAGGTCAGCTTCATCGCCTCCTTCGCGGCGGCCACGGTGCTGGGGTCTCCCACGGGTGGGTTGGCGTAGTGCATCAGCGGTTCGGCGACGCCGAAGAACATCAGCCCGATGCCCATGCCGGCGGAGAACAGCATGGCGAACCAGGTGCTGTTGCGGTAGGTGGGCTGGCTGTGGTCCGGCCCCAGCTTGATGTCGCCGAAGCGGCTGACGGCGAGGAAGACCACGGTGATGAGAATCAGCGCGACGGTGAGGACGTAGAACCAGCTGGCGTTGACGATGATCCAGTTCTGCAACTGGCTGAACAGGTCCTGGGCCTGTTCACGGGCCAGGGTGCTGTAGAGCACCAGGGCGAGGATGAGGGCGGCGGAGCCGAAGAATACGGGGGGATTGAGGGTGGATGGGGAAGAAGACGTACGTGCCTCCATTGAGCTAGCTCTCCTTTCGATCGGATGGCCGCCAAGGGCGGAAGGCGGCGAATACTAGCACAATCGATAGTCGGGCTCTCTTGAAAGTTCCCCATCAATAGCTTTAAGCGGTGTCATGACTGGATCGCTGGCCGGTATTGCAGGGCCTCGGCCAGGTGGTGGCGCTGGATGTCGGGCGCGTCCGCCAGGTCGGCGAGGGTGCGGGCCACCTTGATCAGCCGGTGCGCGGCACGCAGGGACAACCCGAGGCGCTCGCAGGCCTGCTCCAGCCAATGTTGGTCGTCGGGCGTCAGCGGACAGTGCTGGTGCAGCCGGGACAGGTCGAGGAAGGCGTTGGCGCAGCCCTGGCGAGCCAGTTGCCGACGCCGGGCTCGGCCGACTTCCCCGGCGGCGGTGGCACTGTCGAGCCCACCGCTGACGGGCGCGCCCAGGTGTGTGGCTTCGCGGGCGACCGTCAGGTGCAGGTCGATGCGGTCCAGCAGCGGGCCGGAGAGCCGGGCCCGGTAGCGCTGGATCTGCTCCGGCGTGCAGCGGCAGCGGTGGGTGTCGTCGCCCAGGTAGCCACAGGGGCAGGGGTTCATGGCCGCCACCAGCTGGAAGCGCGCCGGGAAGCGCACCCGGTCGTTGGCCCGGGCGATGATGATCTCGCCGCTTTCCAGGGGCTCTCGGAGGACCTCCAGCACCTTGCGGTCGAACTCCGGCAGTTCGTCGAGGAACAGCACGCCCTGGTGCGCCAGGGTGATCTCGCCAGGTTTCGGACGACTGCCCCCACCCACCAGGGCCGGGCCGGACGCGCTGTGGTGCGGCTGCCTGAAGGGACGCTGGGGCCAGCACGCCAGCGGCGATTGGCTGGCCACCGAATGGATGGCGGCCACTTCCAGGGCCTCGTGTTCCTCCAGCGGTGGCAGCAGGCCCGGCAGGCGGCTGGCCAGCAGCGTCTTGCCGGTGCCGGGCGGGCCGGACAGCAGCAGGTTGTGGGCTCCGGCTGCTGCCACCAGCAGTGCGCGCTTGGCCGCCAGTTGGCCCTGGACGTCGGCGAGATCGGGATAGGGCGCGGCCTGCAGCGGCAGGCCCTGGCTCTGGAAGGGTGCCAGCGGCGACTGGCCGTTGAGGTGGGCGGCCAGCTCCAGCAGGTGGCCCACGGCGAACACCCTCAGGCCGCTGGCCAGGCTGGCCTCCTCGGCGTTCTCCCGGGGCACCACCAGCGCCCGTCCGGCAGCGCGAGCCGCCAGCGCAGCGGGCAACACACCCTGCACCGGACGCAGGGCACCGGACAGGGCCAGCTCGCCGAGGCACTCCAGCTGCTCCAGGGCTGCGGCGGGCACCTGGCCGCTGGCCGCGAGGATGCCGAGGGCGACGGCCAGGTCGAAGCGTCCGCCTTCCTTGGGAAGATCGGCCGGTGCAAGGCTGAGGGTGATGCGCCGCAGGGGGAATTCGAAACCGCTGGTGAGCAGGGCGCTGCGGACGCGGTCCTTGCTCTCCTTCACGGCGGTTTCCGGGAGGCCGACCAGGGCCAGGGACGGCAGGCCGTTGGCCAGGTGCGCCTCCACCGTGACGGCGGGGGCTTCCACGCCGACCTGGGCGCGGCTGTGGACGAGGGCCAGGGACATGGATCGCTCCTTGATCGGTCCGCCCGGCCGGAGTGGCTTACTCCGTGGGCGGCGGGTTCAGCTGGGCTTCCAGCTCCGCGACCTTCGCCTCCAGGGCTTCCAGGCGCGCGCGGGTTCGGGCGAGCACCACCATCTGGCTGTCGAATTCCTCGCGGCTGACCAGGTCCAGCTTGCTGAAGGCGCTCTGCATCAGGGCCTTGAACTGGGCCTCGAATTCGGCGCGGGGCAGCGGGGTGTCGCCATTGAACAGGCGGGAGGCGTGGGAGCCGAGGGCATCGAGCAGGGCTTTGGGCGGCAGCATGGTGGGCATCCGTTGACAGGGCGGGCCGGAGTTTACCACGGGGTCCCGGCCGAGTCGGGCGACAGGCCGACGCACGATTTCCGAGCAATGGCTGAAGTGCGCGTGCACCTTTTCCGTGCATCGTTTTGGGGCAGTGCCGCCCGGCGCCACGGCCAAGGGCCACTATCTGCTTGAAAAACGGGGCTTTTGGGCGAGCTGGCAAGCTTTCTGCTTTAGCGCTGGTGAAGGGTGCACCGATGCAGTACCGGTGCGTCAGGCGAGGCGGGGGAGTGTTTCGCCAGGAGCGGTTGGTTGGCGTCGAAGCGGGCCGGGCCAGGGCGGTTCGACGCGTTACAAAGCCAGGCACTGCGCTTAGACTTGAGCCGGGTTCGTTTTCCTGGGGCAAGTCCACCAAATACGGGAGAAGTTTCATGAAGCTAGTCACTGCCATCATCAAGCCGTTCAAACTCGATGACGTGCGCGAGTCGCTGTCCGAGATCGGCGTGCAGGGCATCACCGTTACCGAGGTCAAGGGCTTCGGGCGCCAGAAAGGCCACACCGAGCTGTACCGTGGCGCCGAGTACGTCGTCGACTTCCTGCCCAAGGTGAAGATCGACGTCGCCATCGCCGATGACCAGCTCGACCGTGTCATCGAGGCCATCACCAAGGCGGCCAACACCGGGAAGATCGGTGACGGCAAGATCTTCGTCGTGAATCTGGAACAGGCCATCCGCATCCGTACCGGCGAAACCGGCACCGACGCGATCTAAGCCTCCGAACCCCAACGCCCCAGGAGAAAACCACATGACTCTGCGTAAAGCCGCAGGGCTAGGAGCCCTTTTGTCCCTCGTTACCCCCGGCCTGGCCATGGCCGCCGACGAGGTCGTGCTGAACAGTGGCGACACCGCATGGATGATCGTCGCCACGGCACTGGTGCTGTTCATGACCATTCCCGGCCTGGCGCTGTTCTACGGCGGCATGGTCCGCTCCAAGAACGTCCTCTCGGTGATGATGCAATGCTTCGCCATCACCGGCCTGATCAGCGTGCTCTGGGTCGTCTACGGCTACAGCCTGGCCTTCGACACCACCGGCATGGAGCAGGGCGTCGTCAACTTCAATTCCTTCATCGGCGGCCTGTCCAAGGCCTTCCTCAGCGGCCTGAACACCAGCAGCCTGGTGTACGCCGTGCCGGAAAGCGTGTTCATCACCTTCCAGATGACCTTCGCCATCATCACCCCGGCCCTGATCGTCGGTGCCTTCGCCGAGCGCATGAAGTTCTCCGCGATGCTGATCTTCATGGCCGTGTGGTTCACCCTGGTCTACGCGCCGATTGCCCACATGGTGTGGAGCGGCAACGGCGGCTTGATGTGGGACTGGGGCGTGCTGGACTTCGCCGGTGGCACCGTGGTGCACATCAACGCCGGTATCGCCGGCCTGGTGGCCTGCATCGTGCTGGGCAAGCGCAAGGGCTACCCGACCACCCCGATGGCCCCGCACAACCTGGGCTACACCCTGATCGGCGCCGCCATGCTGTGGGTGGGCTGGTTCGGCTTCAACGCCGGATCCGCCGTGGCTGCCAACGGCACTGCGGGCATGGCCCTGCTGGTCACCCAGATCGCTACCGCGGCTGCTGCCCTGGGCTGGATGTTCGCCGAGTGGCTGACCCACGGTAAGCCGAGTGCCCTGGGCATCGCCTCCGGTGTGGTCGCCGGCCTGGTCGCCGTGACCCCGGCCGCTGGCACCGTCGGCCCCATGGGTGCCCTGGTGATCGGCCTGGCTGCTGGCGTGATCTGCTTCTTCAGCGCCACCAGCCTCAAGCGCAAGCTGGGCTACGACGACTCCCTGGACGCCTTCGGCGTGCACGGCATCGGCGGCATCGTCGGCGCCCTGCTGACCGGCGTGTTCGCAGCACCGGCCCTGGGTGGCTTCGGCACCGTCGAGAACATCGCGGCCCAGCTGTTCATCCAGTTCAAGGGCGTGGCCTTCACGGTCGTCTATACCGCTGTGGTCACCTTCGTGATCCTCAAGGTGCTGGACCTGGTGATCGGCCTGCGGGTCAACGAAGAGGAAGAGACCGTCGGCCTCGACCTGGCGCAGCACAACGAGCGCGGCTACAACCTGTAAGCCCGCCGGCCCCTTCGGGGCGTGCGAACCGCTGCCAAGGGCGCCGAAAGGCGCCCTTTGCTTTTTCAGAGGCCGCGCTAGAATGCGCGCCGAGCGAAATCCGAGGGAGTGGCGCCCATGTGGCACCAGACGCTGATCACCTTGAAGCCGCGTGCGCGAGGCTTCCACCTGGTCACCGACGAGCTGCTGGCCGGATTGCCGGAACTGGGTCGCTGCCGTATCGGTCTGTTGCACCTGCTGCTGCAACACACATCGGCTTCACTGAGCGTCAACGAGAATGCCGACCCCTCCGTGAGGCGCGATTTCGAGCGGTTCTTCAACCGCCTCGTGCCCCAGGGCGAGGGTGGCTACGAACATGACTACGAAGGCCCGGACGACCTGCCGGCGCACTTCAAGTCGAGCCTGCTGGGCTGCCAGCTGACCTTGCCGGTGCGTGACGGGGCGCTCGCCCTGGGTACCTGGCAGGGGATCTACCTCGGCGAACACCGCGATCAGGGCGGTGCGCGTCGGGTGCTGGCGACCCTCTACGGCGAGGCATCGTGATTTTTTCCGGGCGCGTAGAAACCTGGCGCGACTGGGCTATAACTAACCTGCTCTTGCAAGACACGAGGTAGAAGAATGAGCGACGAAGAACTGGAACAAGACGAGCTCGAAGCGGGCGACGAGGACGAAGGCGAGGAGCTGGCTGCCGCCGAGGACAGTGGCGAAGACAGCGATGACGGCGAATCCCCCGCCCCTGCCGGCAAGGGCAAGAAAGCCGCTGCCGTCGAGGTCGAGGAGCTGCCCAGCGTCGAAGCCAAGCAGAAGGAGCGTGATGCGCTGGCCCGTGCCATGGAGGAATTCCTGGCCCGTGGCGGCAAGGTGCAGGAGGTGGAGCCCAACGTGGTCGCCGACCCGCCCAAGAAGCCGGACAGCAAGTACGGCAGCCGCCCCATCTGATTGAGTTGCCTGGAAGAGCCCGCTTGATGCGGGCTTTTTCATGCCTGCGATTCGGGATCAGGCGCCCCGGTGCCAGCGCTCCAGCAGTGTGGGTAGCTGATCCAGGGTACGAATCTCCGCGTCGGGGTGTTCGTCGCCGTCCCAGGGTTTGCCCTGGGGGTTGAACCACACCGCGCGCATGCCGGCATTGTGGGCGCCCTGGATGTCGTCGCTGGGGTGATCGCCGATGTGCACCGCCTGGGCGGCGGGGACGCCGGCCCGGCGCAGCGCTTCTTCGAAGGGGTGCGGGTCCGGCTTGCCGATGCCCAGTTCCTCGGCGCAGAGGGCGAACTGGAAGTAGTCTGCCAGGCCCAGGCGGCGGACGTCGGCGTTGCCGTTGGTGATCACCGCCAGCCGGTAGTGGTTGGCCAGGCGCTCCAGGGTCGGGTGCACCTCGGGGAACAGGTCGATGCGGTGCCGCGCGGCCAGGAACACCTGGAAGCCGGCCTCCGCCAGCTCCGCGGCCTCGGCCTGTGGATAACCGGCCTCTTCCAGGGCATGGAAGAGGATGCGCCGGCGCAGCTCGCTCAGGCGGTGCCTGAGCCCGGGGGTGGCGTCCACCAGGCGGGCGCGGATCGCCCACAGGTGCTCGATCGGCACGGGCCCCAGGCGCGGCGCCTCGTTGCCCAGCCATTCGCGCAGGGCGGCTTCGGCGCCCTGCATCACCACCGAGACGTCCCACAGGGTGTCGTCCAGGTCGAAGGTCACCAGTTGGATGCTCATTCCTCGTCCTTGGCTCCGTTGCGTCGTGCCCGGGGGTGGGCCTTGTCGTAGACCGCCGCCAGGTGTTGGAAGTCCAGGTGGGTGTAGATCTGCGTGGTGGAGATGTCGGCGTGGCCGAGCAGTTCCTGCACCGCCCGCAGGTCCTGGGAGGACTCCAGCATGTGGCTGGCGAAGGAGTGCCGCAGCATGTGCGGATGGACGTGCTGGCCCAGCTCGCGCACCCCGGCCACCCGCACCCGCTCGCGCACGGCGCGGGGGCCGATGCGCCGCCCCTGGCGGGTGACGAAGACGGCGCCGTCCACCGGGGACACGCTGGCGCGGTGGGGCAGCCAGCGCTCCAGGGCCTGGCGCGCCATGCGCCCGAGGGGCAGTTCGCGGATCTTGTTGCCCTTGCCGATCACCCGCACGCTGCCGTCGGCCAGGTCCAGGCGGTCCAGGTCCAGGCCCACCAGTTCCGACAGGCGCAGGCCGGAGGAATAGAACAGCTCGAGGATGGCCTGGTCGCGGCGGGCCATGAATTCGTCTTCCACCGCACCATCCAGCAACTGCTGGGTGCGGTCGGCATCCAGGGTTCGCGGCAGGCGTCGCTCGCCCTTGGGCGCACTGATGCCGCTGGCCGGGTCGTGTCGGCAGCGGCCCTCGCGGATCAGGTAGCGGTACAGGCCGCGTACGGCGGAGAGCAGGCGGGCGAGGCTGCGGGCAGACTGCCCCTGCTGGTGCAGGCGCGCCACCATGCTGCGCAGCGGGCGGGGTTGCAGCGTGGTCCAGTCATCGAGGCCGAAGCCTTCGGCCAGGGCCACGACCTTCTCCAGGTCGCGCCGGTAGCCTTCCAGCGTGTGCGGGGAAACCTGGCGCTCACTGCGCAGGTGTTCGAGGTAGCGCTCCAGATCGGCCTTCATCGGTCCTCCCGGCGCGCTGCGCTCAGCGCACCGAGCGCAGCGGAGTGGCGTGGCGCGGCAGCACCCGGGCCAGGACTTCGGCGATGTAGCTGAGGAACAGGGTGCCGAGGGAACTCTTGTAGTGCTGCGGGTCCGGGCTGCCGATGGCCAGCAGGCCGTGCTGGCCCTGGTGGTTGAGGGAGACGACGGCGGCCGAGCCGACCTTGGCGCCCTCTTCCGCGCCGAACAGGAACTCCAGCTCGTGGGCCCGCAGCACGCCGCAGATGGTCTTGCCCGCCACCAGCAGGCCACCGATGGCCTGGTGCGCTTCGGCGCTGGAGACGCTGCGGCCCACCGGCAGGGTGCTGTCGCTGAACAGGATCAGGCTGACGAAGGGCACCTGGAACTCATGGCGCAGGCTGTCCTCGATGGCACCGACCACTTCCTCCAGCGTATTGGCGTCCAGCAGGTCGAGCACCAGGCGGCGGGTCTTGTCGAACAGGCGGTCGTTGTCTCGGGCCACGTCCATCAGCTGGGACAGGCGGTGGCGCATCTCGATGTTGCGCTCGCGCAGCAGCTTCACCTGGCGCTCCACCAGCGAGACGGCCTCGCCAGGCTGGTGGGGGATGCGCAGTTCGGGGATCAGCTCCTCGTGGTCGACGAAGAACTCCGGGTGCTGGCGCAGGTAGGCCGCGACCGACTCGGAATCGAGGGCGCGCAGCGCGTCGGGGTGCTTCTCGCTCATGCTCTCGGCTCGTTCATAGGCGGACCTGGCCTTCGTACACGCGTACGGCCGGGCCGGTCATCATCACGGGCTGGCCGGGGCCGGCCCATTCGATGGTCAGCTTGCCGCCCGGCAGCTCCAGCTGCACGGGGGAGTCCATCCAGCCCTGGCGAATGGCCGCGACGGCCGCGGCACAGGCGCCGGTGCCACAGGCGCGGGTTTCCCCGGCACCGCGCTCCCAGACCCGCAGGCGGGCCTGGTGGCGATCCTGGACCTGCAGGAAGCCGACGTTGACCCGCTGCGGGAAGCGCGGGTGGTGTTCGAGTTTCGGGCCCAGCTCGTGGACCGGGGCGCGGTCCACATCCTCGACGCGCAGCACGGCATGGGGGTTGCCCATGGACACGGCGGCGAGCTGGACGGTCTGGCCGTCCACGTCGACCGGGTAGCTCAGGGCCTCGGCCTCGGCGACGAAGGGGATCTGCTGGGGCACGAGGCGCGGCGGGCCCATGTCGACCCGGACCTGGCCATCGGCGCGGACATCCAGCTCGATGATGCCGGCCTTGGTCTCGACGCGGATCTGCTTCTTCACGGTCAGGCGCTTGTCCAGCACGAAGCGGGCGAAGCAGCGGGCGCCGTTGCCGCACTGCTCCACCTCGGAGCCGTCGGAGTTGAAGATGCGGTAGCGGAAATCCACGTCCGGGTTGGTGGGGGCCTCGACGATCAGCAACTGGTCGAAGCCGATGCCGGTGTGGCGGTCGCCCCACTGCTTGGCGTGCTTGGGCTGGATGTGCGCGTGCTGGCTGACCAGGTCGAGCACCATGAAGTCGTTGCCCAGGCCGTGCATCTTGGTGAAACGCAGCAGCATGGACTTACTCCGGAAGCAGGCTTTCGCCGGCGTAGAGTTCCTCGAGGGTTTCGCGACGACGCACTTCGTAGGCCTGCTCCCCATCCACCATCACCTCG
Source organism: Metapseudomonas otitidis (assembly GCF_900111835.1). Taxonomy (GTDB): domain Bacteria; phylum Pseudomonadota; class Gammaproteobacteria; order Pseudomonadales; family Pseudomonadaceae; genus Metapseudomonas; species Metapseudomonas otitidis. The sequence continues at coordinate 87,097 of NZ_FOJP01000001.1, forward strand.
GCGGCACGGCCGCGGGTGTTGTAGTTGGAGCTCATGACGAAGCCGTAGGCACCGGCCGAGCGCACGGCCAGCAGGTCGCCCTCGGCCAGGGCCAGGTCGCGGTCCTTGGCGAGGAAGTCGCCGGTCTCGCAGATCGGGCCGACCAGGTCGTAGCGCTGGGCCTCGCCGTCGCGCGGCTGCACCGGCACCACGTCCATCCAGGCCTGGTACAGGGCCGGGCGGATCAGATCGTTCATGGCCGCGTCGATCACGGCGAAGTTCTTATGCTCGGTGTGCTTGAGGTATTCCACCTGGGTCAGCAGCACGCCGGCATTGGCGACGATGTAGCGGCCCGGCTCGAACACCAGCGCCAGGTCACGCCCGGCGATGCGCTCGCGCACGGCCTTGATGTAGTCGCCGGCAACGGGCGGCTGCTCGTCCTTGTAGCGCACGCCGAGGCCTCCGCCGAGGTCCAGGTGGCGGATGTGCACGCCCTGGGTGGCGAGGCGGTCAACCAGTGCCAGCAGGCGGTCGAGGGCGTCGAGGAAGGGCGGCAGGCTGGTCAGCTGGGAGCCGATGTGGCAGTCCACGCCGATCACGTCCAGGTTGGACAGCGAGGCGGCGCGCAGGTAGACGGCCTCCGCCTGTTCGATGGCGATGCCGAACTTGTTTTCCTTCAGGCCGGTGGAGATGTACGGGTGGGTGCCAGCGTCCACGTCGGGGTTCACCCGCAGGGAGATCGGCGCTTTCACGTCCATCTCGGCGGCGACCACCTGCAGGCGCTCCAGCTCGTCCACCGACTCCACGTTGAAGCAGTGCACGCCCACTTCCAGTGCGCGGCGCATGTCGTCGCGGCTCTTGCCGACGCCAGAGAAGACGATGCGGTCAGCCGAGCCACCGGCGGCCAGCACGCGCTCCAGCTCGCCGCTGGAGACGATGTCGAAGCCCGAGCCCAGGCGCGCCAGCAGGTTCAGCACCGCCAGGTTGGAGTTGGCCTTGACCGCGTAGCAGACCAGGTGCGGCACGCCCTGCAGGGCATCGGCATAGGAGCGGTACTGCGCCTCGATGTGCGCGCGGGAATAGACGTAGGTGGGGGTGCCGAAGCGCGAGGCGATGGCGGACAAGGCCACGCCTTCCGCGAACAGCTCACCGTCGCGGTAAGTGAAAGCGTCCATCTAGACCCCTCAGTGCGCGTGTTCGGAGGAGGACTTGGTGTCGTCAGGCAGGTACAGCGGGCCTTTCTGGCCACAGCCGCCCAGCAGGCAGGCAACAGCGAGGAGCGCAACGATGGGGGTGAGCAGCCGCTTCATGGCGAGATCCTTGAACAATGCGTAATTGGGTCGGGAGTATACCGACCACCCATCGCCTTGCCTATGCGCCGAAACACCCGCCGGGCGGGCGCTGCGCCTAGCCAAACGGGCTTTCGCGCCACTAGGATGGGCGGCAAAAACGGAGGCCGAATGGACCCCTCTTCCCCCCTTGCCGGCTCGGTTTCGGTTGCCTACCTCCAGGGCCTGGTGGACCACGTGGCGCGCCACGGCATCGAGCCGGCGGTCTTCCTTGCCGGCATCCAGCTGACCCCTTCCATCCTCGCCCAGCGCGAACAGCGCATCGCCGCCAGTGCCTATCTCGAACTCCTGGGCCAGGCCATGGCGCGGCTGGACGATCCACGCCTGGGACTGCACCTGGGCGAGGCGGTGCGCCCCGGTTACTACGGCGTGCTTGGCTACCTGCTGATGAGTTGCCCGACCCTTTCCGACGCCCTCCACCGCCAGGCGCGCTATGCCGCCCTGGTGGGCAACCTCGGCCAGGTGGAACTGGACGACGAGCCTCCGCGCGCCGACCAGGAACCCCTGGTGCGGCTGGCCTGGGAGCCGTCGCTGCCGCTGCTGCGCGACCAGGTGGCGGAGGAGTCCCTGGCCGGTTGGGTCACCTTCGGGCGCTGGATCAGCGGGCTCGACATCCCGCCCACCGAGGTGCGCTTCCAGCACCCCGCGCCTGCCGACGACGCCGAGCACCGTCGGGTATTCCGCTGCCCGGTGCTGTTCGGCCAACCCGACAACGCCCTGGTGTTCCCCCGCCGCCTGCTGGCCACGCCCCTGGGCCAGGCCGACTCACACGTCCGGCAGATGCTCGATGCCTACGCCGACCGCCTGCTGGGGGAATTGCGCCAGGGCCAGAGCGTGCTCGACCGGGCGCGCCTGGCACTGGCCGGGCGCCTGGCCGAGGACGGCGCCGACCTGGAACACCTGGCCGCCGACCTGGGTCTGAGCCCGCGCACCCTGCAGCGGCGCCTGCGTGACGCGGACCTGACCTTCAGCCAACTGGTGGACGAGACGCGGCAGCAACTGGTGCTGCATTATCTGCGCGATCCGGCCCTGGAGCTGGCCGACATCGCCTTCCTGGTCGGCTTCAGCGAGGCCGGCTCCCTGGCGCGGGCCTTCCGCCGCTGGACCGGGCAGAGCCCAGGCGAGTACCGTCGCCACCTCGGGCGCTGAAAGGTCGCCCACGTTTCCATTTTTCCTGAGGTACATCCGATGAGTTTGAGCGAAGCGCGTTTCCACGATCTGGTCGACGAAGTCCAGGAGGCCGTCGAGGACCTCTTCGATGGCAGCGACCTGGACGTGGACCTGGAGAACAGCGCGGGCGTCCTCACCATCCGTTTCGAGAACGGCAGCCAGGTCATCCTCAGCCGCCAGGAGCCCCTGCGCCAGCTGTGGGTAGCGGCTCGCTCCGGCGGCTTCCACTTCGACTACGACGCGGAGTCGCAACGCTGGATCTGCGACACCAGCGACGAGCCGCTGGGCGAACTGCTCGCCCGCGTGACCCGCGAGCAGGCGGGCGAAGACCTTGAGTTCGACGAGCTCTGAGCCGCCGCCCGAGCCCCGGCCCGCGTCACCCTGCGTGCGTCGTTGCTGCCTGGACGACGCCGATATCTGCATCGGATGCGGGCGCAGCCTGAGTGAGATTCTGCAGTGGGGCGAAGCCAGCGACGACCGCCGCCGGCAGATTTGCCGCGACGCCGCCCAGCGCCTCGCGGCGCGACGGCCATGACCGGATGGTCTTGCCAAGAGCCTCCGTGGTGACGTAGTGTCGGTCGGGCCGTCGCCATGGCGTACGGCCTGAACAGCATCTGGAAACCCCGCCTTCGGGCGGGGTTTTCGCTTTTTCGAGCCTAGGAACCGGAGTATCGGATTTGCCATGACCACTCAACCCTCGATCATCATCACCCGCCTCGACCTTCAGCGACTGGAGCGTCTGCTCGATGAACTGGAGGAGTTCGGCCCCGGCGCCGAGGCGCTGGAGCGGGAGCTCGCCCGCGCCCAGGTGGTGGGCCACGACGAGGTGCCGCCGGGCGTGGTGACCATGAATTCCCGCGTGCATTGCCGCGAGGATGCCAGTGGCAAGGACTACCACCTGACCCTGGTCTACCCCCAGGACGCCGGTGGCGAAGGCAAGGTGTCGGTGCTGGCGCCGGTGGGTAGTGCGCTGCTCGGCCTCTCCGTGGGGCAGGACATCGACTGGCCGGTGCCCGGCGGCAAGACCCTCAAGCTGACGCTCCTGGCTGTGGAGTACCAGCCCGAGGCCGCGGGCGAATACGACCGTTGAGCCCCTCCGGGCCTGGCTTCAGGCCAGGCCCAGCGCCCGATTCAGTTCCCGTTCCAGCTCCGCCTTGTAGCGCAGGTAGTGCACCGTCTGCGCATGCCCCTCGCCGAGGACCCGCGACAGGTCCAGGTCGGTGATGTAGCAGGGGTAGCGCTCGGCGGTGCTGCGCTGGGCGAGGATGTGGCGCGCTACGGCGGCGAACAGCTCGCCGCCGTATTCCAGTTCGGAAAACTCCCGGTGGTTGCAGTAGAGCGTGATGTGGACGCGGTTCGTGTCCAGCGGCTCGACGATCGCCTGCACGTCGTAGAACGGGTGGCTCACCGGTGACTGCGGCGCAACCCGCCGTTCCACCTGCTGCGCGCGCAAGGGCGGCGACGGCAGCACCTCGTAATAAAGAACCTCAAGACCGCTCTGCGGGGCCGGTTGGTCCAGCGGCAGCAGCGCGTTGCGCCGGTAGAGCACCGACTGCAGGAAGCGCTGCAGCGGCGTCAGCAGGCTTTGCGGATCGCGGAAAGGCAGGCGCTGGCGCCACACGGCGTTGTGCTCGTCGAGCACCGTGAGCTCCGCCATCTCGCCGTCCTGGCGGTAGAACACCTGGATGCAGCCCGGGCGCCCCAGCGGCAGGATCAGCGCCAGGTCCTCGTTCTCCAGGGCGTAGCGATCCAGCTGCAACGGGCTGTAGGCCGGCAGGTCCTCGCCCAGGTGTTCCAGCAGCGCCGGCATGTCCGGCAGCGCGGTGTGGGCCACCTGGCCCGGCAGCAGTTCCAGCACGTGGTACTGCTGCTGCACCTGCAGCAGGTAGCGGGTCACCTGGCCGTTGCCGAGCAGGGCGAGGGTGTCGAGGAACAGATCCTCCACCCGCTGGGCGATGGGTTGCGCGCGGTTGCGGCAGAAGCAGCGCACCCGCAGGTCCGGTGGCGCAGCGGGGTCCACGCTGTTGAGGAATTCGCGCAGGCAGTCCAGCGGGGCGTAGGGCCCGTCGTAGCGGGTCACCAGCAGCTCGTTCCAGCTATTCAGGGTCACCTGGTCGAGGGTCAGCACCAGGTTCTCCCGCGAGCCGGCGTAGCCGAGCGAATCGGTGCGCTCGGTGGTCATGTGCAGGTTCATCTGGCTGTGCTGCTTCAGCGGGTCGATGCCCACGTTCACCAGCAGCAGCACCTGGCGCGGCACGCTCGGCCGCAGCAGCGCGGCCTCGTCCACCATCGGCAGCGGCAGCGGGAAGCCCTGCTGCAGGCTGCTGACCAGGTTGGACAGCTCGTACTCGGTGAGGTCGCTGTCGCCCGGGTGCAGGGACAGGCGCGTTGAGGCGTCGATCACCCCGTTGCGGTGACACCAGGCCAGCAGTTCAACCAGTTCACGGGCCCGCTTGATCGGGGCGAAGTCGCGCCATTCGAGGGCGTTGAGGCTACCCGGGTAGAGCGCCCAGAGGGTCTCGCCTTCGCGCTCGGGGCTCGGGCTCTGGGCCAGGGTGAGGGTGTCCTCGGCCAGGTCCGGGGCGATGCCGGGGTTGATGAACTCCACCTTGCCCGCCTTGCGTTCGAAGGCGGCGTACAGGCGGCGGCCGAGCACGCCCAGGTCGCGGCTGTTGAGCGAGCTGATGGCGTGCTGGGCGCGGGCGAATTCGGAGAGGAAGCGGTAGCTGTAGGTCAGCTCGTTGACCAGCGCCCGGCGCTCGGTGCCCACCTGGCGCACCTTCCATTGGCTGCGGCTGTCGAGCAGCGCCAGTTGCCGGTCATCCCACCGCCACTCACGGGTCAGGCGCTCGAACAGCAGGCGCTGCCAGCTCTTGGCGCGGTTGCGGGGCGGGCGGCTGAGCTTCTTGTCGATCTTCAGGTAGAGGCAGCGGCGGATCAGCTCCAGGCGCTCGCGCTCGCCCCGGGCCAGCAGGTATTCCTCCAGCCGGCGGTAGATCACGATGTAGGGGTCGAGCTCGTCCAGGTCCAGGTGGTTGGCGTACACCGCCTGCTTGAAGCGCAGCGACAGGCACTGCACCTTCGGGTGCTCGCTAGCGTAGACCTCGGTCAGCAGCAGCTTGAGCACCGACTTGTAGGGCGACTCGATGCCCTTGAACAGCTGCCACATGCCGGCGCCGACGAACTCGCCCACGGGGATGTGCGACAGGTGCCCCAGGTCCAGCACTTCCTCGGCACGGATGAAGCGACGCGACAGCAGCTTGGCGGTGTAGTCGGCGTAGCGCCCTTCCTCGTACACCGGCACCAGCCACCACAGCGGCGTGCGTCCGCCGAGCCAGATGGCGGTGCGGTAGAACTCGTCCAGCAGCAGGTAGTGCTGGGTGGTGCCGCAATCGTCGGAGGTGAGGTGGGTCTCGCGGTCCCCCACCACGAAGCGCTGGGGGTCGATCAGGAAGAAGTGCGCCTCGGCGCCCAGGGTCGCGGCCCAGGCTTCAAGCAGGTCGCACTTGCGGCGCAGCTCGGCGATGGCCGGTGCCGGCAGCTCCGGGTCGTGGCAGACCCACAGGTCCATGTCGCTCTGCTCGGCCTGGGCCACGGTGCCCAGGCTGCCCATCAGGAACAGGCCCTGGATCGGTGTCGGCGCCGAACCGCGGCGGCCCTTGTAGGCGAACGAGCGGGTCAGGCGCTGGGCTTCGGCGAGCACGTCGTCGTCCGGCTCGTAGCCGCTGACCCCGGCAGGGGTCTGCCCCGAGACGTAGCCCGGCAACAGCGGGTGGTTGACGTGGAACAGCAGGGGCAGCAGGCGCAGCACCATCTGCTGGCGGCTGGAGAGACCGAGCAGGGCGCGTTCGAGCCGACCGGCGTTGACCTTCAGGAAGCGCGCGCGCAGCTGGGTCAGGACCTTGCGGTCGATGCCGTCGTCGATGTCGGGGCGGATTTCCTGGGTGCGGGTCATCGAAGCGTCTGCCGGAAGAATGCGCACAGCCTACCAGCCGGCGATGCCGGCGGGCAGGGGCGGTGCGGGGCGAGACGTCGCGGGGTCAGTTCGAAAGGGCGGGTGCGGTCGTGAGGATGGTCAGCAGGCCTTGTGCGTGTTCGGCTGCGTCCAGGCCGAGGCTGGTGAGGTAGCCGCCGTCGGGCTGGGTCAGCAGGCCCTTGTGGTGCAGGCGCAAGGCGGCCTCGATCAGGCTGGGGGCAGCGTTGTTGTGGACCTTGAGGCCTTCCTGGGTGTTGTCCAGGTTGAACAGGGTCAGCAGTTCCAGCTCGGCGATCAATTCGGGGGTGTACGACGTCATGTGGGGCTCCTGGTCGTCCTGTACCGGCCTTCGGACGGGCCGGCTCCCGGAGAGTGTAGATGCGGATTCAGCCGCCCACGCCCCACTGCGACAGAATCGCGCGGTAGCGGCCGTTGCCCTGGATGATCGCCATGCCCTCGTCGAAGCGCTGCAACAGGGCCGGCGCCCCCGGATGCTGGCGTGAGAAGGACAGATAAAGCTCGGGTTGGTGCAGGGTGGCGACGGCGGTGAACAACCCGCGCAGCTCGGGGTTGTCCCGTACCAGCGCCTCGGTGGTGCCGCGGTAGGCGGCCACGTAGTCGACGCGGTCGTGCTGCAGCATCAGGAAGCCGCTGATGTCCTTGCGCACCGTCACGCGCACCACGTCGGCCAGGCGGTCGAAGGTTTCGCCGTACTCGTAGCCCACCGTCACGGCGACCCGCCGACCGGCGAGCTGGCCGAGGTCGGTCACCGGCGTGGCGCGGTAGCTGGGGGCCCAGAGCAGGATGTCGTCGCGGAACAGCGGGTGCCGGGGCAGCAGGTAGTCACGCTCGATCTCGGCATTGGGCGCGGTGTTGAAGCAGGCGGCCAGGCGTCCGGACTGGGCCAGTTGCATGCAGCGTGCGTAGGGATAGGGCACTAGCTCCACGTCCTCGCCCACGGCGGCGAATGCCGCCCGCACGATGTCGGCGGACATGCCCTGGATGCGCCCGTCCCGCCAAGCGGTGTAGGGGTACCAGTCATCCTCGGCGCCCACTTGCAGCGGCTCCGCCTTTGCCACGTGGCCGCCAGCCACAAGCAACAGGAGCAGGCCCAGGCGAAGAAGGCCCCGGAACGGGCACGCCGAACGCTTGGCCATGCAGGGGCTCCTGTGGGGGATGAGGGCGTGATGCTAGCGGCGGCAGCCCGCGCAAGCCGTGGCCTGGATCAATCCTGTGCTTCCTCCGGCAGGTCCGGCAGGGCCCGCAATGCGCTTTCATACCAGGCCATGTCGAAAGGCTGGTCGGCCTCCAGGCGCTGGATGGCGCAGGCCAGCACCAGGGCCATCATCTGCAGGCATTCCTCGCGCTCGTAGCCCACCAGGGTCAGCTTGTTGAAGGTGGCCTTTGCTGCAGCGGGCTCGCCGGCCTCGATCTGGTTCTCCACGGCCTGGATCAGGGTTTCCTCGGCGAAGGCTTCTTCGCTGTCGTCGTGTTCGCTCATGGCGGGTTCCTGTTCGGTTCGGATGCGCAGTGTGCCACGGCGGCCGGCAGGTCGCCGCCGTCCATTCACCGGATCGATGCAACTGGCAGGCCACCCATGCCACGGCTATAACTGGCCGGTCCACGCACTGGCCCAGGAGGCCCCATGCTCAAGCTCCACGGATTCTGCGTCAGCAACTACTACAACATGGTCAAGCTGGCCCTGCTGGAAAAAGGCCTGCCCTTCGAGGAAGTGAAGGTTCACGCCAGCCAGGAGCCGGCCTTCCTCGCCTGCAGCCCACGCGGCAAGGTGCCGGTACTGGAGACCGAGCACGGTTTCATCAACGAGACCAGCGCCATCCTCGACTACCTGGAGGAACGCTTCCCCGAGCACCCGCTGCTGCCTGGCGACCTGTATGCCCGTGCGGTGGTCCACGCCCTGTGCCGGGAAATCGAGCTGTACATCGAGCTGCCGGCACGCACCTGCCACATGCAGGCGTTCTTCGGTGTGGCGGTGCCCGAGGCCATTCGCGAGAAGGCCCGTGCCGAACTGATCGCCGGTTTCGCGACGCTGGGGCGTCATGCTCGCTTCGCGCCCTTCGTGGCGGGCGAAACGCTGACCCTGGCGGACCTGTATTTCCTCTACAGCGTCGACCTCGCCTACGAGGTGGGCCGCAAGGTGATGGGCGTCGACTTCCTGGCCGAACTGCCCGCCGCCCGCGCGCTGCTTCAGCAACTGGCGCAGAACCCCCACGTGCAGCGCATCGCCGAGGACAAGGCGCAGGACATGCCGGCGTTCCTGGCAATGATCAAGGCGCGGACCCAGGGGTAACAAAGCTGGGCAGCTTGCCGAGGAGCGTGTGCAGGTCTGCCCTTGACCTGATACGGATGTAATGAATACCGGCGTTGGCGGGATCCTGCTGCTCGGCAAGGACCCGCTCCCGATAAAGGCCATGGCGTGTCCAGGACCACAGGATGATGGAGCGACTCGGGTCTAAGGAAATCACGTTGCGCAACCGTTCCCGGTTGCCGTTCCAGAGTGTCTTGCGCGTCAGTAGGCGGCCCAGGGTACGGGTGACGATCTGATACATCACCAGCGTCCGCGGCAAGTCGAGCCAGATCACCGTCTCGGCACGCGCAAGTATCAACGGCCGGGTGGCCGAGTAGCTGCCTTCCACTACCCAGCGTGGCTCGGCTAGCGCCTGTGTGACTCGCTCGCGAAACTCATCGCGTGGCAGTGGCTGCCAGCCTGGTTGGTGGAATATGGCGTCCTGCTCGATATGCGGCAGACCCAGACGCTGGCTGAGCAGCTTTGCCAGGTAGGTTTTGCCTGCGCCCGAGCCACCGACGATGGAGATGCGCTGGCCGAGCGAGCCCGGCCAGTTGGAGGGTGTTGCGGATTGCATGAGGCGTCCTTGCCGTCTTGGTTGTATCTCAGCGGCTGGCCAGCAGCTGGCGGCCACGGGCAACGGCGGCGCGGACCTGGTTCGGGGCGGTGCCGCCGATGTGGTCGCGGGCGTTGACCGAGCCTTCCAGGGTCAGTACGGCGAATACGTCGTCGCCGATCTGGTCGCTGAAACGGCGCAGTTCGTCGAGGCTCATTTCGGCCAGGTCCTTGCCGGACTTGACGCCGTACTTCACGGCATGGCCGACGATCTCGTGGCAGTCGCGGAAGGGCAGGCCCTTGCGCACCAGGTAGTCGGCCAGATCGGTGGCGGTGGAGAAGCCGCGACGGGCCGCTTCGCGCATGACCTCGCGCTTGGGCTTAATGGCCGGGACCATGTCGGCGAAGGCGCGGAGCGAGTCGCGCAGGGTGTCGGCGGCATCGAACAGCGGTTCCTTGTCCTCCTGGTTGTCCTTGTTGTAGGCCAGCGGCTGGCCCTTCATCAGGGTCAGCAGGCCAGCCAGGTGGCCGAACACTCGACCGGACTTGCCGCGCACCAGCTCGGGCACGTCGGGATTCTTCTTCTGCGGCATGATCGAGGAGCCGGTGCAGAAGCGATCAGGCAGGTCGATGAACTGGAACTGGGCGCTGGTCCAGAGCACCAGCTCTTCGGAGAAGCGCGACAGGTGCATCATCGCCAGGGAGGCGGCGGCGCAGAATTCGATGGCGAAGTCACGGTCGGAGACGCCGTCCAGGGAGTTGCCGGAGATGGCTTCGAAGCCCAGCAGGCGGCAGGTGACTTCGCGCTGGATCGGGTAGGTGGTGCCAGCCAGGGCGGCGCTGCCCAGGGGCATGCGGTTGACTCGCTTGCGGCAGTCCACCAGGCGCTCGTGGTCGCGGCTGAGCATCTCGAACCAGGCCAGCAGGTGGTGGCCGAAGGTGACCGGCTGGGCAGTCTGCAGGTGGGTGAAGCCGGGCATGATGGTGTCCGCCTCGGCTTCCGCCAGGCCCAGCAGGCCCTCTTGCAGGCGGGTCAGCTCGGCGAGGATCAGGTCGATCTCGTCACGCAGCCACAGGCGGATGTCGGTGGCCACCTGGTCGTTGCGCGAGCGGCCGGTGTGCAGCTTCTTGCCGGTGATGCCGATGCGGTCGGTCAGCCGGGCCTCGATGTTCATGTGCACGTCTTCCAGGTCGACGCGCCATTCGAAGGTGCCGGCCTCGATCTCGGCCTGGATTTCCTTCAGCCCCTGCTCGATGGCATCGCGCTCTTCGACGGTCAGCACGCCAGCCTCGGCCAGCATGGTGGCGTGGGCGATGGAGCCCATGATGTCGTGGCGGTAGAGGCGCTTGTCGAAGTCGACGGAGGCGGTGAAGCGGGCGACGAAGGCGTCGACGGGCTCGCTGAAGCGGCCGCCCCAGGACTGGTTGGTCTTGTCGGTGCTCATGACTGGGCTCGATAGCTGGCGGTGAAGGAAGGCCGAGGGCCGTGATGGGGGGCGATGATAGCAGCCTTGCCGGCAAAACCGGCGTGCCCCGATGGCACGGCCGACCGGCCGGGGAGTGTCGGGTGCTTCACAGATTTGCAGTCGTGTCGGCGTTTCGGTGATCGATTTCGCCCGGCGAGTGTGTGCCGGCTTGCTGGCCATGCGCCGCCCGGTAACACTGCCCGGATGCCACGATCCCCTGCCCAGGGCCGCACAGCCGCCCCCGATGACGACTTCTTCCTGCCGGAGCTCTGCCAGCCGGAGGCCCTGCTCGGCCTGGTGCTGCTGGCGGAGCTGCTGGTGCTGGTGCTGGTGCTCGCCGAACCGCTGGTGCCGGACTTCAACTGGATCCGCCTGGCGCTGACCTCGTTGTTCGTGCAGTGGATCGTCCTGCTGTCGGCGGCGTTGCTGTGCCGCCTGCGGCCATTCCTCGCCCGGCTGAGCCCGGCCACCGCCGGTATCGCCTGCTCGCTCCTCGTGGTGGGGCTGACCCTGGCCTGCACCGCCGTGGCGGACTACTACGAACTCGGTGGGCCGCTGCCAAGGGCTGGGGAGGTGAACCTCTACCTGCGCCACGGGCTCATCAGCCTGATCATGTCGACCCTGGTGCTGCGCTACTTCTACCTGCAGAGCCAGTGGCGGCGTCAGCAGCAGGCCGAACTGAAGGCGCGCATCGAATCCCTGCAGGCGCGCATCCGCCCGCACTTCCTCTTCAACAGCCTCAACAGCATCGCCAGCCTGGTCGCCATCGACCCGGTGAAGGCGGAACAGGCGGTGCTGGACCTCTCCGACCTGTTCCGTGCCAGCCTGGCCAAGCCCGGCACCCTGGTGCGCTGGAGCGATGAGCTGGAACTGGCCAGGCGCTATCTCTCGATCGAGCAATATCGTCTCGGAGAACGGCTACAGTTGGAGTGGCAGGTTGACGATGTGCCTGATGATTTGCCGATTCCGCAACTCACACTGCAGCCGCTGCTGGAAAATGCCCTGATCTATGGCATCCAGCCGCGGATCGAGGGTGGGCTGGTGCGGGTCGAAGCCGAGTACCAGGATGGGGTGTTCCTGCTCCGCGTGAGCAATCCCTTCGATGAAGGGGCGGAAAACCGGCCTTCGCGCGGAACCCATCAGGCACTGACCAACATTGATGCCCGACTCACGGCACTTTTCGGCCCCGGAGCCAGTCTCAGCGTGGAGCGCCGTGACGGTCGCCACTTCACCTGTCTACGCTATCCTTGTGCGAGACTCACGCAGGAAGCCCGAGCAATATGAATGTCCTGATCGTCGATGACGAACCACTTGCCCGAGAGCGCCTCAGCCGCCTGGTCGGAGAGCTCGATGGCTACCGAGTCCTGGAGCCCGCCGCCACCAATGGCGAGGAGGCTCTCACCCTGATCGACAGCCTGAAGCCGGATGTCGTGTTGCTCGACATCCGCATGCCCGGGCTCGATGGCCTGCAGGTCGCCGCGCGACTGTGCGAGAAAGAGGCACCGCCGGCCGTGATCTTCTGCACCGCCCATGACGAGTTCGCCCTGGATGCCTTCCAGGTCAGCGCCGTGGGCTACCTGGTCAAACCCGTCCGGCCCGAGGCCCTGGCCGATGCACTGAAGAAGGCCGAACGGCCCAATCGGGTGCAACTGGCTGCCCTCACCCGCCCGGCTGCGGAAAGTGGCGTGGGGCCGCGCTCCCACATCAGCGCGCGGACCCGCAAGGGCATCGAGCTGATCCCGCTGGACCAGGTGATCTACTTCATCGCCGACCACAAGTACGTGACCCTGCGCCACGAGCAGGGCGAGGTGCTGCTGGACGAGCCGCTCAAGGCGCTGGAGGACGAGTTCGGCGACCGCTTCGTGCGCATCCACCGCAACGCCCTGGTGGCCCGCGAGCGCATCGAGCGGCTCCAGCGCACCCCGCTCGGACACTTCCAGCTCTACCTCAAGGGGCTCAATGGTGACGCGCTCACCGTCAGCCGTCGCCATGTGGCGGGTGTGCGCAAGCTGATGCACAACCTCTGACCAACCGCCGCCGGCGCGCGAGCCTTGCCTCGCGCGCCGGTCGTGCGTGGCCTGTTATCATGCCGGGCAGTCTCGCTTCCGGAACTCCTACATGCCCCGCGAAATCCGCATTGCCACCCGCAAGAGTGCCCTGGCCCTGTGGCAGGCCGAATACGTCAAGTCCGCCCTGGAACAGGCCCATCCCGGCCTGCGCGTCAGCCTGGTGCCCATGGTCAGCCGGGGCGACAAGCTGCTCGACGCGCCGCTGGCGAAGATCGGTGGCAAGGGCCTGTTCGTGAAGGAGCTGGAAACCGCCCTGCTGGAGAACGAGGCTGACATCGCCGTGCACTCCATGAAGGACGTGCCGATGGACTTCCCCGAAGGCCTGGGCCTGTTCTGCATCTGCGAGCGCGAAGACCCCCGCGACGCCTTCGTCTCCAACCGTTTCGACAGCCTCGATGCCCTGCCCGCCGGCAGCATCGTCGGCACTTCCAGCCTGCGCCGCCAGGCCCAGCTGCTGGCCCGTCGCCCGGACCTGCGCATCCACTTCCTGCGCGGCAACGTCAACACCCGCCTGGCCAAGCTGGATGCCGGCGAGTACGACGCCATCATCCTCGCTGCCGCCGGCCTGATCCGCCTGGGCTTCGAGGACCGCATCCGCTCCTCCATCAGCGTCGACGACAGCCTGCCCGCTGGCGGCCAGGGTGCCGTGGGCATCGAGTGCCGCACCGCCGATGCCGAAGTGCACGCCCTGCTCGCCCCGCTGCACCACCGCGACACCGCCGTAAGGGTGAGCGCCGAGCGCGCCCTCAACAAGCGCCTCAACGGCGGTTGCCAGGTGCCCATCGCCTGCTACGCCGTGCTCGAGGGCGACCAGCTCTGGCTGCGTGGCCTGGTGGGCCAGCCCGATGGCGGCCAGCTGCTGCGTGCCGAGTCCCGCGCGCCGGCGGATGAGGCCGAGCAACTGGGCGTGCGCGTGGCCGAAGACCTGCTCGGCCAGGGCGCGGAAACCATCCTCAAGGCGGTCTATGGCGAGGCAGGCCATCCGTGACAGGCTGGCGCCTGCTGATCACCCGTCCTCGCGACGACAGTGAAGCCCTGGCCGCCCTGCTGGCCGACCGGGGTGTGCACAGCGCCTGCCTCCCGCTGCTGGAGATCGAGCCGCTGGACGAAGCCCCCGGGCAAAGCCAGTCCCTCCTCGAACTCGACCGTTACAACGCCATCGTCGTGGTCAGCAAGCCGGCCGCGCGCCTCGGGCTGGCCCGCATGGACCGCCATTGGCCGCAGCCGCCTGCCGGCCCGGTGTGGTTCAGCGTCGGCGCCGCCACCGGCCAGGTGCTGGCCGAGCGTGGGCTCGACGTGCACTGGCCAACCGACGGCGACGACAGCGAAGCCCTGCTGGCCCTGCCCCGTTTCACCGAGGTGCTCGCCGGCCCGGCGCCCCGTGTATTGATCATGCGTGGCGAGGGTGGCCGAGAATTCCTGGGCGAGCGTTTGCGCGGCCAAGGCGCCTCGGTGGACTATCTGGAACTCTACCGCCGCCGTTTGCCGGCCTACCCGGAAGGCGCCCTGCCGCGCCTCATCCAGGCGGAACGCCTGAACGGCCTGGTGGTCAGCAGTGGGCAGGGCCTCCAGCACTTGCTGGAGCTGGCGGCCGACGCCTGGCCGCACCTGGCCCGTCTACCCTTGTTCGTTCCCAGCCCCCGAGTGGCCCAGTCGGCCCGGGACGCCGGGGCGCTTGATGTTGTGGATTGCCGCGGTGCCAGCGCCGCGGCTCTTTTGGCGGCACTGGAGAACCAACCAGCCCCGGCCCCCTGATGCAAAGGATGGATACGTGAGCGAAGCAGACCTGGTGAAACCCGAGCAGCAATCCCCGGCTTCCGAGGCCGTCGTGCCCCCCACCGGCAAGCCCGCCGCGCGAGGCAACGGCCTTGCCCTTCTCGCCCTGCTCATCGGCGCCGCCGGTGCCGGTGTCGGCGGCTGGAGCCTCTGGCAACTGCACGCCATCGAGGCCCGTGACCAGCAGCAGCAAAGCCTGGTGCAGGACGCCCAGGGACGCGCCCAGAGCCTGGAACAGAGCGACAAGCGCCTGGCCGAGCGCATCGACCGCCTGCCGACCCCCGAGGAGCTGGACGAGCGTCGCCGCCTGCTGGCCAACCTGCAGAACGACCAGCAGCGCCTGAGCCAGCGGGTGGAAAGCGTCCTCGGCGCCAGCCGCAAGGACTGGCGCCTGGCCGAGGCCGAGCACCTGCTGCGCCTGGCCAGCCTGCGCCTCTCCGCCCTGCAGGACATCACCAGTGCCAAGGCCCTGGTGGAAGCCGCCGACGACATCCTCCGCGAGCAGGACGACCCGGCCGCCTTCGGCGCCCGCGAGCAGCTTTCCCGCAGCCTCGAAGCCCTGCGCACCACCCCGCAGCCGGACCGCACCGGCCTGTTCCTCCAGCTCGGCGCCCTGCGCGAGCAGGCGGCCAGCCTGCAGCCCCTGGCCCCGGCCTTCGAGGACAAGGGCGGCGTGCTCCGTAACATGGCCGCCGAAGGCGACGGCGGCAGCTGGTGGGGTGAGTGGCTGGAGAAGCTCTCCCACTACTTCCGCATCCAGTTCGATGCCGACCAGAACATCAAGCCGCTGCTCAGCGGCCAGGGCCTGTCCCAGGTCCGCCTGGCCCTCTCCCTGGCCCTGGAGCAGGCTCAGTGGGCGGCGCTGCACGGCCAGACCCAGGTCTACCAGCAGTCGCTGAAGCAGGCTCGGGACGTGCTGGACACCCAGTTCAACGACGAGAACCCCGAGAGCCGAGCCCTCATGGCCCGCCTTGGCGAGCTCGCCGAGCAGCCGGTCGAAGTCAGCACGCCGGACCTGGCCCCGGCCCTGGAGGCCGTCCAGGCCTACCTCGCCCGTGGCCAGCGCATCGCCGAGCCCAAGGGCCAGGCCAAGGCCCCGGCGCAGGCTGAGCCGGCCGCCGGCCAGGACCTCGAAGACACGCCGGCAGCGGAGGGCCAGGGCCAATGAGACGCATCGTCCTGATCCTTCTGCTGGTGGCCGCTGCGGTCGCCCTGGTGGGCGTCGCTGTGGTCCAGCACCCCGGCTACGTGTTGTTCGCCTACAAGGGCTTCCGCTATGAATCCAGCCTCTGGGCCTTCCTCGCCCTGGTGGCCGTGCTCGCGCTGCTGGTGTGGGGCGTGCGCCTGGTGCTGAGCCTGATCTTCGTCTCCGGCGGGGTGATCAACCCCTGGTCGCGACGCAATGCCCGGCGCCGCGTGCGCCTGGCCTCGGAGCAGGGGCTGCTCGACCTGGCTGAAGGCCGCTGGGCCCGTGCGCTGCGCCACCTGCGCCGCGCCGCCGAGGCGGACCCGCAACCGCTGATGTTCTACCTGGGCGCGGCCCGCGCGGCCAACCGCATCGGCCAGTACGAAGAGAGCGACCAACTGCTGGAGCGGGCCCTGGAGCGCCAGCCCCAGGCCGAACTGGCCATCGCCCTGGCCCATGCCGAGCTGCAGCAGGAGCGTGGCGACCTGAATGGCGCGCTCGACACCCTCAAGGCCATGCACGAGCACCACCCCAAGCACCACCAGGTGCTGCGTCAGCTGGTCCAGCTGCAGCGCCAGCGCGGCGACCTGGCGGCCCTGGTGGGGCTCGTTCCGGAGCTGCGCAAGAACAAGGCCCTGCCGGAGTCTGAGATCGCCCAGCTGGAACTGAATGCCTGGAGCGAGCGCCTGATGCATGCCGGGCAGGCCGGCTTGAACGAGGGCGAGAACGCCCTCAATCCCCTGATCCAGGCCTGGCAGCACCTGTCTGCCGCCCAGCGTGCCGAACCGCGCCTGGTGCTGGCCTTTGCCGAGCAGCTGCGCCACCTGGGCGCCGAGCCCGAAGCCGAGGAAGCCGTGCGCATCGCCCTCAAGCGCGGCTACGACCGCGAGCTGGTGCGCTTCTACGGCCGCCTGCGCGGGGCTGACCCGGCGCGCCAGCTGCAGACCGCCGAGGGCTTCCTCAAGGAGCAGCCGGGCGATCCGGTGCTGTTCCTCACCCTGGGCCGCCTGAGCCTGCAGAACAGCCTGTGGGGCAAGGCCCGCGACTACTTTGAGACGGGCCTGAGCTTCGGCCGCGAGCCGGAACTGTGTGGCGAGCTGGCACGCCTGCTGGCGCACATGGGCGAGCTGGAGCGCAGCAACCAGCTGTTCCAGGAGGGCCTGGCGGAGCGCCTGCCCCGCCTGCCGCAACCCGCCGATCAGCGCGCCTGATCGGCCTCGTAGCGAATGCGGTAGATCGCCCCGGCCTGGTCGTCGCTCACCAGCAGCGACCCGTCCGGGGCCACCAGCACATCGGCAGGCCGGCCCCAGGCCTGCTGCCCCTGCAGCCAGCCTTCGGCGAACACGCTCTGGCGTTTCAGGCTGCCGTCCCCATTCAGTTCCACGCGCTTGATGCGGTAGCCGATCTTCTGGCTGCGGTTCCATGAGCCGTGCTCGGCGATGAACAGGTTGTCTCGGTATGCCGCCGGGAACTGCGTGCCCGTGTAGAAGCGCAGGCCCAGCGGGGCCACATGGGGTCCGAGCCTGGCCACTGGCGGCACGAATTCGCTGCAGGCCCGCCCGCCGAATTGCGGGTCGGCCACCGTGCCGGCGTGGCAGTAGGGGAAACCGAAATGCGGGTTGGTGGTGCTGATCCGGTTGAGTTCGCAGTCCGGCACGTCGTCCCCCATCAGGTCGCGGCCGTTGTCGCTGAACCACAGTTCCCCGGTCTTCGGGTGCCAGTCGAAGCCGACGGTGTTGCGGATGCCCCGGGCCACCCGTTCCAGCCCGCTGCCGTCGGGGTTCATGCGGTGCAGGGCGGCGTACAGGTCCGGGTCGCGCTCGCAGACGTTGCAGGGCGCGCCCACCGGCACGTACAGCTTGCCGTCGGGGCCGAAGGCGATGAACTTCCAACCATGGTGGGTCTCCGTGGGGAAGTCCGGGCCGACCTGCTCGGGGCTGGGTGGCGCGTCCAGCCGCGACTCGATGTCGCGCAGGCGGAGGATGCGGCTGACCGCCGACACATAGAGGTCGCCCTGGTGGAAGGCGACGCCCACGGGCATCTGTAGGCCCTTGGCGATGATGCGTGCGCGACCGTTGCCCGGGTCCACCGCATAGACGTTGCCGGCGGCGTTGCTGCCAACGAACAGGGTGCCGTCCGCGCCCCAGGCCATTTCCCGGGCGTTGGGCACCTGGTCGCTGAGCACCTCGATGCGAAAACCCGGCGGCAGCCGGATCTGTTCCAGGGGCAGCCGGGCCTCGGCCAGCAGCGGGGCGAGCAGCAGGAGCGGGATCAACCGACGCATGGCGTTCTTCTCCGGATGGGTACCCGCTGCAGACTAGCCCGTCGTCTTGAAAGGCCAAGGCCCTTCCTCTACCGTAACGGCCTTTCATTTCCCTGGGAGCCGCCATGAGCCTGGCCAGCCCGCGTCCGCTTTTCTTCGCCGCCTTCCTCGCCTGCGTCGCCGTGATGGCCGGTGCCCTCTACCTGGAGCACGTGGAGGGGCTGGAGCCCTGCCCGCTGTGCATCGTCCAGCGCATCTTCATCATCCTGTTCGGCATCGCCTGCCTGGCGGCGGCGCTGCACAACCCGCAGGTCAAGGGCCGTCGCGTCTACTCGGTGCTGGCGCTGCTGTTCGCCGCCGGTGGTGCCGCCACCGCCGGGCGCCAGGTCTGGCTGCAGGGTGTTCCGGCCGACCAGCTGCCGGCCTGCCTGCCGAGCCTGGAGTTCATGATGGAGGCGCTGCCGTTCCAGGAGATCGTCAAGCTGATGCTCCATGGCACCGCCGATTGCGCCGAGGTCACCTGGACGCTGTTCGGCATGAGCATCCCCGAGTGGAGCCTGCTGGCCTTCGCCGGTTGCATCCTCTTCTCGCTGTACCAGCTGCTGCGCCGCGCCTGACTCCCCTTCCCGCCATGCCTGGCCCCAGCAGGCCAGATATGGCGCGGCCCGACGATCAAACGCCTGTATGAAATTTTCCCGCCGGGTGCCTTGAAGGCATTTCGGCAGCGGCATACTCTGGCCCGCACGTGACGTCGGAAAGCTGCCGCTTCCATGTCCCGTCTCCCTTCACATGCCCCGATCGACAAAAAACCGTCTCGGCGCAGACGACAGCATCAATGGTTAGGGACGCGAGGTCATCATGCTCGAGAGCTGCAAGAACGCCCAGGAACGCTGGGGTGGCGTACACCAGTTGATCGACCGCTGGTTGCAGGAACGCCAGGAACTCATCGGCGTCTTCACCCGCCTGGACCACAGCCCCGAGGTGCCATCGCCCGAGGCACTGCAAGGCTTCTGCGAAGTGCTGGTGGACTACGTCTCGGCCGGCCACTTCGAGGTCTACGAGCAACTGATGAATGAGGCGCGGGCCTTTGGAGATCAGCGCGGCCTGGAACTGGCCAAGCAGATCTACCCGCGCATCGAGGCCATCACCGAGGCCGCGCTCGGCTTCAACGACTGCTGCGACGGCAGCGAGAACCGCGAGATCTGCTTCAAGACCGAGCTGAAACGCCTGGGGCAACTGCTGCACGAGCGCTTCGACCTGGAGGACTGCCTCATCGAGGTGCTGCACACCGCCCACCAGGGCCAGGCGATCCAGCTCGCCTGATCACTTCGTTTCGAGCAGCTCCAGCTCGAACACCAGGGGCGCATGGGGTGGGATCACATCCCCGGCGCCCTCCGCTCCATAGGCCTTCTCCGAAGGAATCACCAGCCGCCAGCGTGCGCCCACCGGCATCTGCTGCAGGGCTTCCTGCCACCCCGCGATGACGCTGTCCAGGCGGAACCACTGCGGCGTGCTGCTCTCGTCGAACACGCTGCCATCGGCCAGCTGGCCGCGATAGGCCACCCGCACCTGGCCGTTGGCCGAAGGCTTCGGGCCGCTGCCGTGGCGCAGCTCGGTCACCAGGATGCCGCCGGGCAACTCCTTCACGCCGTACTTGCCCCGCTCCAGGGCCAGGAAATACTTCTCTGCCGTCTGCGCCCGCTTCGTACTCGAGCCCGCCTGCTCCAGGCTCGCTTCGTGGTGTTCCAGGAGCTTCTCCATGCGTGCCGGGTCCAGCTCGGGCTTCTCGCCCTTGTAGGTCCGCGAAAGCCCGCGCAGCAGCTCGTCCAGCGGCAGCCCCGGCGCCTCGGCGCGCAGACGCTCGCCGATCTTCGCGCCCATGCTGTAGGCAAGGTCCTTCTGGTCGTCCGCCGCATGCGCGGCACCCAGCAGCAGGCACAGGGGCAACAGGGCGAGACGGCGCATGGAAAACACTCCGGAAGGCAGGGGCTGCGATTATGCCAGCGCCGTGAACCGGTGCGCGGCAGGGAGCTAGCGACGCGTTGAATCGGGGTCTAGTATGGGCCGCACCATCGACCGCCCGGAGGCGCGCCATGTCGGCCAAGAAGAAGCCCGTTAGCACCCCGCTGCACCTGCTCCAGCAACTGTCCCACAGCCTGATCGAACACCTCGAGAACGCCTGCAGCCAGGCGTTGGTCGATGCCGAGAAACTGCTGACCAAACTGGAGAAGCAGCGCGGCAAGGCCCAGGAGAAACTCCACGGCGCCCGCACCAAGCTGCAGGACGCCGCCAAGGCCGGCAAGGCCAAGGCCCAGGCCAAGGCGAAGGACGCCATCGCCGAACTGGAGGAGCTGCTCGAAGCCCTCAAGGCCCGCCAGGCCGAGACCCGTGCCTACATCATCGAGCTCAAGCGTGATGCCCAGGAAAGCCTCAAGCTGGCCCAGGGTGTCGGCAAGGTGAAGGAAGCCGCCAACAAGGCCCTCGCCGCCCGTGAAGCCAAGGCCAAGCCGGCCACCAAGGCCGCTGCCAAACCTGCCGCCGCCAAACCGGCTGCCAAGCCCGCCGTGAGCAAGGCCGCGCCCGCCAAGGCCGCGAAGCCGGCTGCGGCCAAACCCGCCGCCAGCAAGGCCGCCGCGAAACCCGCTGCCAAGCCTGCCGCGAAGGCGCCGGCCAAGGCCGCGAGCAAACCGGCCGCCAAACCGGCCAGCAAGCCTGCCGCTGCCAAACCGGCTGCCAGCAAGGCCGCCCCGGCCAAGCCGGCTGCAGCAGCTGCCAAGCCTGCCGCCAAACCAGCGGCAGCCAAAGCACCGGCCGCCAAGGCCCCGGCCAAGGCAACCGCCGCGAAACCGGCTGCTGCCAAGCCCGCTGCGGCCAAGCCTGCTGCTGCGAAACCCGCCGCCAAGCCGGCCGCCAAACCCGCTGCCAAGCCCAAGGCTGTAGCCAAGGCTCCTGCCGCCAAGCCGGCCACGCCGGCTGCACCCGCCGCGGCTCCGGCTGCTCCTGCTGCGGCCCCCGAGTCCGCCGCTCCGGCGACGCCGTCCGCCTAAGGCGTCCGGCCTGCGGCGCGCAGTCGATCCAGCGCGTCGCAGGCCTTCCCGGCATCCCCCGCCAAGGCCTCCAGCCAACCGTCCTGCTCGTCCTGGCCTACCGGCCAATGCGCGGCAGCCTGCTCCAGGCGCGCCAGCAATGCCCGCTCCGCGTCCAGCTCCAGGTCCTTCAACCGCTGCCGCAGGGCCGCCCGTTCCCCATCCTGTTGCGCACCGTCTCGCCAGTCCTGGCGCAGGCGCCGCAGGGGCGTCACCACGTCTCGCTGCCAGGGTTCCGCCAGATTGCGCAGGGCGTCGCAGCGCTCGGGCGTGCAGGTGACGCCGCGCGCCTCCAGCCAACGGGCGGCCAGCAACAGGCAGACGTCCGCGCCCTCTTCCTGAAGCGCCAGGCAGGCCGCCTCGACGCCGGGCCGGGCGTAGAGTTGCAGGGCGAAATTCCATAGATCGGGGGGCATGGCGTGTACCGGGCGGTGGCGGAATGAAGCTGATAAACTCCGCCGCCATTATGATCCGACTCCAGAACCTCACTCTACAGCGTGGTCCCCAGCGCCTGCTCGAAGGCGCCGAACTGACCCTGCACACCGGCCAGAAGGTCGGCCTCATCGGCGCCAACGGTGCCGGCAAATCCAGCCTCTTCGCCCTGCTGCGCGGCGAGCTCGGCCCCGACGCCGGCGATTGCTTCGTGCCGGCCGACTGGCGCATCGCCCACATGCGCCAGGAGGTGGATACCCTCGACCGCCTGGCGGTGGACTACGTCCTCGACGGCGACGTGCACCTGCGCCGCGTACAGGCCGAACTGGCCGCCGCCGAGGCCGGCCATGACGGCACCGCCATCGCCCGCCTGCACATCGAGCTGGACAGCGCCGACGGCTACACTGCCGATGCCCGCGCCCGCAAGCTGCTGGCCGGCCTGGGCTTCACCGCCGAGCAGATGGACCGCCGCGTCGGCGACTTCTCCGGTGGCTGGCGGATGCGCCTGAACCTGGCCCAGGCGCTGATGTGCCCGTCCGAGCTGCTGTTGCTCGACGAGCCCACCAACCACCTGGACCTCGACGCCATCCTCTGGCTGGAGGAGTGGCTCAAGGGCTACCCCGGCACCCTGCTGCTGATCTCCCACGACCGCGACTTCCTCGATGCCGTGGTGGACAACGTCGCCCATCTGGAGCAGCAGAAGCTGACCCTCTACCGCGGCGGCTACTCGGCCTTCGAGCGCACCCGCGCCGAGCGCCTGGCGCAGCAGCAACAGGCCTACGAGAAGCAGCAGGCCCAGCGTGCGCACATGGAGAAGTACATCGCCCGCTTCAAGGCCCAGGCCACCAAGGCCCGCCAGGCGCAGAGCCGGATCAAGGCCCTGGAGCGCCTGGAGGAACTGGCGCCCGCCCACGTCGATTCGCCCTTCGATTTCGTCTTCCGCGAGGCGGACAAGATCTCCAGCCCGCTGCTGGACGTGTCCGAAGGCCAGCTCGGCTACGGCGACAAGGTGGTGCTGCAGCAGGTCAAACTGCAGCTCGTTCCCGGCGCGCGCATCGGCCTGCTCGGCCCCAACGGCGCGGGCAAGTCCACCCTGATCAAGACCCTTTCCGGTGAGCTGGCGCCTGTGGCCGGACGCCTGGCCCGCGGCGAGAACCTCGCCATCGGCTACTTCGCCCAGCACCAGCTGGACTCCCTCGATCCCAAGGCCAGCCCGTTGCTGCACCTGCAGCGCATCGCCCCGGCCGAGCGCGAGCAGACCCTGCGCGATTTCCTCGGCGGCTTCGACTTCCGCGGCGACCGCTGCGACGAGCCGGTGCTGAACTTCTCCGGTGGCGAGAAGGCGCGCCTGGCCCTGGCGCTGATCGCCTGGCAGAAGCCCAACCTGCTGCTGCTCGACGAACCCACCAACCACCTGGACCTGGAGATGCGCCTGGCGCTGACCATGGCCCTGCAGGAGTTCGCCGGCGCGGTGCTGGTGGTCTCCCACGATCGCCATCTGCTCAAGAGCACCACCGACGAGTTCCTGCTGGTGGCCGACGGCCGCATCCAGCCCTTCGATGGCGACCTCGACGACTACGCCCGCTGGCTCGTCGACTACCGTGCCCGCCAGGCGCCGGCCAGCAGCGCTCCCTCGGCTCCCAATGGCGCCGGCACCGACAAGCGCGCCCAGCGCCAGGCCGCCGCCGCCCTGCGTCAGCAACTGGCGCCGTTCAAGAAGCAGGCCGAGAAGCTGGAGAAGGATCTGGGCAAGGTCCACGAGCAACTGGTCGAGGTGGAAACCCGCCTGGGCGACGCCGGCCTCTACGAATCGGCGCGCAAGGACGAGCTACGTGAGGCCCTGGCCGAACAGGCCCGCCTGAAGGCCCGCGAGGCCGAGCTGGAAGAACAGTGGCTGGAAGCCCTGGAGCACCTCGAGTCGCTGCAGGCCCAACTGGAGGCCGCCGACTGATGGACGAGCTCGACCTGCTGGCCGCCTGGAGCGAGCCGCTGATCCGCAGCGCACAGGTGCTGCTCATCCTGTTCCTCGCCTGGCTGGTCCAGCGCCTGGTGACGCGGGGCATCACCCGCCTGGGCAATCGCTACCCGCAGCTGCCCCAGGAGTTGCTGCTGCCGCTGCGCGGCCTGCTGCGCTGGATGATCCTGGGCAGCGCCTTCATGTTGGTGCTGGAACGCCTGGGGGTGTCCGCCGAGGTGCTGTGGACGGCCATCACCGGCTTCACCGCCGTGGCAGCGGTGGCGTTCTTCGCCATCTGGAGCGTGCTCTCCAACATGTTCTGCGCGGTGCTGATCTTCTCCCTCGGGCCGTTCCGCCTGGGCGACACGGTGGAGGTGGTGGAGAGCGCCGACAAGCCCGGCGTGAAGGGCCGCGTGGTGGCCATCAACCTCTTCTACACCACCCTGCAGGACGTCACCGAAGGGGCCGCTGGCGCGCTCATCCAGGTGCCCAACAGCCTGTTCTTCCAGAAAGCCGTGCGCCGCTGGCGCTGAGCGCCGGCCGGGGGCTGTGCAGCGAACCCGCTGCGGAGTAGGCTGCCTGACCCCAACCCTGAAATTCCCGAGGTCCTGCCATGGCTCTACACACCTGGCTCGCATTTCTGGTCGCCTGCTGGGTGATCAGCCTGTCTCCTGGCGCGGGCGCCATCGCGTCCATGTCCTCCGGCCTGCAATACGGCTTCCTGCGTGGCTACTGGAACGCCATCGGCCTGCAACTGGGCCTGGCGCTGCAGATCGCCATCGTCGCTGCTGGCGTGGGCGCCATCCTCGCCACCTCGGCCATGGCCTTCGGCCTGATCAAGTGGTTCGGCGTGGCCTACCTCGCCTACCTGGCCTACCGCCAGTGGCGCGCGCTGCCCAGTGACCTCGACGCCGGTGCCGGCGAGCGTCCTCTCGGGCGGCCGCTGACCATGGTGCTGCGCGGCTTTCTGGTGAACGTGAGCAACCCCAAGGCGATCGTCTTCATGCTCGCCGTGCTGCCGCAGTTCATCGATCCCCACGCCCCGCTGCTGCCGCAGTACCTGGTGATGGGCGCGACCATGATCACCGTCGACCTGATCGTCATGGCCGGCTACACCGGCCTGGCTGCCAAGGTGCTGCGCCTGCTGCGCTCCCCGGCCCAGCAGCGCACCATGAACCGCACCTTCGCTGCACTGTTCGTCGGCGCTGCCGCCCTGCTGGCCACCGTGCGCCGCGCCCCGGCGTGATGCAGTCGATGCCCCAAGCGTGACCCGGCGCCGCGACAGCGCGGCGCCCGGCCAATAGGCTGCCGGTCTTCTTTTGCGGAGCACCGGCATGCCGCCATCCCATACCCACGCCGGGGTCTACGGCGACTCCCCCGACCTCGCCATCGCCCCCGTCAGCCACCCGCCGCTGGAGCGTGCGCTGCATGCCGCCTGCCGTGACATGGGCTTGACCGAGGCCTACCTGGCCGCCCTGCGCGACCCCGCCATCGGCCCCGAGCCGCGCCTGCTGCTGGGCGTGACGGGCTCCGACCTGGGCGGCCGTCGGCGCCTGGCGACGCTGGTGGCGCAGATGCTGCCGGATGAGCTGGAACTGGACCTGATCGAACTGGAGGACGACAGCCTCTCCAACGCCCTGCGCGAGTGCTGCCAGGCGTTCTACCGGGTCTGAGGGAATCGGACGGGCGACCCTGTGGGCCGCCCGTCGCATCGGGTCAGCGCAGGATGCGCGCCGGCTCGTCCGGCGGCAGCGCCGGTTGCATGGGCTGGACGTCGAAGGTGGTGGTGCCACCGCCCAGCTGCTCTTCCATCTGCCGGGCGACGTCCTCGCCCAGCGAGCGCGACACCTCGCGCACCACGCGGCCACGGTTGTGGCTGATGCGTGCATCACGGCCGTTCACCAGCTTCACGTCCTGGGCTTCGCCCATGGCGGTGAAGGCCGAGGACACCTGGAAGGTCTTGGTGTCGATCAGGCTGAAGTCCGCCACCAGGGTCAGGCCCAGCACGCTGGAGTAGCTGTCGGTGTTGTCCAGGGCGTTGGTGTCCTGGCGGAAGTCCGCATCCGACACGGTGCCGAACAGCACGTAGTCGGCACCGGGGAACTGCCCGTCACGGATGCGCTGGATCACGTCGTAGATCGCCTGGCTTTCCGGGTCGCCGCTGAAGGGGCGGGCCTGGACGAGCTGGAAGCGCCCGCGCTTGATGATCTCGCCACGGATGTCCCCGGAGAACTTGCGCAGCTCGCCGCGCTCGACGTAGCTGTAGTTGCCCTCTTCCTCGTGGTAGCTGCTGGAGGAATGCCCGGTGTAGGGGCCGTACTGGGCGTTGTCCCTGGAGTCGACGGTGCGGAAGTACTGGCTCACCTGCTGCTCGTAGGCCAGGTCCGCCACCGCCACCTTGGGTGCGGCCTGGCTGGCGAAGGCCAGGGCCGCGGCCAACAGGCCGATCAGTGCTCGCATGGGTCAGCGCTCCGTGGTCTTGCGGATTTCCTTCTCGTCCATCCACTCCGCCAGGCCGCTTTCCACGTCGATCAGCTGCAGGCTGAACTTGTAGAACACGTCCTTGTAGTCGCTGCTGCGCTTGACGATGGAGCTGATGGAGCCTTCGAGACGGTACTTGGCGGCGACCATGTTGCCGGTCTTGGCGACGGTGGAGTTCTTGTACAGGCCGCTCTGGTTCTGCAGCTTGAGCTGGTCCACCTGGCTCTGCATGTCGGTGTTGTCGCTGGCGAAGCGGGCGGTGCCGGATTTCAGCAACTGGGTCTTG
Organism: Metapseudomonas otitidis; assembly: GCF_900111835.1. GTDB lineage: Bacteria > Pseudomonadota > Gammaproteobacteria > Pseudomonadales > Pseudomonadaceae > Metapseudomonas > Metapseudomonas otitidis. The sequence goes on from NZ_FOJP01000001.1 coordinate 113,436, forward strand.
ATGCTGGTGGTGATCTCGCGGGTGTCGATGTATTCGCTGGTCTTGTTCTTCACGTCGTAGACCTGGATCACCGGGCGGCCGCGCAGCACGCCGGACTGGGCCAGGGAACGGGTCATGGACTCGGCGATCATCTGCAGATCGGTGGAGCCGAATTCGTTGGTGATCAGCTCGACGGCCTTGCTGTCGCCGTAGCTGATGTTGCCGCCGCCGAGCACCGGCGAGGGCTTGGAGGCGCAGCCGGAAACGGCGATGACGAAGGCGGCGATGCAGGTGGTGCGGAAAAGGCGCATGGGGGCTCTCGCTTGACGGTCGGGTTCAGGGTCAGTCAGGGGTGTTCATTTCCAGGCGGAAGTCGGTGGCCTGGGGCACCGGCGCGATGGCGGGCAGGTAGGTGGTCTGCGAGCCGTAGAGGGGCAGGGCCTTCCAGGCTTCCTCGCCGGCGACCGGGAAGCCGTCCTTGTCCAGCCAGGCGAAGCGGTAGTAGAGGGTGCGGTTCTGCTTGTGGGTGTTGACCAGCTTCACCTTGACGGTGAGGAAGCCGTTCTCGCGGGCGACGCGCATGGTGTCGACCTCGATGTCCTCCACCTCGCCCATGGGGGCCAGCTTGCTGGAGGCGGTTTCGTGGCTGCAGCCGGTGAGCAGGGCCAGGGTGAGCCCGGCGATCAGTAAGGTGCGCATGTGTGTCCTCAGGGCATGTGGGTGCTGGCCACGGCGGGCACGCCGGGCGTTGGGGTTCGGGTGGCGGCGCCGTGGGCGAAGACCTGGCCGGCCACCACGCGGACGGGGATGACCTGGTAGGGCCGTTCCACCTTCAGGTCCAACTCGGCGAGCCCGTGGGCGGTGGGCAGGGTGAGGCGGTGCTCGCCCCGGCTCAGGCGCAGGCGGGCGACGCGGATGCTGTTGGGCAGGGTGCGCCAGGTGCGTTCGTCGGCGCCTTCGGTGAGGGTCGACATCAGGCCCACGGCGAGGCTCGCCCAGGGGTTGCCGTTGTCGTTCAGCTGCTTCTGTGCCACCCCACGGGAGACGGCGCGCACGGTGGTGCGCAGGATGATCCCGGGCATGTCGTCCAGCAGGGCGCGGTAGGACATGGCGCGGATGCTGCCCAGCTCGGTGAGCTCGGCGGCCTCGCCGTCGATCAGCAGGTCGGAAGGCGGGCGGGTGGTGTTGTCGTCCCGCAGTACCGGGAAGGACACGGTGCTGACCACCAGGCCCGAATCCAGGGGCAGCGGCAGGGGGATGCGCACCGAGTCACGGGCCGGGGCGAAGCCACTCTGGATCACCACCAGCACCTCGCTTTCGTCCGCCTCCGGTGGCGGTGAGTCGAGGTCCAGCAGGGCCTGTTCCAGCAGCGGCGTCTCCGGGCGCAGTTCGGCGGCCTTGCGGTAGCCGGGGGCGGCCAGGCCGCGCTCGCCGAGGGCTTCGTAGACGAAGCCGGCGAGGTAGTGGCTGAAGGCGCTCTGGTAGCTGTTCTTCAGCCCCAGCACCTCGGGGGCGTTGAGGGCGCCCACCGGGTAGCCGTTGAGGTCCTTCAGCTCGGTGGTGACGCCCTGGCGCTCGGCCTCTTCCTCGCGCTCGAGGTATTCCTTGTCGCGCAGTTCGGCGATCAGCGCCTCGCGCTCGTGGGTCTTCTTGATCTCGGTGCGGGCGCTGTCGAAGTCGTTGAGGGCCAGGTCGTTGAGGGCCATCTGCGTGGTCAGCATGACCTTCTCGTAGTCGTAGCCCTCGTAGCGGCGCATCTTGTCGTTGATCAGGTAGGCGCTGAACTCGGCCAGGTAGCGGCCCGGGTCGGCCTTGACCGCCTCTTCCCACTGGTACACCTGCTGGTCGGCCTGGCGCCAGGCGGCCTGGCTGCCGGCGAAGTCGCCCCGGGAGCGCAGCAGCTCGCCCTTCTCCAGGTAATACAGCAGGTCCTTGTCCTCGCCGTCGTTGTTGGCTTCGAGCAGGCCGATGGCGCCGTCGACGTTGCCGCTGGCGAGGTACTGGCTGGTTTCGGTGAGTTCGCTCTGGTAGCTGCGAAAGACGGTACAACCGCTGAGCGCGAGGGGGATGCAGACCGCGAGGGCGGTAAGTGCACGGGGGAGCATGACGGCCTCTTCCAATCCTTGATACTGCCAGCCGGTGAGGGCTGATCCAGGCGTGCACTGGCTGTACGGCGGCGTCCTGCCAATCCCCACGCGAGGGGGCTTCGTCACGGTGCCGGGACGAGCCGGCGCAGTATATGCGAAAAGGCCGGGCGGTGATGGCGCCCTGGTGGCAATGAAGGGGCGTACGATTCGTCTCCCGTCGGCGTCGGAGCCCGTCCGCTGGCATACTGCGCGCCCATTTCCCAGCAGGAGACGCCCATGCGTGTGTGGATCGATGCCGATGCCTGCCCCCGGGCAGCCAAGGACCAGGTCATCAAGTTCGCCCTCAAGCGCCACTTCGAGGTGGTGCTGGTGGCCGGCCAGAGCCAGGTCAAGCCGGCCTTCGCCTGCGTGCGCCTGGTGGTGGTGCCCAGCGGGCCGGATGCGGCGGACGATCACCTGGTGGAGCAGGCCGAGCCGGGCGACCTGGTGATCTGCAGCGATGTGCCGCTGGCCGACCGGCTGATCAAGAAGGGTGTGGCGGCCCTCGACCCTCGGGGGCGCGAGTTCGACGAGCGCAACATGGGCGAGCGCCTGGCGGTGCGCAACCTGATGACCGACCTGCGCGACCAGGGCCAGATGGGCGGCGGCCAGGCCCCCTATGGCGAGCGCGAGCGCCAGGCCTTCGCCAATGCGCTGGACCGCCTGCTGACACGTCTCAGCCGGGGCTGATCAGCCGCAGAGGTAGGTACCCGTCCCCACCGCCACCAGCGTGCCGTCGTCGGCATGCAGTTCCGAGCGCACCACCGCCACCTTGTTGCCCGCGCGCAGCGGCACCGCCGTGGCGGTGAACCGCGCGCCGCGCCCGGGGCGCAGGTAGTCGATGCGCAGGTCGATGGTGCCGAGCTTCGAGAGCCGCGCCATGCGCTCGCCGGTGGACAGGTGCTGGTGCCGCTGGAAGGCACCGATCAGCGCCATGGCGCCGCCGGTGACGTCCAGCAGCGAGGCGATCACGCCGCCATGGAGGATGCCGTGGACGAAGTTGCCGATCAGCTCGGGCTTCATCGGCAGGTGCATGGTCACCCGCTCGGCGGACAGCTCGTCCAGCTGGATGCCGAGGGACTGGTTGAAGGGGATGCGCTCGAAGAACTGGCGCACCGCGTCCTGCAGCTCCGGGGTGAGGATGAAGGTGTTGTCGGGCATGGCGCACCTGGGCACGAAAGGCAGGGATTCGACGCTGCCGCAGCCGTGGGTGCTCGGACAAGGGGGCTGGCCCGTGCAGCGGAGGGAATGGCCGGATCGGCCTGGAGGGGCGGCCGGGCGGCCGCTCCTCACGGGTCAGGCGCGGGTCAGGCGTGGGTCAGTTCCAGCACCCGGTCCACCAGCTTGTAGATGCCGGAGGCGGCTTCGCTGATGGATTGCGCCAGCATGTAGGCCGGGGTGCTCACCAGCTTGCGGCCTTCGTCCTCGACGATGTCGCCGACAGCGCATTCGACGTGCTGGGCGCCCATGCTTTCCAGGGCCTTGGCGGTGTCGGCGTCGTTGCCGATGGTGCAGGCGACGCCCTCGCCGTAGATCTTCGCCGCCAGGTGCGGCGCGATGCAGATCAGGCCAACGGGCTTGCCGGCCTGGGCGAAGGCCTGGGCGGCGGCGAGCACGTCCGGCTGGACCTGGCAGGCAGGGCCGTTGAAGGCGAAGTCGCTGAGGTTCTTCGCGGCACCGAAACCACCGGGGATGATCAGCGCGTCGAAGTCCTCGGCCTTCAGCTCGCGCACGTCCTTCACGGCGCCACGGGCGATCCGCGCGGACTCGGTGAGCACGTTGCGGCTCTCGGGCATTTCCTCGCCGGTGAGGTGGTTGAGCACGTGGTGCTGGGCGACGTTGGGGGCGAAGCACTGCACCTTGGCCCCGCGCTGGTCCAGGCGCAGCAGGGTGATGACGCTCTCGTGGATCTCGGCGCCGTCGTAGACACCGCAGCCGGACAGGATGACGGCAACGTGCTTGTTCATGGTTCTCTCCTTTTCACGGGGCTGCCCCCAGGGTTTCCTGGAGGAAGGCCTGGGCTTGCCGATGGGCATCCTCGGCCAGCCCGGGTTGGTAGGTATTCAGGTCACTGCGCTGGTCGAACACATGGCCGGCCCCGGCGTACTGCACTACCTGCAGCCGCTCCGGCGAAAGCCCCTCCATGGCTGATAGACACTGGCGCGGGTCGGTGATTCGATCCGCCGTGCCGAGGAACATCAGCACGGGGGCGCTACGGGCCACGCCCTGGCGCAGGTGGGCGGGGAAGCCGCAGTAGGGGTAGAAGGCGATGGCGCCGCGCACGCCGTCGAGCGCGCCGTCTCCGGCGGCGGGGAAGCCGTGGCCGGCAGCGCCGTCGTAGGCGAGCGCGTCGAGGACGGTCCAGCCGCCATGGGAGTAGCCCAGCAGGGCCAGGCGCTGGCGGTCCACCTTGGGCATCGCGCGGGCCAGGTCGAGGGCGGCGTAGACATCCAGGGCGCGCTCGTTGCCCCACAGGCGCTTGCCGTCGCAGACCGGGTGCCAGTCGCGGATGTCGCGGGCGCCGAAGCTGTCGACGAACAGCAGGGCATAGCCCTGGGGCAGCAGCCAGTCGCGGACGTTGTCGACGAAGCCGGGGCTCTGCCCGCTGCAACCGTGGAACACCAGCACCGTGGGGAACGGGCCGTCACCGGCTGGGGTGTACAGGCTCAGGTGGTCGGCCAGGCGCTGGCGCGCGGTGGGCAGGTCGTCCGCCACCGGCAGCAAGGCCTGGCGATAGGGGTAGAGGCCCAGCAGGGCGGCGCTGGCGGTGGCCAGCAGGAGAAGCGAGAGCAGTCGTCTGAGAGGTGTATGCATCTGTCGTCATATGCCGGTCGGGCTGTCATGCCGCGCCAGGGGCGGCGGGCCGCTCGGGCGTAGCATCGAGGCTGGCAATCCTAGCCCCTGCAACGTCCGAACGATACGGCCTTCCCATGAATTACGTCCTCTACGCGGTTCCCGTGTTCTTCCTGCTGATCAGCCTCGAACTGCTCGCCGACCGCTGGCGCGGCGTGCGCACCTACCGCACCGCCGATGCGATCAACAGCCTCAGCGCGGGGGTGCTGTCCACCACCTGCGGCCTGCTCACCAAGACGGTGGGCGTTCTCACCTACACCCTCGCCTGGCAGCACCTGGGGTTGCTGGCGCCGGACCCGGCGAGCCCCTGGACCTGGGTGGCGGCCTTCGTCTTCTACGACTTCTGCTACTACTGGAACCACCGCCTGGGCCATGAGCGCAACGTGCTCTGGGCGGCGCATTCGGTGCACCACCAGAGCGAGGAGTACAACCTGTCCACGGCGCTGCGGCAGACCAGCACCGGCTTCATCTTCGGCTGGATCTTCTACCTGCCGATGGCTTTGGCCGGCATCCCGCCGCTGGTGTTCCTGACGGTGGCGGCGATGAACCTGCTCTACCAGTTCTGGGTGCACACCCGCCATGTGCCGAAGCTGGGGCCGCTGGAGTGGGTGTTCATCACCCCGTCCAACCACCGGGTGCACCACGCGCAGAACCCGGTGTACATGGATCGCAACTACGGTGGCGTGTTCATCCTCTGGGACCGGCTGTTCGGCACCTTCCAGGAGGAGCTGGACGAGGAGCCAGTGGTGTTCGGGGTGACCACGCCGCTGGCCAGCTGGAACCCGCTCTGGGCCAACCTGCAGTTCTACGCCCAGCTGTGGCAGGACGCGGTGCGGGCGCGCTCCTGGTGGGACCGGCTGCGCATCTGGTTCATGCGCACTGGCTGGCGGCCGGCGGACGTGGCCGAGCGCTACCCGCTGGCCAAGCCGGACCTGGCCCGCTTCCGCAAGTACGAGGTGCCGTTGTCGCCGGCCCGCACCGCCTACGCGGCGCTGCAGTTCACGCTGTACCTGCTGGGGGGCAGCTACCTGTTGGCGAAAGGCGACGGGATGGGGCTGCCGGCATTGCTGTTGGGCGGGGGCTGGCTGGCGTTCGGCCTGTTCGCCATCGGAGCCTGGCTGGAGAACCGGCCCTGGGCGATGGGGCTTGAGCTGGTGCGGCTGGCGTCCTGCGGGGTGCTTGCCGGGGCGGCTGGGTCGGTGGGGCTGGGTGTGGTGACGATGCCGGTCGGGGTGGGCCTGGGGCTGTACCTGGTGGTCAGCCTGGGGCTGCTGGCCGGGCTGCGCATGGCCCGGCCGGTGACGGCCTGAGTCAGCTTTCCTCGCTGCTTTCTCGGCGGCGTTCCTCGCGGATGGCGCGGCTGTTGCGGATGCGACGGCGCAGCCAGAGCGCCAGGCCGATCAGCACCAGGCCGCCCAGCACCATCAGCTCGTAGCGCTTGAGGTTGCCGAGCATGCCTTCGAGCACGGCCCCGAAGTGGTAGGCGGCAAAGCCCAGGGCCAGGGCCCAGACGATGGCACCGATGCCGTTGAGGATGAGGTAACGCAGCGGCGGGTAGCCGGACAGGCCGATGGCCACCGGCATCACGGTGCGCAGGCCGTAGACGAAGCGGAAGCTCAGTACCCAGATGTCCGGGTGGCGGCGGATGTGGTCCAGGGCCTTGTCGCCCATGGCCTGCCAGCGCGGCCGGCGGGAAAGGATCTGGCGGCCCTTGTGGCGGCCCAGGTAGTACCACAGCTGGTCACCGGCGTAGCTGCCGCAGAAGGCGGTGGCGACGACCACGTTGATGTCCATGTAGCCGCGGAACGCGAGGAATCCGGCCAGGACGAGAATGGTCTCGCCCTCGAAGAAGGTACCGAGGAAGAGGGCGAAGTACCCGAAATCCTGGAGGAATTGTTGCAGCATCATCAGGCAGCGCGGCAAAAATGAACGCGAAGCCTAACCGGGATGTGGTTGCGGGGAAAGCTCCCCGGGTTGGCCAATGGCCAGCCGATGGTCGGCTTGTGAACCCGTCGGGGCTTGCGCGGTCGGGTTTTGCGCCTGTCGACGCGACCAAGGGTCGCTGTCATGCATTGTTACCATTCGGTCATAATTGCCCGCTTAAAATGTCGCACTGTGTCCGCCCCCGGACCCTGGAGTATGCCGTGAGCTTTACCCCCGCCAACCGCCTGTTCCCTGCTACCCGCCTGCGCCGCAACCGCCGTGATGACTTCTCCCGCCGCCTGGTGCGCGAGAACACCCTGACCGTCGATGACCTGATCCTGCCGGTGTTCGTGCTCGATGGCGAAAACCGCCGCGAAGCCGTGCCCTCGATGCCGGGCGTGGAGCGCCTGTCCATCGACCTGCTGCTGGACGCGGCCGAGCATTGGGTGGCCCTGGGGATTCCGGCGCTGGCGCTGTTCCCGGTGACCCCGCTGGAGAAGAAGTCCCTCGACGGTGCCGAAGCCTGGAACCCGGACGGCATCGCCCAGCGCGCCATCCGCGCCCTGCGTGCCCGCTTCCCGGAGCTGGGGGTTATCAGCGACGTGGCCCTGGACCCGTTCACCACCCACGGCCAGGACGGCATCCTCGACGAGGACGGCTACGTCCAGAACGACATCACCGTGGACGCGCTGGTCAAGCAGGCCCTGTCCCATGCCGAGGCGGGTGCCCAGGTGGTGGCCCCCTCCGACATGATGGACGGCCGCATCCAGGCCATCCGCGAGGCCCTGGAACTGGCCGACTTCCCCAACGTGCGGATCATGGCCTACTCGGCCAAGTACGCCAGCGCCTACTACGGCCCCTTCCGTGACGCGGTGGGTTCGGCGGCCAACCTGGGCAAGGCCAACAAGGCCAGCTACCAGATGGACCCGGCCAACGGTGATGAAGCCCTGCACGAAGTGGCAGCGGACCTCGCCGAAGGCGCCGACATGGTCATGGTCAAGCCGGGCATGCCTTACCTGGACATCGTCTGGCGCGTGAAGGAGGCCTTCCGCGTACCGACCTTCGCCTACCAGGTCAGCGGCGAGTACGCCATGCACATGGCGGCCATCCAGAACGGCTGGCTGAGCGAATCGGTGATTCTCGAATCGCTGACCGCATTCAAACGCGCCGGCGCCGATGGCATTCTTACCTACTTCGCGGTGCGTGCCGCAGAAATGCTCAAGAAGGGAGCCTGACTCCCCAGCAGGAACTTGAATGAACACCGACGGATTGAATACAGCCGCAACCCCCGACACCCAGACCGCCCCGGAGCAGCCGGTGGTGGAGGCCCAGGTTCCCGTACCGGCTCCCGTGGAGGCGCCCCCGCCTCCCGCGCCGATCCCGGGCCTGGATGACAGCAGCCTGTACATCCATCGGGAGCTGTCGCAGCTGCAGTTCAACATCCGTGTCCTGGAGCAGGCGCTCGACGAGACCTACCCCCTGCTCGAGCGCCTCAAGTTCCTGCTGATCTTCTCCAGCAACCTCGACGAGTTCTTCGAGATCCGCGTCGCCGGCCTGAAGAAGCAGATCAATTTCGCCCGTGAACAGGCCGGTGCCGACGGCCTGCTGCCGCACCAGGCGCTGGCCCGCATCAGCGAGCTGGTGCACGAGCAGGTGGGGCGGCAGTACAGCATCCTCAACGACGTGCTGCTGCCGGAGCTGGCCAAGCACCAGGTCAACTTCATCCGCCGCCGCTACTGGACGCCCAAGCTCAAGACCTGGGTGCGCCGCTACTTCCGCGACGAGATCGCGCCGATCATCAGCCCCATCGGCCTCGACCCGACGCACCCCTTCCCGCTGCTGGTGAACAAGAGCCTCAACTTCATCGTCGAGCTGGAGGGCGTCGATGCCTTCGGTCGTGATTCCGGCCTGGCCATCATCCCGGCGCCGCGCCTGCTGCCGCGGGTGATCCGCGTGCCGGAGGAGATCAGCGGGCCGGGGGACAACTTCGTGTTCCTCTCCTCGATGATCCACGCCCACGCCGACGACCTGTTCCCCGGCATGAAGGTGAAGGGCTGCTACCAGTTCCGCCTGACCCGTAACGCCGACCTCGCGGTGGACACCGAGGACGTGGACGACCTGGCCCGCGCGCTGCGCGGCGAGCTGTTCTCCCGTCGCTACGGCGATGCGGTGCGCCTGGAGGTGGCGGACACCTGTCCGAAGCACCTGTCCGACTACCTGCTCAAGCAGTTCGGCCTCTCCGAGGGCGAGCTGTACCAGGTCAACGGCCCGGTGAACCTGACCCGCCTGTTCAGCATCACCGGGCTGGACAGCCACCCCGAGCTGCAGCACCCGAGCTTCACGCCGGTGATCCCCAAGCTGCTGCAGAAGGCCGAGAACCTGTTCAACGTGGTGGGCAAGCAGGACATTCTCCTGCTGCACCCCTTCGAGTCCTTCACCCCGGTGATCGACTTCCTGCGCCAGGCGGCCAAGGACCCCAACGTCCTCGCCATCAAGCAGACCCTGTACCGTGCCGGTGCCAACTCCGAGATCGTCGACTCCCTGGTGGAGGCGGCGCGCAACGGCAAGGAAGTGACGGCGGTGATCGAGCTGCGCGCGCGCTTCGACGAGGAGTCCAACCTGCAGCTGGCCAGCCGCCTGCAGCAGGCCGGCGCCGTGGTCATCTACGGCGTGGTGGGCTTCAAGACCCACGCCAAGATGATGCTCATCCTGCGTCGCGAAGGCGGTGAGCTGCGTCGCTACGCCCACCTGGGCACCGGCAACTACCACGCCGGCAACGCGCGCCTGTACACCGACTACAGCCTGCTGACGGCGGACGAGGCCCTCGGCGAGGACCTGCACAAGCTGTTCAACCAGCTCATCGGCATGGGCAAGACCCTGCGCATGAAGAAGCTGCTGCATGCGCCCTTCACGCTGAAGAAGACCATCCTCGACATGATCGCCCGCGAGGCCCAGCACGCCAGCGAGGGCAAGCCCGCGCACATCATGGTGAAGGTCAACGCACTGACCGACCCGAAGGTGATCCGCGCCCTCTACAAGGCCAGCCAGAGCGGCGTGAAGATCGACCTGGTGGTGCGTGGCATGTGCTGCCTGCGCCCGGGTATCCCGGGGGTGTCCCACAACATCCAGGTGCGTTCGATCATCGGCCGCTTCCTCGAGCACAGCCGGATCTACTACTTCCTCAACGACGGCGACGAGAAGCTCTACCTCTCCAGTGCCGACTGGATGGAGCGCAACCTCGACATGCGGGTGGAGACCTGCTTCCCGGTGGAAGGCAAGAAGCTCATCACCCGGGTGAAGAAGGAGCTGGAGACCTACCTGGCCGACAACACCCACAGCTGGGCCCTGCAGCCCGATGGCCGCTACCTGCGCAACAGCCCCAGCGGCAACCAGAACCCGCGCAACGCGCAGGCCATCCTGCTGGACAAGCTGCTCAACCCGCCGATCAGCGCGCGCTGAACGCGGACATGAAAACGGGGCCTTCGGGCCCCGTTTTTCTTGCCTGGCGAATCGCCCCGGTCAGCGCACGCTGAAGGTGAAGTCGATGCGCTTGAGCCAGGTGGCTTCCTGCTCGAAGTCCGCCTGGGTCAGCGGGTTGGCCGCCAGCCAGTTTTCCGGGAACTGCACGTCCAGGCTCTGCGGGCCCACTTTCAGGCGGACCTGGGGCGTTTCCTGGTTGGTGCGAATGTGGTGGAAAAGGATGGCGAAGCGCAGCAGCACGCAGAGGCGGATCAGCTTCTCGCCCTCGTCGCCGAACTCGGCGAACTTGTCCTTGGGGATGTTGCGCCGGTGGCCGCGTACCAGCAGGGCCAGCATCTGCTGGTCCTGGCGGGAGAAGCCCGGCAGGTCCGAGTGCTCGATCAGGTAGGCGCCGTGCTTGTGGTACTGGTAATGGGCGATGTCCATGCCGATTTCGTGGACGCGCGCGCCCCACACCAGCAGGTCGCGGTGCCACTCGTCGTCCAGCTGCCAGTCGCCGGCCACCTGCTCCAGGGCTTCCAGGGCCTTGGCCTCGACCCGTGCCGCCTGCTCCAGGTCCACGTGGCAGCGCTCCATCAGCGCGCTCAGGGTGCGCTCGCGCACGTCCTCGTGGTGGTGGCGACCGAGCAGGTCGTAGAGCACGCCTTCGCGCAGGGCGCCTTCGGAGTGGGTCATGTGCTTGAGTTCGAGGGCCTCGAAGATGGCTTCGAGGATCGCCAGACCGGCCGGGAAGATGGCGCGGCGGTCAGGCTTGATACCGTCGAGGTCGATCTTCTCCACCTCGCCCAGCTTGAACAGCTTGCGCTTGAGCCAGGCGATGCCTTCCGGGTTGATCTCGCCATTGCCCAGGCCGGCGGCCTGGATCGCCAGCCCCACGGCGCGGATGGTGCCGGAGGCGCCCACCGCCTGCTGCCAGCCGAGGCGGCGCAGGCTGTATTCGATGCCCATCAGCTCCAGGCGGGCAGCCGTGTAGGCCTGGGCGTAGCGCGCCGGGGTGATCTTGCCGTCGCGGAAATAGCGTTGGGTGAAGCTTACGCAGCCCATCTGCAGGCTCTCGCGCAGCTGCGATTCGAAGCGCTGGCCGATGATGAACTCGGTGCTGCCACCGCCGATGTCCGCCACCAGGCGCTTGCCGGGGGTGTCGGCGATGCTGTGGGACACGCCCAGGTAGATGAGGCGGGCCTCCTCGCGGCCGGAGATGACCTCCACCGGGTGGCCGAGGATGGCTTCGGCGCGGCGGATGAATTCGCTGCGGTTGCGGGCCTCGCGCAGGGCGTTGGTACCGACCACGCGCACGGCGCCTTCCGGCAGGCTGTTGGTCATCTGGGCGAAGCGCCGCAGGCAGTCGAGGCCGCGTTGCATGGCCTCTTCGCTGAGCACGCGCTCTTCGTCCAGGCCTGCGGCCAGTTGCACCTTGTCCCCCAGGCGCTCGAGGATTCGGATCTCACCGTGGTCGACCTTGGCCAGCACCATGTGGAAGCTGTTGGAGCCGAGGTCGATGGCGGCGATCAGGGACAGGTTGGCGGGGCGTCGGGTCGAAGGCATGGTCCGGTGTCTCGTTTCTTAACCGCGCCATCCTGCCACGATCACGGTGACACGCCAACGCGCGCCTTCCCCGCAGGCCGTCTCCGCTGATCGGCCGGCGCGCCATAGCGCTGCCCGGCCGGACCTGTGACCCGCGCGACCGATTGCCGCGCGGCCCTTCGCGATCCGCTGTCGATCAACTTTCGCCAGCGAGCCCATAGGCACACTCAATCGGCCGCGGCTTTCGGTCACGCCCGAGGCGGGCTATGATGGCCGCCTATTTCCGCTTCCGAATCCGGAGAACATCCATGAGCGAACTCATCTCCCACGTCACCGACGCCAGCTTCGAGCAGGACGTACTGAGCGCCGAGGGCGCGGTGCTGGTCGACTACTGGGCCGAATGGTGCGGTCCGTGCAAGATGATCGCCCCCGTCCTGGACGAGATCGCCAAGGACTACCAAGGCAAGCTGAAGGTCTGCAAGCTGAACATCGACGAGAACCAGGACACCCCGCCGAAGTACGGCGTGCGTGGCATCCCGACCCTGATGCTGTTCAAGAACGGCAATGTCGAGGCCACCAAGGTCGGCGCCCTGTCCAAGTCCCAGCTGGCTGCCTTCCTGGACGCCAACATCTGATTTTCCCTCCGGGAATCTCCGTAAAAACCCCGCTCGATGCGGGGTTTTTTGTCGGCGCAGTACTGGACTCACCCGAAACCCGGTGTTAAATTCGGGCTCGCAGCGTCATTCCGCTGCCCTCTGCAAGCCGCCGTCGACGCATTCCAACTCGAATCACGCGCAGCGATCTGTCGCCTCCCTCGGCGCGGCCTCTCAAGCTCACAAGCTTTCCTTCCCTCATTTCTCATCTACGTCATTCCTATGAATCTGACCGAACTCAAGCAAAAGCCGATTGCCGAACTGCTGGAAATGGCCGAACAGATGGGCCTCGAGAACATGGCCCGTTCGCGCAAGCAGGATGTGATCTTCGCCCTGCTGAAAAAGCACTCGAAGAGCGGCGAAGAAATTTCGGGCGACGGCGTGCTGGAGATTCTGCAGGACGGTTTCGGCTTCCTCCGCTCCGCCGACTCCTCCTACCTGGCCGGCCCTGACGACATCTACGTCTCGCCCAGCCAGATCCGCCGCTTCAACCTGCGTACCGGCGACACCATCATCGGCAAGATCCGCCCGCCGAAAGAGGGCGAGCGCTACTTCGCGCTGCTGAAGGTTGACTCGATCAACTTCGACCGCCCGGAAAACGCCAAGAACAAGATCCTGTTCGAGAACCTCACGCCCCTGTTCCCCAACGAGCGCCTGAAGATGGAAGCCGGCAACGGCTCCACCGAAGACCTCACCGGCCGCGTGATCGATCTCTGCGCCCCGATCGGCAAGGGCCAGCGCGGCCTGATCGTCGCCCCGCCGAAAGCGGGCAAGACGATCATGCTGCAGAACATCGCGGCCAACATCACCCGCAACAACCCCGAGTGCCACCTGATCGTCCTGCTGATCGACGAGCGCCCGGAAGAAGTGACCGAGATGCAGCGCACCGTGCGCGGCGAAGTGGTCGCCTCCACCTTCGACGAGCCGCCGACCCGCCACGTGCAGGTCGCCGAGATGGTGATCGAGAAGGCCAAGCGCCTGGTCGAGCACAAGAAGGACGTGGTCATCCTGCTGGACTCCATCACCCGCCTGGCGCGTGCCTACAACACCGTGATCCCCAGCTCCGGCAAGGTGCTCACCGGTGGTGTCGACGCCCATGCCCTGGAGAAGCCCAAGCGCTTCTTCGGTGCCGCCCGTAACATCGAGGAAGGCGGTTCGCTGACCATCATCGCCACCGCGCTGGTCGAGACCGGCTCGAAGATGGACGAGGTGATCTACGAAGAGTTCAAGGGCACCGGCAACATGGAACTGCCGCTGGACCGCCGCATCGCCGAGAAGCGCGTGTTCCCCGCCATCAACATCAACAAGTCCGGTACCCGCCGCGAAGAGCTGCTGACCGCCGAGGACGAACTGCAACGCATGTGGATCCTGCGCAAGCTGCTGCACCCGATGGACGAGATCGCCGCCATCGAGTTCCTGCTCGACAAGCTCAAGGACACCAAGACCAACGACGAGTTCTTCATGTCCATGAAGCGCAGCAAGTAACAGGTCGTGGTGCCACGAAGGCCGGGGAAACCCGGCCTTCGCGTTTCCGGGTGTTCATTCGTCCTTCTGGAAGGCCCCCATCGGCGCTAAACTCTGCGCCCCGACCTGCACGCCCCGAGAGGCTCACGCATGCAGTATCGCGACCTGCGCGAATTCATCAGCGGCCTGGAACAGCGTGGCGAGCTCAAGCGCGTCACCGCCCCGGTCTCGCCGATCCTGGAAATGACCGAAATCTGCGACCGCACCCTGCGCAAGCAAGGCCCGGCGCTGCTCTTCGAGAACCCCACCGGCTACGACATCCCCGTGCTCGGCAACCTGTTCGGCACCCCCGGACGCGTGGCCCTCGGCATGGGCGCGGACGACGTCTCCGAACTGCGCGAGATCGGCAAGCTGCTGGCCTTCCTCAAGGAGCCCGAGCCGCCCAAGGGGCTCAAGGATGCCTGGTCCAAGCTGCCGATCTTCAAGAAGGTCATCAGCATGGCGCCCAAGGTCCTCAAGGACGCCCCCTGCCATGACGTGATCGAGGAAGGCGACGACGTCGACCTCGGCAAGCTGCCGATCCAGCACTGCTGGCCCGGCGACGTGGCACCGCTGATCACCTGGGGCCTGACCATCACCCGCGGCCCCAACAAGGAGCGGCAGAACCTCGGCATCTACCGCCAGCAGGTGATCGGCCGCAACAAGGTCATCATGCGCTGGCTCAGCCACCGTGGCGGCGCGCTGGACTTCCGCGAGTGGTGCCAGAAGCACCCGAACACGCCCTACCCCGTCTGCGTCGCCCTCGGCGCCGACCCGGCGACCATCCTCGGCGCGGTGACCCCGGTGCCGGACACCCTCTCCGAGTACGCCTTCGCCGGCCTGCTGCGCGGCCACCGCACCGAGCTGGTCAAGGCCATCGGCTCCGACCTGCAGGTCCCGGCCAGTGCCGAGATCGTGCTGGAAGGCGTGATCCATCCCGGCGAGACAGCCCCGGAAGGCCCCTACGGCGACCACACCGGCTACTACAACGAGGTCGACACCTTCCCGGTGTTCACCGTCGAGCGCATCACCCGTCGCCGCAAGCCCATCTACCACAGCACCTACACCGGCCGGCCGCCGGATGAGCCGGCCATCCTCGGCGTGGCGCTGAACGAAGTCTTCGTGCCGATCCTGCAGAAGCAGTTCCCCGAGATCACCGACTTCTACCTGCCGCCCGAAGGCTGCTCCTACCGCATGGCGGTGGTGACCATGAAGAAGCAGTACCCCGGCCACGCCAAGCGCGTGATGCTCGGCGTCTGGTCGTTCCTGCGACAGTTCATGTACACCAAGTTCGTTATCGTCACCGACGACGACATCAACGCCCGCGACTGGAACGACGTGATCTGGGCCATCACCACCCGCATGGATCCCAAGCGCGACACGGTGATGATCGACAACACCCCCATCGACTACCTGGACTTCGCCTCGCCCATCTCCGGCCTCGGCTCCAAGATGGGCCTGGATGCCACCCACAAGTGGCCGGGCGAGACCACCCGCGAGTGGGGCCGCGCCATCGTCAAGGACGATGCGGTAACCCGTCGTGTGGACAAGATGTGGTCCAGCCTGGGTATAGATTGAGCACAGGGGCCAGGGCGCCCCTGAACGCCCGCCATAACAAAGAGAACACCTCTTGAGAGTGACCTTGCAGCCCTCCGGAGCGGTCCTGCAAACCGCCCCCGGGGAAAACATCCTCGCCGCCGCCCGGCGCCTGGGCTACGACTGCCCGCAGAGCTGCCGCAACGGCAATTGCCACGTCTGTGCCGCCCTGCTGGTGGAAGGCCGGGTGCGCCAGGGCGGCCGCGAGCTGGACCATGGCGAGCTGTTCACCTGCCTCGCCGAACCCTTGGAAGACTGCGTCCTGCACTGGGACGGCGTGCTCGCCCCCGGCGAACTGCCGGTGCGCAGCCTGAGCTGCCAACTCACCGCCTGCACCCCGGTCGGCGGGGACGTCTGGCGGGTCGGCCTGCGTGCTCCGGCCGGCAAGCCGCCGCGCTACCACGCCGGGCAGTACCTGCTGATCGAGCGGGACGATGGCGAAGCGTCCGCCTTCTCCATCGCCTCCGCCCCCAGCGCCGGGCGTGAACTCGAACTGCACGTCCTCGGCCGTGAGCCCAGCGCCGCCGCCCTCCTGCAGCAACTGCAGCGCGACGGCCTGGCCCGGGTACGCCTGCCCTTTGGCGACACCCACCTGGCCGAGCTGCCCGACGGCCCCCTGGTGCTGATCGCCGCCGGCACCGGCATGGGCCAGATGCAGAGCCTGATCGAACATTGCCGCGCCGCCGGGTTCGCCCACCCCGTGTACCTGTACTGGGGCATGCGCCGGCCGGAGGACTTCTACGAGCTGGCGCACTGGGACGACTGGCAGGGCCTGCCGAACCTCACCCTGCACCGGGTGGTCAGCGACCCCTGCGACTGGCCCGGCCGCCACGGCCTGCTGCACGAGGCCGTGCGCGAGGACTTCCCCGACCTCAAGCCGTTGCACGTCTACGCCAGCGGTTCGCCCGCGATGGTCTACGCCACCCTCGATGCCCTGGTGGAGGCCGGCATGGATGCCCACCAGATGCGCGCCGACGTCTTCGCCTACGCGCCCCGCTGAACCCCGCGACGCCGGGCGTGCCCGGCGTCAGGCCAGCTCCGGGAACTCCCGGCGCAGCTCCGCCGACAGCCAGTCGATGAACCACTCCACGTCCGTGCTGTGCGGCCCGGGCGGCAGCAGCGCCTGGTAGCGCTCCAGCGGTGCCTGCAGCGGCAGCGCACGCACCAGGCTGCCGGCGGCCAGCTCCTGGTGCACCAGCACCTCGTTGGCCAGGGCGATGCCGTGGCCCTTCTCCGCCATGCTCAGGGCGTGGTCGTTGCTGATGTAGAGCACCTCGGAGCTGACCCGCAGCGGGCAGCCCAGTGCCGCCAGCCAGGCGTTCCACCACTCGCCGTCGTCGACGTGGATCAGCTTGTGCGTCGCCAGCTCTTCCGGGCCCGCCAGCGGGCCATGGGCCGCCAGGTACGCGGGCGAGCAGACCGGGAACACGTTGGGGTGCAGCAGGGTGACCGTGCGGCGGCCGTATTGCCCGGGCAGGCCGTAGGCGATGCCCAGGTCCGCCCGCTGGCCGTCCACCGCCTCGAAGGTGGGGTTGGGCTCGATGGCGATCTTCAGCCCCGGTCGCTGTTCCAGCAGGGCTTCCAGGCGCGGCATCAGCCGGCGCTTGGCGAAGGCCGGCACCACCATGATCTTCAGCCAGCGCGCCGTCCCGCCCGGGGTCAGCTCATGGCCGGCATCGGCGATCTGTTGCAGCGCGCTGGCGATCTTCTCGTAGTAGCGCTGCCCGGCCGGGGTCAGCGACACGCCGCGTGGCGTGCGGTCGAACAGGCGCACCCCCAGCCACTCCTCCAGCAGCTTCACGTGGCGGCCGATGGCCGGCTGGGTGACATGCAGGTCCCGCGAGGCGGCAACGTAGCTGCCCAGGCGGGCGGCGGCCTCGAAGGCACGCACGGCATTGAGCGGCGGCAGGCGCTGGATCGACATGGCTGAAGGGCTCGCGGTCAGGTATTAAATTTTTTAACAGCGACTGTAAGAAAATTGAGCTTTCTGCTCAACCGCCTTTCCCCGACCATCCGTCCCCAGCAGCCCCACAACAACCGGGCCCCGAGCCTGACGCTGCACCTGTCTCTAGTCCTGCCAGAACAACGACAAGACCCCCGCCCACCGGGCGCAGGGGAAGGAACCGGAGGTATTCATGAGTGCCCTGCACAGCCCGTCGACCACCGCGGCGGTGTCCATCCGCGCCGTGCGCAAGGTCTACGGCGACCCCCAGAGCGGCCCGGTGGCGCTGAAGCGCGTCGACCTGGACATCCGCGACAACGAGTTCTTCACCCTGCTCGGCCCTTCCGGCTGCGGCAAGACCACCCTGCTGCGCATGATCGCCGGCTTCGAGTTCCCCACCGAAGGCGAGATCCGCCTGTTCGGCGAGAACATCGCCGACCGGCCGCCCTACGCCCGCCCGGTGAACACCGTGTTCCAGCACTACGCGCTGTTCCCGCACATGACGATCGCCGAGAACCTCGCCTTCGGCCTGGAATCCCACCCCATGGGCCGGCGCCTGAGCAAGGCCGCCGTGGCCGAGCGGGTGCGCGAGATGCTGGCGCTGGTGCAGATGGAGGCCTTCGCCGAGCGCCGTCCGGCCCAGCTCTCCGGCGGGCAGCAGCAGCGCATCGCCCTCGCCCGTGCCCTGGCGCCGCAGCCCAAGGTGCTGCTGCTGGACGAGCCGCTCTCCGCCCTCGACCTGAAGCTGCGCCAGGCCATGCGCGAGGAGCTGAAGAGCATCCAGACCCGCACCGGCATCACCTTCATCTTCGTCACCCATGACCAGGAAGAGGCCCTGGCCATGTCCGACCGCATCGCCGTGCTCGCCCAGGGCGAGGTGCAGCAGGTGGGCGGCCCGGACGACATCTACGAGCGCCCGCGCAACCGCTTCGTCGCCGACTTCATCGGCGAGACCAACTTCCTCCCGGCCCGCCTCGAAGCACTCGACGGCCAGGTCGCGCGCTTCCGCCTGCCCGGTGGCGCGGTGCTCCAGGCACCGGCCTGCAACGGCCTGGCCATCGGGGCCGAGGCCAGCCTCTCGGTGCGCCCCGAGCGCCTGCACCTGCTGGCGGACGCCACGCCCGACAGCCTGCCGTGCCAGGTGCTGGCACGGGTCTACCTGGGCACCGACCTGCAGTACCGCGTCGCCCTGGACGACGGCACGCCGCTCACCGTGCGCCTGCCCAACAACGCCATCCAGGGACGCCAGCCCGAGGTGGGCGCCCGTGCCGGCCTGCGGGTCGAGCCGGGCAGCGCCTGCGTGCTGCTGGACTGAGGAGGACAGGACCATGCGCACCCTCACCCACAGCCTGGAACGCCGCCGCGCCCTGGCCAGCCTGCTCGGCGTTTCGCCGGCGCTGGTCGCCATCGGCCTGTTCCTGGTGGTGCCGATCCTCATCGTGGTCGGCTATTCCCTCATGCAGGCCAACCCCTACGGCGGGGTGAACCCGCAGTTCAGCGTCGAGGCCTATGTCTCGCTGCTGTTCGAACGCCAGCTGGACGACAGCCTGGCCTTCGCCGATGCCTACCTGGTGATCGCCCTGCGCTCCATCGGCATCGCCGCTGCCACCACCGTCATCACCCTGCTGGTGGGCATTCCGGTGGCCGTCTGGCTGGCGATGCAGCCGGCGCACCGGCGGGGCCTGCTGATCTTCCTCATCACCGTGCCGTTCTGGGCCAACCTGTTGATCCGTACCTACGCCTGGATCCTGCTGCTGCGCGGCACCGGCGTGGTCAACGGCACGCTGATGGGCCTCGGCCTGATCCACCAGCCGCTGAACCTGCTGTACACCGACGGCGCCGTGCTGCTGGGGCTGGTGTACACCTACGCGCCCTTCGTGGTGCTGCCGATCTACGCCACCCTGGAGCGCATGGACCTGCGCCTGCTGGAGGCCGCCCAGGACCTCTACGCCGGGCGCTGGCGCACCCTGCGCAAGGTGGTGCTGCCCATCGCCCGGCCCGGCATCCTCGCCGGCGCCATCCTCACCTTCGTGCCCTGCCTGGGGGCGATGGTGGCTCCTGAGCTGCTTGGCGGTGGTACCCGCATGATGCTGGGCAACCTGATCTTCCGGCAGTTCAGCGACGCCCGTAACTGGCCGCTGGGCTCCGCCCTGTCGCTGGTGCTGATGGCGGCGGTGATGCTGGTGCTGATGGTCTACGCCTGGCGCGCCGGCCGTGCGGCGGGAGGTGCCCGATGATCCGTGCCCTGTTCCGCAGCCGTCGCCCCGGCGTGCGTGATTTTCCCGGCTTCGGCGCCCTCAGCCTGCTGTTCTACCTGTACCTCTACGCGCCGATCCTGGTGCTGGTGGTGCTGTCGTTCAACGCCAACCAGTCGGCCACCGTGTGGACCGGCTTCAGCCTGGACTGGTACCGCGCCGCCTTCGCCAACCAGGCCTTGCGCCAGGCGGCCGGCAACAGCCTGCTGATCGCCGTGTGCGCCAGCCTGGCAGCCACCGCCATCGCCACCCTGGCGGCCCTGGGCACCTCACGCGGGGCGCGCTTCAAGGGGCTGCGGCTGTCCATGGGGACGATCATGCTGCCGCTGGTGCTGCCGGAGATCGTGGTCGGCGTCGCCACCCTGGCGCTGTTCTCCACCCTCGGCCTGTCGCTGGGCTACGGCAACCTGATCATCGCCCACACGGTGTTCTGCATCCCGTTCGCCTACCTGCCGATCCGCGCCCGGCTGAACGACATGGACCTCTCCCTGGAGCAGGCCGCCGCCGACCTCTACGCCGGCCCCTGGCGGACCTTCCGCAAGGTCACCCTGCCGCTGCTGGCGCCGGGCATGGTCTCGGGGCTGATGCTGGCCTTCATCGTCTCGCTGGATAACTTCGTGATCTCGATGATGGTGGCCCAGGCCGGCACTACCACCCTGCCGATCTTCATCTTCGGGCTGTTGCGCATGGGCGTGACGCCTGACGTCAACGCCGTTTCCACCTTGATCCTCGGGGTCTCCGTGCTGTTCGTGACCCTCTCTTATCTGCTCGGCAAGAAGAAGGCCTGAGCCCAAACCGGAGCAAGACGATGAACACATTGAGCGCTGTTGCAGGTATTTCGCTGGCCCTGGGCCTGGCGTCGGCCACCCAGGCGGCCGAGCAGT
Source organism: Metapseudomonas otitidis (assembly GCF_900111835.1). Taxonomy (GTDB): domain Bacteria; phylum Pseudomonadota; class Gammaproteobacteria; order Pseudomonadales; family Pseudomonadaceae; genus Metapseudomonas; species Metapseudomonas otitidis. The sequence continues at coordinate 134,154 of NZ_FOJP01000001.1, forward strand.
TGAACGTGGTGAGCTGGAGCGGCTACTTCTCGCCGCCGATCCTGGCCAAGTTCGAGCAGGAGACCGGCATCAAGGTTACCGTGGACTCCTACGACTCCAACGAGACGCTGCTGGCCAAGCTCAAGCAGGGCGGCGCGGGCTACGACGTGGCCATCCCCTCCCACCAGTTCGTGCCGATCCTGGTGCAGGAGAAGCTGCTGGAACGCTTCGACCCGGCCAGCCAGCCCTACTACGCCAACATCCAGGACCAGCTGAAGAAGCCCGCCTGGGACCCGGAAGGCGCCTACGCCGTACCCTTCATCTGGGGCACCACCAGCGTGGTGCTCGATCGCGCCCGCTACGACGGCCCGGCCGACAGCTACGCCGTGCTGTTCACCCCGCCCGCTGCGCTGCAGGGGCGCATCAACATGTTCGATTCGGCCAGCGAGGTGATCGACACCGCCAGCCTCTACCTGGGCATCCCGCTGTGCAGCGAGGACCCGAAGGAGATGCAGCAGGTGCTGACGCTGCTGAAGAACCAGAAGCCCTTCGTGAAGACCTACAGCTCCAAGGCCGGCTCGATCCGCGAGAACCTGGCCTCGGGCGAGGTGGACATGTCGATGTTCTGGGGCGGCTCGTCCATGAGGGCGCGGGAGATGAAGCCGAGCCTCACCTACCTCTACCCGAAGGAGGGGGTGATGGCCTGGGTGGATAACCTGGTGACCCCTGCCGGGGCGAAGCACCCGGAGAACGCCAAGCGCTTCATCGCCTTCCTCAGCCAGCCGGAGAACGCGGCGCTGACCCAGAACTTCCTCAAGCACCAGAGCCCGATCAAGGGCGTGGAGCCCTACCTGGACGCCAGCCTCAAGGATGCGCCGGAGCTGCACATTCCCGAGGGCACCCGCGTGGTGTTCAGCCAGACCTGCGGCGAAGGCGCGATCCGCCTGGCGGACCGCATCTGGACCAGCCTGATGCGCTGACCCGACTCACCCGAGGCCTGACGATGCGCGCCTGCCCCGGCAGGCGCAGCGGCATCGCTCGCCTCGGCAACGCGCCCGCACCGCGAGCGACGCGACCCGAACCCCGATGGAACTGGAAGAAGGCTGCACGCCATGAGCCCGAACACGCTTCACCCCGAACTCGTCCAGCTGCAGGCCCATGAGCTGGCCGAACGCATCCGCCAGCGCCAAGTGTCCTGCCGCGAGGTGATGCAGGCCTATCTGGCGCAGATCGAGCGCTTCAACCCCGAGGTCAACGCCCTGGTCAGCCTGCAGCCGGAGGCGCAACTGCTGGCCGAGGCCGACCGGCGCGACGCCGAGCTGGCCCGCGGCGAGTACCGCGGCTGGATGCACGGGCTGCCCCACGCCATCAAGGACCTGTCGCTGACCCGGGGCATCCGCACCACCTTTGGTTCGCCGCTGTTCCGCGACCACGTGCCCGAGCGCGACGGCATCATGGTGGAGCGCATCCGCGCGGCCGGCGCGATCCTCATCGGCAAGACCAACACCCCCGAATTCGGCCTCGGTTCCCACAGCTACAACCCGGTCTTCGGCGTCACCGGCTGTGCCTACGACCCTGTTCGCAGCGCCGGGGGCAGCAGCGGCGGCGCGGCGGCGGCACTGGCGCTGCAGATGGTGCCGGTGGCCGACGGCAGCGACATGATGGGGTCGCTGCGCAACCCGGCGGCGTTCAACAACATCGTCGGCTTCCGCCCGTCCCAGGGACGGGTGCCCTTCGATGACAGCGCCGACCTGTTCGTCGACCAGCTCGGCTACGAGGGCCCCATGGGCCGCAGCGTGCGGGACGTGGCCTTGCTGCTCTCGGTGCAGGCCGGCTTCGACGCCCGCGCGCCGCTGTCCATCGCCGAATCCGGTGCAGCCTTCGCCGGTGCGCTGGAGCGGGACTTCAAGGGCGCGCGCCTGGGCTGGCTCGGTGACCTGGGCGGCTACCTGCCCATGGAGCCCGGCGTGCTGGCGCTGTGCGGCAGCGCCCTGGCGGACTTCGAGGCACTGGGCTGCCAGGTGGAGGAAGCGGCCCTGGGTTTTGCTCCGGAGCGCCTCTGGGCCTGCTGGCGAACCCTGCGCCACTGGCTGGTGGCCGGCTCGCTGGCGGCGGCCCATGCCGATCCGGCGCGGCGCGAGCGGCTCAAGCCCGAGGCGGTGTGGGAGGTGGAGAACGGCCTGCAGCTGTCGGCCATGGAGGTGTACCGCGCGTCCGTCACCCGCAGCGACTGGTACCGCGCCATCAGCCGGCTGTTCGAGCGTTATGACTTCCTGCTGCTGCCCAGCGCCCAGGTGTTTCCCTTCGACAAGCACTGGGATTGGCCGAAGGCCATCGCTGGCAGGTCCATGGACACCTACCACCGCTGGATGGAGGTGGTGATCCCCGGAACCCTGTCCGGCTGCCCGGTGGCCAGCGTGCCGGTGGGGTTCAACGAGATGGGGTTGCCGATGGGGATGCAGGTCATCGGCCGGCACCAGGCGGATCTGGCGGTGCTGCAACTGGCCCATGCCTACGAGCAGGCGACGCAGTGGTACGCGCGTCGCCCGCCACCCCTGCTGGCGCAGGGGTGATGGGGCTGGCCCCGGCGCTGCCGGGGTCAGGGTTCAGCGGACGGTGACCACCACCTTGCCCACGGCCTTGCGCTGGCCGAGGGCGTTGATGGCCTCGGCGGCCCGCTCCAGGGGGAAGGTCTGGGACACCAGCGGCTTGAGCTTGCCTTCGGCATGCCAGGCGAACAGCTGCTGGAAGTTGGCCAGGTTGTCCTGGGGCTGGCGCTGGGCGAAGGAGCCCCAGAACACGCCGACCACCGCCGCGCCCTTGAGCAGGGCCAGGTTCACCGGCAGCTCAGGGATGCGGCCGCTGGCGAAGCCGACCACCAGCAGGCGGCCGTTCCAGGCGATGGAGCGGATGGCTTCGTCGAACAGGTCGCCCCCCACCGGGTCGTAGATCACGTCCGCACCCTGGCCGCCGGTCAGTTCCTTGACCTTCTCCTTCAGGCTGCCGGTGCTGTAGTTGATCAGCAGGTCGGCGCCGGCGGCCTTGGCCACTTCCAGCTTCTCGTCACTGCTGGCGGCGGCGATGACCCGCGCGCCCATGGCCTTGCCGATCTCCACCGCCGCCAGGCCGACGCCGCCGGAGGCGCCGAGCACCAGCAGGGTTTCCCCCGGTTGCAGGTTGGCGCGCTGCTTGAGCGCGTGCATGGAGGTGCCGTAGGTCATGCCGAAGGCGGCGGCGGAATTGAAGTCGATGCCCTTGGGGATCGGCATCACGTTGTAACCGGGCACGGCCACCTGCTCGGCGAAGCTGCCCCAGCCGGTCAGCGCCATGACCCGGTCGCCGGGCTTGAGGTGGGTGATCTTCTCGCCGACAGCAGCAACGGTGCCGGCGGCTTCGCCACCCGGGGAGAAGGGGAACGGCGGCTTGAACTGGTACTTGCCTTCGATGATCAGGGTGTCGGGGAAGTTGACCCCGGCGGCGTGCACGTCGATCAGCACTTCGTTCTTCTTCGGCTCGGGGCTGGCAACCTCTTCGAGCACCAGGGTCTCGGCGGGGCCGAAGGCCTTGCACAGGACGGCTTTCATGGGGGATTCGATCCTCGTTGGCGACCGGCCCGGCGCCGGCCCTGTGGTCAGGCAGTGTAGGCGGGGGGCAGGGTCGGTCAACGAGCATGGCCGGTCCTGATAGGGCTGCATAAGCATCGGGCTTGGGCTCGCCCCGGGCTGTGGCTATGCTAGCGGGCACGCCCCATCAGGAATCCCTCCCGTGAAGACCACTCTCGCTCTGCTGCTGGCCCTGCTGATCCCCTTCTCCGCCTTCGCCTCGGAATCCAAGGAGGAGCCCAAGGAAGGTGAGGCGCCCAAGGTGCTTTATCTCGACCTGGTGCCTGCGCTGGTGGGCAATTACGGCGCCGGCCCGAAGCTGAAGTACTTCAAGGCCGACATTTCCCTGCGGGTCACCGGGGAGGACGCGAAGAAGTCGGTGGAGTACCACGAGCCGCTGATCCGCAACCAACTGGTGATGCTGTTCGCCCAGCAGACCGACGAGTCGCTCAGCTCGGTGGAGGGCAAGGAAGCACTGCGCCAGGAAGCGCTCAAACAGGTGCAGCAGGCGCTCAACCAGGAAGAAGGCAAGCCGCTGGTCGAGGACCTGTTGTTCAACAACCTGATCGTGCAGCCCTGACGGGCTGCGGTTTCAGCGCAGGGCCAGCACGGCCTGCCATTCGGCATCGGTCACCGGCATCACCGACAGGCGCGAGCCCTTCTGCACCAGCGGCATTGATTGCAGGGCCTCTGCCTCGCGCAGCTGCGCCAGAGGGATGACCCGCACGAAGGCCTCGACGAATTCCACGTCCAGTGCGCTCCAGGGGTTCTTCTCGTGGCTGGCCTTGGCGTCGAAGTAGTGGCTCTGCGGGTCCAGGGCCGTCGGGTCGGGGTAGGTGGCGCCGACGATGCGGGCAATGCCGGCGATACCCGGCTCCGGGCAGCTGGAGTGGTAGAAGAAGAACAGGTCGCCCGGGCTCATCGCGCGCATGAAGTTGCGCGCCTGGTAGTTGCGCACCCCGTCCCAGCGCGCTTGGCCGAGGCGTTGCAGGTCGTGGATCGACAGTTCGTCGGGTTCCGATTTCATCAGCCAGTGGGGCATGAACTTTGCTCCTGAAAAGTGGTCCTTGCGCCAACGGAAAGAAATGTAACGATTAGCCGACAATCGGTTGGCGTCATAATTGCGCGTTATCACGGCTTGCCTGAAAATGCCGCACTTCGAGCCGGACGTTGCCGCACAGCCCACTCAAAAAACCAGAAAATCGCCGCAAGTCATCGCGGGCACCATGCCTTGAAGGGGGAGGCATTTCGATGAAGCGTAAACCCGATCTTCTCTGGGTACTGGTCATCATCTTCGGGCTGGGCGTGGTCACCACGGGCTACACCCAGAGCCTCTGGGAGCAGCGTCAGGGCAGCGCTCCCGCTGGCGTGATCACCCAGCAGCAACAGCCCTGATCCCCCGGGCGCCTTTCCGGCGCCCTCAGCGGTACCAGCCGCCGTCCGTCACCGTGCCCTGGAGGCGGACGTCCCAGCTCGCCAGCGGCAGCCGATCCACCTTCTGGCATTCATGGGCCAGGCCCAATAACGTCGGTTTCTGCCCGTGCTTGCGGCGTGACCGGTAGGCCAGGCTGCGGTCGTAGAAGCCGCCGCCCATGCCCAGACGGCCGCCCTCCTCGTCGAATCCCACCAGCGGCATCAGCACCAGGTCCAGCGTCCACACCGGCCGCTGCCGCGCCGTATTGGTGCGCGGCTCTTCGATGCGGAAGCGGTTGCGCACCAGGCGCTCGCTGGGCATCAGGCGCTGGAAGGCCATGCGCGTGCGCGGCCAGGCATTGAGCACCGGCAGGTAGGTGGCCTTGCCCCGTCGCTGGGCCTCGCGCAGCAGCGGTCGTGGGTCGATCTCGCCGTCGTTGGGCAGGTACAGCGCCAGATGGCGGGCACGGCGGAACAGCGGGTGCTGTGCGAGCTGACGGTACAGCGCACGGGCGGCTTTCTTCTGCTGGAGGGGGGAGAGCTGGCGGCGTTGTTGCCTGAGGAGGCGCCGCAGGGCCGGGCGGGAGAGGGTGCCGGCAGTGATCATGAAAATATGACTCCCCGGTTATGCCGCTGTCGGGTTAGCCCTTGAACCCGAAAGTTCAAGGTGGAGGTTGCAGGAGGCGTTAAGGCTTTCCGTCAGGCGGACATGCACACCGGCCCCACTTACAACCCCCGTGGTTGTGCGTATCGGCTCAGGGACATCACCGACTGGCAAACAAACCAGGGAGCTGGCGGCGAGTATACCCCAAGAAAGGTCGGTGGCGTCAGGCCCCGGGTGCATCCTGATCGGTGGCCAGGGCGTGGTCGACCCGTTCCAGCAGGTCGCGCACCCGTTCGCGGGTGGACGTGGCCTCCTGGTCGAGGCGCTGCTGCTTGTGCAGGAGCTCGTGGGTGATGTTGAGCGCCGCCATCACGGCGACGCGATCGGCGCCGATCACCTTGCCGCTGTTGCGGATCTCGCGCATCTTGCCGTCCAGGTAGCGGGCAGCGCTTTCCAGGTTGGCGCGCTCGTCCGAGGGACATGCAATGCAGTAATCCTTGTCGAGGATGTGGACGGTGACGGTATTGGACTGGGTCATGAATCCTGCTCCAGGGCTTTCAGGCGCGAAATCATCGCTTCGACCTTCTGCCGGGCCAGTTCGTTCTTTTCGATCAGATGAGCGCGTTCTTCTTTCCACATCCTCTCGTTCGCGAGCAGTTGCCGGTTGTGCGCCTTGAGCTGCTCCACGCGCTGGATCAGGTGTTCCAGGCGGGTGGCGAGTGCTTTCAGGTCGGCATCTTCCATGGGCTTTCTACTCGGCGATGAGTGGACAGGGACTATACAGGACCGGCCCGATCCAGGGACAAACCCCGCGGCGACGTCGCATGGTCTTGGCGCGCGTGCCGATGCTAGGATACGAGGCCGTCATTCTAGTGATTGCGCCCCCCGGCGCCTAGCCACCCATGCCCAGCCCGAACTCCCCGTATTCCGCATTCGCCGCGCTGCTCGCCAGCACCGGCCAGCCCGTTTCCCCTGCCGAACTCCACGGCCTGCTCCTGGGGCGCAGTTGCGCCGGAGCCGGCTTCGAGCCCGAGCCCTGGCTGGAGGATGCTGCCGAACTGCTCGGCGCCTCGCCCGAGGACAACCTGCGCCAGGCCCTGATCGGCCTGCAGGAGATGGTCAAGGGCGAACTCACCGGCGGCGAGATGGCCGTCGTGCTGTTGCTGCCCGACGACGAAACGCCCCTGTCCGAACGCGCTGCGGCCCTGGGCCAGTGGTGCCAGGGATTCCTCGGCGGCTTCGGCCTCACCGCGCGTGAAGGTGCGCTGTCAGGCGAAGCGGTCGAAGTCCTACAGGACCTTGCTTCCATCGCCCAGGTGCAGAGCGCCCTGGAAGATTCCGAGGACGGTGAGACCGACTACATGGAAGTGATGGAGTACCTGCGCGTCGCCCCCCTGTTGCTGTTCAGCGAATGCAACCGGGGCGCCGCACCGGCGCCGAAGACCTACCTGCACTGACCCGCGTCACGGGTGCCATCCCGGCACCCTCGATCAAGGAGCGCGCATGACCCGTATCCCGAAGTCCGAATTCGCCCGTCGCCGCAAGGCGCTGATGGAGCAGATGGTGCCCAACAGCATCGCCATCCTGCCCGCCGCGCCGGTCTACATCCGCAACCGCGACGTCGAGCACGTCTACCGCCAGGACAGTGACTTCCAGTACCTCAGCGGTTTCCCCGAGCCGGAAGCGGTGATGGTGCTGATCCCCGGACGGGAACACGGCGAGTACGTGCTCTTCTGCCGCGAGCGTGACCCCGAGCGTGAACTGTGGGACGGCCTGCGTGCCGGCCAGGACGGCGCCACCCGCGACTACGGCGCGGACGACGCCTTCCCCATCGGCGACATCGACGACATCCTCCCCGGCCTGATCGAAGGCCGCTCGCGGGTCTACTACTCCATCGGCACCAACCCCGAGTTCGACCACCACCTCATGGAGTGGGTCAACGTGATCCGCTCCAAGGCCCGCCAGGGCGCCCAGCCGCCGAACGAGTTCGTCGCCCTGGACCACCTGCTGCACGACATGCGCCTGTACAAGTCCGCCGCCGAGATCAAGGTCATGCGCGAGGCCGGCGAAGTCTCCGCCCGTGCCCATGTCCGCGCCATGCAGGCCGCCCGCGCCGGTCTCTACGAATACAGCCTGGAAGCCGAGCTGGAATACGAGTTCCGCAAGGGCGGCGCGAAGATGCCCGCCTACGGCTCCATCGTCGCCGCCGGCAAGAACGCCTGCATCCTGCACTACCGCGAGAACGACGCCCTCCTCAAGGACGGCGACCTGGTCCTGATCGACGCCGCCTGCGAGCTGGATTGCTACGCCAGCGACATCACCCGCACCTTCCCCGTCAGCGGCCGCTTCAGCCCCGAGCAGAAGGCCATCTACGAGCTGGTGCTGGCCGCCCAGGAGGCTGCCTTCCTTGAGATCGCCCCCGGCAAGCACTGGAACGAAGCCCACGAAGCCACCGTGCGGGTCATCACCGCCGGCCTGGTGGAACTGGGGCTGCTGCAGGGCGAGGTGGACGAACTGATCGCCCGCGAAGCCTACAAGCCCTTCTACATGCACCGCGCCGGCCACTGGCTGGGCATGGACGTGCACGACGTCGGCGAATACAAGGTCGGCGGTGAGTGGCGCGTCCTCGAGCCCGGCATGGCGATGACCGTCGAGCCCGGTATCTACATCGGCGTCGACAACCAGGACGTGCCGAAGAAGTGGCGCGGCATCGGCGTGCGCATCGAAGACGATGTCGTGGTCACCCGGAAAGGCTGCGAGATCCTCACCGGCGGCGTACCCAAGACCGTCGCCGAGATCGAAGCCCTGATGGCCGCCGCCCGCAGCGAGGCCGCCTGACATGGCCCGCACCCAACTGGCGATCGTCGGCGGCGGCCTGGTGGGTGCCAGCCTGGCCCTGGCCCTGCAACAAGGTGCCCGCGAGCGGGGCTGGAAGATCGTCCTGATCGAGCCCTTCGCCCCCGGCAACAGCTACCAGCCCAGTTACGACGCCCGCTCCTCCGCCCTCTCCTTCGGCACCCGGCGCATCTACGAACGCCTCGGCCTGTGGCCGGCCATCGCCCAGCGCGCCGAGCCCATCCTGCAGATCCACGTCTCCGACCGCGGCCGCTTCGGCGCGGCGCGGCTGGCCGCCATCGAAGAGGGCGTCCCCGCCCTCGGTTACGTCGTGGAGAACGCCTGGCTCGGACAGTGCCTCTGGCAGGCCCTCGACCCGGACGTGGTCACCTGGCACTGCCCGGCGGAAGTGGTGCGCATGGAGCCGCTGGAAGGCGGCTACCGCCTCAGCCTCAACGACGAGACCCAGCTCGAATGCGACCTGGCGATCCTCGCCGACGGCGGCCGCTCCAGCCTGCGCGAGCAGCTGGGCATCGGCGTGCGCCGCAACCCCTATGGGCAGACCGCGCTGATCGCCAACGTCAGCCCGCTGGAATCCCACCGTGGCCAGGCCTTCGAGCGCTTCACCGACGAAGGCCCCATGGCCCTGCTGCCGCTGCCGGAAAACCGCTGCGCACTGGTCTGGACCCGGCCGGGCGATGACGCCCAGCGCCTGGCCGGCCTCGATGACCGCGCCTTCCTCGGCGAACTGCAGGCCACCTTCGGCTACCGCCTGGGCGCCTTCTCCCAGGTCGGCGCCCGCCACCTCTACCCGCTCACCCTGATCGAGGCCGAGGAGCAGGTGCGCCCCAACCTGGTGGTGCTCGGCAACGCCGCCCACAGCCTGCACCCCATCGCCGGCCAGGGCTACAACCTGTCCCTGCGCGACACCGTGGCCCTGGCGGAAACCCTGCTGGCCAGCACCGCGCCCCTGGGCGACCTGGCCACCCTGCAGGGCTACCTCGCCAGCCAGCGCCTGGACCAGGACCTCACCGTCGGCTTCTCCGACCAGGTCACGCGGCTGTTCTCCAACAAGGAACCGCTGCTGGCCACCGGGCGCAACCTGGGCCTGCTCGGCCTCGACCTGTTGCCCCCGGCCAAGCGCTGGTTCGCCCGCCAGGCCATGGGCCTGGGCACCCGCCCGGTCTGACCGCGCCATGGCGGACCGCCGACTGGCGCGCAAGGCGCGCATCCTGCGCTGGGCCTTGAACCTCTACCCGCCCTACCTCGGGGCGGGTATCCGCGTGCGGCAGATCAGCGCAGACTTCCGCCGGGTGCGGGTCAAGATGGGCCTGGGCTGGTACAACCGCAACTACGTCCGCACCCAGTTCGGCGGCTCGCTCTACAGCATGACCGACCCCTTCTACATGCTCATGCTGATGCAGCTGCTGGGGCGCGACTACATCGTCTGGGACAAGGCCGCCCACATCGACTTCATCGCCCCCGGGCGCGGGCCGGTGTACGCCGAGTTCCACATCGATGACGCGCTGATCGAGCGCATCCGCCAGCACACCGCCGGCGGCGACAAGTATCTGCCCGACCTGCACGTCGACGTGCATGACGGCCAAGGCACCCTGGTGGCCCGGGTGCGAAAGACCCTCTACGTGCGGCTCAAGCCGCAGGCGCGACAAGGCGCATAAGGAACGGACATGCAAGCGGATCTGATCATCGTCGGTGCAGGCATGGTGGGCAGCGCCCTGGCCCTGGCACTCAAGGACAGCGGGCTGGATATCCTCCTGATCGACGGCAGCCCCCTCAGCGTCAAGCCCTTCGATGCCGAGGCTGCATTCGAGCCCCGCGTCAGCGCCCTGTCCGCCGCCAGCCAGCGCATCCTCGACCGCCTCGGCGCCTGGCCGGGCGTCGTCGCGCGTCGCGCCAGCCCCTACGGCGAGATGCAGGTCTGGGATGGCACCGGCACCGGCGCCATCCACTTCTCCGCCGCCAGCGTCCATGCCGACGTGCTCGGCCACATCGTCGAGAACCGTGTGGTCCAGGACGCCCTGCTGGAGCCCCTGCACGACAGCGGCATCGGCCTCATGCCCAATGCCCGCCTCGAACACCTGCGCCATTCCGGTGACGACTGGCTGCTGACCCTGGTGGATGGCCGCCAGCTCCGTGCCCCGCTGGTGATCGCCGCCGACGGCGCCAATTCCGCCGTACGCCGCCTGGCCGGCTGCGCCACCCGCGAATGGGATTACCTGCACCACGCCATCGTCACCAGCGTGCGCTGCGAGCAGCCGCACCGGCGCACCGCCTGGCAGCGCTTCACCGACGACGGCCCGCTGGCCTTCCTGCCGCTGGACCGCCAGGGCGACGAGCACTGGTGCTCCATCGTCTGGTCCGTCACCCCGGAAGAAGCCGAGCGGCTCATGGCACTGGACGACGACGCCTTCTGCAGCGCCCTCGGCGAGGCCTTCGAGCACCGCCTGGGGCGCGTCGAGCACAGCGACCCGCGCCTGTGCATCCCCCTGCGCCAGCGCCATGCCAAGCGCTACGTCGAGCCCGGCCTGGCGCTGATCGGCGATGCCGCCCACACCATCCACCCGCTGGCGGGCCAGGGGGTCAACCTCGGCTTCCTCGACGCCGCCGTGCTGGCCGAAGTGCTGCTGCACGCCCACGCCCGTGGCGAGCGCCTGGCGGACGAGAAGGTGCTCAGCCGCTTCGAGCGCCGCCGCATGCCCTACAACCTCGGGATGATGGCCGCCATGGAGGGCTTCGAGCGCCTGTTCCAGGCCGACCCGCTGCCCCTGCGCTGGCTGCGCAATGCCGGCCTGCGCTGGGTCAACCAGCAGCCCGAGGCCAAGGCGCTGTTCGTGCGCCAGGCCCTCGGCCTCTCCGGGGACCTGCCGGACCTCGCCCGCGCCTGACCGTCCGGGGCCTCGCGCCCCGGAGAAACACCCGGTCATACATGGCCGGCCTGCATGCAACTGAGATTGATTACTATCGCCAGCCTTTCCGACCACGAGAGGCATGAGCAATGAAGGCGCGCAAGACCCTTCTCACCCTGATGGCCGTCGGCCTTGGCATCCCCAGCGTGCAAGCTGCCGACGAGGTGGTGGTGTACTCCTCGCGCATCGACGAGCTGATCAAGCCGGTGTTCGATGCCTACACCGCCAAGACCGGCGTCAAGGTCCGCTTCATCACCGACAAGGAGGCGCCGCTGATGCAGCGCATCAAGGCCGAGGGCGAGAACGGCGTCGCCGACCTGCTGCTCACCGTCGACGGGGGCAACCTCTGGCAGGCCGAGCAGATGGGCATCCTCCAGCCCCTGGGCTCGGATGCGGTCAAGGCCAACATCCCCGCCCAGTACCGTTCCAGCAGCGACCAGTGGACCGGCCTGTCCCTGCGGGCCCGCACCCTCGTCTACTCCACCGAGCGGGTGAAGCCCGACGACCTCTCCACCTACGAATCCCTCGCTGGCCCGGAATGGGAAGGCCGCCTGTGCCTGCGCTCCTCGAAGAAGGTCTACAACCAGTCGCTGACCGCCGCGCTGATCGAAGCCCAGGGTGCCGAGCGTGCCGAACAGGTGCTCAAGGGCTGGGTCGCCAACCTGGCCACCGACCCCTTCGCCGACGACAACGCGGTGATCCAGGCCGTGGACGCCGGCCAGTGCGACGTCGGCATCGTCAACACCTACTACTACGGGCGCCTGCACAAGCAGAACCCGCAGCTGCGCGCCAAGCTCTACTGGCCCAACCAGGCGGACCGTGGCGTGCACGTCAACCTCTCCGGCATCGGCCTGACCCGCCACGCGCCGCACCCGGAGGCGGCCCGCGCCCTGGTGGAGTGGATGACCGGCCCCGACGCCCAGGGCCTGTTCGCCAGCCTCAACCAGGAGTTCCCCGCCAACCCCAAAGTGAACCCGTCTGACGAAGTGGCCGCCTGGGGCCCCTTCAAGGCCGACGACATGCCGGTGGAAGTCACCGGCCAGCGCCAGGCCGAGGCCATCCGCATGATGGACCGGGTGGCGTGGCGCTGAGCCCCGCCCAAGGGGTTCTGGCGAACCCCGCCAGCGGCGAGCCGGCGCCCCCGCGCTCGCCGCGTCGCCACTGGCACTGGCCGGCGTTCGCCGCCGCCAGCCTGGTGGTCCTGCCGTTGCTGGTGCTGCTGCTGGCCTGGCAGGACGTGGACCGGGAGATCTGGGCCCACCTCTGGGACACCCAGCTCCCCCGCCTGCTGGGCAACAGCCTGGTGCTGGTACTCGGCGTCGGCACCGGCGTCACCCTGCTCGGGGTGAGCCTGGCCTGGCTGGTGGCGCTCTGCGAATTCCCCGGCCGGCGCTGGCTCGACTGGGCGCTGATGCTGCCCTTCGCCATCCCGGCCTATGTCCTGGCGTTCGTCTTCATCGGCCTGTTCGACTTCGCCGGCCCGGTGCAGAGCGCCCTGCGCGAGTGGTTCGGCAGCGGCGTGCGGCTGCCCCGGGTGCGCTCCACCGGGGGCGTCATCCTGGTGCTGTCGCTGGTGTTCTACCCCTACGTCTACCTGCTGGCGCGGGCCGCCTTCCTGGCCCAGGGGCGCGGCCTCATGGAAGCCGCCCGCACCCTCGGGCAGTCCCCCTGGCAGGCGTTCTGGCGGGTCGCTCTGCCGGTGGCCTGGCCGGCCATCGGTGCCGGGCTGGCACTGGCCATGATGGAGACCCTGGCGGACTTCGGCGCCGTCTCGGTGTTCAACTTCGACACCTTCACCACCGCCATCTACAAGACCTGGTACGGCTTCTTCAGCCTGTCCAGCGCCGCTCAGCTGGCCAGCCTGCTGCTGCTCGGCGTCGGCCTGGTGCTCTACGGCGAGCGCCGTGCCCGGGGCGTGCCGCGCCCGGCCAAGGAGCGCGGCCGCGGCTCACCGCTCTACCGGCTGCAGGGCTGGCGCGCCCTCGCCGCCAGCGGCTGGTGCACCCTGGTGTTCGCCTGCGCCTTCGTCATTCCCCTGCTGCAGCTGCTGGCCTGGTTCTGGCAGCGCGGCCGCTTCGACCTGGACGAACGCTACCAGGCACTGGTGCTGCACAGCCTGGCCCTGGCCGGCCTGGCGGCGCTGATCACCGTGGGCGTCGCCCTGCTGCTGGTATTCGCCCGGCGCCAGCAGCCGACGCGGCCGGTGCGGGCCGCCGTGGGCCTGGCCAACCTCGGCTACGCCCTGCCCGGTTCGGTGCTGGCGGTGGCGCTGATGCTGGTGTTCAGCCACCTGGACCGGGCCGTCGTCGTGCCGCTGTCCTCCGCCCTCGGCGGAGCCGGCAAGCCGCTGCTGCTGGGTGGGCTCAGTGCCCTGCTGGTGGCCTACCTGGTGCGCTTCCTGGCGGTGGCCCACGGCCCGCTGGAAGGCGCGCTGGCGCGGGTCCGCCCGTCACTGCCGGAGGCGTCCCGCAGCCTGGGCGTGGGTGGGCTCGGCCTGTTCCGCCGGGTCTACCTGCCGCTGCTCACACCGGGGCTGCTGAGCGCTGCACTGCTGGTGTTCGTCGATGTGCTCAAGGAAATGCCCGCCACCCTGCTGATGCGCCCCTTCGGCTGGGACACCCTGGCCGTGCGGGTCTTCGAGATGACCAGCGAAGGGGAGTGGGCACGGGCCTCGCTGCCGGCCCTCAGCCTGGTGCTGGTGGGGCTGCTGCCGGTGGTGCTGCTGATCCGCCGTTCGGCCCGCCCGATGGGCGGCGGATAGCCGCTCGACCAGCCGGTCACCCGTCGGGTGTCCAGTCTCCGACCTTGCAGCTACAATGCGCGCCATTCGTTGCGGCCCGCCCCTCGGACCCCGTGTCACGAAAGGCCCCCGGCAGCCCTGAACGCCAGGATTGGCGGGGGCTTGAGCGCGGATCGCAGTTCGCCAAGCCCGGAAGGAGAAACCCATGGGACAGCGCACACCGCTCCATGACCTGCACTTGGCCCTTGGCGCCAAGATGGTCGATTTCGGCGGTTGGGACATGCCGCTGCACTACGGCTCGCAAGTCGAGGAGCACCACCAGGTGCGCAGCGACTGCGGCGTCTTCGACGTGTCCCACATGACGGTCGTCGACGTTGCCGGCAGCCAGGCCACGGCCTACCTGCAGCGCCTGCTGGCCAACGACGTGAGCCGCCTGCAGAGCCCCGGCAAGGCGCTCTACAGCGTCATGCTCAACGAGCGGGGCGGCGTGGTGGACGACCTCATCGTCTACCTCACCGTCGAGGGCTACCGCGTGGTGGTCAACGCCGCCACCCGTGACAAGGACATCGCCTGGATGCAGCGCCACGCCGAAGCCTTCGACGTGCGCCTGGCCCTGCGCGACGACCTGGCCCTGCTGGCCATCCAGGGCCCCACCGCGCGCCAGCGCCTGGCCGACCTGGTGAGCAGCCCGCGCGCCGCGCTGATCCATGAACTCAAGCCCTTCCAGGGCCTGCCCGAAGGCGACTGGTTCATCGCCCGCACCGGCTACACCGGTGAAGACGGGCTGGAAATCATGTTCCCCCGCGACCAGGCCGTGGACATGCTCAACGAGCTGGTCGGCGCCGGCATCTCCCCCATCGGCCTCGGCGCCCGCGACACCCTGCGCCTGGAGGCCGGCCTGAACCTCTACGGCCAGGACATGGACGAGAACACCTCGCCCCTGGCCTCCAACCTCGGCTGGACCATCGCCTGGGAGCCCGCCGAGCGTGACTTCATCGGCCGCAGCGCCCTGGAGGCCGAGCGTGCCGCCGGCCCCCACCCGAAGCTGGTGGGCCTGGTGCTGGAAGAGCGCGGCGTGCTGCGGGCCCACCAGGTGGTGCGGGTCGAGGGCATCGGCGATGGCGAGATCACCAGCGGCAGCTTCTCCCCCACCCTGGGCAAGTCCATCGCCCTGGCGCGGGTCCCGGCGGCCACTGGTGAGCGCGCCGAAGTGGAGATCCGTGGCAAGTGGTACCCGGTTCGCGTGGTCCAGCCGAACTTCGTTCGCAATGGCAGGGCCTTGATCTAAATTTCCCAGGCGGGCTGCCCGCCACTGTCCTTAGGAGCCAGAACAATGAGCAACATTCCCGCCGACCTGCGTTACGCCGCCAGCCACGAGTGGGCGCGCCTGGAAGCCGACGGCACCGTGACCGTCGGCATTTCCGACCATGCCCAGGAGGCCCTGGGTGACGTGGTCTTCGTCGAGCTGCCGGAGCTGGGCAAGGCCCTGGCCGCTGGCCAGGAAGCCGGTGTGGTGGAGTCGGTGAAGGCCGCGTCCGACATCTATGCGCCGGTCTCCGGCGAAGTGATCGCCATCAACGAAGAACTGGCCGACTCGCCCGAGCTGGTCAACAGCGATCCCTACGGTGCCTGGTTCTTCAAGCTCAAGCCGGCCAATACCGCCGAGCTGGACAAGCTGCTGGACGCTGCCGGCTACGCCGCCGTCGCCGAAGCCTGATCACGCCTGCGCCCCGCAATGGGGCGCGCCCGGCCGGTGTCATCACCGGTCGGGGCTGCGTTTATTCCCAATCGTTTGCCTTTGGATGCCAGAGCGCTGCCCCTGCCGGGCGGTGGTGGCGTGCGCTCAGTTTTCGTCCTTCAGCTGCAGCCGCGAGAGCAGCCCGATCAGCAGCACGTTGAAGAGGATCATCAGGGCGTTGCTCATCATGGCGATGAGGCTGATCAGCTTGTCGGGGAGGATCTCGTAGAAGCTGAAGCCGAAGATCGACAGCAGGCGGTCGCCGAACCAGAACATGTCGACGGCGATGGTGAGGATCAGGATGACCTTGAGGGTGGGAATCGGATTGCCCATGGGGCGCGGTCCTTGTGCCGGTTGCGGGAGGCCAGTCTAACCCGGCCTCCCATTGCGTTCCGTGCGGCGTATCGTCCGTTTCGCGTTATTCGCTGGCGAGGATGGCGCTGGCCAGCTCCTCGTCGCTGGCGGTGAGGCCGGGGTTGTCGGCACGCACCTGGCGCAGTGCGGCCTCCAGGTAAGGGCCACGGATCTGCCCGTCGCTGGCGACGAAGCTGCTGGCATCCTCGCGGGCGGCGACGATCAGCTTGTGGTCCTTGAAGGTGACGTAGGTGGAGGCGGTGGTGGCGCCGGAGGAGATCACGTTGCGCCAGAAGGTGTCGGCCATGGCCGAACCGGCGGGGAGGGCGATCAGGGCGAGGACGGTGGCAGCAAGGCGGGTACGCATGGCGGGCTCCAGGGTGTTGGGGGGGGACCTGACACCTTGGATTCTAGGCCCGTGCCCGGAGTTCCGCCGGCTCGATGCGAACCGTCGTGGCGTTACTCGCGACGCAGCGCCGGGTCGTCCGGGTTCAGTTGCTCCAGCTCGGCCAGCAGGGCCTGCACCCGCTGGATCTGCCCCGCCTCGCGCCAGTAGGCGATCAGCGCCAGGCGGGCCTCGCGGTGGGCCGGCTGGCTTTCCAGCACCAGCTCCAGGCGCCGGCAGGCCTCCTCCAGCCGGCCGGCATCGTGCAGCAGCGTGGCCAGTGCGTAGCCGTAGCCCGGGTTGCCCGGCTCCAGCCGGACGGCGTGTTCGAGGGCCTGCAGCGCGCCGCTGCGATCACCCCGGCGCAGCAGGGCCAGGCCCCGTGCATGGTGCAGGGCGCCCGCCTCGGGGTGTTGGGCCAGGACCTGGTCCAGCAGGGCCAGGGCTTCGTCGCCGCGCTGGTTGGCGTCCAGCCACTGGGCCAGGGCGACGGTGCCGGGCAGGTAGTCCGGGTTGCGTGCCAGCAGGGTGCGCAGGCGGCCTTCCACCTGGTCGGCGCGGCCGTCGGCCTGTTGCAGGGCGGCCAGGGCCAACTGCACCTCCGGGCGCTCGGCCTGGCTGCTGAGGGCGGCCTCGTATTCACCGATGGCCTGGCTCCAGGCGCGCTGGTAGTTGCCCAGCCCGGTGGTGCGCATGCCCAGCAGGTCGCGGGCGGCGGCGATGCGCACGGCACGCACGCGGTCGCTCAGCAGCGGGCCCAGCAGGTCGCGGCGCTGCTCCGGCGGCAGCAGGGCACTGACGGCGCGGATGGCCGCCTCGCGCACCTGGGGCGCGGCGTGGTTGAGGTCGTTGGCGGCCACCTTCAGCGCGCGCTCGCTGGGGTAGGCCGGCAGCTCCGCCAGCAGGGTGGCGCGGCGGATGGCCGGCAGGTCGGCACGCTCCAGCTGCTGGAACAGCGCCCGCGAGGCGCCCGGCTTGCCCTGGCGCACCAGGGCCAGGCTCTCGTCATAACGTGGCGCACCGGCCTGGGTGCGGCCGTACCAGCGCTCGAACTCGCCCACCAGGGTCTCGTTGGGCAGGTTGGCGTGGCAGGCCTGGCAGGCATCCGAGGTGCCCAGCTTCAGGGCGTGGGCCGGGTCCGGCAGGCTGAAGCGGTGGTCGTGGCGCAGGTCGTTGCCCAGCAGCGTGCGTGACGGCATGTGGCAGTCGACGCAGCGCGAGCCGGCCTCGCCGGAACGGTGGTGATGGTGGTCGGGGCTGCTGTAGTCCCGCGCCCGCAGGCCCCGGTCGTCGATGCCGGCGACAAGGCTGCGGCCCTCGGGGTTGTGGCACTGGGTGCAGAGGCCGTCGCCTTCCACCTTCAGGGTGCCGGCGTGGGGATCGTGGCAGGTGGTGCAGCTCAGGCCGCGTGCGTACATGCGGCTCTGGGTGAAGGCGCCGTATTCGTAGACCTGCTCCTTGAAGTGGCCGTTCAGCTCGTACAGCTCGCGGGTCAGGGCGGCGGGCAGGTAGTCGTCCATGAAACGGTCCTGCACCTGGTAGCCCTCGCCCAGGGGCGTGCGACGGGCGTGGCAGCGCGCGCAGCTTTCCACCTGGAGGCGGCTGCTGGCGCGGCTGAGGTCCAGGCTGAAGCCGGCCTGGGCGTGCAGGCCGCTGAATCGCGCCCACTCCAGGTGGCGCGAGGCCGGGCCGTGGCAGGCCTGGCAGCCGACGCCGGGGCTCTGCCACTGGCTGGCATAGCGGTCGGTCGCGGCGTCGTAGTTCTTCTGGAAGCCGCTGGTGTGGCAGTCGATGCACTGCAGGTTGGCGTTCTGCCCGGGCTGGGCCCAGTGGCTGTCGGCCCTGCTGTCGACGCCCTGGCCCGCCGGCAGGCGGAACCAGGCCTGGCGCTGCACGTCCCAGGCGATGTCGAGGGCCTGGTAGCGCCCGTCCGGGAAGGCCAGCAGGACCTGCTGCAGCGGTTCGACGCCGATCACCCAGGCCACCCGGTAGTCGCCTTGCTGGCCGTCCGCTCCGGCCGTGTTCACCCAGAAGCCGCCGTCGCGCTGGAAGAAGCGCGTGGCGCCGGCGCCATCCTCGAAGCGGGCGTCATTGAAGTCGCCCTTCACCGTACTGGCGCTGGCTTCCTGCAGGGCGAGCTGGTGGTGGGAGCCCTTCCAGGCACGGGCCTGGGGCGCGTGGCAGGTGGCGCACTGCTGCTCGTCCACCCACTGCGCGGGGCTGTCGTCGAGGCTTGCGCGGGGCGTGCTGGCCGGCGTGTAGGGACGCCCGCCGGCGATCCACAGCCAACTGCCCAGTCCCAGCAGCACCGCCAGCGACAGCAGCACCGGCAGCACGTAGCTGCGGCGTGGGCGGGTGGAGGGCGTGGGGCTCGGATCAGGCATGCAGACGTCCGCTGTGGCGCATGGGCACGGAAGGCGGCAGCTTCCGTGAAGGCGTGGGGGCTGTCAAACCAGCGCCTGCGGCTCGCCCGGGTGGGGCCGCTCGCGGCGCAGGTCGCCGGTGGTGGCCTGCAGCTGGTGCCGCACCCAGTTGCCGAAGGCACGCACCGCCGGGCGTTCCGCCTTCAACGGGTCGGCCACCAGGTAGTAGCCCCGGGGCGAATCGATGCTGGTCTCGAAGGGGCGCACCAGCAGGCCCCGGGCCAGGGCATCGCCGCTGAGCAGGTTGTCGCCGATGGCCACGCCCTGGGCGGCGATGCAGGCCGACTGGGCGCAATGGGCATCGGAGAAGACGATGCCGCTGGAGGCGTCCACCTGGGAGGCGCCGGCGGTGGCCAGCCAGACCCGCCAGTCGCTGTGGTCGTTCATGTGCAGCAGGGGGAAGCCCGCCAGCTCGGTTGGGTGCTTGAGCCCGCCGTGGGCATTGATCAGGCGCGGGCTGCACACCGGGAAGAAGCGCAAGGCGACGATCTGCTCCACCCACTGGTCCGGCCAGTCGCCCATGCCGTAGGCGATGAACAGGTCGGCCTGGGGGTTGCGGGTGTCGTCCGGCGTGCGGGGCGAGACCACCTGCAGTTGCACCTGCGGGTACTGGCGCTGGAAGGAGCCGATGTGGTGGCACAGCCAATAGGTGGCGAAGCCGGGGTTGCAGCTTACGCAGAGCCGCCCGGAGACCTCCTGCTGGTCCAGCCCCAGCGCGGCCTCGCGCAGGCTGGACAGCGCCCGCTGCACCTCCCGGGCGTAGCGCTCGCCCCGGTAGGTGAGGCCGATGCCACGGCCGATGCGCTCGGTGAGGGCGAAGCCGAGGGCCTCTTCCAGGCTGCTGATCTGGTGGCTGATGGCGCTGCGGGTGAGGCTCAGCTCGCGGGCGGCGGCGGAGACGCTGCCCAGCCGGGCGACGGCGTCGAGGGCGCGCAGGGCGGTCATCGAAGGGAAGCGCATGGGCGGCTCCAGGGCGGCGGTAAAGGTCCAATGGTGAGCAGGATCGAACAATAAGGCAAAAACAATTCGATTGTAGTTGCGTGTCGTTCACCAATACTGGAGCCCTTCCTCCGGCGGAAGCCGGGAGCCCATAACCAGAACAAGAGGTGCTCGCATGGCCCGTTGTGCCCAGGCGCTCGTCCAGTTGCTCGAAGGCTACGGTGTCGACACCGTCTTCGGCATTCCCGGCGTGCATACCGTCGAGCTGTACCGCGGCCTGCACGGCAGCCGCCTGCGGCATGTCAGCCCGCGCCACGAGCAGGGGGCCGGCTTCATGGCCGACGGCTATGCCCGTGCCAGCGGCAAGCCGGGGGTGTGCTTCATCATCACCGGCCCGGGCATGACCAACATCCTCACCGCCATGGGCCAGGCCTACGCCGACTCGGTGCCCATGCTGGTGATCTCCACCACCAGCCGTCGCGAGCACCAGGCCCTGGGTCACGGCTACCTCCACGAGCTGCCGGACCAGCGCGCCATGGTCGCCGGCGTCTGCGCCTTCAGCCACACCCTGCAGCGCCCCGACGAACTGCCCGAGGTGCTGGCCCGCGCCTTCGGTCTGTTCCGTTGCGCCCGCCCGCGCCCGGTGCACATCGAGATTCCCCTGGACGTGCTGGAGATGCCCGCCGATGGCCTGGACCTGCGTCCGCGCCCGCTGCCCGAGGCCGCCGCGCCGGCACCGGCGGCCGTGGCCGAGGCGGTCGCCCTGCTGGCCCGCGCCCGGCGCCCGCTGATCCTCGCTGGCGGCGGGGCCCGGGGTGCCGGCCCTGCCCTGCGCCAGCTGGCCGAGCGCCTGCAGGCGCCGGTGGCCCTCACCACCAACGCCCGGGGCCTGCTGGAGCCCGGGCATCCGCTGCTGCTCGACGGGGTGCAGTCCGCTGCCCACGGCCGGGCGCTGTTCGCCGAGGCCGATGCGGTCCTGGCCGTCGGGACCGAGCTGGGCGAGACCGACTACGACTTCTTCGGCCTCGGCCCCTTCCGCGTCGAGGCGTCGCTGATCCGCCTGGACATCGATCCGTTGCAGGTACTCGGTGCCGCCCGGGCCGACGTCGGCCTGCTGGGCGATGCCCGTCTTGGCCTGGAGGCGCTGCTGGCGGCACTGCCCGCCGGAGCGGGCGACGGTGACTGGGCCCGGGCTGCCGTGGCGCGGGTCAATACCTGCGAGCGCGACGGCTGGAGCCCCCGGCAACGGGCGATGCAGGCCCTGCTGGACACCCTGCGCGACAGCCTGCCGGCACCGATCCTGGTGGGCGACTCCACCCAGCCGGTCTACCAGGGCGCCCTGGGCTACCGGGCCCCGGCGCCGGCCAGCTGGTTCAACGCCGGCACCGGCTACGGCACCCTCGGCTACGCCTTGCCGGCGGCCATCGGTGCCAAGCTGGCCTGCCCCCGTCGCCCGGTGCTGGCGCTGGTGGGCGACGGCGGCCTGCAGTTCTCCAGCGCCGAGCTGATCGCCGCCCGCGAGGCCGGGGCCGGGGTGATCCTGGTGCTATGGAACAACCGCTGCTACGGCGAGATCCGCGACAGCATGCTGGCCCGCGAGGTGCCGCCGCTGGGGGTGGACATCCTCGCGCCGGACTTCGCCGCCCTGGCCCGTGCCTGCCATGTCCGCCACCACCGCGTGGCCGGCCTGGAGGCGTTGGGTGCGCTGCTCGGCGAGCTGGACGGGAGCGCCGAGCCGCACCTGGTCGAGCTCGACGCCGCCGACTTCCTGCCTGCCTGAGCCCGGAGCGCCCATGTCTGCCAAAGCCTTTGCCCTCGATTGGGTGGAACGCCATCGCCAGCCGCTGTCCGACTGGCACCAGGTGATCTGGCACTTCGCCGAGCCGGCCTTCCGCGAGTACAAGTCCTGCGCCTGGTACGTCGACCTGCTGCGCCGCGAGGGCTTCACCGTGGAGGAGGCCAGCGGCGGCATGCCCACGGCCTTCTGCGCCACCTTCAGCACCGGCGACGGCCCGGTGCTGGCCAGCTACGCCGAGTACGACGCGGTGCCTGGCAACTGCCAGGCCGCCACCACCCGGCCGATGCCCCGGGAGGGCCTGTCGCGCTTCGCCCCGGGCCACACCGACCCGCACTCGGCCCTGGGTATCAGCGCCCTGGGTGGGGTGCTGGCCGCCAAGGCCGCCATGCAGGCGCACGGCCTCAAGGGCACCCTGCGCTTCTTCGGCGAGCCGGCGGAGAAGCTGCGCGCCTCCAAGCCGGTGCACGCGGCCAAGGGGTACTACGACGACCTCGACGCGGCCATCAGCTTCCACCCCACCTACATGCTGCCGCTGAACAACACCACCACCTGGGATACCCACTGCGGCATCGCCTACGCCTTCATCTACAGCTTCACCTGCGAGGCGCCCCAGGACTGGATCGCCGCCGACGCCTACAGCCCGATCCCGCAGAACCACCTGGCGGCCCGCGCGCCGGGCGCCAACGACGCGCTGGTGCACTTCTACACCCTCAACGAGAGCCTGCGTCGCTCCACCCTGCCGTTCACGGGCCTGTGGAGCTTCAACGAGGCCATCCTCACCGCCGGCCAGGCCACCGCCGACAACCTGCCGCCGCACCTGGCGCAGATCCAGTACCTGCTGCGCTGCGATTCCATCGAGCAGGCCGAGACCGTCTGCCGGGTGATGGACAACAACGCCGCGGCTGCGGCCTTGGCCACCGGCTGCCAGTGGAAGAAGACCTGGGTGTGCAAGTCCCGTGGCGGGTTGCCCAACCACGTGCTGGCCCAGGCCACCTACGACAACCTGGCCGCCGTCGGTGCGCCGCAGTGGGGCGATGCGGCCATCGCCGTGGCCCGGGAGATCCAGGCCAACCTGGGGCTGGAGCCCATGGAGCGGCCCTTCCTCGCGGCCACCGAGGCCCTCATCGACCCCCGCGAGTGCGAGCGCCAGTTGCGCCTGCAGATGCCGGCCTGGCAGCGCCACCTGACCTCCGACGACTACCCGGAATACACCTGGCATTGCCCGACGGTGCGCCTGCTGGTGGCGCGGCCGATGCTCGCCGCCGCCGGCACGCCCTACCCGGACTGGGTGGCCAATGCCCTGGGCGGCATCCGCGAGACCATCGACCCGATGATCCAGGTGGCGGCCAAGACCATCGCCGCGACCCTGGTGGACCTGCTCACCCGGCCCGAGCTGCTGGGGGCCGCGCGGGACGAGTTCGTCCGGCGCACCGGTGGCGGCATCGGCGGCGAGCACTGGCAGGCACCGCTGCTGCCGGCTGATTTCGAGGCGCCGCACCGCTTCCGCTGGCCGGAGTACATCCGCACCGTGCGGGGCGAAGAGTGGTGGATTCCGGCGCGGGACGACGAATGAACGGGAGCGAAGCGATGAACCAGGCATGTGACGGCGCCACCCCGGTGGTGGCCATCGAGGGGCTGCACAAGAGCTACGGCGACCATGCCGTGCTCAAGGGCATCTCCCTGGAGGCGCGGGAGGGCGACGTGGTGTCGCTGATCGGCGCCAGCGGCTCGGGCAAGAGCACCCTGCTGCGCTGCATCAACCTGCTGGAGATTCCCGATGCCGGCAGCCTGCGCATCAACGGCGAGGCCGTGCTGCTCAAGCGTGACCGCCACGGCCATGGGCGCATCGGCGACCCGCGCCAGGTGGAGCGGCTGCGGGCGCGGCTGGCGATGGTGTTCCAGAACTTCAACCTCTGGCCCCACCGCACGGTGCTGGAGAACGTCATCGAGGCGCCCGTGCACGTGCTCGGCGAGCCCCGCGCAGAGGCCATCGCCCACGCCGAGCAGTTGCTGGAGCGGGTCGGCCTGGCGGACAAGCGCCACGCCTACCCGGCCTTCCTCTCCGGCGGCCAGCAGCAGCGCGTGGCCATCGCCCGGGCACTGGCCGTGCGGCCCCGGGTGATGCTGTTCGACGAGCCCACCTCGGCGCTGGACCCGGAGCTGGTGGGCGACGTGCTGCGGGTGATCCGCAGCATCGCCGAGGAGGGCCGCACCATGATCCTGGTCACCCACGAGATGGCCTTTGCCCGTGATGTCTCCAGCCAGGTGGTGTTCCTCCACCAGGGCCGCATCGAGGAACAGGGCCCGCCCGAGCAGGTGCTGCTGGACCCGCGCAGCGAACGCTGCCGGCAGTTCGTGATGGCCCAGGACAACCGCTGAATCCCCTGACAACAACGACCACAACCGAGGGAATCCACATGAAGAAAACCCTTCTCGCCCTGCTCCTGGCCACCGCCAGCCACGCAGCGACGGCCCAGGAGACCATCGTCTTCGGCATCGCCCTGGAGCCCTACCCGCCGTTCTCCTTCAAGAGCGGCAAAGGTGAATGGAGCGGCTTCGAGCCGGAGCTGATCCGTGCGGTGTGCGAACGCCTGCAGGCCCAGTGCCCGCTCAACGAGATGGCCTGGGACGGGCTGATCCCCGCGCTCAAGGCGCAGCAGGTGGACGTGGTGCTGAACTCCCTGTCGATCACCCCCGAGCGGCGCCAGGTGGTGGACTTCAGCGAGCCCTATTTCTTCACCCCGGCGCTGTGGGTCGCCGACCGCAGCCTGGACGTGGCGCCCACGCCGGAGGGGCTCAAGGGCCTGATCATCGGCGTGCAGGGCTCCACCACCCACTCGGCGTACGTCAAGGCGCACTACGGCAAGACCTCCACGGTGCGCTACTACAACGACCAGGACGACCTGCTCGCCGACCTGCGCAGCGGCCGTGTCGACATCCTCCTCGCCGACCAGCTGGCGGTGGAGCCGCTGCTCGACCTGCCGGACAACGCCATGCTCGCCAGCAAGGGCGTGGCGCCCCAGGACCCGCTGCTGGGCGAAGGCGTCGGCGCGGCGGTACGCAAGGGCAACGATGCCCTGCGCGAGCGCCTCAACCAGACCCTGCAGGCGCTGCGCGACGACGGCACCTACGACGCCATCCGCAGCCGCTACTTCAAGACCGACATCGCGGCGCGGCCATGATGGCGCCCGACTTCTCCCGGCTGCTGTTCGCCGACGGCTGGCTGCAGGCCCTGGCCGAGGGTGCCATCCGCACCCTGGGCATCTCCCTGGGGGCGTTCGTCCTCGGGCTGGTGCTGGGGCTGAGCGTGGCCCTGCTGAAGCTGTGGGGGCCGCGCTGGCTGGTGATCTGGGCCAACTGCTACACCACGCTGTACCGCGCGGTGCCGGAGCTGCTGCTGATCCTGCTGCTGTACTACGCCGGCTCCGACCTGCTCAACCTGCTGATGGCCGCCGCCGGCCAGCCGCCGGTGGAGGTCAACGGCTTCCTCGCCGCCATCGTGGTGCTGGGCATCGTCCAGGGCGCCTATTCAGCGGAGATCATCCGTGGCGCCATCGAGGCCATTCCGGTGGGCCAGGTGGAGGCGGCGCGGGCCTACGGCATGCGCCCGCTGCTGGTGCTGCGCCGGGTGCTGCTGCCGAGCATGCTGCCCCACGTGGTCGCCGGGCTGTCCAACCTCTGGCTGGTGCTGGTCAAGGACAGCGCGCTGATCAGCGTGGTGGGCTACAGCGAACTGCTGGGCGCGGGGCGCCAGGCGGCGGCCTCGACCAAGCACTACCTGATGTTCTACCTGGTGGTCGCGGCCTTCTACTACGTCATCACCCTGTGTTCCGGGCTGGTCTTCCGCCGTATCGAAGCGCGCTTCGAGCGGTGGATGCCCCGGCTCGCCTAGGAGGCCCCATGGACTTTTCCTGGCTGGACGGTTTCATCGGCGAGCTTTCCCGTGGCGTGCTGCTGACGGTGCAGCTGCTGCTGGTGTCGGCGGTCTTCGGCTTCCTGCTGGCCGTTGCCGTAGCGCTGGCGCGGCTGGCCCGCAACCCGCTGCTGGCCGGCGCGGCGCGGTTCTACACCAGCGTGCTGCGGGGTACGCCGCTGCTGGTGCAGATCTACATCCTCTACTACGGCCTCGGCAGCGTGTTCGCCAGCTTCCCGCTGATCCGCCACAGCCTGCTCTGGCCGTACCTGCGCGAGGGCTTCTGGTACGTGGCGCTGGCCCTGACCCTGAGCGTGGGAGCCTATGTGGGCGAGGTGCTGCGCGGTGGCCTGCGGGCGGTGCCCCGGGGCGAACTGGAGGCGGCGCGGGCCTATGGCATGCGACCCGGGCAGGTGCTGCGGCGGGTGTGGATGCCACGGGCCCTGCAGATGCTGCGCCCGGCCCTGGCCGGGGAGAGCGTGATGCTGCTCAAGTCCACGGCGCTGGCCTCCACCGTGGCGGTGACCGACCTGCTGGGGGCGGCGAACCTGGTGCGCGCGCAGACGCTGAAGGTGTACGAGCCGTTGCTGGTGGTGGCGGTGGTGTACATCGTCCTCGCCTTCCTCATCGAACAGGGCTTCGCGCGCATCGGCCGTACGCCGCAGCGCCAGGCCTGAACCCATGGACCCGGACCCCAAGGAGCCGTGCATGAAGTATTCATCCCTGGTCGGGCGCATCAGCGGCGAGACCGTCAGCGCCTGGGACATCCACTACGCCGCCTGTGCCGCCCAGGCGCGTGGCGAGGACGCCATCGTCCTGAGCATCGGCGACCCGGACTTCACCACCGCCGAGCCGATCCGCGCGGCGGCCGTCGAGGCCCTGGCCCAGGGCGACACCCACTACACCGAAGTGATCGGCCGCGCTGCCCTGCGCGAGGCCATCGCCGCCAAGCAGCGCCGGCTGCTGGGCATCCCGGTGGGCGCCGAGCAGGTGGCGGTGGTCGCCGGGGCGCAGAACGGCCTGTTCGCCACGGCGCTGTGCCTGTTCGAGGCCGGCGACGAGGTGCTGGTGCCGGAGCCGATGTACCTGACCTACGCCGCCAGCATCCAGGCCTCCGGCGCCCGCCTGGTGAGCATCCCGCAGCCGGCGGAGGGCGACTTCCGCCTCACCGCCGACGCCCTGGCGGCGGTGCTCACGCCGCGCACCCGGGGCATCGCCCTGGCGACGCCGAACAACCCCACCGGGAACGTCTACACCGCCGAGGAGCTGCAGGCGGTGGCCGAGGTGGCCCGTCGTCATGACCTCTGGGTGATTTCCGACGAGGTGTACGGGCAGCTCACCTACGAGCGCAGCCACCGCAGCATCGCCAGCCTGGAGGGCATGGCGGCGCGCACCGTGGTGCTCAACAGCCTGTCCAAGACCCATGCGATGACCGGCTGGCGGGTGGGCTGGGTGGTGGCGCCGCCGGCGCTGATCGGCCACCTGGACAACCTGATGCTGTGCATGATCTACGGCCTGCCGGGCTTCATCCAGGCTGCCGCGCTGAAGGCCCTGGAGCTGGACGAGGCGGTGGTGGGGGACGCCCGCGAGACCTACCGCCGCCGCCGCGACCTGGTGGTGCGGGGGCTCACCAATGTGCCGCTGCTGCGCTGCAAGGTGCCGGAGGCGGGCATGTTCATGCTGGTGGACGTGCGCGAGACGGGGCTCTCGGGCATGGACTTCGCCTGGCAGCTGTTCCGCGAGACCGGGGTCTCGGTGCTCGATGCCGAAGCCTTCGGCGCCAGTTGCCGGGGCTTCGTGCGGCTCTCGTTCACCGTCTCCGATGCCGAGCTGGAGGAAGCCTGCCGTCGCATCGCCGGCTTTATCCAGCGCCTGCAACGCTCGCGCTGACCCACCGCAATTCCTGACCGAACCAGGCTCACGGTGCGTTCGCGCGCCGGGCCTGGCCACGCTCGAAAATCACAAGGTGCCGCCATGACTGACGCCGACAACTTCTCCTCGACCCATTCGGCCACGGGCCATTTTGCCGACCTGATCCTCGACAACGGCCGCTTCTACACCCAGGACCCGGCGCAGCCCTGGGCCGAGGCGGTGGCCATCGGCGGGGGGCGCCTGCTGGCCGTGGGCAGCCGTGCCGCCGTGCAGGCGCTGCGCGGCCCGCAGACCCGCGTGCACGACCTCGACGGGGCCTTCTGCATGCCCGGCCTGCACGACATGCACACCCACCCGGACCTGGCCCTGGCGCCGCGCTACAGCGACGACCTCGATGTCGGTATCGAGGACCCGACGCCGGCGCAGCTGGAGGCGGCGATCCGCGCCTATGCCGATGCCCACCCCGGCGAGGGCTGGATCCACGGCCAGTACTGGGTGCGCTACACCTTCCGCGAGGCGGGCCTTGTGCCCGGCCGCGCCTGGCTCGATGCGGTGATGCCGGACCGCCCGGTGGCCCTGCTCGATCGCATGTGGGGCACCATGATGGTCAACTCGAAGGCGCTGCAGCTGGCGGGCATCGACCGCCATACCCCCGACCCGCGCAACGGCTACCTGGAGCGCGACCCGCTGACCGGCGAGCCCACCGGGCTGATGATCGACGGCGCCTACGCGATGATCCACGCCGCCATGCCGCCGACCCCGGTGGCGGTGCTGCGCCGGGCCTACCGCGATGGCGTGCACTTCCAGAGTTCGCGCGGGGTCACGGCGAGCAAGTACGTGCACGTCTGCGAACACCGCCTGCAGGCGCTGAAGGCGCTGGACGACGCCGGCGAGCTGACCGTGCGCATCGAGGCGGCGATCAGCTGGCAGGACGACATCTTCCCGGTGCGTCGGCGCTGGGAGCTGCTGGCCGGCGAGCGCCACTACTACCGCAGCGCCCGGCTGAGCGCCAACGCGGTGAAGTTCCACTTCGACGGCACGGTGGAGCCGCGTTCTTCCTTCCTGCTGACGCCCTGGCCGAACGAGTCGGACTGGCGCGGCAAGCTCAACCTCACCCCGGAACACATCACCGACATGCTGGTGGACATGGACCGCCGGGGCATCCGCGTGATCGCCCACTGCACCGGCGATGGCGCGTCCGACGTGTTCCTCGATGCGGTGGCGGAGGCGCGGCGGCGCAACGGCTTCAGCGGGGTGCGTCACCAGTGCGCCCACAGCACGCTGCTGCACCCGGGTAACCTGGCGCGCTTCCAGGCGCTGCAGGTGATCGCCGAGTTCTCCCCGGCGGCCTGGTACCCGACGCCCTTCGCCAGTGGCGCGCGTTCGGGCTACGGCCAGGAGCGGCTGAAGCGCATCTACGACTTCAAAGGGGTGCTGGAGGCCGGCGGCACGGCGGTGTTCGGCACCGACTGGCCGGTGGCGTCCATCGATCCCTGGCTGGCGCTGGAGACGATGGTGACCCGGCAGAACCCCTGGAACGACGACCCGGCCTGCTTCGGAGAGCCCATCAGCCTGCCCCAGGCGCTGCGGGTGGCCACCCTGAACGGGGCGCTCGCCATGGGGCTGGAGGCCAGCACCGGCAGCCTGGAAGTGGGCAAGGCGGCGGACCTGATCGTGCTCGACCGCGACCTGTTCGCCCAGCCGGCGCGCAATTACATCCACCGCACCCAGGTGCTGCTGACCTTCGTCGAAGGGCAACTGGTGTACGACCGTGGCGAGGCGCTGGCGGGCCTGGGGCTGCAGGCGGTGTGGCGCGGCGAGCCGCCGGTGATCGAGTCGGGGGCACGCCAGGATGGCTGAGCGCATCGCGGTCACGGTGGTGGCGGGCTTTCTCGGCGCGGGCAAGACCACGCTGCTCAACCGCATGGTGCGGCAGGCCGGGGACAGCCGACTGGCGGTGATCGTCAACGATTTCGGTGCGCTGAACATCGATGCGGCGCTGGTGGCCGAGGTGACCGATGCGGTGTACAGCCTGCAGAACGGCTGCATCTGCTGCACGGTGCAGGAGGACCTGCTGGCGCAGCTGGCCAGCCTGGCGCAGCTCTCGCCGCGCCTGGAGCGCATCGTCATCGAGTGCAGCGGTGTTTCCGACCCCCAGCGCATCGTGCAGACCCTGGGTTATCCACAGTTGCGTGACCTGCTGCGGCTGGACCTGGTGATCACCCTGGTGGACGCCACGCGGCATCTTGCGCTGGAGGGCGACTACGCACGCCTGGCCCGCGCCCAGGTGGCGGCGGCCGACGTGCTGCTGCTGAACAAGGCGGACCTGGTGGACGAGGCCACGCTGGCCTCCGTGCGGCAGGCCCTGCCGGGGCGGTCGCTGGTGCATGTCGGGGTGCAGGCCGACCTGCCGGAGGCGCTGTGGCTGGAGCCGGCGCAGCGGGCGCTGGGGTTGGTGCCGGTGGCGGGCGTGGCCCACGCCGGGCTGTTCGAGAGCTGGCTGTGGTGCAGCGGCGAGCGTTTCGACGGTGCGCGCCTGCAGGCCTGGCTGGGGCAGGTGCCGGCGGAAATCTTCCGCATCAAGGGCTGCATACGCCTGGCCGGGCGGGAGGAGAGCCTCTGGCTGCAGCAGGTGGGCGGACGCAGCCAGTTCGAGGCGATGCGGGAGCGGGCGGAGGGTTCACAGCTGGTGTTCATCGCCCGGCAGGGGTTTGCCGGGCGTGAAGCCCTGGAGCGCGGTCTGCGCGACTGCCTGGGCTGAGTGGCTCAGCGGCCGTCGCGGAAGGCGGTCCAGATCTCGTCGCGGGTGGCGCCGAGCTTCTCGGGCAGCGGCTCCAGGGCGAACAGGCGGCGCTTGGTCTCCTTGTCCGGGTAGAGGCCGGGCTGGTCACGCAGGCTGGGTTCGAGGAACTGGCGCGAGTCGACGTTGCCGTTGGGGTAGAGCGTTTCGCTGGTGATCCGGGCGGCGACCTCGGGCTGCATCAGGAAGTCGATGAAGCGGTGGGCCAGGTCGGCGCGGTTGGCGCTCTTGGGGATGACCAGGTTGTCGATGAACAGCACCGAGCCTTCGTCGGGCACCACGAAGCGCACCGGCTGGCCGGCGGCTGCGGCGTTCAGGGCGTCGCCGACCCAGGCCATGGCGACGCACAGGTGGCCCTTGTTGAGGTCTTCGATGTAGCGCTCGCTGTCGATGTAGCGCAGGTTCGGGCGCAGGCCTGCCAGGACTTCGGCCGAGCGCTTGAGGCGGCTGGGCGCGGTGCGGGCGAGGCTGCGGCCCTGGTAGGTCATGAGTACGGAGAGGGCTTCGTCCGGGGCGTCCAGCACGCTCATGCCGCAGCTGGAGAGGCGCTTGCTCTGCGCGGGATCGAAGAGCACGGCCCAGCTGTTGGGCAGCGGACCGCCGAAGGCTTTCTCGGCCTGCGGGCCGTTCACGGCGAGGCCGACGGCGCCCCAGAGGTAGGGCACGGCGTAGCGGTTGTCGGGGTCGACGCCGGCGAGCTTGCTCATCAGCTGCGGGTCGAGGTGCTTGCGGTTGGGCAGGCGGGCGAGGTCCAGCGGCTGCAGCTTGCCGGCGCGGATCAGCTCGGGAAGGTTGTTGTGGGAGGGCACCACCACGTCGGCCGCTTCGCCGCTGTCGATGACCTTGAGCAGCTCTTCGGCGCTGGTGTAGGTGCGGTAGTCGACGCGGATGCCGGTCTGCTGCTCGAAGTCCTTGAGGACCTGGGGCGCGATGTAGTCATTCCAGTTGTAGACGCGGATGCTCTCGTCGGCGGCGGCAAGGGTCGGCAGCAGCGCGAGCAGCAATGGGGCGAGGAAGCGGGGCATGGAGTCCTCCCTGGTGGATGGCGCAGCATTGTGCGGCGGCATGAGGTTCAGCAGGTTGATTCACATCAGCGCCTGGGCCTCTCTAGCTCGGGCCTTTGCGCGTTTTCCACTGCCCATTCCGCACGCGGGGAGGCGGATTGCAGGCAAAAAAACGCCGGCCCTGGGGCCGGCGCTTCTGGACTCGATTACACGGTATGCAGGTACCAGTTGTATTCGAGGTCGGAGATGGAGTGCTCGAACTCCTCCAGCTCGCTTTCCTTGCACGCGACGAAGATGTCGATGTAGTCCGGGCTGATGTACTTGGCCAGGATTTCACTGTCATCCAGTTCGCGCAGGGCGTCGCGCAGGTTGTTCGGCAGGCTCTGCTCCAGCTGCTCGTACGAGTTGCCTTCGATGGGCGCACCGGGCTCGATCTTGTTGGTCAGGCCATGGTGGATGCCGGACAGGATGGCCGCCATCATCAGGTACGGGTTGGCGTCGGCACCGGCTACGCGGTGTTCGATGCGCACCGCATCGGAGCTGCCGGTGGGCACGCGAACGGCCACGGTGCGGTTGTCCAGGCCCCAGCTCGGCGCGTTCGGCACGTAGAACTGTGCGCCGAAGCGGCGGTAGGAGTTGACGTTGGGGCAGAGGAAGGCCATCGAGGCGGCCATGGTCTCGAGCACACCGCCGACCGCATGACGAAGGGCGGCGTTCTGCTCGGGATCATCGGCAGCGAAGATGTTCTTGCCGGTCTTCTTGTCGATCAGGGAGATGTGCACGTGCAGACCGTTGCCCGCCTGGCCCGGGTAGGGCTTGGCCATGAAGGTGCTGTCCATTTCATGGTCGTAGGCGATGTTCTTGATCAACCGCTTGAGCAGGACCGCGTAGTCGCACGCCTTGAGGGCGTCGGTCACGTGGTGCAGGTTGACTTCGAACTGGGCAGGGGCGCTTTCCTTGACGATGGCGTCGGCCGGGATGTCCTGGACCTTGGCACCTTCGAGGATGTCCTGCAGGCAATCGGCGTACTCGTCGAGGTCGTCGATGAGGTAGACCTGGGTGGACTGCGGGCGCTTGCCGGAGATCGGGGAGCGCGGCGGCTGCGGACGGCCGTTCACGTTCTCCTGGTCGATCAGGTAGAACTCCAGCTCGAACGCGGCGCAGATGGTCAGGCCCAGCTCGTCGAACTTCTCCACGACCTGGCGCAGGACTTCACGCGGGTCGGCGAAGAACGGCTCGCCTTCGATTTCGTGCATGGTCATCAGCAGTTGCGCGGTGGGGCGCTTCTGCCAGGGCTCGTCGCACAGGGTGCCGGGGATCGGGTAGCAGATACGGTCCGCATCGCCGATGTCCAGGCCGAGGCCGGTGCTTTCGACGGTGGAGCCGTTGATGTCGAGGGCAAATAAGGAGGCGGGGAGGTTGATACCTTTTTCGTAGACCTTGTGGAGACTGGCGCGTTCGATTCGCTTGCCTCGAACCACACCATTCATATCTGCGATCAGGAGATCGACGAACTGGACCTCAGGATGTTCCTTAAGGAACTCGTTCGCTTCTTGAAGCTGAACGGCACGCGGGGGTACCGACATGATGCAACACCTTTCTTGTTAAAAATATCAATCACGTATTGACTAGGGGTTGAGTCAATCGAAAAGCCCCCTGGATGTCAATAGCGCCCTATTTTGCCCTAAAGCGGGGCTCGATGGCCAATTTTGGGGCGTTTCAGGGCATCTTGGCCCTGCTCGGAGCCATGCCCGGCGCGGCGTCCAGTGGGGTGTGTTCAATTTTTTACAGCCCTATTGTGTAAAAAAATGAACAACGCTAAGCTCGGCCGAAACCCATAACAGCAATAAAACGGGTGCCCCATGTCTCGCCTGCCGTTGATCGGCGTAACCGCTTGCACCAAGCAGATCGGTCCACATCCCTACCATGTTGCAGGTGACAAATATCTTCGGGCGGTAGCCCTTGGGGCTGGCGGTATTCCCCTCATCATTCCGGCGCTGGGCGATATTCTGGACATCGATGCCCTGCTGGAGAGTCTAGACGGACTCCTGTTCACCGGTTCGCCTTCCAACGTAGAACCTCATCTTTATTCCGGCCCGGCCAGCGCGCCCGGCACCCTCCACGACCCTGATCGCGATGCCATCACCCTGCCCCTGCTGCGTGCTGCAGTGGAGCGTGGCGTGCCGGTGCTGGGCATCTGCCGGGGCTTCCAGGAAATGAACGTGGCCTTCGGCGGCTCGTTGCACCAGAAGGTGCATGAGGTCGAGGGCTTCATGGACCACCGCGAGCCTGAAGACCAGCCGCTGGAGGTCCAGTACGCACCGCGCCACCCGGTTTCCGTGCAACCGGGTGGCGTGCTCGCCGGCCTCGGTGTGCCGGGCGAGTTTCTCGTCAATTCCATCC
Organism: Metapseudomonas otitidis; assembly: GCF_900111835.1. Taxonomy (GTDB): domain Bacteria; phylum Pseudomonadota; class Gammaproteobacteria; order Pseudomonadales; family Pseudomonadaceae; genus Metapseudomonas; species Metapseudomonas otitidis. The sequence goes on from NZ_FOJP01000001.1 coordinate 167,883, forward strand.
ACGGCCAGGGCGTTGAACGTCTGGCGCCCGGCCTTCGAGTTGAAGCGCTGGCGCCCGACGGGTTGGTCGAATCCGTATCGGTCGAAGGCGCCAGGTCCTTCGCACTCGGCGTACAGTGGCATCCCGAGTGGCAGGTTCGCTCCAACCCCGTATATCTCGCCATCTTCCAGGCCTTTGGTGAGGCTTGCAGGGAGAGGGCGGGGCAACGCTGAGCCCGGCTATTCCAGTCGAGGCTCTCAAACCCTGAGGTCTTTATGACTACCAAGCTCGACCAGCTCACCAGCTGGCTGAAAGAACGCAAAATCACCGAAGTTGAATGCTTGATCAGCGACCTTACCGGCATTGCGCGCGGCAAGATCTCGCCGACCAACAAGTTCCTCGACGAGAAGGGCATGCGCCTCCCCGAGAGTGTGCTGCTGCAGACCGTCACCGGCGACTATGTCGAGGACGACATCTATTACGACCTGCTCGACCCGGCGGACATCGACATGTTCTGCCGCCCGGACGAGAAGGCCGTCTACCTGGTGCCCTGGGCCATCGAGCCCACCGCCATGGTCATCCACGACACCTTCGACAAGCAGGGCAACCCCATCGAGCTGTCGCCCCGCAACCTGCTGAAGAAGGTGCTCAAGCTTTACGCGGACAAGGGCTGGAAGCCGATCGTCGCGCCGGAGATGGAGTTCTACCTGACCAAGCGCTGCGACGACCCGGATTTCCCGCTGCAGGCCCCGCTGGGCCGCTCCGGCCGTCCTGAAACCGGCCGCCAGTCCTTCTCCATCGATGCCGCGAACGAGTTCGACCCGCTGTTCGAGGACATGTACGACTGGTGCGAGACGCAGGACCTGGACCTGGACACCCTCATCCATGAGGAAGGCCCGGCGCAGATGGAGATCAACTTCCGTCACGGCGATGCCCTGGACCTGGCCGACCAGATCCTGGTGTTCAAGCGCACCATGCGCGAGGCCGCCCTCAAGCACAACGTGGCCGCCACCTTCATGGCCAAGCCGATCACCGACGAGCCGGGCAGCGCCATGCACCTGCACCAGAGCGTGATCGACATCAAGACGGGCAAGAACGTCTTCTCCAACGATGACGGTTCGATGAGCGACCTGTTCCTCCAGCACATCGGGGGCCTGCAGAAGTACATCCCCGAATTGCTGCCGCTGTTCGCCCCGAACGTGAACTCCTTCCGTCGTTTCCTGCCCGATACCTCGGCGCCGGTGAACGTGGAATGGGGCGAGGAGAACCGCACCGTCGGCCTGCGCGTGCCGGATGCCAACCCGCAGAACCGTCGAGTGGAGAACCGTTTGGCCGGCGCCGACGCCAACCCCTACCTGGCCATCGCGGCCAGCCTGCTGTGCGGGTACATGGGGATGGTGGAAGGCGTGAAGCCGAGTGCGCCGGTGAAGGGCCGTGGCTACGAGCGCCGCAACCTGCGCCTGCCGCTGACCATCGAGGCAGCACTGGAACGGATGGAATCCTGCCGGGAGATCGAGAAGTACCTGGGCAGCAAGTTCATCAAGGCCTATGTGGCCGTGAAACGTGCCGAGCACGAAAACTTCAAACGGGTGATCAGCTCCTGGGAACGTGAGTTCCTGCTGCTCTCCGTCTGATCAGGAACCGGCACGCCGGCCATGAAGGCCGGCGTCGCCGAAGAGTGTTTAACGAGGTATGGAAATGAACAGCCAAGTGACCAATCCAAGGACCCTTGAGTGGCAGGCCCTCAGCCGTGACCACCACCTGCCGCCCTTCACTGACTACAAGGCGCTGAATGCCAAGGGTGCACGCATCATCACCAAGGCCGAAGGCGTCTACGTCTGGGACAGTGAAGGCAACAAGATCCTGGACGGCATGGCCGGCCTGTGGTGCGTGAACGTCGGCTATGGTCGCGAGGAGCTGGTGCAGGCCGCGGCCAACCAGATGCGCGAACTGCCCTTCTACAACCTGTTCTTCCAGACCGCCCACCCGCCGGCCATCGAACTGGCCAAGGCCATTTCCGAGCTGGCGCCGGACGGCATGAACCACGTGTTCTTCACCGGCTCCGGCTCCGAGGCCAACGACACTGTGCTGCGCATGGTCCGCCACTACTGGGCGACCAAGGGCCAGCCGAAGAAGAAAGTGGTGATCGGCCGCTGGAACGGCTACCACGGCTCCACCGTCGCCGGCGTCAGCCTCGGCGGCATGAAGGCCCTGCATGGTCAGGGCGACCTGCCGATCCCCGGCATCGTGCACATTCCCCAGCCCTACTGGTACGGCGAGGGCGGCGACATGGCCCCGGCAGAGTTCGGCGTCTGGGCGGCCGAGCAGCTGGAGAAGAAGATTCTCGAAGTCGGCGAGGAGAACGTCGCCGCCTTCATCGCCGAGCCCATCCAGGGCGCCGGTGGCGTGATCGTCCCGCCGGAAACCTACTGGCCGAAAATCCGCGAGATCCTCGCCAAGTACGACATCCTGTTCATCGCCGACGAAGTGATCTGCGGCTTCGGCCGTACCGGCGAATGGTTCGGCAGCCAGTACTACGGCAACGCCCCGGACCTGATGCCGATCGCCAAGGGCCTGACCTCCGGCTACATCCCCATGGGCGGCGTGATCGTCCGTGACGAGATCGTCGAAGTCCTCAACCAGGGCGGCGAGTTCTACCACGGCTTTACCTACTCCGGTCACCCGGTGGCCGCCGCCGTTGCCCTGGAGAACATCCGTATCCTGCGTGACGAGAAGATCGTCGAGAAGGTGAAGGCGGAAACGGCACCATATTTGCAGCAACGCTGGCAGGAGCTGGCTGACCATCCCCTGGTCGGTGAAGCGCGTGGAGTGGGCATGGTTGGCGCACTCGAGCTGGTCAAGAACAAGAAGACCCGCGAACGCTTCAACGACCTGGGCGTGGGCATGCAGTGCCGCGAGCACTGCTTCCGCAATGGCCTGATCATGCGGGCGGTGGGCGATACGATGATCATTTCGCCCCCCCTGGTGATCACCAAGGACGAGATCGACGAACTGGTGACCAAGGCTCGCAAGTGCCTTGACCTCACCGCGAGTGCAGTTCTGGGTTGAGCAAATGGGCGAGTTTGCAAACAATCGCTACCGCGAGCTGTTGTAAGCACCGCCCCCCACCCTAGACTGTGCCAGTGCGTTGGCCAGGCTCACCGGGCGGTGGCGTATTCGGTTACGACGCCGCTCGGACACTTAAACAACAAACGGAGCTACCCGCATGTTCAAAACCTTCGGCAAGACCCTGCTCGCCGTGACGCTGGCTGGCGCTGTGGCCGGCGTGGCCCAGGCAGAAGAAAAGGTGTTGCACGTCTACAACTGGTCTGACTACATCGCCCCGGACACCGTGGAGAAGTTCACCAAGGAAACCGGGATCAAGGTGGTCTACGACGTCTTCGACTCCAACGAGACCCTCGAAGCCAAGCTCCTGGCCGGCAAGTCCGGTTATGACATCGTGGTGCCCTCCAACAACTTCCTGGCCAAGCAGATCAAGGCCAAGGTCTACCAGCCGCTGGACAAGTCCAAGCTGCCGAACTGGAAGAACCTGGACCCGAACCTGCTGAAGACCGTCGAAGTGTCCGACCCGGGCAACCAGTACGCCTTCCCCTACATGTGGGGCTCCATCGGCATCGGCTACAACCCGGAGAAGGTCAAGGCCGTCCTGGGTGACAATGCCCCGGTGAACTCCTGGGACCTGCTGTTCAAGCCCGAGAACATCGAGAAGCTGAAGTCCTGCGGCGTCTCCTTCCTCGACTCGCCCACCGAGATCCTCCCCATCGCCCTGCACTACCTGGGCTACAAGCCCACCAGCCAGGACCCGAAGGAGCTGAAGGAAGCCGAGGCCCTGTTCCTCAAGATCCGTCCCTACATCACCTACTTCCACTCCTCCAAGTACATCTCCGACCTGGCCAACGGCAACCTGTGCGTGGCAGTCGGCTACTCGGGTGACGTGTACCAGGCCAAGTCCCGCGCCGAAGAGGCCAAGGGTGGCGTGAAGGTCGCCTACAACATTCCGAAGGAAGGCGCCGGCACCTTCTTCGACATGGTCGCCATCCCCGCCGATGCCGCCAACCCCGACGCCGCCTACGCCTTCATGAACTTCATCATGAAGCCGGAGATCATGGCCGAGATCACCAACGTCGTTCAGTTCCCGAACGGCAACGCCGCCGCGACCCCGCTGGTGGATGAGGCGATCCGTACCGACCCGGGCATCTACCCGAGCCAGGAAACCATGGCCAAGCTCTATGCCTTCCCGGACCTGCCGGCCAAGGTGCAGCGCGTGATGACCCGTACCTGGACCACCATCAAGTCGGGCAAGTAAGCCGTCGTACCCCGTCCCCCGGTTGAGCCGGGGGACGGTCATCTCCGAGAGGATCGCTCATGCGAAAACGTCCCTGGCTGTACGGGTTGCTGGCCAGCGCCCTCCTCATGTCCGCCGTCAGCGCGGAAGAGCGGGTGGTGCGCGTCTACAACTGGTCGGACTACATCGCCCCCGGCACCCTGGAGAACTTCCAGAAGGAGACCGGCATCCGGGTGGTCTACGACGTCTTCGACTCCAACGAAACCCTCGACGGCAAGCTCGCCACTGGCCATTCCGGCTACGACGTGGTGGTGCCCACCAACCACTTCCTGGCCAAGCAGGTGCGGGCCGGTACCTACCAGAAACTGGACAAATCCAGGCTGCCCAACCTCGCCCATCTCGATCCCGCCGTGCTGGAACGCCTGGCCAGTGGTGATCCGGGCAACGAATACTCCGTCCCCTACCTGTGGGGGACCAACGGCATCGGCCTCAACGTCGACAAGGTCCGCGCCATCCTCGGCAACGACGCGGCCCTGGATTCCTGGTCGCTGCTCTTCGATCCTGCCGTGGTGAAGAAGCTGCACGCCTGCGGCGTCGCCCTGCTGGACACCGGCGACGAAGTCATCCCGCAGATGATCAACTACCTGGGCATGTCGCCCCACAGCCACGAGCGTGCCGACTTCGACAAGGCCACCGCCGCGTTGCTCCAGGTCCGCCCCTCGGTCACCTACTTCCACTCCTCCAAGTCCATCGCCGACCTGGCCAACGGCGACATCTGCATCGCCTTCGGCTATTCCGGCGACATGCTCCAGGCCGCCACCCGCGCCCGGGAAGCCGGGCGCCAGGACGAGATCCGCTACGTGATCCCCAAGGAAGGCACCGCCATGTGGGCGGACATGCTGGCCATCCCCCGCGACGCCCAGCATGTCGAGGAGGCCCATGCCTTCATCAACTACCTGATGCGGCCCGATGTGATCGCCAGCATCAGCAACTACGTGTCCTATGCCAATGCCAACAAGGACGCGACGCCGCTGGTGGATGCCAGCGTGCGCGACAACCCCGGCGTGTACCCTGCACCGGATGTGATGGCCAAGCTTTACGTGGCCCGGGAACGCCCCCGCGAAGTGCAGCGCTGGCTGACCCGTGACTGGACCCGGATAAAGAGCGGGCGCTGAACCCCGAACCCAATGACTGCCGCCCTGCCTGCGTGCGGGCGGCCCGGCGCAAACAAGAGGACTGAAGTGTGCGAGTTTCCTTCGGCAAAACCCTGATCACCGCTGCCGTCCTGACCCTGGCCAGCCAGGCCCAGGCAGAGCAGACGGTGCACATCTACAACTGGTCCGACTACATCGGCGAGACCACCCTGGCCGATTTCCAGAAGGAAACCGGTATCCGCCCGGTCTACGACGTCTTCGACTCCAACGAGACCCTCGAGGGCAAGCTGCTGGCCGGTCGCACCGGCTATGACGTGGTCGTCCCCTCGAACCACTTCCTCGGCAAGCAGATCAAGGCCGGCGCCTTCCAGAAGCTCGACCGCGCCCAGCTGAAGAACTGGGACAACCTCGACCCCGTGCTGCTCAAGCGCCTGGAGGCCAACGACGCCGGCAACCAGTACGCCGTTCCCTACCTCTGGGGCACCAACGGCATCGGCTACAACGAAGAGAAGGTCAAGGCCGCGCTGGGCGTCGACAAGATCGACTCCTGGTCCGTGCTCTTCGAGCCCGAGAACATCAAGAAGCTCAGCAGCTGCGGCGTCGCCTTCCTCGACTCGGCCGACGAGATGCTGCCGGCCGTGCTCAACTACCTGGGCCTGGACCCCAACAGCAAGAACCCCGCCGATTACAAGAAGGCCGAGGCCAAGCTGATGGCGGTGCGCCCCTACATCACCTACTTCCATTCCTCCAAGTACATCGGCGACCTGGCCAACGGCGACATCTGCGTGGCCGCCGGCTTCTCCGGTGATATCTTCCAGGCCGCTGCGCGCGCCGAGGAGGCCGGCAAGGGCGTGAAGATCGCCTACGCCATCCCGAAGGAAGGTGCCAACCTCTGGTTCGACATGATCGCCATCCCGGCCGACGCCACCAACGTCAGGGAGGCCCACGCCTTCATCGACTACCTGCTGCGTCCCGAGGTGATCGCCCAGGTCAGTGACAGCGTCGGCTATGCAAACCCCAACACCAAGGCCGGCGAGTTCATGAAGCAGGAAGTACGGACCGATGAGTCCGTCTATCCGCCACAAGCGGTCCTGGACAAGCTCTACGTATCGGCAGAGCTGCCGCCCAAGGTCCAGCGGCTGATGACCCGCACCTGGACCAAGGTGAAATCGGGCAAGTGATAACAGGGGCGCCGCGCGGCAGGGAGCGTGCGGTGCCTACACAAGCGGGCGCAGGGCGAACCAGGATGAATGGCTCGCGCCTTTCAGGCAGTACTGAACGCGACCGGCCATAATGGCCGGCTAAGCAAGAATCTGGGAGTGTGTGGTAATGGCTATAGCCTCCGGCGCCTACAAGAAAGCCCTCGAGGGCGGCCAGCAACCCAAAGAGGTGCTGGTCAAGATCGACCGGGTAACCAAGCAGTTCGACGAGACCCTCGCGGTCGACGACGTCTCGCTGACCATCAACAAGGGCGAGATCTTCGCCCTCCTGGGAGGCTCGGGCTCGGGCAAGTCGACCCTGTTGCGGATGCTCGCCGGTTTCGAACGCCCGACCGAAGGGCGCATCTACCTGGACGGTGTCGACATCACCGACATGCCGCCCTACGAGCGCCCCATCAACATGATGTTCCAGTCCTATGCGCTCTTCCCGCATATGACTGTCGCGCAGAACATCGCCTTCGGACTCAAACAAGATCGCCTGCCCGCAGCCGAGATCGAAGAGCGGGTCAACGAGATGCTGAAGCTCGTGCAGATGACCCAGTACGCCAAGCGCAAGCCGCACCAGCTGTCCGGCGGCCAGCGCCAGCGCGTGGCCCTGGCCCGCTCCCTGGCCAAGCGGCCCAAGCTGCTGCTGCTCGACGAGCCCATGGGCGCCCTGGACAAGAAGCTGCGTTCGCAGATGCAGCTGGAACTGGTGGAGATCATCGAGCGCGTGGGCGTGACCTGCGTGATGGTGACCCACGACCAGGAAGAGGCCATGACCATGGCCCAGCGCATCGCCATCATGCACCTGGGCTGCATCGAGCAGATCGGCAGCCCGGTGGACATCTACGAGACCCCCATCAGCCGCCTGGTGTGCGAGTTCATCGGCAACGTCAACCTGTTCGACGGCGAAGTGGTGGATGACGCCGAAGACCATGCCCTGATCGCCTGCGCCGAACTGGAGCGTCCGATCTACGTCGGCCACGGCGTGACCACCTCCGTGCAGGACAAGCGCATCACCTACGCCCTGCGTCCCGAGAAGCTGCTGGTCACCACCGAGCAGCCCACCTGCGAGTACAACTGGTCCCGCGGCAAGATCCACGACATCGCCTACCTCGGCGGCCATTCGGTGTTCTACGTGCAGCTGCCCGGCGGCTCCATCGTCCAGTCGTTCGTCGCCAACGCCGAACGTCGCGGTGCCCGGCCGACCTGGGAAGATGAAGTCTTCGTATGGTGGGAGGACGACAGCGGGGTGGTGCTGCGGTCATGAAAATATCCAGCATAAAGAAGCGCCTGCCCACGGGCCGGCATGCGGTGATCGGGGTCCCGTTCCTCTGGCTGTTCCTGTTCTTCCTGCTGCCCTTTGCCATCGTGCTGAAGATCAGCTTCGCGGAAGCGGACGTGGCCATCCCCCCGTACACCGAGATCTACACCTGGGCCGACAACCAGCTGCAGATCGTCCTCAACCTCGGCAACTACCTGATGCTGAACGAGGACGAACTCTACCTGGCGGCCTACCTGGGCTCGCTGAAGGTCGCCTTCTTCAGCACCCTGCTCTGCCTGCTGATCGGCTACCCGATGGCCTACGCCATCGCCCGCGCCAGCAAGGAGTCGCAGACCGTACTGCTGCTGCTGATCATGATGCCGACCTGGACCGCGATCCTGATCCGCGTCTACGCGTGGATGGGCATCCTCAGCAACAACGGCCTGCTCAACGGCTTCCTCATGACCATCGGAGTCATCAGCGAACCGCTGCAGATCCTCAACACCAACCTCGCGGTGTACATCGGCGTGGTCTATTCGTACCTGCCGTTCATGGTGCTGCCGCTGTACGCCAACCTGGTCAAGCACGACCTCAGCCTGCTGGAAGCCGCTTCCGACCTCGGTTCGAGCAACTTCAACAGCTTCTGGAAGATCACCGTGCCGCTGTCCAAGAACGGCATCATCGCCGGCTCCATGCTGGTGTTCATCCCGGTGGTGGGCGAGTTCGTGATCCCCGAGCTGCTCGGCGGACCGGAGACGCTGATGATCGGCAAGGTGTTGTGGCAGGAGTTCTTCAACAACCGCGACTGGCCGGTGGCATCCGCCCTGGCGGTGGTGATGCTGGCGATCCTGATCGTCCCGATCATCCTGTTCAACCGTAACCAGGCCAAGGAACTGGAGGGCAAGGTATGAAGCGCTTCAGTTTCTCCAACCTGATGCTGTGGGTGGGTCTGCTGTTCATCTACCTGCCGATGGTCATCCTGGTCATCTACTCCTTCAACGCCTCCAAGCTGGTGACGGTGTGGGGCGGCTGGTCGATCAAGTGGTACGTCGGCCTGCTGGACAACACCCAGTTGATGACCTCGGTGATGCGCTCCCTGGAGATCGCCTTCTACACCGCCATCTCCGCCGTGGCCCTGGGCACCCTGGCGGCCTTCGTGCTGACCCGCATCCCGCGCTTCCGTGGCCGCACGCTGTTCGGCGGCATGGTCACCGCGCCGCTGGTCATGCCCGAGGTGATCACCGGTCTGTCCCTGCTGCTGCTGTTCGTGGCCATGGCCCAGCTCATAGGCTGGCCCCAGGAGCGCGGGCTGGTGACCATCTGGATCGCCCACACCACCTTCTGCTCGGCCTACGTGGCCATCGTGGTGTCGGCGCGCCTGCGGGAGCTGGACCTGTCCATCGAGGAAGCGGCCATGGACCTGGGCGCTCGCCCGTGGAAGGTGTTCCTGCTGATCACCATCCCCATGATCGCGCCGTCCCTGGCGGCGGGCGGGATGATGTCCTTCGCCCTGTCCCTGGACGACCTGGTACTGGCGAGCTTCGTCTCCGGCCCCGGCTCCACCACCCTGCCGATGGAGGTCTTCTCCGCCGTGCGCCTGGGCGTGAAGCCGGAGATCAACGCCGTCGCCAGCCTGATCCTGCTGAGCGTGTCGTTGTTCACCTTCCTGGCCTGGTACTTCAGCCGCAAGGCCGAAGAGCGCCGCAAGCGCGCGATCCAGGAGGCCATGGAAGCCATGGCCCTGGAAGCCGCTTCCAGCAACAAGCGCAGCGCCCAGCCGGCTTCGGCCTGATCGCCGCGTGAAACGAGAAAGGCCACCTTCGGGTGGCCTTTTTCTTGGGCGTGTCCTGGCGTGGAGCTGTACAGGCCGGCCGTACCCTGCGCGTGGGGGAAGCAAGCGGGCCTGACGTACCACGAGCACGCCGTAGCAACGACAACGCCCCCGGCCCGCTGGGGCCGGGGGCGTGCTCGGGTCACTGGGCGCGTGGCACCAGCTTCAGCGTGTCGCGGGTGTTGGCCTGCACGTCCTCGTCGCTCATGTGCATCGGCACGTACTGGCCCTCGATGTAGCGCTCGGCCTGGTCCGCATAGTGACGGTCGAACGGTACGCCACTCTGCCCCACCGGGTTGATGCCGAGCCCGTGGGCCGGGTCGGCGAGGTCGATCAGGCGGCGGGTGGACGGCCCGTAGACCACCTCCCACGGCGCCGGGCCGACCCGGTTGGCCAGGTTGTTGGGCATCTCGTGGGCGCCCGGTGCTGCAAAGGGGCCGACGTTGAACAGGCGGTCCAGCGGCTTCTGCTGACCCAGCGGGTGGCCGTGGGTGAGGGTGTGGGCCCGGCCCCAGGTCCAGTTCGCGCGGTCGGTGCCGAAGGTCTTCTCCAGGTGCGCCAGGCTGGCCTGCCAGGCGGCCTTGACCACATCCGCCCGGCTCTCCCGGGCCTCGGTGCCGCGCACGTCCCACCAGGGCGACTGGGCGTCGGCGGCCAGGCGTGGCAGGGCCACGTCCAGCACACGGGTCGACAGCAGGTTGTCGAAGAAGGCATCGCCCAGTTCGTCGTGGAAGGCGCCCTTGGCCAGTTCGTAGATCAACTGCTCGAACAGCGTGGCGGCGGTGGAATCCAGCGGGTGATCGCCCTTCCAGGCGGCCAGTTGCTCCACCAGGGCGCGCTCGTCGTCGTTGCCGGCGGCGGCCCGCAGGTCGTCCAGCAGCGGTGCCAGCAGGCGCGGGCCGTAGCCGGTGGCGGTGTCCAGTTGCAGGGCCTGGCTGTTGTTCAGGTCCCACTTCACGCTGGCGTCGGCCAGGCGGCTGTCCAGGCGCTGGCCGCGGTCCGGCAGGTTGTAGTAGCCGGGGATGGCCACGCCGGTGGGCGATTGCGGCTGGTAGTTGGCCGAGACGATGTAGCCGCGCGCCGGGTTCTCCTCATGGGGGTTGGCGCTGAAGGGCAGGAAGCCCGGCTTGTCCGCCTCGCCCTGGCTGCCGTCGAGGATGAAGTACGGGTTCACCCCGGCCGGGCGGTTCGGCAGGCGCGCGGCGGCCCACCAGCCGATGTCGCCGTCGGCATTGGCCCAGACCACGTTGAGGCCGGGGGCGTGGATCTTCTCCGCCGCCGCCCGGGCCTTGTCCAGGGTGTCGGCGCGGTTGAGCTGGTAGAAGGCGTCCAGCACCGGGTTCTCGGTCTCCAGGAAGGCCCACCACATGGCGATCGGGGTCTTGCCGGCGGTGGCGCCCAGGGCGTCGTTGACGATGGGGCCGTGGGGCGAGCGGCGCAGGGTGAGGGTGATGGGGTCGGCGCCCTTCACCTTCAGCACTTCCTCGCGCTGGGTCATGTCCACCCACTGGCCCTGGTACCAGACCTGGTTGGGGTTGTCCGGGTTGACCTTCTCCGCCACCAGGTCCAGGTCATCGTTCTGGAACATGGTCAGGCTCCAGGCGAAGCGGGCGGTGTGCCCCAGCGACGCGGTGGGGTTGAGCGCCTGCAGGTGGCCGTAGAGGTCGAAGCCCGGGTAGCTCATCTGCGCCTCGTACCACACTGCCGGCACGGCGAAGCGGATGTGCGGGTCGCCGGCCAGCAGCGGCTTGCCACTGGCGGTGCGGCTGCCGGAAACCGCCCAGGCGTTGCTGCCCTCGAACTGCGGCAGGCCGGCTTCCACCAGCGCCTGGTGGCTGACCCGGGCGAGGCTGTTGAGGGCCTTCCAGTCGGCAGCCGCCAGCTTCTGGCCCACCACCCCTTCGGGGTGCCAGTCCAGGTCGAAGGCGCGCAGGTAGTCCGCGCCCAGCTCGTCGCGGATGTAGGTCAGCACCGGCTCGGTGCGGAAGGCTGCGGCAAAGCTGTAGGCCATGTAGCCGGCCACGGCGAAGGTGTCCTCGACGGTGAACGGCTGCTTCTGGATACCCAGCAGGTCGAACTCGACCGGGGCCGGACGGCTGGCCTGGTACTGGTTGATGCCGTCCAGGTAGGCCTCCAGCGCCTTGGCCGACGGGCTGTTGCGGTCCATCCGGCGCACGTATTCCTGGGCGTGGTGGCGCAGTTCGAGGGTGCGGAACAGGCGGTCGGTCTCCACCAGGCGCGGGCCCAGCACTTCGGCCAGCTCGCCCTTGGCCAGGCGGCGCAGCATCTCCATCTGGAACAGGCGGTCCTGGGCGTGGACGAAGCCCAGCGCGCGGTACATGTCGGCTTCGTTCTCGGCGCGGATGTGCGGCACGCCGCGTTCGTCGTAGCGGACGCTCACCGGGGCCTGGAGGTTGCTCAGGGCCAGTTCGCCATCGCGCACCGGCTTCTTGCTCTGGGTGTACCAGGTGGCGCCGGCAGCAGCGGCGGCCACCACCACGGCAAGGACGGTCAGGGTACGTTTCATGGGCGGATTCTCCTTGTTGTAGTGGGCGCCATTCTGCGCAGCGGCCGCTGCGCTGGCATTGACCAGATGCCGCGAAGCGCAGAGCATTTGGTCACTCCGGAGGTGCCATGGATTTCTCGCCGTTCCCCCGCCCTGCCCTGACCCATTCCTCGACCCTGCGCCGCCTGCTCTACGAAGCGTTGGCCGAGCTTGGCCTGGACCCCACCGACACCTACCGCCGGGTGTTCGGCCTGGCGCCGTCCGTGCCCTGGCTGGACGGTCGCGAGGACCACGACAGCGCCCCGCGCTTCTGGCTGGCCATGGCCGGCATGACCGGTGACGACGACATCGGCCTGCACCTGGGCGAGGTCATGCGCCCCCGGCCGATGGACGTGATGGGCTACCTGCTGCAGGCCGCCCGCGACCTGCGCCAGGGCCTGGAGGCTTTCGTGCGCTACCAGCACGTCGCCTCCGGCGGCTTCGCCGCGCGCCTGGAGGAGCACGGCGAAGTGGCCCGGCTGGTCATCGACCTGCACTACGTCGGGGTGGGGCACCTGCGCCAGCAGGTGGAGTGCGTCGCCCTGCTGCTGAGCCGCATGCTCGGCGCGGTGCTGGGGGAGCCGCTGCCGCTGCTGGGTGTGTGCTTCCGCCACCCCGCGCCCCGGCGCCTGGCTGAGCACCGTCGGCTGTTCGGGGTGGAGCCGCTGTTCGCCCAGCCCCACGATGCGTTGCTGTTACCCCGGTCGCTGCTGGCCCGCCCCCTGGGCAGCGCCAGTCCGAGGGTGTTCGAGGTGCTGGAGCGGGAGGCCGAGCGGCAACTGGCGGAGCTGGTGGAGAACCAGCTGCAGGAGCGGGTGCGCTATTGGCTGGCCCTGCGCCTGGAGCGTGGTGACTGCACGCTGGCTGCCTGCGCCCAGGCCCTGGGCATGACCCGCAGTGCCCTGCAGCGCAGCCTGGCCGAACAGGGCACGGGCTTTCGCGCCCTGCATGACGAGGTGCGGCGCATGCGTGCCCGGGAGCTGCTCGACGCCGGCCACGGCGTGCGCGAGGTGGCCCGTGCCTGCGGCTTCGCCGAGCTGTCGCCGTTCTACCGGGCCTTCCAGCGCTGGGAGGGGCATACGCCGGGCGCCCGGCACCTGTCGGTCGCATCGGCTGGTCTATGCTCGGAATGACACCGCGTCCTCAAGGGCCATCGCGGTGGCGGCAGGGAAGGCGACCGCAGTGACAGGGGCGTCGGCCAGACCTGGATGAGGGCGGTGCAATGCTCAGATGTGTGGCAATGCTGGGGCTGCTGGCCGGGGGCGCAGGCGCCTGGGCGGCGGAGCCGGTGAAGATCTGCCTCGGTGGCGGCAACGAGTGGCCACCCTTCACCTACTGGGAGCGCTATGACGGCAAGCCTGATCAATCGCGGCTCACCGGCTCGGCCGCGACCCTGGTGCTCACCGCGCTGAAGCACCTCGGATACGACTACGACGTTAGCTACCTGCCCTGGGCGCGGGTGCAGCAGGAGCTGGCGGACTACGCCTCCCGCCAGAACTGCGAGGTGACCTGGGACGCCAGCTACACCCCCGAGCGAGCGGCGTTCGCCCACTACAGCGAGCCGCTCTACCACACCCGCCTCGGGCTGTTCTATTCCGCCATCCGCTTTCCCACACCGCCGGACATCAAGGCGCCGGGTGCCCTGGCCAACCAGCGGCTGTGCGGCGTGATCGGCTACAACTACGACCCCTACGGCATCACCGATGAGCCCCAGCGGGTGGCCAGTGTGCAGCAGGCTTTGGACCTGGTGACGCGCCAGCGCTGCGATCTGTTCCCCAGCGAGATCGAACCGCTCTACGGCGGCATCGAACTCGGTGCCTACCGGGCCGACGGAACCCTGCGCTACCTCGTGCTGCCGTCGCGCAAGGCCTTCTACCTGCTGGTGGCGCGTAGTTCGCCCCGGGGCGAGGCCCTGGTGAAGGCGCTGAATGGGGAGCTGCGGGCAATGAACGCCAGCGGTGAAACGGAGGCCATCTTCCAGCGCTTCCGCCCGGCCGGGCTGGATCAGCCGCCGGCCGGCGCCCATTCGCAGTAGCAACCCACCGCCAGGGTGTGGGTCGCTTCCACGGCTCGGCCGGCGAGCAGCGCCTCGATGATGGGTTCGATGAAGCTGTTGGCCGAGTTGCACACCGCCCCCTCGCTGTAGGGGCCGAAGTAGGCCAGCTTGCCGTCGCGGTCCCAGATGCCCACGGCAGGCGTGGCGGGAATGGCCTCGGCCCCCGGCAGTCCGGCCAGCAGCTGCATGCGCTGCAGGTTCTGCGGCAGGTGCCCCTGGCTGCCGGGTTTCTGCACCGCATAGAAGGTCACGCCCTGGTCGGCGAAGCGTTCGATCAGCTCCCCCAGGTGCTGCTGGTTGCCGACGTTGCACGGGCAGGCCGGGTCGAAGAAGTGCACCAGGCGGATCGGCCCCGGCCCGGCGAGGGAGGCCGGCAGGTGCAGTGCATCGCCGGAGAACAGCGCCGTGCGCTCGTCGAAGGGGCGGATGTAGCGCCCCTCGTACCAGCGGTAGGCCAGGCCCAGGGCAATGACGACGGCCAGGGCCAGCAGGCCGAGGAGCAGGGACTTGAGGGGAAATGAACGCATGGGAGCCGACCTTGTGCGGGGCGCATAGCTTGCCATGGCCGGCCGTGCAGCTGAATATCGGCAGCCACTGCCGCCCCGAGAAGCGGCGAGCCCGACTGCCCTGCCGCCTGGAAGCCCCGATGTCCGACGCTCCGCAACCCGAACAACTGCGCCCGCTGTTGCGCCCGCTGGCCGCCGACGCCCCTGACCTGGAGCTGGCGGCGACCTATCGTCGCTACTACGGGCTGGACCTGGCGATGCGCAAGCCGGCGCCCCATGTGCGCCTCGGCAGCCTGGACGTGGGCGGCTACCGCATCGCCACCCAGGCCTGGTGGCCGGCACAGCCCCGCGCCACCCTGGTGATGCTGCACGGTTATTACGATCACATGGGGCTGTACCGCCACCTGGTGGATTGGGCGCTGGAGATGGGCTTTGCGGTGATCGCCTGCGACCTGCCCGGGCACGGCCTGTCCAGTGGCGAGCGGGCCAGCATCGGCGATTTCGCCGAGTACCAGGCGGTGCTGGTGGCGCTGCTGGGCGAGGCCGAGCGGCTGGGGTTGCCGCAGCCCTGGCACCTGGCCGGGCAGAGCACGGGCGGGGCCATCCTGCTGGACTTCCTGCTCACCGGCTCGCCCCCGCCCGGGCTGGGGCGCACCCTGTTGTTCGCCCCGCTGGTGCGCCCGCGTGCCTGGGGTTGGTCGCGTTTCAGCTACCTGATGCTGCGCCCGTTCGTGGAGTCCATCCCCCGGCGCTTCAGCGTCAACTCCAGCGATGCCGAGTTCATCGACTTCGTCCACAACCGCGACCCGCTGCAGCCGCGCAGCCTGCCCACCGCCTGGGTCGGAGCCCTGTCGCGCTGGGTGCCGCGCATCGAAGCCGCCCAGCGCAGCCCGCACCGGCCGCTGGTGATCCAGGGCGATGGCGACATGACGGTGGACTGGCGGCACAACCTGCAGGTGCTGCAGGCCAAGTTCGATGCGCCCGAGGTGCTGATGCTGCCCGGCGCCGGGCATCATCTGGTGAACGAGTCGGCGGCCTACCGCGAGCGCTACTTCGAATTCCTCAGGCAGCGCCTGGAGTAAGTGGGCGGGCCTCGCCTCAGGGGGCGAGGCTGGAGGCGTCCTGCCCCACCGCCAGGCTGGCGCGCACGGCGGCCAGGGCGGCCTGGTAATAGGCGCGGCCTTCTCGGGATTCGGCGAAGGTGACGAACTCTTCCATTTCCGGGTCCGACAGCCCGCGATAGACGTACAGCAGGGTGTTGTCCAGGTCGTTGCCGATCTGCTCCATCAGGCGCTGGCGCTGGCCGTCGAGCATGCCCTGGGCCTGGCCGCCGCCCAGCAAGCCGGGGAGCATCTGGCTCAGGCTGTCGGCGGCGACGCCGGCCAGGGCGAGGCTGACCTCGGCACCCGCCTCCCGCGCCGGCAGGGCCTGGGCCAGGTGGCGCACCTGCAACTGGCGGGTGGCGCTGGCTTCCATGCGCGGCAGGCCGTTGGCGTTCTTGGCGAGCTGGTCACGGCGGGTGGCCAGAACCTCGGCGGCGGTGACCTTGCGCCCCAGCGGCGATTGGAAGAAGGCCAGGGCCGGGCGTGGATCGTTCAGGTTGGCGCGCAGTGCGGCGAGGGCGCGCTGGTCCATGGCCTGGCCCTGGAAGCGGCGGTTGCTGTTGTCCACCAGTGCCTGGTAGACGGCCGGCGGCAGGCTCTTCTGGTAACGCTGCTGCGCGGCGCTCAGCGCGTCGGTGAAATGCGTCCGCTGTTCCGGCCAGCCCGCCGCCTGGTAAAGGCTGGCGTGGTCGTCGGCCAACGCCGGCAGACCGAGTAGCAGGAAGGTGACAGCGAGAAGCAGGCGCATGGGATCTCCTGGGGGGAAACGAGAGCCGGTGTTGTTCTAGGACCCGGAGGGGCGGGCTCGGTTCGGCCGGGGTGCCGACGATTCACGGGGGTGGTGCGGCGCGGGCTATTTTCCGGGGGCTTGGGGTGCTTGTCGAGGCATGCCGGGGCCCTGCGCACGAAATTCGTTCTAGGCTATGAACGCCAGGCCTGGCGGGCGGTTGCAGGGACGGTAAAGCGTGCTTGCAGGAGGCTTTCGTCGGGCGTGAAAGATTTTTCCTTTCGCCCTGTAGGCGGCGTTATAGCGCCCATTTAGAATGCCCCGACCATGCCGACCCCCCCTTTCGAATTTTCCCCGGACACGCTTGCCGATGGCCTTGCCCGCCAAGGCTGGTGCCTGCTCGCCAGCGCATTGGACAACGACTTCGTGGCGGCGCTGGCCGGCGAATGCAGGGCGCGTGCTGCGGCTGGGGTGCTGAGTCAGGCCGGTATCGGCCGTGGGGACGCGCTGCAGGTCCGCGAGGGCATCCGCGGCGACAGCATTGATTGGCTGGAGCCGGGGCAGGCCGAGGTTTCCGATCGCTACCTGGCGTTGATGGACGAGCTGCGGCTGGTGCTCAACCGCGAACTGTTCCTGGGGCTGGAGGATTTCGAGGCGCACTTTGCGCTCTACCCGCCCGGCGCCTTCTACCGGAAGCACGTGGACCGCTTCCGCGATGACGACCGCCGCACGGTCTCCGCCGTGCTCTACCTCAATCCCGATTGGCAGCCCGAGCAGGGCGGCCAGTTGCGGCTCTACTTCGCCGACGGTTCGATCCGAGACGTGGAGCCGGAGGCCGGCACCCTGGTGGTGTTCCTCTCCGGCGACCTGCCCCACGAGGTGCTGCCGGCCAACCGCGAGCGGCTGTCCCTCACCGGCTGGTTCCGCCGCCGGGGCGATACGCCGCTCTGATCGCCAGGGGGCTCAGTGCCCCCAGACCTTGAGGGTGCCGCGCAGGTCGACGATGTCGCGCACCTCGATGCTGCCCAGGCTGCTCTCGCCCACGTACATGTCGGCGGCCACCCGCATGCGGATGCGCTGGGCCGGCAGCCCGGACTGGATCAACTGGTCGTTGATGGTGGTCAGGTCCGGCAGGGTCAGCACCATCTGCTCGACGCCGCTGGCGTTCTTGATCACATCCACCATCAGGGTCGGCTGGTCGACGTTGAACACCGGCAGGGTCAGGCCCAGCTGCGCCGGGCCGAGGGCGAAGCTGCCACCGGCGCCGTTGGGGCAGTCGGCGGCGCTGAGGCAGCCGTTGTCGATGCGGATGTTGCGCAGGGAGGCGTTGCCGCCGTCATCGGTCCAGGTCAGCCGGTCGATGCGGGACATCACGTCCAGGCGGATGCTCAGGCCGGATTGGCCGGTCACCTGGCCGAGTTGGCCGTTGTCCAGGACCTGGAGGTCCGCGTGGCTGGTGTTGGCGGCCAGCAGGGTGAGGCAGGCGAGGAGCGGGGGCAGGGCTTTTCTTGTTATGGGCATGGCGACTGTCCTTCGCGAAGGGGCGGCCGCAGTGTGGGCGGGGCCTGTGGCGGATGCCAGGGCCGGACGGCGTTTCCCGCCGAAGGATGGGCCAGCCAAAGGTGGGTGCGACGGGGTGTGGGGCCTCGGGCTGTTACCGGGTGTGGCCCGGGAGTACCCTGCGCGCCGAGGAGATCACCATGCAGAAGATTCTGATCAGCCGCTGCCTGCTCGGGCAGCGGGTGCGTTACGACGGCGGCGCCCACGGCCCCTATGACCTGCTGCAACGCTGGCAGGACGAGGGGCGCGTGGTGCCGGTGTGCCCCGAGGTGGAAGGCGGGCTGCCGACGCCGCGCCCGCCGGCCGAGATTCCCGGTGGGCAGGGCCTCCAGGTGCTGGAGGGGCAGGCGCGGGTGATGACCGATGGCGGTGAGGACGTCACCACGGCTTTCGTCGCCGGCGCGCGCCTGGCCCTGGAGCTGGTGCGGCACCACGGCATCGCGGTGGCCGTGCTCAAGGCGCGGAGCCCGTCCTGCGGAAACGAAGAGGCCTACGACGGTACCTTCACCGGCACCCGTATCCCCGGGGAGGGGGTGACGGCCGCCTTGTTACGGCAGGCCGGGGTGCGGGTGTTCAACGAGACGCAGCTGGAGGCCGCGCAGGCCTGCCTCGCAGCCCTGGAGGCGGACGACCTACTCTGAGGCCGCCGGTTCGGGGGTGGGCTCCGGCGCCGAAGCGGGCGCCTGCGGTGCTGTCGCGGCGGGTGCCTCGTGGCCGCCGTGCCATTTCTGTTCCAACTGCTCCAGGTGGCCCGTGCTGCGCAGCTTGCCCAGTGCATTGTTCAGGGCGCTGCGGAAGGCCGGGTTGTCGCGGCGGAAGGGAATGCCCTCCACCGGGGCGGCTGGCTTCGACGGGCTGGGCGCCAGGCCCTGGGGGGCCGGGTTCGTGGCGGCAGTCGGTGGTGCAGGTGTGTGGGTGTAGGGCTCGCTGAGTTCCAGTTGCGGGTCCTCGTAGGCGGTCTTCAGGCTGCTGCCTAGGGCGATGTCCACCTTGCCGCTGCGCAGGCTCTCCATCAGTTCCTCGGGGCTGACCGGGATGAAGTCCGCCTTCACGTTCAGCTCGTCGGCCAGGGCGTTGCCCAGGTCCACCCCGTAGCCCTGCAGCTGTTCGCCGTCGCGCAGGGCGAAGGCTGCATCGTTTTCCACCAGGGCGATCCGCAGGCTGCCCCGCTCCCACACGTCGTCGATGAGGTCCGCCCGGACCGACGGCGAAGCCAGGGGCAGTAGAAACAACAGGCAGTACAACAGGCGCATGGGAAAACCTCGGTTATGTTCTGATGGGTGCCTTCCCGCTTCTCCAGCGTAGACCTGGCGGAACGATCCGGCGGTGAACCTACGCGGCGGCGGGAGGTCTGTGTAGCTCACGAAACAAGGAGATTCGTCATGAAGCTTGCGTACGCCCCCCTTGGCCTGGCGGCCCTGCTCTCGGCCTTTTCCGCGGCCGCTCTTGCGGACATGCCCCGCACGCCAGCACCCGAGGGTGCCAAGGTCTACTTCATCGAGCCCGCCAACGGCGCCACTGTGGACAAGACGTTTACCGTCAAGTTCGGTCTCAAGGGCATGGGCGTCGCGCCGGCAGGCGTGGATGCACCGGCGACCGGCCACCACCACCTGCTGATCGACCTGGATCAGGAGCCGGCGATGAACATGCCGCTGCCGATGACCGACAACCTCAAGCACTTCGGCAAGGGCCAGACCGAAACCGAAGTGACCCTGCCGCCGGGCAAGCACACCCTGCAACTGCTGGTGGGCGACAAGAACCACGTCCCGCTGGACCCGCCGGTGATCTCCGAGAAAATCACGGTCACCGTGAAATGAGCGTGAAAACGCACGCATGAAAAAGGGAGGCCAAGGCCTCCCTTTTTACTGTCCAGCTCCGTCGTCAGGGCTCGCGAGCCAGGCGAGACAAGGCGGGAATGGTCGATAGGCGCGGTGTTCCCGACTGTGAATGAGTACTTCGGGGCCATTCTCACGGCGCATCGTTGATGCACGTGAAATCGCAGGCACGAAAAAGGGAGGCCGAGGCCTCCCTTTTACTGACCAGCTCCGTCGTCAGGGCTCGCGAGTTGGAGCGAGACAAGGCGGGAATGGCCGAGAAGCGCGGAGTTTACGACTGTGAATGAGCACTTCGGGGCCATTCTCACGTCGCATCGTTGATGCACGTGAAATCGCAGGCACGAAAAAGGGAGGCCGAGGCCTCCCTTTTTACTGTCCAGCTCCGTCGTCAGGGCTCGCGAGCTAGAGCGATACAAGGCGGGAATGGTCGAGAAGCGCGGAGTTTACGACTGTAAATGAGCACTTCGAGGCCGTTCCCAACGCCGTATCGCCGACGCGCAGCAGCCCTGAGGTTAGAACAGGACGCGGCTGCGAATGGTGCCATTCACGTGCTGCAGCTTCTCCAGCGCCAGGTCCGAGTACTCGGCGTCGACGTCGATCACCACGTAGCCGACCTTGTCGTTTGTCTGCAGGTACTGGCCGGAGATGTTGATGCCGTTGTCGGCGAACACCTTGTTGATCTCGCTCATCACACCCGGGATGTTCTGGTGGATGTGCAGCAGGCGGTGCTTGCCCGGGTGCGACGGCAGGGCCACTTCGGGGAAGTTCACGGAGGACACGGAGGTGCCGTTGTCGCTGTACTTCACCAGCTTCTCGGCCACTTCCAGGCCGATGTTGGCCTGGGCTTCGGCGGTGGAGCCGCCGATGTGCGGGGTCAGGATCACGCGGTCCAGGCCACGCAGCGGGCTGGCGAATTCCTCGTCGTTGGACTTGGGTTCCACCGGGAACACGTCGATGGCGGCGCCGATCAGGTGCTCGTCCTTGATGGCTTCGGCCAGGTGGTCCAGCTCGACCACGGTGCCGCGTGCGGCGTTGATCAGGATGCCGCCCTTCTTGATGGCGCGGATTTCCTTCTCGCCGATCATCCACTGGGTGGACGGCAGTTCCGGCACGTGCAGGGAGACGATGTCGCTCATGCCCAGCAGCTCGTGCAGGTTGCCCACCTGCTGGGCGTTGCCCAGGGGCAGCTTGGTGACCACGTCGTAGAAGTAGACCTGCATGCCCAGGGCCTCGGCGAGGACGGACAGCTGGGTGCCGATGGAGCCGTAGCCGACGATGCCGAGCTTCTTGCCACGGATCTCGAAGGAGTTGGCTGCGGACTTGATCCAGCCGCCACGGTGGCAGGAGGCGTTCTTCTCCGGAATGCCGCGCAGCAGCAGGATGGCCTCGGCCAGGACCAGCTCGGCGACCGAGCGGGTGTTGGAATAGGGGGCGTTGAACACCGCGATGCCACGGGCACGGGCGGCGTCGAGGTCGACCTGGTTGGTGCCGATGCAGAAGCAGCCCACGGCGATCAGTTTCTTCGCGCAGTCGAACACTTCTTCGGTCAGTTGGGTACGGGAGCGGATGCCGATGAAGTGGGCATCGGCGATCTTTTCCTTCAGCTCGTCACCCGAGAGCGCGCCCTTGAGGTACTCGATGTTGCTGTAGCCGGCGGCCTTCAGGGTGTCGACGGCGTTCTGGTGGACGCCTTCGAGGAGAAGGAACTTGATCTTGCTCTTTTCGAGAGAGGTCTTGCTCATCTGCGTACCTATTTGTCCCGGTAGTGAAGTCAGAAGCAGGCTGTGCGGCAGCTACCCCGTAAAACGCCTGTAAGGCATGATTCACGGGGTGCGTATGCTAGCATGCCTTCCTTTTTCCTTGCTCGGTTGCGACCTGAAACGTTCTCAGGGCGACCATGAATGATTCGAGAGTTCCTCTGATGACCAACGCCGCCCTGATCGAAGAACTGAAGACCCTGGTCGAACCCGGCAAGGTGCTGACCGACGCCGCCTCCCTGGAGGCCTACGGCAAGGATTGGACCAAGCATTTCGCCCCGGCACCGACCGCCATCGTCTTCCCCAAGACCATCGAGCAGGTGCAGGCCATCGTGCGCTGGGCCAACCAGCACAAGGTGGCGCTGGTGCCGTCCGGCGGGCGTACCGGGCTTTCGGCCGCTGCGGTGGCGGCCAACGGCGAGGTGGTGGTGGCGTTCGACTACATGAACCAGATCCTCGCCTTCAACGAATACGATCGCACGGCGGTGTGCCAGCCGGGCGTGGTGACCGAGCAGCTGCAGAACTTCGCGGAAGAGAAGGGCCTGTACTACCCGGTTGATTTCGCCTCGGCAGGTTCCAGCCAGATTGGCGGCAACATCGGTACCAATGCCGGCGGGATCAAGGTCATTCGCTACGGCATGACCCGCAACTGGGTCGCTGGCCTGAAGGTGGTCACCGGCACCGGCGAGCTGCTGGAGCTGAACCGCGACCTGATCAAGAACGCCACCGGCTATGACCTGCGCCAGCTGTTCATCGGTGCCGAGGGCACCCTGGGCTTCGTGGTCGAGGCCACCATGCGCCTGGACCGCGCGCCGAAGAACCTCACCGCCATGGTCCTCGGCACCCCGGACTTCGATTCGATCATGCCGGTGCTGCACGCCTTCCAGAACAAGCTGGACCTCACCGCCTTCGAATTCTTCTCCGACAAGGCCCTGGCCAAGGTGCTGGCCCGTGGTGATGTGCCGGCGGCCTTCGAGACGCCCTGCCCCTTCTATGCGCTGCTGGAGTTCGAGGCCACCACCGAGGAAGTCGCCAACGACGCACTGGCCACCTTCGAGCACTGCGTCGAGCAGGGTTGGGTGCTGGACGGCGTGATGAGCCAGAGCGAGCAACAGCTGCAGAACCTGTGGAAGCTGCGCGAGTACATCTCCGAGACCATCTCCCACTGGACGCCGTACAAGAACGACATCTCGGTCACCGTCGGCCAGGTCCCGGCCTTCCTCCACGACATCGACCGCATCGTCGAGGCCAACTACCCCGACTTCGAAGTGGTCTGGTTCGGCCATATCGGCGACGGCAACCTGCACCTGAACATCCTCAAGCCGGACGCCCTGTCCAAGGACGAGTTCTTCGCCAAGTGCGCCACCGTGAACAAGTGGGTGTTCGAGACCGTGCAGAAGTACAACGGCTCGATCTCCGCCGAGCACGGCGTGGGCATGACCAAGCGCGACTACCTGGGCTACAGCCGTTCCGAGCCGGAGATCGCGATCATGAAGGCGATCAAGGCGGTGTTCGATCCCAACGGGATCATGAACCCCGGCAAGATCTTCAACTGACCAGGCAGGCGGTGGAGCGATCCACCGCCTGTTTCGTATTCACCGTTCAGGAGTCGGTTAATGAGCTACCAGCACCAGTACGTCGACGGCACCCGTATCCACTTCCCCCTCGGCAAGGTCGTATGCATCGGCCGCAACTACGCCGAGCACGCCAAGGAGCTGAACAACCCGGTGCCCACCGAGCCGCTGCTGTTCATCAAGCCGGCGTCCAGCGTGGTGGCCATCGAGGGCGGGTTCTCCATTCCCGAGGACCGGGGGGCCGTGCACTACGAGGCGGAGATCGCCGTGCTGATCGGCAAGCCGCTGTCGCGCCACCCCAGTGCCGAAGAGGCCCGTGACGCCATTTCCGGCTTCGCCCCGGCGCTGGACCTGACCCTGCGTGACGTCCAGGCCAAGCTGAAGGAAAAGGGCTGGCCCTGGGAGGTCGCCAAGGCCTTCGACGGCGCCTGCGTGCTGGCGCCCTTCGTTCCGGGAGATGCCGTCGAGGCCCTGGACGACATCGGCATCCGCCTGAGCATCAATGGCGAGGTGCGCCAGGACGGCAACAGCCGCGACATGCTCAACCCCATCCTCCCGCTGCTCCAGGCCATCAGCCAGCACTTCAGCCTGCAGCCGGGCGACGTGGTATTGACCGGCACGCCGGTCGGCGTCGGCCCGCTCAGCAAGGGCGATGCGCTGGTGCTGGAGCTGGTCGGCCACAGCACCTTCGAAAGCGGCGTCATCTGAAATTCACTGGCGGGGAACTTTTCGGCTGGCATAGCATCAGACGGCCATTCGCCCGAAGCAGTCGTCGGCCATGAAGTTCCCCCGCACCCTCCGCTATTCCCTCCTGGGCGCCGCGCTGATCCTCGGTGGCGGCGCCCTGCGCTACCTGCACCTCGATGACCGTGCCCAGCTCTGGCTGAGCGAGCGCAACCTGAGCAAGGGCGAGCAGGCCGACAGCATCTGGCTGCCGGGCTACCGGGCGGTCCTCCAGGGCAAGCCGCTGGCGGGCCTGGAGAATGATGAAGCCTCGGACCTGGCCTACAACCCGGTGACGCGCACCCTGTTCACCGTGACCGGCAAGACGCCGATGCTGGTGGAAATCTCCCGCGAGGGCGAGGTGCTGCGGCGCATCCCGCTCAATGGGTTCGCCAACCTCGAAGGCGTGGCGGTGCTGGAGAACGGCAATGTCGCCGTGACGGACGAACGCCGTCGCACCCTGTCGATCTTCACCCTCGATCCGCTGACCCGCGAGCTGGATGTCCACGACGCCGACGAGTTCGACCTGGGCTTTGCCGACTCCGGCAACAAGGGGTTCGAAGGCATCGCCTGGGACCCGGCCCAAGGGCGCCTGCTGCTGGGCAAGGAGCGCGAGCCCACCGCGATGTTCAGCCTCGCCTCTGATGGCAGCCGCCACCTGGCGGGTGAACTCCAGCCACTGCCCAGCTATGGGCTGGGCATGCGCAACCTGTCGGCCCTCAGTGTCGACCCGCGTACCGGGCACGTCCTGGCACTTTCCGCGCAATCCAACCTGCTGCTGGAGCTGGACGAGTCCGGTGAGCCGGTGAGCTTCATCAGCCTGCTGGGCGGCTTCAATGGCCTGGAAAGCCGCATCCCCCGTGCCGAAGGCGTGGCCATGGATGAGGCCGGTGACATCTACATGGTCAGCGAGCCCAACCTGTTCTACGTCTTCCGCCGCAGCGCGCCCCAGGTGACGGAGCGCGGTTGAGCCGCCCTGACCGCTTAAGGTTCGCTTAAGGGGCTTTTAAGCCTCGTTTCAGCGCCCGGCCCTAGCCTGATCCCGTCAACCACACACCGATACGGGATCACTACCATGAACGCCAAATACCTTGCCCTGCTGATCGCCCCGCTGTTCTCCACCGCCGCCCTGGCGTCCAGCTACACCGGCCCCGGCGCCAACCAGGCGATCACCACCGTCGCCGCTGCCATGCAGGCCAGCGACGATGCGACCGTTGTCCTCCAGGGGCAGATCGTCAAGCGCATCAAGGGCGATATCTACGAGTTCAAGGACGCCACCGGCACCATCAAGGTTGAGATCGACGACGAGGATTGGCCGACCCAGTCCATCGACGACAAGGCCACCGTGAAGCTCACCGGTGAGGTGGATCGCGACCTGATGGGCCGCGAGATCGACGTGGAGTTCGTCGAGCGGGTGAACTGATCGCTCACGCGGAGCTGTCTCCCCTCCCCAAGGCGCACCAGCGTGCGCCCTGCGCTCCATCCGGCGGCAGCACTGTCATTGATCTGGGGAATGGTGTGTTCCGCCGGGAACATTCCTCAAGCCGAAGTGGGGTTCGCCTACAGCGGCCCCTTGAACCGAGTCACTACCATCGCCTCTCGCTCGAAGACTTAGTCATAGACCGACGAGGTGAGTCAGATGAATGTCCTGATGCTCGGCCTGGGGTTGCACGAGGATCGTTTCGTCCGTGAGCTGATTCATGAGGCGGGCACACGCTCCGGATTGGCCATCCACATTGTCGAGGACCTCTCCCTGCCTTCGCTTGAGCGCTGCGACCTGGTGGTGCTCTCCCCTGATTCCCCCTTCTCCCGCTATGCGACCGAACTGGGCCGCCGCAAGGGCCTGTCGTTGAAGGTCGTTCCTTTCATTGCCGATGGCGGCCCGCAGGACCCGCACCTCAGCTTCGCCAGTACGGTCGATGACCTTCTCCGTTTGGTCCGCCGTGCAGACAGGTCTTTCGACGGAACGCTGGTCGAGCAGCTCTGGGACATCGTCCGCCTGCAACTGGGCGGCAGCTACGTGCTCAGCGGCGCGCGCCACTCGCTCTATCTGGACTTCGATGCCGGGCGTTTCTGCGTGGAATCGGACACCGCGCCCAGTGCCTCGGAACTCCGTGCCCTGCTCCTGGAAGGCGGAACGCTGCTGGTTGCCCGGCACAAGCCCCAGGCAGAGCAGATCAACTGGCGCTCGCTGGGCGGACTGCTCTGGCAGGCCGGCCTTGCGCATCCCCGCTTGCTCAAGGGGCTGGATGGCGATGGGGCATTCTCCCTGACCAGCTGGCCCCTTCAGCCGTTGCGATCAGGCGCCTTGCAACTCGCGTCCCTGCTGAGACGCGGTTACCTGAGCGTGGACCAGATGGCCCGGCACGTGAGTCTTGCCCGTGCGGATATCCATGGGTTGCTGAACGCCTGCGCACTGAGTGGCAAGTTGCAGCAGAGGAGCGCGGATGCCGCCAGCCAGATCTCGGGTATCGGCAGGGGGTTCTTCCAGCGCCTGCGCAGCACCTTGGGGCTGAGCCTGTGACCGTGGCGACTTACAAGATCCTCTTCCTCGGCGCGAGCGGTGCCGGCAAGACGACGGCCATCGGCAGCATCAGCCACACACCACCGGTACGCACCGAGGTGGCGAACAACGATCCGTCCTTGTCCAAGGCGTTGACCACCGTGGGCCTGGATTACGGGGAAGTCACCGCCCCGGGCCAGGGCGATCAGTTGATGCTCTACGACTGCCCGGGCCAGCAGCGCTATGAATTCATGTGGGAGATCCTCGCCCGTGGCTCCCTGGGCGTGGTGATTCTCTGTGACAACCAGTCCGCGAACCCCCTGGATGAACTGCGCCACTACCTCGATGTGCTGCAGCGCTACCTGGAGGGCGACGTGGCCGTCGTGATCGGGGTGGTCAAGATGGACCTCTCCCCGACCCCGGAGCTGGAGCGCTATGCGGAGGTCCTGGAGGCTCAGGGGCTCGCGTTCCCCGTGATGGGGGTGGATGTCC
Organism: Metapseudomonas otitidis; assembly: GCF_900111835.1. Classification (GTDB taxonomy): domain Bacteria; phylum Pseudomonadota; class Gammaproteobacteria; order Pseudomonadales; family Pseudomonadaceae; genus Metapseudomonas; species Metapseudomonas otitidis. The sequence continues at coordinate 195,000 of NZ_FOJP01000001.1, forward strand.
GTCAGCGCGACGAGGTGCTGCTCCTGCTCGAAGCAGTGGTCTGCCAGGTTGAGGCCCGTGCCCTGTTGGAAGGTGCCCATTGAAAGAGATGACGGATATGACCAGGCGCTTGCTGGAGCGCCTGATCAACCGGTTCCGCGAAGAAAACAGCGAGATACGAAGCCTGCTCCTGACCACCGAGGACGGCTTCGTGGTGACGGCCAGCCATCACGAGGGCGATGAGTATTCCCGTCGTTTGGCGGCCATGAGCAGCTCAGCCCAGGCCATCGGCCAGGCCATGCTGCGTGAACTCGGTGCGAGGGACTACAAGCGCACCGTTCTGGAGAGCAGCGACCGGGTCGTGGTCCTGCTGTCCGTGCCTTTGCCCACCTCCATGCTGGTGCTGATGTCGGTGTCCACGAAAGACACCGCGCTGGGCCAGCAGCTCTGGAAGCTGGAGCGGTTGGTGACGAGCCTGGCTCAACTGACTGCAGATGCCTTTGAATCGTGAACCCAAGGAGTAAGGAAGACCCATGAGCAATCATCAGCAACTACTGGAAAGTCTGATCAGTGAAACCACTGGCTCCCTTTGCGCGGCGCTGGTCGACAGCAACAGCGGCATGATCCTGGCGTCGGCGGGGAGCGGGCTGGACCTGGAGATCGCCGCAGCGGGCAACACGGAGGTGGTGCGCGCCAAGCTCAAGACCATGAAGCTGCTGGGCGTGAAGGACCAGATCGATGACATCCTCATCACGCTGGGCAAGCAGTATCACATCCTCTGCCCGATCTCCCGCTTCGAGGGCGTGTTCGTCTACTTCGTGCTGGACCGGTCCCAGGCCAACCTGGCGCTGGCGCGCCGAATGGTCCACGAAACCGGCGAGCGTCTTGACTGACATGCGATTGGCCCGTTCTTGAGCGGGCCGATCAGCTGGAGATGCATTCGCACAGCCTCCTGCCAGCATGTGCCGGCAGGGGGCTGCTGGTTCAGGGCCTGGCGCTTTCGAAACCCTGCAGCACGTTGACGGCGTTGATGCCGATTTCTTCCACCGCGTAACCCCCCTCCATCACGAACAGGGTCTGCAGGCCGAGCTGGCCGATGACCTCGCCCATGCGCAGGTAATCCGGGCTATCCAGCTTGAACTGCGAGATCGGGTCTTCCTTGAAGGTATCCACCCCCAGCGACACCACAAGCGCGTCCGCGCCGTAGGCGGCGATGCGGCGGCAGGCATCGTTCAGCGCCTGGCCCCACACCGACCAGTCGCTGCCCGAGGCCAGCGGGTAGTTGACGTTGAACCCCTCGCCCACACCGGCCCCGCGCTCATCGGCAAAGCCGAGGAAGTACGGGTACTCGAAGCGCGGGTCGCCGTGGATCGAGGTGAAGAGCACGTCGGCACGGTCGTAGAAGATGTCCTGGGTGCCGTTGCCGTGGTGGTAGTCCACGTCGAGGATGGCCACCCGCTTGGCGCCGGCGTCCAGCAGGGCCTGGGCGGCGATGGCAGCGTTGTTCAGGTAGCAGTAGCCGCCCATGTAGTCGGCGGCGGCGTGGTGGCCCGGCGGGCGGCACAGGGAGAACACGCCCCGCGCGCCCTTGCGCAGTTCTGCCTGCCCGGTGAGGGCGACGTTGGCCGAGCTGGTGATGGCCTGCCAGGTGCCGGCGGTGATCGGCGCGCCGGCGTCGAAGGAGTAGTAGCCCAGGCGGCCGTCGATGTCGGTGGGTTCGGCCTGGCGCAGGCGGCGGGTCGGCCAGGCGATGGGCAGCATGTCGTGGTTGCGGCCCTTGGCCTGCCAGTCGCTCCAGGCCGTGCGCAGGAAGTTCACGAAGCCCTCGCTGTGCACCCGCATGATCGGCTCCAGGCCGAAATCGATGGGCGCCTGCACCGGGCCCAGGTTCACCGCACGGGCGCGGTCGAGCACCATGTCGGCGCGGCTGGGCTTCTCGAAGCAGGGGGTGAACTGGCCGCCGATGAGTTCGTGCTTGCCGTGGTGCAGGTGGTGGTCGTCGCTGTAGATGACGAGCATGTCGTGTCCTCCTTGGGGTCAGTGCTCGGAAAACTGCACCTGCGGCGCCGGACGGCGGAACCCGCGGGTGAAGACGGTGAGGTAGATGAAGCCGATGGCGAACCAGGCCAGGCCGAAGACCAGGGTCTGGTGGCTGAGGCTGGTCCACAGCCAGGCGATCAGGCCGAAGCCGATCAGCGGCACCAGCCCGTAGCGGAGCAGGTCGGCCGGGCCGTGGCGCTGGCCGTCCAGCAGGTGGGTGCGGATCACCGCCAGGTTCACCACCGAGAAGGCCACCAGGGCGCCGAAGCTGATCATCGAGGCCAGGGTGCCGAGGTCGATCACCACCGCCAGCAGGGAAATCAGCGACACCAGCAGGATCGCCAGGGTCGGTGTGTGGAAGCGCTGGGACAGGTGGGCGAACACCCGGCGCGGCAGGATACCGTCGCGGCCCATGCTGTAGAGGATGCGCGACACCGAAGCCTGGGAGGCCAGCGCCGAGCCGGCCGCACCCGCCACGTAGGCAGCGGTGAAAAAGGCCTGGAGGAAGCCGCCCCCGGCCTTGAGCATCACCTCGGCGGCTGCGGCGTCGGCGTCCTGGAAGTGGCTGCCGGGGAACACCAGCTGGCTGACCATGGCCAGCAGGATGAACAGCACCCCCGCGCCCAGGGTGGTGATCAGGATCGCCCGGGGGATGTCCCGGCGCGGCTCACGGGCCTCCTCGGCGAGCGTGGACACCGCGTCGAAACCGAGGAACGACAGGCAGAGGATCGCCGCGCCCGCCATCACCGGGGCGAAGCCTGCTTGGGAGCCATCACCCTGCCAGGGCGCCATCCAGTCGATCGGCGCGCCCCCCAGCAGGCGCCAGGCCATGGCCAGGAACACCACCACGAACACCAGCTGGGCGATCACGATCAGGTTGCTCATGCCCGATACCGAGCCGATGCCCAGCAGGTTGAGCACGGTGACCAGGCCGATGGCACCGACCACGAAGACCCAGGCCGGCACCTCGGGGAAGGCGATGTTGAGGAACAGGCCGATCACCAGGTAATTGATCATCGGCAGGAACAGGTAATCGAGCAGCAGCGACCAGCCGGCGAGAAAGCCGATGCCGGGGCCGAAGCTGAGGCTGGCATAGGAGTAGGCCGAGCCGGCCACCGGGTAGCGGCGCACCATGAAGCCGTAGGACAGCGCGGTGAACAGCATCGCCGCCAGGGTCACCACGTAGGCCAGGGCGGTGCGCCCGCCGGTGGTCTCGGTGACCACGCCGTAGGTGGTGAAGACCGTCAGCGGCACCATGTAGACCAGGCCGAAGAAGACCAGGGCCGGCAGCCCGAGGATGCGCCGCAGGCGGGTGCCCTGGGCGCTGTGGACGAAGGCTCCGCTGGCGGAGGCGGTGTCGAGGGTGGACGTGTTCATGGCAGTACCTCGCTGGGCAGCCTGCAGGGCAGGCCGCCAGTCTGGGGAGTCGGCGGTTCGGGTCGGGTCCGGGACGATCCGGCGCGTCAGTCGGCGGGCAGTCCGCCGGTCAGCAGGAGGGTGGTGCGGGTCAGGCAAGGCATGGCGGTTTCTCTCTTTCTTCGATGGCCAGCGGGTGCGCCGCATCGGGCAACACCCTCGGGTGCGGCATGCACCGGCCTGTGCATGCCGTGCGGCGACCCGCCGAGGCGGGCCGCTGCGGGATCACTTCTTCAGCTTGGTCCACACCTTGCTGCGCAGGGACAGGGCCTTGGGCGAGCAGAGCTTGAAGGTCTTCAGGCGGTCCAGCTTGTCCTGCGGGGTGTTGATGGCCGGGTCATCGAACAGCTCCTTCTCCATGAACTGCTCGGAGCCGGCGACGGCGTTGTTGTACTTGGCGAAGTTGGAGGCCGCGGCGATGTTCTCCGGCTGCATCATCCAGTTGATGAAGGCGTGGGCCTCCTCGACGTTGACCGCATCCTTGGGGATCACCAGGTTGTCGATGAAGACGTGGATGCCTTCCTTCGGATAGACATAGACCAGGCTGTCGCGCTGGGCATGGGCGCGGTGGTAGGCACCGTTCCACTGCATGTGCATGGCGACTTCGCCGGCGGCCATGCGCTCGATGGTGCCGTCGCTGTTGTACATGGCCAGCAGCGGCTTCTGGCCCAGCAGCAGGTCCTGGATCTTCTTCGCGTCCTTCGGGTCCTCGGTGCACTGGTCGATGGACAGGTAGTGGGACGCGGCGATGTACAGGTCCTCTATGGAGTTCAGCGCCACCACCTTGCCCTTGAGTTCGGCCGGCGGTTCGAAGAAGGGCTTCCAGCTTTCCTCCAGCGTGCCGCCGGGCACCTGCTTGCTGTCGTAGCTGTAGCCGGTGGTGCCCCAGAGGTAGGGCACGCTGTAGTCGTGGGCGGGGTCGAAATCCAGGGTCTGGAAGTTGGGCTTGAGGTTCTTCAGGTTCGGCAGCTTGCTCTTGTCGAATTTCTGCAGCAGACCGTCCTGCACCATGATCTGGATGAAGCTGTCGGAGGGCACCACCACGTCGTAGGCGCCACCGCCGGCCTTCAGCTTGGCCAGCAGGGTCTCGTTGCTGTCGTAGGCGTCCAGGGTGGCCTTGATGCCGGTGTCCTGCTCGAACTTCTTCAACAGCTCCGGCGGGTAGTAGTCGGACCAGTTGGCGAAGTGCAGGGTGCCGGCCGCCTGGGCGGTACCGGCCAGGCCGAGGGTCAGCAGCAGGGACAGGGCGAACGGTGGGGTACGGCTCATGTCGGGCTCCTTGGGCTCAGCGCTTGCGCTGGCCGATGTAGTAGGACAACGCAACGAACGCAATGGAGATCACCAGGATCAGTGAGGAAATGGCATTGATCTTCGGGGAAATGCCCATCCGGATGGAGCTGAAGATGTACACCGGCAGGGTCGTCGAGCCGGCCCCGGCGACGAAGTAGGTGATGACGAAATCGTCCATCGAGATGATGAAGGCCAGCATCGCCCCGGAGAGGATGCCGGGCATCAGCAGGGGGAAGGTCACTTTCCAGAAGGCCTTCCACGGCGAGGCGTAGAGGTCGGCGGCCGCCTCCCCGAGGCGCGGGTCCAGGCCCTCCAGGCGGGCGCGGATCGGCAGGTAGGCGAAGGGGATGCAGAACACCACGTGGGCGATGAGGATGGTGAACAGCGACAGCTTCAGGCCGATGAAGGCGAAGAACATCAGCGTGGCCACCGCAGTGACGATCTCCGGCACCAGCAGCGGCAGGCCCAGCACCCCGCTCATCAGCCCCTGGCCGCGGAAGGTGCGGCCGCGCATGCCCAGGGCTGCCAGGGTCGCCAGGGTGGTGGCGATCAGGGTGGCCAAGCTGGCGACGATCAGCGAATTCTTCGCGGCGCGGACGATCTCCGGGTCATTGGCCACCACCGCGTACCACTTCAGGCTGAAGCTCTCCCAGATGGTCGCCGACTGGCCACCGTTGAAGCTCAGCACCACCAGCACCAGGATCGGCACGTAGAGGAAGGCGAAGAACAGCCAGGCGACGGGGCGCACACCGGTGAAGCGCCACAGCGGGTTGCGCATGTTCATGGGTGGCCTCCGGCGGCGCCCTTGAAGCGCAGGCTGTAGAGCAGCATGGCCGCCAGCACGAAGCCGAGCAGGGCGAACGACAGGGCGGCACCCAGGGGCCAGTTGTGCGAGGCGCCGAACTGCAGCTGGATGAGGTTGCCGATCATCAGCGACTTACCGCCCCCCAGCAGCTCGGGAATGATGTAGTTGCCGAGCGAGGGGATGAACACCAGGATCACCCCGGCCATGATGCCCGGCATGGCCAGCGGCACGATGATCCGGCGCAGGGCGTGGAAGCGGTTGGCGCCCAGGTCGAAGGCCGCTTCCACCAGGCGCCAGTCGAGCTTCTCCAGGCTGGTGTAGATGGGCAGCACCATGAACGGCAGGAAGGTGTAGAGCAGGCCGATGATCACCGCCGTGTCCGTGTAGAGGACGCCCAGCACCCCGTCGGTCAGGCCCAGGCCATGCAGGCCGCTGTCCACCAGGCCGCCGTTGCGCAGCAGCAGGATCCAGGCATAGACCCGCACCAGCAGGTTGGTCCAGAACGGTACGGTGACCAGGAACAGCAGCAAGTTGCGCCGGCGTTCGTCCTGCAGGGCCAGGTAGAGCGCCGTGGGGAAGCCGATCAGCAGGCAGCCGGCGGTGGTCATCACCGAGAGCCAGAAGGAGCGCTGGAAGATCTGCAGGTAGTCGGTGTTGAAGGCGAGGCTGTCGTCCAGGTCGCGCTCGTAGAGGAAGTTGATGTACGCCTCCAGCGAGTACTCGCCCCACTTCACGCCGCCGTAGTCGCCCGGCTGCAGGAAGGACACCAGCAGCATGATGCCCAGCGGCAACAGCAGGAACAGCACCAGGCAGAGCATGGCCGGCGACACCAGCGCCAGGCGGCGCCTCAGGTGCCGCGCCTCGGCCAGCACGCGCGGGCTGCTCATCGCGGCAGCACCCGGATGGCGGTGGGCGGGACCTGCACGCGCACGCGGGTGCCGGTGGCCAGGGCATCGCCCGCGCCGTCGCGGTTCTGCCGGCGGACGCGGAAGCCGCTCTGGCCGGCGACCCGCAGCAGGTAGAGGGTGTCGGTGCCGACGTAGACCACGGTTTCCACCTCGCCTTCGAGGTTCCCCGCCGCATCCAGCTCCACCCGCTCCGGGCGGATGGCCAGGGTCACCGGGCCACGGCGCTCGCCTTGCGCGAGCTGCAGGCGCTGGCCGTCGCCGAGCAGCAGGCCGCTCTCGCTGGCTTCGGCGTCGAGGAAGTTGGTCTCACCGATGAAGTCGGCCACGGTGCGGTCCACCGGGGCTTCGTAGATTTCGGTGGGCGAGCCCACCTGCAGCACCTGCCCCTTGCTCATCACCGCGATGCGGTCGGACATGGTCAGGGCTTCTTCCTGGTCGTGGGTGACGAAGATGAAGGTGATGCCGGTCTCATGCTGCAGGCGCTTGAGCTCGATCTGCATCTCCTTGCGCAGCTTCATGTCCAGTGCAGAGAGAGACTCATCCAGAAGCAGCACCTTGGGCTGGCTGGCCAGGGCACGGGCCAGGGCGATGCGCTGCTGCTGGCCGCCGGAGAGCTGGTCGGCGCGGCGCTTGCCCACGTCCGGCAGCTTCACCAGCTGCAGCATGCGTTGCACGGTGGCGTCGATCTCCGCGCGGGGGCGGCCCTGCATCTCCAGGCCGAAGGCGATGTTCTGCGCCACCGTCATGTGCGGGAACAGCGCGTAGCTCTGGAACACGGTGTTGACCGGCCGGCGGAAGGGCGGCAGGTCCTGCATTTCCTCGCCGTAGAGGCGGATGGCGCCGGAGGTGGGTTGCTCGAAGCCGGCGATCAGGCGCAACAGGGTGGTCTTGCCGCAGCCGGAGGGTCCCAGGAGGGTGAAGAACTCGTTGGGGCGGATTTCCAGGGAGACCTCGTCCAGGGCGCGCACGCCGTGCCCCGGGTCGCCGAACTCCATGCACACTCGGTCGATGCTGATCGCGCTGGACATGCTGATCACACGCTCTAAGGGATTGTTCTTATTGGGGTTTGCGGGCGTTGCTGGCCACCCCTGATGGCTTCGATTCTGTCAGCGGCGAGGGAGGGCCAGAACGATAGAAACGGTCAAAAGGGGATAATTCCGGACAACCTGTCGAGGCCTTCTGCGCGTCCTACACGGCGCGCAGGCGAGCGCCCGCCGCCGCGTAGGCAGGCGGTGACGGAATGGGTGGGCGGGCTTTTTCCGAGGGCGTCGGTCAGCGGCGGTACTGGCTCGGCGGCTGGCCGCTCCAGCGCTGGAAGGCGTGGCGGAAGCTGGCCGTTTCGGCGTAGCCGAGCTGTTCGGCGATCAGGTAGATCGGCAGGTCCGTCTGCAGCAGCAGGTGGCGGGCCTTCTCGTAGCGCACCTGGTCGAGCAGGCGCTGGTAGCTGGTGTTCATGCGCTGCAGGTGGCGGCGCAGGGTGCGCTCGGAGCGGTGCAGGCGGCGGGCGATGCCGTCGAGGTTGATGTCCTCGGCGAGGTTGTCCTCCAGCTGCTCGCGGATCTGCTCCAGCACGTCGTGGCGCTGGGTGAGCTGGGCCGAGAGCCGCTGGCACTGCTGCAGCCCGTGGTGGCAGCTGACCGGGTCGGCCAGGGGCAGCGGGCGGTCCAGCAGGGAGGCGTTGAAGCACAGGGCGGTGTGGGCGGCGCCGAAGTCCACCGGGCAGCCGAGCCGCTCGGTGTAGGCCGCCGCATGCAGCGGCGGGCGATAGGGCAGCGCCACCCGGCGCGGGCGGATGGCCTCGCCGAGCAGGTCGCGGATCACCGTGAGCAGCGAGGTCAGGCACAGCTCGCTGTTGAACACCATCAGCTCCGGCGCATAGCGGTAGCGGGTGGCGACCAGGCGCGCTTCGGCGCCGTCCTCTTCCAGGGTCAGCTTGAAGTAGCTGCCGAGCAGCGCCGAATGGGTCAGGGCCAGGTTCAGCGCGTCACGCAGGGTGCGGCTGGCGAGCATGGTGTAGCCGAGGATGCCGTAGGCGGAGACGTGCATCCGCAGGCCCAGGGACAGGCCCAGCGCCGGGTCGCGGGTGCAGGCCAGGGCGTTGGCGAAGACGCGCAGTTCCTGGGCGTGGTTGATCAGCTTGTCAGGGGTGTCGAGATCGCGGCAGGCGACACCGCTGCCTTCCAGCAAGCGCGTGCGCGGCACCTCGTCGGCCAGTGCCTGGACCGCGAGTGCGACGGTGTGGAGGGTGGTCAGGACCCGTTCGGGTAGCAATGACGCCGCCATGGTTCGTCCCCTTTGGTAACGGTGAGGGCACGGTTCGTGCGCTGTGGGCGGGCATTAAGGTTGGTTTCAGGCATCACCCTGGCGCACTGCGGTATTCTCGCCGCGCCTCCTGAATCCCCTGAGTCCGTCCCGATGCGCTCCTTCCTGCGTCCCCGTTGGCTGGTTTCCGGCCTGTTGTTCTGTGTGTTCGTGCTACTGGGCATCGCTGCCCAGGAGTTTCGCCTGTTCGAGCGAGGCTGGTTCAGCTTGCAAGAATGGCGCCACGCCTCGGAATGGCGGGAGCGCTCCATCTGGCTGCCCGACTACCAGGTGGCGGTGGAGGCGCGCCCCATCGAGGGGCTGGATGCCGATGTGTCGGCGCTGACCTACGACCCGGAACGCCACAGCCTGCTCACGGTGACCAACAAGCGCCCGCAGATCATTGAACTCTCGCTGGACGGCCACATCGTCCGGCGCATCGACCTGGACGGTTTCGGCGACCCGGAGGCCATCGAGTACGTCGCACCCGGCACTTACGTCATCACCGACGAGCGCCAGCAGCGGCTGATCAAGGTGAAGCTGGACGAGCACACCACCCGCGTCGATGCCGCCGAGTCCCAGCAGCTCTCCCTGGGCATCGGCCTGAACGGCAACAAGGGCTTCGAGGGCCTGGCCTACGACACGGCTGGCCAGCGCCTGTTCGTGGCCAAGGAGCGCGACCCGGTGCGCATCTACGAGATCCACGGCTTCCCACACACCAACCCGGAGAAACCCTTTGCCGTGCACGTGGTGGATGACCCCGAGCGCGATGCCGGGCTGTTCGTTCGCGACCTGTCGAGCCTGCAATACGACGACCGCAGCGGCCATCTGCTGGCGCTGTCCGACGAGTCGCGGCTGGTGCTGGAGATCAACGCCGACGGCCGCCCCATCAGCACCCTGTCCCTGCTGCGCGGCATGCACGGGCTGAAGGCCAGCGTCCCCCAGGCGGAGGGCGTGGCGATGGATAACGAGGGGAACCTGTACCTGGTGAGCGAGCCGAACCTGTTCTACGTGTTCAGCCGGCCGGCCAGGGATTGAATCCGGGCGCCTCGGGAGAGGCGCCCGGACAGCCCCGTCAGTACCAGGGGCGTTCGACCAGGGGAAGGTCGAGGGATTTGTCGCGGTAGTTCGCCTGGGCGGTCTTGATGTCGCTGCGCAGGGTCTTGGCCTGCTGGACGAGGTCGTTCATTTCTGCCTCCGACGGGCTGTAGCCGGCACCCGCCAGCAGCACCAGGGCCGTTTTGCCGTCCTGGTTGCCATCGGCCAGGGCCACGCTGGCCCAGATGAACGTCTGCTTGAAGTCGCGCTTGAGCAGGTTGAGGGCGGTGGCGTTGCTCTGGCCAAAGGCCGAGCCCGTGCGGGCGTCGGCATCGCACCAGGCCAGCACCTGTTCCGCCTGGGCGGGGTCGCCACGACCCATCTTGCGTTTCAGGGGCGGGGCGAACAGGCGGCAACCCAGTTCGGAAGCGAGTCGATCGCCTTTGGCGGATGTCTCGGCCAGCAGCGCGCGATAGTCGGCCTCGCTGATCAGGGCGTCCTCGCCATCACCGATGGCGCCGGCCAGGTAGAGCAGCTTCACCCGGGCGTTGCTCTCGGCGTACTGCTCGAAGACGGCGCGGCGGCGGGCTTCATCCGCCAGTGCGGGGATGTGGCCGTCGAACAGACCCATGAGGATCGGCGGGTAGCCGTAGGGCCCGTGTTGTGCCAGGTACTCATAGGCCGTAACGACCTTCTCCGGGGCGAGCTTGCCCAGGGTGGGGTTGGCATAGAGGTTGGCCAGCCCCAGGTTGGCGTGCAGGCGGTGGCCTTCCACTGGGTCCTTCTCGGCGACTTCGAGCAGGAGGCGTTCGCCCTGATCGACGTCCTGGCGGAACGGCGGGTTGCCGTTCAGCAGGGCCAGGCCCAGCAGCAGCTTGGCGGTGTAGGAGCCCTGGCTGGCGCCCTTTTCCAGGAAGTTCTTCGCCTGCTGCACGTCCACCTTCTGGCCGAACTGCGCGTCTTCGACGTAGCGGCTCAGCATGTAGGAGGCGTCGCCGTTGCCGTTGAGGGACGACTGGGTGTAGAGCGCGAAGGCCTTGTTGTAGTCCTGGGCGACGCCGTCGCCACGCTCGTACATCTTGGCCAGCATGTACTGCGCACGGGGCTCCTTGTCTTCGGCAGCGCTCTCCAGCAGCTCATGGGCTTCCTGCAACTGCTGCGCAGCGGTGGTGTCGGGGCGGTAGAGGCTGATGGCCTTGTCGGTCTTCTCGATGGGGGTTTCGAAGCAGCCCGTCAGCAGGGCGCACAGCGCCAGGGGGATGAAGGTTTCCTTCTTCATGGCATTCCTTGAGGGGTGGGGGATGTATCGCGGCGCAGAGCCTAACAGAGCCTCAAGGCTGATGGCACTTTGATGGTCGATGGCGAGCGTCTGAAGACGCCGGTGTTGCAGGGCGGCCCGGCGCGTTGCGCGCCGGGCGCTGTTGGTCAGGCCTTGAGCGTCTTCACGCCTTCGGCGGTGCCGAGCAGCAGCAGGTCGGCCGGGCGGGCGGCGAAGAGGCCGTTGGTGACCACGCCGACGATGGCGTTGATCTGCGCTTCCAGGCCCTTCGGGTCGACGATGGAGAGGTTGTGCACGTCGAGGATTATGTTGCCGTTGTCGGTGACGACACCTTCGCGGTAGACCGGGTCGCCGCCCAGTTTCACCAGTTGGCGGGCCACGTGGCTGCGGGCCATGGGGATGACTTCCACCGGCAGCGGGAAGGCGCCGAGCACCGGCACCAGCTTGCTGGCGTCGGCGATGCAGATGAAGGTGCGTGCCACGGCGGCGACGATCTTCTCGCGGGTCAGTGCGGCACCGCCGCCCTTGATCAGGTTCAGGTGCTCGTCGCTCTCGTCGGCGCCGTCCACGTAGAACTCCAGGGCGTCCACGGTGTTCAGGTCGTAGACCGGGATGCCATGGCCCTTCAGGCGCTGCGCAGTGGCCTCGGAGCTGGCGACGGCGCCGTCGAAGGCCATCTTGTGGCGGGCCAGGGCGTCGATGAAGAAGTTGGCGGTGGAGCCGGTGCCGACGCCGATGACGCTTTTGCTGTCGATCAGCGGAAGGATGTGGTCGACGGCGGCCTGGGCGACGGCCTGCTTGAGCTGGTCCTGGTTCATGCGGGGGTCCACGTTGTGAGGGGTATCCGAGGGCGCGCAGTATAGCCGCTCGCCACGGCAAAACCCCGCATCCCGTGTGGTCGGTCGACGGACGCCTGCGGTAGACTCGCCGCTCCCGCCCCGCCCGCCAGTGAAGCCGTGATGCTCGAAGACTACGTCAAGAAGACCCTCACCTCGCGCGTTTATGACGTCGCGGTGGAAACCCCGCTGCAACGCGCGCCACGCCTGACCGAGCGCCTCGGCAACCAGGTGCTGCTCAAGCGTGAGGACCTGCAGCCGGTCTTCTCCTTCAAGATCCGCGGGGCCTACAACAAGCTGGCCCAGCTGTCCGCCGAGGAACTGGCCCGTGGCGTGGTCACCGCCTCGGCCGGCAATCACGCCCAGGGCCTGGCCCTGGCGGCCCGCGAGCTGGGCATCGAAGCCACCATCGTCATGCCGCGCACCACCCCCGAGCTGAAGGTCCAGGGCGTGCGCGCCCGGGGCGGCAAGGTGGTGCTGCACGGCGACGCCTTCCCCGAGGCGCTGGCCTATTCGCTGAAGCTGGTGGAGGAGAAGGGCTTCGTCTACATCCACCCCTACGATGACCCCCATGTGATCGCCGGGCAGGGCACCGTGGCGATGGAGATCCTCCGCCAGCACCCGGGGCGCCTGGACGCCATCTTCGTGCCGGTGGGCGGCGGCGGGCTGATCGCCGGCATCGCCGCCTACGTGAAGTACCTGCGCCCGGAAGTGAAGGTGATCGGCGTCGAGCCGGACGACTCCAACTGCCTGCAGGCCGCCATGGCCGCCGGCGAGCGCGTGGTGCTGGGCCAGGTCGGGCTGTTCGCCGATGGCGTGGCGGTGGCGCAGATCGGCCAGCACACCTTCGACATCTGCCGCCATCACGTCGATGAAGTGGTGACCGTCAGCACCGACGAGATCTGCGCGGCGATCAAGGACATCTACGACGACACCCGCTCCATCACCGAGCCCGCCGGCGCCCTGGCCGTGGCAGGCATCAAGCGCTACGTCGAGCGCGAGGGCATCGAGGGCCAGACCCTGGTGGCCATCGACTCCGGCGCCAACATCAACTTCGACCGCCTGCGCCACGTGGCCGAGCGCGCGGAGCTGGGCGAGAAGCGCGAGGCGATTATCGCGGTAACCATTCCCGAGCGCCCGGGCAGCTTCAAGGCGTTCTGCGAGGCCATCGGCAAGCGCCAGATCACCGAGTTCAACTACCGCTACAACACCGACAACGAGGCGCACATCTTCGTCGGCGTGCAGACCCACCCGCTCAACGACCCCCGCGAGGCGCTGGTCAACGGCCTGCGCGAGCAGGGCTTCCCGGTGCTGGACCTGACCGACAACGAGCTGGCCAAGCTGCACATCCGCCACATGGTGGGCGGCCGTGCGCCCCGGGTGGAGGACGAGTCGATCTTCCGCTTCGAATTCCCCGAGCGCCCCGGTGCGCTGTTCAACTTCCTCGACAAGCTGGGCGGGCGCTGGAACATCACCCTGTTCCACTACCGCAACCACGGCGCCGCCGACGGTCGCGTGGTGGCGGGGCTGCAGGTGCCGGCGGAGGAGCGCCACCTGGTGCCCGAGGCCCTCGCCGCCATCGGCTACCCCTACTGGGACGAAACGGAAAACCCGGCCTACCGGCTGTTCCTCAGCTGAGGTCGAAGACCGGGCGACTACACTGAGCCCGTCGCCCGATTGGAGGAAGGATGATGGACGCTGACCTGCTGCTGGGCCTCAACGGCCTGGCGATCGCCCTGCTGATGGCGGTGGCCCTCCTGCTGTTCTGGTTCGTCCTGCGAGCCTGGCACGGCGCCCTGCCAGGCTGGGCACCGAGCCCGCGCCAGGCCGCGCTGTTCGGCGTGCCGGCCTTGCTGCTGCTGGGCCTCGCTGCGCCCGTGTCCGGCTGGCTGGTGCTGGACCAGCGCGGCATTCCCCTGGGCCTGACCTGGGTACTAGGCAGCAGCCTGCTCTACCTGCTGGCCGGCATCGCCTGGCTGCTGGCCAGTCGCCGCCTGCTGGTGCTGCATGCCGGCCCGGCCGAACTGGCCGCCCCGCGCGGGCGCTTCCTCGGCTTCAGCCTTGGCTATGCCGCCCTGGGCCTGATCCTGCTGCTGGTGATCCTCGGCCTCATCCTCGTGCGGCCGGTCTGACTTGGCGTTCAACCGCATCCTGCTGGTCGGTGCCGGCGGTTTCATCGGCCAGCGTCTGCTGGCCGCTCTCCTTGGCGCGGGCCACAGCCTGGTGGCCACGTCGCGCACCGGCAGCGGCCCCCCCTGCCCGGGCGTGGAGTGGCGCGCCCTCGACCTCGAGCGCTTGGCAGGCGACCCCGACGGCTTCCCCTGGCCGGCGGGCGTGGATTTGGTGATCAACGCCGCCGGTGCGCTGTTGTCCGATTCCGCACGACTGGAAAGGCTGCAGGCGGATGGGCCCAAGGCTCTCTTCGACCTCGCGGCCCGCCATGGCGCGGCGGTGCTGCAGCTTTCCGCGCTGGGGGCGGGTGATCACCCGGATGTGCCCTTCCTGGCCAGCAAGGCGCAGGCGGATGCGCACCTGCTCGGCCTCGGCATACCCGCCGTGGTGCTGCGCCCGTCCCTGGTGCTGGGTGAAGGCGGCGCCAGCAGCGGCTGGCTGGAAGCCCTGGCCTGCCTGCCCGTCGCGCCCCTGCCGGATGTCGGCGCGCGTAGTCGCCCGGTGCATGTAGACGACCTGGCCGGTGCGGTGCTGGCACTGATTCGTCGCTGGCCGGCACAGCCCTGCGCGGTGCCGCTGGTGGGCCCTGACATCCTTACCCAGGGTGGCCTGCTGGACCTGCTCCGCCGTATGCGCGGGCGTGGCCCCGGTCGCTGGCTGCGTCTGCCCGGTGCGCTCGCGGCGCTGGGCGCGCGGGTGGCCCGTGGGTTCGGCTGGCGGGCCCTCGACCCTCAACTGATGACCCTGGCACGGCGCGACAACCTCGCCGAGCCGGATGCCCTGGCGGCGCTCTGCGGCTATCGCGCGGTGCCCCTGGGCCTGCGCCTGACGGGTGGCTGGCCGCAGCCGGAGCGGGTCATCACCCGCCTGATGCGCCCCGCCATGCTGGCCGTGCTGGCACTGATCTGGCTGGGGACGGCCTTCGTCTGCCTGGGGCCGGGGTACGACTGGGGGCTGCGCATCATGGCCGACATGGGTGTGAACGGCTGGCCGGCGAGCCTGGCGGTGGTCAGCGGTTCGCTGCTGGATGCCGCGCTGGGGCTCGGGCTGCTGGTCCGTCGCTGGCGCGTGCGCGCCTTGCAGGCCCAACTGGGCCTGATGCTGGTCTACACCCTGCTGATCACTCTGCTGCTGCCCCACTACTGGGCCGACCCCTATGCGGCGGTCGGCAAGAACCTGGTGCTCATGGTCGCCACCCTCTGGGTGCTGTGGCTGGAGCCCCCACCACGGACGCCTGCCCGATGAGCCTGTACCTGCTGCTGAAGACCCTGCACATCCTCTCCTCCACCCTGCTGTTCGGCACCGGGCTGGGGTCGGCCTACTACGCCCTGCGGGCCTGGCGCAGCCAACGGCTGGAGGTGATCGCGGTGACCTTCCGCCACCTGGTCACCGCCGACTGGCTGTTCATCGCCACCACGGCGGTGTTCCAGCCCCTCAGCGGGCTGGCGCTGGCGAAGGTGGCGGGCTGGCCGCTGAACCAGTTCTGGATTCTGTGGAGCGTGGGGCTCTACGTGTTCGCCGGGCTGTGCTGGCTGCCGGTGGTGTGGTTGCAGATCCGCGTGCGCGACATGGCCGCCCAGGCGCTGGCCAGCGGCCAGGCCCTGCCGGAGCGGGCCTTCCTCTATATGCGCATCTGGTTCGTGCTGGGCTGGCCGGCGTTCATCGCCTTCGTGGCGATCTTCTTCCTGATGGTGGCCAAGCCGCTCTGACGGGCCGCCGGGCGCGGCCCGCGTGGGTCAGCGCAGCGAGATCACCGCCCAGCCACGGGCCTGGGCCTCGGCACGCAGGCGGTCGTCCGGGTCGACGGCCACCGGGCGGCTGACCCGCTCCAGCAGGGGCATGTCGTTCACCGAGTCGCTGTAGAAGCTGGCGTCGTCCAGGCTCAGGCCGTTCTCCGCCAGCCAGCGCTCCAGGCGCACCACCTTGCCTTCGCGGAAGCACGGCACGTCGGTGCTGCGGCCGGTGTAGCGGCCGTCCACCACCTCACACTCGGTGGCCAGCAGGTCGTCCACGCCCAGGCGCTCGGCGATCGGGCCGGTGATGAAGCGGTTGGTGGCAGTGATGATCACCAGGCGGTCGCCGGCGGCGCGGTGCTCGGCCAGCAGTGCCTCGCCCTTGGCCAGCAGGATCGGCTCGATGCGGTCGCGCATGAACTCACGGTGCCAGGTGGCCAGCTGCTCCAGGTCGTGGCGGCCGAGGATCTCCTGGCAGAAGTCCTGGTAGGCCTGCACGTCGAGGGTGCCGGCCAGGTAGTCCTGGTAGAAGGCGTCGTTGCGCGCCCGGTAGGTGGAGGCGTCCACCAGGCCGCGTTCGCAGAGGTATTCGCCCCAGGCGTGGTCGCTGTCGCCGCCGAGGAGGGTGTTGTCGAGGTCGAAAAGGGCCAGGCGCACGTCTATCACCTTGCTGGAAGCTGCCGAAGGCCGCGCAGGATACCCCCTTTTCCGGGGGCTGCCCATTGCGTGAACAGCCCGCATTGCCGCGTTTACAGGCTTTGTGGAACAATGCCGCGACATGCGCAAGCGAGGTTGTCCGCTGTGATCGATCCCGATGGTTTCCGCCCTAATGTCGGCATCATTCTCGCCAATGATGTCGGGCAGGTGCTGTGGGCGCGACGCATCAATCAGGACGCCTGGCAGTTCCCCCAGGGGGGCATCAACCCGCGTGAAACGCCTGAAGAAGCGCTGTTCCGCGAATTGAACGAAGAAGTCGGCCTCGAAGAGCAGGATGTGAAGATCCTGGCATGCACCCGTGGCTGGCTGCGCTATCGTCTGCCGCAGCGCCTGGTGCGCACGCACAGCCAGCCGCTGTGCATCGGCCAGAAGCAGAAGTGGTTCCTGTTGCGCCTGAAGTCCGATGAGACCCGGGTGCGCATGGACCTGACCGGCAAGCCCGAGTTCGATGGGTGGCGCTGGGTCAGCTACTGGTACCCGCTTGGACAGGTCGTGACCTTCAAGCGAGAAGTCTATCGTCGCGCCCTCAAGGAACTCGCCCCGCGCCTGCTGGCGCAAGACTGACCCGGAGAAAGGCTACACGGCCATGCTCAATACCCTGCGCAAGATCGTCCAGGAAGTGAACGCCGCCAAGGATCTCAAGGCGGCGCTGGCGATCATCGTGCAGCGGGTGAAGGAGGCCATGGGCAGCCAGGTCTGCTCGGTGTACCTGCTCGACCCCGAGGCCAACCGCTTCGTGCTGATGGCCACCGAGGGCCTCAACAAGCGCTCCATCGGCAAGGTCAGCATGGCCCCCAACGAAGGCCTGGTGGGCCTGGTGGGCACCCGCGAAGAGCCGCTGAACCTCGAGAACGCCGCCGACCACCCCCGCTACCGCTACTTCGCCGAGACCGGCGAGGAGCGCTACGCCTCCTTCCTCGGCGCGCCGATCATCCACCACCGTCGGGTGATGGGCGTGCTGGTGGTGCAGCAGAAGGAGCGTCGCCAGTTCGACGAGGGCGAGGAAGCCTTCCTCGTCACCATGAGCGCCCAGCTCGCGGGCGTCATCGCCCATGCCGAGGCCACCGGCTCCATCCGTGGCCTGGGCCGCCAGGGCAAGGGTATCCAGGAAGCCAAGTTCGTCGGTGTGCCCGGTGCGCCGGGTGCCGCCGTGGGCACCGCCGTGGTGGTGCTGCCGCCGGCCGACCTGGAAGTGGTGCCCGACCGCCCGGTGGATGACATCGAGGCCGAGGTCGCCCGCTTCAAGCAGGCCCTGGAGTCCGTGCGCGAGGACATGCGCCGCCTCTCCAGCAAGCTGGCCAGCCAGCTGCGCCCGGAAGAGCGGGCCCTGTTCGACGTCTACCTGATGATGCTCGACGACGATTCCATCGGCCTGGAAGTGAAGAAGGTCATCCGCTCCGGCCAGTGGGCCCAGGGTGCCCTGCGCCAGGTGGTGATGGAGCACGTCAAGCGCTTCGAGCTGATGGACGACGCCTACCTGCGCGAGCGCGCCTCCGACGTCAAGGACCTCGGCCGCCGCCTGCTCGCCTACCTGCAGGAAGAGCGCAAGCAGAACCTGGTCTACCAGGACAACACCATCCTGGTCAGCGAGGAGCTGTCCCCGGCCATGCTCGGCGAAGTGCCGGAAGGCAAGCTGGTGGGCCTGATCTCCGTGCTCGGTTCCGGCAACTCCCACGTCGCCATCCTGGCCCGGGCCATGGGGATTCCCACGGTCATGGGCGTGGTCGACCTGCCCTATTCCAAGGTCGACGGCATCGAGCTGATCGTCGACGGCTACCACGGCGAAGTCTTCACCAACCCCTCCGAGGAACTGCGCAAGCAGTACGGCGAAGTGGTCGAGGAGGAACGCCAGCTGGTCAAGGGCCTCGACGCCCTGCGCAGCCTGCCGTGCGAGACCCTCGACGGCCACCGCATGCCGCTGTGGGTCAACACCGGCCTGCTGGCCGACGTGACCCGCGCCCAGGAGCGCGGTGCCGAAGGCGTCGGCCTGTACCGCACCGAAGTGCCGTTCATGATCAACGAGCGCTTCCCCAGCGAGAAGGAGCAGCTCGCCATCTACCGCGAGCAGCTCGCCGCCTTCCACCCGCTGCCGGTGACCATGCGCACCCTGGACATCGGTGGCGACAAGGCGCTGTCCTATTTCCCCATCAAGGAAAGCAACCCCTTCCTCGGCTGGCGCGGCATCCGCGTCACCCTCGACCACCCCGAGATCTTCCTGGTGCAGGTGCGCGCCATGCTCAAGGCCAGCGAAGGCCTGAACAACCTGCGCATCCTGCTGCCGATGATTTCCGGCGTGCAGGAGCTGGAAGAGTCCCTGCACCTGATCCACCGCGCCTGGGGCGAGGTGCGCGACGAGGGCGTGGACATCCCCATGCCGCCGGTCGGCGTGATGATCGAGATCCCCGCCGCCGTGTACCAGACCCGCGAGCTGGCGCGCCAGGTGGACTTCCTCTCGGTCGGTTCCAACGACCTCACCCAGTACCTGCTGGCGGTGGACCGCAACAACCCGCGCGTGGCCGACCTCTACGACTACCTGCACCCCGCCGTGCTCCAGGCGCTGCTCAAGGTGGTCAACGACGCCCATGCCGAAGGCAAGCCCGTCAGCATCTGCGGCGAGATGGCCGGTGACCCGGCGGCCGCCGTGCTGCTGCTGGCCATGGGCTTCGACAGCCTGTCGATGAACGCCACCAACCTGCCCAAGGTGAAATGGCTGCTTCGTCAGCTCAGCCTGAGCAAGGCCCGCGAGCTCCTTGACCAGTTGATGGGCATCGACAACCCTCAAGTCATCCACAGCGCGCTGCACCTCGCCCTGCGCAACCTGGGCCTGGGCCGCGTGATCAACCCGGCCGCGACCATCCAGGCCTGAGCCGCCTCCAGCGGGCGGCTCCGCGTGCCGCCCGACCCGATGCCCCGCGCCTGCGGGCATCCAGGAGCTGCCGCTTATGGACGAGCCCTCCGCCACCGACCGCGATGTGGAACGCACCCTGCACCACGCCCTGGAGATCGTCAGCGACGGCATCTGGGACTGGGACATGCGCAGCGGCCACGTCACCCGCAGCCCCGGCTGGTACGCCATGCTCGGCTTCCCCCGCAACAGCCTGCCCGAGGACGTCGACACCTGGGAGAACATCATCCACCCCGACGACCTGCCTCGCGTCATGCAGAGCTTCAACGCCTACCTGGAAGGCCGCTCCGAGGTCTATGAAGAGGAATACCGCTGCCGCTGCCAGGACGGCCGCTACCTGTGGATCAGCGATCACGGGCGCTTCGTCGAGTTCGACGAGGACGGCCAGCCAACCCGCATGATCGGCGCCCACCGGGACGTCCACCAGCGCAAGCTAGCCGAGCTGGAGCTGCAGCAGCGCAACCAGGAACTGCTGCGCATCAATGGCGACCTGGAGGCCCTGGTGGCCTGCCGCACCGAGGCCCTGGCCCAGGCCAACCGGGCCCTGGCCGAGCAGGTGGAGGCCGCCATCCGTCTCAGCGAGACCGACCCGCTCACCGGCATCGCCAACCGCCGCTGTTTCGAGACCCGGCTGCAGCGGGAATGGCAGCGCTTCCAGCGGCACCACTGCCCCACCGGCCTGGTGATGCTGGACCTCGATCACTTCAAGCGCATCAACGACGAGCACGGCCATGCCGAAGGCGACCGCATCCTCCAGGCCGTGGCCGAGCAGATTCGGGCTGTGTTGCGAGAGGAGGACTGCTTCGCCCGTTGGGGCGGCGAGGAATTCATCCTGCTGCTGCCGGACACCGGCCCCGAGGCCCTGCTGCAGCTGGCCCGGCGTCTGCACCGGCGGATTCCCGAGGCCGGGACGGACCTGCCCCAGCGCCTCAGTGCCAGCTTCGCCGTGGCCAGCCTGGTGGAGGGCGAGGACATCACCGCCCTGCTCAAGCGGCTGGACGACGGCCTCTATCGCGCCAAGCAGCAGCGCGACTGCGTCATCGTCTGCCCGACGCCCTAGCGGGTGCGCAGGTTCAGGTGCACGTCGTCCAGCGGCTTGCCGAACGGGCCGAAGCCGCGCTCCACCACCTCGCGGCTGCCGTCCCCGCGCACGATCAGGGCCGTCGTGGCGCGGGTGCCATAGGTGCGGCTGGCGATGAACACCGGCGACAGCATGCGCTCGGTCTCCAGCCCTACGCCGGTGTCCGGCAGGGTCGCGTCCGAGGCCGGCTGCGGGTCGTGCATGAGGTTGAGCAGGTCCGCCGGGCGCACCACGTCCAGGCACTCGGCCAGGGCGGCCTTGGTCTTGCGCACCTTCGGCCAGGGTGTGTCGAGGTCGGCGTTGGACAGCCCGTAGAGCCCCGCCTCCAGGCGGCGCGGGCCCGGGCCTCGGGAATGCAGGAACCACAGCTCGCGCCCGTCGCCCACCAGCAGGTTGAAGCCCGCGTAGTCGGCCGCGCGACGGTGCGCCTCGGCCATGAAGGCCTCCGGGGTCTGGGTGCCGCCGAGGAAGCCCACGCACAGCTCGCCGCGGGTACGGCCGGTGGCCGGATGGCGTGGGTCGCGGATGTTGGTCAGCGCCGCGAATCGCCCGCCCTGCCCCAGGCCGAGCCAGGTGCCGCCGGCTTCCAGGTCACGCCCGGCATGCAGGCCCGGCACGTCGTGCCAGGCGCCGAGGGCGCGGGTCGGTCGCTCGTAGAACTCGTCGCGATTGGCGGCCAGTACCAAGGGGGTGGCATGTCCCGGGCGCCAGGCGAAGTTGATCAGGCACATGGTGAGGCTCCTTCTCCGTGATCCTCGGCCGAGTCTAGGGGCTGTAGGAAAAGGCGTCGAGAATACCGACGATTCGCGCAGCGGGGCGGGAACGGCCGTCGCCCTGATTGGAGCGGCAAGCGGCCTTCCGTTACCATGCCGCTTTGCTTCCGGGGGTGTCGCTTGGAATTCCTGCTCTACCTGGTGCTCGGCGCCTTCGCCGGGGTGCTGGCCGGCCTGTTCGGCGTCGGCGGCGGCATGATCATCGTGCCGGTGCTGGTGTTCAGCTTCACCGCCCAGGGGTTCGATCCGAGCGTCCTCACCCACCTGGCGGTGGGCACCTCCCTGGCGACCATCATCTTCACCTCGATCAACGCCGTGCGCGAACACCACCGCAAGGGCGCGGTGCGCTGGGCGATCTTCGCCTGGATGACCCTGGGCATCCTGCTCGGCGCCGCCATCGGCGCCTACACCGCCAAGCTGATCCAGGGCCCGATGCTGCAGAAGATCATCGGCTGCTTCGCCATCCTGGTGTCCCTGCAGATGGCCCTCGACTTCAAGCCCAAGGCCAGCCGTGACGTGCCCGGCAAACCCGGCCTCACCGCCGCCGGCGTATTCATCGGCTGGGCCTCGGCGATCTTCGGTATCGGCGGCGGCTCCCTCACCGTGCCTTTCCTCAGCTGGCGCAGCGTGCCGATGCAGCAGGCCGTGGCCACCTCCTCCGCCTGCGGCCTGCCGATCGCCATCGCCAGCGCCCTGTCGTTCATGGTGCTGGGCTGGAACCACGAACACCTGCCGCCGCACAGTGTCGGATACGTCTACCTCCCGGCGCTGGTGGGGATTGCCCTCACCAGCATGTTCTTCGCCCGCCTGGGCGCGCGCCTGGCCCACCGGCTGCCCCCGCGTCTGCTCAAGCGCCTGTTCGCCCTGCTGCTGTTCGCGGTCGGGCTGAGTTTTCTGATCTAAGGAGTCGTGATGCTGGCTTATCCCCAGATCGATCCGGTGGCGTTCAGCCTCGGACCCCTGAAAATCCACTGGTACGGGCTCATGTACCTGATCGGCATCGGCGGTGCCTGGTTGCTGGCCTCGCGCCGGCTGGAGCGCTTCGACCCGACCTGGACCAAGGAGAAGCTCTCCGACCTGGTGTTCTGGGTCGCCCTCGGGGTGATCGCCGGCGGGCGCCTGGGCTACGTGCTGTTCTACGACCTGCCCGCCTACCTGGCCAACCCGCTGCTGATCCTCGAAGTCTGGAAAGGCGGCATGTCCTTCCACGGCGGCCTGATCGGCGTGATGCTCGCCACCCTCTGGTTCGGCAAGCGCAACAACAAGAGCTTCTTCCAGCTCATGGACTTCATCGCGCCGCTGGTGCCCATCGGCCTCGGCGCCGGGCGCATCGGCAACTTCATCAACGCCGAGCTGTGGGGCAAGGCCAGCGACGTGCCCTGGGCGATGATCTTCCCCACCGACCCGGCGCACCTGCCGCGCCACCCGTCGCAGCTCTACCAGTTCGCCCTGGAAGGCGTCGCGCTGTTCGTCATCCTCTGGTTCTACTCGCGCAAGCCGCGCCCGACCATGGCGGTTTCCGGGATGTTCGCGTTGTTCTACGGCATCTTCCGCTTCGCCGTGGAGTTCGTCCGCGTACCGGACGCTCAGCTCGGCTACCTGGCCTTCGGCTGGGTCACCATGGGCCAGATCCTCTGCCTGCCGATGATCATCGGCGGCCTCGCACTGATCGTCTGGGCGCACCGTCGTGAAGCCGCCCAAGGAGTCACCCCGTGAAGCAGTACCTCGACCTGATGCGCCTGGTGCGCGAAACCGGCACCTTCAAGAGCGACCGCACCGGCACCGGCACCTACAGCGTGTTCGGCCACCAGATGCGCTTCGACCTGGCCGAGGGCTTCCCCCTGGTGACCACCAAGAAGTGCCACCTGAAGTCCATCATCCACGAGCTGCTGTGGTTCCTGCAGGGCGACACCAACATCCGCTACCTCAAGGAAAACGGCGTCTCCATCTGGGACGAGTGGGCCGACGAGAACGGCGACCTGGGCCCGGTCTACGGCTACCAGTGGCGCAGCTGGCCGGCGCCCAACGGCGAATCCATCGACCAGATCGCCAAGCTGATCGAGATGATCCGCAAGAACCCCGACTCGCGCCGCCTGATCGTCTCCGCCTGGAACCCGGCCCTGGTGGACCAGATGGCCCTGCCGCCCTGCCACGCGCTGTTCCAGTTCTACGTGGCCGACGGCAAGCTCAGCTGCCAGCTGTACCAGCGCTCGGCGGACATCTTCCTCGGCGTGCCCTTCAACATCGCCAGCTACGCCCTGCTGACCCTGATGGTGGCTCAGGTCTGCGACCTGGCCCCCGGCGAGTTCATCTGGACCGGCGGCGACTGCCACCTGTACGCCAACCACATCGAGCAGACCGACCTGCAGCTCACCCGCGAGCCGCTGCCGCTGCCCACCATGAAGCTCAACCCCGAGGTGAAGGACCTGTTCGCCTTCAAGTTCGAGGACTTCGAACTGGTCGGCTACCAGGCCCACCCGCACATCAAGGCCCCGGTCGCCGTCTGACCCCCCGGCCGGGGCGCCCGCCCCGGCCCGCCTGCACCAGGACAGCCCGCCATGAACGCCCCGCTCGCCGCCCTGCTCACCGGTCTCGTCGGCCTCTGGACCCTCGCCGCCCATGCCGAGCCCGCCCAGGGCGGCTTCGTCGCCTCGCAGCGTTGCGAGGCCTACCAGTCGATCCGCAAGCGCAGCAACCCCGATGGCGCCACCCTGCAACCGGGGCAGCGCTACCGGGTGGTGGAGGTCAACAAGCGGGACTACGACTGGCTGCGGGTGCGCCTGCCGGACAACGCCACGCCGCTGCGCTGGGTGCCGGTCGGCTGTGGCCAGGTGGAAGACCTCAGCCTTGGCGCCCGCCAGGGCAGCGGAAATGCCGCCCAGGGCGAGGCCTGCAACCTGCCGGGCCAGCACGACGGCTACGTCCTTGCCGCCACCTGGCAGCCCGGCTTCTGCGAGCACGTCGCCTACAAGGGGCGCAAGCCGGAGTGCGACGCCCTGGCCAGCGGTGACCTGCAACTGAACCACCTCACCCTCCACGGCCTCTGGCCCAACCGCCAGGCCTGCGGCACCCGCTACGGGCACTGCGCAGGGCCGGCGCTGGTGCTGGACGAAAGCACCCGCGCGACCCTGCGGCCGTGGATGCCCAACGTCGGCTACGGCGACGACTTCAGCCGCTACCAGTGGGAGAAGCACGGCACCTGCCAGACCGACATGGACGCCAACGCCTACTTCCGCCGCGCCGCCGAGCTGGTGGCCCAGCTGGATGCCACCCGCGCCGGGCAGTACATCGCCAGCAACGTCGGCGGCGCCATCTCCCAGGCCGCGTTCTACCAGAAGGTCAGTGAGGAGTTCGGCAACCCCCGGGCCGGCAACAACTTCCTGCTGGTGTGCACCCAGGGTGGCTATCTGCAGGAGGTGCGGGTGAGCCTGCCCCGCGCGCTCAAACCCGCCGACAGCCTGGTGGGAGTGATGGATGGCCAGTTCGCCGAGCGCCGTCCCGGTGACCGCAATGCCTGCCGGGACGATCGCGTTTTCATCGAGGCCCCGGGCCTCTAGCCGCCCACGCCAACGTTCTTAAGCGGCCAGTTCGGCTGCCAGGCGCTCCAGCTCGGCCTGGCGCTCGGCCTGCTCCAGCTCCGCGCCGGGGTTCAACGAGGACCATTCCGGGTGGGCCCGCGCCTTGCCCAGGGCGGCAGGCAGCTTGCCCTGGCGCCATTGCTCGTCCGCCGGCGCGTCCACGCGGATCGCTTCGAACGCCGCATGGCCGCGCAGCTCCAGTGCCCGCAGCAACTCCATCTGGCGCAGCGCCAGGAGCCGCAGGATGCCGTCGTCCACCGTCAGCTCGCGGTGCCCGCGCAGCTTGCCCAGCAGGCGCTGGCCGTAATGCCCGACCGTCTGCCAGGCGCCGCCGGCCAGTGCGCCGATGGCGGCCGCAGCCCCCAGGGTCAGCCCGCCCACCAGCAGGTCCACCCCGGCACCGGCCGCCGCGCCTGCGGCCACGCCGCTGCCCAGGCGCACGCCGAGCTGGCGCAAGGTTTCCGGGTTGAACAGGTCATCACCCCAGCGCCCGTCCAGCAGCGGCAGGTCGCTGGCGGCGGCATCCTCGCGGCTGAAGGCGTACAGCCGCAGCAGGGCTTCCACGCAACGCTGCTCGCGCTGGCGCACCTGCTGGCGCAAGGCTTCGGTTGCGGCCTGCAGGGCCTCGGCCTCGGTGGCCACGCTGCGGCGGCAGGCCGCCACGTCCAGCAGCAGCTCGGCCACCAGGCGCTCACCGGCCTGGCGGCGCAGCTGGCGCTGGGCCTGCTGGTCGTCCACCAGCCGCTGCAGTTGCGGGCGGCCCCGCTCCAGCAGCAGGGCCAGGCTGTCGTAGAGGCGCGGCTCGCCGTCCAGCGGCGGCGCCACGCTGTCGAAGCGCACCAGGGCGTGCAGGCCCAGCCGGGCCAGGGCCTCGCGCCAGGGCTCGCCACGCTGGTCATGGCCGGCCACGAAGTTCAGCACCGGCAGCAGCGGCCGGCCGCACATGGCCAGCACCGCCAGCTCGTCGCGGTACTTGGCCAGCACCGGCTCGCGGGCGTCGATGACGTACAGGCCGGCGTCGGAGGCCATCAGCTGGCGCAGCACCTTGGCTTCCTGCTCGAAGCGCTGGCGCGCCTCGGCGCTGTCGAGGAAGCGCGCCAGGCGGGCCGGGCCGTCCAGCCGCTCGCCGGGCCGGTCTAGGCGCTCCAGGTAGTCCAGCAGGGCGATGGCGTCCTCCAGGCCGGGGGTGTCGTACAGCTCCAGCAGTGGCTGACCGTCGACGGACAGCCGCGCGCCCTCGACATGGCGGGTGGTGCTGGGGCGGTGGGAGACCTCGCCGAAGCTGCGGTCCCGCAGCAGGGTGCGCAGCAGCGAGGTCTTGCCGACGTTGGTGTGGCCGACCACGGCCAGGCGCAGGGGCTCAGTCATGGCCGTGCTCCAGCCAGTGGAAGGGGGCGCTGTCGGCGTGGCGCAGGCCCTGGCGGTCGAGGGCCTGGTGCCATTCCTCCAGGCGCCGGCTGTCCAGCGCCTCGCCGGCCGGGGCCGGCAGCAGCCAGACCCGGGCCTCGACGGTGCTGCGCGCCAGTTCGCCGATCAGCGCCAGGGTGCCCCGGTCCGGCGAGCGGCGCGGGTCGCAGGCGATCGCCAGGCGCTGGGGCGGGAAGCGGCTGAGCTGGTCCAGCAGGCGCTGGCGCTGCTCGCGGCTGTCCAGCACCCCGGCGTCGCCCACGCCCTTGGGCAGCGCGGGCGGCCAGGGGCGGCTGTCGTCCAGTTCGATCCCCACCAGCAGGGCACCCGCCCCTTCGAAGGGCAGTGCGGCCTCGGCCATCGGCCCTTGGGGGCCGGGGTCTGCGTCCACCACGCCCAGGCGTTGGCTGGCCGGGTTGAGGCGTTCGCGCAGCAGGGCATAGCCGGGCAGGCCGGGCTCAACAACCAGCCCGGCGCGGCCACGGCTCCAGCGCCACAGGCACAGCAGCATCAGGCCCAGGCGCGGCAGCAGGCCGTAGACCAGGGTGACCCCCAGCAGCCAGCCGGACCAGGCCTGGCGGGGCGCGGCGTCGGCGAGCATGTCGCTGCTGGCGCGGATGGTGTCGCTGTCCGGCAGGCTGAAGCCGAGCAGCGCCGGCAGGGCGCCGAGGCCCTGGGTGAGGGCGACGAAGGTGTCGCTGCCAAGCAGTGTGGTTTCCCAGACGAAGCCATAGCGGCGGGTGGAAAGCAGGGCCAGCAGGGTCAGCAGCGCGGTGCCCAGCACCAGCGTCCAGAAACCGTGGACCAGCACGCCCAGGCCCCAGCGCGTCAGGCGGCGGCGTTGCAGCATCACCAGCAGCGCCGGGCCCAGCTGGGCGGCCGCGGCGTCCCGCGAGAGGCGTGCGCACAGCCACCACCACAGGCGGCCGAGGGCGCTGGCGTGGCCGCCGGCCAGGAGGCCCAGGCTCCAGCCCAGCAGGGTCAGCAGGTGCAGGCCGAGCAGCCCGCCCAGGGCCCAGAACACGTTGACCGGGCGCTGCCCGTCGCCCAGGGCCGCTGCCGCCAGGGTGGCGCCGCTGGCCAGGGCCAGCAGCACCAGGGCCCAGGCCGCCAGGCGGGCGCCTTGCAGCCAGTGGACGAGGGCGCCGAGCTGGCCGTCGCGCTGGGCGAGGAACAGTGCGCGGGCCTGGATGCGCTGGGCGAGGTCGCCCCCGCCGGCGTTGGCGCGGCGGTTGGCTTCGCTGTCCTCCAGCGGGCCGGCGTGCTCTTCGCGCAGGCGGATCGCTTCGGTGAGCCAGAGGCGTTGCAGATCGGTGAGGGTGGGGTTCGCGGAGTCGGTCACGCGGCTTCTCTTCCCATGGGACGAGGCAGAAGCATAACCGCTGACGCCAGGGGTGGTGCAGCGGGCGGCCGGTGGACCGCCCGCCTGTGGGCGCGCTACGGCGCCGCGCGCGCGTCGCGGACCTGCACGGCCACGTCCGGCTGGTCGATGAACAGCCCGTCGATGCCGGCGTCGAGGAAGGCGCGGATCTCCGCCTGGATGTCGCCCCGTGCCTGCGGGTCACTGCCCTGGCGCAGGTTGGTGGGCAGGAAGGCGTTCTCCGCGCGGAAGGTGTAGGGGTGCACCTTGAGGCCCGCCGCATGGGCGTCGGCGACGAAGCGGGTGGGCTGGCCCAGGTTGCCGGCGGCATCGCGGGGGATGATATAGCCCTTCTCCGGCCCGACCCCGGCGGCGTAGCGGGCGACGGTGCGCAGCCCTTCGGGGCTGGCCATCCGCGCATAGGTCAGGCCGGTGCCCAGCACCTGTTGGTCGTAGGGCTGCCCGCTGCCATACAGCTGCACCAGGCGCAGGCTGCTCTGACGGGCGATGCGCTGCAGGTTGTCCACCTCGAAGGACTGGATGTACACCGGCGCGCGGCGGTCGGTGTAGCCGTTGCGTTGCAGGGTGCGCAGCAGCGGCCTCTCCATGGCCAGGCCGAGCTGCTGGAAGTGGGTGGGGTGCTTGGTCTCGATGTACAGGCCGATGCGGCGCTGCTGGCTGAGCTGGAGGCTTTTCACCAGGTCGATGATCTCCTGCAGGGTGGGGATCTCGAAGGCGCCGTCCAGCCGCGCATTGCCGGGGCGCACCTGGGGGATGCGCTCGATGGCGCGCAGGGTCTTCAGCTCGGCCAGGGTGAAATCCTCGCTGAACCAGCCGGTGAGCGGCACGCCGTCGACGCTCTGGGTGCGCTTGCGGTCGGCGAACTCGGGGTGGCGGCTGACGTCGGTGGTCAGCCCCAGCTCGTTGTCGTGGCGGGCCACCAGGTGGCCGTCGCGGGTCATC
The DNA here is from genome assembly GCF_900111835.1 of Metapseudomonas otitidis. Lineage (GTDB taxonomy): Bacteria > Pseudomonadota > Gammaproteobacteria > Pseudomonadales > Pseudomonadaceae > Metapseudomonas > Metapseudomonas otitidis. The sequence goes on from NZ_FOJP01000001.1 coordinate 223,581, forward strand.
ACCAGGTCCGGCTCCACGTAGTCGGCACCTTGCAGGGCGGCCAGGGCGTAGGACGCCAGGGTGTGCTCCGGCACGTAGCCGCTGGCGCCGCGATGGCCGATCACCAGGGGCTGGCCCTCGGCGCGCGCCGGGGCGCGGGTGGCCTGGGGCTGCTGGGTGGCCCAGTCGAGGGCGGATTGCACCGGGTCCGGTGCGGCGAAGGTGCAGAGGGGCAACGTCAGGCTGCAGGCCGCCAGCCAATGCCGCAGGGTCGGGGTGGATGCCATGGGGCGTCTCCTTGCGGTAGGGAAGCGCAAGCCTGCGGCAGGATAGATGACGGTTTGTCGTGCGCCGTCCGGGCATCTGTTGCCGGGCGTGACACCGTTGGCGGCGACAGAAGGAAAGGCCGGCTGGCGGTGGCCATGGCCTCTGGTATTCTCGCCGCCATGAAAAAGACCCTCCCCCTCGCCCTCATCGCCGCCCAGGCCCGCAACCGGGTCATCGGCCGCGACAACCAACTGCCCTGGCACCTGCCGGCGGACCTCAAGCACTTCAAAGCCCTGACCCTGGGCAAGCCCATCATCATGGGCCGCAAGACCTGGGACTCCCTGGGCCGCCCGCTGCCGGGGCGCCTGAACCTGGTGGTCAGCCGCCAGGCCGGCCTGCAGCTGGAGGGCGCCGAGGTGTTCGCCAGCCTGGAAGAGGCCGTGGCCCGCGCCGAGGTGTGGGCCCGCGAGGAGGACGCCGAGGAAGTGATGCTGATCGGCGGCGCCCAGCTCTACGCCCAGGGCCTGGCCCATGGCGACCGCCTGTACCTGACCCAGGTGGAGCTGGAGCCGGAAGGCGATGCCTTCTTCCCCGAGGTGCCCACCGCCGACTGGCACCTGGCTTCCAGCATCGAGTACCCCGTCAGCGACACCACCCCCGCCTACGCCTTCCAGGTGTGGGAGCGGCGCTGAGCCGGTTGGCACAGCGCGGGTGGACGTAAGAAACGACGTCCACCCCATGCCCGGATCGGCCCTTTAGGCGGGCCGGGCGCCCCCCGTTCAGATGTCCAGCTCGCGCAGTTCCGCGCGGACTCGCCCGTCCTCGATCAGCAGCGACCCCACCGCTATCGGCAGCTTGAAGCGCCGGGGCCCGGCGCTGCCCGGGTTGATGTGGAGGATGCCGTCGCGCTGGGTGATCAGCGGCTTGTGGGAGTGGCCGGTGACGATGGCGTCGACGCCGCGCGTGGCGAGGTCGGCGGGGATATCGGCCTGGTCGTGGACCAGGTAGAGGTGGACCCCACCCAACTGCAGGCTGAGGTCGTGGGGGATGGCCTGGGCCCAGTCCTGGGTGTCGTTGTTGCCGCGCACCACGCTGAGGGGCGCGAGCTGGCGCAGGGCGTCGAGGATCTCGGGTTTGCCGATGTCACCTGCGTGGAGGATGTGGTCGCAGCCTTCCAGGGCCGCCAGGGCCTGGGGCCTCAGCAGGCCGTGGGTGTCGGCGATCAGGCCGATGCGCAGGGTCATGGAAGGGGCCTCGTGGGGGAACGAGGCCCATTCTGCCTCACGCGGCGGAGCGCGGGGTTTCCGGCAGGAACCAGTTCAGCACCAGGGCGCACAGGCCGCCGGTGGCCACGCCGGACTCCAGCACGTTGCGCACCGCTGCCGGCATGTGGGCGAGGAACTCCGGCACCTGGGACACCCCCAGGCCCAGGGCCAGGGACACGGCGATGATCAGCAGGGCGCGGCGGTCCAGCTCGATGCCGGCGAGGATGTTGATGCCCGAGGCGGCCACGGCGCCGAACATCACCATCACGGCGCCGCCGAGCACCGGTTCGGGCATGGCCTGGAGCACGCCGGCCACGGCCGGGAACAGGCCCAGCAGGATCAGCATCAGGGCGATCCAGCCGCCGATGTGACGGCTGGCGATGCCGGTGAGCTGGATCACCCCGTTGTTCTGGGCGAACACCGAGCTGGGGAAGGTATTGAGCACGCCGGCCAGCAGGGAGTTGGCGCCGTTGACCAGCACGCCGCCCTTGATCCTTTGCATCCACAGCGGGCCTTCCACCGGTTGGCGGGAGACCTTGCTGGTAGCGGTGACGTCGCCGATGGCTTCCAGGGAGGTCACCAGGTAGATGACCAGCATCGGCACGAACAGCGACCAGGAGAAGCCGAGGCCGAAGTGCAGCGGGGTCGGCACCTGGATCAGCGGCGCCTCGTGTATGCCGCTGAAGTCCAGGCGGCCCAGGGCGCCGGCCAGGGCGTAGCCCACCAGCAGGGCGATGACGATGGCGCAGCTGCGCATCCACACCACCGGGATGCGGTTGAGCACCAGGATCACCGCCAGCACGGTGCCGGAGAGCAGCAGGTTCTCGCCGTTGGCGAAGGTGCCGTTGGCCATGGCGCCGAAGCCGCCGCCCATGCTGATGAGGCCGACCTTGATCAGGGTGAGGCCGATCATCAGCACCACGATGCCGGTCACCAGCGGGCTGATCAGGCGCTTGATGAACGGCAGGATGCGCGACACGCCCATCTCGATGAAGGCGCCGGCCATGACCACGCCGAAGATCGCCGCCATCACCGCTTCCACCGGGGTGCCCTGCTTGACCATCAGCGCGCCGCCGGCGATCAGCGGGCCGACGAAGTTGAAGCTGGTGCCCTGGACGATCAGCAGCCCGGCACCGAAGGGGCCGAAGCGGCGGCACTGCACGTAGGTGGCGATGCCGGAGACCACCAGGGACATGGAGACGATGAGGTTGGTGTCGCGGGCCGACACGCCCAGCGCCTGGCAGATCAGCAGGCCGGGGGTGACGATGGGGACGATGATCGCCAGCAGGTGCTGCAGGGCTGCCAGGATGGTCGCCAGCGGGCGCGGCTTGTCCTCCAGGCCGTAGACCAGTTCGTTGCGGGACTCGGGGGCGGAGGGGTTTTCCAGTGAGGTCATGGTGGGGGCGGCCGGCGAAAAAGCGGCGATTCTACCTGAATGGCCGGGGGCGGCGAGGGGCGTCGGTCAGCTGTCGGGTTGGTGCCTTTCCAAGGCGTTGAGCGCTTCGTAGGAGCGAGCTCTGCTCGCGAATCGCCTGCTGATGATGCGTTTGTGTAGGGGCGAATTGATTCGCCCGCTTCGGGTCGGGCATGGGGCCGCTGCACGGCCTTGGGCGACTGAAGTCGCCCCTACATGACAGGTGCACCCTACGGAGCACTGAAGGCGCGAATGATCAGGCTCGTTTCGCGGTTATCGGTGGAGCGTTGGCACCGGTCCAGTGCATCGATCATGCGTTGTAGCGTGGGCTGTGGGTCTATGCCGAGTTCGGCCAGGGCGTCGAGCTCGTCGAAGTCTTCCAGAACCTCCATCAACTCCGTGCTGATAGAGGTGGTTGCCAGGGCGTTGCGCAATACAGGGCGGCCCAGGGACCAGATTCCGGTCTCCGCAGTCAGGGCGCCGCTCTTGATGCCTTCGAGAATTCCTCTCGCAAGCGAGGCGATGTAGAACTCGACGGCGTTCTCTTCGAATTCGAGCTTCAGGTTCTGCATGAGGTCCGGCAGGCTCCTGATGAACAGCAATGGGAATAAAAAGCCCGGCACGAGGCCGGGCTTTTCCGTTCGCAGGCAGCGCTTACAGGTCTTCCAGCATCGCCTTGTTGCGCACGGCGCCCTTGTCGGCGCTGGTGGCCAGCAGGGCGTAGGCCTTGAGGGCGGTGGAGACCTTGCGGGCGCGGGGCTGCGCGGGTTTCCAGCCTTTCTTGTCCTGCTCGACGCGGCGGGCGGCCAGCTCTTCATCGGACACCAGCAGGTTGATGCTGCGGTTGGGGATGTCGATCAGCACCTTGTCGCCGTCCTTCACCAGGCCGATGGCGCCACCGGCGGCGGCTTCAGGGGAAGCGTGGCCGATGGACAGGCCCGAGGTGCCGCCGGAGAAGCGGCCGTCGGTGAGCAGGGCGCACTGCTTGCCCAGGCCCTTGGACTTCAGGTAGCTGGTGGGGTACAGCATTTCCTGCATGCCCGGGCCGCCTTTCGGGCCTTCGTAGCGGATGATGACGATGTCACCCGGCTTCACTTCGTCAGCGAGGATGCCCTTCACGGCGCCGTCCTGGCTTTCGAAGATCTTCGCGGTGCCTTCGAACACATGGATGGACTCGTCCACGCCGGCAGTCTTCACCACGCAGCCGTCCAGGGCGATGTTGCCGTAGAGCACGGCCAGGCCGCCCTCCTGGGAGTAGGCATGCTCGACGGAGCGGATGCAGCCGTTGGCGCGGTCGTCGTCCAGGCTGTCCCAGCGGGTGCTCTGGCTGAAGGCGACCTGGGTCGGGATGCCGGCCGGGCCTGCCTTGAAGAAGGTGTGCACGGCTTCGTCGTTGGTCTGGGTGATGTCCCAATGGGCGATGGCGTCGGCCATGCTCGGGCTGTGCACGGTGGGCACGTCGGTGTGCAGCAGGCCGCCACGGGCCAGCTCGCCGAGGATGCTGAAGATGCCGCCGGCACGGTGCACGTCTTCCATGTGGTACTTCTGGATGTTCGGCGCCACCTTGCACAGCTGCGGCACCTTGCGCGACAGGCGATCGATGTCGCGCAGGTCGAAGGCCACTTCCGCCTCCTGGGCGGCGGCCAGCAGGTGCAGGATGGTATTGGTGGAGCCGCCCATGGCGATGTCCAGGGTCATGGCGTTCTCGAACGCCTTGAAGTTGGCGATGTTGCGCGGCAGCACGGAGGCGTCGCCTTCGCCGTAGTAGCGCTGGCACAGCTCGACGGCCAGGCGGCCGGCACGCAGGAATAGCTGCTCGCGGTCGCTGTGGGTGGCCAGGGTGGAGCCGTTGCCCGGCAGCGACAGGCCCAGGGCCTCGGTCAGGCAGTTCATTGAGTTGGCGGTGAACATGCCGGAGCAGGAACCGCAGGTGGGGCAGGCGCTGCGCTCGTACTCGGCGACCTTCTCGTCGGAGCAGGAGTCGTCGGCGGCCACCACCATGGCGTCCACCAGGTCCAGGCCGTGGTTGGCCAGCTTGGTCTTGCCGGCTTCCATCGGGCCGCCGGAGACGAACACCACGGGGATGTTCAGGCGCAGGGCGGCCATCAGCATGCCGGGGGTGATCTTGTCGCAGTTGCTGATGCAGACGATGGCATCGGCGCAGTGGGCGTTGACCATGTACTCCACGGAGTCGGCGATGATCTCGCGGCTCGGCAGGGAATAGAGCATGCCGTCGTGGCCCATGGCGATGCCGTCGTCCACAGCGATGGTGTTGAATTCCTTGGCCACACCGCCGTGCTTCTCGATCTCGCGGGCGACCAGCTGGCCCAGGTCCTTCAGGTGCACGTGGCCGGGCACGAACTGGGTGAAGGAGTTGGCGATGGCGATGATCGGTTTCTTGAAGTCTTCGTCCTTCATCCCGGTGGCGCGCCAGAGGGCGCGGGCGCCGGCCATGTTGCGGCCGTGGGTGGAGGTCTTCGAGCGGTAATCGGGCATTTCGGTGTCCTGCAGGCTGATCAGGTAATGGTCGTGTCGTGAGCGTGAAGGTGCCGGTGGAGAGGGGATGTACCCGTCGTGTCCGGAGATGGCGTGAGGGCGCTGCGGGATCACCGTGCGCTCGGCCGGGGCTCACTGGCCCGCCTGAGGGTGTGGCAGGGGGAGTCGGGATTCTAATCCCAGGCAGGCGCCGGGCGGAAGGCCGGCGCGACCGGTGCTCAGGGCTGCCGGCGACAGGCCTGCATCAGCGCGTCGGCACTGTGCTGCGGCCAAGGCCGGGTTGCCCGTGCCGGGCGCCGTGGACCCACAGGTCCGGGCCGTCGGCGCTGCCGAAGGCCCGGACCTGCGGGGTGGTCATGCTCAGCTGTTGGGCAGCAGGCGGACGGTGAGGCTCTTGATGTAGCGGGTTTCGACGATGGCCGGGTGCACTGGGTGGTCCGGGCCCTGGCCGCCGCGCTCCAGCAGCTGGATGTTGCGGTCCAGGTGGCGGGCGCTGCCGAGCAGGATGTTTTGCAGGTCGTCCTCGGGCAGGTGCATGGAGCAGGAGGCGCTGACCAGGATGCCGTCCTTGTTCAGCAGGCGCATGGCCTGTTCGTTGAGGCGGCGGTAGGCGGCCTCGCCGTTCTTCAGGTCCTTCTTGCGCTTGATGAAGGCCGGCGGGTCGGCCACCACCACGTCGAAGCGCTCTTCGGCGGCCTTCAGCTCCTTCAGGGCTTCGAACACGTCGCCTTCCACGCAGGTGACCTTCTCGGCCACGCCGTTGAGGGTGGCGTTGCGCTCGACGCCGTCGAGGGCGAAGCCGGAGGCGTCGACGCAGAACACTTCACTGGCGCCGAAGGCCGCGGCCTGCACGCCCCAGCCGCCGATGTAGCTGAACAGGTCGAGCACGCGCTTGCCTTCCACGTAGGGGGCCAGGCGGGCGCGGTTCATGCGGTGGTCGTAGAACCAGCCGGTCTTCTGGCCTTCCAGCACCGGGGCTTCGAACTTCACGCCGTTCTCTTCCAGGGCGACCCACTCGGGCACCACGCCGAAGGCGGTGTCCACGTAGCGCTCCAGGCCTTCGGCATCACGGGCGGCGGAGTCGTTCTTCCACAGCACGCCACGGGGCTTGAGCACCTGCACCAGGGCATCCAGTACGGCGTCCTTGTTGCGCTCCATGGCGGCGGAGGCCAGCTGCACCACGAGGTGGTCGCCGAAGCGGTCCACCACCAGGCCGGGGAGCAGGTCGGAGTCGCCGTAGACCAGGCGGTAGAAGGGTTTGTCGAACAGGCGCTCGCGCAGGCTCAGTGCGACGTTGAGGCGGTGCACCAGCAGGGACTTGTCCAGCACGTGCTTGACGTCGCGGGAGACCAGGCGGGCGCAGATCAGGTTGTTCGGGCTCAGGGCGACCACGCCCAGGGGCTTGCCGCCGGCGGCTTCGAGGATGGCCTGGTCGCCCGGCTGGAAGGCGTTCAGCGGGGTGGCGACCACGTCCACCTCGTTGCTGTAGACCCACAGGTGGCCGGCGCGCAGGCGTCGATCGGCATTGGCTTTGAGGCGCAGGCTGGGCAGGGACATGGGTCGCTCTCCGGAAAAAAGAGCGGAAGTATACCCGAAGGCGCCCGCCGAGCCTGCTACCGGCGGGCGTCGGCTCAGGCGGCCAGGGCCTCCAGCAGGCGCTGGTTGAAGGCAGGGATGTCGTCGGGCTTGCGGCTGCTGATCAGCCTGCCGTCGACCACCACTTCCTGGTCCACCCAGTGGGCGCCGGCGTTCCTCAGGTCGTCGGTGAGGGACGGCCAGCTGGTGAGGGTCTTGCCCTTCACCAGGTCGGCGCTGGCCAGCAGCCAGGCGCCGTGGCAGATCACCGCGATGGGCTTGTCGGTCCGGGCGGCGTCGCGCACCAGTTCCTGGGCCAGCGGGTCCGTGCGCAGGGTGTCGGCATTGACCACGCCACCGGGCAGGACCAGGGCGTCGTAGTCGTCGATGCGCACGCTGTCGAGGGTGTGGTCGACCCGGAAGCGGTCCGCCGGGGTGGTGTGGTGCCAGCCGGTCACGGTGCCGGCCGTCGGGGCGAGGATGTGGACGGTGGCGCCGGCCTGCTCCAGCGCCTGGCGGGGGCCGGTCAGTTCCACCTGTTCGAAGCCATCGGTAACCAGCAGCGCCACGCGCTTGCCCTTGATCGAGGGGTTCATGCTGCCTCCTGTTCGCGTTGGGGGTATGCAGGTTCCGAGCCGTGGTGCCGCCGGAAAGTTCAGCTCAAAGGAGTGTTCTGGCCATCGCCGGCTAGAGTTAGACTGTCGTCCCGAATTCCCTCCCTTGGTCTCCGTTGTCATGGCCCAAGAACTCTCCGCCGAACAGATCCGCCACTTCCTCCAGGGGATCAGCGTGCCGCCGCAGCCGCAGATCATGGTGGACCTGCAGATGGAACAGGTCATGCCGAACCCGGACCTGCGCACCATCGCCAAGCTCATCAGTCACGACCCGGGGCTCTCCGGGGCGCTGCTGAAGATCGTCAACTCGCCGTTCTACGGGCTCACCAACCGCATCGCCTCGATCCAGCAGGCGGTGAACCTGCTGGGCTGCAACACGGTGATCAACCTGATCAACGCGCAGTCGATCAAGGGCGAGATGACCGACGAGACCATCGTCACCCTCAACCGCTTCTGGGACACCGCCCAGGATGTGGCCATGACCTGCCTGACCCTGGCCAAGCGCATCGGCTACCAGCAGGCGGACGAAGCCTACGCGCTGGGGCTGTTCCACAACTGCGGCATCCCGCTGATGCTCAAGCGCTTCCCGGACTACATGACGGTGCTGGAGGAGGCCTACGCCAGCGCCTGCGACGAGCGCCGCATCGTCGACACCGAGAACCGCCTGCTGAACACCAACCACGCGGTGGTGGGCTATTTCACCGCGCGTTCCTGGCGCCTGCCGGAGCACCTGTGCGAGGCCATCGCCAATCACCACAACGCCCTGGCCATCTTCAGCGACGACTCCGGTCGCGACGCGCCGCTGAAGACCCTGCTGGCGATCCTGAAGATGTCCGAGCACATCTGCTCGTCGCACCTGGTCCTGGGTGGCCAGGCGGACGACCACGAGTGGGACAGCATCCACCGGCTGGTGCTCGACTACGTCGGTCTCTCCGACTACGACTTCGACAACCTCAAGGAAAACATCCGCGAACTGGGCGCCAACTGAGCGCCCTCCCCGCTGTCTGCCGAGATCCACATGCCTGAACTACCCGAAGTCGAAACCACGCGGCGGGGCATCGCCCCCTACCTCGAAGGGCAGCGCGTGAGTCGCGTCGTCGTGCGTGAGCGCCGCCTGCGCTGGCCCATCCCCGAGGACCTGGACGTGCGCCTGTCCGGGCAGCGCTTCGTTGCCGTCGAGCGGCGGGCGAAGTACCTGCTGCTGCAGGCCGAGGCGGGAACGCTGATCAGCCACCTGGGGATGTCCGGCAGCCTGCGCCTGGTGGAAGCCGGGCTGGAGGCCGCGCGCCACGAGCACGTGGACATCGAGCTGGAATCGGGCCTGGCGCTGCGCTACACCGACCCGCGCCGCTTCGGGGCGCTGCTCTGGAGCCTCGACCCCCATGGGCACGAGCTGCTGCGCAACCTGGGGCCGGAGCCGCTGACCGAGGCCTTCGACGGTGACCGGCTGTTCAGCCTGTCCCGCGGACGCAGCATGGCTGTGAAGCCCTTCATCATGGACAACGCGGTGGTGGTGGGCGTGGGCAACATCTACGCCACCGAGGCGCTGTTCGCCGCCGGCATCGACCCGCGCCGGGAGGCCGGCAGCGTGTCCCGCGCCCGCTACCTGAAGCTCGCCGGGGAGATCAAGCGCATCCTCGCCAATGCCATCGAGCGCGGCGGCACCACGCTGCGGGACTTCGTCGGCGGCGATGGCCAGCCCGGCTACTTCCAGCAGGAACTGTTCGCCTACGGGCGTGGCGGGGACTTCTGCAAGGTCTGCGGCTCCACCCTGCGGGAGGTCAGGCTGGGCCAGCGCGCCAGCGTCTACTGCCCCCGCTGCCAGCGCTAGGGGCTGCTACCGACACCTGCCGAGAACAAGAACAAGAGGTGAACGATGTCCGGCAACTACCTGCCCCGCAATGCGTTTGCGGAGGCACTCGGCCATGCCGTCTTCCGGCTCATGGGTTGGCGTATCGAGGGACAGCTGCCGCCCCTCGACAAGTTCGTGGTGATCGGCGCCCACCACACCTCCAACTGGGATTTCGTGCTGTTCATCGCTGCCAAGTTCATCCTGCGGTTAAACGCCCGCTGGTTCGGCAAGCACAGCATCTTCCGCTGGCCCTTCGGCGCCCTGATGCGCTACTGGGGCGGTATTCCCATTCGCCGGCACCTGAAGCTCAACACCGTGGAGCAGGCCATCGAGGCCTTCGCCGAACACCGCCAGTTCATCCTGGTGCTGTCGCCGGAGGGCACGCGGCGCAAGGTGGAACGCTGGAAGAGCGGCTTCTACCACATCGCCTGCGGGGCCGGCGTGCCCATCGTGCCGGCGGCGCTGGACTTCCAGCACCGGCGCATCGTCATCGGTGCGCCGTTCCAGCCCACCGGGAACGAGGAGGCCGATCTGCGCCAGTTGCTGGCCTTCTACCGCCCCTATGTACCGAAGAATCCCGACTACGCTTTTAACGGCGATTGATGGCCGTCACGCTGACAAGGCAAACGGCGCTGTTATAGTTAGCCGCACGATTACTCCTACAAATAGCCGAAGGATTGCATCATGAACCTGTTTCGCACTTCCGCTGCCGTCCTGGCGCTGACCACCGGCCTCATGGCGCTCCCGGCGCAGGCCGAGACGGTGCAGCAGCAGAATGCCAGCGGCGACCCTACCTACACCGTCGAAGCGCCCCCCGCCTTCGCCATGGCCGGCGACCTGCTGATCGCCCGTCCGCTGCTGATCGGTGCCACCGTGATCGGTGCCGGCCTGTTCGTGGTCAGCCTGCCGTTCAGCGCCCTGGGCGGTAACGTCGGCGCCGCCGGCAAGGCCCTGGTGGTCGATCCGGGCAAGGAAGCCTTCGTGCGTTGCCTGGGCTGCACCAGCAGCGGCTACCAGAAGGACTGATCCGTTTCGGCTGCGGCCTGCCAGGCCGTTCACGGCCCCTTGCCCGGTAGCGGGCAAGGGGCCGTTTGCATTGGGGGCCGACACGGGACCGGCCCTGCCAGGGATGGAGGGAGTGGATGAAGGGGTTTCAACTGATCGCGCTGCTGGTGTTGGGAGCGGCCGGGCTGGCGGCGAGTTTCTGGTACAGCCCGGGCTGGTTGCAGCTGTGCGCGGGGCTGGCGCTGTTCCTGTTCGGCATGCAGTGCCTGGAGGACGGGCTGCGGCAACTGGCCGGCGGCAAGCTGGAGCAGGTGCTGGCTCGCAGCACCGCAACGCCCTTCAAGGGACTGATGTTCGGCGTGGGCGGCACGCTGTTGCTGCAGTCGAGCACCCTGGTGGCGCTGCTCACCATCGCCTTCATCAGCACCGGGCTGATCCAGCTGGCCGGCGGCATCGCCATCCTCTTCGGCGCCAACCTCGGCGCCACCAGCGGTATCTGGCTGCTGGCCTTGGCCGGGCAGAACCTCAGCCTCTCGCCGCTGGCCCTGCCGTTGCTGGTATTCGGTGTGCTGGCCGGCTTCATCGGCCCGCGCAGCAAGGCCGCCGGGCGCATCGTGCTGGGCATAGCCTTCGTCTTCCTCGGCATCGACCAGATCAAGGACGGCTTCTCCACCTTCGGTGACGGCTTCGACATGACCGGGCTGCGGGTCGATGGCGTGCTCGGCAGCCTGCTGTTCATGGCGGTGGGGATGCTGGTGACCGTGGTGCTGCAGTCCAGCCACGCGGCCCTGATGCTGACCCTCGCGGCCCTGGCCGGCGGGCAGCTGGAGTTGGGCCAGAGCCTGGCGATCGCCATCGGCTCCAATGTTGGCAGCAGCGTCACCACGGCCTTCGTCGGCTCCCTCGGGGGCAACCGCAGCGGCCAGCGGCTGGCCCTGGCCCACGTGCTGTTCAACGTGGTGACGGCGGTGGTGGCCTTCACCCTGCTCACGCCCCTGACCTGGCTGGTACGGGCGCTGGCCGAGCCGGTGGGGCTGGAAGGCAACGCACTGATCCAGCTGGCGATGTTCCACACCCTGTTCAACGCCCTGGGCGTGGCCCTGTTCTGGCCCTGGCAGCAGCGCCTGGCCGGGTTGCTGGTGCGCTGGCTGCCGGAACGCGAGGAACCCCAGGTGCTGATCACCGAGCTGGTGGCCGGTCCGGTGGAGCCGGAGCGGACCACGGCCCGCTACCTGAGCGCCCGGGCGCTGGACTCCTCCGAGGCGGCCTGCAGCGCGGTGCTGCAGGAGCTGCGGCACCTGGGGCGGCTGAGCCTTGAGGTGATCTGCCACGCGCTCTACCTGCCGGTGGACCAGCTCAACCGCTCGCGCCCGGACGAGGCTGCCCTGCAGATCATCCCCGAGCGTCTGCATCTGGATGCCGAGGCGCTCTACCAGCGCCATGTGAAGGGCGTCTACGGCGACCTGCTGAGTTTCATGGGGCGCCTGGAAGTGCAGCTGGACGAACCCCACCAGCGCCTCTGGCTGAGCTGCCAGGTGGCGGCCCTGCAGCTGGTGGACGCAGTCAAGGACGCCAAGCACCTGCAGAAGAACCTCGGCCGCTACCTCGGCGAAGGCCCCTCATCGGTGCGCGATGCCTACCTGGACCTGCGCCGCCACCTGCTGGGCGCCTTGCAGAAGGTGCGTGAGCTGGGGCGTTCGGAGCTGCCCGAGGAGGTCTGGAACCAGCACCTAGAGTGGCTGGACGAGCAGGCGGCGGCCTTCGACGGCGCCTTCCGCGAACACCTGTTCGCGGCGGTGCGGGCGGGGCAGCTGGACGGCTTGCAGACCAGCTCGCTGATGAACGACCTGGGCTATGCCAGCCGCATCATCCAGAGCCTGCGCAACGTCCTGATGATCGGCCAGGGACAGGGGCTGTTCAGCGTGATGCGCACCCTCGAGGACGAGGGCGAAGGGAGCCTCATCGAGCTCCGCTGACCGCCTCGGGCGTCCGGGGTGCCAGGGTTTCCGCCAGGCCCACGCCCCGGGGGTCGCTGGCCACCTCGATCTGCCCGCCGCGCTTGTCCCAGAGCAGCACCTGCTGGTTGCCGTAGCGGCGGTCCACCTGCTTGAGGCTGTAGCCACGGGCCTGCAGCTCGGCCTTCTCGGCGGCGCTGAAGGTGTCCGGCTCGTGCTCGACCACGTCCGGCAGGTACTGGTGGTGGTAGCGCGGCACCGCTGCCCAGCGGCTCACCGGCTGGTCGTCGAGGTATTCGAGGATCGACAGCAGCACCATGCTGGGGATGCGGCTGCCGCCCGGGGTGCCGAAGGCGGTGAACTGTGCGTCGCTCTCGATGAAGGTGGGGCTCATGCTCGACAGCGGGCGCTTGCCGGCGGCCACGGCGTTGGCCTGGCTGCCGGCCAGGCCGTAGGCGTTGGCGCCGTTGGGATCGGCGGCGAAGTCGTCCATCTCGTTGTTGAGCAGCACACCGGTGCCGGGCGGCACGAAGGCGGCGCCGAAGGGCAGGTTCACCGAGAGGGTGGCGGCAACCGCGTTGCCGTCCTGGTCGATGACCACGAAGTGGGTGGTGTGGTCGCCCTCGCGCCAGGCGGGCGCGGGCGGCAGGCTGGCGCTGGGGGTGGCCCGGCGTGGGTCGATGCCGGCGGCGAGCTGCTTCAGGTAGGCCGGTGCGAGCAGGTTGTCCAGCGGGTTGCGGACGAAGTCCGGGTCGCCCAGCAGGCCCCGGTCACGGTAGGCGCGGCGCAGCGCCTCGACCACGTAATGGGTGCGTTGCAGGCGGTCACCATCGCGCCAGGGCAGTTGCTGCAGCATCGCCAGGCTCTGGGCCAGGGCCACGCCACCGGCGGAGGGTGGCGGTGCGCCGATCAGTTCGCGGCCGTCGGCCAGGGGGTAGCGCAGCGGCTGGCGCTCCACCACGCGGTAGCTGTCCAGGTCCTTCAGGGTCCAGATGCCGCCGGCCTTGCGCACGCCGGCCACCAGCTTCTCGGCGGTCTCGCCTGCGTAGAAACCGGCCTTGCCGTAGCGCGCCAGGCGCTCCAGGGTCCGCGCCAGCTCCGGCTGGCGCAGCAGGCTGAATTCTTCGGGCACCTGGCCCTTGGCGTCGAGGAAGATGCGCGCGGTCTCGGGGTCGTCGCGCATGGCGGCAGCCCGGAAACCGGCACGTTCGATGTACACCCGGTCCACCGAGATGCCGTCCTTTGCCAGGCGGATCGCCGGGGCCAGGCTGTCGGCCAGGGGCAGGCGGCCGTGGTGGCCGGCCAGGTCCGCCAGGGCGGCGGGCAGGCCGGGAATGGCGGCGGCCAGCGGCCCGTTGATGGACAGCTGCGGCTGCACCTTGCCGTCGCGCACGTAGAGGTCGGGGCGGGCAGCCAGGGGCGCGCGCTCGCGGGCGTCGAGGAACAGGTATTCGGGCTTGGCGCCACCCTTGCGCAGCAGGAAGAACCCGCCGCCGCCGAGGCCCGAGCCATGGGGCTCGGTGACCGCCAGGGCGGCGCTGATGGCGACGGCGGCGTCGAAGGCATTGCCGCCCAGGGCCAGGGTTTCCAGGCCGGCGACGGTGGCGGCGGGCTGGGCGCTGGCAACGGCGGCGCGTTGCGGGGTGGCGGCCTGGAGGGCGGTGCTGGCCAGCAGGGCCAGGGCCGCGATCAGCCCCCGCTGCCAGGGTCTGCCGAGCACCGGGCTGCCCATGCCGGTCAGGCCTTGCCGGTGAGCTTGAGGTACTTGGCCATCAGCTCGTCGCGGCTTTCGACGTTGGCGTCGTCGAGGGGAATGCAGTCCACCGGGCAGACCTGCTGGCACTGCGGTTCGTCGTAGTGGCCGACGCACTCGGTGCAGAGGTTGGGGTCGATGACGTAGATCTCTTCACCCTGGGAGATGGCGCCGTTGGGGCACTCGGGTTCGCAGACGTCGCAGTTGATGCAATCGTCGGTGATCTTGAGGGACATGGAACAACTCCAGCCGTCCAAACACGGCGGTCTATCGGAACAGGAGCGGAATTGTGCCGGAATGCGGGGGCCGGCGCACCACCTGTGCGCGCCGGCCGGCGGTCAGCGCTTGAAGCGCTCGGCGAGGGCGTCGGCCACGGCGGGGTGGACGAACTTACTGATGTCGCCGCCCAGGGCCGCGATCTCGCGCACCAGGGTGGAGGAGATGAAGGAGTACTTCTCGGACGGGGTGAGGAACATGCTTTCCACGTCCGGGGCGAGCTGGCGGTTCATGTTGGCCAGCTGGAATTCGTACTCGAAGTCGGAGACGGCGCGCAGCCCACGGAGGAACACGTTGGCGTTCTGTTCCTTGACGAAGTGCGCCAGCAGGGTGGAGAAGCCCACCACTTCGACGTTGGGCAGGTGCTTGGTGACTTCCTTGGCCAGCCCGACGCGCTGTTCCAGGGAGAACAGGGGGTTCTTCTTGGGGCTGGCGGCGACCGCGATGATCACGGTGTCGAACAGGCGGGAGGCACGCTCGATCAGATCGGCATGGCCCTTGGTAATCGGGTCGAAGGTGCCCGGATACAGCACTCGGTTCATCGCTACGTCCTGGGGTGGGTCCGTAAGGGAGTCGGATGGTAGCGCAGGCCGCACCCTGCGGCAAAGACGCACAGGTGCGGTTCACGCGGTCCGTCGGATGCCGGGCCCGCCGGGCGCGGGCCCGGGGGGGCGTCAGGCCTTGCCCAGGCGCTTGGCCAGCTCGGTGGAGAGCTGGGCGGTGAGGCCGTAGACCGACAACTGGGGGTTGGCGCCGATGCTGGTGGGGAACAGCGAACCGTCGTGGATCGACAGGTTTTCCAGCTGGTGGTGACGCCCGAGGCTGTCGGTGACAGCCTGCTTCGGGTCCTCGCCCATGGCGCAGCCGCCCATGACGTGGGCGCTGCCCAGGCGGGTGCGGTACAGCTCCAGGGACAGGCGGTCGATCAGTTCGCGGGCTTCGGCCGGGGTCTTCACGTAGTCGGCATCGGCGTGCAGCGGCAGCACGGCCTTGGCGCCGGCGGCGAACTGGATCTCGGCCATGGTGTGGAAGGCCCGGCGCAGGCCGTCCCAGGTGTAGTCGGTGAGCCGGTAGTCGAGCACCGGGCTGCCGTCGCCGCGCAGCTCCACGGTCCCTTCGGCGCTCTCCGGGTGGAAGCCGTCGCGCAGCAGCGCCAGCATCACGTTGGTGTGGGGCAGCTGCTCCATACGCAGGGCGTTGTCCTCGCCGAAGCGGCCGAGCAGGGTGGCGGTGAGCGCCGGTTGCAGCGGCGGCACTTCGAGTTTGTAGGACATGCGCCCGGTGGTGCCGTCGTCCCACTGGTAGTGGTCGGAATAGATGGATTGCGGCGCGCCGTAGAACGGGTTGATGACCTGGTCGAACTGCGCGGCGGAGAAGTTCACCAGGTGCAGGAAGGTGCGCTTGCCGGCGCGGCCATGGGGGTCGGGGGCGTCGGAGCGCAGCAGCAGGCCGGGTGTGTTGATGCCGCCGCCGGCCAGCACGTAGTGGCGGGCCTTGACGGTGATGGTGCGGCCGGTGGGGGCGACGCAGCGCTCGTCCATGGCCTGGCATTCGATGCCGGTGACCTTGTCGCCCTGGATCAGCAGGCGCTGGGCACGGGCGAGGTAGAGCAGCTCGCCGCCCTTGTCGAGGGTGGCGGGGATGGTGGTGACCAGCATCGACTGCTTGGCGTTGGTCGGGCACCCCATGCCGCAGTAGCCGAGGTTCCAGCAGCCGCGCACGTTACGCGGGATGACCTTCCAGTGCAGGCCGAGCTTCTCGCAGCCCTGGCGCAGCACGTCGTTGTTGGCGTTCGGCGGGATGGCCCAGGGCGCGACGCCCAGGCGCTGTTCCATCTTCTCGAACCAGGGGGCCATCTCGGCCGGGCTGTGCCCTTTGACGCCGTGCTCCTTGGCCCAGTGCTCCAGGGTCGGCTCGGGGGTGCGGAAGCTGGAGGTCCAGTTCACCAGGGTGGTACCGCCTACGGCGCGGCCTTGCATGATGGTGACGGCGCCGTCCTTGGACATGCGGCCGATGCCTTCCTGGTAGAGGGAGGGGTAGGCCTCGGCTTCCTGCATCTTGAAGTCGCTGCTGGTCTTCAGCGGACCTTCCTCGATGATCAGCACCTTGTAGCCGGCGGCGCTGAGGATCTCGGCGGTGGTGCCGCCACCGGCGCCGCTGCCGACGATGGCGACGTCGGCTTCCAGGGTCAGGTCCTGCTCCAGGCGGGAGCCATTGTGGGTTTTCCAGCCGCGGGCCAGGCCCTCGGCGAACAGATCAGGTACGGGCATCAGCTCAATCCTCGGTCGCGCCGGCCGACCTGGCGGTCGGGGCGCGGGGTTCTTGTTGTGGTAGCGGCGCTCAGACGGTCGGCGGACCGGGGTAGCCGCAGTGCGCCCAGGCTTCCTGCCGGCTGTACCAGGCCATCATCACCAGCTGCAGCAGGGAGGCGTGCCCCATCTTCAGCAGGCCGATGAAGCTGTTCTGCCAGCGCGAGAGGAAGGTGCGCACGTCGTCGGCGCTGGCGTTCTCCCAGCTGCCCCAGATGCCGGTGAGCGGGCCCCGGGTGATGGGCAGGGCGAGCACGTCGAACAGCTGCACGGTGAGCTTGAGCATCTCCGGGGAGAGGTGGGCCAGGGCGTTGTCCAGGCTCTGGATGGTGCCGGCGACGGCCTGGGGCATCTGCTCGGCGGCGACGGCGCCGGCGAGCATCACCGGGATCAGCGCCTTCAGGCAGGGCAGGTCGGAGTCCCGCAGCACGACCATGCCGTTGGCCGGCGTGGAGGCGGAGCAGCCGGTGAGGGTGGCGGTGACCCCGGCGGTGGCGAGGAATGCGCCGCCGACGAGGCCGACTTTCAGCAGGCCGCGCCGGGTAAGCCCCGGCGCTTGGAGGGTGGTGTCTGTCATTGTTGTTGTGACCCCATCAGGTCCCTTGCAGGGTTAGCGAACGAACAGCTTGTAGACCAGTTTCTGAATGGCTTTGCCGTAAGGCGGGTAGATCATCCGGGCGGCGTTGAAGCGTTGCTTGGCGAACACCGCCTTGGCCTTGCTGAAGGTGAGGAAACCCTCGTGGCCATGGTAGTGGCCCATGCCGGACGGGCCGATGCCGCCGAAGGGCATGTCGTCCTGGGCGACGTGCAGCAGGGTGTCGTTCAGGCAGACGCCGCCGGAGTGGGTCTGCTCCAGCACGTGCTGCTGCTCGCGCTTGTCGTAACCGAAGTAGTAGAGGGCCAGGGGGCGCGGACGCTGGTTGACGTAGGCGAGGGCGTCGTCGAGGCGGTCGTAGGGCACCACCGGCAGCAGCGGGCCGAAGATCTCGTCCTGCATCAGCTTCATGTCGTCGTTCACGTCCAGCACCAGGGTGTGGGCCAGGCGGCGGGCTTGGTCGCCGGGGAACAGCGGGATGAGCCGCGCGCCCTTGGCTTCGGCGTCCTGCAGGTAGCCTTTCAGGCGCTGCAGCTGGCGCTCGTTGATGATGGCGGTGTAGTCGGGGTTGTCCGCCAGCTTCGGGTAGAAGCGGTTGACCGCCTCGCGGTAGGCGTCGATGAAGCCCTGCACGCGCTCCCGCGGGACCAGCACGTAGTCGGGGGCGACGCAGGTCTGGCCGGCGTTCATGGTCTTGCCGAAGGCGATGCGTTCGGCGGCGTCCGCCAGGGGGACGCCGGCGGAAACGATGGCCGGCGACTTGCCGCCCAGCTCCAGGGTCACCGGGGTGAGGTTCTCGGCGGCGGCGCGCATCACGTGGCGGCCGATGCTGGTGGCACCGGTGAACAGCAGGTGGTCGAAGGGCAGCTTGGAGAAGGCGACGCCCACGTCGGCCTCGCCCAGCACCACGGCGACCTGGTCCTCGGGGAAGATGCGCGCCATCAGCTCCTTGAACAGCTGGGAGGTGGCCGGGGTGGATTCGCTCATCTTGATCATCACCCGGTTGCCGGCGGCCAGCGCCCCCACCAGCGGGCCGATTGCGAGGAACAGCGGGTAGTTCCACGGCACGATCACGCCGACCACGCCCAGGGGCTGGTAGACCACCTTGGCGGAGGCGGGCTGGAAGGCCAGGCCGACGGCGCGGCGGGAGGGCTTCATCCAGCGGCGGATGCGGCGGCGGGCGTAGTGGATGCCGTGCAGGCTGGGCATGATCTCGGCCAGCAGGGTCTCGTCCGCCGAGCGGTTGCTGAAATCCTGGCTGACGGCGCGGATCAGGGCGTCCTGCTCGTTGAAGATCAGGTCGCGCAGTGACTGCAGCCACTGCATGCGCTGCTCGGCGCTGGGCATCGGGTGGTTGCCATAGGCGGCACGTTGGCGGGCGAACAGTTCTTCCAGCTGGCTGATCTGCTGCTGGGTCTGCTGCAGGTAGGCGACATCGGCGACCATGGCGGCACCTCTTCGTTATTGTTAGACATGCCGATTTCTAGAGTAATTGCTCTAGAGTGTCAAATAGCATGACGCGGCCGGCCGACCCTTGCCTACCAAACGAAAAGTTGGGCTGCCCGCCCCCGGGGCGCCGATTCACGGCCTCTGGGTAGTTTTGTTACCCTCGGCCACCTTTTTGGCGCCTGTGAGACCGACCCGCCCATGGCCCCACGCATCAAGACCCGCGAACGCATCGTGCAGAGCAGCCTGGAGCTGTTCAACGCCCAGGGCGAGCGGACGGTCACCACCAACCACATCGCCGCGCACCTGGGGATGTCACCGGGCAACCTGTACTACCACTTCCGCAACAAGCAGATGATCATCGCGGAGCTGTTCGCCGAGTACGAGGCGCGGGTGGACACCTTCCTGCGCCTGCCCCAGGACCGGCCGCTGAACATGGACGACAAGACCTTCTACCTGGAGGCGCTGCTGGCGGCCATGTGGCACTACCGCTTCCTGCACCGCGACCTGGAGCACCTGCTGGAGTCCGATGACGAGCTGGCAGCGCGCTACCGGGTGTTCGCCCAGCGCTGCCTGGGGCATGCCCAGGCGATCTACCGGGGCTTCGTCGAGGTGGGGATCCTGCGCATGGATGCGGCGCAGATCGAGGCGCTGGCGCTGAACAGCTGGATCATCATGACCTCCTGGGTGCGCTTCCTGTGCACCACCCGCAGCGCCCCGGGCGACCTGGACCAGCGCCTGCTGATGCGCGGCATCTACCAGGTGCTGGCGCTGGAGGCTGGCTACGTCACCGAGGGCTGCCGGGAGGCCGTTGCGGCACTCCAGGCCCGGTTGTTCGTGCCGCTGGAGCAGGTGGTGCCGCCGCTGGGCTGACGTTGGCCAGGCGCAGGCCTGTCAGCGCGGCAGCGCGGCCAGCCAGGCGGGGATGCGCCGTTCCAGGTAGTAGTCGGGCTGGCGCGGCGAGCCGCCGATGAAGCCCACGTGACCCCCCTTGTCGTGCAGCTCCAGCCGGGTGCTGGCGGACAGCTCGTGGGCCTCCGGCACGCTGTGGCGGAACACGAAGGGGTCGTCCGCCGACTGGATCAGCAGCGTCGGCACGCGGATGGCACCGAGGAAAAAGCGGCTGGAGGCGCGCCGGTAGTAGTCGTCGGCATCGGCGTAGCCGTGCAGCGGCGCGGTGATGCGCCCGTCGAAGTCCCAGAAGGTGCGCAGGCCGTCCAGCGGGCCGAGTTGCTCCAGCACCGACAGGCGGTCGGCCATACCCTGGTGGGCGAACAGGCGCTGCTTGTCGCGCACGTAGGCGACCATCTCGCGCATGAAGTGCCGCTGGTAGACCCTGGAGAAACCCAGGCCGATGCGGTCGGCGCACTGGTCCAGGCGGAACGGCACCGACACCGCCACAGCGCCCTGCAGTGGGCATGCGTCGCTGGACTCCCCCAGGTACTTCAGCAGCACGTTGCCGCCCAGGGAGTAGCCCACCGCGTGGAGCGGCGCCAGGGGGCGGGTGCGGCGCAGGTGTTCCACGGTGGCGGCCAGGTCTTCGCTGGCGCCGGAGTGGTAGCCCCGGGGCAGCAGATTGGGCTCGCCGGAGCAGCCGCGCCAGTTGATCGCCACGCTGGCCCAGCCCTGCTCCGCCAGGCGCTGCTGCAGGCCGAGCACGTAGAGCGAGCTGGACGAGCCGGTCAGCCCGTGGAGCACCAGCACCAGTGGGGCATGGGCGTCATGGGGGCCGTACCAGTCCAGGTCGATGAAGTCGCCGTCCTCCAGCCACAGGCGCTCGCGCTGGCGTTCCAGCCGGGGCGGGTTGCGAAAGAAGGGCGACCACAGCGTCTGCAGGTGCGGGCCGGGCAGCCACCAGGCGGGGCGGAAGTCGTTCACGCGGTGCGGTGCCAGAGGGCGTAGTGGACGTTGCCGGTCTTCTTCTCCCGGTGCAGCCGCCAGTTGCCGGGCAGGCCGAGGGAGGAAGGTGCGGCTTCGCTTTCGGTGTAGACCCAGGCGTCGTTGGCCAGCCAGCCACGCTCCTCCAGCAACGTGCACACCGGTTGCAGCAGGCCGAGATTGAACGGCGGGTCGAGGAACACCAGGTCGTAGGGCGTCGCGGCCTGGTTGGCCAGGTAGCGCAGGGCGTCGGCCTGCAGCAGTTGGCCGGTGCCGCAGCGCAGGGTGTCCAGGGTGCCGCGCAGGGCGGCCACCGAGTCGGGGTTGAGGTCCAGCGCCAGGGCTTCGCGGGCGCCACGAGAGAGTGCCTCCAGGTAGAGCGCGCCGCTGCCGGTGAAGGGGTCCAGCACCCGCGCGCCCTCTATATAGGGGGCGAGCCAGTTGAACAGCGTTTCGCGGACGCGGTCAGGCGTCGGGCGCAGGCCGGGACCGTCGGGGAAGGCGAAGCGGCGCGAACGCCACTCGCCGCCGATGATGCGCAGCTGGCCCTGGCCGCCATGGGCCGAGGGCTTCTTCGGGGTACGTGTGGCCATCAGTGCTCCGGGATGCCAAAGCTGGGTTTGAAGCGCTTCTCGGTCGGTGCCGGCAGTTCCTTCTGGGGAACCGTGGGGCCGGCGGTGACGATGATGAAGCGGTCCGGGTCGAGGTGGCGGGCCATGGCCGCTTTCACCTGGTCGACGCTGAGGCCTTGGACCTGCTTCATGAAGTCCTCCAGGTAGGTCAGTGGCAGGCCGTAGAAGCCGATGGCGCCCAGTTGGCCGACGATGTCGGCGTTGCTGGCGGTGGACAGCGGGAAGCTGCCGGCCAGTTCGCGCTTGGCGTCGTCCAGTTCCTTCTGGGTCGGGCCCTGGGCCAGGTAGTCGCGGACGATGTCCTTGACCAGCTTGAGGGTGCCGTCGCTGAGTTCGGCGCGGGTCTGCAGGCCGATCATGAACGGGCCCTGCACCTGCATGGCGGTGAAGCCGGAGCTGACGCCGTAGGTGAGGCCGCGCTTCTCCCGCACTTCCTCCATCAGGCGGGTGCCGAAGCCACCGCCACCGAGGATCTGGTTGCCCAGGTAGAGCGCGGCGTAGTCCGGTTCGGCGCGGTCGATGCCGAGCTGGGCCAGCAGCAGGTGGGTCTGCGCCGAGGGGAACTCGATGTGGGTGGTGCCGGGCTCCGGCGCCTTGGGCGCCTCGGTCCTGGCCAGGCGCGGGCCCTTGGGCAGCGCCTGGGAAACGCGGTTGGCGATGGCCTCGGCTTCCTCGCGGGAGAGGTCGCCGACCAGGGCGATCACCACGTTGCCGGCGGCGTAGCCCTTCTGGTGGAAGGCCTTGAGCTGGGCGACGGTGATGCCCGGCACGCTCTTCGCGTCGCCTTCGCTGGGGTGGGCGTAGGGGTGCTGGCCGTAGAGCTTCTCGAACAGGGCGAGGCCGGCGAGCTTGCCGGGGTTCTGCTTCTGGTACTCGAAGCCGGCGAGCATCTGGTTCTTGATGCGGGCCAGGGAGTCCTCGGGGAAGGTCGGCGCGCCCACCACCTGGGTGAACAGCTCCAGGGCCGGCTCGCGCTGGGCCGGGTCGGTGAGGCTGCGCAGGCCGGCGATGGCCATGTCGCGGTAGGCACCGTTGCTGAAGTCCGCGCCCAGGCCTTCGAAGCCCTGGGCGATGGCGGTGACGTCCTTGCCCTTCACGCCTTCGTTGAGCATGGCGTTGGTCAGGGTGGCCAGGCCGGGGGTGTCACCGTCCTGGCTGCTGCCGGCGGCGAAGGTCAGGCGCAGGTCGAACATCGGCAGCTCGGGGGCGGCGACGAACAGCACCCGGGCGCCTTCGGCGGTTTCCCACTGCTGGATGTCCAGCTTGCGGCTGGCCGGGGCCTTGCCATCGAGTTCGGCGATGGAGGCCAGCTTGGGGGCGTCGCTCGCCTCGGTGGCGGCCACGGCCTCCCCGGGGCGGTTGACGATCAGGACGAGCACGCCCAGCAGGGCGATCAGGGCCAGGCCGAGCAGGCCGTAACGCAGGCCGTTGCGCTCACTCATGGCGGGGTTCCTCGGGCAGTACGTGGGCGACGCTGAGGCGGTCGCGGGTGAAGAAGGTGCGGGCAGCGGCCTGGATATCCGCCGGGGTGACGGCTTCCAGGGCAGCGAGATCCTGCTCCATCAGGCGCCAGGACAGGCCGACGGTCTCCAACTGGCCGATGGTGGAGGCCTGGCTGGTGATGGAGTCGCGCTCGTAGACCAGGCCGGCGATCACCTGGGCGCGCACGCGCTGGAGCTCGTCCTCGCTGGGCGGCGTCTGCTTGAGGGCCTCCAGCTCGCGCCAGAGGCCGGCTTCGGCCTGCTCCAGGGTCTTGCCCTTCTGGGCGTTGGGGGTGGCGCTGAGGGTGAACAGGCTGTCGCCCCGGCTGTAGCCGTCGTAGCTGGCGGATGCGCCGCTCACCAGTTCTTCGCCGCGCTCCAGGTGGCTGGGCAGGCGCGCGCTGTAGCCGCCGTCGAGCAGGGCCGAGGCCAGGCGCAGGGCATGTACCTGGCGGGCGTCCTTGGCGGTGGCGAGGCTGGGCACGTTGAAGGCCATCAGCAGGCTGGGCAGCTGGGTCTTCACGTGCACGACGAGGCGTCGCTCGCCGGGCGCGGGTAGCTCCAGGGGTTGCTTCGCCGGCGGCACCGGGCGCGCGGGGATGGCGCCGAACCAGCGCTGGGCCAGGGCCTTGACCTCGTCACCGGTGACGTCGCCAACCACCACCAGGGTGGCGTTGTTCGGCACGTACCAGGCCTCATACCAATGGCGCAGCTCCTCGACCTTCATGCGTTCGAGGTCGGCCATCCAGCCGATGGTGGGGGTGTGGTAGCCGCTGGCCGGGTAGGCCATGGCCTTGAAGCGTTCGAAGGCCTTGGCGCCGGGGCGGTCGTCGGTGCGCAGGCGACGCTCTTCCTTGATCACCTCGATCTCGCGCTGGAACTCCTCGGGCGGCAGGCGGAGGCTGGCCATGCGGTCGGCCTCCAGCTCGAAGGCCACGCCGAGGCGGTCCTTGGCCAGCACCTGGTAGTAGGCGGTGTAGTCGTCGCTGGTGAAGGCGTTCTCCTCCGCGCCGAGGTCGCGCAGGACGAGGGACGCCTCGCCGGGGCCGAGCTTGCTGCTGCCCTTGAACATCATGTGTTCGAGGGCGTGGGAGAGGCCGGTCTGGCCGGGCGTTTCGTAGCTGGAGCCGACCTTGTACCAAAGTTGTGAAACCACCACGGGGGCCCTGTGGTCTTCTCTGACGATGACTTTCAGGCCGTTTTCGAGGGTGTATTCATGGGTGGGTTGGGTCTCGGCGGCGAAGGCCGCTATGGGCAGCAACAGGCTGCCGAGCAGCAGGCCGGTGGCCTGGCGGGTGATCGCTTTCATCAATACTGGGGACCTGTCCGACGGGCCCGCGGGGCGTACCGCCTGCGGGCGAAGAGGTGCTAGGATACTCCATCCTTTTCCGGCGCGGCCAAGCTGTCGGGCCAGGCCCGCAGCGGCCGCTCCTTGAGATGCAAGCTACCCATGTTTGGTTCCAACGACGACAAGAAGACGCCGGCCGAGCCGGCCGAGAAAAAATCCCTGTTCGGCTGGTTCCGCCGCAAGTCCCAGGACGCGGCGCCGGCCCAGCCCGAGCCCACCCCTGAGGCCGCACCGGCCGTCGAAGCCGCCGAGGTTCCGACGCCCGCTCCAGCGTCCGAGTCGGTGAGCGCCGCTCAGCCCGAGTCGGTTGCGCCCGCGCCCATCGTCCCCGAGCCTGCTGCACCTGCACCTGCACCTGCACCTGCACCTGCACCTGCACCTGAAGTGGTCGCCCCCGCCGAGCCGACGGTACCCGTCGAACCGGTTGCGCCGGTCGAGCCCGTCGTGGCCCAGGCCGAGCAGCCCGTTGCAGAGGCCCCCGCCGTGGTGCCCTCGCCGGCGCCGGTTGCCGTGCCGGTGGAGCCGCTGCCCGAGGTGGCGGCGGTCGTTCCGGCTGCCGAGGCTCAGCCCGTGGTCGAGGCCGTCCCCGAGGCGGTTGCACCGGTGGCCGCCGAGCCGGCCCGCGCCGGCTTCTTCGCCCGCCTCAAGCAGGGTCTGTCGAAGACCAGCGCCAGCATCGGCGAGGGCATGGCCAGCCTGTTCCTCGGGCGCAAGGCCATCGATGACGACCTGCTGGACGAGATCGAGACCCGCCTGCTGACCGCCGACGTCGGCGTCGAGGCCACCACCTCCATCGTCCAGAGCCTGACCCAGAAGGTCGCGCGCAAGCAGCTGGCCGACGCCGATGCGCTGTACAAGGCGCTGCAGGACGAACTGGCCAGCCTGCTCAAGCCCGTCGAGCAGAAGCTGGTGATCGACAGCGCCAAGCGCCCCTACGTGATCCTCGTGGTCGGCGTGAACGGCGTCGGCAAGACCACCACCATCGGCAAGCTGGCCAAGAAGCTGCAGCTGGAGGGCAAGAAGGTCATGCTCGCCGCCGGTGACACCTTCCGCGCCGCCGCCGTCGAGCAGCTGCAGGTATGGGGCGAACGCAACAACATCGCCGTGATCGCCCAGCACACCGGCGCCGACTCCGCCTCGGTGATCTTCGACGCCGTGCAGGCCGCCAAGGCCCGTGGTGTGGATGTGCTGATCGCCGACACCGCCGGGCGCCTGCACACCAAGGACAACCTCATGGAGGAGCTGAAGAAGGTGCGCCGCGTGATCGGCAAGCTGGACGAGACCGCTCCCCACGAAGTGCTGCTGGTGCTGGACGCCGGCACCGGCCAGAACGCCATCAACCAGGCCAAGCAGTTCCACCAGGCGGTGAGCCTGTCGGGCCTGGCGCTGACCAAGCTGGACGGCACCGCCAAGGGCGGCGTGATCTTCGCCCTGGCCAAGCAGTTCGCCCTGCCGATCCGCTACATCGGCGTGGGTGAAGGTATCGACGACCTGCGCGACTTCGAGGCCGAGGCCTTCGTCCGCGCCCTGTTCGCCGAGCAGGAGCGCGCATGATCCGCTTCGAGCAGGTCGGCAAGCGCTATCCCAATGGCCATGTCGGCCTGCATGAACTGAGTTTCCGCGTCCGCCGGGGCGAGTTCCTCTTCGTCACCGGCCACTCCGGCGCCGGCAAGAGCACCCTGCTGCGGCTGCTGCTGGCCATGGAGCGTCCCACCACCGGCAAGCTGCTGCTGGCCGGGCAGGACCTCTCCACCATCACCAACTCCCAGATCCCCTTCCTGCGCCGGCAGATCGGCGTGGTGTTCCAGAACCACCAGCTGCTGTTCGACCGCACCGTGTTCGACAACGTGGCGCTGCCGCTGCAGATCCACGGCCTGTCCAAGCCGGAGATCGCCAAGCGCGTGGGCATCGCCCTGGAGCGCGTGTCCCTGTCGGACAAGGCCGAGCTGTTCCCGGCCGACCTGTCCACCGGCCAGCAACAGCGCGTGGGCATCGCCCGCGCCGTGGTGCATCGCCCGGCCCTGCTGCTGGCGGATGAACCCACCGGCAACCTGGACCCGCGCCTGGCCGCCGAGATCATGGGCGTTTTCGAGGACATCAACCGCTTGGGCACCACGGTTCTGATCGCCAGCCACGACCTGGCACTGATCGCCCGCATGCGCCACCGCATGCTGACCCTGCAACGCGGCCGCCTGATCGGCGACGGGGAGGCCGGCTGATGAGCGCATCCCGCATGCCGCCGCCCAAGCCCGCCGAGCGCGTGGGCGCCACGGCCCGTCCCGAGGAGCCGCAGAAAGACGGTGATGACGGCCCGGATTTCCGCACCCTGCTGGCGGCCTGGCTGGAAAGCCACCGTGCTAGCCTGATGGACAGCCTGCGCCGCCTGGGCCGGCAGCCCATCGGCAGCTTCTTCACCAGCCTGGTGATGGCCATTGCCCTGAGCCTGCCCATGGGGCTGTCGCTGCTGCTCAACAACGTCGAACGCCTGGGCGGCTCCTGGCAGCGCGCGGCGCAGATTTCCCTGTTCCTGCAGATGGACGCCAGCGAAGCCGACGGCCGCAAGCTGCGCGACGAGATCGCCGGCATGCTCGACGTGGCCGAAGCCGAGTGGATCAGCCGCGAGCAGGCGCTGGAAGAGTTCCAGCAGCAGACCGGGCTGGGCCAGGCACTCAAGGAGCTGCCGGAGAACCCCTTGCCCGGCGTGATCCTGGTGACGCCCAAGGAAGTCGACAAGACCACCCTGGAAGCCCTGCGCCTGCGCCTGGCCGAGCTGCCACGGGTGCAGCAGGCCCAGCTCGACCTGGTGTGGGTCGAGCGCCTGAGCGCCATCCTCAAGCTGGGCGAGCGTTTCATCTTCGGGCTCACCGTGCTGCTGGTGCTGGCGCTGTTGCTGGTGATCGGCAACACCATCCGCCTGCACATCGAGAACCGCCGGATCGAGATCGAGGTGATCAAACTGGTGGGTGGAACCGACAGCTACGTGCGGCGTCCCTTCCTTTATATGGGCGCGCTGTATGGCGTGGGTGCCGGCCTGCTGGCCTGGCTGGTGCTGGCCTACGGACTGGACTGGCTGAACGACGCCGTGGTGCGCCTAGCTGGTTTGTACGGCAGTGACTTCGCCCTCGCCGGCGTGCCGCTGGGCGACGGATTGTCGCTGTTGCTCGGCGCCATCCTGCTGGGCTACATCGGCGCCTGGCTGGCGGTGGCGCGCCACCTCAGCGAGCTGGCGCCGCGCTAGCAGAACCGCCCCGGGACGGGGCGGAAACGAGGGGTGTAACGAAACTTTTACGCCCCCTTGCAGTCATAAAGGCCAGTGCTACACTGCGCGAGCTTAGTGAATCGGAGGATTCGCATGACCACTTCCCTGCAACCTGTCTATGCCCTGGCCCCCGGTGCGAACCTGGATGCCTACGTGCATGCAGTCAACGGCATCCCGCTGCTGACGGTCGAACAGGAGCGCGAACTGGCCGAACGCCTCTTCTACCAACAGGATCTGGAAGCGGCGCGGCAAATGGTGTTGGCGCACCTGCGCTTCGTTGTACACATCGCCAAGAGTTATTCCGGTTACGGCCTGGCCCAGGCCGACCTGATCCAGGAAGGCAACGTCGGCCTGATGAAGGCCGTGAAGCGCTTCAACCCCGAGATGGGTGTGCGCCTGGTGTCCTTCGCGGTGCACTGGATCAAGGCCGAGATCCACGAGTTCATCCTGCGCAACTGGCGCATCGTCAAGGTCGCCACCACCAAGGCGCAGCGCAAGCTGTTCTTCAACCTGCGCAGCCAGAAGAAGCGCCTGTCCTGGCTGAACAACGAAGAAGTCCATGCCGTGGCCCAGAGCCTGGGCGTGGAACCCCATGAAGTACGCGAGATGGAAAGCCGGCTGACCGGCCATGACATGGCCTTCGACCCGGCGGCGGATGCCGACGACGACGCGGCCTACCAGTCCCCCGCGCACTACCTGGAAGACCACCGCTACGACCCGGCGCGTCAGCTGGAGGAAGCGGATTGGAGTGACAGCTCCACCGCCAACCTGCACGAAGCGCTGGAAGGCCTGGACGAGCGCAGCCGCGACATCCTCTACCAGCGCTGGCTGGCCGAGGAGAAGGCCACGCTGCACGACCTGGCCGCCAAGTACAACGTCTCCGCCGAGCGTATTCGCCAGCTGGAGAAGAACGCGATGAACAAGCTCAAGGGCTTCATCCAGGCCTGAGCCGTCGCATGATCGAAAGCCGCCCCAACGGGCGGCTTTTTTCTGCCCGGAGAAATCGACCATGGCGATGCCGTCCCTGCGCCCCGCCCACGGCGTGCTGTTTGTGCTGGTAGCCGTGTTGTTCTTCGGCCTGGCGATGTGGATGCAGCGGGGTGGCGAGCCTGCCGCCCCCCTGGCCTGCCTGGAAGCCTGGCAATCGCCGCTGCTGGAACCCATGGCCGAAGGCACGCTGACCCTGGCGGCGCTGGACGGCCAGGCCCACGGCGAGCTCTGGCTGCGCAACGCCGGCGAAGGCCCGCAACTGCTGTTCCGCAGCGAAGGGGAAGGCGAGGATGCCTGCAACCTGGAAGGTGAACTGGCCCTGGACGACGCCGAGCGTACGAGTCTGCTCAAGGCCCTGGGCGGACACTCCCCGGAGGGCGAGCAGCCCCTCAGCCGGCAGATGCTCGACCAACTGGGGCAGCACCGCTTGTCGGCCCTGGAAGTCCGCCCCCAGCAGCTGCCGGACGCGGAGCGGCTGGTGGCCAGCGTCGGCCAGCCCCGCCTGCGGCTCCAGTTGGGAGTGGGAGAAGCCTGGGTCTACCCGGTGGAAGGCCTGACCGCCCAGGTGGTGGATGGCCAGGTGCACCGCATCCGCGTGGTGCCCCGCGCCACCCTCAAGCAGTGATCAGAACGGCACGGCCGGCTTGAGCTGCTCCAGGTATTGGCTGCCCCCCAGCTGGCTCATCTGCTGGCGGATCCAGCCGGCGCGGCGGGCGACATAGCTGCCCGGGCGCCCGGCATTCCATTCCCGGGGGTTGGGCAGCACGGCGGCCAGCAGGCTGGCCTGGCGCCGTGACAGGTAGGGCGCGCCGATGCCGAAGTGGTGGCGTGCGGCGGCCTCGGCGCCGAACACGCCGTCACCCCATTCCACGCTGTTGAGGTAGACCTCGAGGATGCGCTGCTTCGGCCAGAGCGTCTCGATCAGCACCGTGAACCAGGCTTCCAGCCCCTTGCGCAGCCAGCTGCGGCCGGACCAGAGGAACAGGTTCTTGGCCACCTGCTGACTCAGGGTGCTGGCCCCGCGCAGGGAGCCGCCGCGCTCGTTGTGTGCCAGGGCGGCACGGATGGCGGGTACGTCGAAGCCCCAGTGCTCGGCGAACTTCTGATCCTCGGCGGCGATAACCGCCACCTTCAGGTCGTCGGGCAGTTCCTTCCAGGGGCGCCAGGTGCGCTGCAGGTCGATGGGTTCGCCATCGAACCACGACTCCACCTTGCGCTCCACCATGATCATGCTGCCGGGCGGCGGCACCCAGCGGAACAGCAGCACCAGCAGGACGGAACCGGCGGCGAACCAGATCAGCAGCTTCAACAGGCGACGACTCAGGGATCGGATCATGCGTGGCTTGGCCTGGGCGGGTTGGCGCGCCATTATAGCGGCCGCTCTCATCCTGTCTGGAGTGCCCAATGGCCCGGTTGTTCCTGCTGCTCGCCGCCTTCACCGGCTTCACCGGCGTCGCCCTCGGCGCCTTCGCTGCCCACGGCCTCAAGGCCCGGCTGAGCCCGGAGCACCTGGCGGTGTTCCAGACCGGCACCCACTACCAGCTGATCCACGCCCTGGCGCTGTTCGGCGTCGCCCTGCTCAGCCTCCACGCACCGGGGCGCCTGGTGAACGCGGCCGGCGGCTGCTTCGCCCTCGGCATCCTGCTGTTCTCCGGCAGCCTCTACCTGCTCACCCTCAGCGGCATCGGCAAGCTGGGCATCATCACCCCCTTCGGCGGCGTGTCCTTCCTGGCCGGCTGGCTGTGCCTGGGGCTCGCTGCTTGGCGCCTCGCCGCGCGCTGAAGCAGGCCTGACCCTGGCGTCAAAAAGCAGGACGAATGGCGTCATTCAGCCTTGGTCATCCCCAAGGTTCGGGGCTAGAATGCGGGCCCCCCAATGTTGTGACCGTCCCGTCATGCGCATCCAGTTGAACGGCGAATCCCACGAACTGCCCGACGGCCTGACCGTCGCGGACCTGATCGTCCGACTCGACCTGGCTGGCCGCCGTGTCGCGGTCGAGCTCAACCTCGACATCGTGCCGCGCAGCCAGCATGCCGCCACCGTCCTGCGCGATGGCGACCAGGTGGAAGTGGTACACGCCATCGGAGGCGGCTAGCCGCCCGCAAGGAGTCCACATGAGTCAGAAGCCGATCGACAAGCCATTCACCCTGGCAGGTCGGACCTATGAGTCGCGCCTGCTGGTCGGCACCGGCAAGTACAAGGACCTCGACGAGACCCGTCTGGCCATCGAGGCCTCCGGCGCCGAGATCGTCACCGTGGCGGTGCGCCGCACCAACATCGGCCAGAACCCCGGCGAGCCCAACCTGCTCGACGTGATTCCGCCCAGCCGCTACACCATCCTGCCGAACACCGCTGGCTGCTACGACGCCATCGAGGCCGTGCGCACCTGCCGCCTGGCCCGTGAGCTGCTGGATGGCCACAACCTGGTGAAGCTGGAAGTCCTGGCCGACCAGAAGACCCTCTTCCCCAACGTCATCGAGACCCTCAAGGCCGCCGAAGTGCTGGTCAAGGAAGGCTTCGACGTGATGGTGTACACCAGCGACGACCCCATCGTCGCCCGCCAGCTGGCCGAGATCGGCTGCATCGCCATCATGCCGCTGGCCGGCCTGATCGGCTCCGGCCTTGGCATCTGCAACCCCTACAACCTGCGGATCATCCTCGAGGAGACCCGGGTGCCCGTGCTGGTCGACGCCGGTGTCGGCACCGCCTCCGACGCCACCATCGCCATGGAGATGGGCTGCGACGCGGTGCTGATGAACAGCGCCATCGCCCACGCCCAGGACCCGGTGATGATGGGCGAGGCCATGAAGCACGCCATCGTCGCCGGCCGCCTGGCCTACCTGGCCGGCCGCATGCCCCGCAAGCTCTACGCCAGCGCCTCCTCGCCGCTGGATGGTCTGATTCGCTGAGAACCTCCATGACTGAACAGCTGGATTCGCCGAACGAGAACGGCGAAGTACGCCACCGCACCATCAAGAGCTTCGTGATGCGCGCCGGCCGCATGACCGACGGCCAGCAGCGCGGGCTCGACCAGGGCCTGCCGCGCTTCGGCCTGGAGCTGGCCGACGGCCTGCAGGACTTCGACGCGGTGTTCGGACGCCGTGCACCGCGCACCTTCGAGATCGGCTTCGGCATGGGGCACTCGACCCTGGAAATGGCCGCTGCCTCGCGGGACGAGGACTTCATCGGCGTCGAGGTGCACCGACCCGGCGTCGGCGCGCTGCTCAACGGCATGCTGACCCAGAACCTCGACAACATCCGCGTCTACACCTGCGATGCCCTCGAAGTCCTGCGGGACTGCGTCGCCGACGCCAGCCTCGACCGCGTCCTGCTGTTCTTCCCGGACCCGTGGCACAAGGCCCGCCATCACAAGCGCCGTATCGTCCAGCCCAGCTTCGCCGAACTGGTGCGCAGCAAGCTCAAGGTCGGCGGCGTGCTGCACATGGCCACCGACTGGGAACACTACGCCGAGCACATGCTCGAGGTGATGAACGCCGCCCCGGGCTACCGCAACCTCGCCGAGGACGGCCGCTACGTGCCGCGCCCCGAAGAGCGCCCGGTGACCAAGTTCGAACGCCGTGGCGAGCGCCTCGGCCACGGTGTCTGGGACCTGAAGTTCCAGCGCATCGACTGATCCACCGCAGTACCCGCCCCGTGCCCTGGCAGCACGGGGCATTCAGGAACGACCCCATACACAGACCGGGACCACCCGGCCGCCAGGACGGCACCCCTCACCTGATCCGACACTGAACAGGCCCCGCCCCGCCGGCGGTGGCACAAGAACAAGAGCGACGCCACCCATGAGCGCCGCGAGGAGAAGGCTGTGTTGAGAAAGTTAGCAATTCTGCTGCTGGCGTCCTGCGCCCTGCAGGCCCAGGCCAAGGTCGACGCCGACCAGGCCGCGCGTTTGGGAGGGGAGCTGACGCCGCTGGGCGGCCAGCGCGCCGGCAACGCCGAGGGTTCCATTCCCGCCTGGGACGGCGGCCTGTCCACCCCGCCCGCCAGCTACCAGCCGGGCATGCACCACCCCGATCCCTACGCCGGCGAATCGCCCAAGTACGTGATCACGGCCCGCAATGCCAGCCAGTACGCCGCGCACCTGCCTGCCGGCCTGAAGGCGCTGGTGGAAACCTACCCCGACTATTCCATCCGGGTCTTCCCGACCCACCGCAGCGCAGCCGCCCCCCAGCGCATCTACGACGCGACCCGCCTCAATGCCCTCAATGGCGAGCTGATCGCCGGCGGCAACGGCGTGCAGGGCGTGGCGGCGGGCATCCCGTTCCCGATCCCGGCCAGCGGGCTGGAGGTGATCTGGAACCACATCCTGCGCTACCGCGGTGACCAGATCCATTTCGTCACCAACCAGGCGGCGGTGCTGGCCAACGGCAGCTACAACCTGCTGAAGCTGGATCGCAACATCTACTTCGTCTACGGCCGCGACGGCGTGACCCCGAAGGACCTGGAAAACACCATCTTCTATTACAAGTACGCGGTGGTGGCCCCGGCCAAGCTCGCGGGCTCGGCGCTGGTGGTGCAGGAAACCCTCGACCAGGTGCTGTCCATCCGCAAGGCCTGGCGCTTCAATCGGGGCGAGCGTCGCGTCCGCCGCCTGCCGATGCTTGCCTACGACACCCTGCAGCCGGACACCAACGGCATGGCCACCGCCGACGTGGTCGACTCCTACAACGGTGCACCGGAGCGCTACGACTGGACGCTGGTGGGCAAGCAGGAAATGCTCGTGCCGTACAACAGCTACGCCGTGCACCAGAAGGGAATCCCCTACGATCAGATCCTCAAGACCAAGTTCGTCAACCCGGACCTGCTGCGGTACGAGCTGCACCGCGTCTGGATCGTCGAAGCCTCGCTGCGCAAGGGCTTCACCCACCCCTACGCCAAGCGCCGCTTCTACATCGATGAGGACAGCTGGCAGATCCTCGCGGTGGACCTGTACGACAAGGACGGAAAACTGACCGGCCTGCAGGAAAGTCACCCGATCAGCTACTACGATGTCCCCATGTTCGGCAGCACCCTGGAGACCATCTACGACTTCGCCGGCTCGCGCTATTTCGCCGATGGCCTGGACAACAACGAACCGATGTACGACTTCAAGGCGCCCCTCGGCCCGCGTGACTTCACGCCCCAGGCCCTGCGCCGCGAAGGCAACTGATATTCCGGCCTGCCTGGCCACGCTCCAACCGCCCTTCGGGGCGGTTTTTTATTGCCGCTGATTCCCGGGGAGAAGGGCTGTCGACTTCGGTCGGTGCTTTGAGAGGGGGGCACCCTGCCTGGCAGGCAGGGTACGGACTCAGCTCCGATCAGCCAGGACGCCGATCAGGAAGAACACCAGGAGCAGCACGGGGGCCAGGGTGTAGTTGTTGAAGTAGCCCAGGCCCTTGGCCAGCCAGGGCGTGAGGAAGATCATCGCCAGCCCGTAGCCCAGCGCGCACAGGGTGACGAACAGCAGGGTGCGGAAGAGGAAGTTGAGCCCGCCGATGCGCTGCTGGATCCAGGCGTTGATGCCCGGGCCGAGCAGCACCAGCAGGGTGGCCATGATGGCCAGGGAGATGTCGTAGAGGTGGCCACGGCTCCAGCGCGAGAGGGTGGCTACCAGGTCCAGGATCAGGTCCATCGATCGTCCTTAGCCCTCAGGGCAGGAAGCGTTGCAGCAGGTCGTTGAGAAACAGCTGGCCCTTGGGCGTGGCCGCCAGGCGCGCGGGGTCGGCCTGGAGCAGGCCCTGGGCCTCGGCCTCGCGGCGTGAAGCTGCCAGGTCGGCCAGGGACAGCCCGGTGCGCTGGGGGTAGAGCCCGGCGGGGACGCCGTCGGTGAGGCGCAGGGCGTTCATCAGGAACTCGAACGGCAGCTCGTCGGCGTCCAGCTCCCGTGCGCCGGCCTGGAAGGCCTTGGCCGGGTCGAGGTAGTCCTTGGGCAGGCGGGTCTTCCAGGTGCGCTGGATGCGGCCCTCGGGGCTGCTCAGCTTGGCGTGGGCGCCGGCGCCGATGCCGAGGAAGTCGCCGAAGGTCCAGTAGTTGAGGTTGTGCCGGGCCTGGCGCCCGGCGCGGGCGTAGGCGGACACCTCGTACTGGGCGTAGCCGGCCTCGGCCAGGAGGGCCTGGCCGGCTTCCTGGATGTCCCACAGCAGGTCGTCTTCCGGCAACTGGGGCGGCTGGGACCAGAACACCGTGTTCGGCTCCATGGTCAGCTGGTACCAGGAGAGGTGGGTCGGCCCCTCGGCGATGGCGGTGCGCAGGTCGTACAGCGCGTCCTCCAGGCTCTGGTCCGGCAGGCCGTGCATCAGGTCCAGGTTGAAGTTGTCGAAGCCGGCGTTGCGCGCCATGTCGGCGGCGCGGATCGCCTCGCTGCCGTCGTGGATGCGTCCCAGGGCCTTGAGCTTGTCGCCCTGAAAGCTCTGCACGCCGATGGACAGGCGGTTGATGCCGAGCTGGCGGTAGGCGGAGAACTTGGCTTGCTCGAAGGTGCCCGGGTTGGCTTCCAGGGTGATCTCGATGTCAGGGGCGAAGGGCACCCGGCGCTCGATGCCTTCCAGCAGCCGGCCCAGGGCCGCGGCGCTGAACAGGCTGGGGGTGCCGCCGCCGAAGAAGATCGAGGTCAGCGGGCGGCCGTGGACGTGGACGAGGTCCTGTTCCAGGTCCGCCAGCACGGCGTCGACGTAGTCCGTCTCAGGCAGCTCCGGGCCGGCGGCGTGGGAGTTGAAGTCGCAGTACGGGCATTTGCGCACGCACCAGGGGATGTGCACGTAGGCCGCCAGGGGCGGCAGCTGGAAGCCCTGGGGCAGGTGCTCCGGTGCGTCGGGTGTGGCGTGCGACGCGGGGCTTCCGGCGTCCGGCTTCATATCCCCAACCGCTGCTTGAGCAGGGCCATGGCGCGGGCGCGGTGGCTCAGGCGGTTCTTGTCCGCCGGGGCCAGTTCGGCGGCGGAGGCGTTGCATTCGGCGACCCAGAACAGCGGGTCGTAGCCGAAGCCGTGCTCGCCGCGTGCTTCGAAGAGGATGCTGCCGCGCCAGAGACCCTCACAGAGGATCGGCAACGGATCGTCGGCGTGGCGCATCAGCGCCAGGGAGCAGATGAACTGCGCACCACGGCCGGCTTCCGGTACGTCCTTCAGGGCGTCCAGCAGCTTGGCGTTGTTGGCGGCATCGCCCTGGCCACCTGCGTAGCGCGCGGAGTAGATGCCCGGCGCACCGCCGAGGACGTCCACCGCCAGGCCAGAGTCGTCCGCCAGGGCCGGCAGGCCCGAGACGCGCGCGGCGTTGCGGGCCTTGAGGATGGCGTTCTCGACGAAGGTCAGGCCGGTTTCCTCGGGTTCGATGTCGCTGAACTCGCCGATGGAGCGCACGCGCACGCTGTCACCCAGCATGGCCTGGAGTTCCTTGAGCTTGCCGGCGTTGTGACTGGCCAGCACCAGTTCCTTGAAGGGCATCATTCGTCTGGGAAGAATTCCTGGTCGAAGGTGAAGGTATGCGGGGCGCTGTCGCCCTGCTGCACCGTGAGGGTGAACTTGAGCATTTCGCGCTGGGTGAAGGGGAACTGCGCCAGGTAGTAGATGGCGCCCCCTTCGCTGACCTGGCGGAAGGCCAGGGGCGTGACCTTGCCGAGCAGGTCCTTGACCTGGCCGCTGACCTGGGCGGTGCTGGGCTTGCCGGCCTTGAGCACGGCGATGTTCACCACGCCCTGGGTCTTGCTGCGCACCAGGCCGGCTGCGGCGGCGATGTCCGGCTGCAGGAAGCCGGAGTTGAAGGCGCTGTAGTGCACGTCGAGCTCGCCGAAGGTCTGTTTGCGCTCCGCGACGGCGGGCAGGGACAGGCAGAGGGCGAAGAGGCAGAAGATGAGGCGACGCATGGTGGAGGTCCTCCAGGTCAGATCGCGATGCGGCTTTCAGGCAGGCCGGGGCCACTGACTCGATAGATGCCGATTTCGCCCAGCAGGTTGGGCCACAGGCGGCTCGGCAGATTGTGCCTGTGCAGGCGGTCGACGGCCAGGCGATCCAGCACCCGTACCCTGAGGTCCTGACAGAGGGCCTCGAAGTCGTGGAAGGTGCAGAAGTGGATGTTCGGCGTGTTGTACCAGGTGTAGGGCAGGAAGTCGGAAACCGGCATCCGCCCGTTGCGCGCCAGGTACCAGCGGCAGCGCCAGTGGCCGAAGTTGGGGAAGGTGATGATGCACTCGCGGCCGACGCGGAGCATTTCCTCCAGCAGCTTGTCCGGGTAGTGCACGGCCTGCAGGGCCTGGGTCATGACCACCACGTCGAAGCTGTTGCTGGCGAAGTTGCCGAGGCCCTTGTCCAGGTCCTGTTCGATGACGTTGACGCCGTTCTGCAGGCAGCGGGCGATGTTGTCCGGGTCGATCTCCAGGCCGTAGCCGGTGACCTCCTTGTGGTCACGCAGCCAGGCCAGCAGGTCGCCGTCGCCGCAGCCCAGGTCGAGCACGCGGCTGCCGGCGGGGATCCAGTCCTTGATGATTTCGAGGTCGGCTCGCACGGAAGGGCTTCCTAGTCAGAGGGCGATGCGGTTCATGTAGCCGCTGAAGGCCTGCAGATAACGCGGGATCGGTATGAGGAAGGCGTCGTGGCCCTGGGGCGCGTCGATTTCCAGGTAGCTGACGTTCTTCCGCGCGGCGGTCAGGGCGTCGACGATCTCCCGCGAGCGGGCCGGGGAGAAGCGCCAGTCGGTGGTGAAGGACATCACCAGGAAGTTCGCCTTGGACGCCGACAGGGTGCGCGCCAGGTCACCGCCATGGGCGGCGGCGGGGTCGAAGTAGTCCAGCGCCTTGGTCATCAGCAGGTAGGTGTTGGCGTCGAAGCGCCCGGAGAACTCCTCGCCCTGGTAGCGCAGGTAGCTTTCCACCTGGAACTCGACGCTGTGGAAGTCGTAGTTGAGCTTCTCGCTCTTCAGGCCACGGCCGAATTTCTCGCCCATGGCGTCGTCGGAGAGGTAGGTGATGTGGCCGACCATGCGCGCCAGCATCAGGCCGCGCTTGGGGATCACGCCCTGTTCCTGGAAGTGCCCGCCGTGGAATTCCGGGTCGGTGAGGATGGCCTGGCGGGCCACCTCGTTGAAGGCGATGTTCTGGGCCGACAGCTTGGGCGCCGAGGCGATGGCCAGGCAATGGCGGACGCGGTCCGGGTAGCTGATGGTCCACTGCAGCGCCTGCATGCCACCGAGGCTGCCGCCCACCACCGCGGCCCATTGGCCGATGCCCAGGGCGTCGGCGAGGCGGGCCTGGCTGTGCACCCAGTCCTCCACCGTCATCACCGGGAAGTCAGCGCCATAGGGCTTGCCGGTGGCCGGGTTGAGGCTGGAAGGGCCGGTGGAACCGTTGCAGCCGCCGAGGTTGTTGAGGCTGACGACGAAGAAGCGGCGGGTGTCGATGGCCTTGCCGGGGCCGATGCAGCTGTCCCACCAGCCGGGCTTGCGGTCTTCCATGCTGTGGTAGCCGGCGGCGTGGTGGTGGCCGGACAGCGCATGGCAGATGAGGACCGCGTTGCTGCGGCTGGCGTTGAGTTCGCCGTAGGTCTCGTAGACCAGTTCGTAGTCGGTGAGGGTGCGGCCGCAGGCCAGCGACAGCGGTTCGCTGAAGCGCTGCACCTGGGGCGTCACCAGGCCGACGGAGTCTTCGGGAATGACGGTGGGCATCGCAACCGCTGCTCTTTTTTCAGGAAGGGCGCCAGTCTAAAGAGCACCGCAGCACCCGGCAAGCGCGCGGCTGCGCGTGCCGGGAGGGGGCTGGATCACTGCTGGCGGGCCACTCGCGGCAGGGTGACCACCTTGCCCTGGCGCTGGATCGGCGCCGGGCGGCGCAGGGCGCGGAGCATGTCGTTGGCCTGGCTGAGCTGGCGTTCCAGTTCGTCCACGTAGCGGGTCAGCTGGAGCACGCGCTGGCGGGCCTGCTGGGTGTCCTGGGCGAGGGCCTTGAGGCGCAGCATGTGGGTTTCCAGCAGCTGCTTGTGCTCCAGGGTGTTCTGCATCAGCGGCATCAGCGCTTCGGCAGCCCATTGGGCGACCTCCTGGCGCAGGCGCTGGTGCAGGCCGATCACTTCCTGCACCAGGGTGGAGAAGAAGCGCCGGGTCAGCAGGCGCTGCTCGGTGAGCAGGGTCTTCAGGTGCAGGCGGAACTGATCGCCCTTCTGCCGCAGTTGCCCCAGTTCGCGGTAGTAGCGGGTGAGGTCGAACTGTGGCGCGTCGACGCCCTGCAGCGGGCTTTCCTCGTTATGCCGGCGGTACAGCGCGGCGACCATGCGGTTGGCGGCGTCGGCCTCGTGGTCGAGGGCGTGCAGGTCGGTCTCCACGGCACGGAAGAAGTGCAGGATGGCCTGGTTGATGCCGACGGTGGTCCAGCTGCCGGTCAGGTCGCGGCGCACGCGCGCCAGGTGTTCCTCCAGGCGCTCGGGGCGCACGGCAGCGCGCAGCAGCTCGCCCTGGCGCTTGACCAGGCGTTGGTTGGTCTTCAGGCCCAGCAGCCGGCGATGGTGCCGGGCGTGGTCTTCCTTGGTGCGGGCGGTCAGCTCGAACAGCAGCTGGCCGTTGTCGTTCTGGTGGGTGCTGAGCAGCGCCTGCTGCTCGCGGACCTTCTCCAGGCGCAGGTTGAGCACGTGCTGGCTGTTCTGCAGCAGCGCCAGGACCTGGTTGACCACGCGGGTCTCCAGCAGGCGTTCCTTCTGGGCGACGATGCGCTCGCAGAGCAGGTGCTCGAGGTTGGCCATCTGGCTGCGGGCGAGCAGTTCGTCGTCCTTGCGCACCTTGGCCAGCAGGGCCTGCTTGGCCGAGAGCGGCAGCACGTCCTCGCGGCGGATGCCGAGCTGGCGGGCGGTGGCGTCCTGGATCTGGCGGATGGCGTTCTGCACGAAGGTCTCGCCGGCCAGGTCGTCCCAGAGCACGTCGATCTTGTTCAGCACGGCGAACAGGCTGGTCTGGGTGTCGTCGTCCAGCTGGCGGATGTGCTGCAGCCAGATGTCCATGTCGCTGGCGGTCACGCCGGTGTCGGCAGACAGCAGGAATATCACCGCCTGGGCGGCGGGCAGCATGGACAGGGTGAGTTCGGGTTCGGCACCCAGGGCGTTCAGGCCGGGGGTGTCGAGGATGCGCAGGCCCTGGCGCAGCAGCGGGTGGTCGAAGTTGACCATGGCATGGCGCCAGGCGGGTACCAGCACCATGCCGGGACGGCCGGCGGGTTCCAGGGTGTCGGGGTGGAAGCCGAGCTGGATGGCCTGCTCAACGGGCATCGGCTTGGTCTTGGCCACCTGGGTGAAGGCCTGGACCATGTTGTCCGGGTCGCTGGTGTCCAGGGGGATGTTCACCCAGTGGCGGGGGATGCGCTTGAACTGGGCGACGCTGGCCGAGGCGGTGCGGGTCTCGATGGGCAGCAGGCGGATGTAGGGACGTTCCGAGCGCGGGTCGTGGAACAGCTCGGTGGGGCACATGGTGGTGCGCCCGGCCTGGGACGGCAGCATGCGCTGGCCGTACTCGGAGAAGAACAGGCTGTTGATCAGCTCGGTCTTGCCGCGGGAGAACTCGCCGACGAAGGCCAGGGTGATGTGGTCGGTGCGCAGCAGGCGCAGGGCGCGCTCGAGCTTGTCCTGCACGGCGGCGGTGCTCAGGCGGCTGTGTTCCAGCCAGCTGCGGTAGCGGGTGATTTCCCGCATCAGCTCGCGCTTCCAGGCGACGTAGGCGTCCACCTGCTGACTCAGTCGTTCCATGCTCATCCTGGCTCTCCTTCCGCTCACGCGTCCTGCGTTCAGAAACTAAGGGGGGAACTCGACAACGATGGTACGGCCGTCTCGACAGCGGGCCGATGCCTGGGCGGGCGTTCGGCAATTATCCGCCGTCCCGGCTGGCCGTCAATCGAGCGGCTTCACAGTCCCGCCTTAAGGTCTGTCAGGGTTGCCGAGCGGTCAGGCCGGGCAGCGCCGGCAGGGTGCGCGGGGTGCGGATGCGCACGCGCTTCTGGCGGTTAAGCTCGCCGCCTTCCAGGCTCACCTGGCTCTTGGCGACGCCGAAGGCGTCGGCGAGGAAGGCCATCAGGTGGGCATTGGCCCGGCCTTCGATGGGCGGTGCGGTGAGGCGGATCTTCAGGCGATCCCCGTGCAGCCCGGCGAACTCGTCGCGGCTCGCCTTGGGCTGCAGGTGGCAGGCGAGGATCAGGTCCTCGCCGTCCCAGCGGAACCAGCTCATCAGAGGAAGGGGCTGAGCTGCGGCGGCATCTGGGTCATGGCGGCCAGGCCGCCGATGACGAAGCGATCCAGCAGGTTCAGCGCGATGAAGGCGAAGATCGGCGAGATATCCAGCCCGCCCAGGTTCGGCAGCAGCTTGCGGAAGGGGGCCAGCAGCGGCTCGCAGATCTGGTTCACCAGCTGGGCGCCGGGGTTGTAGCTGCCGGGGGAGACCCAGGAGAGGATCACGCTGATGATCATGGCGAAGAAGAACACCTTGAGGAACA
Organism: Metapseudomonas otitidis; assembly: GCF_900111835.1. GTDB lineage: Bacteria > Pseudomonadota > Gammaproteobacteria > Pseudomonadales > Pseudomonadaceae > Metapseudomonas > Metapseudomonas otitidis. The sequence continues at coordinate 264,420 of NZ_FOJP01000001.1, forward strand.
GCGAGGTGATGCTGATCACCGACCACACCAGCAGCTGCGGCAGCGCGCCCAGGGGGTTGGCGCCCATCAGCAGCACCACCACGATCATCAGCAGCCACTGCAGCAGCACGGCCAGCACCAGGGAGGCCAGGTCGAGCCCGCCGAGGCCGGGGATGACCTTGCGCAGCGGGTTCAGCAGGGGCTTGGTGGCCCGCACCACGAACTGGCTGAGGGGGTTGTAGAAGTCGGCCCGTACCAGCTGCAGGATGAAGCGCAGCAGTACGACCAGCAGGTAGAGGCTGCCAAGGGTCTGGATCACATAGATCGCGGCGGAGGCGAGTCCGGTCATTGGGCGTTCCTTGTGGAGGTGGGCGCACGGCCAGCGGGGATGCCGGCGATGCGGGCTACTTTATCGGGATTCCCGGTGCGCATGGAGGGTGTCACTGCCCGGCCATCAGGTCCGGTCCGTTACAGCGCGTGTCCTCATGGTCGCCGAGAGTCATCAGGGTGAAGCCGTCGGGTCGCTGGAGGATGGTGGCGTAGGCATAGGCCAGGTCGTGCAGGTCCTTCTTGCTGTCGTACAGCTGGATCTCCACCTGGAAGCGGCCGGCGTCCTTGCAGGCACGTACCGGGCCGTAGAGCAGGGTGATGCCGGGCTCAGCGCGCTGCGCCTTGAGCTGTTCGCGGGCGGTCAGGTTCTGCTGGCGCTGTTCCGGGGCGCTCCAGTCGCCGGCCAGCGCATCGTCCACCATCAGCCATTCGTCGACGAAGCCCCGGCCGTTGCTGGCGGCCGGCTGGATGCGCTGCAGGGCGTCGCCATCCAGGCGGTAGCGGTAGATGCCGGCGCGGGTCATGCGGTCGGCGTCCAGGCTGCCCACTTCGGCGCGTAGCTCGAAGCCGTCGGGCCGGGCCTTCAGGCGTGGCTCGGTTTCGTCGCGCACGTAGCCCTGCTGCAGGTGGTGCAGGGTGCGCTGGGCGGTCTCGCCATTGCGCGGCTGCACCACATCCACGGCCAGCCGGCTCCAGCGCGAGGTGCACCAGGGGGTGCCGTGGGCGATGACGAACTGCCCGCCGGCCAGGCGCACGTATTGGTAGAAGTCGCCGTAGGCGTCGGAGAGCTCCTTCAGCGGCGGGCTGCGCCATTCCAGGGTGCGCACCCAGCGGTCGCCTTCCCGGGCATAGCCGAGCAGCAGGATGTCGCCGCCGCAGGGGATGGAGGTGACGGCCTGGACCACCACCATCGGCGGCAGCCCCGGCTCGTCGTGACGCGCCACGGCATAGGGGCTCACCGAGGTTTCCTCGCCTTCCGGCGCCGGCTGGGCGGGCATCAGCTCGCGGGCCATTTCCTGCTGCAGGGCGTCGGCATCGAGGTCGGCACCGCTGCACGCCAGGCGCGCATCCAGGGCGCGGGTGATGGCGTCCTTGTGGGCTTCCACGGCGGTGGCGATGGCCGGGGAAACGTCGGTGGGCAGCTCTTCGTCCTGCCCGTCAAGGCCGGCCTGGACCTGCTCGAAGGCGGTGCGGGTGGCCTGGGCCAGGTCGGGTTGCAGGGCGCAGGTGTCCGCCAGCGCTGGCAGGCCCAGCGAGAGCAGCAGGGGCGCCAGTGACCAGGCGACTGAGCGCGGCATGCTCATTGCCCGAGCTGGTCGGCCAGTTCGGCGGAACGGCGGTCGGCAGCGCCCAGAGCCTGCTCCACCAGGGATTCGAAGCCATTGCCCTGGAAGGATTTGATGGCCGCCTCGGTGGTGCCGTTGGGGGAGGTGACGCGGCGGCGCAGCTCGGCCGGGCCGACATCGCTGCCCACGGCCATGCGTGCGGCGCCCAGGGCGGTCTGCAGGGTCAGCCGGGCGGCCACTTCGGGGCTCAGGCCCAGCTTCTCGCCGGCGGCGGTCATGGCTTCCATCAGCAGGAAGAAGTAGGCCGGGCCGCTGCCGGAGACGGCGGTGACGGCGTCGATCTGCTTCTCCTCGTCGAGCCACAGGGCGATGCCCACGGCTTGCAGCAGCTGCTCGGCCTGGCGGCGTTGCTCGTCGCTGACGGCGGCGGTGGCGTACAGGCCGCTGGCGCCTTCGCCCAGCAGGGCCGGGGTGTTGGGCATGCAGCGCACGATGGAGTCGACGCCCAGCCAGCGGGCCAGGCTGGCGCAGGGGATGCCGGCAGCGATGGACACGATCAGCTGGCCAGCGGACAGGCTCGGGGCCAGCGCTTCGCACACGGCCTTCATGACCTGGGGCTTGGTGGCCAGGACCACCACATCGGCGCCGCGCACGGCGTCGGCGTTGCTCTCGACCACTTCGATGCCGTGCTCGGCGGCGATGCGGGCGCGCTGCTCGGCGCCGGGGTCGCTGGCGCGGATGTGGTCGGCCGGAACGCCCTGGGCGCGCAGGCCACCGATCAGGCTGGCAGCCATGTTGCCGGCGCCGATGAATGCAATGCGGGGAGTGCTCATGTCGTGTTCCTTCCTTATTAGGGGGCCGGCTGCCCGTAGTCGCGGGCGCCGAACAGGGCGGTGCCGATGCGCACCCAGGTGGCGCCTTCGGCGATCGCCGCTTCGAGGTCGTGGCTCATGCCCATGGACAGGGTGTCGAGGGCGAGGTCCAGGTCGGTCATCAGCTGGCGCAGGCGGGCGAAGGCAGCGTGCTGGGCTGCGACGTCGTCGGTGGGTTCGGGAATCGCCATCAGCCCGCGCAGGCGCAGGTTCGGCAGGCCGGCCACGGCCTTGGCCAGGGCCGGGAGGTCTTCCGGTGCGCAGCCCGACTTGCTGGCCTCGCCGCTGACGTTGACCTGCAGGCAGATGTTCAGCGGCGCCAGGTGGGTGGGGCGCTGGGCGGAAAGGCGCTCGGCGATCTTCAGCCGGTCCACCGAGTGCACCCAGTGGAAGTGCTCGGCGATGGGCTTGGTCTTGTTCGACTGGATCGGGCCGATGAAATGCCAGGTCAGCGGCAGGTCGGTGAGTTCGGCCTGCTTGGCCAGCGCTTCCTGGAGGTAGTTCTCGCCGAAATCGGCCACGCCCTCGGCGTGGGCCTCGCGAATGGCGTCGGCGGGTTTGGTCTTGCTCACGGCCAGCAGGCCGATGGTGGATGAATCCCTTTCAGAGGCTTGCGCCGCCTCACGGATACGCGCGCGAACCTTTGCAATATTCTTTGCTATCGTGGACATTACCTGCGCTCTACAGCCCGGCCTGAGTGGGTCTGCGGCATTCTAACCGCTTGGAATTGGGGAGTCCCATGGATATTACTGAGCTGCTTGCGTTCAGCGCCAAGCAGGGCGCTTCGGACCTGCATCTCTCGGCCGGGCTGCCGCCCATGATCCGCGTCGACGGCGATGTTCGCCGTATCAACCTGCCCCCCCTGGACCACAAGCAGGTGCACGCGCTGATCTACGACATCATGAACGACAAGCAGCGCAAGGATTACGAGGAATTCCTCGAAACCGACTTCTCGTTCGAGGTGCCCGGCGTGGCCCGCTTCCGGGTCAACGCCTTCAACCAGAACCGCGGCGCCGGCGCCGTGTTCCGGACCATTCCCTCCAAGGTGCTGTCCATGGAGGACCTGGGCATGGGCGAGATCTTCAAGAAGATCTCCGACGTGCCGCGCGGCCTGGTGCTGGTCACCGGCCCCACCGGTTCGGGCAAGTCCACCACCCTGGCGGCGATGCTCGACTACCTCAACGGCACCAAGTACCACCACATCCTGACCGTGGAAGACCCGATCGAATTCGTCCACGAGTCGAAGAAGTGCCTGATCAACCAGCGTGAGGTGCACCGCGACACCCTCGGCTTCAACGAGGCGCTGCGCTCGGCCCTGCGGGAAGACCCGGACATCATCCTGGTGGGCGAGATGCGCGACCTGGAGACCATCCGCCTGGCGCTGACCGCCGCGGAAACCGGGCACCTGGTGTTCGGCACCCTGCACACCACCTCCGCCGCCAAGACCATCGACCGGGTGGTCGATGTGTTCCCGGCCGAGGAGAAGGCGATGGTGCGTTCCATGCTCTCCGAATCCCTGCAGGCGGTCATTTCCCAGACCCTGCTGAAGAAGATCGGCGGCGGCCGGGTGGCGGCCCACGAGATCATGATCGGCACCCCCGCCATCCGTAACCTGATCCGCGAGGACAAGGTGGCGCAGATGTATTCCGCCATCCAGACCGGCGGCGCCCTGGGCATGCAGACCCTGGACAGCTGCCTGAAGGGCCTGGTGGCCAAGGGCCTGGTCAGCCGCGAAAGCGCGCGCGAAAAGGCCAAGACGCCGGAAAACTTCTAGACCCGACAGGGCGCCCCGGCAGGCGCCCTGTCTGCTTGAACGGGGCGGCTGCCCGAACTGGCCTGTACGCGAGCGAACAGGTCGGCCATCCACATTGCGAGAAAGACCATGGAATTCGAGAAACTGTTGCGCCTGATGGTCGAGAAGGGCGGTTCGGACCTGTTCATCACGGCCGGTGTGCCGCCGTCGATGAAGGTCAACGGCAAGGTCATGCCGGTCACCAAGAACCCCATGTCGCCGGAGCAGACCCGGGAAACCGTGCTGGGGGTGATGAACGAGCAGCAGCGCCGCGACTTCGCCGAGAACCACGAGTGCAACTTCGCCATCAGCGCCCGGGGCATCGGCCGTTTCCGCGTCAGCGCCTTCTACCAGCGCAACCTGGTGGGCATGGTGCTGCGCCGCATCGAGACCAACATTCCCACCCTGGAGCAGCTCAAGCTGCCCGAGGTGCTGAAGAAGCTGGCCATGACCAAGCGCGGCCTGGTGCTCTTCGTCGGCGCCACCGGCACCGGCAAGTCCACGTCGCTGGCGGCGATGATCGGCTACCGCAACAAGAACAGTTCCGGCCACATCATCTCCATCGAAGACCCCATCGAGTACATCCACCAGCACCAGGGCTGCATCGTCACCCAGCGTGAAGTGGGGATCGACACCGAATCCTTCGAGGTGGCCCTGAAGAACACCCTGCGCCAGGCGCCGGACGTGATCCTCATCGGCGAGGTGCGGACCCGCGAGACCATGGACCACGCCGTGGCCTTCGCCGAAACCGGCCACCTGTGCCTGGCCACCCTGCACGCCAACAACGCCAACCAGGCGCTGGACCGGATCATCAACTTCTTCCCTGCCGACCGTCAGCAGCAGGTGTGGATGGACCTGTCCCTCAACCTCAAGGCCATCGTCGCCCAGCAACTGGTGCCGACCCCGGATGGCAAGGGGCGCCGCGCGGTGATCGAGGTGCTGATCAACACCCCGCTGGTGGCCGACCTGATCCGCAAGGGCGAGGTCCACGAGCTCAAGCCGCTGATGAAACGCTCCACCGAGCAGGGTATGCAGACCTTCGACCAGGCGCTGTACAACCTCTACTCCCAGGGCGAGATCACCTACGAAGACGCCCTGCTCTACGCCGACTCGGCGAACGACCTGCGCCTGATGATCAAGCTCGGTTCCGAGACCGACGGCGAACACCTGACCAGCATCAGTGGCGGGCTGTCCCTGGAAGTCTCGGAAGACGATCCGGGCCGCCGCTTCCGCTGAGTGGCGCCAGCCACTGCGCCGCCCGGCGCGCCAAGGCCTCCAGTGTGTCGTTCCCCGCAGGCCAGGGAATCACGATCCAGGCGCCGAAAGGCGCCTGGATCGTTTCCAGCACCTCGCCACCGTGTTCCGCCAGGTGCGGTGGAATGAAACCGCGCAGGGCCGCACGGGCGCCGTCGCCCAGGGCGATCACCAGTCGTGGCCGGAGCTGCTGCAGCTCCGCCTCCAGCCAGGGGGCACAGGCCGTCAGTTCGGCTTCCGTCACCGGCAGCGCCTCGCGCTCGCTGCGCAGCCCCTGGCTGTGCCAGGCGAAGTGCTTCACGGCGTGGGTGAAGTACAGGCGTTCGCGGGCCAGCCCGGCGCTGGCCAGGGCTTCGCGCAGGCGGATGCCGGCGGGGTCGCTGAAGGGCTGCCCGCTCAGGTCGTCCTGATCGGAAGGCTGGCTGCCGAGCACCATCACATCGGCGGTTTCCAGACCTTGCCCGGCCACGGCGCAGGTCGCGGCGTGCCAGCGCGGGCAGGCCTGGCAACGCTCCAGGGCCGAGGTGGCCTCGCGCACCGGCTGGGCTTTCAGCGGGCTGATCAGCACTGTCTTGCCGTCCTGGGCGCCGACCGCCGGGGCCTGGGCCAGGCGCTGCTGGCCGGTGCGGGCCGCGCTGACCAGGGCGGGGATCAGCGGCCCTTCCGGCAGGTGGCGCCAGAAGCGTGCGGGCATGTGGCCGCGCATCACCTTCGGGTTGAGCCGGGCCGGGTTGAAGGTGCTGCGGTAGTAGGCCTGCCACAGCGATTGATCCGGGTCGTCGCGCTCCTCGATGGCGGCCTGCAGGCCGGGTGGCCCCGGGGGCAGGTAGGCCAGGCGCTCGCCGTTGAAGCAGGCCACGCCGTCGGGCGTGGCGATCAGCCAGCTGTGCCGCCCCATGCGCGGGACGAAGTGTTCGGCGGCGAGGTCGAGCACCTCGTGTGCCGGTTCGATCCAGGCCAGGTAGTCCGGCTCGCCGCGTTGGGCCTGGCCCGGGCGGAAGCGCAGGAAGGCGTGGAGGTGGTGGGCTTCCCGCCGCACGGCCTTGAGCCGCCGGTGCAGCTCGGCGCCGTCGCGGTCGCCCGGCAGCATGGCGCTGCGGTCACCCCGGGCAGCCCGCCAGAGCACCCGGTAGAGCAGGCCCCAGCGGTCCTGCTGGCGGAAGCGTGCGGCCTGGGCCAGCAATTCCGGCAGTTCGCGAGGAATGCGCACCGTGCCGCCTGGGGCGTCCGCCGGGGCGGGGTCGAGGCTGTCGAACAGGCCGGCATCCGGCGTCCAGTCCACCTGGTGCGGGGCGATCCCGGCCTGCAGCAGGCGCCGGGCTTCGCTGCGCCAGCCTTCGAAGCTGCCGTCGAAGCGGGGCCGGTGCATCACCAGAGCGCCATCTGTGCCGGGGCGTCGCCGAGCTGGCGGCGCAGGGCGGTGGATTCGAGGTCGGCCAGCCGGGGCCTGTAGTCCTGGGTGATGATGAACGGCCGGGCCTTGTCCATGGCACAGCGCAGGCGCACCACGTCCTGGTAGCGGATGCGCCGCTCGCGGCGCAGGTCCGCCAGGCGACGGGCGCTGAGCACGCCGATGCCGGGCACGCGGGCGATCATCGCCGGCTCGGCGCGGTTGAGGTCGAGTGGGAACTGCTCGCGGTTGGCCAGCGCCCAGGCCAGCTTGGGGTCGATGTCCAGTGGCAGGTTGCCTGGGCTGCTGATCAGCTCCTCGACGCGGAAGCCGTAGCCGCGCAGGAGGAAGTCGGCCTGGTACAGGCGGTGTTCGCGCATGAGCGGTGGCGGCTCGGCCGGCAGCCCGCCGGGGGCGCTGGGGATAGGGCTGAAGGCGGAGTAGTAGACGCGCTTGAGCCGGTAGGCGCTGTAGAGCGATTGGGCGGTGCCGAGGATGGTGCGGTCGTCGGTGGCGTCGGCGCCGACGATCATCTGGGTGCTCTGCCCGGCCGGGGCGAAGGCGGGTCCACGCCGTTCCTCCTGCGCTTCTTCCACGCCTAGGCGGATGCGGCCCATGGCGCGCCGGATCGGCGCCACACGCTTCTCCGGCGCCAGGCGCACCAGCCCGGATTCGGTGGGCAGCTCGATGTTCACGCTCAGGCGGTCGGCGTACAGGCCGGCCTCGGCGATCAGCTCCGGGCTGGCGTCGGGGATGGTCTTCAGGTGGATGTAGCCGCGGAACTGGTGTTCTTCCCGCAGCAGCCGGGCTACGCGCACCAGTTGCTCCATGGTGTAGTCCGCGGAGCGGATGATCCCGGAGCTGAGGAACAGCCCGCTGATGCAGTTGCGCCGGTAGAAGTCGAGGGTCAGCCGGACCACTTCTTCCGGGGTGAAGCGGGCGCGCGGTACATCGCTGGAGCGGCGGTTGACGCAGTACTGGCAGTCGTAGATGCAGAAGTTGGTGAGCAGGATCTTCAGCAGGGCCACGCAGCGGCCATCGGGGGTGAAACTGTGGCAGATGCCCATGCCGTTGGTGGACCCGATGCCGGCCTTGCCGGTGGAGCCACGCTTGGGTGCGCCGCTGCTGGCGCAGGACACGTCGTACTTGGCGGCGTCGGCCAGCACGGTTAGCTTGTCGATCAGTTCCATGGTCGGATTCTGAAATTAACTGTACGTGCATACAGTATTTCGGCGACCGGAACCTGTGCAAGTCCGTCGACGACCTTCGGTCGCCGGCCCGTCATCAGGAGATCACATGCAACGCCCGGATACCCACAGCACCCTGATCGGCTACCTCCTGTGGATCTTCGGATTCCTCGGGGCGCACCGCTTCTACTACGGCCGGCCGGTGACCGGCACCCTGTGGTTCTTCACCCTGGGGCTGTTCTTCATCGGCTGGATCATCGACCTGTTCCTGATCCCGTCCATGGAGCGCGAGGCCGCCCTGCGCTTCAACGCGGGCTCCTACGACTACACGGTGGCCTGGCTGCTGCTGACCTTCCTCGGTGTGTTCGGTGTGCACCGCATGTACCAGGGCAAATGGATCACCGGCATCCTCTACCTGTTCACCGGTGGGTTCTTCCTGCTGGGCGTGCTCTACGACTTCTGGACCTTGAACACGCAGATATCGGTGCTCAACGCCCAGCGTTGAGCCGGAAAGCAAAAGGGGCCGTCGATGACGGCCCCTTTCGTTTGCAGCGGTTTCAGCTTCAGCCCTGGAAGGTCAGGTGGCCGTCCATGAAGGTGTAGCGCACGCGCCCGGGCAGTGAGTCGCCGATGAACGGGCAGTTGCGCCCGCGCGAGTGCCAGGCCTCGCCGGCCTGGGTGCGGCCCTTCGGGTCGAACAGCACCAGGTCTGCCGGGGCACCGACTGCCACGCGGCCAGCCGGCAAGCGCAGGGCGCGGGCCGGGCCGGCGGTGAGGCGGGCGAGCAGGGTGGGCAGGTCCAGCAGGCCGTCTTCCACCAGGCTCATGGCCAGCGGCAACAGCAGTTCGACGCTGCTGATGCCGGGCTCGGTGGCGGCGAAGGGCGCCAGCTTGGCGTCGGCTTCGTGGGGCTGGTGGTGGCTGGCGATGGCGCCGATCACGCCGCTCTTCACCGCCTGGCGCAGGCCTTCGCGGTCCGCCTGGCTGCGCAGCGGCGGCTGCACGTGGTAGAGGCTGGAGAAGCCGGTGAGGGCGTCGTCGGTCAGCAGCAGCTGGTACATGGCGACATCGGCGGTGACCGGCAGGCCGCGGGCCTGGGCCTCGGCGATCATCTCGGCACCACGGGCGCTGGTGATCTGGCTGAAGTGCGCGCGCACGCCGCTCTGCTCCACCAGCAGCAGGTCACGGGCCAGGGCCACGGTCTCGGCGCTCTCGGGGATCCCGGCCAGGCCGAGGAAGCCCGCGGTGGCGCCTTCGTGGGCGAGGCCGCCTTCCGCCAGGTCGGCGTCCTGGGGCTGCAGCACCAGGGTCAGGTCGAAGGTGGCGGCGTACTCCATGGCGCGACGCAGGGTGCGGCTGCTGCTCATGGGCGCCAGGCCGTTGCCGAAGGCGACGCAGCCGGTGTCACGCAGGGCGACCAGCTCGGCCAGCTGCTCGCCGGCGAGGTTGCGGGTGAGGGCGCCGATGGGGAAGACCTTGGCGTGTCCGGCTTCGCGGGCGCGGTCGAGGATCAGTTCGGCCACGGCGGGGGTGTCCAGCACCGGGCGGGCCAGCGGCGGGCAGCACAGGCTGGTCACGCCACCGGCGGCGGCGGCGCGGGTCTCGCTGTCGACGTTGCCCTTGCGGCTGTAGCCGGGCTCGCGCAGGGCGGCGTTGAGGTCCACCAGGCCGGGGGCGGCCACCAGGCCCTGGGCGTCGATGCGGGTCTCGGCCTCGAAGCCGGCCGGTGCCTGGCCGATGGCGGTGACCTTGCCGGCCTGGAGGAACAGGTCGGTGACCTGGTCGGTGCCGCTGGCGGGATCGATGAGGCGGGCGCCGATGATGTGGGTACGCATCAGTTCTGCACCTCGGCTTCCTGATTGATCTGGCGTTGGGTGTTCTGGCCGCTCATGGCCATGGAGAGCACGGCCATGCGGATGGCGATGCCGTAGGTGACCTGGTTGAGGATCACCGAGTGGCTGCCGTCGGCGACGGCGGACTCGATCTCCACGCCTCGGTTGATCGGCCCCGGGTGCATGACGATGGCGTCGGGCTTGGCCAGTTTGAGGCGCTGGGTGGTCAGCCCGTAGAGGCGGTAGAACTCGCCTTCGCTGGGCAGCAGGCCGCCCTGCATGCGCTCGCGCTGCAGGCGCAGCATGATCACCACGTCCACGTCCTTGAGCCCTTCGGCCAGGTCGGTGTGGACGCTGACGCCGTACTGCTCGATGCCGATGGGCAGCAGGGTGCGCGGCGCGATCACGCGGATGTCCGGGCAGCCCAGGGCCTTGAGGGCGAGCATGTCGGAGCGGGCGACGCGCGAGTGCAGAATGTCGCCGACGATGGCCACCGATAGGTTCTCGAAGCTGCCTTTGTGGCGGCGGATGGTGAGCATGTCGAGCATGCCCTGGGTCGGGTGCGCATGGCGCCCGTCGCCGCCGTTGATGATGGCGACGTCAGGGCAGACGTGCTCGGCGATGAAGTGGGCGGCGCCGGAGTCGGCATGGCGGACCACGAACATGTCGGCCGCCATGGCCTCCAGGTTGCGCAGGGTGTCGAACAGCGTCTCGCCCTTGCTGGTGGAGGAGGTGGAGACGTTCAGGCTGATGACGTCGGCGGAGAGGCGCTGGGCCGCCAGCTCGAAGGTGGTGCGGGTGCGCGTGGAGTTCTCGAAGAACACGTTGCACACCGTCTTGCCGCGCAGCAGGGGCACCTTCTTGACGGCGCGGGCGCCGACTTCGAGGAAGGAGTCGGCGGTGTCGAGGATTTCGGTCAGCAGCTCACGGGGCAGGCCGTCGAGCGAGAGGAAGTGGCGCAGCTGGCCCTGGTCGTTGAGCTGCAGCGGGCGCTTGGCGTTCGGCATGGGGCGGGCCCTGGGGGTCGGGTTTTCAGGAGGCGGCGAGGACCTGGCGCTCGAGTGCGAGCGGCGCGGGGCCGAGCAATTTTACCCGCTCGTGGGTGGCCAGGGACAGGGTGGCGCCGACCACGTCGGGGCGGATCGGCAGCTCTCGGGCGTTGAGGTCCAGCAGGCAGACCAGGGTCACGCTGGCCGGGCGGCCATAGTCGAACAGCTCGTTGAGGGCGGCGCGCACGGTGCGCCCGCTCATCAGCACGTCATCGATCAGCACCAGGTGCTGGCCTTCGATCTCGAAGGGCAGTTCGGAGGGCTGCACCTGGGGATGCAGGCCGTTCTGGGTGAAGTCGTCGCGGTAGAAGGAAACGTCGAGCACGCCCATGGCGTCGTCGCGGCCCAGGGCTTCCATCAGGGCCTGGGCGACCCAGACGCCGCCGGTGCGGATGCCGATGAAGCGCGGTGTGTCGATGTGCCGGGCCGCCAGGTGGTCGGTCAGGGCGCGGGCCATCTGCGGCAGCAGTTCGGCCGGGTTGGGCAATGTCATGGGCGTTCCTCGCTAGTCGTGTCCGGGGTGCTCGGCCAGCCAGCCTTCCAGCAGCAGGGCGGCGGCCAGGGCGTCCACCGGGCGCTCGCGGTAGCCGCCGCGCTGGCCCTGCGCCAGGCGGTGGCCCTTGGCTTCGAAGGTGGTCAGGCGTTCGTCGTGGGTGAAGACGGGCAGGTTGAAGCGGCCATTGAGGCGCCGGCCGAATTTCTCGGCGCGCTCGCTCATCTCGCTGGGGGTGCCGTCCATGTTCAGCGGCAGGCCGACGACGATGGCGTCGGGCTGCCACTCCTTGATCAGGGCCTCGACCTTCTGCCAGTCGGGTACGCCGTTCTGCGCCTTGAGCACGCACAGCTCGCGGGCCTGGCCGGTGACGGCCTGGCCGACGGCGACGCCGATCTGGCGGGTGCCGTAGTCGAAGCCGAGGAGCAGCCGGGGCGCGGTTGTCGGGCCGGCCATCAGGCGTGCCCGGCCTGGCTGGTGAGCAGGTTGAGGTTGACCCCCAGCCGTGCAGCGGCGGCGGCGAGGCGCTGGTCGCTGGGGGTGTCGAAGAGGATGGCCGGGTCGGCGGGGCAGGTGAGCCAGGCGTTTTCGGCCAGCTCGGCCTCCAGTTGCCCGGCCTGCCAGCCGGCATAGCCGAGGGCGATGAGGCTCTTCTGCGGGCCGCTGCCGTCGGCGATGGCGAACAGCACGTCCTGGGAGGTGGACAGCGCCAGGTCGCCCAGGTCCAGGGTGGCCTGGTACTGCGGGCCGCTGGGGTGCAGGACGAAGCCGCGGTCGGTCTGCACGGGGCCGCCGGCGTAGATGGGCAGGTTCTGGCAGTGGGCGGGGGCGGTGTCGTCGGGGCGCAGTTGTTCGAGCACGTCACCGAGGTTGAGGCCGTTGGGGCGGTTGATCACAAGTCCCATGGCGCCCTGGTCGTTGTGTTCGACCAGGTAGGTGACGGTCTGCGCGAAATTGGGATCGTCCATGTGCGGCATGGCGATCAGGAAGTGGTGCTTGAGGTAGCTGGGCGCGGTGCTTTTCATGGGCGCTAGTGTCGATCTTCGCGCCGTCGGCTTCAAGGGTGCCGGTTCAGTTGCTGGAGAGCCTGTCGCCCCGCTCGAAACGCCAGGTGCGGATGATTTCCAGGCGGTCGATGTCGGCCAGGTCGCCGGTGAAGGGGGCGAAGGGGGCGGCGAGGCGGACGATGCGCATGGCGGCCTGGTCCAGTACCGGCTGGCCGGATGACTCCAGCACCTGCACCTCATAAAGAGTGCCGTCGCGGTTGATCGATACCAGCAGCCTCAGCGAGCCGTAGATGCGCTGGCGGCGGGCCTCTTCAGGGTAGTTGAGGTTGCCGACGCGCTCGATCTTCTTGCGCCATTCGTCCTTGTACCAGGCACCCTTGTCGCGCATGGTCGAGGCCGCGTTGAGGCGGTGGATGCGCGGGCGCTTGGCGTAGCGCTGCTGCTCCTGTGACAGCTCGGCCTCAAGGCTGGCGATCTCGGAGGACAGTTGGGCACTGTCGAATACGGGGGCGGGCGGCGCCTCGGGCTCGGGCTTGGCTTCCTCGCGCTTGACCGGGGTCTTCTGCGGCTTGGGTGCCGTGGTGGCGATGGCCGCTTTGGGGGCTTCCTGGCGCTTGGTCTGCTGGGGCGCGGCGGGCGGAGTGACCTTGCGGATCTCCTGGTCCTGGAACATCGCCTGCTCGGTGGTCTTGGGCGTGTCCTTGTGCTCAAGGGTGCCGCTGCCTTGCTGGTTGTTCTGGGCCAGGTAGTCGGCTTCCTTCGGCTTCTCGTCACTCTTGAAGGTGGCGAGGGTGACTTCCAGCGTCTTGCTGATCTGGCTGGGGTCGCTGAAGGTGAAGCCGACACCGAGGATGAGCGCGATGTGCAGCACCGCGGCGAGGAACAGGGTGAAGCCGAGCCTGTCCGCCGGGCGCACGCTGGCGGAGGGGAAGCGGGGGAGGTCAGCGGCTGCGTTCATCGCACATCGGGTCTGCTCAAAGTGGCGCGCAGTCTGCCGAACTGGGGCGGCAGGCTGCAAGCCGCAAGCTGCAAGGTGTTGACTGCGTCAAGCTTGCGGCTTGCTCTGGTTCGCCTCCAGGCGGGTGGCGATGACGTCCATCAGGCGTTCGCCGATGCGGGTGTCGTACGCCGCGTCGATCTCGCGGATGCAGGTCGGGCTGGTGACGTTGATCTCGGTGAGGTGGTCGCCGATCACGTCGAGGCCGACGAACAGCAGGCCCTTCTCCCGCAGTACCGGACCGACGGTGGCGGCGATCTCGCGGTCCCGCTCGGTCAGTGGGCGGGCTTCGCCCCGACCACCGGCGGCGAGGTTGCCACGGGTCTCGCCGGCAGCGGGAATGCGCGCCAGGCAGTAAGGTACCGGTTCGCCGTCTATCATCAGGATACGTTTGTCCCCGTCGACGATCGCCGGCAGGTAGCGCTGCGCCATGATCTGCTCGGCGCCGTGGCGGGTGAGGGTCTCCAGGATCACCGAAAGGTTCGGGTCGCCCTCGCGGTGACGAAAAATCATCGAACCGCCCATGCCATCAAGGGGTTTGAGAATGATGTCACGCTGCTCTTTTGCAAACTCGCGCAGAATGTCGGGCCGTCGACTCACCAGGGTCGTCGGGGTGAGGTGCGGGAAGAGCGTGGCAAAGAACTTCTCGTTGCAGTCGCGCAGGCTCTGCGGACGGTTCACCACCAGCACGCCGGCGCGTTCGGCCTGCTCCAGCAGGTAGGTGGAGTAGATGAACTCGTTGTCGAAGGGCGGATCCTTGCGCATGAGGATCACATCGAGGTCGGCGAGCGGGGTGTCCTGCTCATTCCCGAGGACATACCAGCCCGCAGGGTCGGCCTTCACCTCGAGCGGTTTCATGCGGGCACGGGCTACGCCCGCTGCCTGGTAAAGGTCCTGCTGCTCCATATAGAAGAGGGACCAGCCGCGAGCCTGGGCCGCGAGAAGCATGGCCAGGGAGCTGTCCTTCTTGAAGTTGATCTGCGCAATGGGGTCCATGACGATCCCGAGGCGAACGCTCATGGGTGGTGTCTCCGCAACTCGTGAAGTGAAGAAAGGGGCCTCGATCGGGTCCCGGAAGAGGCGCTCAGGGTGGCGCTGGAGGCGGTTGCGGTCAAGGGAAACCTCGCCGTGCGAACTGGCAAATCCATGGCGTAGGCGGTTTCTGGCTTGCGTCTGGAGAGTGTGCTAAAAAGGCCCGACGATTGGGTCGCAGCCCGTCGCTGACAGGGCCTCAGGCGCACTGAACGAAGCTAATAACGACTCACCGAGGCGATGGTAGGGCGAACATGGAACAGCATTCCGAGGGTTTGAAGGTGATGGTGATCGACGATTCGAAGACGATTCGTCGCACCGCTGAAACTCTGCTGAAGAAGGTGGGTTGCGAGGTCATCACGGCTGTCGACGGTTTCGATGCCCTGGCCAAGATCGCGGACACACACCCGAACATCATCTTTGTCGACATCATGATGCCGCGTCTCGACGGTTATCAGACCTGCGCCCTGATCAAGAACAACAGTGCTTTCAAGTCCACCCCGGTGATCATGCTGTCCTCCAAGGACGGCCTGTTCGACAAGGCCAAGGGTCGCATCGTCGGTTCCGACCAGTACCTCACCAAGCCCTTCAGCAAGGAAGAACTGCTCGGCGCGATCAAGACCCACGTGCCTGATTTCACCCCGGTGGAACAAGCCTCCTGAAGTCCGGCCCTCGTGGCTGGAAGTGCCTTTCCGTATTGGGGACAAACATGGCTCGTATTCTGATTGTTGATGACTCGCCGACCGAAATGTACAAGCTGACCGCCATGCTCGAAAAACATGGCCATCAGGTACTGAAGGCGGAAAATGGCGCCGACGGCGTCGCCCTGGCTCGCCAGGAAAAGCCCGACGCCGTGCTGATGGACATCGTCATGCCCGGCCTCAATGGCTTCCAGGCGACCCGTCAGCTGACCAAGGACGCCGAAACCAGCCACATCCCGGTGATCATCGTCACCACCAAGGATCAGGAAACCGACAAGGTCTGGGGCAAGCGCCAGGGCGCGAAGGACTACCTGACCAAGCCGATCGACGAAGACACGCTGCTGAAAACCCTCAACGCGGTGCTGGCCGGCTGATGCCGGTAGCACCGTGATGCCCTAGAAGAAGGCTCAGTCCCGCATGTCGGACGCAAAGACCCCATTCCAGATACTCCTCGAGATCGACCAGCGCTGCCGCGCCCTGGCGGCGGGCTTGCCCGCCCAGCAGGAGACGGTCCAGACCTGGAGTGGGATCGGTTTCCGCATGGGCGAGCGCTTCTTCGTGGCGTCCATGGGCGAAGTGGGCGAAGTGCTCCACGAGCCCCGCTACACCCAGCTGCCGGGGGTGAAACCCTGGGTCAAGGGAGTCGCCAACGTCCGTGGCCGGTTGCTGCCGATCATGGACCTGTGCGGCTTCTTCGGCGGCGAACTCTCGTCCCTGCGCAAGCAGCGTCGGGTGCTGGTGGTCGACCACCAGGAAATCTTCGCCGGCCTCATCGTCGACGAAGTCTTCGGCATGCAGCACTTCCCGGTGGGCTCGTTCTCCGAGGAACTGCCGCCGCTGGAGGCCACCATCCAACCCTTCATCCACGGCGTGTTCCAGCGTGAACATCCCTGGCTGGTGTTCAGCCCTCATGCGCTGGCCCAGCACCAGGTGTTCCTGGACGTCGCGGTCTAGTTCCCAACGCGCAGGCCTTCGGGCCTGCGCGCAGGGCCGTTTCCGGGAGGGGCGGCCCGATCGGCCGGAGTGCAGTGTCTCCGGCTGACCCAGGCACCAGCGTGTGCCGTTGATCCAAGGTTGGGCCGGTCTATACCGGCCCTTGGCGTTACATGGAAATCGTTGTGTAGTTGGTCCAGGCGGGGGCCCGATAATGAAAAAACTGAACGCAGGCAATCTACTCGCGGGAGCGCGCAGCAGTACGTTGATCGCCGGACTCTTCGTGGTCCTGATCGTCTCCATCGTGCTGCTGTTCGCCAACTTCGCGTACCTCAACACGCAGGCGAACCACGACCAGGAATACCTCGGCCACTCCGGTGAGCTGCGGGTCCTGTCCCAGCGTATCGCGAAGAACGCCACCGAAGCGGCGGCGGGCAAGCCCGAGGCCTTCGCCCTGTTGAAGGAAGCGCGCAACGACTTCGAGAAGCGCTGGAACATCCTGCTCAACGGTGACGCGGAAACCGGCCTGCCGCCGGCGCCCGAAGCCGTCAAGGCCCAGATGGACGCCGTGCAGGCGGACTGGAACAGCCTGCGGCAGAACTCCGACGCCATCCTGGCCAGCGAGCAGACCGTACTCTCCCTGCACCAGGTAGCCGGCACCCTCGCCGAGACCATCCCGCAGCTGCAGGTCGAGTACGAGGAAGTCGTGGACATCCTGCTGGAAAGCGGCGCGCCCGCTGCCCAGGTGTCCGTGGCCCAGCGCCAGTCGCTGCTGGCCGAACGGATCCTCGGCTCCGTGAACAAGGTACTGGCCGGTGACCAGGACTCCGTACAGGCCGCCGACATGTTCGGCCGCGACGCCAGCCTGTTCGGCCGTGTACTGAACGCGATGCTCGAAGGCAACGCCGCCATGGAAATCTCCAAGGTGACCGACACCGAGGCCCTGGAGCGCCTGCAGGAGATTTCCGAGCTGTTCGAGTTCGTCTCCGGTTCCGTGGACGAGATCCTCGAGACCTCGCCCGAACTCTTCCAGGTCCGTGAATCCGCCAACACCATCTTCACCGGCTCCCAGACCCTGCTGGACAAGGCGTCCCAGCTGGCCGCCGGCTTCGAAGAGCAAGCCGCTGGCCGTAGCCTGAACACCCTGGCTGGCTACATCCTCGGTGCCCTGGCACTGGGTTCGATCATCCTGATCGGCCTGGTCATGGTTCAGACCACCCGCCAGCGTCTGGCCGAGACCGCCGAGAAGAACGAACGTAACCAGGCCGCGATTCTGCGACTGCTCGACGAAATCGCCGACCTTGCAGACGGTGACTTGACCGTAGCGGCGACCGTAACCGAGGACTTCACCGGTGCGATCGCGGACTCGATCAACTACTCCATCGACCAGCTCCGCGAACTGGTAGAGACCATCAACCTGACCGCCGTGCAGGTAGCCGCCGCTGCCCAGGAAACCCAGGCCACCGCCATGCACCTGGCCGAGGCTTCCGAGCACCAGGCCCAGGAAATCGCCGGTGCGTCCGCCGCGATCAACGAAATGGCCGTGTCGATTGACCAGGTATCGGCGAACGCCTCGGAATCCTCCGCGGTAGCGGAACGTTCCGTAGCCATCGCCAACAAGGGCAACGAAGTGGTGCACAACACCATCACCGGCATGGACAACATCCGCGAGCAGATCCAGGACACCTCCAAGCGAATCAAGCGTCTCGGTGAATCGTCCCAGGAGATCGGTGACATCGTGAGCCTGATTAACGACATTGCCGACCAGACCAACATCCTTGCACTGAACGCCGCGATCCAGGCGTCCATGGCGGGTGACGCCGGTCGAGGCTTCGCCGTGGTAGCGGACGAGGTACAGCGCCTCGCAGAACGTTCCTCTGCCGCAACCAAGCAGATCGAGGCCCTGGTTAAGACCATTCAGACCGACACCAACGAAGCGGTTATCTCCATGGAGCAGACCACCTCCGAAGTGGTACGCGGTGCCCGCCTCGCACAGGACGCCGGTGTGGCCCTGGAAGAGATCGAGAAGGTATCCAAGACCCTCGCGGCCCTGATCCAGAACATCTCCAACGCGGCACGCCAGCAGGCGTCGTCCGCGGGCCACATTTCCAACACCATGAACGTCATTCAGGAGATCACCTCGCAGACCTCCGCCGGTACCACGGCAACCGCCAAGAGCATCGGTAACCTCGCCAAGATGGCGAGCGAGATGCGCAAGTCGGTATCCGGCTTCAACCTGCCGGACGCAGACCGGGCCTGACCAAGGGAGGTGCCGCAGCCTGAGGCTGCGGCGCAACGGCCATGAGCGAGAGGCACGACAGCATGCAGCCTGGCGGCGTGTGGGCCTTGAAACCCATGGCCGACATGACCCCCGCGCAGTTCCATGACTGGCAATCGCTGCTCGAGGAACGTACCGGCGTGGTCATCAACGAGCAGCGACGCTCGTTCCTGCAGACCAACCTCACCGCGCGGATGCGAGAGCTGGGCGTAGACGACTACACCCTCTACTTCCGCCAGGTCACCGACGGGCCGCGTGGTGCCGTCGAATGGTCGACCTTGCTGGACCGCCTCACCGTTCAGGAAACCCGTTTTTTCCGCCACGGACCCTCGTTCGACCTGCTCGGCGCCTATCTGCGCGAGCGTGTTGCCAAGGGACTGGACAGCCCCCTCGCCCTCTGGAGCGTCGGTTGTTCCAGCGGCGAAGAGCCGTATTCCCTGGCCATCGCGGCCGCCGAGGCCCTCACGGGTAGCGAGCGGCCCGACTATTTTGGTGTGACCGGCACCGACATCAGCCTCAGCGCCCTGAACAAGGCCCGCGAGGGGGTGTACGGCGCACGGCGCCTGGAGCACCTGGAAGGCGACATGGGCGAGCGCTACTTCCAGCCTCTGGGCGATGGCCGTTTCAAAGTTGTGGAGAGCCTGGCCGCGCGCGTGTGTTGCGCCCGGCTCAATGTGCTGGAACTGGCGAAGGCGCCAATGTCCGGCATGGACGTAATTTTCTGCCAGAACCTGCTGATCTATTTCCGCCGCTGGCGTCGCCGTGAAATCCTCAACCGCCTGGCCGAGCGCCTGGCGCCCGGTGGGCTCATGGTGATCGGCGTCGGTGAAGTGGTTGGTTGGCACCATCCGGACCTGGAGCCGGTGGCCGACGATCAGGTTCTGGCATTCACCCGGAAGGGATAGCAGACGGCTATGAGTGATCGGCACGATTATGTCGCCCTGGAGTGGGTCAAGGGCGAGATCGCGGAAACCCTGAAGCAGGCCCGCCAGGCCCTGGAGGCGTTCGTCGAGAACACCCAGGACCCGACGCGCATGCGTTTCTGCCAGACCTACGTGCACCAGGTCCACGGCACCCTGCAGATGGTCGAGTTCTACGGCGCGGCCCTGCTCGCCGAGGAAATGGAGCAGCTCGCCCAGGCACTGATGGAAGGCCGCGTGACCAACCAGGGCGAAGCCCTGGAAGTGCTCATGCAGGCCATCCTGCAGTTGCCGGTCTACCTGGATCGCATCCAGAGCGCGCGCCGTGACCTGCCCATGGTCGTCCTGCCGCTGCTCAACGACCTGCGCGCCGCCCGTGGCGAGAAGCTGCTGTCCGAAACCAGCCTGTTCTCCCCCGATCTCTCCAGCCGCACCCCCGCGCTCTCGGTGGATGCGCTGGCCCGCATGCGCACCGCCGAACTGCCGGTACTGCTGCGCAAGCTGCGGCAGATGCTGCAGATGGCCCTGGTGGGGATCATCCGTGGCCAGGACCTGGCCACCAACCTCGGTTACATGGCCCGCGTCTTCGCCCGCCTCGAATCGCTGTGCAAGGAAGCCCCGCTGGGCACCTTGTGGCCCATCGCCTCCGGCATGGTCGAAGGCCTGGCCAATGGCAGCGTGGTCAACGGCACCTCCGTCCGCACCCTGCTGCGCCAGATCGACAAGGAACTCAAGCGCCTGGTCGACCAGGGCGCCGATGGCATCAACCAGCCGGCCCCGGACGAACTGGTCAAGAACCTGCTGTTCTACATCGCCAAGGCCCCGGCCCAGTCGCCGCGCATCCGTGCCCTCAAGGAACAGTACCGTCTCGACGAAGCCCTGCCCGACACCGACGTGGTGGACGAGGAGCGTGCCCGCCTGGCCGGCCCCGACCGCGACGCCATGCGCTCGGTGGTCACCGCCCTTTGCGAGGAACTGGTCCGCGTCAAGGACAGCCTCGACATCTTCGTGCGCAGCGACCGCCGCGGCGTCACCGAGCTGGATGCCCTGCTCGCGCCCCTCAAGCAGATCGCTGACACCCTGGCCGTGCTCGGCTTCGGCCAACCGCGCCGGGTCATCCTCGACCAGATTGACGTCATCCACAGCCTGTCCCTCGGCCAGCGCGAGCCCAACGACGCCGTTCTCATGGACGTCGCCGGCGCCCTGCTGTACGTCGAGGCGACCCTCGCCGGCATGGTCGGCCCGGCCGATGACGGTTCCCGTGAAGAGAGCCACCTGCCCACCACCGACGTGGCGCAGATCCACCAACTGGTGATCAAGGAAGCGCGCAATGGTCTCGAACAGGCCAAGGACGCGATCATCGAGTTCATCGCCTCCCAGTGGAACCACGAGCACCTGGCCCGCGTGCCCGACCTGCTGACCCAGGTCCGTGGCGGCCTGGCGATGATCCCCCTGGCCCGCGCCGCTGCCCTGCTGGAAGCCTGCAACCGCTATATCCAGGAACAGCTCCTGGCCCGCAAGGCCGTGCCCAACTGGCAGAGCCTGGACACCCTGGCCGACGCCATCACCAGTGTCGAGTACTACCTGGAGCGCCTCTCCGAGGACCACGCCACCCAAGGCGACATGATCCTCGACGTGGCCGAGGAGAGCCTGGAGAACCTGGGCTACCCGCTCAAGGCCAAGCCCTCCATCCTCGATCTCCCGGAGTTCCAGGCCGAAGAGCCCGCTCCGCTGGCCGACCCGGTGGAGGAGATCGAAGTCCTCGCCGAGGAAGCGCCCGAGCCGGTCGAGCCCCTGGCCTTCGAACCCCAGCCGGCCGAGCCGGAAATCACGCTCGATGCCGATTTCGCCGAGCCTTCCGCCCCGGTGGAAGAGGCCCCCGCACTGGATGCCCTGCCTGAACTCGAACCGCTGGACAGCGCCGAGCCGGTAGCCTTCGACGCACTGCCCGAACTGGAGCCGCTGCCCGAGCTGGAGGCCCAGCCGCTGCTGGACGAGCCCCTTGAGCTGGGCTCCCTCGACAGCTTCGAGACCACCGAGCTGAAGGCCGATGACGCGCCGACGCTGCTGGTCTCCGATGACAACTGGAACCTCGGCGAGCCGGAGGTCCAGGCCCCCGAGGTCATCGACTTCAGCCTCGACGCCCCGTTGGAGCTGGAATCCCTCGATCAGCCCAAGCCGGCCGACGAGCCCTTCGCCTCCTTCGACCTCGAGGCCCTTGAGCCGCTGCCGGCTGCCGAGCCCCTTGAACCGATGCTGGACGAGCCCCTCAGCCTCGAGCCGCTGCCCGAGTCCACCCCCAACTGGGACGACGTGGAGCTGAGCGGCCTCGACCTGCCGGAGGTCGACCTGCCTTCCGCTCCGCTGGAGCCCGTCGCCGCCCCGGTCGAGGAAGCGCCCCGCGCGCTGTCCATGGCCGATGTCATGGCCGCCCCGGTGCAGCCCATCAACCCGCCCGCTGGCGAGGTCCCGCCCAGCCTGCTGCCGCCGCCTGCCGACGAAGAGCCGGTGGACGACGAGCTGCTGGAAGTCTTCATCGAAGAGGCCGGCGAAGTGCTGGAGACCATCGGCGACTACCTGCCGCGCTGGTGTGCCAATACGGACGACAAGGATGCGCTGACCGAAGTCCGCCGTGCCTTCCACACCCTCAAGGGCAGCGGCCGCATGGTCCGCGCGCTGGTCATCGGCGAGCTGTCCTGGTCCATCGAGAACCTGCTCAACCGCGTACTCGACCGCAGCATCCAGCCGGATGAAGACGTCAAAGGCGTGGTCAACGACGTGGTCGCCCTGCTGCCGCAACTGGTGGACGAATTCGCCGCCAAGGCCCAGCGCCAGCGGGACGATGTCGACCACCTGGCCGCCGAGGCGCACGCCCTGGCCAAGGGGCAGCGCCTCCCAAAATCTGAAGCCCCGGTCTCCGTACAGGCTGCCGAGCCCGTGGGCGAGCTTCCTTCTCAGCCCGAAGTGGCCGCGCCGACCGTTGCCTCCAGCGCGTCGACCGATGAAGAGCCGCTCGACCCGCAGTTGCTGGACATCTTCCGCAACGAGGCCGAAGCCCACCTGGAAACCCTCGTCGGCTTCCTCGCCGATTGCGCGCAGTCCCTGCCGCAGCCGGTGACCGACAACCTCCAGCGCGCCCTGCACACCCTCAAGGGCAGTGCGCACATGGCCGGCATCCTGCCGATCGCCGCCATCGCCATGCCGCTGGAAAAGCTGGCCAAGGAATACAAGACCAACCTGATCCAGATGGACCTGGTGGATGCCGAACTGCTGCGCGATGCCGAGCAACTGTTCCGCATCGGACTGGAGCAGCTGGAAACCGCACCGCTGCGCCCGATCCCCGGGACCGAGGCCTTCCTCGAACGCGTCCAGCGCCTGCATGCCGAGCGCATCGGCGCGGCCGAAGCCGCTCGCCTGGGCGAGCAGGGCCAGGCCGGGCGCGACCCGCAACTGATCTCCATCTTCCTCGCCGAAGGCATGGATATCCTCCTGGATGCCGAGGATCTGCTGCGCCGCTGGCGCGAGCACCCCTCCGAGCGCCAGGAACTGGGCGCCCTGCTGGAAGAACTGAACACCCTCGGCCGTGGCGCCGAGATGGCCGAGCTGCCGCAGATCGAAGAGCTCTGCGAAGCCCTGCTGGACACCTACGGTGCTGTCGAGGAAGGCAGCCTGCCGGTCAGCGAACGCTTCTTCGACGAGGCCGAACGGGCCCACGAAGCGCTGATCAGCATGATGGACCAGGTCGCCGCGGCCCTTCAGGTCACCCCCCAGCCGGAGCGGGTCCAGGCCCTGCGCGACCTGCTCCAGCAGGCCGTCGATCCGGCAGCCCTCGCGCTGCTGGACATGGACCGCGACACCGGACTGCGGGTCGAAGAGCCGGACCAGCCGCTGCCGCCCGCCGCCGAAGCCGAGCTGACGCTCGCGGACGACGACGCACTGCCGCCGCTGCCCGAACTGGATGAAGTGCCGGCCCTTGAACCGGTCACCCTGCCGGAGCTGCTCGACGAGCCCACCGAGGCCATCGAGCCGGTGCCCGTCCCGGTCGCCGCGGTCGAACCGGCCGCCGCACCGCTGGCCTACGAGAACCTCGACGAGGAGATGGTTTCCATCTTCCTCGAAGAGGCCGTGGACATCCTGGAAAGCTCCGGCCAGGCGCTGGAACGCTGGCTCGACGAGCCGGACAACCACGCGCCGCTGCACTCGCTGCAGCGTGACCTGCACACCCTCAAGGGTGGCGCGCGCATGGCCGAGATCGCCCCCATCGGCGACCTCGCCCACGAACTCGAATCCCTCTACGAAGGGCTGGTGGACCGTCGCTTCAACCATTCCCCGGCATTGGCCGGCCTGCTCCAGGCCAGCCATGACGACCTGGCCGTGATGCTCGACCAGCTCCAGGCACGCCAACCACTGCGCAACCCGGAGGCGCTGATCCAAGCGATTCGTGCGTTTCGCCAAGGCGGCACGGTAAGCCTGCCCGTCGCGCCGGTGGCCGAGGCCCCGGTGAATGAGGTCATCGCCCCGCCGGCAGAGGCAGAAGCGGAAGCGCCTGCGTTGCCGGATGAGGTGTCCGAAGCGCCCCTCGAACTGGATGCCGGCCTGCCTGAGCTGGACGATGACGTCCTGCCGTTGCCGACCCTCGACGAGCCCGACGCCCCGCTGGTGCTGGAAGACCTGCCCCTGCCGGAGACCGACGAGCCGGCGCTCGTGGAAAGCGCCGAGGCCGAGGCCTGGCTGCTTGACGAGACCGAAGGCGACCTGTCGCCTGCCCCCGAAGCCGAAGCCGAAGCCGAAGCCGAAGCCGAAGCCGAAGCCGAAGCCGAAGCCGAAGCCGAAGCCGAAGCCGAAGCCGAAGCCACACTTTCTCCCGAGCCCGAGCCCGAGCCCGAGCCCGAGCCCGAGCCCGAGCTGGACGCCGAATGGCTGCCGGTGGATGAAGCCCCGGCGCTGCCGGAGGTGGACGACGAGCCGAGCATCGAGCTGGCGCTGCCCGAGGTGGCCGAGACGCCCGCCCCGGTCGAGCCGGTTGCGCCGGCTCCGGTGGTGAGCGAGCCGGTCCACAGCGCCTTCGATGACCGTGATCCCGAACTGGTGGAAATCTTCCTCGAGGAAGGCTTCGACATCATCGAAAGCGCCGGCAACGCCTTGCAACGCTGGATGGAGGACGTCGACAACCTGCTGGAAGTCGAGGCCCTGCAACGCGACCTGCACACCCTCAAGGGTGGTGCGCGCATGGCCGAGATCCGCGAGATCGGCGACCTCGCCCACGAACTGGAATTTCTCTACGAAGGCCTCTGTGGCGGCCGCCTGCGTGCCAGCCCGACGCTGTTCGGGTTGCTGCAGTCCTGCCACGACCGCCTTGCCGAGATGCTCGAAGCCGTGCGCGACAAGCGCGCGGTGCCGGATGGCAGCGTGCTGATCGAGGCGATCCGCCGCTTCCGTGCCAACCCCGACGAACAACTGAGCATGCCCTCCAGCGTGCACCTGCAGCCTGTCGCCGCGCCCGTGGTGGAGGACGATGAGGCGGAAGCCGACATCCTCGACATCTTCCTCGAAGAGGGTGATGACCTGCTGGAGGCGATGGAGCGCACCATCGGCCGCTGGGAAGAGAACCGCGACGACAGCGCCCAGATCGACGACCTCCTGCGCCTGCTGCACACCCTCAAGGGCGGTGCGCGCCTGGCCGGCCAGAAACGCCTGGGCGACCTCAGCCACGACCTGGAACAGCACCTGACCGAGGCGCTGCAACAGGGTGCGCCCTGGCCCGAAAGCCTGTTCCTCGACGTGCAGTCCGGCTTCGAAGGCCTGCAGGCCGAGCTGGACCAGCTGCGCCAGCGCCTGGACGCCAGCCTGGCGGACGAGCCCGAAGCGCCTGCCGAGATCCATGAGCCGGCGCCCCAGCCGACCCTCGCAGCCCCCATCGTGGCGGCGAGCGCCGTGCCGGTGGCGGTGACCGAGGACAAGGTCCTGCCGTTCGTGCTCAAGGCCCAGGAAGCCGCCCAGGATGCCGCCGCACGTCGTGCGCCGCAGGAAATGGTCAAGGTCCCGGCCGACCTGCTGGAAGGCCTGGTCAACCTGGCGGGTGAAACGTCGATCTTCCGGGGCCGTGTCGAGCAGCAGGTGAGCGACTTCAGCTTCACCCTGAGCGAGATGGAATCCACCATCGAGCGGGTACGTGACCAGCTCCGCCGCCTCGACACCGAGACCCAGGCGCAGATCCTCAGCCGCTACCAGGCCGAGGCCGAGCGCGCCGGCTACGAGGACTTCGACCCGCTGGAAATGGACCGCCACTCCCAGCTGCAGCAGCTCTCCCGCGCACTGTTCGAGTCCGCGTCCGACTTGCTGGACCTGAAGGAAACCCTGGCCGCGCGTAACCGCGACGCCGAGACCCTGCTGCTGCAACAGGCACGGGTCAACACCGAGCTGCAGGAAGGCCTCATGCGGACCCGCATGGTGCCCTTCGACCGCCTCGTACCGCGCCTGCGCCGCATCGTGCGCCAGGTGGCCAGCGAGCTGGGCAAGCAGGTGGAATTCCTCGTCGGCAACGCCGAGGGCGAAATGGACCGGACCGTGCTTGAGCGCATCGTCGCGCCCCTGGAGCACATGCTGCGCAACGCCGTCGACCACGGCATCGAGCCGGTCGAACTGCGCCGCGCCGCCGGCAAGCCCGACGCCGGTACCATCCGCCTGACCCTGGGCCGCGAGGGTGGCGACATCCTCCTGACCCTGTCCGACGACGGTGGCGGCATCCGCCTCGACGCCGTACGCCGCAAGGCCATCGAGCGCGGGCTGATGGATGCCGACTCCCAGCTCTCCGACCACGAGGTGCTGCAGTTCATCCTCGAGGCCGGCTTCTCCACCGCCGAGAAGGTCACGCAGATCTCCGGGCGTGGCGTGGGCATGGACGTGGTGCACTCCGAGGTCAAGCAGCTCGGTGGCTCCATGAGCATCGAGTCGACCCCGGGCGAGGGCTCGCGCTTCCTCATCCGCCTGCCGTTCACCGTGTCGGTGAACCGCGCGCTGATGGTGCTCTCCGGCGAAGACCTCTACGCCATCCCGCTGAACACCATCGAAGGTATCGTGCGGGTGTCCCCGTATGAGCTGGAGGCCTACTACCAGCCGGATGCACCGCGCTTCGAGTACGCCGGCCAGGCCTATGAGCTGAAGTACCTGGGCGACCTGCTGAACAATGGCCAGCATCCCAAGCTGGTGGGCCAGAGCCTGCCACTGCCGGTGATCCTGGTGCGTTCCACCGAGCACGCCGTGGCCGTTCAGGTGGACGCCCTGGCCGGCTCCCGCGAGATCGTGGTAAAGGGCCTCGGCCCGCAGTTCGCCGGGGTGCAGGGCATCTCCGGTGCCACCATCCTCGGGGACGGCCGCGTGGTGGTGATTCTCGACCTGCTGGCGACCATCCGCGCCCGCCACGCCCATCAGGTGCAGATGCTGCCGCGCACCACCAGCCAGGCCGCCCTGCCGGCGGAGCTGGACCACGACCGCCCGCCGGTGGTCATGGTGGTGGACGACTCGGTCACCGTGCGCAAGGTCACCAGCCGCCTGCTGGAACGCAACGGCATGAACGTGCTGACGGCCAAGGACGGGGTGGACGCCATCGCCCAGCTGCAGGAACACCGCCCCGACGTCATGCTGCTGGACATCGAGATGCCGCGCATGGACGGCTTCGAAGTGGCCACCCTGGTGCGCCACGACGCGAGCTTGAAGGACCTGCCGATCATCATGATCACCTCCCGTACCGGCGAGAAACACCGCGAGCGGGCGATGGCCATCGGCGTGAACGACTACCTGGGCAAGCCGTACCAGGAGTCCCTGCTGCTTGAAACCATCCAGCGACTGGTCAAGGGACATGACTGAGAAAACCTCTGCACGCATCGCCGTCATCGCCGACACCTCGCTGCAGCGCCATGTGCTGCAGCAGGCGCTGGTCGGCAACGGCTACCAGGTGATCCTCAACAGTGACCCGGCCCGCCTCGACGACGACGCCCTGAGCGCCTGCGACGCCGACCTCTGGTTGGTGGACCTGGCCCAGTCGGAAGATTCGCCACTGGTGGACAGCCTGCTGGAGCGCGCCAGCGCCCCGGTGCTGTTCGGCGAAGGGCACGCCCCGGAACGCCATTCGGAAAACTACCCGCGCTGGGAGCGCCGCCTGTTCGGCAAGCTCAAGCGCCTGGTGGGGGACCCCGCCGTGGCGGTCGGCCCGAGCCTGGAGGCCCTGATGGCCGAGGCCCAGCGCCCCGCCCGCCTGGACCTGCCGCGTGCCCTGGCGGACACCCCGCTGGTGGCGGGCGAGCCGGCGCGCCAGGTCTGGCTGCTGGCCGCGTCCCTTGGAGGTCCGGCGGCGGTCAAGGCCTTCCTTGATGCACTGCCCGGCGGCCTGCCGGTGGGTTTCCTCTACGCCCAGCACATCGATCCCGCCTTCGAAAGCATCCTGCCCCAGGCCGTCGGCCGCCACAGCCAGTGGCCGGTCAACCTGGCCCGCCCCGGCGACCACGTGCGCGCCGGCGAGGTGGTGGTGGTGCCGATCGCCCAGGAGCTGACCTTCGCCGAAGACGGCGCGATGCTCATGGGCAACCGCCCCTGGCCCGAGCCCTACAGCCCGTCCATCGACCAGATCATGCTCAACCTCGCCCAGCACTTCGGCGAGCAGTGCGGCGTGATCGCCTTCAGCGGCATGGGCAGCGATGGCAGCGCCGCAGCGGCCTACGTGCGTCGCCAGGGTGCGCCGATCTGGACCCAGCGGGCCGAGAGCTGCGTCTGTTCGAGCATGCCCGACAGCCTGCGTGAAGGCGGCTACAGCAGTTTCAGTGCCGACCCGCGCGAGCTGGCCCAGGCGCTGGTGAACCACCTGGCCGAGCAGTGCGCCTGACGCGCCGCCGGTGGTCTTGAAGAATCGTTGAAGGAAACGCCATGAGCCAAGCCGTCGCCAACACCCAGAGCGCCAACAGCCTGACCGGGCTGCTGCTGTCGCTGACCGACCGCACCCTGCTGGTACCCAACGTGGCGGTGGCGGAGCTGATCCCCTACCGGGCGCCCCAGGCGTCCGCCGGGATGCCGGCCTGGTTCCTCGGTCAGGTGGCCTGGCGCGACCTGCGCCTGCCCCTGCTGTCGTTCGAAGCCGCCAGCGGTGGCCAGCCCCAGGTGGGCTCCAGCGCGCGGGTGGTGGTGCTCAACGCCCTGGGCAGCCGTGCCCATGTGAAGTTCATCGCCCTGCTGGTGCAGGGCATTCCGCGCTCCCTCAAGGTCGACACCGACCTGCCCTCGGCCAATGCCGAGCTGCTACCCTTGGAGCTGGGTTCGGTGCAGCTGGAGGACGGCATCGCCAAGATCCCGGACCTGGTCGGTCTGGAGCAACTCCTGGCGGACGCCGGCCTGATCTGAGCCGCTGAGCCGGCCTGTCCCCTTAGAAATCCCCCCACAACTGCTGGGCGACGCTCAGCGCCACCACCGGCGCGGTTTCCGTGCGCAGTACGCGTGGGCCCATGCGTGCCGCCTGGAAGCCTTGCTGCTGGGCCGCTTCCACTTCGGCGTCGGACAGCCCGCCCTCCGGGCCGATGAGGAACGCCAGCGTGGCTGGTCGTGCATGGCTGGCCAGGGGCTCGGCCACCGGGTGCAGGACCAGCTTGAGGTCCGCCTCCACCTGCTTCTGCCACTCCCCCAGCGTCACCGGTGGGTGGATCACCGGCAGCACCGAGCGGCCGCATTGCTCGCAGGCGCTGATGGCCACCTGGCGCCAGTGGGCCAGGCGCTTGTCGGCGCGTTCATCCTTCAGGCGCACTTCGCAGCGCTCGCTCACCAGGGGGGTGATCTCCGCCACGCCCAGCTCGGTGGCCTTCTGGATGGCCCAGTCCATGCGCTCGCCCCGGGACAGGCCTTGGCCGAGGTGGACCCGCAACGGCGACTCGGCCAGGCCGGCAAAGGCTTCGCGCAGTTCGACGCGGACGCTTTTCTTGCCGACCTCCACCAGTTCGCCTATGAATTCCTGGCCTGAACCGTCGAACAGCTGGACGGCATCACCTTCGGCCAGCCGCAGCACGCGACCGATGTAGTGGGCCTGGGCTTCGGGCAGGGCGTGTTGCCCGAGGGCGAGGGCGGCGTCGATGAAAAAGCGGGAAAGGCGCATGGATTCGGCGGGCTGAAGAGGGAAAGCCGCAAGCTTACCCGCTTCGCCGCCCGCCGTTAAACCGCCTGCTAGCCCGGATCGCGGTGATTGGGGTGCAGGTCGGCGGCGACGGCCACGCTCACCCCGTCACGGGTGGCGATGTCGATGCCTTCGCTGGCCACCTCGGCGAGGAAGTCGATCTCCTCCGGGGTGATCACGTAGGGCGGCAGGAAGTACACCACGTTGCCCAGCGGGCGCAGCAGGGCGCCGCGCTCCAGGGCGTGCTGGAACACCTTCAGGCCACGGCGCTCCTGCCAGGGGTAGGGCGTGCGGCTGGCCTTGTCCTGGACCATCTCCATGGCCAGCACCATGCCGGTCTGGCGGATCTCGGCGACGTGGGCGTGGTCGGCCAGGTGTGCGGTGGCGCTGGCCATGCGCGTGGCCAGGGCGCGGTTGGCCTCGATGACGTTGTCCTGCTCGAAGATGTCCAGGGTCGCCAGGGCGGCGGCGCAGGCCAGCGGGTTGCCGGTGTAGGTGTGCGAGTGGAGGAAGGCGCGCAGGGTCTGGTAGTCGTCGTAGAACCCCTGGTAGACGGCCTCCGAGGTGAGCACGGCGGCCATCGGCAGGTAGCCGCCGGTGAGTGCCTTGGAGAGCACCAGGAAGTCCGGGGCGATGCCGGCCTGCTCGCAGGCGAACATCGTGCCGGTGCGGCCGAAGCCGACGGCGATCTCGTCATGGATCAGGTGCACGCCGTAGCGGTCGCAGGCCTCGCGCAGCAGCGTGAGGTAGATCGGGTGGTACATGCGCATGCCGCCGGCGCCCTGGATCAGCGGCTCGACGATCACGGCGGCGACCTCTTCGTGGTGCTCGGCGAGGGTCTGCTCCATGTGGACGAACATGGCCCGCGAATGGGCCTCCCAGCTGACGCCTTCCGGGCGCAGGTAGCAGTCCGGGGTCGGCACCTTGAGGGTGTCCATCAGCAGGGATTTGTAGGTTTCGGTGAACAGCGCCACGTCGCCCACCGACATCGCCGCGACGGTTTCACCGTGGTAGCTGTTGGTCAGGGTAACGAAGCGCTTCTTGCGCTCCAGGCCCTGGTTGCGCCAGAAGTGGTAGCTCATCTTCAGCGCCACCTCGATGCCCGAGGAGCCGTTGTCGGCATAGAAGACCCGGTCCAGGCCCTGGGGCGTGAGCTTCACCAGGCGCTCGGACAGCTCGATCACCGGCTGGTGGCTGAAGCCGGCGAGGATGACGTGCTCCAGTTGCTCGACCTGGTCCTTGATGCGCTGGTTGATGCGCGGGTTGGCGTGGCCGAACACGTTGACCCACCAGGAGCTGACCGCGTCCAGGTAGCGCTTGCCTTCGAAGTCCTCCAGCCACACGCCCTCGCCACGGCGGATCGGTACCACCGGCAGGCGCTCGTGGTCCTTCATCTGGGTACAGGGGTGCCACAGCACGGCGAGGTCGCGCTGCATCCAGTCGGCGTTTTGGCCCATGGTCGGTCTCCGGAAAGGTCGGGGAAGCCTATGCAATAGGGGTGAGATGGACAAGCCGGCCGATCCGGCACATCGCCGACGGGGTTCTCTGGTGGGCCGGGGGCGCCTGGCGTATCCTGCGCGCCATTTGAAAGACGCTCGCTTTTCCTTGGGGGAACCAATGTCTGCTGCCTGGCTGCGCGGGTGCGCGCTGATCCTGATCGGTTTGTTCTGCGCCGGTGCGCAGGGCAAGGAGAAACAACCCGCTGCCATCGTCGTCGGTGGCGGCATGGCCGGCCTGACGGCGGCCTATGAACTGCAGCAGCAGGGCTGGCAGGTCACCCTGCTGGAGGCCAAGCCGTCCATCGGCGGCCGATCCGGCCTGGCCACCACCGAGTGGATCGGCTCCGCCAAGCTGCAGCCGACCCTGCATGCCTACCTCAAGGACTTCAAGCTCGGCACCGTCCCGGCGCCGGACTACGTGCGCGCCCCCGGCTACCTGGTGAATGGCCGCTACTTCACCGAGGCCGACCTGCTGAAGGAGGCGCCTTCCACCGTCGAGGGCCTGAAGCGCTTCGACAAGAGCCTGGATGACCTCGCCGCGTCCATCGAGGACCCGCTCAAGCCGCTGGTCAACCACACCCTGCAGAGCCTGGACGCCATCACCGCGTCCCGTTGGCTGGACAAGCTGGCCCTGCCGCCCACCGCCCGCGCCCTGGTGGACCAGCGCATCCGCTCCCGCTACGACGAGCCGTCGCGCCTGTCGCTGCTCTACCTGGCCCAGCAGGCCCGCGTCTACCGGGGCCTGCCGGAAGGCGACCTGCGCGCCGCGCGACTGCCCGGTGGCAGCGCGGCCCTGGCCCAGGCCGTGGCGAAGAAGCTGAAGACGGTGAAGACCAACGCCCGCGTCTCGGCCATCGTCCAGGACAAGGACGGCGTGACCGTGAAGGTCGGCGGCGCCGGCTACCGTGCCGACTACGTGGTGCTGGCCGTGCCGCTGCCGGCGATGGACAAGATCAGCCTCACCCCGGCGCTGTCGGCGCTGCAGCTCAAGGCGCTGAAGGACATCAACTACGGCTGGCGCGACCAGTTGCTGCTCAAGTTCAAGAAGCCGGTGTGGGGCAAGAGCCGCCTTTCCGGCGAGGTCTACAGCGACCAGGGCCTGGGCATGCTGTGGGTCGAGCCGGCCCTGAAGGGCGGCGCCAACCTGCTGGTGAACATCTCCGGCGACAGCGCGCGCCTGCTGCAGGCTTTCGGTGACCGGCAGATGGTGGACCAGGTGCTGATCCGCCTGGACAAGTTCTTCCCCGGTGCCCGCGAGCAGTTCCAGGGCTTCGAGGTCCGCCGCTATGGCAAGGATGCGCTGGCCGGTGGCGCCTACCTGGCCTACGGCCCGGGCGAGATCAGCCAGTACTGGCGCCTGTGGGAAAAGCCGCTGCAGCGGGTGATCTTCGCCGGCGAGCACACCGACGCCCTCTACCCGGGCACTCTGGAAGGCGCCCTGCGCAGTGGCCAGCGCGCCGCCGGCCAGGCCCGCGACCTGTTCGCCGGCAAACCGCTGGAGCCTGTGGAACCGGTCGCCGCCGCTGCACCTGCGGCCCCGGCCAAGGCCGAGGCCGCCAAGTCGGAGAAGAAGGGCTTCTTCTCCTGGCTGTTCTGATCCTCTCGCCCCTCCACCCGTCCGGCGGCTGTGCCAGCCGTCGGACATCTCTGTCAGGCCTGTCCTATCGCTAAATTTTCGGCGCGCTGGGTCGTCTTCAATGATCGTATTGCTCGATATTTCAAAGCGACATTTTCTACTTTAATTCGATCTTTTTGCCGCTAGGCTTGTGGCCATTCGTTTTCAAGGGACCCTTCCTGATGCAGTGGCGCAACACTTCCGACCGCTTCGGCGCAATCAGCATTTTCCTGCACTGGGGCGTAGCCCTGGTGGTCTTCGGCCTGTTCGGGCTGGGGCTGTGGATGGTCGGCCTGGACTACTACAGCAGCTGGTACAAGACCGCCCCGGATATCCACAAGGGCATCGGCGTGCTGCTGTTCCTGGTGATGGGCCTGCGCCTGGTGTGGCGCTTCCTGAGCCCGCCGCCGCCGGCACCCGCCAATCACGGCCGCATGACCCGCCTGGGTTCGAAGCTGGGCCACCTGGCGTTGTACGCCGGCCTCTTCGCCCTGATGATCTCCGGCTACCTGATCTCCACCGCCGATGGCCGTGGCATCGAGGTATTCGGTCTGTTCGAAGTGCCCGCCACCCTGACCACCATTCCCGACCAGGAAGACGTGGCCGGTGTGGTCCACGAGTACCTCGCCTGGGGCCTGGTGATCTTCGCCGGCCTGCATGCCCTGGCCGCCCTCAAGCACCACTTCATCGATCGCGACGCCACCCTGGTCCGCATGCTCGGGCGCGCCGCCAAATAACGCTGCACCCTCACAAGGAGAAACACCGATGCTGAAGAAATCCCTCGCCGCGCTGACCCTCGGTGCCGCCCTGTTCGCTGGCCAGGCCATGGCTGCCGACTACGTCATCGACAAGCAGGGCCAGCACGCCTTCGTCAACTTCAAGATCAGCCACCTGGGCTACAGCTGGCTCTACGGCACCTTCAAGGACTTCGACGGCACCTTCAGCTTCGACGCCAAGGCGCCCGAAGCCAGCAAGGTGAAGGTCGAGCTGAAGACCGGCAGTGTCGACACCAACCATGCCGAGCGTGACAAGCACATCAAGAGCGGTGACTTCCTGAACGTCAGCAAGCACCCGACCGCCACCTTCGAGTCCACCGGTGTGAAATCCACCGGCGAAGGCACCGCCGACGTGACCGGCAACCTGACCCTCAACGGCGTGACCAAGCCGGTGGTGATCAAGGCCAAGTTCATCGGCGAAGGCAGCGACCCGTGGGGCGGCTACCGTGCCGGTTTCGAAGGCACCACCACCCTGAAGCTGAAGGACTTCGACATCCAGAAGGACCTCGGCCCGGCTTCCCAGGAAGTCGAGCTGATCATCTCCTTCGAAGGTGTGCGCAAGTAACCTTCCCCAAGGAAATGGAAACGCCGGCGCAAGCCGGCGTTTCTGTTTCTGGCAGTTGGCCTGGCGTTACCGGGCACTGCACATGAAAACGCCGGCTTTGGCCGGCGTTTTCAATGGGGCTTGCTGTCAGCGGTTGCGGGTCAGCAGGGCGGGCTTCTCACCGCGCGGCCGGTTGCCGTTGCTCAGCTCATCCAGTTGCTCCGGCGTCGGGAAACGGTCGGCGCGGGATTCCTTGTGGATGATCTTCGGGGCTGGCTTGCGCGGCTCCTGAACGGCCGGCTCCTCGCGACGACGGGGTTCTTCCCGACGACCCTGGTTGCCGCCGCCCTGGGCGCGCTGGCCGCCACTGCCGCCACGGCGCTGGCCATTGCCACCACCGCTGCCGCCGGCGCCACCCTGGTTGCGGGAGCGACCGCCATTGCCAGCGCCGCCGCCGCCGTTGCTGCGGGCGCCCTGGCCTTGGCCTTGACCATTGCCGCCGCGACGGCCGCGGCCCTTGTCCTGGTACGGGCTGACGTAGTCGGCGCGGTTGCCGAAGTTGTCCACGTCATCGTCCAGGAACTCTTCCGGGTCGCGGTCCCTCGGGACCGGCGGCGGGCCGGCAGGGCGGGAGTTCTGCTTGCCGGCCGGGTTCGCCGACTGCTGCTGCGGCTGGGCGCCGTCCGCCTTGCCCTTGCCTTTGCCGCGACGCTTGCGGCTCTTCTTGGCCTTGCCTTCGCCATCGGCGGCAGCCGTCTGGGCGGCCTGGGGCTTGTCGCCGTTGCTCGGCTCGCGCTTGGGCTTGTCGGCGCGGGGCTTGCGCTCCGGCTTCGGCGGGCGGGCCTCGGGGCGCTCGGCCTCGACGGTGGAGGGATCGAAGCCCTGCAGGTCGCCGTCGGGGATGCGCTGCTTGGTCAGGCGCTCGATAGCCTTGAGCAGTTTCTCTTCGTCCGGGGCCACCAGCGAGATGGCCTCGCCACTGCGCCCGGCACGGCCGGTACGGCCGATGCGGTGGACGTAGTCTTCCTCGACGTTGGGCAGCTCGTAGTTGACCACGTGGGGCAACTGGTCGATGTCCAGGCCGCGCGCGGCGATGTCGGTGGCCACGAGGATGCGGATGGCGTTGGCCTTGAAGTCGGCCAGGGCCTTGGTGCGGGCGTTCTGGCTCTTGTTGCCGTGGATCGCGGCGGCCGGCAGGCCGTGCTTGTCCAGGTACTCGGCCAGGCGGTTGGCGCCGTGCTTGGTGCGGGTGAAGACCAGCACCTGTTCCCAGGCGCCGACGGTGACCAGGTGCGCCAGCAGGGCGCGCTTCTGGTTGGCCGGCAGGCGGAACACGCGCTGCTCGATGCGTTCGACCGTGGTGTTCGGCGGCGTGACCTCGATGCGCTCGGGGTCTTGCAGCAGCTTGTTCGCCAGGTCGGTGATGTCCTTGGAGAAGGTCGCCGAGAACAGCAGGTTCTGGCGCTGCGCAGGCAGGCGCGCGAGGACCTTCTTGACGTCGTGGATGAAGCCCATGTCGAGCATGCGGTCGGCTTCGTCCAGCACCAGGATCTCCACGTGGGAGAGGTCGATGCTGCCCTGGCCCATCAGGTCCAGCAGGCGGCCGGGGCAGGCCACCAGCACGTCGACGCCCTTGGACAGGGCCTGCACCTGGGGATTCATGCCGACACCGCCGAAGATGCAGGCGCTGGCCAGGGGCAGGTCGCGCGCATACACCTTGAAGCTGTCGTGCACCTGGGCAGCCAGCTCGCGGGTCGGGGTCAGGACCAGTACCCGGGCCTGGCGCGCGGCGCGGCGGTGGGACTTGTCCGGGTGACCGTTGGGGAAGAGGCGTTCGAGAACCGGAAGGGCGAAGCCCCCGGTCTTGCCAGTGCCAGTCTGCGCCGCAACCATCAGGTCGCGACCTTGCAACACGGCGGGAATGGCCCGCTGTTGCACGGGAGTGGGCTGGGCGTAGCCGGCGGCTTCCACCGCGCCGACTAATGCCTCGGAGAGACCGAGGGAGGCAAAGGACATGGATGATCCTGTCTAGTTAGGGCTGGGCCCGGGGGACTTGTCAGCCTGGCGAGGTACTGGACGAAAAATGCTTTTCGTACAGGCCTTAGCAGCCGCTACGGGGAGCGCGGTGCCGTCCGGTCCCACTGGCGGAATGGAGGGCCAGTGTCCGGGCGAATGCCTGGCGGGAGCGCGGAGTATAACAGAGGCTTTCCCGTGTGCAGCCCATTCAACTGCTCAACGGTTCGACCGATTCACATCCCGGCGCGTTCAAGGATTCAGCAGGAACACCACATAGCCCCTGAACCAGGGGCTCGCTGCCAGGTAGTCGGGCGCCTGCCATTCACCGTTCTGCACCAGGCCGATGCGGAACGGCAGGCGCAGGCGTGCCACGCGCGGCAGGTAGCGGCCGTACTCGGGGATGGTGTGGCGGCCCTGGTAGGTCTGCACCACCACTTCGTCCACCACCTGGGCCAGGCGGTTGATCACCTCGGGATCGCCGTTGCTGCCCCAGTCGAGCAGGCCGGTGATGCTCAGGCGGTACTCGGGCGGCAGGCGCTGGCGCAGGCCCTGGAGGAAGTCGGCGTACTCGGCCAGGTAGAGGGTGCCGGCGTCGAAGTCGATCTGGATGCCGGTGACGGTGTTGCCGGCACGCTTCCAGCGTGACAGCTGGGCCAGCAGGGTCCGGTGCACGTCCTCGGTCCAGCGCAGGGTGTGGGCGCGATAGACCACCCAGATCTCGCCCTGGCGCAGGCGTGGCACGGCCATGCCCTGGGCGATGAAGCGCGCCGCCGGATCGCCCGCACGGCGCGGCCCGTCGATCTGGCCCTGGAGGATGTAGAGGGTCTTGGCCTTGGCCAGCAGGGGTTGCGGACGCACGCCGCTCCACAGCCAGAAGGCATCGTGGGCGGCGGCGTCGACCCGCTCGCTGGCGCCGAGCAGCGGGCTGGCCA
This sequence comes from Metapseudomonas otitidis, assembly GCF_900111835.1. Taxonomy (GTDB): domain Bacteria; phylum Pseudomonadota; class Gammaproteobacteria; order Pseudomonadales; family Pseudomonadaceae; genus Metapseudomonas; species Metapseudomonas otitidis. Next base: position 301,284 of record NZ_FOJP01000001.1, read on the forward strand.
GGATCAGGCCGAGGGCCAGGAGCCTGGCGAACCCGAGGGGCATCACCAGTAGTACTTCAGCGCCTCGGCCCAGGGGCTCTTGGCGTAGCGCGTCTTCAGCGCCTGGAACCACTGCTTGCGCTGGGCCTTGCTGATGTCCTGGCCGTCGCAGGTGTTGTAGCCGGCGGGGGCGTAGCAGTTCACGGCGCGGTACAGGGCGTAGGCGCGGTCGTCATCGCTGGCCTTGGCGTCGTCGATCACCGCCATGTAGCCGACCAGGCGCGAGTACGGCTTGCCGGGGAACTGGCTGGCCGAGCCGCCCAGTTCGTCCTTCGGCGGCTGGGTGTTGAGGCTGAAGCCGTCGAAGCCGTTGGTGCGGATGAACTCGCCGAGGCAGTTGCCGGCCTGGGCGTCCTTGGCGTTGCCCTGCAGGCGGGTGGCCACCTCGGTCAGGCTCGGGCAGGCATAGCCGTCCTGCTGGCCGGTCCAGGCGAACCGACCCACCGCCAGCTCGTTGCCGTCCTCGACCTTGGGCGCCGGGGAGGGGATCAGCGGCTGGTCCTTGAGGAAGGCGGCGTAGTCGCCGAACACCAGGTCCTTGTAGAGCAGGGTGAACAGTGCGGTGTCGCGTTCGCGCTGCGGCGCGGCGCTTTCCACCGCCTGGCGGCGCAGCAGGTCGGCGGAGGCGACGTTGCGCAGGAGGATCTCCCGGATCGGCGCGGTGCGCACCGGCGAGTCGGCGGTGAACAGGGCATCGACCTGGCCCACACGGGAGCGGTTGAGGGCGATGGCCAGTTCCAGCTGGCCGCGCTGCAGCTCGCTGGGCTGGCGTTGCAGCAGGCGCTGCCAGAGCGCGTAGGCGCCTTCGGCATCCCCCTTGGCTTCCAGGGCCAGGCCGCGCAGGGTTTCCTGGCTGAAGGTGACCAGGTCCAGGCGCGCCTGCGGGTCTTCCGCCGGCAGGGCCGCCAGGGCCTTGGCGGCATCGTGGCCCCGGTAGAAGTGCCAGGCGGCGACCAGGTAGGCGTGCAGCGCCGGGCGGTCGGCGAAGCGCTGCTTCTGTGCCTGCAGTTGCTCCAGGCTGATCAGCGGCGGCTCGCCTTCGGCCGGGCGACGCAGGCGCATCAGGTCGGCCATGGCCAGCAGGGCAGTGTCCTGCAGGTCCTCGGGCTTCAGCGCGGGCAGCAGCTTGACGTCCAACTCTTCCACCAGCTCGGGCAGGCCGAGGTTGCGCTTGGCGTCGTCCTGGGCGAACTGCCAGGCGAATTCGGCGGCGAAGCGACGGTTGTCGTCCAGTAGCCAGTAGATGCGGCGCAGCAGGCCGCGTGCGGAGGCGGCGTAGGCGCCTTCCGGGTAGGCGGCGAGGTAGGCCTTGAATTCGTTGTCGCTGGCGTCCAGCAGGGTGCGGTCCACCTTGGCCAGGTCAGGGATGCCGTATTCGTCGAACGCACCTTCCTGGGCCTGGTTCAGCGAGACACGGGCCTTCAGGTACAGGGCGGCTTCCTTGATCCAGGGCTGGGGGCTGTCGGCCAGTTGGGTGAAGCGCTCGCGGGCTGTGCCGAAGTCACCCCGGTAGAAGGCGTCGGCGCCCGTCAGGTAGGCGAGGTACGCCTGGCCGTCGGCGGAGGTGACGGTGCCGGCGGTCGGCAGCACGTCGGCCGGTTGCGGGTCGCCTTCGCCACACACGGTCAGCAGGTTCACCCGGCTGATGGCCAGGGCCTTGCGCTCTTCGGCAGACAGGCTGCTGGTGCTGGCCAACTGCTCGACGAAGGCCTGGGTGGTGTCCAGGTTGTTGGTGCGGCAGCGGCTGCCTTCGCCTTCGGCGAACTGCTGTTCGGCCAGGGCGCCGTCCTCCAGCTTCACGCCGATCTGCTCCAGGGCCAGGGACAGGTTCTCCACCCGCGGCGAGACCGACTCGGTGGCGGTGGTGTCCACGTCCGTCGGCGCCTCGGTGGCTTCGCTCTCCGGGGCGGCCGGGTTGAGCATGTCCAGGGCGAAGGGCGCCTGGGCGTAGCCGCCTTCGTAGTCACTGGATGCTTGCAGCGGGCTCGGCAGGCTCAGGCGGCCCGCATCGGCGAGCAGCAGCTTGAGGTTGGCGCGGCTGTCGTTGCCCGGGCTGAGGAAGGGCAGGTTGCTGCAGGTGTTCAGGTTGTCTTCCACCAGCGCCCAGGTGGGGCTGCAGAAGAAGTCGAAGCTGGCGTGTGCGGCAGGGCTGGCGAGCCCGCCGAGGATCAGCAGCGGGAGGAGGCGTGGCGAGGTCTTCATGGCATCGTCCTTGGAAGGAGGGGCCGGTGCGGTTCCGCCACCGGCCTTGGTCTCTAACGGGTCTCTAAACGCTACCTGCGTTGTCATCGCCGCGTTGAGAACAGGCTCAAAGTGCTCATTCGCGCCGGATGAATTGCGCGCTTTTGCCTGTGCCTGCCTGTGCGCCGATGGCCTCGCCCGGGTTTCCGGATGCGCCCTAGCGCGGCAGCTTGAGGTTGTTCCAGATCGCGAGGCTGGGCTCGGCCTGGTTCAGGGTGTAGAAGTGCAGGCCCGGGGCGCCGCCTTGCAGCAGGCGTTCGCACATCTCGGTGATCACCTGCTCGCCGAAGGCCTGGATGCTGGCCGTGTCGTCGGCGTAGGCCTCCAGTTGCTTGCGCACCCAGCGCGGGATCTCTGCGCCGCAGGCGTCGGAGAAGCGTGCCAGCTTGCTGTAGTTGGTGATCGGCATGATGCCCGGGACGATCGGGATCTCGACGCCTTGCTGGCGGACGCGATCGACGAAGTAGAAGTAGCTGTCGGCGTTGAAGAAGTACTGGGTGATGGCGCTGTCGGCACCGGCCTTCACCTTGTTGACGAAGTGCTTGAGGTCTTCTTCGAAATTGCGTGCCTGGGGGTGCACCTCGGGGTAGGCGGCCACTTCGATGTGGAAGTGATCACCGGTCTCGGCGCGGATGAATTCCACCAGGTCGTTGGCGTGGCGCAGCTCGCCGCTGGCCATGCCCATGCCGGAGGGCAGGTCGCCGCGCAGGGCGACGATGCGCCGGATGCCGGCGTCCTTGTAGTGGGCCAGCAGGGCACGCAGTTCGGCTTTGCTGTCGCCGACGCAGGACAGGTGCGGGGCGGTCGGCACCTGGATCTCGCCATCCAGTTGCAGCACGGTCTGCAGGGTGCGGTCGCGGGTGGAACCACCGGCGCCGTAGGTGCAGGAGAAGAAATCAGGTTTGTAGCCGGCGAAGGTGCGGGCAGTGGCCAGGAGCTTCTCGTGGCCGGCCTCGGTCTTCGCGGGGAAGAATTCGAAGCTGTAACGACGGTCTTGGGACATGGAAAGCAGTCTCTTTCCAGCGGCAGGCCGCGGACCGCGTTTGCGGTCCACGGCCTGGGGCTGTCAGTAGCGGTAGGTGTCCGGCTTGAACGGGCCTTCGACAGTGACGCCGATGTAGTCGGCCTGCTGCTTGGTCAGTTGGGTGACCACGCCGCCGAAGCCCTTGACCATCTCCAAGGCCACTTCCTCGTCCAGCTTCTTGGGCAGGACTTCCACGGTCAGGCGCTCGGCTTTCTTCTCGGCAGAGAGGTCGGCGAACTTCTGTTCGAACAGGAAGATCTGCGCCAGTACCTGGTTGGCGAAGGAGCCGTCCATGATGCGGCTCGGGTGGCCGGTGGCGTTGCCCAGGTTCACCAGGCGGCCTTCGGCCAGCAGGATCAGGTAGTCGTCGTTGGCCGGATCGAAGCTGCCGGCGCCGGTGCGGTGGATCTTGTGCACCTGCGGCTTGACCTCTTCCCACGCCCAGTTCTTGCGCATGAAAGCGGTGTCGATCTCGTTGTCGAAGTGGCCGATGTTGCACACCACGGCGCGCTTCTTCAGCGCCTTGAGCATGTGGGCGTCGCAGACGTTGACGTTGCCGGTGGTGGTGACGATCAGGTCGATCTTGCCCAGCAGGGCGGCGTCGATGCTGGCTTCGGTGCCGTCATTGATGCCGTCCTTGTAGGGGGAGACCAGCTCGAAGCCGTCCATGCAGGCCTGCATGGCGCAGATCGGGTCGATCTCGGAGACCTTCACGATCATGCCTTCCTGGCGCAGGGACTGGGCGGAGCCCTTGCCCACGTCGCCGTAGCCGATTACCAGGGCCTGCTTGCCGGACAGCAGGTGGTCGGTGCCGCGCTTGATGGCGTCGTTCAGGCTGTGGCGGCAACCGTACTTGTTGTCGTTCTTGCTCTTGGTGACCGCGTCGTTGACGTTGATCGCCGGGACTTTCAGGGTGCCCGCCTTGAGCATGTCCAGCAGGCGGTGCACGCCGGTGGTGGTCTCTTCGGTGATGCCGTGGATCCTGTCCAGCATCTGCGGGTACTTCTTGTGCAGGATCTCGGTCAGGTCACCGCCGTCGTCCAGCACCATGTTGGCGTCCCAGGGCTTGCCGTCCTTGAGGATGGTCTGCTCGATGCACCACTCGTACTCCTGCTCGGTCTCGCCCTTCCAGGCGAACACCGGGATGCCGGCGGCGGCGATGGCGGCAGCGGCCTGGTCCTGGGTGGAGAAGATGTTGCAGGACGACCAGCGCACTTCGGCGCCCAGGGCGACCAGGGTCTCGATCAGGACGCCGGTCTGGATGGTCATGTGGATGCAGCCGAGGATCTTCGCGCCTTTCAGCGGTTGGCTGGCAGCGTACTTGCGACGCAGGCCCATCAGGGCCGGCATCTCGGACTCGGCGATGGTCAGTTCCTTGCGGCCCCAGTCGGCCAGGGAAATGTCGGCGACCTTGTAATCGTTGAAATCGGCAGGCGTGATGACAGCGCTCATGCGAACTCTCCATTCGTTGGGTGCGAATGGGCGCCGTTGATGCGTTTGGGGAACGCCCCATCCGAGCCTGACAGGCGCCATCGAAGACAGCCCTGCTGCAGCGCCCCTCGGACAGGTGGCGGGAACGGCCCGGTGGGCCGTTTGAAGCGGTGGAGATTATAGCGGCCCGAACGGCACTCCCCAAGGCTTTCCGTCTGCTGCTATCGAGGCGATTGAGTGCGTCGCTTGGACGAGCCGACAGCACCCTGCGATCATCGCGCCGTCACTCGCCAACCGGAGGGATTCCATGAATTTCCACACCCGCAAATGGGTCAAGCCCGAGGACCTCAACCCCAACGGCACGCTGTTCGGCGGCAGCCTGCTGAAGTGGATCGACGAAGAGGCCGCCATCTACGCCATCATCCAGCTGGGCAGCCAGCGGGTGGTGACCAAGCTGATGTCGGAGATCAATTTCGTCAGCTCCGCGCGCCAGGGCGACATCATCGAGCTGGGCATCACCGCCACCGAGTTCGGCCGCACCTCCCTGACCCTGCGCTGCGAAGTGCGCAACAAGATCACCCGCAAGAGCATCCTCACCATCGACCGCATGGTCTTCGTCAACCTCGGCGACGACGGCAAGCCTGCTGCCCACGGCAAGACCGAGATCACCTACATCCGCGACCAGTTCAAGGACTAGCGCCGGATTGGCCGCCGTGCCGCGACCCCGGTTGCGGCGGCCATGGACAGCCCCGGCCAGGGCTGGGAGGCTCCGCGCTCCCCTTCCTGACTGGAGCCCGCCATGACCCTTGCCTACTGGTGCCTGCTGATCGCCCTGTTCCTGCCCTACCTCTCCACGGGGGTGGCGAAGTTCACCGGGGGTGATTTCGGGCCCCGGCAGAACCACGACCCGCGCACCTTCCTCGCCGGCCTCACCGGCTGGCGCAAGCGTGCCGACAACGCCCAGCACAACGCCTTCGAGGTCACGCCGGCCTTTGCCGCCGCGCTGCTGGCCGCTCACCAGATCGGCCAGGCGCCGCAGCAGACCCTCGACCTGCTGGCCGTCGGTTTCGTGGTCAGTCGCGTGGTGTATTTCGTCTGCTACCTGGCGGACTGGGCGCTGCTGCGTTCGCTGGTGTGGTTCATCGGCATGGCACTGATCGCCGCGTTCTTCTTCGTGTCCGCTTGACGGGCGACGCCGCCGGGCGGACAGGGCTGCGACAAACTGTCGCCACCCTTGGTATTTGCCCGGCGGGTGTCGATACTGTGCGCCCCCGCCGCCAGCCGTTCGGTGCACCGCTCCCATGAAGACGATCCCTGCCCTGATCCTGCTTTCCGCCTGCCTCGCCCTGACCGCCTGTGGCGGTGTCGACCCCAACTCCCCGCTGGGCAAGCGCCAGGCACTGTTCAAGCAGATGCTCCATGTCAGCGAAGACATGGGCGGCATGCTGCGCGGGCGGGTGACCTTCGACGAGCAGAAATTCGCCGACAACGCCAAGCAGCTGGACCAGTTGGCCCACCAGCCTTGGCAGCACTTCCCCCAGGTTCGCGAGGATGAGCACGGCAGCGATGCCCGTGACGAAGTGTGGCAGCGCCAGGAGCGCTTCCAGACCCTGGCTCGCGAGCTGGAGGCCGCCACCGGCCAACTGGCGACTGCCACGGCCAACCGCCCGCTGCAGCCCCAGGCCATGGCGCCGCTGGTGCAGAAGGTGGAAGACGCCTGCGAGGCCTGCCACAAGGAATTCCGCGCCTACTGAGCCGGCGCGAAACCCTCCACGCCCGCCGCTTCCAGGCGGGCGGCCAGGTCGGCGACCTGCGGATGATGAAAGAACGCCTTTAGCTGCGCGGCCCGCTTCGGGCCCACGCCAGGGCGCTGTCGCCAATCGGCCTCATCGAGCGCGGCCAGCGCTCGCCAGTCTGCTCCTTCAGCGACGCTATGCCCCGGCGGTGCCCCCAGTGCCTTCAGCCAGTCGGCGAATGGTCGGCTCAGGGCCCGCTCCCGGGCCTCGTGGAAGGCCTGGCTGCGCGCGTGGGAAAAGCCCGGCACCGTGTCGAGGCGGGTGGTTTCCAGGTCCAGCCAGTCCAGCAGCCCCTCCAGCGTTCCGGCCTGCAGCAACTGTTCCCAGGTGCCGGCGCCGATGCCGCGCATGTCCAGCCCCTGCTTGCCCGAGAGCCAGTCCAGGCGGGCGAGAAACTGGGGGCGACACATGGCCTCCGGCGTCCAGCAGCTCAGGGGGTGGAACAGGGCCGGGTCGGGCGCCTCCAGTGCCGGGCGTTCCACCGCGCGGGTCACCACCGCGTCCACCCTCGGAATGGTCAGCCCGGCCAGTGCGACCGCGACCCGATCACCGGGGCGGACGTCCAGCGCTTGCCAGCGTTCCAGGGAGCCCAGGCCGACACGCTGGATGCGTCGGTCCTCCAGGGTGACCGGCTCCAGGTGCAGCAGGGGTGTGATGCGCCCGGTGCGGCCGATTCGGAACTCCACCCGGCGCACTTCGGCCAGTGCCTGGGCGAAGGGGTACTTCCAGGCCACTGCCCAGTGGGGCGGTCGTGGCTCCCAGGTGTGTGGTGCCGGCGCGCGACCCTGGCGCACCACGATGCCGTCGCTGGCGAAGGGCAGGGGCGAGCGGTACCACTGCTCGCGCAGCTTCTCGACCTCGGCGGCGCTGTGCACCGGGCGGGTCAGTCGACGGGTGTCGTCCAGGCCCAGTTGTGCCAGGCGATCGAGCCGCGCCGCCATCTCGAGCGGGCCGCCGGGCCAGTCCCAGACGAACAAGCCAATGCCTGCTGCATCCTCGTCACTCAGTCGCTGGCGCGCCATCAGTCCGGCGACCCGTCCCCGCGCACCCTGGCCGCCTGCTTGTGCCTGCACGTGGCCGGGGCGCTTCCAGTACAGCTCACCCTGCAGGACCTGCCGCCCGGCCAGTCCCGGCAGCTCGGTGGGGACTGCCGGCAACTGGCGGGCGCGGGCCGTCCAGTCTTCGCCCTGGCGCCCGTCGCCCCGGCTGATCGCCTGGGCCAGGTGGCCGTCCTGGTACACCAGGGTCACGGCCACGCCGTCCACCTTGGGTTGCACCCAGAAGTCCTCGCGCCCCCGCATCCAGCGGGCGAGGGCGCTGGCATCGGCCAGCTTGTCGAGGCCGGTCTGGGGCACCGGGTGCAGCTGCTTGCCGCCGGCGCCGTCGAGCGGATCGGGTGGGGTGCCCGCCACGGTGGGGAAGCACCGGCCGAGTCGGTCGCGTTCGGCCAGTGCCTGGTCGTACAGCTCGTCCGCTACGGGCGAGTGACCTTCGAGGTGATAGGCCTGGTTCCAGGCGGCGAGCTGGGTGTCCAGGGCGGTGAGTTCCTGGTGGGCCTTGTCTGCAGGCCAGTCGGGGCAGGAGGGGGTGGCGAAGGTGGCGACGGGGAGGGTCAGCAGGAGCAGCAGGGTGGCGATGCGCATGGTGCCTCCAATGAGCGCGTCCTGGCGGAAGAGTCTCGGTGCTGCAGGGCGCGGAGGGGGGGGGGCGCGGTGAAATGCATGGAAGGGCAGGGCGGTGGGCGCCCTGCCCGGGCATCAGCCCTCGCTGGCGTCGTCGGGGTCGCCGCAGGCGTCATCGAGGTGCTTGCTCACCTCTTTTTTCACCGAGCCCAGTAGGGAGGCGGCCAGGCCGCCGCTGCTTTTCTCCGAACCGTCCTTCTCGGCCTGCAGTTCGGCGCGCTGCTTGTCGCATGCCTTCTGCTTGGCCTTCTCCAACTGCCCTTGCAGCTCGTCTGCCTGGACGCTGCCCAGGGTGGTTGCCAGGCCGGCGGCTGCCAGCAATGCCATCAACTTCTGCATGTCGTTCTCTCTCCTTGAATCGCCGGACGCAACGGCCCGCCGCGTCGTCCGGGCATACAGGAATGCGGCGGGGGCGCCAGTCTCGTCGAGGGAGCGTGCTTCGTGGGCCGAGAGGGCTGTGGGAAAGTGCCGGTGATCGCGCGGGGTTTTGGGGGGATGCCGGCAGGGCGAGGGCAAAACAAAAAGCCCCGCACGATGGCGGGGCTTTTTGCTTCGCGTCGGCTTAGAGGCCGGCGGCGGCACGCAGGGCGTCGACCTTGTCGGTCTTCTCCCAGGTGAAGGTGCTGAAGGTGTCGTTGCCGACGGTCTTCTGCTGCGGGGTGCGGCCGAAGTGGCCGTACGCGGCGGTCTCGCGGTACATCGGGTGGAGCAGGTCGAGCATCTTGGTGATGGCGTAGGGACGCAGGTCGAAGACTTCGCGCACCAGCTTGATGATCTTGTCTTCGGCGATCTTGTGGGTGCCGAAGGTGTTGATCGAGATGGAGGTGGGCTGGGCCACGCCGATGGCGTAGGAAACCTGGATCTCGCAGCGGTCGGCCAGGCCGGCGGCGACGATGTTCTTGGCCACGTAGCGGCCGGCGTAGGCAGCGGAACGGTCCACCTTGGACGGGTCCTTGCCGGAGAAGGCGCCGCCGCCGTGGCGGGCCATGCCGCCATAGGAGTCGACGATGATCTTGCGGCCGGTCAGGCCGCAGTCGCCCACCGGGCCGCCGATCACGAAGTTGCCGGTCGGGTTGATGTGGAACTGGGTGTCCTTGTGCAGCAGCTCGGCGGGCAGGCTGTGCTTGATGATCAGCTCCATCACGCCTTCGCGCAGGTCGGCCATGGATACTTCGGGGTTGTGCTGGGTGGACAGCACCACGGCGTCGATGCCGGCGACCTTGCCGTTCTCGTAGCGGCAGGTGACCTGGCTCTTGGCGTCCGGGCGCAGCCACGGCAGCAGGCCGGACTTGCGGGCCTCGGCCTGGCGCTCGACCAGGGCGTGGGAGAAGCGGATCGGGGCCGGCATCAGCACGTCGGTTTCGTTGCTGGCGTAGCCGAACATCAGGCCCTGGTCACCGGCGCCCTGGTCTTCCGGCTTGGAGCGGTCGACGCCCTGGGCGATGTCCACGGACTGCTTGCCGATGATGTTGATCACGCCGCAGGTGGCGCCGTCGAAGCCGACGTTGGAGCTGGTGTAGCCGATGTCGTTGATCACGTCGCGGACGATCTGTTCGAGGTCGACCCAGGCGCTGGTGGTCACTTCGCCGGCGACGATGGCGACACCGGTCTTGACCAGGGTTTCCACGGCCACGCGGGCGTGCTTGTCCTGCTCGATGATGGCGTCGAGGACGGCATCGGAAATCTGGTCGGCGATCTTGTCCGGATGGCCTTCGGACACGGATTCGGAGGTAAACAGGGAGTATTCGCTCATCTATCGGTTTCCTTTACTACCGGTGGGTGAGGTCGCTTCGCGAGTCCGGTTTGGCGAAGTGCCGCACCTGAATCTGAAAGCCGTTCTTCAAGCCAATGTAGAGGCTCTCGCCGGGCGTGAGCCCCGCGGCATCGGCCCAACGGGCCAAATCGTCCTGTTCGAAGCCCAACCAGAGATCGCCGCAGGCCTCCCTGGCCCAACTCTGGTTGTGGCTGCACAACTCGGTCACCAGCAGGGCGCCGCCGGGTAGCAGGTGGCGGGCCAGCTGTTTCAGGGCCTCGGCCGGGGCGGCGAAATGGTGCAGGACCATGTTCAGCACCACGCAGTCGGCGGCTTCCTGTTCGTCATCCAGGGCGTCGGCGAGCTTCAGCTCGACGTTCCCCAGCCCTTCGGCCTCGCAGCGCAGGCGCGCCAGCTCCAGCATCGCCGGGCTGTTGTCCAGCGCGACCACCCGCCGGAAGCGGCGAGCGAGGTCAGGCAGGAACCCGCCGTCGCCCGGGCCGATCTCCACGGCGCTGGCCGCATCAGGCAGACGCAGCGCGTCCAGCAATGCCAGCACACTGTCACGGTATTGCGGCAGTCCTGCGATCAGGTCCTGCTGGGCCTGGAACTTCTCCGCCGTGCGGGCGAAGAACTCGCGGCTGGCGGCTTCACGCCGTGCATGCACCTCGGCGATGCGGGCCAGTACGTCGTCCGGCAGCGCCAGGGCGTCCACCTCGACCAGCAGCGCGGCGTGCAGGGCGCCACCCAGGCTGTCGCTGCGGGCGATGGCGCGGCGGTAGAAGATCGCGTTGCCTTCGCGGCGCGTCGCTACCAGCCCGGCCTGGGCCAATACCTTGAGGTGGTGGCTCATGCCCGATTGGCCGATGGCGAAGATCTGCGCCAGTTCCAGGACACCGAACGAATCGTTGGCCAGCGCCCGCAGCACGTTCAGCCGCAGCGGGTCGCCGCCGGCCTTGCACAGGGCGGCCAGCTCGTCGCAGTCGTCATGGCGGATCTGGGGCACGCGCAGGTTCATGGGGGCGCAGTCTAGTCAGCGCTCCCCGGGCTCGCAATCCCAATATCAAGATTCTTTGATATTGCTGATCGGCGGCGCCTGGCCGTCCAGGGCCAGCGCCAGGAAGGCCGCCGGCGCCGGGGCCAGGCTGCGGCCCTGCAGCCAGAGCACATGCAGCTCACGCTCGATGTGCAGGTCGTCCACCGTCAGGGCGATCAGGCGCCCCGCAGCCAGCTCGTCCGCCACCGCCCGGCGGGACAGCCAGGCCAGGCCGGGGCCCTGGGCCACCAGGTGCTTCAGCGCCTCGGTGCTGCCGATCGCCAGGCGCGGGTCGGTGTCGAGGCCGTGGGCGTGGTAGGCCTGCTCGATACTGGCGCGGGTGCCGGAACCCTCTTCCCGCAGGTACAGCGGGTAGTCGGCCAGGTCGCGGGCCCGCAGGGTGCCTCGCCGGGCCAACGGGTGATCGGGGGCGCACACCGCCACCAGGCTGTCCTGCTCCAGGCGCTGGAAGGCGCAGGCCTGGCGGTCGAATTCGCCCTCCACGAAGCCGAGGGCGATGCGCTGGTCCTGCAGGTCACGGAGGATGCTGCGGGTGTTACCGACCCGCAGTTCGACGCGAATCTGCGGGTGGGCCTGGTGGAAGCGCGCGATCAGCGGCGGCAGCACGTAGCTGCCGAGGGTGGCGCTGGCGCCCAGTTGCAGCTCGCCGTCGCCCAGCCCGGCGAAGGCCTGCAGCTCGCGCTCGGCGGCCTGCTCCAGGGCGAAGATGCGCTCGGCGTAGGCCAGCAGGCGCTGGCCGGCTTCGGTCAGGGTGACGCCGCGGGGCTGGCGATCGAACAGCGACAGGCCCAGGCGCCCTTCCAGCTCGCGGATTTCCCGCGTGACCGCCGGCTGGCTGATGTGCAGGCGCTCGGCGCCGGCGCTGATGGCGCCGGTTTCGGCGACGGCGAGAAAGACCTTGAGGTGGTGCAGATTCATAAATGAAAGGCATGCCTGGTATATCGAAGATGTATTTTTCGTATAGCACGCCCGGCCGTATCGTGCAGGCATCGTCTGACACGGGACCGCCCGACCGGAGCCGCCATGCCTCGCCCCTTCACCCGCCTCGATCATCCCAGCGCCCTGGTGCGCCATTTCATCCCCGGCTGGTTCGCCGTGACCATGGGCACCGGCGTGCTGGCGCTGGTGCTGGGCAACCTGCCGGGCCCACTGGTCGCCCTGCGTCCACTGGGGGAGGTGGTCTGGGCGCTGGACCTGGTGCTGTTCCTGGCCTTCAGCCTGCTGTTCATCGGTCGCCTGGTGGCGTTCCCGGAAACCATCGGGCCCATGCTGGCGCACCCGGTCCAGTCGATGTTCCTGGGGGCCATCCCTATGGGGCTGGCGACGCTGATCAACGGGCTGGTGCTCTACGGCGGACCGCGCTGGGGCGAGGCGGCCTATGCCCTGGCCCACGGGCTGTGGTGGCTGGACATGCTGCTGGCCCTGGGCAGCGCCTTGCTGGTGCCGTACCTGATGTTCACCCACCAGCGCCATGCCCTGGAGTCCCTGACGGCGGTGTGGCTGCTACCCATCGTCGCACCCGAGGTGGCGGCGGCCAGTGCCGGGGTACTGGCGCCGCACCTGGCGCCGGAGCTGGCGCGGCCGCTGCTGGTGAGCGGCTACCTGCTGTGGGGCCTGTCCCTGACCCTGGCGTTCTCCCTGATCACCCTGGTGCTGCTGCGCCTGGCCCTGCACAAGCTGCCGGACACCGCTTTCGCCGCCACCAGCTGGCTGCCCCTGGGGCCGCTGGCCACCGGCTGCCTGGGGCTGATGACCCTGGGCCACGCCGCCCCGGCGGCCTTCGCCGGTACGCCCCTGGAAGGGCTGGGCAGCCTGGCGCCCGCCGCCGGTCTGATGGGCGCGTTCGTGCTCTGGGGGGCCGGGTTCTGGTGGCTGGTGATCGCCCTGCTGTTCACCCTGCATTACCGGCGCCAGAGCATGGCCTTCAACCTGGGGTGGTGGGGCTTCACCTTCCCGCTGGGGGTGTTCGCCCTGGCCAGCCTGGAGCTGCAGCGGCAGACCGACATGGTCGCCTTCGGGGGCTTCGGGCTGCTGCTGGCCGCCGGCCTGGCGCTGGTCTGGGGCCTGGTGATGCGCCGCACGCTGGCCGGCCTGTGGCATGGCGAACTGTTCCGTGCGCCCTGCCTGAGCAGCCCGGCCTGAGGGAAGCGTCGCCTCTTCGACCATCTGTCATTGCCCCGAGCCTGCCCGCTGGGCGAAAATAGCCGCCTTTTTTCGTTCAGCGTCATTCAACCCGCAGGAGATCAGCGATGCCCAGCCGTCGTGAGCGTGCCAATGCCATTCGTGCCCTCAGCATGGATGCGGTGCAAAAAGCCAACAGCGGCCACCCCGGCGCCCCCATGGGCATGGCCGATATCGCCGAAGTGCTCTGGCGTGACTACATGCAGCACAACCCGAGCAACCCGCAGTGGGCCAACCGCGACCGCTTCGTGCTGTCCAACGGCCACGGCTCGATGCTCATCTATTCCCTGCTGCACCTGACCGGTTACGACCTGTCCATCGATGACCTGAAGAACTTCCGCCAACTGCACAGCCGCACCCCGGGTCACCCGGAGTACGGCTACACCGCCGGCGTCGAGACCACCACCGGCCCGCTGGGCCAGGGCATCGCCAACGCCGTGGGCTTCGCCATCGCCGAGAAGGTGCTGGCCGCCCAGTTCAACCGTGAAGGCCACACCATCGTCGACCACAACACCTACGTGTTCCTGGGCGACGGTTGCATGATGGAAGGCATCTCCCACGAGGTCTGCTCCCTGGCCGGCACCCTGGGCCTGGGCAAGCTGATCGCCTTCTACGACGACAACGGCATTTCCATCGACGGCGAAGTCCATGGCTGGTTCAGCGACGACACGCCGAAGCGCTTCGAAGCCTACGGCTGGCAGGTGATCCGCAATGTCGACGGCCATGACGCCGAAGAGATCCGCACCGCCATCGAGACCGCGCGCAAGACCACCGACCGCCCGACCCTGATCTGCTGCAAGACCGTGATCGGCTTCGGCTCGCCGAACAAGCAGGGCAAGGAAGAGTGTCACGGCGCGCCCCTGGGCAACGACGAGATCGCCCTGACCCGCGCCACCCTGGGCTGGAACCACGGTCCGTTCGAAATCCCCGCCGACATCTATGCCGAGTGGGACGCCAAGGCCGCCGGTGCTGCCCGCGAGAGCGAGTGGAACCAGCGTTTTGCCGCCTACGCCGCTGCTCACCCGGAGCTGGCCGCCGAGTTCGAGCGCCGCATCAAGGGCGAACTGCCAGCCGACTTCGCCGAGAAGGCCGCTGCCTACGTCGCTGAAGTGGCCGCCAAGGGCGAGACCATCGCCAGCCGCAAGGCCAGCCAGAACGCCCTGAACGCCTTCGGCCCGCTGCTGCCCGAGTTCCTCGGCGGCTCTGCCGACCTGGCCGGCTCCAACCTGACCCTGTGGAAAGGCTGCAAGGGCGTCTCCGCCGATGATGCAGCCGGCAACTACCTGTTTTACGGCGTCCGTGAGTTCGGCATGAGCGCCATCATGAACGGCATCGCCCTGCACGGCGGCTTCATCCCCTACGGCGCGACCTTCCTGATCTTCATGGAATACGCCCGCAACGCCGTGCGCATGTCCGCCCTGATGAAGCAGCGCGTGCTCTACGTCTTCACCCACGACTCCATCGGCCTGGGCGAAGACGGCCCGACCCACCAGCCCATCGAGCAGCTCACCAGCCTGCGTTCGACCCCGAACCTGGACACCTGGCGCCCCGCCGATGCGGTGGAATCCGCCGTGGCCTGGAAAGCCGCCATCGAGCGCAAGGACGGCCCGAGTGCGCTGATCTTCTCCCGCCAGAACCTGCCTCACCAGGCCCGTGATGCCGCCCAGCTGGCCGACATCGCCCGGGGTGGCTACGTGCTCAAGGACAGCGACGGCGAGCCTGAGCTGATCCTCATCGCCACCGGTTCCGAAGTGGGCCTGGCAGTGCAGGCCCATGACGCCCTGACCGCTGCCGGCCGCAAGGTGCGCGTGGTGTCCATGCCGTCCACCAGCCTGTTCGACCAGCAGGACGCCGCCTATAAGCAGGCCGTGCTGCCGGTCCAGGTGGGCGCGCGCATCGCCATCGAAGCCGCCCATGCCGACTACTGGTACAAGTACGTGGGCCTGGAAGGCCGCGTGATCGGCATGACCAGCTTCGGTGAATCCGCCCCCGCGCCGGCGCTGTTCGAGCATTTCGGCTTCACCGTCGACAACATCGTCGCCACCGCCGAAGAACTGCTGGACGTCTGACCTGCACGGACCCGGGCCGTCATGGCCCGGGTCCGGGGTTCTCATTCCTTTCGGCCCAGCGAGCGCCCATGTCCAGCCATCGCCCCTTCAAAGTCGCCCTGAACGGCTACGGCCGCATCGGTCGTTGCGTCCTGCGCGCGTTGTACGAGCGTGGCGGTCGTGACGGCTTCGAGATCGTCGCCCTCAATGACCTGGCCGACCAGGCCAGCATCGAGTACCTGACCCGCTTCGACTCTACCCACGGCCGTTTCCCCGGCGAGGTGAAGGTGGACGGCGACTGCCTGCACATCAACGGCAACTGCGTGAAGGTGCTGCGCAGCGCCGAGCCCGAGGGCATCGACTGGGCCGCGCTGGGCGTCGACCTGGTGCTGGAGTGCTCCGGCCAGTACACCACCCGCGCCGAGGGCGAGCGCTTCCTCGCCGCCGGTGCGCCGCGGGTGCTGTTCTCCCAGCCCATGGCCAGCGAGGCGGACATCGACGCCACGGTGGTCTTCGGCGTCAACCAGGCCAGCCTCAGCGGCTCCGAGCGCCTGGTCTCCAACGCCTCCTGCACCACCAACTGCGGCGTGCCGCTGCTGAAACTTCTCGACGAGGCGGTGGGTCTGGAGTACGTCTCCATCACCACCATCCACTCGGCCATGAACGACCAGCCCGTGATCGACGCCTACCACCATGAAGACCTGCGCCGCACGCGCTCGGCCTTCCAGTCGGTGATCCCGGTGTCCACCGGCCTGGCCCGGGGCATCGAGCGCCTGCTGCCGGAACTGGCCGGGCGTATCCAGGCCAAGGCGATCCGTGTGCCGACGGTGAACGTGTCCTGCCTCGACATCACCCTGCAGACCGCCCGCGACACCTCCGCCGCCGCCATCAACCGCGTGCTGCGCGAGGCGGCCGAAAGCGGCCCGTTGCAGGGCCTGCTGGCCTACACCGAGTTGCCCCACGCCAGTTGCGACTTCAACCATGACCCCCATTCGGCCATCGTCGACGGCAGCCAGACCCGTGTGTCCGGCCCGCGCCTGGTGAATCTGCTGGCCTGGTTCGACAACGAATGGGGCTTCGCCAACCGCATGCTCGACACCGCAGGCCACTACCTGCGGGCTGCTACTACAACCCGTTGACCTCCAGCCCCGTGAAGGACTGACCCCATGACCGTGTTGAAAATGACCGACCTCGACCTCCAGGGTAAGCGCGTGCTGATCCGCGAGGATCTCAACGTGCCGGTGAAGGATGGCGTCGTGAAGAGTGACGCACGCATCCTCGCTTCCCTGCCGACCATCAAGCTGGCACTGGAGAAGGGCGCGGCGGTGATGGTCTGCTCGCACCTGGGCCGCCCCACCGAGGGCGAGTTCTCCGAGGAGAACAGCCTCAAGCCGGTGGCCGACTACCTGTCCAAGGCCCTGGGCCGCGAAGTGCCGCTGGTGGCCGACTACCTGGGTGGCGTCGACGTCGCCCCCGGTCAGGTCGTGCTGTTCGAGAACGTGCGCTTCAACAAGGGCGAGAAGAAGAACGCCGACGAGCTGGCGCAGCAATACGCCGCCCTGTGCGACGTGTTCGTGATGGACGCCTTCGGCACCGCCCACCGCGCCGAGGGTTCGACCCACGGCGTGGCCAAGTTCGCCAAGGTCGCCGCTGCCGGCCCGCTGCTGGCCGCCGAGCTGGACGCCCTGGGCAAGGCCCTGGGCAACCCGGCCCGCCCGATGGCCGCCATCGTCGCTGGCTCCAAGGTCTCCACCAAGCTGGACGTGCTCAACTCCCTGAGCCAGATCTGCGACCAGCTGATCGTCGGTGGCGGCATCGCCAACACCTTCCTCGCTGCGGCGGGCTACAAGGTCGGCAAGTCCCTCTACGAAGCCGACCTGGTGGACACCGCCAAGGCCATCGCCGCCAAGGTCAGCGTGCCGCTGCCGGTGGACGTGGTGGTTGCCAAGGAGTTCGCCGAAACCGCCGCTGCCACCGTCAAGCTCATCGCCGACGTGGCGGATGACGACATGATCCTCGACATCGGCCCGCAGACCGCTGCCCAGTTCGCCGAGCTGCTGAAGTCGTCGAAGACCATCCTCTGGAACGGCCCGGTCGGCGTGTTCGAGTTCGACCAGTTCGGCGAAGGCACCAAGGCCCTGGCCCTGGCCATCGCCGAGAGCGATGCCTTCTCCATCGCCGGCGGTGGCGACACCCTGGCCGCCATCGACAAGTACGACGTGGCCCAGCGCATCTCCTACATTTCCACTGGTGGTGGCGCGTTCCTCGAGTTCGTCGAGGGCAAGGTGCTGCCGGCCGTAGAGGTGCTGGAGCAGCGGGCCAAGGCCTGAAAGATGGCCTGAATCATGGCGATGGCATGCGGTCTCTCGTTCAGGGAAACCGATAAAGGAGTCATCGCCATGTGGATCAGAACGTTGCTGTTGCCCTTGTTCGTCGTGCTCGGCGGGTGTGCCGGAGGCCTGGCGCCCCAGCCCTGCGAGGTGCTCAGCCCGCCCCAGGTCGTCCTGCCGCAGACGCGCGACGACCAGCGGGTGGAAGCCCAGAGCAGCGGGGACCCGACATTGGGCAGCAGCGCGGAACAGCATTGTCAGTGAGCCGACGGCAACGCCCGGCCATGGAGTGAAGGATGAAAGGCATTCTCGCCCTCGCAGCGCTGCTGGCGCTGGCCGGGTGCGCCAGCCAGAAGGCGCCCGAGGACAACTGGACCCACTGGGTCTGCGACAGCCAGGCCGAAGTGTTCTGGCGCTACGCCGACAAGGCCCAGCAGGAAGTGGACGTGCGCCTGGGCGGCGGTGACATCGTTTATCGCCTCAAGGCAGAACCTTCCGGCTCCGGCGCGCTCTACAGCGACGACCGCCTGGCCTTCCACACCAAGGGTGACGAAGGCCTGGTCTACTGGGTGGCCACCGACGACCTGATCGGTCGCGGCTGCAAGGCGCCCTGAGTCGCACCACCCTTGAGAACATCCGCTTTCGCGGTGGGTTCCACCGCGAAGCTTGAACCCGGCCTGCCCCTGCGGCAGGCTTCGCATTTCGACAGCCCACCCCACTTGGGAGACTGAAACACCATGGCACTCATCAGCATGCGCCAGATGCTGGACCACGCCGCCGAGTTCGGCTACGGCGTCCCGGCCTTCAACGTCAACAACCTGGAACAGATGCGCGCCATCATGGAAGCGGCCGACAAGACCGATTCCCCGGTGATCGTCCAGGCCTCCGCCGGTGCCCGCAAATACGCCGGTGCGCCCTTCCTGCGCCACCTGATCCTGGCTGCCATCGAAGAGTTCCCCCACATCCCGGTGTGCATGCACCAGGACCACGGCACCAGCCCCGACGTGTGCCAGCGCTCCATCCAGCTTGGCTTCAGCTCGGTGATGATGGACGGCTCCCTGCGTGAAGACGGCAAGACCCCGGCCGACTACGAGTACAACGTCCGCGTGACCCAGCAGACCGTGGCATTCGCCCACGCCTGCGGCGTTTCCGTGGAAGGCGAGCTGGGCTGCCTGGGCAGCCTGGAGACCGGCCAGGCCGGCGAAGAAGACGGCGTCGGCGCCGAGGGCATCCTCGACCACAGCCAGATGCTGACCGATCCGGAAGAGGCCGCCGACTTCGTCAAGAAGACCCAGGTGGACGCCCTGGCCATCGCCATCGGCACCAGCCACGGCGCCTACAAGTTCACCAAGCCGCCGACCGGTGACATCCTCGCCATCGACCGCATCAAGGAAATCCACAAGCGCATCCCCAACACCCACCTGGTGATGCACGGCTCCTCCTCGGTGCCCCAGGACTGGCTGGCGATCATCAACGAATTCGGCGGCGACATTAAGGAAACCTACGGTGTTCCGGTCGAAGAGATCGTCGAAGGCATCAAGCACGGCGTGCGCAAGGTGAACATCGACACCGACCTGCGTCTGGCCTCCACCGGCGCTATCCGCCGCTACATGAGCCAGCACCCGAGCGAGTTCGACCCGCGCAAATTCTTCAGCGAAACCGTGAAGGCCATGCGCGACATCTGCATCGCCCGTTACGAAGCCTTCGGCACCGCCGGCAATGCCTCCAAGATCAAGCCGATCTCCCTGGAAGGCATGTTCCAGCGCTATGCCAAGGGTGAACTGGACGCCAAGGTCAACTGATCCGGCGTCGGTGCATGGAGAAAGCCCCGCTTCGGCGGGGCTTTTTCATGGGCGCTCGTCGGGCTGGGCTCAGTTCGCGGCAGTCAGCGCCCGGTGCTCGGTCTTCAGGTTGTAGAAGGTCGCGCTGCCGGCCTCGCTGCCGTTCCCAACGTTGTCCTGGGTGTAGACGCCGGCCTTGAAGTAGAGCGGCTTGGGCGCCCAGGTGCCGTCGAGCTGCTGGCTGAACTGGGTGCCGTTCACCAGGATGCTCAGGCGGCCCTGGGGCGACAGGTTGATCACGTAGGTGAAGCGCTGGCCCAGCTTCACGCCGCTGAGCAGGGTGCTCACTGCGCCGTCGGGGTCCGCCGGGGTGTTGCGGATCTTGGCGACGATGTTCCCGGTGCCGGTCTTGGTCTTGTACTGGTACTCCAGCTTCAGCAGCGGGCTGGTGCTGCCGTAGGAGTGGATCTGGCCGATCACGATCTTGCCGGTGGAGGGCACCTGGTCCACTGCCAGGTTCGCGCTCATGTAGTTGTCCGCCGCGCTGTAGTTCCAGTTGCGCAGGCGGCCGTCGGCGAAGGTCTCGCGCAGCTCGCTGCGGGGGTAGATGGCGTTGGCGGTGGTGCTGCCGTTCACTGGTGTCCAGAAGAACAGCGTGCCGTTGCTGGCCTTGAAGTAGTTGTCCTGGTAACCGCCGACCAGGGCGGGGGTATCGATGGTGACAGAGGGGGCGCCGACGGGGATGGTCAGGTTCCAGGTTCCAAGGTCGATCATGACTGAGTTCTCGAAGAGAACTTTCAGTGGGGTGCAACTCATCCACGAGCATGTAATCACTTGCGGGCATCTCCAAAAACGATCTGCGTTGTCATCGCTGCGCTTTTAGAGACGCCCTTACACTGGCAATCCGGCCAACTGCACACGAACCAAAAGTAGGGCGGTTAAGTGCGGCCTGAGCCGCTGTTCGTACCGGGTGTCCCGAGAGGGGCCACCTGGCGGATGGCTTTATACGGCGTGCAAAACCGCCCGTGAATCACTGATCGTCAAATTCATGCCGTCATAAAAATGGCGAAATCAGTGTTTGACATCGCAATGCCATCGCGAAAAGTAACCAGCCGGTACATCGCCTTTTCAGGGAAGCCGCGTGCCGTGCGGAGGCGCTCCGGCGCGGCTGTCAAATAGCCGTAAGCGAGGCGGTTGGAAGGGGCCTGAATTGCCCCGACGAACGGCGATGCTGGCGCTGTGATGGTCATGACAAATCCCGGCACCTGCTGCCGCGCCCGGTACAATGGGCGCCCTTCCACGAACCCCCTTTCGACCATGGATCCGCTGCGCTATCTGAAGGCCTACCCCACTCACCTGCAGGCGCAGGTGCGGCAGATGATCGACCAGGGCCGCCTGGGCGAATACCTGGCCCGCCGCTACCCCGACCGCCACGACGTGCAGAGTGACCGTGCGCTCTACGGCTACACCAATGCCTTGCGCCAGGAACACATGCGCAGTGCACCGGCCATCGACAAGGTGGTCTACGACAACAAGCTGGACGTGGTGCAGAAGGCGCTCGGCCTGCACACCGCCGTGTCCCGCGTGCAGGGTGGGCGGCTGAAGGCGAAGAAGGAGATCCGCGTCGCCTCGCTGTTCAAGGAGGCCGCGCCGGAGTTCCTGAGGATGATCGTGGTTCACGAGCTGGCGCACCTGCGCGAGCGGGACCACAACAAGGCGTTCTACCAGCTCTGCGAGCACATGCTGCCGGGGTATCACCAACTGGAGTTCGACCTGCGCTTGTACCTGACCTGGCGCGACCTCGGGGAGAAGGGCTGAGGAGCCATGCCCGCCCCAGCTGTGGAGGGCTGCAGGATGCGCAGTCCTGAGGCGGGCATGACGAGCGGACTATAGTCATTGCGCTAGGGCGCCGGTTGTAGGGGCTTTCTGAGAGAGGCTGACGCAACTGCCTGACGAGGGCGTAAAGCCTGCTAGGCTCTGACGCTGTCCCTCTGCGAGATTCCCTTAGGCATGAAGCGCACGTCCTGGTTGCCCGGTCTGGTGTTGTCGTGCCTGCTGTTCTGCCCCCTGGCCCAAGCCCGGGAATGGTTGGCCGTCGGCACCGATTTCCCGCAACTGTACGAACAGGATGGCCAGGGCCGTTTCATCGGCCTGGGCGCCGATCTGCTGCGCGTGGTGCTGGGCGAGATGGGCGATACCGTGCGCTTCGAGCTGTATCCCTGGGCCCGCGCCCAGCTCATGGTCGCCGAAGGCCGCGCTGACATCCTCGTCGGCCCCTACCGCACCCCCGAGCGGGAAATGCGCATGCTCTTCACCCGCCACGCCTTCTACCGCGACCGCCTGGTGTTCTATGCCCGCAGCGACCAGCCCCTCGAATGGGGCGGTGACTACGCGCGTCTGCAGGGGCAGCGGGTCGCTGCGATCCGTGGCTGGGTCTACGGCGACCGCTTCGACCATGCCCGTGCCCACCTCGACCTGCGCAGCGTCGAGGGTGTGGGCAATGCCCTGCTGATGCTGCAGCACGGGCGCATCGACCTGCTGGCCACCAACGAGCGCAACTCCCGCCCCTGGATCGAAGCCCTGCCGGCCGGCAGCCTGGTCCAGTTGCAGCCGGCCATCGACAGCAAGGATGGCTACTTCGCCTTCCCCCGGCGCGAGCCTTACGAGGCGCTCAAGGACCGTTTCGACGAGACCTTCCAGCGCCTGCTGGAAGACGGCCGCTTCGCCCGCATGGCGGCCGAGGCTGGTGTCCAGGTGCCCGAATAACGTGCGTCGCCCCACTGTGTGGGCCTCCGGCGGCTGGCTAGAATGGCAAAGGGCCACGTGAGGAACATCGGTGAGTACTGAAGAGTCGGGTTATTCGATCTACCGCAAGCTGGTTTCCCAGCTGATGAATGGCGAGGAACAGCTGCCCAGCCTGCCCATGATCACCATGGAGATCCGCCGTGCCCTGGCCGATCCCAACGCCACCACCGGCTCCCTGGCCCGGGCCATCAGCAAGGACCCGGCACTGAGCGCCACCCTGGTCAAGCACGCCTCCAGCGCCCGCCTGCGCGGCACACCGCCGCCCAGGAGCCTGGAGGAGGTCATCCGCCAGCTGGGCATGCTGGAGGTGGACCGCATCACCATGGTCCACAGCATCAAGAGCCTGTTCCCGCTGCACAGCCCGGCGCACAAGAAACTGTTCCTCGACACCTGGCACCGTCTGGCCCGTCGCGCGGCCATCAGTGCCGTGCTGGGGCGCCTGCTCGGTCATGTTTCCGGTGAGCATGTGCTGTTGGCGACTATCCTCAGTGAGGTGGGCGCCATGGCCATCCTTTCCGCGTTCAAGGCGGCTGACCAGGTGCCCGCCACCGAGCTCTACAACCGCCTGTGCCGGGAATACGGCAAGTCGCTGGGGGTGGTGGTGCTGAAGAAGTGGGCGGTGGACCAGAGCTACATCGAGGTGGTGCGTGGTGCTGGGCTATGGGGCGAATCCCCGGGGCCCGGCATCGGCCTGGTGGACCTGGTCAACCTCGGGCTCTACCACGCGATCCGTGAAAACGGGCCCACTGCCCAATTGCCGCCTATCGTGGAGTTGGCGGCCTACCGCAAGCTGCTGCCACCGCAGAACGCGTTGGACCCCAGCGGCAACGGCCTGGCCCTGGTGGCCAGCCAGCGGGTAGAGATCCAGCGGATGGAGTCGCTGCTGCATTGAGTCACGGCATGCCGCCTGGCATGCCCGGTCCCGCGTAAGGAGCCGTCGCGGGGCTTGATGGCCGGAGCGCCTCTTGTACGACCACGGCCAGGGGCCGACCGGATTCAGAGAGGTCTCGTCATGAACGCACTGTTCAGCCCGGGTGTCCGCCTCCTCGAGGGGTTCAGCTTCGCCCGCAAGTTCCAGATCCTGTTCCTGCTGTTCATCCTGCCCCTGGGCTATGCCCTGTGGATCATCGCCGGCACTTATCAGGAGCGCCTGGCGCTGATCGACGGCGAGCTCAGCGGCCTGCGGGTGATCGTCGTCCTCGACGATGCCCTCAACGAGACCATTGCTCAGCGCACCCTGCTGGCACGCTGGAAAGGCACCGAGGTCGCAGCCAAGGCCACCCTGGAGCAACGTGCCGGGCAACTGGAGGCGATGCTGGACAAGGTCGACGCGCAGCTGAAGGCCGAATCACTGGAAGGGGCCAACCGCGCGCTGTTCGACGAACTGAAGAGCCGCAGCGAAGCCATCCGCCCCCAGGCGCTGGCGAGCGTCGCCCTGCCCGATGCCCTGGACCGCTACCAGGCGGTGCTGCAGAGCCTGCAGTCCCTGCGCGAGCAGGTGGCCACCAGCACCGGGCTGATCCTCGATCCGGTGATGGACACCTACCTGATGATGGAGCAGGTCACCTATGTGCAGCCGCGCACCCGCGAGCTGCTCGGCAACTTCGTCGCCAGCGCCCATGGCGCGGTGGTCTCCCGGCATTTCACCCTGCAGAGCCGGGTCGGCGTGCGTGACCTGCGCCGCGCCCTCGACGACTCCGTCCGCCAGTTGCGCAAGGCCCGTGAAGCCATTGCCGGGAAGGGCCTGCCCAACACCGAACTCGACGGACCGTTCGGCCAGGCCGAAGAGGCCCTGTCGGGTTATCTCGCCGCTGTCGACAAGGGCATGTTCGACGCCAACCCCTTCACCCTCGAAGTGGCGGACTTCATCAGCCAGGCCGAGCAGGCCGAGCGCCAGCTCACGGCCCTGCAGGTGGCGCTGGACGAGCGGCTGCGTCTGCGCCTTGGCGTGTTCCGTGGCGAGGCCCTGGCCAGCATGGCCCAGGTGATCGGTGGCTTCGCCGTGCTGACCCTGCTGGCGCTGTACATGCTGCTGTGCCTGAACGCGGCGATCCGTCGGGGCACTACCGCCATCACCGAGGCCGCCGAAGGCCTGCGTGCGGGGGACCTGCGGGTCAGCGCCGCCGTGCATGGGCGTGACGACCTGGCGCAGATCGCCGAGGCCCTCAACGCCGCGCTGGTGCAGCTGCGCAATTCCCTGGACGGGGTCAATCGCGAAAGCCAGCAACTGGGCGGTACCGTGCGCCAATTGAACGACCAGGCCGAGGAAACCCTCGTCTCGGTGGAGCAGCAGCAAGGCCAGGTCAGCCAGATCGCCGCCGCTGCGCATCAGTTGGCCGCCACGGCCCAGACGGTGGCGGAAAGCTGCGAAGGTGCCGCTGCCGACGCCCAGCAGACCCGCCAGATCGCCATGCAGAGCAACCAGCGCAGCGCCCGTACCGGGGCCAGCATGCGCGAGTTGAGCGGCCGCCTCGGCGAGACGGTCACGGCCTTGCAGCAACTGCGCGACCAGACCCAGCAGATCAACCGTGTGGTGGACGTGATCAAGGGCATTGCCGAGCAGACCAACCTGCTGGCCCTCAACGCCGCCATCGAAGCCGCCCGCGCCGGCGAACAGGGCCGGGGCTTCGCCGTGGTGGCCGATGAGGTGCGCAGCCTGTCCCAGCGCACCCAGGACTCCACCCAGGAGATCGGTGACACCGTCTCCAGCCTGCAAGGCGTGGTCAGCCAGGCCGTGGCGCTGATGGAGGCCGCCTACCGCCAGGCCGAGGGGGACGTCGGCAGCGTGCTGAGCATGGGCGACGATCTGTCGGGCATTGCCGACGCCGTGCAGCGGGTCAGTGACCGCCTGGCGCAGATTGCCACCGCCGCCGAACAGCAGGCCGCCACCGCCGACGAGGTCAGCGGCAACATCCAGCAGGTGGACCAGGCCGCCGCGCTGCTGCTGGGCGGGGCACGCTCGGTGCAGAGCGTGGCCGAGCAGTTGCGCCTGGGCAGCCAGGCCCTGCACGACAACACCTCGCGCTTCCGCCTGGGGTGAGCCACTAGCCGCGCCAGAACGGCTTGAGCCCTTCCTCCAGCGCCTGGGCGCGGGTCAGGCCGATGTCCTTCAGCGCGTGCTCGTCCAGCTCCAGCAGCGCCTTGCGGGTCGACAGGCGCAGCCAGAAGCGCTGCCAGGGGCTGCCGGACAGCCGCACCGACGTGGCGGCGCGTTCGCCGGCCTGTATCAGTTCCTGTGGGTGAAGGGTCAGCCGTACATCGCTCAAGCCGCTCATCTCCGGACTCCTGGTGTTTTCTGGGGGCGGAGCCATTGTCCGGTGGCAGGTCGTGTTCGATACAGATTCAAGGCTGTGGAATTTTCTTCATACAGATTGCCGGCTTCGGCATCTGAATCCACAATCGACGGCGAATCTGTATGGTCGGCGGCTACACGTAAGTCGCCAGGGAGAACAGCATGACGCTCTACAGCCAGCTCGCCGAAACCCTGGGCGAGCGCATCGAGCAGGGCTACTACCGCCCTGGCGACCGCTTGCCCTCGGTGCGCGCCCTGAGCCAGGAGCACGGCGTCAGCCTCAGTACCGTGCAGCAGGCCTACCGGGTGCTGGAGGACCAGGGCCTGGCGGAGCCCCGGCCCAAGTCCGGCTACTTCGTTTCCCTGCGCCGGCAGATGCCCGAGTTGCCCGCCGTGGCGCGGGCCGCCCAGCGGCCGGTGGAGGTGTCGCAGTGGAGCGACCTGCTGGAGCTGGTGCGCCGTGGCGCGCGGGACGGCCTGGTGCAACTGGGGCGCGGCATGCCCGACATCACCAGCCCCACCCTGCGCCCGCTGCTGCGCAACCTGGCCCAGGCGGCCCGGCGCAGTGACCTCGGCGGCCTGTACTACGACAGCCTGCAGGGCTCCCAGGCGCTGCGCGAACAGGTCGCGCGGCTGCTGCTGGACAGCGGCAGCCGCATCCCCGCCAGCGACCTGATCATCACCACCGGCTGCCACGAGGCGCTCTCCACGGCCATCCGCACCGTGTGCCAGCCCGGCGACATCGTCGCGGTGGACTCGCCCAGCTTCCACGGCGCCATGCAGGCCTTGAAGGGCTTCGGCATGAAGGCCCTGGAACTGCCCACAGACCCGCTCAACGGCATCAGTCTGGAGGCGCTGGAGATGGCCCTGGAGCAGTGGCCGATCAAGCTCATCCAGCTCACCCCCAGCTGCAACAACCCGCTGGGCTACATCATGCCCGAGGCCCGCAAGCGCGCCCTGCTGGAGCTGGCCCAGCGCTACGACGTGGCGATCCTCGAGGACGACGTCTACGGCGATCTGGCCTACCGCTACCCGCGTCCGCGCACCATCAAGTCCTTCGACGAGGACGGCCGCGTGCTGCTCTGCAGCTCCTTCTCCAAGACCGTCGCGCCGGGCCTGCGCATGGGCTGGATCGCACCCGGGCGCTACTTCGACCGCCTGCTGCACATGAAGTACATCTCCTCCGGCGCCACCGCCACCCAGCCGCAGCTGGCACTGGCCGAGTTCATCGCCAGTGGCGCCTACGAGCCCCACGTACGGCGCATGCGTGCCCAGTACCAGCAGGGCCGGGACCAGATGATCGACTGGGTGATGAGGTACTTCCCCGAGGGCACCCGCGTCAGCCGCCCCCAGGGCGGCTTCATGCTGTGGGTGGAACTGGCGGCCGGCTTCGACACCCTGCGCCTCAACCGCGAGTTGCTGCAGGACGGGGTGCAGATCGCCCCCGGCAGCCTCTTCTCCGCCTCCGGCAAGTACCGCAACTGCCTGCGCATGAACTACGCCCCCCGCCCCAGCGCCGCCCAGGAAGCCGCCGTGCGCAAGGTGGGCGAGCGGGTGAAGGTGTTGATGGCGCAAAGCGAGGGTGCACAGGAGGAGGGCCCTGTGGGAGCGAATTCATTCGCGAGGGTATGAGCACCGATGGCTTCCGGCGTGCGATAGCCGTCCTACCCACTGATCCGATGTTTCCGGCGCTCACCCTTGCGACCGAACGGCCCTTGCCTGGCTAGAGTCCGTTCTTTCCACCGGAAGAGGAGAGGCTCGTGGGCAGCCGTGATCTGCGCAAGGGGCGTGTTTCCCAACTCGGCAGGGTCTATCTCGTTACCGCGACAACCGCTGATCGACGCCCGTTCTTCGCCCACTTCGGCCATGCCCGGTTGCTGGTCGGCGAGTTGAGGCGCCTGCAGCGCCTCGAGCTGGCGTATTCATTGGCCTGGGTGGTCATGCCCGATCACTTCCACTGGTTGATGCGGCTCGATGCACCGGTGTCGTTGTCTTCAGTGGTCAAGGTCTTGAAGGGGCGTACGGCCAGGCATCTGGGGCTGTTGATGGGAGAACGCAGTGTGGTCTGGCAGCCGGGTTTCCATGACCGGGCGTTGCGGCGCGAGAGCGAGCTGTTGCCGGTTGCGCGCTATGTGGTGGCGAACCCGCTGAGGGCTGGTTTGGTGAAACGCCTGGGTGATTACCCGCATTGGGATGCCATGTGGCTGTGAGTGCCTGGCGGCCCTTCGGGCCGTATCGCGAATGAATTCGCTCCCACAGGTTCAGGGGAGTGCGCTCCGCTACTCCGTCTTCGCCCCACCCGCCAGATGCCCCGCCAATGTCCGCAGTGCGCCGAGCTGGCGGCAGATCAGGGCCAGTTCGGTCTGCACCAGGCGTACGCGCTCGTCCATGTCGTCCGGCAGCTGCTCCAGCGTCTTGGCCAGGGCCTCTTCGCTGTCGCTGTGGATGGCCACCGGCTGGCGCTGGGCCATGGCGGCGGCGATGGCTTCCAGGGTCGCGGCGATGCATTCGCCGGCCTCGGCCAGGGTCGGCTCCAGCACCAGCGGCTCGGCACTGCGGTGGGCGCCCAGGGCGGAGAGGTAGCTGAGCAGGGTGTGGGACAGCACGAGGAAGCGGAAGCCCATGTCGGCGTCCTTCCGGAAGTGCCCGGGTTCCATGAGCATGTTGGCCAGGGTGGTGGACAGCGCCGCGTCGGCGTTGTGGGCGTTGCGCCGGGCCAGGCGGTAGGCCAGGTCGTCGCGCTTGCCGCTGGCGTACTGCTGGAGGATCTGCCGCAGGTAGTGGGCGTTGTAGACCAGGGTGGTGGAGACCACCCGGTGCAGCCCGCGCCCCTGCCAGTCGGGGAGGATGAAGATCACCGCCAGGGCGGCGATCAGGCTGCCCAGCAGGGTGTCCACCAGGCGCGGCACGAACAGGCCGTAGCTGTCGCCGATCTGGTTGAAGCAGAACAGCACCATCAGGGTGATCGCCGCCGTCGCCAGGGTGTAGCGGGTGGCGCGGTTGGTGAAGAAGATCACCCCGGCCACCACGGCGAACATCGATTGCACCAGGGCGCTGGGGAACAGGTCGAACAGCGCCCAGCCCAGGGCCAGGCCGATCACCGTACCGATGATCCGCTGCACCAGCTTGCGCCGCGTGGCGCCGAAGTTGGGCTGGCAGACGAAGACCGTGGTCAGCAGGATCCAGTAGCCCTGGCTCGGGTGGATCAGGTGCAGCACGCCGTAGCCGGCGGACAGGGCGATGGCCATGCGCAGGGCATGGCGGAACACCACCGAGGTGGGGGTGAAGTTCTGCTTCAGGCGCTCCCAGACGTCCTTCAGCCCTTTGGGCGAGCGGTCCAGCAGGCTGCTGTCCTGGGCGTCGGCGAGGGCGTCGGGGTTGCTGGCGTCGGTCAGCAGCCGGTCCAGGGTGGAGAGGTTGCTGGCCAGGGCGTTGAGCGAGCGCAGCAGGCCGCGCCAGGCCGGGTTGCTCTGGATGCGCAGGTGCTCCAGGGAGCGGTGCAGGTCCTGCAGGGCCTGGGTGCCGTCGTGGTACTCGAACGGCTGGCGCATCTGGATGGCCTGGCCCAGGGCCTGGCAGGCGCCGCCCTGCTGGCGCAGCAGGCGCTGGCAGCGGAACAGCACGTCGCTGTGGAAGAAGGCCTCGGCCAGCTGGTTGTAGGGGTAGTGGGAGGAACTGGCGCGCTCGTGGATGTCCTGGGCCAGGAAGTACAGCTTCAGGTAGCGGCTGACCTTGGGCCGCGGCCGGGCGTTGCCGACCCGGTGCAGGATGATTTCCTTGGCGGCGTTGAGCGCGCTCACCACCTTGCCGTTCTGCTGGGCCAGCTCCAGGCGCTTGGCCTCCACGTCCAGCTCGCGCAGGGGCTCGAACAGGCTGGACTTGAGCTTGAGGTACTGCCCCAGCTCGCGGTACAGCCGCGCCAGGCTCTGCTGCACCGGCTGGTGGGTGAACAGCGCTTGCCAGAGCACCGAGAGCAGGCCGTACCAGGCGGCGCCGCTCACCAGCAGTGCCGGCTCGCGCCAGAGGTCGTCGGCCACGCCGTTGCGCTGGTCGACGCCGATCATGCTGTAGATCGACAGGATCAGCGTCGCCGAGGCGATGGTGGCGTAGCGCTCGCCGAGGGCGCCGAGCATGGTCAGGCCGAAGCTGGCCAGGGCCAGGGCAGCGACGAACAGCCAGGGGTAGGGGAACAGCAGCTCCACCGACAGGGAGGCGATGCTGAAGCAGCCCAGGGTCACCAGCAGCGCCTGGATACGTCCTTGCCAGCTGTCGTCAGTTTCCGCCAGGGCGCTGGCGATGATGCCGAGGAACAGCGGGATGAGGGCGTCCATCCGGTCCAGGGACCAGCACAGCGCCATGCTGCCGGTCAGTGCGATGGACACGCGCAGGCTGTAGCTGAACTTGTCCTGGGCCCAGAGGCGGCGCAGGGAGTGGCTGAACGAGGTAGCGGGCATGGCGGCCTTGTGAGCTGGCGATTCGGGACGGCTGCCGTACGGAGCGGCACGCCTGAGGTTACCGCTTGGATGTTTCCCGGGCGAGGCGGGTTACAGCGACATGCCGCGTTTGTGCAGCGGCTGGCGCCGGTGGGCATGCCGGGGGCGGCGCACCTGCCCGCGTCGGTCTACCCTGAGAGGGCGGCTCAATGGCGTGCTGCCGTCCCTGCCAGGAAGTGGGACTTTCGATGACCAAGACCCTTCGCTTGCTGTTCCTGCTCTCGTTGCTGGGTGCGGCCGGCCTGCGCGCGGACCCGCTGCGGCTGGTCGGCGACGTCTGGCCGCCCTTCACCGATGCGCGCATGCCGGGTAATGGCGTGGCCGTGCAACTGGTGGAGACCGCGCTGCAACGTGCCGGCTACGCCACTAAGTATGTGGAGGTGCCCTGGGCCCGGGTGCTGCGGGGCTTGCAGACCGGTGACTACGACGTGGTGGTGAGCGCCTGGTACGAGGATGCCCGGGCCGTCTACGGCCTCTATTCCGAGCCCTACCTGGTCAACCGCATCCGCTTCGTGCAGCGACGCGGCAGCGGCCTTCGCTACACGAACCTGGACGACCTGCTGCCCTACAGCCTGGCGGTGGTGCGCGGCTACGCCTATTCGCCGGCCTTCGACCAGGACACCCGCCTGAAACGGGTGCCGGTGGTGGGCTTCGAGATGGGCGCGCGGATGGTGGCGGCGGGGCGGGTGAACCTGACCCTGGAGGACGAGCTGGTAGCCCGCTATCACTTCGGCCGCGAGCTCAAGGGCATCCGCGATGAGCTGGAGTTCCTGCCGCAGCCGCTGTCGGAGAACAATCTGGCGATCCTCGTGCGGCGCAGCCTGCCCCAGCACCGCGAGGTGGTGGAGCGCTTCAACCGGGCCCTGCAAGGGATGCGCGAGGACGGCACCTACCAGCGCATTCTTGAAGGGCAGGGGCTCTGAGCGCCTGGTGCAGCAAGGACGTGAAGAGGGTCAGAGCAGGGTGCGCCCGCGCCCCTGGCTCTTGGCTTCGTAGAGGCGCTGGTCGGCCTTTTGCAGCAGCGCTTCCAGCTCCTCCGGCTCGCCGTGGTAGACCCCGGCGCTGAACGACAGCGGCGGTGCCTCGTTGGCATAGCGCAGCCGTGCGCAGTTGCGTCGCAGCTGGTCCAGCGTGGCCTGCACGGTGGCCCCGTCGGCGTCGCTGAGCAGGGCGAACTCCTCGCCACCCAGGCGGCCCAGCACGGCATCGGGGAAGCTGTGGCGGAACACCTTGGCGAACATCACCAGGGCGGTGTCGCCGCTGGCGTGGCCGTAGTCGTCGTTGATGCGCTTGAAGAAGTCCAGGTCGATCATCGCCACGCTGATGGGCTGGCTGTTGCGCCGGGCCTGCTGCAGGCGCTCGGCGCACTGTTCGTAGAACGCGCGGCGGTTGAACAGCTCGGTGAGCGAGTCGTACAGCGCGGCCTGGCGCAGGGCCTTGAGCATGTCCCGGCGCTCCAGGCTGAACATCACCCGGCAGTTCAGCTCCTCGGTGCAGAAGGGCTTGCGCAGGAAGTCGTCGGCGCCGTGCTTGATGAACATGGCGCTGAGCGAGCCCTTGGTGTCGGCTGACAGGCCGAGGATGATCAGCTCGTTGCGGCGCATCTTCTGGCGCAGGGTCTTCACCAGTTCGAAGCCGCTGATGCCGGGCATGCCGTGGTCCACCAGCAGCAGGTCGATGTCGGTCTGCTCCTGGAGGATGCGCAGGGCTTCGTCGCCGTCGCAGGCCTCGATCACCTGGTACTGGTGCGGTGTCAGCACCCGGCGGACGAACTTGCGGGTGGCGTCGGAATCCTCGGCCACGAGGATCTTCACGCCACGGTTGCGCTCCAGGCGGTGCAGCAGGCGGAAGGCGTACTCGTAGGAGTGCTGGCTCTCCTTGAGCACGTAGTCCACCACGCCCTTGAGCAGCAGGCTGTCGCGGCGCTGCTCATCGTAGGAGCCGGTGAGGACGATGCAGGGCACGGCGTGGCGCAGCACCAGGTCGACCACTTCGCCGTCCGGCGCGTCGGGCAGGTTGAGGTCGACGATGGCGCCGAAGAACAGCGCGGCCGAGGTTTCCAGCAGCACCTCGGCCTCGGCCATGCTGGCGCAGAACAGCGGCTGCAGGTCCGGCTCCTGGCGGAACAGGTGCTCCAGGATCTTCAGGACCAGCGGACTGTCTTCGATGACCAGAATGTTGCGCACTACTTGCTCCATTGCCTCGACGACGGGCACGTTGTCGCCAGCGCTGTGTTTCGATCGATCCGTTCCGGGGTGTCGCTAGAGGAGGCGCACCTTGAAGGCACGCCCCTTGATACGGCCTTCCGCAAGACGCTGAAGCGCCTGGCGGGCGATGCTCCTGTCCACGGCCACGAAGGCCTGGAAGTCGAAGATGGCTATCTTGCCCACCTGCGTACCGGGAATTCCAGCCTCGCCGGTGAGTGCCCCGAGGATGTCCCCGGGGCGAACCTTGTCCTTGCGCCCTCCACTGATACACAGCGTAGCCATAGGCGGCAGAAGCGGCTCGCGATTCTTCACCACCCGTTCATCCAGGCGCTGCCAGTTCAGCGGCGCCTGTTGCAGGGCCTCGATGGCCGAGGCGCGGCTGGCCTCGGCCGGGGCCACCAGGCTCAGGGCCAGGCCCTTTTCCCCGGCCCGGCCGCTGCGGCCGACGCGGTGGATGTGCACCTCGGCATCGCGGGACAGCTCGACGTTGATCACCGCTTCCAGCCCGGCGATGTCCAGGCCACGGGCGGCGACGTCGGTGGCCACCAGCACGCAGAGGCTGCGGTTGGCGAACAGGGTGAGCACCTGGTCGCGGTCGCGCTGCTCCATTTCGCCGTGCAGGCTCTGTGCCGAAATGCGCAGGGACTGCAGGTGTTCCACCAGCTCCTGGCACTGCTGGCGGGTCTGGCAGAAGGCGATGCAGGACTGCGGGCGCACGTGCATGAGCAGGTGGGCCACGGCCTCGAAGCGCTGGCGCGGGTCGATCTCGAAGAAGCGTTGCTCGATCTGCTGGTCGTCGTGCCGCGACTCCACCTCGACCCGCTGCGGATCACGCAGGAAGCGCGAGGCCAGGCGGCCGATGCCGTCGGGGTAGGTGGCGGAGAACAGCAGGGTCTGGCGCTTGGCCGGGGCCATGCTGACGACTTCCTCGATGGCCTCGATGAAGCCCATGTCGAGCATGCGGTCGGCCTCGTCCAGCACCAGGGTGCGCAGGCCGTCGAGCACCAGGCTGCCCCGGCGCAGGTGCTCCAGCACACGGCCCGGGGTGCCGACGACGATGTGCGCGCCGTGCTCCAGGGAGCCGATCTGCGGGCCCAGCGGCATGCCGCCGCACAGGGTGAGGATCTTGATGTTGTCGGCCGCGCGGGCCAGCCGGCGCAGTTCCTTGGCCACCTGGTCGGCCAGCTCGCGGGTGGGGCACAGCACCAGGGCCTGGCAGCCGAAGAAGCGCGGGTTGAGCCCTTCCAGCAGGCCGATGCCGAAGGCGGCGGTCTTGCCGCTGCCGGTCTTGGCCTGGGCGATGAGGTCGCGGCCCTGGAGGATCACGGGCAGGCCGAGGGCCTGGATGGGCGTGGTCTCCCGGTAGCCGAGGGCCTCGAGGTTGGCCTGCATGGCGGCGGACAGGGGAAGGCTGCTGAAGGGTAGGGTGCTCACGGAGGGGGCCTGGTGGGTCATCTGGGCGCGCAGTTTAGCAGGATGAAGAGTCATCACCGCCGGCCGTTGGCGACCGGCGGCGGGGTTTCAGTGGCCGCCGTCGTCCACCGGGCGGACTGCGCGGCCACTGTCGGCGGGCAACTGCAGGAAGATCGCCGCCGCCATCAGGGTCAGCACGCCGACGCACAGGTAGGTGGCCTGGAAGGCCTCCAGCACGCTCTGGGCGTCGGGCTTGCCGAAGCCGCCGAGCAACGCGGCGGCCACGGCGACGCCGAGGCTCATGGACAGCTGCATCACCACCGAGAGCAGGCTGTTGCCGCTGCTGGCCTGCTGGTCGTCGAGGTCCAGCAGGGTCACGGTGTTCATGGCGGTGAACTGCATCGAGTTGACCGCGCCGAGGGCGGCGAGCTGGGCCAGCAGCACCGGGTAGGGCGTGCTGGCGTCCACCAGGGCCAGGCTGGCGATCAGGCCACCGAGCAGGGCGGTGTTGCCCAGCAGCAGGCGGCGGTAGCCGAGGCGGTCCAGCAGTGGCTTGGCCAGGGGTTTGGCGAGCATGGCCGAGAGCGCCAGGGGGATCAGCGTCATGCCCGCCTGGGCCGGGCTGAAGCCCAGCGCCACCTGCAGCAGCAACGGGGTGAGGAAGGGCAGGGCGCCGCTGCCCAGGCGCGAGAACAGGTTGCCGAGGATGCCGGCAGCGAAGGTGCGGGTGCGGAACAGCGAGGGCGGGAACAGCGGCCGCTCGATCTGCATGGCGTGCAGCCAGTAGGCCGCCAGGCAGGCGATGCCGGCGAACAGCAGGAGCATCACCCGTACGTGGGGCAGGTGCAGTTCGCCCAGGCCTTCCAGGGCGATGGTGATCAGCACCATCGCCGTGCCGAACAGCAGGAAGCCGCGCAGGTCCAGGCGCACCGGGCCGCTGCTGCGCAGGTCCGGCAGGAAGCGCCCGGCGGCGTAGGCGCCGAGCAGGCCCACCGGCAGGTTGATGAGGAAGATCCAGTGCCAGGTGGCGTATTCCACCAGCCAGCCGCCAAGGGTCGGGCCGATCAGCGGGCCGAGCAGGCCGGGCAGGGTGACGAAGCTCATGATCCGCACCAGCTCGGTGCGCGGGTAGCTGCGCAGCACCATCAGCCGGCCCACGGGCATCATCAATGCGCCGCCCAGGCCTTGCACCACCCGCGCCACCACCAGTTGGCCGAGGGTGGTGGAGAGGGAGCAGAACAGCGAGCCGAGTGTGAACAGCAGCACCGCCCCGAGGAACACCCGGCGGGTGCCGAAGCGGTCTGCCAGCCAGCCGGAGGCGGGGATCAGCAGGGCCACGGTGAGCATGTAGGCGATCACCACCGACTGCATGCGCAGCGGGTCCTCGGCGAGGTCGCGGGCCATGGTGGGCAGGGCGGTGTTGAGGATGGTGCCGTCCAGGGCCTGCATGAAGAAGGCGATGGCCACGAGCCAGGGCAGCAGGCGGGCGGTGCGGGGATCGAGGGGGTGGGAGCCGGGCATGGGAATCCTCAAGAGGATGACCCGGGGACTTTAGGCCTGTAGGAGAAGACTGTCATCCGTTGCCCGCCACGGCCGTGCCGTGGCGGGCGTCGGGGTCAGCTGGCCTTGCGCTGCGGCTCGGTGCGCACGGGGGCGTCGCCGGCCACGTAGTACGCGGCGGTGCTGCGTGGCAGCGGTTGGCGACCGCGGATTTTGTCGGCGATCTTCTCGGCCATCATGATGGTGGTGGCGTTGAGGTTGCCGGTGATGATCTCCGGCATGATCGACGCGTCCACCACCCGCAGGCCTTCCATGCCGTGCACGCGGCCCTGGCCATCCACCACCGCCATGTCGTCGGTGCCCATCTTGCAGGAGCAGGAGGGGTGGAACGCGGTTTCGGCGTGGTTGCGGATGAATTCGTCCAGCTCGGCATCGGTCTGCTTGTCCGCGCCCGGGCTCAGCTCGCGCCCGCGATAGGGGTCGAGGGCCGGCTGGGCCATGATCTCGCGGGTGATGCGGATGCCGTCGCGGAACTCCTGCCAGTCCTGCTCGTGGGACATGTAGTTGAACAGGATGCTCGGGTGCTGGCGCGGGTCGCGGGACTTCACGTGGATGCGGCCGCGGCTCGGCGAGCGCATGGAGCCCATGTGCGCCTGGAAGCCGTGCTCCTGCACGCCCTTGCTGCCGTTGTAGTTAATCGCCACCGGCAGGAAGTGGTACTGGATGTTGGGCCAGGCGAACTCGGGGCGGGTGCGGATGAAGCCACCGGCCTCGAACTGGTTGCTGGCGCCCAGGCCCTTGCCGAGGAACAGCCATTGGGCACCGATGGCCGGCTGGTTCCACCACTTGGTGGCCGGGTAGATGGAGACCGGCTCCTTGCAGGCGTACTGCAGGTACAGCTCGAGGTGGTCCTGCAGGTTGGCACCGACGCCGGGCAGGTCATGCACCACCGGGATGTCGAGGCCGCGCAGCAGGTCGCTGGGACCGACGCCGGAGCGTTGCAGCAGTTGCGGCGAGGCGATGGCGCCGCTGCAGACGATCACTTCACGGCGGGCGTGGGCGGTGATGCGCTGGTCGCTGTCGCCCTTGAGGTAGTCGACGCCGATGGCGCGCTTGCCGCTGAACAGCACGCGGTCGGTCAGGGCGTGGGTGACGATGGTCAGGTTCGGGCGGTTGCGCGCCTGGTCCAGGTAGCCACGGCCGGTGGCGGCACGGCGGCCTTCCGGGGTGACGGTGCGGTCCATGGGGCCGAAGCCTTCCTGCTGGTAGCCGTTGAGGTCATCGGTACGCGGGTAGCCGGCCTGCACGCCGGCCTCGACCATGGCGTGGAACAGCGGGTTGTTGCCGTTCTTCGGCGTGGTGACGCTCACCGGGCCGTCGCCGCCGTGGTAGTCGTTGGGGCCGATGTCGCGGGTCTCGGCCTTGCGGAAGTAGGGCAGGCAGTCGAGGTAGGTCCAGTCTTCCAGGCCCGGGGCCTTGGCCCAGCTGTCGAAGTCCAGGGCGTTGCCGCGGATGTAGCACATGCCGTTGATCAGCGAGGAACCGCCCAGGCCCTTGCCGCGCCCGCATTCCATACGGCGGTTGTTCATGTAGGGCTCGGGGTCGGTCTCGTAGGCCCAGTTGTAGCGGCGGCCCTGCAGCGGGTAGGCGAGGGCGGCGGGCATCTGGGTGCGGAAGTCGAAGCGGTAATCGGGGCCGCCGGCTTCCAGCAGCAGGACGCTGACGTCGGCGTCTTCGGTCAGGCGGGTGGCCAGTACGTTACCGGCCGAGCCGGCACCGACGATGATGTAGTCGAATTCCATGGGTCATCCTCCGGATGGGCTGCGGGCTACAAGCGCCGGGCCGCACCGTGTGCGGCGCGCGGGCTTGCAGCCGAGTCGCTTGAGGCTTGCGGGGGCTGGGCTCAGAACACCGAGGCGTAGTCGCCGAGCTCCACCTGCACGGACTTGATGCGGGTGTAGTGGGCCAGGGTGGTGATGCCGTTCTCGCGGCCGACGCCGGATTGCTTGTAGCCACCCACCGGCATTTCGGCGGGGGACTCGCCCCAGGTGTTGATCCAGCAGATGCCGGCTTCCAGCTTGTGGATCACGCGGTGGGCGCGGGCCAGGTCGCGGGTGACGACGCCGGCGGCCAGGCCGTAGTCGGTGTCGTTGGCGCGGCGGATCACTTCGTCTTCGGTCTCGTAGGTGAGGATGCTCATCACCGGGCCGAAGATTTCCTCGCGGACGATGGTCATGTCGTCGGTGCAGTCGGCGAACACGGTGGCGGCCACATAGGCGCCCTTGGCGAACTCGCCTTCGGTCACGCGCTCACCGCCGATCACCAGGCGCGCGCCTTCCTTGCGGCCGGCCTCGATGTAGCCGAGCACGCTTTCCATGTGGGCGAAGCTGGTCAGCGGGCCGAAGTTGGTGCTGGCCTGCTCCGGGTTGCCCAGGCGGATGCGCTTGACGCGCTCGACCACCTTGGCTTCGAAGGCTGCAGCCAGGGACTTGGGCACGAACACGCGGGTGCCGTTGGTGCAGACCTGGCCGGAGCTGAAGAAGTTGGCCATGACGGCGATGTCGGCGGCGCGGTCGAGGTCAGCGTCGTCGAAGATGATCAGCGGCGACTTGCCGCCCAGTTCCATGGTCACTTCCTTCAGCGAGGAGCTGGAGGCGCTGGCCATGACCTTCTTGCCGGTGGCGGTGCCGCCGGTGAAGGAGATCTTCTCGATCAGCGGGTGCTCGGTCAGCCACTGGCCGACTTCACGGCCACTGCCGGTGAGCACGTTGAACACGCCGTCCGGCACGCCGGCTTCGGTGTAGATCTCGGCCAGCTTGAGGGCGGTCAGCGGGGTGACTTCGCTGGGCTTGAAGATCATGGCGTTGCCGGCGGCCAGGGCCGGGGCGGATTTCCACATGGCGATCTGGATCGGGTAGTTCCAGGCACCGATGCCGGCGACCACGCCGAGCGGCTCGCGGCGGGTATATACGAAGCTGGTCTCGCGCAGGGGGATCTGCTCGCCCTCCAGGGCGGGGATCAGGCCGGCGTAGTACTCGATCACGTCGGCGCCGGTGACGATGTCCACCGCCTGGGTCTCGGCCAGGGGCTTGCCGGTGTCGAGGGTTTCCAGCGCGGCCAGCTCATCGTTGCGCTCGCGGAGGATGTCCACGGCACGGCGCAGGATGCGCGAGCGCTGCATGGCGGTCATGGCGGCCCAGACCTTCTGGCCCTCGACGGCGCTGGCGACGGCGCGCTCGACGTCGTCCTTGCTGGCGCGCTGGACGTTGGCCAGGACTTCGCCATTGGCGGGGTTGATGGTCTCGAAGGTGGCGCCGCTGGTGGCTTCGACGTAGCGACCGCCGATGTAGAGCTTCTGTTCTTCGAATCGGGCCATGGGGATCGTCCTCTCAGGTCTCGTTACGCAAGGCGGGGTGCCTTTGTGCACCCCTTTCTCGTGATTCCAGGACGGCAAAGGGCCGCCCGATCAGGGTGAAAACGAGCCTACTTTATTTTTATTGAACGTTCAAACAACAAAGAATAAGCTGCGCGTCATGGACCGATGTGCGGCAGTTCGCCGCACCCTGTCCAGGCCGCAATGCAGAGGCTTCGCCGGGGTTCATGAGCGGGTCGGGCAGGGCGGCGCGGGTCTGTGGTTGCGCCGACAGGCGCGTGCCTTAACTGCCTTGGAGCTCTGCTGTCCATGAGTACCGCCTCTTCCCACCACGGCCACGGCGTGCAGCCGCGGCTGAATCCCGTGGTGTTCTTCGGATCGACGGCGTCGATCCTGCTGCTCACCCTCGTGCTGATCCTCTTCCCCGAACAGGCCGGCCTCTGGCTCGGCAAGGCCCAGGCCTGGCTGTCCCGCAGCTTCGGCTGGTACTACATGCTGGCGATCGGTGCCTACCTGTTTTTCGTCCTCTACGTGGCCTTCTCCCGCTACGGCAACCTGCGCCTGGGGGCGGACGGCGAGCGTCCGGACTTCAGCTACGGCGCCTGGGCGGGGATGCTGTTCTCCTCGGGCATCGGTATCTCGCTGCTGTACTTCGCGGCGTCCGAGCCGCTGGATCACCTCTACAACCCGCCGGAAGGCGAGCCCGGTACCCAGCACGCCGCACGCCAGGCGCTGCAGCTGACCTTCCTCCACTGGGGTGTGCACGGCTGGGCGATCTATGCGCTGGTGGGCCTGGCCGTCGGCTACTTCGCCTACCGCCACAACCAGCCGCTGGCATTGCGCTCGGCGCTCTACCCGCTGTTCGGCGAACGCCTGATGAAGGGGTCGGTGGGCAATGCGGTGGACTGCTTCGGCATCTTCGTCACCCTGCTGGGCCTGGTGACCAACCTGGGCATCGGCTCGCTGCAGGTCTCCTCCGGCCTGGAGTACCTGTTCGGCTACCCCCACAGCCAGACCGCGCTGCTGGCGGTGATCCTGGTGATGAGCCTGGTGGCGACCCTGGCTGCCGTGTCGGGCATCGAGAAGGGCATTCGCCGGCTGTCCAACCTGAACATCATCCTGTTCAGCGGCTTGCTGCTGTTCGTGCTGCTGGCGGGCAATACCCTGCACCTGCTCAACAGCCTGGTGCAGAACCTGGGCGACTACCTCAACGGCCTGGTGCTGAAGACCTTCGACCTCTACGTCTACACCGGCCAGAGCGGCAAGAGCGAAGCCTGGATGGGCCTGTGGACCCTGTTCTACTGGGCCTGGTGGATCTCCTGGGCGCCCTTCGTCGGCATGTTCATCGCCCGTATCTCCCGTGGCCGTACCGCCCGTGAGCTGGTGTGCGGGGTGATGCTGATCCCGCTGGGCTTCACCCTGGCCTGGCTGTCGGTGTTCGGCAACAGCGCCCTGGACCTGGTGATGCAGCAGAACGCCGTGGAGCTGGGCAAGGCCGCGCTGGAGCAGCCGTCCATGTCCATCTACCTGCTGCTGGAGCACTACCCGATGGCCAAGGTGGTGATCGGCCTGTCCATCTGCGTGGGCTTCGTGCTGTTCCTCACCCCGGCCGACTCCGGCTCGGTGATGCTGGCCAACCTGTCCCGCAAGGGCGGCGAGCTGGACGAGGACGCGCCGAACTGGCTGCGCATCTTCTGGTCCGTGGTGATCACCCTGGTGACCATCGGCCTGCTGTTCGCCGGCAACTTCACCGCCATGCAGACGGTGGTGGTGCTGGCGGGGCTGCCGTTCTCGGTGGTGCTGCTGCTGTACATGTTCGCCCTGCTCAAGGCGATGCGCGCCGACCTCGACGGCGAAGCCCTGGAACGACGCTCACCGGTGTCGGTGCCCGGCCCGGTCTGATCGGCCCGCAATACGAAACGCCCTGGGGGAAGCCCCGGGGCGTTTTTGTTTCAGGCGGGTAGCGCGTCGTTGGGTAGCGCGGGAAACGGGGTCAGCGGGCGGCCTTGGCCAGTTGCTGGTCCAGGTAGTCGTAGGCGATGTGCAGGGACTGCCGCGTGTCGACGTCGCCGGAGAGGGCGCTGCGCAGCCACAACCCGTCGATCAGCGCGGCCAGGCCACGGGCGGCCGCACGCGCGGTCTGGACGTCCAGCACCCTGCGCAGCTCGCAGCACAGGTTGGAATAGAGGCGGTGGTCGTTGACCCGCTGCAGGCGACGCAGGGAGGGGTGGTGCATGCTGGCGGCCCAGAAGGCCAGCCAGGTCTTCATGGCCGGGCCGTTGACCTGGCTGTCGTCGAAGTTGCCCTCGATGATCGCCCGCAGGTGGGCGCGCGGGCTGCCGTCCACCAGGGCGGCACGGCGCTCGCGCACGGCGGTG
Organism: Metapseudomonas otitidis; assembly: GCF_900111835.1. Classification (GTDB taxonomy): domain Bacteria; phylum Pseudomonadota; class Gammaproteobacteria; order Pseudomonadales; family Pseudomonadaceae; genus Metapseudomonas; species Metapseudomonas otitidis. The sequence continues at coordinate 342,108 of NZ_FOJP01000001.1, forward strand.
CTGAGGGCCTGCATCAGGTGGCGCATGGTGGCCTCGAGCAGGCCGTTCTTGTCCTTGAAGTAGTGGCTGATGATGCCGTTGGAAACACCGGCGAGGCGCGCGATGTAGGCGATGCTGGCGTCGGCCATGCCGACCTTGTCGACGGCCTCGAGGGTGGCATGGATCAGTTGCGAGCGGCGGATCGGCTGCATTCCGACCTTGGGCATCGGGGATTTCCACCATTTTGTGTGGGTATCGGGAAGGCGGAGTCTAGGGCGTAATTAATTGATTGATCAATCAGCGTCGTCGTCGCAGGCGGGAAGGGGCCGAGGTGCCCGGTGATGGGGCGGTTTTGCCCTGCAGGGCATCCAGGCGCTGGGGCACGGCCCATGAAAAAGCCCCCGACGGCAGGGCCGGCGGGGGCTTGGGCGAGCGTGGCGCGGCTTACTTCAGCCACTCCTCCACGCGCTGCGGGTTCTTGGCGATCCAGGCCTTGGCGGCCTCTTCCGGCTTGGCGCCTTCGCGGATGGCCAGCATCACGGCACCGACTTCCTCGCCGCTCCAGGAGAACTTCTTCAGGAAGGCGGTGGCATCGGCGGCCTTGGCTTCCAGGCCCGGGTTGACCACGGTGTCGACGTGTTCGTCATCGCCGAAGACCTTCTTCGGGTCTTCCAGGAAGCGCAGCTTCCACTTGGCGAACATCCAGTGGGGGATCCAGCCGGTCACCACGATGGGCTTCTGGGCTTTCTCGGCGCGGGTCAGGGCGGTGGCCATGGCCGGGCCGGAGCTGGGCATCAGCTTGATGTCCAGGTTGTATTGCTTGATCGCGTCCTCGGTGCGGCGCATCACGCCGGCACCGGCGTCGATCCCGGTGATCTTGCCGTCGAAATCGGCCTTGTAGGTGTTCAGGTCTTCGATGGATTTGGCCTGGACGTAGTCCGGCACGATGAGGCCGATCTTGGCCCCTTTGTAGTTGGAGCCGAGGACGACCACCTTGTCCTTGAGCTTCTCGTAGTACTCGCCGTGGGTGGCCGGCAGCCAGGCCGAAAGGGTGGCATCCAGGTCGCCCCGGGCCACGCCCTGCCACATGATGGCGGGCTCCACCGGCTTGAGGTCGACGCCGTAGCCGAGCCGTTCCTTGAGGATTTCGCCGGCGACATGGGTGGCGGCGACGCTGTCGTCCCAGCCGTTGACGTAGCCGATCTTCAGGGTGGGTTTGTCAGCGGCATGGGCCGTACCGAGGCCAAGGGCCAGGGCGGCGATGCCGATGGATTGCAGACACAGGGACTTCAGCTTTCGCATACGTATTGCTCCATCAGGTGGGATTGGCAGCATTGCTACGTTGGAGGCCTGAACCCGTTCTTGGGCGGGCTTGGCGAGTCCGCGCACCGTGGCCGGGCGGCCACGGTGGCGGAAAGGGAAGTCAGAGACCGAGGTGCTTCTTGACGGCGGCGGCGCCGTCCTGGCCGTCGAAGGTGGTGACGCCGGCGAGCCACTTGTCGAGCACGGCGGGGTTGGCTTTGAGCCAGGTGGTGGCGACCTTCATCGGGTCTTCCTTCTTCAGGATGTTCTCCATCAGCTGGCTTTCCATTTCGACGTTGAACTGCAGGTTGTTCAGCAGCTTGCCGACGTTGCCGCAGCGGGCCTCGTAGTCCGGCGGTACCACGGTGTAGACCTTGGCGGCACCGTAGTCGGGGCCGAACACGTCATCGCCGCCGGAGAGGTAGGTGATGTCGAACTGGGTGTTCATCGGGTGTGGGGCCCAGCCGAGGAAGACCACCGGCTCCTTCTTCTTGATGGCGCGCTGCACCTGGACCAGCATGCCGGCCTCGGAGGACTCGACCATGCGGAAGCTGCCCAGGTCGAACTGGTTGCCCTTGATCATCTTGTCGATCAGCAGGTTGCCGTCGTTACCCGGCTCGATGCCGTAGATCTTGCCGCCCAGCTGGTCCTTGAACTTGGCGATGTCCTGGAAGCTCTTCAGGCCGGCTTCGGCCGCGTAGGTGGGCACGGCCAGGGTGTACTTGGCGCCTTCGAGGTTGGCGGTCGGCAGCACCTTCACGCCGTTGTCCTTGGTGAAGGGCTCGATCACCGCATCCATCGACGGCGCCCAGTAGCCCAGGAAGACGTCAATCTGCTTGTTCTTCACGCCGGTGAAGGCGATCGGCACCGAGGCCATGATCTTGCGCGGGTTGTAGCCCAGGCCTTCGGTCAGCACCATGGCCACGCCGGTGGTGGCGGAGATGTCCGCCCAGCCGATTTCCGCGAAACGTACCTGCTTGCAGCTTTCCGGCTCACCGGCCCAGGCGCCTTGCATCAGCGCACAGGCCAGCAGGCCGACTCCCGCCATTTTCTTCATGTTCTTCATCAGCAACTCCCCTGGTACTCGTTTATTGGCGTTTCTTAGGAAGGCTTCACCTGGCGCTGCAGCCGTGCCCGGGCGCTGAACCAGCCGAACAGGCTGGCACGACCCTGGACGCGCGGGGTGCCGAAACTCTCGGTGATGCGGTCGAGGATGATCGCCAGCAGCACCACGGCCATGCCGCTCTCGAAGCCCAGGCCGATGTCCAGGCGCTGGATGCTGGCGAGTACGTCGTTGCCCAGGCCGCCGGCGCCGACCATCGAGGCGATGATCACCATCGACAGCGCCATCATGATGGTCTGGTTGACCCCGGCCATGATCGACGGCATCGCGTTGGGAAGCTGCACCTTGTATAGCAGCTGCCAGCTTGTGCAGCCGAAGGATTGGCCGGCCTCGACGATTTCCTTGTTCACCTGGCGGATGCCGAGGCTGGTCAGGCGCACCGCCGGGGGCATGGCGAAGATCACCGTGGCGATGATCCCCGGCACGCGGCCGAGGCCGAAGAGCATGGCGGCGGGAATCAGGTAGACGAACGCCGGCATGGTCTGCATGAAGTCGAGGATCGGCCGGATGATGATGGCCACCCGCTCGCTCTTGGCAGCCCAGATGCCCAGCGGGATGCCCAGCAGCAGGCTGATGAGGGTGGAGGAGAAGGTCAGGCCGAGGGTGACCACGGTCTGCTCCCAGAAGCCGGTGAGCACGATCAGCACCAGCGAGGCGGCGGTGAACAGTGCGAACTTCACGCCGATGCGCCACAGGCCGAGGCCGACGAACACCGCGATCAGCAGCCAGGCCGGCGGCCACATCAGGAAGCGCTCGATCAGCTCGGAGAAGCCGCTGACCACGGCGCCCACGTTCTCGAAGGCACCGCCGTAGTTTTCCAGCAGGTGCTGGACGACGTCGTTGACCCAGCTGCCCAGATCCAGTTTCTCGCTCATCTCACACCCCCTGCAGTCGGCTCAGCAGGCGGCCCTTGCTGATCGCCCCGGCATAGTGGCCCGCCTGGTCGATGACCGGGATGGGACCTTCGTTGTCCACCAGGCGCTCGATCACCTGGTCCAGTGGCAGGTCCTCGGGCACCGGCACGATCTGCTTGAGCAGGTCCGGTTCGAGGCTGCGGGAGCGGCCGTCCTCCACCAGCAGGGCGATCTTCTCCAGGCTGATGGAGCCGCGGAAGCGGTTGTCCTCGTCGACGATGAAGGCGTAGTGCTTGTCCATCGCCTGCAGCTCACGGCACACCTGCAGCGCATCGGGCGCCTTGCCGTTGTGCACGTAGAGCGGGACGCTGTCGGCCTTGAGCTGGCCAGCGGTGAGGTAGCGGCTGGTGTCGACGGTATCGAAGAAGTTGCGCACGTAGTCGTTGGCGGGCTTCTCGATCAGCTCCTGCGGGGTGCCGACCTGGACCAGCTTGCCGCCTTCCATGATGCCGATGCGCGAACCGATGCGCATGGCTTCCTCGATGTCGTGGGAGACGAAGATGATGGTGCGGCGGTGGGTTTTCTGCAGCTCCAGCAGCACGTCCTGCATCTCGCGGCGCTTGAGCGGGTCGAGGGCCGAGAAGGCCTCGTCCATGATGATCATCGACGGGTCCACCGCCAGGGCGCGGGCCAGGCCCACGCGCTGCTGCATGCCGCCAGAGAGTTCGTGGGGGTACTTGTGGGCGAAGGGCGCCAGGCCCACCTGCTCCAGCACTTCCATGGCGCGACGCTCGCGCTCCTTCTTGCTCTTGCCGGCCACTTCCAGGCCGAAGGCGGCGTTGTCCAGCACGGTGCGCGAGGGCATCAGGGCGAAGGACTGGAACACCATGCTCATGTCGCGACGACGCAGGTCGATCAGCTGTGCCTTGGGCAGCTTGGCCACGTTCTGGCCGTCGATGAAGACGTCGCCCGCGGTCGGTTCGATCAGACGGTTGATGAGGCGGATCAGGGTGGACTTGCCGGAGCCCGACAGGCCCATGAGGACGAAGATCTCGCCCTCCTCGACGCTGAACGAGACGTCGCTGACGCCGATCACCGCGCCACGTTCAGCGAGAATCCGTTCCTTGCTCCAGCCTTGCTTGAGCAGGTCGATGGCTTCTTGTGGCTGTTGGCCGAAAACCTTGTAGAGGTTCTGGACCACGATTTTTCCAGACTGCATGGGATCATTCCCCTTCGGTAGGCATCCTTGTCGGACACGCGTGCTCGCGGGCTCCCATCCAGGGCGCGGCGCCAGGTGCTGTCGACTGTTCTTGCCTGTGTGGGTTTACTGGTTCCAGGGCCTGGCAGGGAGGCTGTGCGACGTCGAACCGACGACCGGGTGCCCACGGATTCAGACAGCCACCCTCACCCCGCAGGGCATGGACGCCTGATCGAATCCTTGAGTTCCTGTCCTTCGTTGCGCTGAGTTGCAAACCGCTTTCCACACCCTCTGGCAGTGCTACGTGACCCGATCCCTGGGTCATTCCACACCTCGACCGGAGGTGCGCGTACATCCGAAATTTCTTGTAGGGCCACGTCCCGTCAGGAGGGCATGGCCGCTTTGTGTTCTTCGGTCCGGGGCGGAGGGCCCCGGTCTGCCGCACCTCCCTGGGAGTGCGACAGCGACGAAATCGGCTGTCTCAACGATATAGCCTCGGCATACCGGCAATTGTCGGTTTACGACCCTGACGTGTTGGGCGACGACATCAGCCAATGGCGGAAAACCTTAACAGAAAGTTTTTGCCCGGCGCGACCGCTGGAACCCGCATGGCGACTGGCCTGCAGCGCTTGAGCAGGCTGCAGGCCAGGGCCGCCGGGGGCTGCGGTGGAGTGGAGGGAACGACAGAAATCAGGGTTCGGCGGCCAAGTTCAGGGCAGGATCCGCCGGCTTTCCGTCGCGGGTGGTGACGCCTTCGAGCCAGCGCGCCAGGTCGGCGGGGTTCTCCTTCAGCCAGGCCTTGGCCTCGCGGCGACGGTTGGTGCTCTGGTTGAGCACGGCGCCCATCAGGTGGTTCTCCATGGCCAGGGAGAAGCGCAGGTTCTTCAGCAGGCGCCCGAGGTTCGGGCACTCCTTGGCCAGCCCTGCACGGGTGTTGGTGTAGACGGTGGCACCGCCGAAGTTCGGGCCGAAGTAGTCGTCGCCGCCGGCCAGGTACTGCATCTCGAAGGTGTTGTTCATCGGGTGCGGCTCCCAGCCGAGGAACACCACCCACTGCTTGAGGTGCTCGGCGCGCTTCACCTGCGCCAACATGCTGCTCTCGCTGGACTCCACCAGCTGGAAGTCACCGACGCCGAAGGCGTTCTCGCTGATCATCCGGCCGATCAGCTTGTTGCCGTCGTTGCCCGGCTCGATGCCATAGATCTTCCCGCCCAGTTCCTTGCGAAAGCGCGCCAGGTCGGAAAAGTTCTTCAACCCGCCGTCCCACGCCGCCTTGTTCACCGCCAGGGTGTACTTGGCGCCCTCCAGGTTGGCACCCAGGGTGTCGACGCTGCCTTTCTCGCGGTAGGGGGCGATGTCGTTCTCCATGCTCGGCATCCAGTTGCCGAGGAACACATCGATCTTCTTGTCCGCCATGGCCTTGTAGGTGTCGGGCACGGACAGGCGCTTGACCTGGGTGCTGTAGCCCAGCTCGGTGAGCACGTAGCGGGTCACGGCGGTGGTGACGGTGATGTCGGTCCAGCCGACATCGGCGAAGCGAACGGTGGAGCAGGACTCCGGATCGGCAGCCTGGGCCAGCAGCGGAAAGCACAGCGCTGCGGCCAGGCCCCAGGTTTTTCTAGGGTTCATGGTCTTATCCACAGGGTGTTTCGGATCGGGGAAACCCGCGTGGCGAACGATGCGCTGCTGGCCGGAGCGGGGCGCCTGGATCATGGCGCCGTAGACGTGTCGCTTTCTACGAAGCAGGTCGCAAGCAGGACGTCGCTGTCGTTTTTCCACGCTCGCTGTGGGGATAACGGGCGACGCATTCGGACACGAGCAAGTCGGTGTGGGACGTTCGCCGGTCACGGAAATGCCGATGATGTGCGCGATGCAACCCAGTCAGCGGAGAGTCCCGTGGCCATCAGCGTGTTCGACCTGTTCAAGATCGGTATCGGCCCATCCAGTTCCCACACCGTCGGGCCCATGCGCGCCGCCGCGCTGTTCGTCGGCGCCCTGCGCGAGCGCCACCTGCTGGAACGCGTACGTCGGCTGGAGGTGAACCTCTATGGCTCGCTGTCGGCCACCGGCGTCGGGCACGGCACCGACCGCGCGGTGATCATGGGGCTGATGGGCGAGTGGCCCGACCAGATCGACCCGCAGCTCATCGCCCCGCGCATCGCCACGCTGATGGAGCGCAACGAACTGCTGCTGGACGGTCGCCTGTCGGTGCCCTTCGTCTGGTCGCGGGACATGCGCCTGCTGGACGAGAACCTGCCCTACCACCCCAACGCCATGACCCTGGTGGCCCTCGGCGAGGACGGCGAACTGCACCGCGACACCTATTACTCCGTCGGGGGTGGCTTCGTGGTGGATGCCGAGCAGGCCGCCTCCGGCCGCCTCGACCAGGACACCACCGCGCTGCCCTATGACTTCTCCAGCGGCGACGAGCTGCTGCAGCTCTGCCAGCGCCACGGCCTGCGCGTGTCCGAGCTGATGATGGCCAACGAGCGCGCCTGGCGTAGCGACGAGGCGATCCGCAGCGGCCTGCTGCGCCTCTGGGCGGCCATGCGCGAATGCGTGGAGAACGGCCTGCGCCACGAGGGCGTGCTGCCCGGTGGCCTCAACGTGCGCCGCCGCGCCGCGCGCCTGCACCGCAGCCTGCTGGACCTGGGCAAGCCCAACGTCATCGGCTCCACCATGAGCGCCATGGAGTGGGTCAACCTGTATGCCCTGGCGGTGAACGAAGAGAACGCCGCCGGCGGGCGCATGGTCACCGCGCCTACCAACGGTGCCGCCGGCATCGTCCCCGCCGTGCTGCACTACTACATGCGCTTCAACCCCGAAGCCTCCGATGACGACGTGGTGGCGTACTTCCTGGGCGCCGCCGCCGTCGGCATCCTCTGCAAGAAGAACGCCTCCATCTCCGGCGCCGAAGTGGGTTGTCAGGGCGAGGTCGGCTCCGCCTGCGCCATGGCCGCCGCCGGCCTGGCCGAAGTGCTCGGGGCCAGCCCCGAACAGCTGGAGAACGCCGCCGAGATCGCCCTGGAGCACAACCTCGGCCTCACCTGCGACCCGGTCGGCGGCCTGGTGCAGGTGCCCTGCATCGAACGCAACGCCATCGCCGCGGTAAAGGCCATCAACGCCGCGCAGATGGCCCTGCGTGGCGACGGCGAGCACTTCATCTCCCTCGACCGGGTGATCCGCACCATGCGCGACACCGGGGCCGACATGCACGACAAGTACAAGGAAACCTCCCGCGGCGGCCTGGCCGTCAGCGCCATCGAGTGCTGACCCGCCCGTGCCCCGGGCCCGGGCGCGCCGCCGCCTTTTGGTGCGTCGCGCCCGGAACGGATTAAAAGACCTCCTGACCAATCGGTCACATCACGCGCCGTTCGTCTGTTACGGCCCATATTCCCGGATGTAGCGGGGTGACAGCGGCCCTCCCGTCCGGTGCTACCGAACACCCCAGGCGCCAGGAACCACGCGGCCTGGCGGTCGCTATCAGAATGTTTCTGTCGCTCTCGCCTAGCCCCGCTGGCATGGGGTTTGGATGAATCGACGCATTTTTATTGAACAGCTGATCAATCCAGGCATGGCCTTTGCCTTGTAGAAAGGGCAACCGTCTGGGTCAGCGCGTACCAGAACCACCAATAAGAAAGAGGGCCTCGCAATAGAGGCTCAATGCGTGTTTAGCGTGAGGGTTTCGCAGATGTCACAGTCCACCACCGGCTCCCAGCCTCAGAATCGCGTCCCCCAAACCATCGGCTTCCTGCTGCTGGACAACTTCACCCTGATCTCCCTGGCCTCGGCGGTGGAACCGCTGCGCATGGCCAACCAGCTTTCCGGCAAGGAGCTGTACCGCTGGTACACCCTCAGCCAGGACGGCAAGCCGGTCAGCGCCAGCGACGGCCTGCAGATCACCCCCGACGCCGGCCTGGAGAACGCGCCGGCGCTGGATGCGGTGATCGTCTGCGGCGGGGTGGACATCCAGCACAGCGTGACCCGCGAGCACCTGCACTGGCTGCAGGTGCAGTCCCGCCAGGGCCGCCAGCTGGACGCCGTGTGCACCGGCAGCTGGGCGCTGGCCAAGGCCGGTCTGCTGGACGGGTTCGACTGCAGCGTGCACTGGGAATGCCTGGCGGCCATGCAGGAAGCCTTCCCCCGCGCCGCCGTGACCACCCGCCTGTTCTCCATCGACCGCAACCGCAACACCTCCTCCGGCGGCACCGCGCCGATGGACATGATGCTGCACCTCATCGGCCGCGAGCATGGCCGCGAGCTGGCAGCGGCGATCTCCGAGATGTTCATCTACGAGCGCATCCGCAACGAGCAGGACCACCAGCGCGTGCCCCTCAAGCACATGCTCGGCACCAACCAGCCGAAGCTGCAGGAAATCGTCGCGCTCATGGAGGCCAACCTCGAAGAGCCCATCGACCTGGACGAGCTGGCCTGCTACGTCGACGTTTCCCGTCGCCAGCTGGAGCGCCTGTTCCAGAAGTACCTGCACTGCTCGCCGTCGCGCTACTACCTCAAGCTGCGCCTGATCCGCGCGCGCCAGCTGCTGAAGCAGACCGCCATGTCGATCATCGAAGTGGCCTCGGTGTGCGGCTTCGTCTCCACCCCGCACTTCTCCAAGTGCTACCGCGAGTATTTCGGCATCCCGCCGCGCGACGAGCGCGCGGGCCAGAACGCCAACGTCGTCGCCCTGGTGCCGCTGCCCGAAGACCTGCGCCGCCCCTCCACCGCTGGTGTCGCCCTCAGCCGTGCGCAGAGCGAATCCACCTTCGCCAGCGTCCGCCTGTAACCCACCCGGGGCCGCCTAGCGGCCCCGTTCCCCAAAACGTCCCTGTAGCCCGGGCTTCAGCCCGGGAAACTCCCCGGCTGAAACCCGCCCGTAGGAGCAAGCTCTGCTCGCGGAGGTTCTTCCCCTGCGCAACCGTCCATCCCCGGACTGAAGTCCGGGCTACGCGGTTTTGCCTGGGGCTTGGGTGTGGGGGCTTTCGCGGTTGAAACCGCTCCCACGGGTGCCGACCTTTAGGAGCGGTCGCGTGCGATGGAGGGCGGAGGCGGACGTAGGATGGGCTGAGCTGTGCGAAGCCCATCGGTGCCAGGGGATGCTTCGTGTCGGCGGGCGACGGTTTTGCGTGGGCATGAAAAAGGGCGCCAGCGGCGCCCTTCGTCGTTACGGGGGAATCAGCGCGGCACCAGGGCCGGGAGCAGGGTGCGGGATATGGCTTCGCGCACCTGGGGCAGCAGGGTGGCGTTGCCGCCCAGCAGCTCCTCCACCAGGCGCCGCAGGGCAGTGGCGCGCTCCGGGCTGAGGCCGCTGACGGCGTGTTCGCACGCCTGTTCGGCGCTCACCCCCGGCGGAATGCTGAGGCCCAGTGCAACCAGCCGGTCGCGGAAGTCATCCTGGTCGATCAGATCGGCATGCATCATGTCGGTGTCTCCTCCTGGTGCTGCGTCAGCGCAGCACGCCCTCTTCCTGCAGCAGTTTGAAGATAGCCTCGGCACCCGCTTCCGGCGAAAGGTCCTTGAGGACCTGGCCGCCACCGCCGGAGGCCTTGGCCGTCGCCGCCTTCATCCGCTCGGCACCGGTCTTGGCCTTGATCACCTTGAGGCGCTTGGGGCGCGGGCGGGCGGGTTGCAGCTGACTATCGGCGAACAGCTCGTCTTCTACCACGTCCACGTCTTCGGCACTTAGCTGTCCGCGACGCGCCGGGCCGTAGGCGCTCTGCCGTGCGGCCGGGGCGGCGTTGTCGACGCTGGCGAGGAACGGCAGGCGCACCTTCAGCCGGCGCCGCTGGCCACGGGGCAGGGCTTGCAGCACCTGGGCGACGCCGTTGTCCACCTTCTCCACCTCGGCCAGGCCCACCACCAGCGGCCAGCCGAGGCGCTCGGCCAGCAGGTAGGGCAGCATGCCCGAGCCTTCGCCGGTTTCCGCCTGGCTGCCGGTGAGCACCAGCTGCGCGCCGCTGTGCTGGATGAAATCGCCGAGGGCCGGCAGGGCGTCGTCACGCGGGCCCTGCTCCAGCACCACCAGCTCGGTCAGGCCCATGCCCAGGTAGCTGCGCAGGGCGTCTTCCCGGGGATCGCCGGCGTGCACCACCCGCAGCTGCGGGCCGGCCAGGCGCAGGCCCAGCTCCACCGCGCGGGCGTCCTGGTCGGCGCGGCGCGGACGGCCGGACGTGGGGTGGGCGCCGACGGAGACGAGGCTGACGATCTTCAGTGCGTCATGCGGCATCGCGTGCCCCTCCCTGACGGTATTGCCGTACCCGCTCGATGAGCGCGGCGAGGATGGCGCCGGAGTCGCCGATCACCGAGAGATCGGCGCGTTTGATCATGTCGCAGCCCGGGTCCATGTTCACCGCCACCACCTTGTCGCAGGCGCCGATGCCTTGCAGGTGCTGGATGGCCCCGGAGATGCCCACCGCGAGGTAGACCCGCGCGGTGACCCAGGTGCCGGTGGCGCCGACCTGGCGGTTGCGCGGCATGTGGCCGTCGTCCACCGCCACGCGGGAGGCGCCTTCGGTGGCGCCCAGCTCGCGGGCGGCCTGGTGGAACAGGTCCCAGTCCTTCACGCCGTTGCCGCCGGAGAGGATGAACTCCGCTTCGGCCATGGGGATCTGCGCCGGGTCCACGGCCACCGGGCCGAGGTCTTCGATGCGCGGCAGGCTGTGGGCGATGGCGTGGGTGAGTTCCAGGGCGCGGGCCTCGTGGCGGGTCTCGCTGACCGGCTCGGCGCATTCGGCGGCGGCCAGCACCAGGCGTGGCAGGCGCCGTACCAGGTCTTCACGGCCGGCACCGGCACGGCCCGTGGCCTGCTGGTCGGCCACCTGCCAGACGCGGGTGGCGGGGCGCTCGCCGAGCTTGGCGGCCAGGCGCCGGCCCAGCTCGCCGCCACCGGTGCGGCTGTCGGGCAGTAGCCAGTGGCGCGGCGCCAGCTGGCTTTCCACGGCGCTCAGGGCCAGCACCCGCGCTTCCGGCGAGTAGCCGTCGAAGGCTTCACCGGGGATGCGCAGCAGGCGGTCGACGCCAGCGGTGTCGAAGGCGCTTTCCTTGTCCTCGCCGAACACCACGGCCACCACGGCGCCGTCACTGCCGGCCAGCTTGCGGGCCAGGCCGAGCAGGTCCTTGTCGTGGCTGGAGAGGCGGCCGCCGACCATGTCGGGCACCACGCAGATGTGGAAGGCCGGTTGTTCGATGACCAACAGCGGCAGCTGCACCACCTCGGGCGCGCTGCTGCGCTTGCCGGCGGTGCCCTGCTGGGCGCCGCTGCGGTCGATGCGCTTGACGCCGTTGGGGCCGATGAAGCCGGCGGCGGCCACATGGGGGTTCTTGCGCAGCACGCCGTTGGGGCCCATCCAGCTGGCCTGGCCTTGGGTCTGCAGCAGGCCGTGCAGCGGGTGCAGGCGATTGCGGGCGATCCACTCGGCGCGTGGGTCGCGGCGGATGATGTCGCTCATGCTCGGGTCTCCAGGCGGGGGAGGCGGTGGATGGGCATCACGCCACCTCCATGGACGCTTTGGCGGCGGCCGGTTTCTTCACCTCGGCCGGGGCCTCGATGAGCACGTCGGCCACCAGTTCGGCGATGTCCTTGATCTCCGGGCGCGGGGCGACCACGCCTTCGAGCATCGCGGTGCACTGCGGGCAACCGACGGCCACCAGTTCGGCGCCGGTTTCCTTTATGTCCACCATGCGCATGTCGGGAATCCGCTGCTTGCCGGGGATGTCGGTGATCGGTGCGCCGCCACCACCGCCACAGCAGCGGGAGCGGAAGCCGGAGCGTTCCATTTCCTTCACTTCGATGCCGATGGCCTTGAGCACGGCGCGGGGCGCTTCGTACTCGCCGTTGTAGCGGCCGAGGTAGCAGGGGTCGTGGTAGGTCACGCTGCCGGCCTTGCTCTGGCCGAGGTTCAGCGCGCCGCCACGCACCAGCTCGTCGATGAAGGTGGTGTGGTGCAGGACGTCGTAGTGACCGCCAAGGGCGCCGTACTCGTTCTTCAGCACGTGGAAGCTGTGGGGGTCGCAGCTGACGATGCGCTTGAAGCGGTACTTGGCCAGGGTGGCGATGTTGCGCTTGGCGAGGGTCTGGAAGGTGGCTTCGTCACCCAGGCGCCGAGCCACATCACCGCTGTCGCGCTCTTCCAGGCCGAGCACGGCGAAGTCGACGTTGGCGGCCTTGAGCACTTTCACGAAGGCGCGCAGGGTGCGCTGGTTGCGCATGTCGAAGGCTCCGTCGCCGACCCAGAACAGCACGTCCGCCTGCTGCTTGTCGCTCATCAGCGGCAGGTTCAGGTCGGCCGCCCAGTTCAGCCGGCCGCCGGGGGCGAAGCCGCCGGGGTTGTCGGTGGCGATGAGGTTTTCCAGCACCTCGGCACCCTTGTTCGGGGTCGCGCCCTTCTCCAGGGTCAGGTGGCGGCGCATGTCGACGATGGCGTCGACGTGCTCGATCATCATCGGGCACTCCTCGACACAGGCGCGGCAGGTGGTGCAGGACCACAGGGTCTCGGCATCCACCAGGGCCTTGCCCTCCAGGGACACGATGGGCTGGTGCGGGCCGCCGCTGTGCTCACCCAGGGCCTTGCCGGGGTAAGGGCTGCCGGCGAAGGAGGCGTCGTTGCCGCCGGCCAGGCCGATGACCATGTCCTGGATCAGCTTCTTCGGGTTCAGCGGCTGGCCGGCGGCGAAGGCCGGGCACATGGCCTCGCACTTGCCGCACTGCACGCAGGCGTCGAAACCGAGCAACTGGTTCCAGGTGAAGTCGGTGGGTTTCTCCACGCCCAGCGGGGCGCTCGGGTCGGTCAGGTCCAGGGCCTTGAGGCCGGTGGAGCGGCCGCCACCGAAGCGTTCGGCGCGGCGGTGCCAGGCCAGGTGCAGGGCCCCGGCGAAGGCGTGCTTCATCGGCCCGCCCCAGGTCATGCCGAAGAACAGCTCGGACACGCCCCAGGCCACGCCCACGGCGAGGAGGGCCGCGAGGAACCAGCCGCCGAAGCCGGCCGGGAGGATGCCGGCCACCGGCAGGGTGGCGATGAAGAAGCTCGCGGAGAACATCAGCAGGCTCTTCGGCAGGCGCATCCACGGGCCCTTGGACAGCCGCGCCGGCGGGTTGCGCCGGCGCTTGGCGACGAACAGGGCGCCGACGAACATCAGCGCCGTGGCCGCCAGCAGGGCGAAGCCGAGGATGCGGCTGTGCAGGCCGAAGCCATGCACCAGGATCGCCAGCAGCGCCGCCAGGACGAAGCCGCCGGCGGTGGCGACGTGGGTCTTGGACATGTACTTGTCGCGCTCGACCACGTGGTGCAGGTCCACCAGGTAGCGGCGCGGCATCTTCATCAGCCCGCCGAGCCAGTCGACCTGCGACGGGCGGCCCCGGCGCCACATGAGGAATCGCTTCGCGGCGCCGAGCACGGCCAGGCCGAGGGCGGTGAAGAGCAGGAGGGGAAGAATCGTGTTCAGCATTGCTGGTCTCCCTACGGGACCGGGTGAACGCGGGGAGGATGCGCGGGAGGGGATTCGCTTCGCTCACCCCATCCCGCGTCTACCTGGCGGCGTCAGAAGTCCTTGCACAGGCGCAGGGCGTCGTAGATCGCCGCGTGCACGTTGCGGGGGGCGCCACAGTCGCCGATGCGGAATAGCAGGTAACCGTCACCGGGCTCGCTGAGGCAGGGCTGCGGCTGGATGGCGAACAGGGCGTCGACGTCGATCTGGCCCTTGTTGCGCGAGCCTTGCTTGAGTGCGTAGTACAGCGTCTCGTCCGGGCGTACGCCGTTCTCGATGACGATCTGGTCCACCACGCGCTCCTCGCGGGCGCCGGTGTACTCGTTCTCCAGCACGGCCACCACCTTGTCGCCCTCGCGGTAGACCTTCTCCAGCACCAGGTCGCCGGTCATGATCACTTCCTTCGGGTACAGGCTGCGGTAGTAGGTCGGGAAGGTGGTGCCACCCATGGCGACGCCGGGCTTGGTGTCGTCGGTGACGATCTCCACCTGGGCGCCCTTCTCGGACAGGTAGTCCGCTGCGGACATGCCGCCGAACTCGCAGATGGTGTCGTAGACCAGCACGTTCTTGCCGGGCTCCACCTTGCCTTCGAGGATGTCCCAGGCGCTCACCACCAGGCCGTCGGCCGCACCCCAGTGCTCGTTCTGCTCGATGAAGGGGTGGCCGCCGTTGGCCAGCACCACGATGTCGGGCTTGAGGTCGAGGATGGTGGCCGGATCAGCGGCGGTGCCCAGGCGCAGGTCGACGCCGAGGCGGGCGATCTCCAGCTGGTACCAGCGGGTGATGCCGGCGATCTGGTCGCGCTGCGGGGCCTTGGCGGCGAGGGTGATCTGGCCACCGAGCTGGTCCTTCTTCTCGAACAGGGTCACGTCGTGGCCGCGCTCGGCCGCCACGCGGGCCGCTTCCATGCCGGCGGGGCCGCCGCCGACGATGACCACCTTGCGCTTCTTGCCGGTGGTCTTCTCGATGATGTGCGGAACGCCCATGTACTCGCGGGTGGTGGCGGCGTTCTGGATGCACAGCACGTCCAGGCCCTGGTACTGGCGGTCGATGCAGTAGTTGGCGCCGACGCACTGCTTGATCTGGTCCACCTGGCCCATCTTGATCTTGGCGATCAGGTGCGGGTCGGCGATGTGGGCGCGGGTCATGCCGACCATGTCCACGTAGCCGCCTTCGAGGATGCGGGTGGCCTGGTTCGGGTCCTTGATGTTCTGCGCATGCAGCACCGGGACGTTGACCACTTCCTTGATGCCGGCCGCCAGGTGCAGGAAGGGCTCCGGCGGGAAGCTCATGTTGGGGATGACGTTGGCCAGGGTGTTGTGGGTGTCGGCGCCGGAGCCGACCACGCCGATGAAGTCCAGCATGCCGGTGTCGCTGTAGTACTTGGCGATCTGCTTCATGTCCTCGTGGGACAGGCCGTCGGGGTGGAACTCGTCACCGGAGATGCGCAGGCCGACGCAGAAGTCGGGGCCGACTTCCTCGCGCACGGCCTTGAGCACTTCCAGGCCGAACTTCATGCGGCCTTCGAAGGTGCCGCCCCATTCGTCGGTGCGCTTGTTGACGCGGGGGCTCCAGAACTGGTCGATCATGTGCTGGTGCACGGCGGACAGCTCGACGCCATCCAGCCCGCCGGCCTTGGCGCGGCGCGCGGCCTGGGCGAAGTCACCGATGACGCGCCAGATCTCTTCCACCTCGATGGTCTTGCAGGTGGCGCGGTGCACGGGCTCGCGGATGCCCGACGGGGACATCAGGGTCGGCCAGTTGTAGCCGTCCCAGCGCGAGCGCCGGCCCATGTGGGTTATCTGGATCATGATCTTGGCGCCGTGCTTGTGCATGGCGTCGGCGAGGTTCTGGAAGTGCGGGATGATGCGGTCGGTGGACAGGTTCACCGAGCTCCACCACTGCTGCGGGCTGTCGGTGGAGACCACCGACGAGCCGCCGCAGATGGCCAGGCCGATGCCGCCCTTGGCCTTCTCCTCGTAGTAGCGGATGTAGCGCTCGGTGGTCATGCCGCCGTCGGTGGCGATCACCTCGGCGTGAGCGGTGGAAAGCACGCGGTTGCGGATGGTCAGCTTGCCGATCTGGATCGGCTGGAACATTGCTTCGAAGGCCATGGTGCGTGCTCCGGCTTACAGGGGTTTGACGGTGAACAGGCCGTCGTCGTGGCCTTCTTCCGAGCCGCTGTAGACCTGCTCGGCGACGGTACGAAGGCTGCTGCCACGGGCGGCGAGGATCTGGTCCATGGCGCCGGCGAACCAGCCGGTGAACATGTAGTCCACTTTGCGGCCGACCTTGCCGTAGACGTAGACGAAGGCGGAGTGCTTGAGCTTGACGCTGGCGGTGCCCTTGTCGAGGTCGATGTCCTGGATCTGGAACAGGCCCCAGCCGCGCTGGGACAGGCGCTTCATGTAGTGCTCGAACACCGCCACGCCTTCCAGGCCGTGGCATTCGGCCTCCTTCTCGCACCAGTGCCAGGCGGACTTGTAGCCGGCCTTGTAGAGGATTTCGGCGTAGCGCTCCGGGCCCAGCTCGGCTTCGATGCCCATGTGGTTGTTGACGAAGAAGTGGCGCGGCACATAGAGCATCGGCAGGGCGTCGGTGGTCCAGACGCCGGTCTCGCTGTCGACTTCGATGGGCAGTTCAGGGGCGTGTTTGGCCATGTGGATAACTCCGAATTCAGGTCAGGTATCGGGCGGATGGCGCTTCAGTCATCCGCCGCAGAGATGAGCCACCGCGCGGTGGGGTGGTGGATGAAAAAAGCGTCATCCACCCTACGATTCGTGTTCGGTTCCGGCTGGCGTCATTCGCCCCAGACGTCCTTCAGGACATTCACCCAGTTCTCGCCCATGATCTTGCGCACCACGCGTTCGCTGTGGCCGCGCTTGAGCAGGGTCTCGGTGAGGTTGGGGAACTCGCCCACGGTGCGGATGCCCAGGGGGTTCACGATCTTCCCGAAGTTGGTCAGGCGGCGGGCGTAGCCCTTGTCGTGGGTCAGGTACTCGAAGAAGTCCTGGCCGTGGCCCTGGGTGAAGTCGGTGCCGATGCCGATGGCGTCCTCGCCGACGATGTTCATCACGTACTCGATGGCTTCGGCGTAGTCGTCGATGGTGGAGTCGATGCCCTTGGCGAGGAACGGCGCGAACATGGTCACGCCGACGAAGCCGCCGTGGTCGGCGATGAACTTCAGTTCTTCATCGGACTTGTTGCGCGGGTGTTCCTTCAGGCCGGAAGGCAGGCAGTGGGAGTAGCAGACGGGCTTCTTCGATTCGAGGATGACTTCCTCGGAGGTCTTGGAGCCGACGTGGGAGAGGTCGCACATGATGCCGACGCGGTTCATCTCCGCGACGATCTCGCGACCGAAGCCGGAGAGGCCGCCGTCGCGCTCGTAGCAGCCGGTGCCCACGAGGTTCTGGGTGTTGTAGCACATCTGCACGATGCCCACGCCGAGCTGCTTGAACACCTCCACGTAGCCGATCTGGTCCTCGAACGCGTGGGCGTTCTGGAAGCCGTAGAGGATGCCGGTCTTGCCCTGTTCCTTGGCCTTGCGGATGTCGGCGGTGGTGCGCACCGGGATGACCAGGTCGCTGTTCTCGCGGATCAGGTTGTTGCTGGCGACGATGTTGTTCACCGTGGCCTGGAAGCCTTCCCACACGGAGACGGTGCAGTTGGCAGCGGTCAGGCCGCCCTTGCGCATGTCTTCGAAGAGTTCGCGGTTCCACTTGGCGATGATCAGGCCATCGATGACGATGCTGTCGGCGTGCAGTTCGGCTGGGCTCATCAGGCTGTCCCCTTGGTGTCGGGCGCGCCGAATCGGTTGCCGGCGCTTTGAAGGGAGCATATCCCCGGGGCTTTGGGCGCTATCGCGCAAAAGCGACCGGGGTATTGCCGAAAGCGTCAAGCCGGTCGCGGATAGGCATGCGGGGTTCGGCGAGGCGGCGCCTCGTGGCGGGCCGTGCGTCCGGCATCCGCCGATGGGGCTGCGGGGCATCTATATAAGAAGGTGGCGGCAAGTCGCCCGGCGTCGGTTTCAGCATGCACAGGGTCGCTGAGGTGCAATTTCCCAGGCGCAGGGATGGCAAGCTCGCGTAATGCCCCGGACCCGTGCGCGAAGACGTGCGGTCCCGGCAACAGGGTGGCAACCGGCCCGCGTACCGTGGCGGTCGGCGCTGCCGCAGCCGAAACCTCCAGGCCCAGGCGCTCAGCGCCCGGCCTGTGGAGCCGAGGAACGCTGTATGCCTGATGAGACGCTTCACCTGCCTCTGATTCAGCGCGTGCTGGCGCGGGAGAAGGACACCCCCGGTGCCCTGCTGCCGATCCTACATGCCATCCAGGAGGGCGCCGGCTACATTCCCGCCCTCGCCATCCCCGAGATCGCCCACGCCCTCAACCTCAGCCAGGCCGAGGTCCACGGGGTGATCAGCTTCTACCACGACTTCCGCACCGCCCCGCCGGCACGCCACACCGTGCGCCTGTGCCGCGCCGAGTCCTGCCAGAGCCGGGGCGCCGAAGCCCTGGCGGCGCAACTGCGCGAGCAACTGCAGCTGGACGACCACGGCACCCTTGCCGATGGCCGCGTCAGCCTGCGCCCGGTCTATTGCCTGGGCGCCTGCGCCTGCTCCCCGGCGGTCGAGGTGGACGGCAAGGTCCACGCCCGGCTGACCCCTGAACGCCTGCACGCGCTGGTGCAGGGTTGCCTGGAGGACGGCTCATGCTGAGGCTGTGCATCCCCTGTGATTCCGTCGCCCGCGCGGTGGGCGCCGATGCCGTGGCCGACGCCCTGGTGGCCGAGGCTGCGCGCCGGCAGCTGCCGCTGGAGGTGCGCCGCACCAGTTCCCGTGGCCTCTACTGGCTGGAGCCGCTGGTGGAGCTGGACGGGGCCGAGGGCCGCCAGGGCTTCGGCCCGGTCAGCGAAGCCGACGTGCCCGGCCTGCTCGACGCCCTGGCCGGTGACGGCCAGCATCCCCTGGCCCTGGGGGCGGTGGAGGAGCTGCCCTACCTGAAGAGCCAGCAGCGGCTGCTCTTCGCCCGTGCCGGCATCACCCGGCCGCTGTCCCTGGACGACTACCGTGCCCACGGCGGCTTCGAAGGCCTGGCCCGCGCCGTGGCGCTGAGCGGTGACGAGATCGTCACCGCGGTGCTGGATTCCGGCCTGCGGGGGCGCGGTGGTGCCGCCTTCCCCGCCGGCATCAAGTGGCGCACGGTGCGTGGCGCCATCGCCGAGCAGAAGTACGTGGTGTGCAACGCCGACGAGGGGGACTCCGGCACCTTCGCCGACCGCATGCTGATGGAGGGCGACCCCTTCCTGCTGATCGAGGGCATGGCCATCGCCGGCCTCGCCGTCGGCGCCAGCCAGGGCTACATCTACGTGCGCTCCGAGTACCCCCAGGCAGTGGAGGCCCTGCGCGGCGCCATCGCGCTGGCCCGTGATGCCGGCTACCTCGGTGCGGACGTGGCCGGCAGCGGCCGGCCCTTCGAGCTGGAGGTGCGAGTCGGCGCCGGGGCCTACATCTGCGGCGAGGAAACCGCGCTGCTGGACTCCCTGGAAGGCAAGCGCGGCGTGGTCCGCGCCAAGCCGCCGCTGCCGGCGCTGCAAGGCCTGTTCGGCCAGCCGACACTGGTGCACAACGTGCTGACGCTGACCTCGGTGCCGCTCATCCTGGCCCGGGGCGCGGCGTTCTACCGTGACTTCGGCATGGGCCGTTCCCTGGGCACCATGCCCTTCCAGCTGGCCGGCAACGTCCGTCACGGCGGCCTGGTGGAGCGGGCCTTCGGCCTGACCCTGCGGGAGCTGATCGAGACCTACGGCGGCGGCTGCGCCAGTGGCCGGCCGGTGAAGGCCGCCCAGGTGGGCGGCCCCCTGGGGGCCTGGGTGCCGCCCGCGCAGTTCGACACCCCGCTGGACTACGAGGCCTTCGCCGCCATGGGCGCCATGCTCGGCCATGGTGGCGTGGTGGTGGCCGACGACAGCCTGGACATGGCGCAGATGGCGCGCTTCGCCCTGCAGTTCTGCGCCGAGGAGTCCTGCGGCAAGTGCACGCCCTGCCGCATCGGCTCGACCCGGGGCGTGGAAGTGGTGGACCGGCTGATCGCCGCCACTGAGATCACCGCCCGCGAGGAGCAGGCCCTGCTGCTGCAGGACCTCTGCGACACCATGACCTACGGCTCGCTCTGTGCCCTCGGCGGGATGACCGCCTTCCCGGTCACCAGCGCCCTCAGGCACTTCCCCGCCGACTTCGGGCTGCCGCCCACGGAGGCTGAGCAATGATCCAGATCTTCGACCCCGCCAAGGACACCGACCTGGGCACCCCCGCCCGCCAGAGCGAGGTGCAGGTCAGCCTGAGCATCGACGGCCGCGAAATCAGCGTGCCTGCCGGTACCTCGGTGATGCGTGCCGCCGCGCTGCTCGGCACCACCATTCCCAAGCTCTGCGCCACCGACAGCCTGGAAGCCTTCGGCTCCTGCCGCATGTGCCTGGTGGAAATCGACGGCATGCGCGGCTACCCCGCCTCCTGCACCACGCCGGTCACCGAAGGCATGGTGGTGCGCACCCAGACGCCCAAGCTCGCCAGCCTGCGGCGCAACGTCATGGAGCTGTACATCTCCGACCACCCGCTGGACTGCCTCACCTGCTCCGCCAACGGCAACTGCGAGCTGCAGACCGTGGCCGGCCAGGTGGGCCTGCGCGAGGTGCGCTACGGCTATGACGGGGCCAATCACCTGAGCGATGCGAAGGACACCTCCAACCCCTATTTCGACTACGACCCGAGCAAGTGCATCGTCTGCAACCGCTGCGTGCGGGCCTGCGAGGAGGTGCAGGGCACCTTCGCCCTGACGATCGACGGGCGCGGCTTCGACTCCCGCGTGGCGGCGGCCGGCGGGGAGAACTTCCTCGACTCCGAATGCGTCTCCTGCGGGGCCTGCGTGCAGGCCTGCCCCACCGCCACGCTGATGGAGAAGAGCGTGGTGGAGATGGGCCAGCCGGAGCGCAGCGTCATCACCACCTGTGCCTATTGCGGCGTGGGCTGCTCCTTCCGTGCGGAGATGAAGGGCAATGAGCTGGTGCGCATGGTCCCGGACAAGAACGGCCAGGCCAACCACGGCCACTCCTGCGTCAAGGGCCGCTTCGCCTGGGGCTACGCCACCCACCCGGACCGCATCACCAAACCGATGATCCGCAAGCGCATCACCGACCCGTGGCAGGAAGTCAGCTGGGAGGAGGCGGTGAACTACGCCGCCGGCGAGTTCCGCCGCCTGCAGCTGCAGTACGGGCGCGACGCCATCGGCGGCATCACCTCCAGCCGCTGCACCAATGAAGAGACCTATCTGGTGCAGAAGCTGGTGCGCGCCGGCTTCGGCAACAACAACGTGGACACCTGCGCCCGCGTCTGCCACTCGCCCACCGGCTACGGGCTGAAGCAGACCCTGGGCGAGTCCGCCGGCACCCAGAGCTTCGACTCGGTGATGCAGGCCGACGTCATCCTGGTGATCGGTGCCAACCCCACCGACGCCCACCCGGTGTTCGGCTCCCAGCTCAAGCGCCGCCTGCGCGAGGGCGCGCGGCTGATCGTCATCGACCCGCGCCGCATCGACCTGGTGGACTCGCCCCATGCCCGCGCCGAGCTGCACCTGGCGCTGCGTCCGGGCACCAACGTGGCCATGCTCAATGCCCTGGCCCACGTGATCGTCACCGAGGGGCTGGTGAAGCAGGACTTCGTCGACGCCCGCTGCGAGCCGGCCGACTTCGCCCACTGGAGCGCGTTCGTCAGCCGTCCCGAACATGCCCCCGAGGCCCTGGGCCCGGTCTGCGGCGTGGCTCCGGACGCCATCCGCGCGGCGGCCCGGCTCTACGCCACCGGCGGCAACGCGGCCATCTACTACGGGCTGGGCGTGACCGAACACAGCCAGGGCAGCACGGCGGTGATGGGCATCGCCAACCTCGCCATGGCCACCGGCAACGTCGGCCGCGAGGGCGTCGGGGTGAACCCGCTGCGCGGGCAGAACAACGTGCAGGGCTCCTGCGACATGGGCTCCTTCCCCCATGAGCTGCCGGGCTACCGCCACGTCTCCAACGAGGCGGTGCGGGCGCAGTTCGAGCAGGCCTGGGGCGTGACCCTGCAGCCCGATCCGGGGCTGCGCATCCCGAATATGTTCGAGGCGGCCCTGGGTGGCAGCTTCAAGGGGCTGTACTGCCAGGGTGAGGACATCGCCCAGAGCGACCCCAACACCCAGCACGTGACCGCCGCGCTGTCGGCCATGGAGTGCGTGGTGGTGCAGGACATCTTCCTCAACGAAACCGCCAAGTTCGCCCACGTGTTCCTGCCCGGCAGCTCCTTCCTGGAGAAGGACGGCACCTTCACCAACGCCGAGCGACGCATCTCCCGCGTGCGCAAGGTGATGGAGCCGCTGGGCGGCAAGGCCGACTGGGAAGCCACCGTGGCCCTGGCCAATGCTCTGGGCTATCGCATGGACTACCGGCACCCGTCGCAGATCATGGACGAGATCGCCCGCCTCACGCCGACCTTCAGCCGTGTCAGCTACGCCGAGCTGGAGCGTCACGGCAGCCTGCAATGGCCGTGCAACGATGCCGCGCCGGACGGCACGCCGACCATGCACATCGATGCCTTCGTGCGCGGCAAGGGGCGCTTCATGCTGACCGGCTACGTGCCCACCGAGGAGAAGGTGAACAACCGATACCCGCTGCTGCTCACCACCGGACGCATCCTCAGCCAGTACAACGTCGGCGCGCAGACCCGGCGCACCGACAACGTGGCCTGGCACGAGGAGGACCGCCTGGAGATCCACCCCAGCGACGCCGAGAGCCGTGGCATCGCCGAGGGCGACTGGGTGGGCGTGGGCAGCCGCGCGGGGCAGACCGTGCTGCGTGCCCGGGTGACCGAGCGGGTGGCGCCGGGGGTGGTGTACACCACCTTCCACTTCCCCGAGTCGGGCGCCAACGTGATCACCACCGACAACTCCGACTGGGCCACCAACTGCCCGGAATACAAGGTGACGGCGGTGGAAGTGACGAAGGTGTTCCAGCCTTCCGAATGGCAGAAACGCTATCAGGCGTTCAGTGACGAACAGCGGCGTCTGCTCAAGGAGCGCCGCAGGACGGAGAGAGTCGAGGCACGCCGATGAGCACAGACAACCTGATCAAGATGGCCAACCAGATCGCCCAGTTCTTCAGCAGCGAGCCGGACCCGGAGGCGGCGGTGAAAGGCGTCCAGCAGCACCTGCAGAACTTCTGGACCCCCGCCATGCGCATCGAGCTCATGGCCTGGCAGGTGGAGCGCCAGGGCGAGAACCTCCATCCCCTGGTGCAGGCCGCCCTGGCCGAGCAGGGGCGGGCGGTCTAGCCGCATCGTGCTGCACGTCGTCGGGCGTTCCCTTTGCGCCCGACGGTGGATCGGTGGGGCGCGATCCACCCGCGGTACTGCGCGCGTGGGCCCGTAGGATGCGGTGAGCTCGGCGAACCGCATCGCATCCGAGCCGTGCCTGGCCCTGATGGGCTCCGCACAGCTCAACGCCATCCCACGCCCGCTGTGCCGCTTTATCGCTGCGGCGGGTCCGGGTGTTCGTGCCGGTCGCGGCTCGGGGTGGTGTCGAAGCGCTGGCGGTAGCAGCGGGAGAAGTAGCTGGAGGACTCGAAGCCGCAGGCCAGGGCCACCTCCAGCACGCCCATGTCGGTCTGGCGCAGCAGCTGCCGGGCCTTTTCCAGGCGCAGGCCCAGGTAGAAGCGGGTCGGCGTGTCCTTCAGGTGCAGGCGGAACAGCCGTTCCAGCTGGCGCGGGGTGACGCCCACGCGCTCGGCCAGGGTGCAGGTCGACAGCGGTGTCTCGCTGTGGCGCTCCATCTCGCCGATCACCTGCACCAGCTTGCGGTTGTGCACGTTGAAGCGGCTGGCGATCTGCATGCGCTGATGGTCCTGCTGGGAGCGGATGCGGCCGAGCACGAACTGTTCCGACACCTTCAACGCCAGGGCCTCGCCGTGCTGGCGGGCGATCAGCGTGAGCATCAGGTCGAGGCTGGCGGTGCCGCCGGCGCTGGTGATGCGGCGCCCGTCGATCTCGAACAGCTCCTGGGTGACGGTCAGCGACGGGTAGCGTTCGCGAAAGGCGTCGATGGCCTCCCAGTGCAGGGTCAGGCGCTGGCGCTCGAACAGTTCGGCCTCGGCCAGCACGAAGCTGCCGGTGTCGATGCCGCCCAGGCGCACGCCGTCGGCCTCGGCGCGGTTGAGCCAGTGGGACAGGCGCGGGTTGAAGGTGGCCAGCGGCTCGAAGCCGGCCACCACCAGCAGGCAATCCCCGGCGGCCGGGGCCTCCAGGCCACCATCCACGTTGAGCGACATGCCATTGCTGCCGGCCACCGGGCCGCCGTCGGCACTGAGCAGGCGCCAGCGGTACAGCTCGCCGCGGAAGCGGTTGGCCACCCGCAGCGGCTCCACCGCCGACATGAGGCCCATCATCGAGAAGCCGGGCAGCAGCAGGAAGCCGAAGGTCTGGGTCATGGGCGGGTTCCACGAGGCGATGAGCACTTAAAAACCAGCTGCGCGGCGGGTGCAAGCGGGGAGGTCGTATCTGTCCTAGAGGTGGTCGTTCTGGTTCGAATCGGCGGGGCGGGCGCTGCGTAAGTTGTGTCCATCGGGTTGACGTGGCGCCCGAGCACGGATGGAGTCGCCGGGCGGGTCGAGCGTGCCTGGAGCCGTCGACCCCGGCCTCCTGAACAACAAGTAGAAAGCCGCATGGCCGCAAGGGGAGCATCGATGAAACGTCTTACCGCATTCGCTGGTTGCTGTTTGTTCGCCCTGTCCCACACCGCTGCATTCGCCGCCGACGACGCCAGTTGCCAGAAGATCCGCATGGGCGTGGTGGGCTGGACCGACGTGGTCGCCACCTCCGCCGTCGCCAACGAGTTGCTGGGCAGCCTGGGTTACCAGACCAGCCAGACCCAGGCGTCGCAGCAGATCATCTTCGCGGGTATCCAGAAGAAGCAGGTGGACGTGTTCCTCGGCTACTGGAAGCCGATCATGGACGACAACATCAAGCCCTTCCTCGACAGCGGTGCCGTGAAGGTGGCGGCCCAGCCGTCCCTGGGCGATGCCGTGGCGGTGCTGGCGGTACCTACCTACACCGCCGAGCAGGGGCTGCGCACCTTCGCCGACATCGCCCGCTTCAAGGACCAGCTCGGCGGCAAGATCTACGGCATCGAGTCCGGCTCCGGCGCCAACCTGGCGATCCAGAAGATGATCGATGGCAACCAGTTCGGCCTGGGCGGCTTCAAGCTGGTGGAGTCCAGCGAGGCAGCGATGCTGACGGCGGTGAAGCGTGCGGTGAAGAACCACAAGCCGGTGGTGTTCTTCGGCTGGAAGCCGCACCCGATGAACATCCAGATGCCGGTGACCTACCTGACCGGCAGCGAGGATGTGTTCGGTCCCAACGACGGCGCCGCCACCGTCTCCACCGTGACCGCGCCGGACTTTGCCCAGCGTTGCCCCAATGCCAACCGGCTGGTCACCAGCCTGCGCTTCACCAGCGACCAGGAGGCGCAGCTGATGCAGCCGATCATGGAGCGCCAGGAGCCGGGCAAGGTCGCCCGCGAGTGGCTCAAGGCCAACCCGGCGGTGGTCAAGGGCTGGCTGGAAGGCGTGACCACCTTCGATGGCCGCAGCAGCGACCAGGCCGTCGCCTCCCTGAAGTAATGCCGTTCAACCCCGGTGCGCGGGTTCGCCCGCGCACGGTTTCCGATCGCCTCGCAGAAGGATGAATCCACCGTGAACCATGAAGTCATCGTCACCTGCGCCGTCACCGGCGCCGGCGATACCGTCGGCAAGCACCCGGCCATTCCCGTCACCCCGAAGGAGATCGCCGCCGCCGCCATCGAGGCGGCCAAGGCGGGCGCCACCGTCGCCCACTGCCATGTGCGCGACCCGCGTACCGGCAAGCCGAGCCGCGATGTGGCGCTGTACCGCGAGGTGGTGGAGCGCATCCGCGAGAGCGACACCGACGTGATCATCAACCTCACCGCCGGCATGGGCGGGGACCTGGAGATCGGCAAGGGCGAACAGCCGCTGGAGTTCGGCGCCGGTACCGACCTGGTGGGGCCGCTGGAGCGCCTGGCCCATGTGGAGGAACTGCTGCCGGAGATCTGCACCCTGGACTGCGGGACGCTGAACTTCGGCGATGGCGACTTCATCTACGTGTCCACCCCGGCCCAGCTGCGGGCGGGCGCCAGGCGCATCACCGAACTGGGGGTGAAGGCCGAGCTGGAGATCTTCGACACCGGCCACCTGTGGTTCGCCAAGCAGATGCTCAAGGAAGGGCTGCTGGAGGACCCGCTGATCCAGCTCTGCCTGGGGATTCCGTGGGGGGCGCCGGCGGACACCACGACCATGAAGGCCATGGCTGACAACCTGCCGCCCAGCCTGACCTGGGCCGGCTTCGGCATCGGCCGCATGCAGATGCCGATGGTGGCCCAGGCGATGCTGCTGGGCGGCAACGTGCGGGTCGGCCTGGAGGACAACATCTGGCTGGACCGGGGCGTGCACGCCAGCAACGGCCAACTGGTGGAGCGGGCCATCGAGATCATCGAGCGCCTGGGCGGCCGTGCCCTGAGCCCGGCCGAGGGCCGCGAGAAGATGAACCTCAAGCGCCGCGGCTGAGCAAACCCCTCATTCATATGCCGTCGCCCGGGCTTCAGCCCGGGGCGCAGCGTCAACCGACACAGGATCAGGAGCCACCATGGCCTTCACCACTCACATCAGAACCTTCGCCGCCCTTGGCAGCGGCGTGATCGGCAGCGGCTGGGTCGCCCGCGCCCTGGCCCACGGGCTGGACGTCGTCGCCTGGGACCCGGCGCCAGGTGCGGAGGCCGCGTTGCGGGCACGCATCGCCAATGCCTGGCCGGCCCTGGAGAAGCAGGGCCTGGCGCCGGGTGCGTCCCAGGCGCGCCTGCGCTTCGTCGACACCGTCGAAGAGTGCGTGCGGGACGCCGACTTCATCCAGGAGAGCGCTCCCGAACGCCTGGAGCTGAAGCTGGCGCTGCATGCGCAGATCAGCGCGGCGGCGCGCCCGGAGGTGATCATCGGTTCCAGCACCTCGGGGCTGCTGCCCAGCGAGTTCTACGCCGACGCGCAGCACCCGGAGCGCTGCGTGGTGGGGCACCCGTTCAACCCGGTCTACCTGCTGCCGCTGGTGGAGGTGGTGGGCGGGGAGAAGACGGCGCCGGAGGCGGTGCAGGCGGCGATCCAGGTCTACAGCGCACTGGGCATGCGCCCGCTGCACGTGCGCAAGGAGGTGCCGGGCTTCATCGCCGATCGCCTGCTGGAGGCGCTGTGGCGCGAGGCGCTGCACCTGGTCAACGACGGTGTGGCCAGCACCGGGGAGATCGACGATGCGATCCGCTTCGGTGCGGGGTTGCGCTGGTCCTTCATGGGCACCTTCCTCACCTACACCCTGGCCGGTGGCAACGCGGGGATGCGTCACTTCATGGCGCAGTTCGGGCCGGCCCTGCAGCTGCCCTGGACCTACCTGCCGGCGCCGGAACTGACCGAGACGTTGATCGACCGGGTGGTGGAGGGCACGGCGGTGCAGCAGGGCGAGCGCAGCATCGCCGAGCTGGAGCGTTACCGGGACGACTGCCTGCTGGCGGTGCTGGCGGCGATCAAGGACACCAAGGCCCGTCATGGCTTCGCCTTCGCGGAGTAGCCGGCATGGTCTTTCGATGGAGTGGAGCCCGGACATGAGCTACCCCCTGGTGACCTGCCGCACGCGCATTCCCGCGGAGTGGGTGGACTACAACGGCCACCTGCGCGATGCGTTCTACCTGCTGGTCTTCAGCTACGCCACCGATGCGCTGATGGAGGTGATCGGCCTCGACGAGAGCGGGCGCGCGGAGACCGGCCACACGCTGTACACGCTGGAGTGCCACCTGAACTTCCTGGCGGAAGTGAAGCTGGATGAAGCGGTGGAGGTGCACACCCAGGTGTTGGGCGTGGACGCCAAGCGCCTGCACATCCACCACAGCCTCTACCGGCCGGACGAACCGGTGATGCTCGCAGCCAGTGAGCAGATGCTGATGAACGTGGACGCCGCTACGGCGCGCTCCTGCGCGTTCGCACCCGGAGTGGCGGAACGGGTCGGGGCGTTGTTCGAGGAGCACCGGGCGTGTCCGCTGCCGGCGTATGTGGGGCGGGTGATCGGGCTACCGTCTTCGCGATGAAGGCGGCGCCCCGGCGCAAGGGCCGGGGCTCGGCGCGGGGTCAGGTCGGCAAGGCGTAGCGGCGGGCGAAGTCGATGAGGTCCACCAGGTTGCGGGTCTTCAGCTTGTCCATCAGTCGGGACTTGTAGGTGCTGACCGTCTTGTGGCTGATGAACAGCTGCTCGGCGATTTCCTTGTTGTTCTTGCCGTTGGCCAGGTTCTGCAGCACGGCCAGCTCACGGTCGGAGAGGCTGTCCAGCAACTGGCTGTCGTTCGGGCTGCCGCCTTCCTGGGCGCCGGAGGGCAGGTGCACGGTGCTGGGGAACAGGCTGTAGCCGGAGAGCACCGAGCGGGTGGCGGAGATCAGGCTCACGGCCTGCTCCTGCTTGGAGAGGTAGCCGGTGGCACCGGCCTGCAGGCAGCGATTGGCATACAGCGCGGCCGGCAGCGAGGTGAGCACCAGCAGCTTGAGGTTCACGTCCATCGCGCTGAGGCGCCCCAGCACTTCCAGGCCGTCGAGCTTGGGAATGGCGATGTCGAGAATGACCAGGTCGGGGCGCAGGGAGCGGGCCATGCTGAGGCCTTCCACGCCGTTTTCGGTTTCACCGACGATTTCATAACCTTCGCGTTCCAGCAGTACGCGAGTCGCGAAACGAATCATGGGCTGGTTGTCGATCAGCAGAATCTTGCTCATCTGGTTGGTTCTCCTGCTCAAGTTTCTCAATTCAATAGGAAGGCGCACGGAAGCCTTCGGGAACTTGCCGTATAGGTGTGTTAAAGGATCGGTCTTTTGCCGTCCTGACCGCGAACGACGGGGGTATGGGCCCGAGCGCGATGTCGATCAAGTTGGCATTGAGCGATTCTTCTCAGAATCTTGCTCGCTGTCTTTCGGACTATTCCGAATACTTCGTTTTTCTGCCCGGCTAACTTGTACGACCTGATTTATCTGTCTGATGAGGCGGCTTAAAAAGTTTGGCTAAGCATGTAGAGCGCGGATTATATTTGCGGTGCGCGGCGGGATTGGTCTTTTGGGAAGTTTCCTACAAGACATGTAGGTATTACTTTTATGTACGTCCCCTTAGGGTCGCCTGTCTGCTCTTGAACTAAGGTTTCCCCGACACCTCTTTTCCCTGCAGGTGGGTCTGTGTCCCGTATTTCCGTCCTCCGCACACTCTCCCTGTGCCTGTCTTTGCTGTGCCTGTCGTTCGGCGGTGTCGTCCTGGCCGAGGAAGGGCGCGCGCTCTCGCTGTCCAGCCAGGTGGTGGTGGACCAGCAGGAGCTGGAAATTTCCGAATCCGACTGGCACTGGTTGCGCCAGCGCCGTGAGTTGGTCTTGGGCGTGCTGGCCCAGGGGTATCCGCCCCTGGAGATTCTCCAGGGGCAGGGGGCCTACCAGGGCATGACGCCGGATGCGGCCGCGCTGCTGGGGCAGATGCTCGGTCTGCAGATCCGCCTGCGTGCCTACCCCGACCGTGCGGCGCTGGAGAAGGCGCTGCTGGCCGGGGACATCGACCTGTTCGGTGCCGACAGCCATGGCGAGCAGGAGCCGGGGCTTGCCCGCAGCCTGGCCTACGGCTCCAGCCGGCTGGCGTTGTTCCGCCGTGGCGATGACCGTCGTGAGTTTCCCGATGACCTCAAGGACCTGAAGGTGGCCTACACGCCGGGGCACGGCGATGCCGTGGCGCTGTTCCCGTCCGCCCAGGCGCTGCCGGTCGACACGGTGGAAGAAGGCGTCGCCGATGCGGCGTTCGGCCGTGCGGACCTGCTGCTGGCCGATGTGGTGCCGGTCTACTACCTGCTGAACCGCGCCTTCTACGGCACGGTGCGTTTCGAGCGCTATGTGGATTGGCCCGGCGGCGAGCTGGCCTTCGTGGTGCGTCAGTCCGACCCGCAACTGCTGCGGGGGATCGATGGGGCACTGCGTGCAGTCGGTCGCTCGCGCCTGGACGAGATCGCTCGCCGTTGGGTGGGCAACGGTGTGATGCCGGCGGCCGAGCGCATGGTGCTCACCCCGGAGGAGGCGCGCTGGGTGCAGCGTCATCCGGTGGTGCGCGTGGCAGTGGACGACGACCTGGCGCCCCTGGCCTTCTTCGACGGCAACGGGCAGTTCCAGGGCATCATCGCCGAGCTGCTGGACCTGGTGCGGCTGCGTACCGGGCTGCGCTTCGAGGCCGTCAGCCGCACCGGCGGCTACGCCGGCCAGATCGACGCCCTGACCTCCGGCCTGGCGGATGTGGGGCTGCTGACGCAGGACCATGAGCGGGAAACCCTGCTGCGTTTCACCCGGCCGATCACCAGCAGCCCCTTCGTGCTGGTCACCCGTTCCGGCGCCGATGGCCTCGGCGAGTCGGTGGGGGACCTGTCCGGTCGCGTGCTCGCCCTGGGGCGCGGCCATGTGGCGCGGGAGGCGATCCGCCGTGCCTTCCCCAAGGCGGAACTGGTGGAACCCGGTTCGACCCTGGATGCCTTGCACAGTGTCGACACCGGCCGCGCTGATGCCGCCCTGGTGGGACTTCCGGTGGCCCGCTATTACCTGGTGCGGATGTTCCAGGGCCGCCTGGCCATCGCCCAGGTGGCGCCGGTGGGGCCGGCCACGGCCAACTTCGCGGTGCGTCGGGGCGATACCGAGCTGCAGGCGATCCTCGACCGGGCGCTGGCCGAGCTGTCGCCCGACGAGCTGGCCGCCACGGCCAACCGCTGGCGCGGCATGCCGGGCATGAGCCCGCAGACCTGGCGCGACTACGGTGTGCTCATCCAGCGAATCATCATCGGTGCGGCGGTGCTCCTGCTGCTGGTGCTGGCCTGGGTGCTGCACCTGCGGCGCCAGGTGCGCCGGCGCCAGCTCGCCGAGCGCCAGTTGCAGGATGAACTGCGCTTCATCGAAACCTTGATCGACAGCATGCCGCCGCCGGTCTATGTGCGGGACACCGAAGGGCGCCTGCTGTCGTGCAACCGCAGCTACCTGCAGACCCTTGGCCTGCCCCGCGAGGCGGTGATCGGCCTGACGGTGACCGAGCTGCCGGTGGATTTCCCGGACGCCGCCGAATTCCACCAGCGGCAACTGCAGGCGATTGCCGAAGGGCAGCTGCAGCGCTCGGTGCATGAGCTGTCCCTGGGCGGTCGCACCCTGTGGATCGAGCACTGGATCCAGCCCTTCCAGGATTCCACCGGGGTCACCCGTGGGGTGATCTGCGGCTGGCTGGACCTCACCGAGCACCACAACCTGGTGCTGGAGTTGGAAGCGGCGAAGAACATGGCTGACGCGGCCAGCCGCGCCAAGACCACCTTCCTCGCCACCATGAGCCACGAGATCCGCACGCCGATGAATGCGGTGATCGGCATCCTCGAACTGGCGCTCAAGCGTGCGGCCGACCGCCCCATCGACCCGGCCAGCATCGAGGTGGCCTACACCTCGGCGAAGGGCTTGCTGGAGCTGATCGGCGACATCCTCGACATCGCCCGCATCGAGTCCGGTCGGCTCAGCCTGTCACCGCGCCGGGCCAACCTCCGGGAGCTGGTGGAGTCGGTGGCGCGGGTGTTCGACGGTCTGGCGCGGCAGAAGGGGCTGGTGCTGAACCTGGACATCGATGGCGGCATCCAGGGCGATGTGCTGGTGGATGGCATGCGCTTCAAGCAGGTGCTGTCCAACCTGGTCAGCAACGCCATCAAGTTCACCCGTGAAGGCAGCGTCAGCGTGCGCATCCATGGCGAGGACGGCGAGTCCGACCAGTTGCACGTCTACCTCAGCGT
Source organism: Metapseudomonas otitidis (assembly GCF_900111835.1). Classification (GTDB taxonomy): domain Bacteria; phylum Pseudomonadota; class Gammaproteobacteria; order Pseudomonadales; family Pseudomonadaceae; genus Metapseudomonas; species Metapseudomonas otitidis. Next base: position 373,993 of record NZ_FOJP01000001.1, read on the forward strand.
GGCGGACACCGGCATCGGTATCGACCCGGCGGACCAGGCGCGCCTGTTCCAGCCCTTCGAGCAGGTGCAGCGCAGCACCGGGGCGATGGAAGGGGCAGGGCTGGGGCTGGTGATCTGCCGCTCGCTCTGCGAAATGATGGGCGGCCGCCTGACCCTGGACAGCGCCCTCGGGCGCGGCACCCGGGTGGATGTGGAGCTGCGCCTGCTGCGGCTCGACCCGATCCCGCTGATGGAAATCGCCCGCCAGGAGGAGGCCCAGGCCCGGCGGAGGCTGAAAGTGCTGGTGGTGGACGACCACCCGGTGAACCGGCAGATCCTCGCCCAGCAGCTCGCCTACCTGGGGCACACCGTGGTGGAGGCAGCGGACGGGGTGGATGCTCTGGCGCGCTGGCGCGAGCAGGCCTTCGACGTCGTTGCCACCGACTGCCACATGCCACGCATGAACGGTGCAGACCTGGCCCGCGCCATCCGCGAGGACGAGCGCCAGCAGGGGCGCGTGCCGGCCCTGATCCTCGGGCTGACCGCCGACGCCCAGCAGGAAGAAGTGGAGCGCGGCCTCAAGGCCGGGATGGACGATTGCCTGGTCAAGCCCATCGGGCTGGACCTGCTGGAGGAAAAGCTCGGCGGTGCCCCGGGCGCCTCACCCGCGCCAGTCGAGCCGACAGCGGGCGAGGCTGCGGCGTTGTTCGACCTGAGCCCTCTGGCGCCGTTGACCGGTGGCGATCCGGGCCTGGCGGTGAACCTGCTGCGGGAGTTGCTCAACACCAACCGACGCGACCTCGCTGCGCTGGAAGAGCAGGTGCGCCAGCACGACGCCTCGGCGCTGTTCGAGCTGGCCCATCGGCTCAAGGGCGCAGCGCGGGTGATCAAGGCCACCCAGGTGATCGAAGCCTGCGAGTACCTGTCGCGGGCCAGTGTGGTGGAACGGCCGCGCACCGAGGCCCTTGAGGCTGGCGTGGAGGCTGTGCGACGGGCCCTGGATGCCCTGGAGCGTGGCCTGCTCCAGCAGATGCCGGAGCTTCAGTGAAGCGTCGGGCGCTCCACCAGCAGGCGGTCGAAGTCCGGACGGGCCAGCGGTCGGGAGAAGAGGAAGCCCTGGCCTTCGGTGCAGCCCAGGGACAGCAGGCGCTCGCGCTGCTGGCGGGTCTCGATGCCTTCGATGATCAGGCTGATGTCCATGGCTTTGGCCAGCGCCACCGCGCTGCTGATCACCGCGCCGCTGCGGGGCTGGCTGGTGAGCTTGCGGGCGAAACCGGCGTCCAGCTTCACCTGGCTGAAGGGCAGGTCGCAGAGGCGGTCGAGGGAGGAGTAGCCGGTGCCGAAGTCGTCCATCGACAGGCCGCAACCCATCATGCGCAGGCGAACGAGGTTCTCCAGGCTGGTGGTCGGGGCGCTGAACAGGCCGGTCTCGGTGACTTCGAAGGTGATGCCATCGGCGGGCAGGCCGGCTTCTTCCAGGTATTCGCGGACCCGCTCGGGGAGGGCGTTGTCGCTCAGTTGGCCGGGCTGGAGGTTGAAGGCGATGTTCAGCGAGCGGCCCTCGCGAGCGAGGCAGCGCTGCAGCTCCAGGCCCTGGCGGAAGATCTGCCAGAACATGCGGTTGATCAGGCCGTGGGCCTCCATCATCTGCAGGAACTGCGCGGGCATCAGCACGCCGTGCTGCGGGTGGCGCCAGCGGGCCAGGGCCTCGGCGCCGATCAGTTCGCCACTGCGCAGGTCCACCTTGGGCTGGAACCAGGCTTCGAACTGGCCCAGTTCCAGGCCTTCCAGCAGTTCGTCGCGGGAGGGCAGTTCGAGGACTTCCGGCTCGCCCAGCCCACGGGCCTGGTTGGCTTCGTAGCGGGCCAGCAGTTGCGCGGCCCGCTCGATGTCGAAGGGCTTGCCCAGGTCACCCAGGCATTCCAGCCCGAGGGTGCGGATCATCGATTGGGTGGCCTGGCGCAGGGGCGCTTCCACGGCACTGCTGAGGATCACCGAGCGCACGGCGCCGGAATGGCTGGCGTGGCGGAGGAAGGCCAGGCCGTCCATGCCCGACATGCGCAGGTCGCACAGCACGACATCGACGCCTCCGCAGCTCTGCAGTTCGGCCAGGGCGCTGGCGCCGTCGCCGGCCTGGTGGATGCGCTGGACCCCCAGCTTCTGCAAGGCGGTGACGGCGATCAGGCGCTGGAAGGGTTCGTCTTCCAGAACCAGAATGCTGATGTTCTTCATGGCGAGGGCTCGGTTGGTAAAAAGTCCGGCCACGTTACGCAGGCAGTCCAAGTGCAGCTAGGCGAAGCGTCGGTAGCGTTTGTAGGAAATTTCATCTGTGGCACGACTGTGTCACAGTTTTGTCGGGGCTCACCTGAGCCGTGGTCCAGCGCGAGGTCGCAAGTATGAGAACAGCCCTGATCGTCGATGATCACCCGGTGATCCGCATGGCGGTGCGCATGCTCCTGGAGCGCAACGGGCTCGAGGTGGTGGGCGAGGCCGACAACGGCGTCGATGCCGTGCAGCTGGTGCGCCAGCACGAGCCGGATGTGGTCATCCTCGATATCGGCATTCCCCGCCTGGACGGCCTCAACGTCATCAGCCGCATCCGCTCGCTGGGGCTCGACAGCCATGTGCTGGTGCTCACCTCATTGCCCGCCGAGGGCTTCTGTCAGCGCTGCCTGCAGGCGGGGGCACGGGGCTTCGTGAGCAAGGAGGAGGACCTGCAGAACCTGGTGATCGCCATCAACTCCATCAGCGCCGGCTTCACCTTCTTCCCCGCCGACGTGTTTCCGGTGGGGCAGGGCGCGCCGGCCAGCGAGCAGGAGTTGGTGGGGCGCTTGTCCAACCAGGAGCTGATGGTGCTGCAGTACCTGGCGTCCGGTCTTGGCAACAAGGAAATCGCCGAGCGCATGCTGCTCAGCAACAAGACCGTGAGCACCTACAAGAGCCGCATCCAGCAAAAGCTCAACCTCGCCTCGCTCCTCGAACTCATCGAGTTCGCCCGACGCAACGACCTGAGCGCTCGGCAGCAGTAGCCGCTCTACCTCGCACTTCTCCCTCCTGGCGCCCGCTCGGGCGCCTTCTTCTGGGGCTCTGAAGCCAGCCTCAGAAAAGGTTTCAGATCCAGGTGAAATTTCCTACAGCCCGCATGGGCCGGGGACTCCATTCCCGGCTTGAGGCCGTCGATATCATTGTGCCCGCCACGCTGAAGTGCGATGCGGTTCTCAATACGAGGTCGGCAAGCGCTCAGTTCTGGTTCCGACTCTAGAGGTCAATCTTTCATTTCGGCGCGTGGAACCAGGCGCCTCTACAGGAGAGTTAAATGAAAAAGTTCCTCACCGCTGGCGCGGCCCTGGTCGGTTTCGGCCTGAGCAACCTGGCACTGGCTTCTGACGGCACGATCACCTTTAAGGGCGAAGTCTCCAGCAAGACCTGCACCATTGACAGCAATACCCTCAATCAAAATGTGGAAATGCCAGTCGTTTCCCAAACCTCGCTGGCTCCCGGCCAGAGGGCTGGTGCCAAGCAGTTCGAAATTCGCGTCAGCGCTTGCACTGCTGGCACCAAGGTCAAGGCTCATTTTGACGCGGGCTCTACGGTCGATGCTGTCGAAGGCGTTCTCAAGAACCAGAGCAAAGACGCTAATGCATCCAACGCCTTTGTTCAGATCCTCAACAAGAACGGTGATCCTATCAATCTGGTGAATGGAACCAACAACCTTGAGGAAGTGACCGGCACCAACAACGACGCCGTGTTGTTGTTCTCGGCCGCTTACCTTGCCCCGAAGGTCGATCCCATCAAGCCCGGTCCTGTGCTGACGAATGTCTCCTACACCATGACCTACGAGTAATACCCCCTACTCGCCCGGGACCTCCCGGGCGAGTTGCCTCTACGGTACTTCCCCATGTCCCTGCGCATCTCATTCACGCGATGGCTACTGGCTGTCACGACCTTGTTGACCCTGTCCGGCGCCCATGCTGGCATCGTGGTCAATGGCACCCGGTTCATCTACCCCGCGAAGCAGCAGGAGATCGGGGTGCGCGTCAGCAATGACGGCAATCAGCCTTCCCTGGTCCAGGTGTGGATCGACCGGGGTGACCCCGAGATTCGCCCCGAGAACGCTGAAGCTCCCTTCGTCATGACGCCGCCCCTGTTTCGTGTAGAGCCCGGAAAAGGCCAGAGCGTGAGGGTTTCCTTCATCGGCGAGCCCCTGCCCAAGGACCGCGAGAGCGTGTTCTGGCTGAACCTGCTGGACGTGCCGCCCATGCCCAGCGAGGACGGCAACTACATGCAGTTCGCCATCCGCACCCGGGTCAAGCTGTTCTATCGCCCCGAAGGGCTTCCGGGTCGCCCGGACCGCGCCATCGAGCAGGTGGCCTGGAGCCTGGCCAGCATCGACGGCAAGCCCGTGCTCAGGGCCACCAACCGCAGTGCCTACAACGTGTCTTTCGGCGATATCGCCCTGCGTGCCAACGGCCGCGACTACAAGGCTGGCAGCGGCATGGTCGGGCCCTTCGGCAGCCACGACTTCCCGGTTACCGGGTTGTCCGGCATGCCGGCATCCGGTCGCGTGGTGCTGCAGTGGATCAACGACTACGGCGCCAGCGTCGGTCAGGAGAGCAGCCTGGACAAGTAGGTCCGGGCATTAGTCGCCATTTTCTTTACACGAATCCCAAGGAGCATCGCGCTGGTCGATGCGAGGTGTACCCATGACTTCGCTTCCCGATACGGATGCCGTTGGCCTCACAAGGGCCTTACTCCCGGGCGGTCAGCGGCGGTGCCCTGTCGTACGCCCACACCTGTTGGCTTTTGCCGTGGCCATGGCCTCGCTCGGGGGGGCGATGGGCCTCGTCGATGCGGACGAATTGCCCAATAGCCCTCGCTTTGCGGCCTTCAACCCCGACTTCCTGTTCAATGGCTCGGGGCAGGGTGAAGCGGTGGACCTGTCCCGCTTCAGCCGCGGCACCGTGCTGCCGGCGGGCACCTATCGGCTGGACATCCTCCTCAACGAGCGCTGGATAGGCCGCCAGGAAGTCCGCCTGCAGGACGACAAGGACGCGCCCAACGGCGCCCGGGTCTGCTTCACCCCGACCCAGCTGGGCACCATCGGCCTCGACCTGGACAAGCTGCCGGACCCGGCGGCCGCCCGAGCGAAGCTGGAAAGCGAGGAGTGCCTGGACCTGACGCAACTGGTGCCGTCCTCCAGCGTCAACGTCGATCTGTCCGAACTCAGCGCCTACCTAAGCGTCCCCCAGGCCTATCTCGGCCGACAGGTGCGCGGTGAAGTGGACCCCCGGGACTGGGATCGTGGCGTCACTGCCGGTTTCATCGGCTACAGCGCCAACCTCTACCGGAACCACACCGACAGTGGCGATACCCAACAGCTCAGCATCGGGCTCAACAACGGCATCAATCTGGGCGACTGGCGGCTGCGTACCAATGGCAACTACAACCGCTCCAGCTCGTCGGGCGCCCCGTCGCGCAGCCACTACAGCAACAGCAGCACCTACGTGCAGCGGGACCTGACCGGCATCCGTTCGCAACTGACCGTGGGCGACTACTACACGCCGGGCGAGCTGTTCGACAGCGTGCCCTTCCGGGGCGTGCAGGTGAGTTCGGACGACCGCATGCTGCCCGACGCCCTGCGCGGTTATGCACCGGTCATCCGCGGCGTGGCGGAGACCAACGCCAAGGTCACCATCCGCCAGGGTGCGTCGATCCTCCACGAGGTCACGGTCTCCCCCGGGCCGTTCAGCATCGAGGACCTCTACGACTCGGGCTACTCCGGCGACCTGGAGGTCACCGTGACCGAGGCGGATGGCCGCCAGCGCACCTTCCTCGTACCTTACGCCTCCGTGGCCCAGTTGCTGCGCCCGGGCATGTCGCGCTTCAGCGTCACCGCCGGCGAGTACCGCAACGACTCGGCCGAGCGCGTCCCTCGCTTCGTCCAGGGCACCTACCAGCGTGGTATCTCCAACGACTGGAGTGCCTACACCGGCAGCATCATCGCCGAGAAGTACATGGCGGTTCAGGGCGGTGTGGCCCTGAGTACCGGGCTGGGTGCCTTGGCACTGGACGTGACCCAGTCGCAGGTCAAGGAGTCCCCCCTGCGCACCGAGGACTCGACGCCCAAGGGCGGCCGCAGCTACCGGATGACCTACTCGAAGCTGGTGGACGCGACCCAGACCAACTTCACCATGGCGGCCTATCGCTTCTCCAGTCGCGGCTACCTGAGCTTCAGCGACTACGCCCAGGCTTACGGTAATCCCCAGGGCGGACTCTATCGCCAGCGCAGCCGCTTCCAGGTGAGTGCCACGCAACCCCTGCCGGGGGAAATGGGCAGCCTCTACCTGAGCGGCTCGTCGCAGAAGTACTGGGACGCCTCGCGCAAGGGCGACATGACCTTCCAGGGCGGCTACTCCAACAGCTACCGCTGGGGCTCCATGAGCCTGTCGGTGGGGCGTACCCGCATGGGCGAGGGGTACGAGAACCAGTACATGATGAGTTTCAACATTCCCATCGGCGATGTAGGTCGTTCCGCCAGCCTCAGCACGTCGGTCAACTACGCCAAGGGCCGCAGCAGCACCCAGGCCAGCCTGAGCGGCTCCCTCGGGGAACAGTCCCAGGCCAGCTACAGCCTCTATGGCTCCACCAGTCGCGACCAGGGCGAGCGTTCCAACAACACCGGTGGCAGCTTCAACTACCGTGCCTCCGCTGTGTCCCTCAACGCCGGATTGAGCAAAGGCACCGGCTACCGCCAGGAGAACCTCGGCGCGATGGGCACCATCGTGCTCCACCCGGGGGGCGTCAACTTCACCCAGACCCAGGGCGAAACCCTCGCCATCATCGAGGCCAAAGGCGCCCAGGGTGCCTATGTGTCGAACGATGCCGGGACGCGGATTGCCGGCAATGGCTACGCCGTGGTCGGTGGGCTGTCCCCGTATCGGCAGAACCAGGTGGTGATCGACCCGGCCGGGCTGTTCCGCAACGTGGAGCTGCAGGTCACCGAGCAATCGGTGGCGCCCCGCCATGGCGCGGTGGTCATGCTCAACTACCCGACCATCAGCGGCATCCCGGTGCTGTTGAAGATCGTGCGGGACAACGGCGAGAACCCGCCGCTGGGCTCCGAAGTGCTCGATGCCGATGGCAAGAGCCTGGCAATGGTGGGGCAGGCGGGCCGTGCGTTCCTGAGGGGGCTGGATCCGACCGGATCGCTGGTGGTGCGTTGGGGCAGCGACCCCGACAAGCGTTGCACCTTCGAGTACCGGCTGCCGGAAGCAGACCCGGATGATCTCAATTACCAGCAGTTGGAAGTTCGCTGTATCACCCGTACCGGGCGTTCCGAGGTCGCGTTCGCCGACTGACGCCTGGGCTATCTGAACGCTTTTCCTCATCAGGGCCGGTCTTTACCAGCCCTGTCTTTTTCTGCACGTCCGAACTGACTCAGTTGAAGGTGACGGTGATGATCCCGCCCTTGCGGCCCGAGCGGGTCGTGATGGGCTTCATTGCCACGCTCTGGGTCTGGGCAACGCCTGCACAGGTCGAGTCATGGAAGGGATCGGTCGGGGTGCGCGGGCTGATGCCATTGGCGCGTCCCACATTGTTCTGCCAGACACTTGTAGGAACGCTGCACATATCCTTTACGATTCGGCCCTGAAAGGTGATCTGACCATGAGCAGGTTCGTTGGCATTGGCTTGGGCAGCGCCCAGGGCCAGGAAAAGGGCGACGGCGGAGAGACTCAGTATTTTTTTCATGTTTAGGACTCCTCACAGACATGCCCTGAGTAAAAATCAGCGCGCTCCTACAATCCAGTTTTTTGCTGTCCTCTTTTTCTGTAGGCGACCTCGGGTGGGACGCCCTTGCGTCACAGTTCCATTTGCGACTGCCGATATTTTGTGACCACGTTCATTTCGTGGTCCTCGTCAGAAATTTCCTATATGGATCTTTCGTCCCTTAAAGGCCACAATCGGGCAGTCATCCCGCCGCAGGCACACTCCAAAAGCACCTCTGCTCCACCCGCCTCGCACACACGGCCAAGCCCCCTCGTTCAGCACCGACTGCCTTCATTTGCCTTTTCCGCCCCTGCGCAGGTGGTGGAGTGGTTTTCTGCGGGCATGAAAAAGGCCCATCGCGCTGGCGCGATGGGCCATATAAAAAAGCCCCCGTCAGGGCCGACGACCTGACGGGGGCGAGGGGTGTCCCTGACGGGACCTCAGTGTGTTGCTGTCAGCGCCGGGAGCGTTTGCAGGCCAGCGCCGCGTAGAGCACGAGCAGGATGAGGAATCCCAGGCTCAGGGACATGTCGCTTACTCGGCGCCGACCTGGCGCAGCTTGGTCGCCGGGGTGTCGCCCAGGTTGTTGAGCATCCGCTCGCTGTACCAGTCGAGGAAGTTGATCACGCCGAACTCGTAGGTCTTCGAGTAGGGGCCGGGCTGGTAGGCGGAGGAGTTGATGCCGCGCTGGTTCTCCTCGGCCAGGCGACGGTCCTGGTCGTTGGTGGCGTCCCACACCTCGCGCAGGCGCGCCACGTCGTAGTCCACGCCTTCTACCGCGTCCTTGTGCACCAGCCACTTGGTGGTGACCACGGTCTCCTGCGGGCCGATGGGCCACACGGTGAAGACGATCATGTGGTCGCCCATGCAGTGGTTCCAGGAGTGCGGCAGGTGGAGGATGCGCATGGAGCCCAGGTCCGGGTTCTGGATGCGGCCCATCAGCTTCTTGCTGCCCTGCTTGCCGTCCATGGTCATGGACACGGTGCCTTCGAGCAGCGGCATGCGCACGATGCGGTTGCGCAGGCCGAAGCTGGCGTGGGCATAGGGGATCTTCTCCGCGTCCCAGGCCCGGGTGCAGGCGGCCACCTGGTCCTTGAAGGCCTGGCTGGCGCGCGGGTCGGTCACGTCGTCCCACTCCAGCAGGGTGTTGAGCAATTCCGGGTGCGAACCGCTGCAGTGGTAGCACTCGCGGTTGTTCTCCATCACCAGCTTCCAGTTGGCGGCCTCACGCAGGGTGGTCTGCACGGCCACCTTGGTGTTCTCCATGTCATAGGGCTCCATGTAATGGGCCAGCGTGGAGAGGAAGTCGTCGATGGCCGGCGGGTTCTCCGCCAGGCTGATGAAGATGTAGCCACCGGCGGTCTTCACGTGCACCGGCTTCAGGCCGTACTGCTTCATGTCGAAGTCGGCACCCATCTCGGTGCCGGCGAACAGCAGGCGGCCGTCCAGTTCGTAGGTCCACTGGTGGTAGGGGCAGACCAGCTTGGCCACCTTGCCCTTGTCGCTGACGCACAGGCGCGAGCCGCGATGGCGGCAGACGTTGTGGAAGGCATGGACCTGGCCTTCGGCGCCGCGCAGGACGATCACCGGGTTGTCGCCCACCTGCAGGGTCAGGTAGTTGCCCTTGGCCGGGATCTCGCAGGTCATGCCGGCGATCAACCACTCCTTGTGGAAGATCTCCTGCATGTCGAGCTGGAACAGGCGCTCGTCGTTGTAGAACGGCTGGGGCAGCGAGAAGGTGTGGTCGCGCTCCTTGAGCATGGCGGCCGTGGCCTTGCGTGCGGGTTCGAGCGGGTCGACCAGGCTCAGGGGGGAAGTGACGTCCATCGGTAACTCCTCAAAAGGCTGGTCGCACCGGCGACCGCCGCAATGGGTGGCTGATTCGGTTGTCACGCAAGGCGGCGTGACGTGCCCCTCTGTTCTCCCTGGCCGACTGCAGGCCCTGCTGCGGATACGAGGGTGGTTTTTCGAAAAGCCTCGTGTTCTGGCTGGGGCCGAGTGTGCTGTCGCCATGGGGTACGACCTTATCCACGGGCGACACGGCCGCATCCGTTTCCGACGCTCGAGCCCTTGTGGTTGCTGGCAGGTCGCGATGAGCATGCGAATGTCGCTGGCAGGTAAGTGGTGGGGATTTGCGTTCAGCAGAATCCGATCAAAGGCGCCGATCCACGGCGCGCGGAGATGCGTATGAGCAACAGCTTCCTGAACCCGGTGAACACCCAGACCTGGACCAACGGCCGCCACCTGGTGCGCTGCGTGAAGACCGTCCAGGAAACCTGGGACGTCCGCACCTTCTGCTTCATGGCCGACCAGCCGATCCTGTTCTTCTTCAAGCCCGGCCAGTTCGTCACCCTGGAGCTGGAGATCGACGGGCAGCCGATCATGCGTTCGTACACCATCTCCAGCACGCCCTCGGTGCCCTACAGCTTCTCCATCACCATCAAGCGCGTGCCGGGCGGCAAGGTCTCCAACTGGCTGCACGACAACCTCAAGGAAGGCGATGTCCTCCCCGTGCACGGCCCGGTGGGGCTGTTCAACGCCATCGACCACCCCGCCGACAAGGTGCTCTACCTCTCCGGCGGCGTCGGCATCACCCCGGTGATGTCCATGGCCCGCTGGTTCTTCGACACCAATGCCAACGTCGACATGGTCTTCGTCCACAGCGCCCGCACGCCGAAGGACATCATCTACCACCGCGAACTGCGCCACATGGCCTCGCGGATCGCCAACTTCAAGCTGCACCTGGTGGTCGAGCGCTACGACGCCGGAGAGACCTGGTCCGGCTACCGGGGCTACCTCAACGAAGCGATGCTGCACCTGATCGCCCCCGACTTCATGGAACGGGAGATCTTCTGCTGCGGCCCCACCCCCTACATGAGCGCGGTGAAGCGCCTGCTGCAGGCCAAGGGCTTCGACATGGCGCGCTACCACGAAGAGGCCTTCGGCCCGACGCCCCCCGAGGTGCGCGAAGAGGTCAAGGAACTGGCCGCCGAGGCTGCCGAGGCCGCGCCCGTGCCGGCCGCCGACCAGCACCTGGTGGAATTCAGCAGCACCGGCAAGAGCATCCGCGTCGCTCCGGGCGAGACCGTGCATTCCGCCGCCGCCAAGCTCGGCCTGCATATCCCCAAGGCCTGCGGCATGGGCATCTGTGGCACCTGCAAGGTGATGAAGACCGCCGGTGAGGTGGAGATGGAGCACAACGGCGGCATCACGGACGAAGACGTCGCTGAGGGCTACATCCTCTCCTGCTGCAGCGTGCCCAAGGGCGACGTCTGCATCGACTACTGAGTCCCCAGGCATCGGCCTGTACGGAAAACGACCAGGGCCTGCAAAGCCACGCCGGGCGCGGCACAGCGGGTTTCGCGAACAGCTTGTCCACAGGCTGGTCCACGGTATCTGTGGATCGGCCTCGTACCCTCGGGCCTCGCACGGCAAGGCTTCCAGCCGCTTGAAGTTCCACGGGAGCGGGCTGTTCAGGATTTGATCAGCGCGCTGAAGGCCTTGCCAGCCATGGGCTGCAGCCATCTATCCACAGGTCGGCCACAGCCTCCTGCACAGTGGATGTGCATAGTCACCCCATCGGCACCACCTTCCCGCTCGCCGGCTGACCTCCAGCCCAGGCAGCGCGGGCGCCGTGGCGTTCGAGCAGGGATGAAAAGGTTGTCCACAGGCTTGCCCACCGTTACCGGGGAAAACCTGGGGCCGACGCCCCGTGGAACATCCAGAACCCGGCTGGAGCATCCAGTCATTTCGCGGCCTTCAGGCCTGGATGAAAAATGAGCGATCGGCTGTGCGCCACGTCTGGCAAAGGGTGTGGCGATCTATCCACAGGCAGTCGACAGGCCGGTGCACAGCAGCTGTGCATGAATGTACGGCAAGTGGCTGAAATAGAACGAAAAACAGGCGGGAGGCCAGGGCCGTTGCGGCGCCTGGCCTGGCGGGAGAGCTCCACGGCTTGTCCACAGGTTGATGCACCGTAATCGGGGACAAGTCGCGGAGCGGGGCTTCAGCCCTGGGCCATGGCAGCGCGGATGTCGGCGGCCAGTTCGCGTACCCGGGCTTCCTCGGTGTCCCAGGAGCACATGAAGCGAGCGCCACCGGCACCGATGAAGGTGTAGAAACGCCAGTTGCGCGCCCGCAGGTACTCCAGCGCCGCCTCGGACATCTGCAGGAACACCCCGTTGGCTTCCACCGGGAACATCAGGCTCACCCCCGGCACGTCCGCCACCAGCTCTGCCAGCAGCTGCGCGCAGCCGTTGGCGTGCTGTGCGTAGCGCATCCAGGCGTCGTCCTGCAGCAGGCCCACCCAGGGCGCCGAGAGGAAGCGCATCTTCGAGGCCAGTTGCCCGGCCTGCTTGCAGCGGTAGTCGAAGTCCTCGGCCAGGTCATGGTTGAAGAACAGGATCGCCTCGCCCACTGCCATGCCGTTCTTGGTACCGCCGAAGCACAGCACGTCGACGCCGGCCTTCCAGGTCAGCTCCGCCGGGGTGCAGCCGAGGAAGGCACAGGCGTTGGAGAAGCGCGCGCCGTCCATGTGCAGGCGCAGGCCCAGCTCCTTGCACACCGCGCTGATGGCGCGGACTTCCTCCGGGCGATAGACGGTGCCCACTTCGGTGGACTGGGTCAGCGTCACCACGCGGGGTTTCGGGTAGTGGATGTCCTGGCGCTTGAGGGCGATCTCGCGCACCGCATCGGGCGTCAACTTGCCTTGCTCGGTGCGGGCCAGCAGCAGCTTGGAACCGTTGGAGAAGAACTCCGGCGCGCCGCATTCGTCGGTCTCGACGTGGGCCGTCTCCGAGCAGATCACGCTGTGGTAGCTCTGGCACATCGAGGCCAGAGCCAGGGAGTTGGCCGCCGTGCCGTTGAAGGCGAAGAACACCTCGCAGTCGGTCTCGAACAGGCGGCGGAAGTGATCGGCGGCGCGCGCCGTCCAGCTGTCCTCGCCGTAGGCGCGCTCATGGCCCTGGTTGGCCTGGGCCATGGCGGCCCACACTTCCGGGCAGATGCCGGAGTAGTTGTCGCTGGCGAATTGCTGGGTCTTGTCGGTCATCGAAGGGTCCTTTCGGTGTGCCGCCCCGTGCGTAGGCGGCCGATGGGATGTAAGTTAACGCCAGCTTGGATGCACGGAAACGTGCTCAGGCGACATCTGTTTCCACCCAGGCGCTGTCCGGGCGCCTTCAGGAACTCCGAGCGGGCTTTGCGGCTCACAACAGAACCGCACCTGCCACGGGGCCGGACCCTGCCATCACCTGAGGAGTGTCACCGATGCGCTACACCCACCTGCTTGCCGTTGCCGCCACCCTTTCCGTCAGTCTGTCGGCCGCCGCCGCCCAATGGGGGCCGGGCGAGCGCGAGCGTTTCGTCCAGGACTGCGCCGCCGGCGCCCAGGCCCAGGTGGCCGGGGACAAGCTGCAGAAATACTGCGGCTGTGCTGCCGACAAGGTCGGTGCCGAGTTCAGCCAGGCCGAGCTGGACGAGCTGAAGAACCAGACCACCCCGCTGCCCAAGCCCACCCACGAGCGCCTGATCAAGGTCACCAACCAGTGCCTGGCGCACCTCAACTGACCCCATCCTCCGGGCCTGGCCGCTGGCCGGGCCCTCTCCCCGTGTTCCGTATCCGCATTCCCGCGTAGAAAACCGACACGTCGCCCCTCGGGCGCTGTGTCTGCACGCGTCCGCTGTGCCTGTGGGTATCAGGGGCGGGCGGCGCTGGCGAACCGGAGGTGGCGCCAGGCCGCAGGGGGAGGGGTCATTCGAAGACGGGGCGGAAGAAGCTGCGCTCGTAGCTGAGGATGCAGCGGGTCTGCTCCGCGTAGGCGAAGGCCGCCTGGCAGTCGGCGTCCTGCATCGACTGGGCGCGGTAGGTCTCGTAGGCGGCCAGGCTGGGGAAGGTGAACATCGCCATGGCGACGTTGTTGGCGCCCTCGGACGGCAGGAAGTAGCCATGGTGCTGGCCGCCGAACTTCTCCACCAGCGGAATCCACAGGCGCCCGTAGTGCTCGAACTCGGCGAGCTTGTAGGGATCGATGATGTAGCGCAGGTAGCAGGTGACCATGGGGCGTCCTTTTCATTGGGCGATTGCCTGGGAGCCGGCACGCTAGCCAGTGCCCGGGCGGCTTGTCCAGCACGCCGGCATCCACAGCCTGTCCGGACCACTGTGCTGCGCTGTGGGCAAGTGGGGGATTGGACAACCTTTCCGCAAACCCTCAAAGGCCTCGCCAGGCGTGGGTCATGACGATCTATCCACAGGCTGCGAACAGGGCCGTGCACAGTTTCTGTGGGCAAGCGCCGGCTGCAACCCGCTGATGCTGCTCAAGAAATGTACGCAGCCCGGGAAGCCTTGCCATGTCTGGTGCGGCGCCAGCGCTCTACAGGTTATCCACAGGGTGCTCCACGCTTTATGGGGATCACCCACCCACGCGTGTTCATCCATCGCCTCTCCGTCGCGCCGGCGGCCATGTCCCGTGGCGTCATCTACTGTTCCCATCGCGTCGTCGCTTTTGGCAAAGACGGCGCTGCCTGGCGGCGCCGCTCCCTGTCGCCCCGGAGGCAGGGTGGCCGCTGAAAGCGCCGTGTCGCGGGTCGGGTCGTTTGAGCATTTGGACGTCGTAAACAGGCAAGTCACCCCCCAGGCGTTTTCGCACAATCGGTCGCAACAGGCCCGGTCAGGCCGGAGATTCCGGCGCTGGCGCCCCCGGTGGAAACACCGGTGGGCGCTTGCCGCGATGGCTTCCGACCAGCCCCCCAAACCCCGTGCGACAGCCGCACCGCAGGAGATCAGCGATGTTCAGCAAGCAAGACCGAATCCAGGGCTACGACGACGAACTGTTCAGCGCGATGCAGGAAGAAGCGCACCGACAGGAAGACCACATCGAGCTGATCGCCTCCGAGAACTACACCAGCCAGCGGGTGATGGAAGCCCAGGGCAGCGGCCTGACCAACAAGTACGCCGAAGGCTACCCGGGCAAGCGCTACTACGGCGGTTGCGAATTCGTCGACAAGGTGGAGCAGCTGGCCATCGACCGCGCCAAGGAGCTGTTCGGCGCCGACTACGCCAACGTCCAGCCGCACTCCGGCTCCTCCGCCAACAGCGCCGTCTACCTGGCCCTGCTCAATGCTGGCGACACCCTGCTGGGCATGAGCCTGGCCCACGGCGGCCACCTCACCCACGGCGCCAAGGTGTCCTCCTCCGGCAAGCTGTACAACGCCGTGCAGTACGGCCTGGACCCGGCCACCGGCCTGATCGACTACGACGAAGTCGAGCGCCTGGCCGTGGAGCACAAGCCGAAGATGATCGTCGCCGGCTTCTCCGCCTACTCCAAGACCCTCGACTTCCCGCGCTTCCGCGCCATCGCCGACAAGGTCGGGGCGTTGCTGTTCGTCGACATGGCCCACGTCGCCGGCCTGGTGGCCGCCGGCCTGTACCCGAACCCGCTGCCCTACGCCGACGTGGTCACCACCACCACCCACAAGACCCTGCGCGGCCCGCGCGGTGGCCTGATCCTCGCGCGCAAGAACGAAGAGATCGAGAAGAAGCTCAACTCCGCTGTGTTCCCCGGCGCCCAGGGCGGCCCGCTGATGCACGTCATCGCCGCCAAGGCCGTGTGCTTCAAGGAAGCGCTGGAGCCCGGCTTCAAGACCTACCAGGCCCAGGTCATCAAGAACGCCCAGGCCATGGCCAAGGTGTTCATCGAGCGTGGCTACGACGTGGTCTCCGGCGGCACCGACAACCACCTGTTCCTGGTCAGCCTGATCAAGCAGGGCCTGACCGGCAAGGACGCCGACGCCGCCCTTGGCCGCGCCGGCATCACCGTGAACAAGAACGCCGTGCCCAACGACCCGCAGTCGCCCTTCGTCACCTCCGGCGTGCGCATCGGCACCCCGGCCATCACCACCCGCGGCTTCAAGGAAGCCCAGTCCACCGAACTCGCCGGCTGGATCTGCGACATCCTCGACCACCTCGGCGACGCCGACGTGGAAGCCCAGGTGGCCCGGCAGGTGGCGGCGCTCTGCGCCGACTTCCCCGTCTACCGCTGATCCAGGAGTCCGAGCATGCAACGTTATTCCGGCTTCGGCCTGTTCAAGCACTCCCTGAGCCACCACGAGAACTGGCAGCGCATGTGGCGCAACCCCACGCCCAAGCCGGTCTATGACGTGATCGTGGTGGGCGGCGGTGGCCATGGCCTGGCCACGGCCTACTACCTGGCCAAGGAATTCGGCGTGAAGAACGTCGCGGTGGTGGAGAAGGGCTGGCTGGGCGGCGGCAACACCGCGCGCAACACCACCATCGTCCGCTCCAACTACCTGTGGGACGAGGCGGCGCACCTCTACGAACACGCCATGAAGCTGTGGGAAGGCCTGTCCCAGGACCTGAACTACAACGTGATGTTCTCCCAGCGTGGCGTCTACAACCTCTGCCACACCCTGCAGGACATGCGTGACGCCGAGCGCCGCGTCAGTGCCAACCGCCTCAACGGCGTGGACGGCGAACTGCTCAACGCCCGCCAGGTGGCCGAGGAGATCCCCTACCTGGACTGCAGCAAGAACACCCGCTACCCGATCCTCGGCTCCACCGTGCAGCGCCGGGGCGGCGTGGCCCGCCACGACGCCGTGGCCTGGGGCTTCGCCCGCGCCGCCGACGCCCTGGGCGTCGACCTGCTGCAGAACACCGAGGTGATCGGCTTCCGCAAGCAGGACGGCGCGGTCATCGGGGTCGAGACCAACCGCGGCTTCATCGGTGCCAAGCGCGTCGGCGTGGTCACCGCCGGCAACTCCGGGCACATGGCCAAGCTCGCCGGCTTTCGCCTGCCGCTGGAATCCCACCCGCTGCAGGCCCTGGTGTCCGAGCCGATCAAGCCGATCATCCACAGCGTGATCATGTCCAACGCCGTGCACGGCTACATCAGCCAGTCCGACAAGGGCGACCTGGTCATCGGCGCCGGCATCGACGGCTACAACGGCTACGGCCAGCGCGGCTCCTACCCGACCATCGAGCACACCCTGCAGGCCATCGTCGAGATGTTCCCGGTGCTGTCGCGCGTACGCATGAACCGCCAGTGGGGCGGCATCGTCGACACCACCCCCGACGCCTGCCCGATCATCGCCAAGACGCCGGTGAAGAACCTGTTCTTCAACTGCGGCTGGGGCACCGGCGGCTTCAAGGCCACCCCCGGCTCGGGCAACGTCTTCGCCGCCAGCCTGGCCACCGGCGAGATGCACCCGCTGGCCAAGCCCTTCTCCATCGAACGTTTCCACAACGGCGCACTGATCGACGAGCACGGCGCCGCTGCCGTGGCTCACTAAGGAGACCCGCCATGCTGCACATCTTCTGTCCCCACTGCGGCGAGCTGCGCTCCGAAGAGGAATTCCACGCCAAGGGCCAGGCGCACATCCCGCGCCCGCTGGACCCGGGCGCCTGCACCGACGAGGAGTGGGGCGACTACATGTTCTTCCGCGACAACCCCCGTGGCCTGCACCACGAGCTGTGGGTGCACGCGGCCGGATGCCGTCGCTACTTCAACGTCACCCGCCACACCGTGACCTACGAAATCCTCGAAACCTACAAGATCGGTGAGAAGCCCAGCATCACCGAAGCCACCACCGGCGAGAAGAAAGCAGCGCCTGCAGGAGTAACGGCATGAGCCAGGTCAACCGCCTTCCCAAGGGGGGCCGCGTCGAGCGTGGCCAGCCCCTGACCTTCACCTTCAACGGCCAGAACTACCAGGGCTACGCCGGCGACACCCTCGCCTCGGCCCTGCTGGCCAACGGCGTGGACGTCGTCGGTCGCTCCTTCAAGTATTCCCGCCCGCGCGGCATCGTCGCCGCCGGTGCCGAAGAGCCCAATGCCATCCTCCAGCTGGGCTCCACCGAACAGGCCCAGGTGCCGAACATCCGCGCCACCCAGCAGGCCCTGTACGGCGGCCTGGTGGCCAGCAGCACCAACGGCTGGCCGAGCGTCAACACCGACCTGATGGGCATCCTCGGCAAGGTCGGCGGCGGCATGATGCCGCCCGGGTTCTACTACAAGACCTTCATGTACCCGCAGAACCTGTGGCTGACCTACGAGAAGTACATCCGCAAGGCCGCCGGCCTGGGCCGTTCGCCCACCGAAGTGGACCCGGACATCTACGACCACCTCAACCAGCACTGCGACGTGCTGGTGGTCGGTGCCGGCCCCGCCGGCCTGGCTGCCGCCCTGGCGGCCGGTCGTAGCGGCGCCCGCGTGATCCTCGCCGACGAGCAGGAAGAGTTCGGCGGCAGCCTGCTGGACACCCGCGAAACCCTGGACGGCAAGCCCGCCGCCGAGTGGGTCGCCAAGGCCCTGGCCGAACTGGCCAGCCTGCCGGAGGTGACCCTGCTGCCGCGCGCCACGGTGAACGGCTACCACGACCACAACTTCCTCACCATCCACCAGCGCCTCACCGACCACCTGGGTGAAGTCGCCCCCCGTGGCCAGGCGCGCCACCGCGTCCACCGCGTGCGCGCCAAGCGCGTGGTGCTGGCCGCCGGCGCCCACGAGCGGCCGCTGGTGTATGCCAACAACGACGTCCCCGGCAACATGCTGGCCGGAGCCGTCTCCACCTACGTCAACCGCTACGGCGTGGCCCCCGGCCGCGAACTGGTGCTGTCCACCAACAACGACTACGCCTACCGCGTGGTGCTGGACTGGCTGGACGCCGGGCAGAAAGTGGTCGCCGTCGCCGACGCCCGCAGCAACCCGCGCGGCGCCTGGGTCGAGGAAGCCCGCGCCCGTGGCGTGCGCATCCTCACCGGCAGCGCCGTGGTCGAGTGCCGTGGCAGCAAGCGCGTCACCGGTGCCCGCATCTGCGCCATCGACGTCAAGGGCCACCGCGTCACCAGCCCCGGCGAAGTGGTGGACTGCGACCTGATCGTCAGCTCCGGCGGCTACAGCCCCGTGGTGCACCTGGCCTCCCACCTGGGCGGCAAGCCCACCTGGCGTGAAGACATCCTGGCCTTCGTGCCCAGCGAGGGCGGCTTCCAGAAGCGCCTGTGCGCCGGTGCCGTGAACGGCGTCTTCGGCCTCGGCGACGTCCTCGCCGACGGCTACGAGGCCGGTGCCAAGGCCGCTGCCGAAGCCGGCTTCAAGCCGGTGGAAGGCGTCGTGCCCAAGGCCGCCATCCGTCACGAGGAGCCCACCCTGGCGCTGTTCCAGGTGCCCCACGACAAGTCCACCGCCCGCGCGCCGAAGCAGTTCGTCGACCTGCAGAACGACGTCACCGCCGCCGGCATCGAGCTGGCCACCCGCGAGGGCTTCGAATCGGTCGAGCACGTCAAGCGCTACACCGCGCTGGGCTTCGGCACCGACCAGGGCAAGCTGGGCAACATCAACGGCCTGGCCATCGCCGCCCGTTCGATGGGCATCAGCGTCGCCGAGATGGGCACCACCATGTTCCGCCCGAACTACACCCCGGTGACCTTCGGCGCCGTGGCCGGGCGTCACTGCGGCCACCTGTTCGATCCCAAGCGCTACACCGCCATGCACAGCTGGCACCTGGCCCAGGGCGCCGAGTTCGAGGACGTCGGCCAGTGGAAGCGCCCCTGGTACTTCCCGAAGAACGGCGAGGACCTGCACGCCGCCGTGGCCCGCGAATGCAAGGCCGTGCGCGAGAGCGTGGGCATCCTCGATGCCTCCACCCTCGGCAAGATCGACATCCAGGGCCCGGACGCCCGTGAGTTCCTCAACCGCGTCTACACCAACGCCTGGACCAAGCTGGACGTGGGCAAGGCCCGCTACGGCCTGATGTGCAAGGAAGACGGCATGGTCTTCGACGACGGCGTCACCGCCTGCGTCGGCGACAACCACTTCATCATGACCACCACCACCGGCGGCGCCGCCCGCGTCATGGAGTGGCTGGAGCTGTACCACCAGACCGAGTGGCCGGAGATGAAGGTGTACTTCACCTCGGTCACCGACCACTGGGCCACCATGACCCTGTCCGGCCCCAACAGCCGCAAGCTGCTGGCCGAGGTCACCGACATCGACCTGGACAAGGACGCCTTCCCCTTCATGAGCTGGAAGGAAGGCAAGGTGGGGGGCGTACCGGCGCGGGTGTTCCGCATCTCCTTCACCGGCGAGCTGTCCTATGAAGTGAACGTGCAGGCCGACTACGCCCTGGGCGTGTGGAAGCAGCTGATCGAGGCCGGCAAGAAGTACAACCTGACCCCCTACGGCACCGAGACCATGCACGTGCTGCGGGCCGAGAAGGGTTTCATCATCGTCGGCCAGGACACCGACGGCTCGGTCACCCCGGACGACCTGGGCATGGGCTGGTGCGTCGGCCGCAACAAGCCGTTCTCCTGGATCGGCTGGCGCGGCATGAATCGCGAGGACTGCCTGCGCGAGGACCGCAAGCAACTGGTGGGCCTCAAGCCGCTGGACCCGAACAAGGTCCTGCCGGAAGGCGCGCAGCTGGTGTTCGATCCCAAGCAGTCCATCCCGATGAAGATGGTCGGCCACGTCACCTCCAGCTACATGAGCGCCAGCCTGGGCCATTCCTTCGCCCTGGCCGTGGTCAAGGGCGGCCTCAAGCGCATGGGCGAGCGGGTCTTCGCCCCTCTGGCCGATGGCAGCGTGATCGAAGCCGAAATCTGCAGCTCCGTGTTCTATGACCCGAAAGGGGATCGCCAGAATGTCTAACGTCAACGTCTACGAACAACGCCCGGGCAACATCCAGGGCGAGTCGCCCCTGCACCACGCCGGCCTCGACGAGCTGGCGCGCAAGGGCAAGGCCAGCGCCGGTGTCGTGCTGCGCGAGAAGAAGCTGCTGGGTCACCTGGTGATCCGTGGCGAAGCCAGCGACCCGGTCTTCGCCGGCGGCGTGCACAAGGCCCTGGGCCTGGAGCTGCCGGTGGCGCTGACCCTGGTGGCCAACGGCGACACCTCGCTGCAGTGGCTGGGCCCGGACGAGTGGCTGCTGATCGTCCCCGGTGGCCAGGAGTTCGCCACCGAGCAACGCCTGCGCGAGGCGCTGGACGGCCAGCACATCGCCGTGGTCAACGTCAGCGGCGGCCAGACCCTGCTGGAATTGAGCGGGCCGAAGGTGCGCGAGCTGCTGATGAAGTCCACCTCCTACGACGTGCACCCGAGCAACTTCCCGGTGGGCAAGGCGGTGGGCACCCACTTCGCCAAGGCCACGGCGGTGATCCGCCACACCGGCGAGGACACCTGGGAACTGGTGGTGCGCCGCAGCTTCTCCGACTACCTCTGGCTCTGGCTGCAGGACGCCAGCGCCGAGTACGGGCTGGCGATCAAGGCGTGAGATGGAGGGTGGACGGCGCCGTTGCCGCCCACCCGCAGGCCAGCGCAGGTGGAGGGGTGAAGCGTCCTCCCCCCTGCGCCCCCTGACAGCACGGATTACCGAGGCCCCGACATGAGCCGCACCCCCGATACCTGGATCCTCACCGCCCACTGCCCCAGCGTGCTCGGCACGGTGGACGCGGTGACCGGCTACCTGTTCGAGCAGCGCTGCTACGTCACCGAGCACCATTCGTTCGATGACCGGTTGTCCGCGCGCTTCTTCATCCGCGTCGAGTTCCGCCAGCCCGACGGCTTCGACGAGGCCGCCTTCCGTGCCGGCCTGGCCGCCCGCGTGGCGCCCTTCGACATGCAGGTGGAGCTGACCCCGCCGGGCTACCGGGCCAAGGTGGTGATCATGGTCTCCAAGGCCGATCACTGCCTGCATGACCTGCTCTACCGCCAGCGCATCGGCCAACTGGCGATGGACGTGATGGCCGTGGTGTCCAACCACCCCGACCTGGAGCCGCTGGCCCGCTGGCACGGCATCCCCTATCACCACTTCCCCCTCGACCCCAACGACAAGCCCGCCCAGGAACGGCGCGTGCTGCAGGTGATCGAGGACACCGGTGCCGAGCTGGTGGTGCTCGCCCGCTACATGCAGGTGCTGTCGCCCGAGCTGTGCCGGCGCCTGGATGGCTGGGCCATCAACATCCACCACTCCCTGCTGCCCGGCTTCAAGGGCGCCAAGCCCTACCACCAGGCCTACCAGAAGGGGGTCAAGCTGGTGGGCGCCACGGCCCACTACATCAACAACGACCTGGACGAGGGCCCGATCATCACCCAGGGGGTCGAACCGGTGGACCATGCCCACTACCCCGAGGACCTGGTGGCCAAGGGGCGTGACATCGAATGCCTGACCCTGGCCAAGGCGGTGGGCTACCACATCGAGCGCCGCGTGTTCCTCAACGCCAACCGCACTGTGGTGCTCTGAACCAGCAGACGTGGTCGGGCCTCGGCCCGGGCGCGTGCCAGACCCCGGATGTGCGTCCGGCTACAGATTTCGGCAGCCGCCCTGCCAGTTCCACCCGGCGGCTCCGGCAACAGACACAAGCTCCAGTACAAGGCCGCGTGGCCCAGGCCGCGCCTTTGTATCCACAACAACAAAGGAGATTCATGCATGTCTGGTAATCGTGGTGTCGTTTATCTCGGAGCGGGCAAGGTCGAAGTGCAGAAGATCGACTACCCGAAGATGCAGGACCCCCGTGGCAGGAAGATCGAGCACGGCGTGATCCTGAAGGTCGTCTCCACCAACATCTGCGGCTCGGACCAGCACATGGTGCGCGGCCGTACCACCGCCCAGGTCGGCCTGGTGCTCGGCCACGAAATCACCGGCGAGGTGGTGGAGAAGGGCAGCGACGTCGAGAACCTGAAGATCGGTGACCTGGTGTCCGTGCCCTTCAACGTCGCCTGCGGCCGTTGCCGCTCCTGCAAGGAGATGCACACCGGCGTCTGCCTGACCGTCAACCCGGCCCGCGCCGGCGGTGCCTATGGCTACGTCGACATGGGCGACTGGACCGGTGGCCAGGCCGAGTACGTGCTGGTGCCCTACGCCGACTTCAACCTGCTGAAGCTGCCCGAGCGCGACAAGGCGATGGAGAAGATCCGCGACCTGACCTGCCTCTCCGACATCCTGCCCACCGGCTACCACGGCGCCGTCACCGCCGGCGTCGGTCCGGGCTCCACCGTCTACGTGGCCGGTGCCGGCCCGGTGGGCCTCGCCGCTGCCGCCTCCGCCCGCCTGCTGGGCGCGGCCGTGGTCATCGTCGGTGACGTCAACCCGGTGCGCCTGGCCCACGCCAAGGCCGTCGGTTTCGAGATCGCCGACCTGTCCAAGGACACTCCGCTGCACGAGCAGATCGCCGACCTGCTGGGCGAGCCGGAAGTGGATTGCGCCGTCGACGCCGTGGGCTTCGAAGCCCGTGGCCACGGCCATGCCGGTGCCCAGCACGAAGCCCCGGCCACCGTGCTCAACTCGCTGATGCAGGTCACCCGTGTGGCCGGCAAGATCGGTATTCCCGGCCTCTACGTCACCGAAGACCCGGGCGCCGTGGACGCCGCCGCCAAGATCGGCAGCCTGAGCATCCGTTTCGGCCTCGGCTGGGCCAAGTCCCACAGCTTCCACACCGGCCAGACCCCGGTGATGAAATACAACCGCCAGCTCATGCAGGCCATCATGTGGGACCGCATCAACATCGCCGAAGTGGTGGGCGTGCAGGTCATCAGCCTGGATGACGCGCCCCGTGGCTACGGCGAGTTCGATGCCGGCGTGCCGAAGAAATTCGTCATCGACCCGCACAAGACCTTCAGCGCCGCCTGAGGCCTGAGCCGCAACCCCTGGTGCTGCGTTCTACCGGCGCAGTACCTGTCCTTCGAGGAGCCATGACGGCTCCTCTTTTTTATGGGCGGCTGACAGGAGGGCGCCCGGGCGTTCGCCCGGGGCTGCAGTCAACGCACCAGGTGCAGGAACTGCAGGTGCCGCTCGTACTGGTCGAGCATGTCGTCGATCACCTGCTGGCGGCTGTAGCCCACCAGGTCGTAGTCCTGGCTGCCCTCGGCCAGGTGCACCTCGGCGCGGTAGTAGCGGCGGTTCTGGCGGTTGCGCGCGTCCAGCCCGGCGACGGCGAAGGAGGGCGTGAAGTAGCCGCGCATCACCACCCGGTAGAGGAACGGGTGTTCCTCGCCATGGCCCACCTCCAGGCTCAGGCTGGCGCCGGCCGGGTCCATGTGGGTTTCCACCGTCAGGCCACGGGTGCGGAACTGCTCGGCGAGGGCCTCCATGGCCGGTCGCACCTGTTCCTCCATGAAGCGGTACACCTCGTCCCGCGAGGGGAAATGCACCGCCTGGGCCAGGCGCTGGCGCCAGCCGCTGCGGCGCCGGGGCGAGCGCTGGTCCACCGGCGAGGGCGCATGCAGGCGGGCGCGCTGGCGCTGGGACTCCAGATAGAAGGCCTTGTGCAGCCCCCACATCATCAGCAGCAGGATCAGCGAGAAGGGCAGGGAGGTGAGCACCACCGCCGACTTCAGCGCGTCGATGCTGCCGGCGAACAGCAGGCCGATGGTGATCAGCGCGGTCAGTGCGCCCCAGAACACCCGCAGCCAGCGCGGGCCGTCCTCGTCCACCGCGCCACCCCGGGAGGAGAGGGTGGACAGCACCACGGTGCCCGAGTCGGCGGAGGTGACGAAGAACACGAAGCTGAT
This sequence comes from Metapseudomonas otitidis, assembly GCF_900111835.1. Classification (GTDB taxonomy): domain Bacteria; phylum Pseudomonadota; class Gammaproteobacteria; order Pseudomonadales; family Pseudomonadaceae; genus Metapseudomonas; species Metapseudomonas otitidis. Next base: position 398,255 of record NZ_FOJP01000001.1, read on the forward strand.
GAACACCGTCACGGCGATCACCGCGCGGCTCCACGGGTAGCTTTCCAGCAGGTGGTAGATGGCCATGGACGGTTCGTTCACCGCCACCGTGGCCAGGTCGCTGGCACCGTTGAAGGCCTGCTCCAGGGCGCTGTTGCCGAAGATCGACATCCACGCCAGGGTGAAGCCCAGGGGAATGAACAGCACGCCGAAGACGAACTCTCGGATCGTCCGACCGCGGGAAATCCGCGCGATGAACAGCCCGACGAAGGGCGCCCAGGCGATCCACCAGGCCCAGTAGAACACCGTCCAGTCGCCCAGCCAGCGGGTGCCGCCGTCGTAGGCGTAGAGGTCGAAGCTCTTGGTTGGCAGTGCCCCCAGGTAATCGCCCAGGTTCTGCACCAGCATGTTCAGCAGGTGCTGGGTGGGCCCGGCGAAGAGCACGAACAGCAGCAGTGAGCAGGCCAGCAGCATGTTGACGTCGGACATCACCCGCACGCCCTTCTCAACGCCGCTGACGGCCACGATCACGGCGGCGCCCATCATCAGCACAATCAGCGCCACCTGCACCCACTGGTCGTGGGGAATGCCGAACAGGTAGTCCAGGCCGGCATTGAGGTGCAGCACGCCGAAGCCCATGTCGGCGCCCAGGCCGAACACCGTGGCGATGATGCCGAAGGCGTCCACGGTGTAGCCGATGGGGCCGTTGATGCGCTTGCCGATCAGCGGGTACAGCGCCGAACGCAGCGCCAGCGGCAGGTTGTGGCGGTAGGCGAAGTAGGCCAGGGCCATGGCCACCAGGGCGAACACGCCCCAGCCGTGCAGGCCCCAGTGCAGGAACAGCAGCTGCATGGCCTGGCGCGCGGCTTCGCTGCCACCGGCCTCGCCCTTGGGCGGTTGGGCGAAGTGGGTCAGCGGCTCCGACACGCAGAAGAAGAACAGGGTGATGCTGATGCCGGCGGCGAACAGCATGCCGGCCCAGGACAGGTAGCTGAACTCGGGCTCGTCGTGGTCGGCACCGAGCTTGATCCGGCCATAGCCGGACAGCGCGGTGACCACCACGAAGACCAGGTACAGCGTCATCGCCAGCAGGTAGTACCAGCCGACGCTGCCGGAGGCCCAGGCCTGGGCGCGGGCGAGCCATTCACCGGCCTGTTCGGCGAACAGGGTGGCGGCCAGGCCGAAGATGAGGACGAAGGCCGCCGAGCCGATCAGCACCGGGGCGTTCATGCGCAGGGACGGGGTGGAAGCTTGGGTCGAGGTGTTCACAGGGTTCCCCCTGCGTGGGTGGTCGAGGGTGTCGGCAAGCGGCATCTCCTTTAACGCGGATTCGGGCATTCGGGTGAGAGTGCGGGAGCGGGGACGGGGTTCCTTTTAAATTGATCGTGCGTTCAATATAAACACGCTAAAGCGCGTCAACGCCAATGGCGGCGCGCTCTACAGCCATTTCAGACAAGGCTTCAGACCGGGTGGTACGGGGGCTGCGACGCTTCGTCGGAAAGCGCAGCGGGGCGGGCCGGGCGGGCGCCCGGCCGCGAGGGTCAGCCGTGCAGTTCGCTGCGCAACTGGTGGATGCGGGCGTCCTTCTCGGACCACAGGCGGCTCACCCAGTCCTGCAGGTGCTGGCGGAACACCGGGTCGTTCTCGTAGTCGCCCTGCCAGAGGGACGGGTCGAGGTCGCGGGTCTGGATGTCGACGATCACCCACGGCACCTGGCCCGACACCAGGGCCCAGAAGCCCGGCACCTGCTGGCCGGGGTAGATCAGCGTGACGTCGAGGATCGCATCCAGCTGCTCACCCAGGGTCGCCAGCACGAAGGCCACGCCGCCCGCCTTGGGCTTGAGCAGGTAGCGGTAGGGGGAGCCCTGCTGGGCCTGCTTGGCGGGGGTGAAGCGGGTGCCTTCCAGGTAGTTCACCACGGTGACCGGTAGGCGCTTGAACTTCTCGCAGGCAGCCTTGGTGATCTCCAGGTCCTTGCCCTTCATCTCCGGGTGCTTCGCCAGGAAGGCCTTGGAGTAGCGCTTCATGAAGGGGTAGTCCAGCGCCCAGAACGCCAGGCCGATGAAGGGCACCCATATCAGCTCCTGCTTGAGGAAGAACTTGAAGTAGGGCGCCTTGCGGTTGAAGGCCTGAACCAGCGCGGGGATGTCCACCCAGGACTGGTGGTTGGACACCACCAGGTAGGAGGTGTCGTTGCGCAGGCCTTCGCCGCCACGGATGTCCCAGCGGGTGGGGGTGAGCAGGGCGAAGATGCGCTTGCAGTTCTCCGCCCAGGCCTCGGCGATGCCCATCACCGCGCGGGAGCAGGCGTCCTTGAGGGCCTGGCCGGGGAGCACCAGCTTGAGCAGGGCGATCAGCAGCATCGGGCCGATCAGGGCCAGGGTGTTGATCAGCACGAGGAGGATGGTGGTGATACCGGTCAGCAGCGCCCTCATGGGTCCATGGCTCCTTGGCCTGTGGGTGGCGTTGCCATGATACGCAGGCGTGAACGGCTGCCAAGACACTCATCCCCTTCCTCAGATAAAGTCAGGCGAAACGGCTGTTCCGGCCACTGGCCATCAGGCATCATCGCCCTCGTTCCTGGTTTCTCGTGTGTTTCCATCGGTGCCCATCGTGTTGAAGAAGATCGCTGTGTCGGACCTGCGTCCGGGCATGTACGTTCAGGAACTCTGCGGCTCATGGATGGACCACCCCTTCTGGAAGAGCAGCTTCCTGCTGAAGTCCCAGAAGGACCTGGCGCGCATTCTCGACAGCGCCGTCACCGAAGTCTGGATCGACACCTCCAAGGGCCTCGACCTCGCCCCGGACCAGGCTGCTGCCCAGGTCACGGCCGAGCAGGCCAACGAAGAGGCCGACGCCCAGCTGCTGGCCGCCAACCACCCCGACAACGCCGCCGCGCGCCCCGTCAGCCTTGAAGACGAGGTGGCCCGGGCCGTGGCGCTGTGCGAGCGCTCCCGCGCCGCCGTCATGGCCATGTTCAAGGACGCCCGGCTCGGCCAGGTGGTGGAGCTGAGCCAGGCCGATGGGCTGGTGGAGGAAATCTCCGCCTCGGTGCTGCGCCACCCCAATGCCCTCATCAGCCTCGCGCGGCTGAAGAACTCCGACGAATACACCTACATGCACTCGGTGGCCGTCTGCGCCCTGATGATCGCCCTGGCCCGCCAGCTCGGCCTGCCCGAGCCCCAGGTGCGCGAGGCCGGGCTCGCCGGGCTGCTCCACGACATCGGCAAGATGGCCGTGCCCAACGCCGTGCTGAACAAGCCCGGCAAGCTCACCGACAGCGAGTTCGCCACCATGCGCGGCCACCCCATGGCCGGCGCACGCATCCTGCTGGAGAGCCATCAGGTCAGCGCGCTGGTGCTGGACGTGTGCCTGCACCACCACGAGAAATTCGACGGCAGCGGCTACCCCCATCACCTGGCCGGCGAGCAGATCAGCCTGCTGGCGCGGATGGGCGCGGTGTGCGACGTGTACGACGCCATCACCTCCGACCGCCCCTACAAGAAGGGCTGGGACCCGGCCGAATCCCTGCACAAGATGGCCGAGTGGACGAAGGGTCACTTCGACCCCAAGGTCTTCCAGGCCTTCGTCAAATGCGTCGGCATCTACCCCACCGGCTCCCTGGTGCGCCTGGAGAGCGGGCGCCTCGGCGTGGTGCTGGAGCAGGGCAGTGGCTCCCTGCTGATGCCCAAAGTGCGGGTGTTCTTCTCCGCCCGCTCCAAGGTGCCGATCCCCCAGGAGGTGATTGACCTCGCCACCATGCAGGGCCGCGACCGCATCGTCGCCCGCGAATCCCCCGAGGACTGGGGCTTCCGCAACCTTGAGGAACTCTGGGGCGGGGTGCGCCTGAAGAAGGTGGGCGGGTAGACTGCGCGACACCGCCGAACCAAAGGCCCGTCGTGCCGGTCCCAGAACCTGCCGGCGCACGTGCCCCGTCGACAGAACCGCCCACCGCGCCCCACGCCGAGGAGACCGACTTGAAACCCTTGCTCGCCCTGCTGACCCTGCTCGCCCTGCCGGTATTCGCCGCCGAGGAGCCTGACCTCTACGGCCGCTACGAATACATCCGCCTGCCCGAGATCGGCCAGACCCTCAAGGCCAAGATGGACACCGGCGCCCTCACCGCCTCCCTCTCGGCCAAGGACATCGAGCGCTTCAAGCGCGACGGCGAGGAGTGGGTGCGCTTCCGCCTGGCCACCAAGGACGCCGACGACACCCTCTACGAACACCGCCTGGCGCGCATCAGCAAGATCAAGACCCGCGCCGAGGAAGCCGGCGATGAAGAGGACGACGAGCGCGAGAAGGCCGACCCGTCCAAGCGCCCGGTCATCGAACTGGAAATGTGCCTGGGCGATACCAAGCGCACCGTCGAGGTCAACCTCACCGACCGCAGCAGCTTCAACTACCCGCTGCTGATCGGCGCCAAGGCGCTGCGCGAATTCCGCGCCGCCATCTACCCCGGCCGCAAGTACACCGCCGGCAAGCCGCAGTGCTGAACCGTCGGCCCGGGCGGGATTGACGCCGCCCGGGCCCGACGGCACCCTGCCGGCTTTCCCGCCGCCTCGCACGGACGCCATGCCCAGCATCCTCATCGTCGAAGACGAAGCCGCCATCGCCGACACCCTCGTCTACGCCCTGCAATCCGAAGGCTTCACCGTCACCTGGCTCAGCCTGGCGGGCGAGGCCCTGGAGCGCCTGGCCCACGAGCCCTTCGACCTGGTCATCCTCGACGTCGGCCTGCCCGACATCAGCGGCTTCGAGGCCTGCCGCCGGCTGCGGCGCTTCTCCGAAGTGCCGGTGATCTTCCTCACCGCCCGCGATGCCGAGATCGACCGCGTGGTGGGCCTGGAGATCGGCGCCGACGACTACGTGGTCAAGCCCTTCAGCCCCCGCGAAGTGGCCGCCCGGGTCCGCGCCATCCTCAAACGCATGGCCCCCCGCGAGCCGGCCCCGGCCGCCCCCGCAGCTCCTGCTGGTGACGGCCCCTTCCAGGTGGACCTGGAGCGCTTCCGCATCCACTACCACGGCCAGCTGCTGGCCCTGACCCGCCACGAATTCCGCCTGCTGCAGCACCTGCTCGGCCAGCCGGAACGGGTGTTCAGCCGCGAGCAACTGCTCGACGCCCTCGGCGTGGCCAGCGACGCCGGCTACGAGCGCAGCATCGACAGCCACATCAAGAGCCTGCGCGCCAAGCTGCGGCAGGTCGCCGATGCCGAACCGATCCAGACCCACCGCGGGCTCGGCTACAGCTACGACCCCCGCGCCTGAGCCCGCCCGCGCCCCGAGGACCTGCCATGCCACTGGGCATCCGAATCTTCCTGGTCTACTTCCTCTTCGTCGGCCTGGCCGGTTACTTCGTGCTCAGTACCGTGATGGACGAGATCCGCCCCGGTGTGCGCCAGTCCACCGAGGAAACCCTGGTGGACACCGCCAACCTGCTGGCCGAGATCCTCCGCGACCCGGTGCGCGACGGCACCCTCACCCAGAGCAACCTGCCCGAGCTGCTCAAGGCCTATGGCAAGCGCCAGCCCGGCGCCGAGATCTGGGGCGTGCGCAAGACCGAGGTCAACCACCGCATCTACGTCACCGACGGCACCGGCCGTGTGCTGCTGGACTCCACCGGCCAGGCCGTGGGCCAGGACTACTCCGGCTGGAACGACGTCCTGCTGACCCTGCGCGGCCAGTACGGCGCCCGTTCCACCCGTGAAGACCCGGCCGACCCCGACTCCTCGGTGATGTACGTGGCGGCGCCGATCCGTGCCGACGGGAAGATCATCGGCGTGGTCTCGGTGGCCAAGCCCAACCGCTCGCTGCAGCCCTACATCTACCGCTCCCAGGTGCGCCTGGCCTGGCTCGGCGCCGGCCTCATCGTCCTCGGGCTACTGATCGGCGGCCTGCTCTCCTGGTGGCTCAGCGGCTCCCTGCGGCGCCTGACCCGCTATGCCCAGGCCGTCAGCGAAGGGCAGCGGGCCGAACTGCCCAGCCTCAGCGGCGGCGAACTGACCCAGCTGGCCCGTGCCGTGGAGCGCATGCGCACCGAGCTGGAGGGCAAGGCCTACGTCGAGCGCTATGTGCACACCCTGACCCATGAACTGAAGAGCCCCCTGGCGGCCATCCGGGGCGCCGCCGAACTGCTGGAGGGCGACATGCCCGCCGAGCAGCGGCAGCGCTTCGTCGCCAACATCGCTGGCGAGGGCGCGCGCCTGCAGCAACTCATCGAACGCCTGCTGTACCTGGCCCAGGTCGAGCAGCGCCAGGGCCTGGAGGAGCGCGTCAGTGTGCCGGTGGCGCCGATGGTGGATGAGCTGGTGCAGGCCCAGGCGGCGCGCATCGAATCCGCCGGCCTGCGCGTCGAAGACGCCATCGGCGACGACGTTGAGGTGAAGGGGGAGCGCTTCCTGCTGCGCCAGGCCCTGGCCAACCTGCTGGACAACGCCCTGGACTTCACGCCCCCCGGCGGCCTCATCCGCTTCGCTGCCGAGCGCGAGGGCAGCCACTGGACGCTGTGCCTGTTCAACCAGGGCGACGCCATCCCCGACTACGCCCTGGCCCGCCTCACCGAGCGCTTCTACTCCCTGCCGCGCCCCGGCAGCGGGCGCAAGAGCACCGGCCTCGGCCTCAACTTCGTGCAGGAAGTGGCCAACCTGCACGGCGGCGCCCTGCGGGTGGAAAACCGCGAAGGCGGCGTCGAAGTCCGCCTGCGGCTGCCCGCTGTCTGAACGTCTGTGCACCATTTCGGTGCAAATATCCGGCCCCGCTCGGTGGGTCGATGGAGCGCGACCCACCCTACAACCGCGCTGCGCTCAACCCGTGTCGGTGGCGCTTTTCCCATCCACCAACGGAGCTGGGGCGTAGCCCGGGCTTCAGCCCGGGAGGGGAGGTTTCTACTGGGACGCCGCTGGGCTCTTCGCGTACTTCGCCAGCACGCCCTGCCAGAACGCCGGGAAACCCTCGCTGAAGCGGGTGAACGCGGCTTTCTCGGCACGGTTCCTCGACTCGGCCACGGCGTCTTCGGTGGACCAGGTGCTGGCGCGCTGTTCCTCCTGGGCGGTGGCCTCGGTCGAGCCGTAGATGTAGCCGCTGCGCACATCCACCAGGATGCCGGCCACGGTGCTGGTGACATGGGCCTGGTGATTGGGCAGGAAGCCCAGCGACACCGCCGTCAGCGGGCCCAGCGGGGTGCTGTCGACATAGAACTGGGTGTCCACCGTGTAGACCAGCAGCAGGTCCGAACGCATGTGGGCGGCCGGGAGGCGCAGGTCCTTGAGGCTCTTCATGTCATTGGGCACCAGCAAGCGGCTCAGGGGCGCGGCCTGGCTGATCAGGGGTTGTCCGGCGATGCGCGCCAGGTCCGCGTCGGACTCGATGTCGCGGGTCTGCACCACCTCGAATCCGTCCCGGTAGAGGCTGGCCACGCGGACGATGCTCAGTTGGGCCGGGAAGGGGCTGGCAGGTTTCTTGCTGAACAGTTCCTCGATGTCTGCGTCATCGATGCCGGCCAGGGAAACGCCGTGGTCGGGCGTGACGAAGCTTTTGCTGGAGCAACCGCCGAGCATGAGCAGCGACAGGGCGGCGAGGGCGAAGAGGGTCTTGCGAGGGGGCATGGAATCTCCATTTCCGAACGGCCAGGAGGGCCGACTGGCGGCGATTCTGCCGCCCTTTGCGGGCGCCCACAATTGACTATTCTCAGTTCGCCGCCGTGATGGAACGCGGTGCACACGACCACGAGAAAACCGGGAGCAGCCGATGAAGACCGTTGCCGAAATACTGCGGGGCAAAGCCCACACGACGATCTACCGCGTGGACCCCACCACCACCGTGCTGGAAGCGGCCGAGCTGATGGCCGAGAAGGGCATCGGCGCCGTGCTGGTGATGGAGCGCGACGAACTGGTGGGCATCGTCACCGAGCGCGACTACGTGCGCCGGGTGGCCGCCAAGGACCGTTCCTCCTACGGCACCGAGGTGCAGGAGATCATGACCTCCAACCTCTACGTGGTCGGCCCGAAGGACAGCAACCAGTTCTGCATGCAGCTGATGACCGAGAAGAACCTGCGCCACCTGCCGGTGCTGGACGAAGGCAAGGTGATCGGCCTGCTGTCGATCCGCGACCTGGTGCGCGACATCACTGCCGAGCAGGAAAGCCTGATCCAGCACCTGGAGCAGTACATCCGCGGGTCGTGCTGACCGCCCTGCTCCCGTAGGGTGGGCTTCAGCCCACCGTCAGCCCAGCGCTTCGCTCAGGGTGATCGGCCGGCGGGATCGCGTAGCGATCCCGGCTCTTCACCCAATTCCCACACAAACTCCACATTCCCCCCATAGCCCCACCCCAGGCGCGTTCCAGACTTTTCCCATCCAACACATGAGGAGAGTCCGAGATGACCCGAACCCTGGGCTTCAAGCTGGGCGCCATCGCCCTGCTGATCCTGCTGCTGCTGATCCCGCTGCTGATGATCGACGGCCTGATCGACGAGCGTCAGATGGCCCGCGACAGCGTGCAGGCCAACATCGCGCAGAGCTCCAGCTACGCCCAGCAGGTGACCGGCCCGCTGCTGGTGGTGCCGTTCCGCCGCACCGTGCGCGAGTGGAAGACCCACGAGAAGACCGGCCAGCGCTACCTGGACGAGCGCGAGCAGCGCGGCCGGCTGTTCTTCCTGCCCGAGCGCTTCCACCTGCAGGGCGATGTCGACACCCAGTTGCTGACCCGTGGCATCTACCAGGCCCGGCTGTACAAGAGCGACAGCCGCATCAGCGGTGAATTCGCCGTGCCGGCGCATTTCGGCATCGAGGAAGGGCTGGAGGACTACCAGTTCGAGACCCCGTTCCTGGCGGTGGGCATCAGCGACATCCGTGGCATCAACAACGCCCTCAAGCTGGAGCTGAACGGCCGCAGCCTGGACTTCCAGCCCGGCAGCGGCGACCCGATCCTGGCCAGCGGCGTGCATGTACCGCTGCCCCACCTGGCCAGCGGCGAGGCCCAGACCCTCAACTACGGCTTCACCCTCAACCTGCAGGGCACCGAATCGCTGCACATCACCCCGGTGGGGCGTGACAGCCAGGTGGAGCTGAAGTCGCCCTGGCCGCACCCCAGCTTCGTCGGCGAATTCCTCCCCGCCGAGCGCGAGGTGCGCGAGGACGGCTTCACCGCCCGCTGGCAGACCAGCTTCTTCGCCACCGACCTGCAGCAGGCCCTGGCCGACTGTGCCTATGAGGACCGCTGCCAGGCCTTCAACAGCCGGGTGTTCGGGGTCAGCTTCGTCGACCCGGTGGACCAGTACCTGAAGAGCGACCGCGCCATCAAGTACGCCCTGCTGTTCATCTGCCTGACCTTCGCCGGCTTCTTCCTGGTGGAAGTGCTCAAGCGCATCAACGTCCACCCCGTGCAGTACGGCCTGGTTGGCCTGGCCCTGGCGTTCTTCTACCTGCTGCTGCTGTCGCTCTCCGAGCACCTGGCGTTCGGCCTGGCCTATGCGCTGTCCGCCTCGGCCTGCGTGCTCCTGGTGGGCATCTACGTCAGCAGCGTGCTGCACAGCTGGGTGCGCGGTGGCGGCTTCACCGCCGGCCTCGCCGCGCTGTACGGGATGCTCTACGGCCTGCTCAGCGCCGAGGACTACGCCCTGCTGATGGGCTCGCTGCTGGTGTTCGGCTTGCTGGCCTGCGTGATGGTGCTGACCCGCAAGCTCGACTGGTACGCCGTTGGCCGCCCCGCCGCCCCGTTCCCAGCCCAAGCCCCAGCCCAGGCCTGAGCCCAGGCTGATCCCAACCCCCGGCGCGGCACACCGCCGCGCCGCCTACTGAAGGAAGACCCACCATGCGCGCACTGTTCCAGTTCTCCGCCTGCTTCGCCCTCGGGCTGGTGATCTCGGTGTTCATCCTCGGCGGCCTGATGTTCGCCAACGGCTTCGGCGTCATCGAAATCTGGCTGCTGACCGGCAAGCCCCTGGCCAGCCTGGCCCTCACCGTCATCCCGGACGGCTTCTGGCACGCCCTCACCGGCGTGATGGAGGCCCGCACCAACCCCACCGTCAACTCCTTCCTGCAGATGTGCGCCGCGCTGGCCCAGGTCGCACTGGTGCTGGGCTACGGGCTGTTCCGCTTCTGGTACCGCCGCGATGACGACGAAGAGGAGGCCTGCGATGGGACCGCTCACTGAGGAACGCCGGCAGGCCCGGCTGCTCGCCGCACGCATCGCCCTGCATTTCCCCGGCTACCAGGTGGCCCCGGAAGGCGTGACCGGTGTGCGGCAGCCGGCCCGGCGGCAAGGGGGCGAGCCGCAGCCCCAGCCGGGCAGGTGAAGGTGCGATGTGTCGGGATTGTAGGGAATCGGTATCAGATGGCTATCAATATCAAATGCAAATAAATATCATCTGCGCCCTTTCCCCACGATCCGGACGCCGATCATGCACCACCCCGCCCATCCCTCCACCCTTTCCCGAATTGCCCTGGGCCTGGCCGCCACCCTGATGGCACCGCTGGCCCTCGCAGCCGGCGCCTCCACCGACCTGCCGGCCATCGAAGTGGAGGGCAAGGGCAGCCAGGACACCCGCACCCGCGAGGTCTCCACCGCCACCCGCACCGCCACGCCGGTGCGCTACGTGCCCCAGGCCATCGACTCGGTACGCACCCAGGACGCCCTCAACTACGGCGCCACCCGCATCGGCCAGGTGCTCAGCGGCCTGCCCAACGTCAGCGACGCCAGCGACACCCGCTTCGACGGCCTGCGCATCCGTGGTTTCGACGCCAGCAACGACTTCTACCTCGACGGCCTGCGCGACGACAGCCAGTACACCCGCGACCTGCACAACATCGAACGCATCGACGTGCTCAAGGGCCCGGCCGCCGTGCTCTACGGGCGTGGCAGCCAGGGTGGCCTGGTCAACCGCATCAGCAAGCAGCCCCAGGCCGGCCTCGGCTCCTCCATCGAAGCGCAACTGGGCAGCCAGGACTACCGCAGCCTGTACGCCGACCTCAGCGCCGACGCCAGCGACGACATCGCCCTGCGCCTGAACCTCGGCGAGCAGGACGCCAACAGCTTTCGCAAGGGCATCGACTCCAGCCGGCAGCTGTTCGCCCCGGCCATGAGCTGGCAACTCAGCCCCGACCTCAACTGGCTGGTGCAGTACGAGTACAGCCGCCACAACCGCACCCCGGACCGTGGCATCCCCGGCCTCAACGGCCGTCCCGCCGACGTCGGCCGCGACACCACCTACGGCGACCCGCAGCGCGACTACATCGACGACAAGGCCCAGTCCCTGCGCTCGCGCCTCACCTACGACCTCAGCCCCGACTGGCAACTGCGCCAGACCCTCGGGCTGTTCATGCTCGACAGCCGCTTCGACAACACCTACGTCACCAGCGTCAACGCCACCGCCCGCACCGTCGGCCGCGCCCGCTGGCAGCAGGACCTGACCACCCGCAACCTGTTCAACAGCGTCGAGCTGGAAGGGCTGGTGATGACCGGCGACATCGAGCACCGCCTGCTCACCGGCGTCGAACTGGGCAGCCAGCAGCGCAACCCGAAGCTCTACACCAACGCCACCGGCGCGGCCAACGCCGTGCCGGCCCTCGGTATCTTCGCCCCCGACACCGGCCGCCAGCACACCGGCCGCATGGTCGCCAGCAGCGATGCCCAGCACCACATCGACAGCCGCGCGCTCTACCTGCAGGACCAGGTGCGTCTGGACGAGCACTGGCAGGTGCTGCTCGGCCTGCGCTACGACCACTTCGAGGTGGACTCCGAGAACCGCCTCAACGGCCGCCGCGAACGCCGCGTGGACGACAGCCTCAGCCCCCGCGTCGGGCTGGTCTGGACGCCCGTGCCGGAGCATTCCTTCTACGCCTCGTTCAGCAAGAGCTACGCCCCGGTGGGGGGCGGGCTGATCGGCATCACCGCCGGCGCAGCGGGCAACACCAACGCCCTCGACCCGGAACTGACCCGGCAGAAGGAAGTGGGGGTGAAGAGCGACTGGCTCGACGACCGCCTCAGCACCACCTTCGCGCTGTACGAGATCGAGCTGTACAACCGCCGCACCAGCGACCCGAACAACCCCGGCAACGTGCTGCTTTCCGGCCTGCAGCGCTCCCGGGGCGCCGAGCTGACCGCCACCGGGCGGCTGTACGGCAACTGGGTGGTACGCGGCGGCATCGGCCTGCAGGACGCCACCATCGTCAAGGACAACAACGGCTTCGAAGGCAAGCGCATCGGCAACGTCGCCAAGCGCAACGGCAGCCTGTTCATTGGCTGGCAGCCCGAGCAGGGCTTCTACGGCGAGACCGGCGTGACCCTGGTGGGCGACCGCTACGCCGACAACGCCAACACCGTGGTGCTGCCCGGCTACGGCCGCTGGGACGCGCTGCTGGGCTACCGGGTCGAGCACTGGGACCTGCACGCCGCCCTCACCAACCTGACCGACAAGACCTACTACAGCACCGCCACCAGTGCCGTACAGATCATGCCCGGCGACCCCCGCACCCTGATGACCACCCTGGCGTATCGCTTCTGAAGTGCCCGGTGCCCACGTCCCCGGACTGAAGTCCGGGCTACGAAAAGCGCTGGGGCCGAGCGTGGGGTGGATGGGACGCCATCCACACCACGCCCCGACGCGATGCGGTTCGTGGCCTCACCGCATCCTACGAAGGCCATTGCCGCTCAAGACGTGCCGTAGGGTGGATCGCGCTTCATCGATCCACCATCCGTGGCTGTGTCGAGTGCCCATGGCGAATGAAACAAGCTGTGCACGAGGCCGCGATGTGCCGCTTTGTGCGAATTCATTCGCGATGGGGCCTGGATCATCGGCACCGTTCCCGGGCTGAAGCCCGGGCTACGGGTCGCGCCGTGCGCGCTCATTCCTTGATCACCACCAGCCGGTCGCGGTTGGATTCGGCGCCCCAGACTTCGCCGATGCGTCCGGCCAGGTGCAGGACGCGGGCGTCGGCCTGGTCGCTGGGGAAGCGGGTGAAGCGCTGGCTGAAGGGGTTGAAGCGCAGGATGGCGTTGCTGCGGAAGTCGCTCAGCCAGAGCCGGTCCTGCTCGTCGACGTACAGCGCATGGGCCTCGGCGTCGGCGCTGGGCAGCGCCCAGTGGGTCCAGGCCTTGGCCAGGGGGTCGTAGCGGCTGAGCTGGCCGCTGCCGCGCTCGCTGACCCACAGGGTGCCCTTGGCATCGCTCCAGATCCGCTGCGGGCCTTCGCCGCCGCCGGGGCTGTCGATCACCTCGGCTTCGCCGCTGACGCGGTCGATGCGGGCGATGTGGCGGCCGTCGCGGCTGGCGTACCAGACCTCGCCGTTGGGCGTGACGGTGATGCCGTAGGGGCCGGCGCCGCGCGGAGCGGGCCAGGTCTTCAGGTCACCGTTGCGTGGGTCGAGGCGGCCGTAGACGCCGTTCTGGCCGGTGAACCAGAGCAACCCGTCCCGATCGAAGGCGGCGGCCACCAGCCCGGCGTCGCCGAGCTGGCCGGGCAGCGGGTAGCGCTTGAGCGTGGGGCCGGTAGGGTCGACACGCACCAGGGCGTTGAGGCCGGCATCGGTGATCCACGCCGCGCCGTCCTCGGCCACCACCACGCCCCGGGGGCTGGAGCCGGCGCCGAGGGCCATGGGCTGGCTCTGCCCGGTGAGCGGGTCCAGCAGCCCCACCAGGCCCAGGGCGGGGGCGGTGTACCAGACCCGGCCGTCGGTGGCCGGGGCCACGTCACGGGGGGCGCTGCCCGGCGGCAGCGGGTAGTAGTGGACCTCGGCGGCGAAGCCGGGCAGGGCGAGCAGGGTGGCGATCAGGCCGGCGGCCAGGGCGCGGATCATGGCGACCTCCAGTCAGGAATATCTCCCTATGGACGCCTGCCCGCGCCGAGGGTTCGCCCGCCCGGCTCAGCGGCGCCGCAGGAAGGGCCGCACGCCGAGGGCGACCGGGATGCCCAGGCCGACCCAGGCCAGGGCGTCCCAGATGCCGTCACCGAGCAGGGCGCCCACCAGGCCGGTGGCGGTCAGCGCGGCCAGCATGGCGGGCACGGCGAAGGTGCACGTCAGGTTCATGCCGTGGCCTCCTGCCGGCGTGCCGGGGCGCGTCGGCGTGCCCACCACAGGTAGAGCCCGCTGCCGAGGACGATGAGGGTCAGCACATCGAGCGCCGCCCATAGCAGTTGCATGGGCCGGCCGCCGTAGTCGCCGAAGTGCAGCGGCTGGGACATGGCCAGGGCGTCCATGTACCAGGGGCGCTCGCCGACGGCCGTCACCTCCAGGGTGCGTGCGTCTATCAGCACCGGCGTCCACAGGTGCGAGGTGAGGTGGCTGCTGCCTTTCATGAACACCGAATAGTGGTGCTCGCTGGAGAAGCGCGTGCCGGGGAAGGCGATGAAGTCCGCCGCCATGCCCGGCGTCGCTCGGGCGGCGATCTCCAGCAGGCGCGTGGCCGGGGCCCGGTCGGTGAGCGGCGGGGCGTCGCGGTAGGGCTCGACCATGGCGGCCAGGCTCTCGTTGCGCCAGGCGGCGATCACCAGGTCGGCGCAGGCGCTGATCACCCCGGTGACGCCGACCACCAGGGCCCAGGTGAGGGTGACGATGCCGATCAGGTTGTGCAGGTCCAGCCAGCGGGTGCGGGGGGAGCGCTCGTGGCGCACGGTGCCGAACTCCAGGCGGCGCATGAAGGGGGCGTAGAGCACCACGCCGGAGACGATCGCCACCACGAACAACAGGCCCATGAAGGCCAGCAGCAGCTTGCCCGGCAGCCCGGCGAACAGGTCCACGTGCAGGCGCAGCATGGTCATCATGAAGCCGCCGTTGGCCGAGGGCATGGCCACCGGCTCGCCGCTGCGGGCGTCGAGCATGAAGGTGTGCGAGGAGTTGGGCTCGGTGCCGGCGGTGGCGGCGGTGATGGCCACCACGCCGTTGGGCTCGTCGTCCTCCCAACCCAGGTACTGCACCACCTCGCCGGGGCGGTGGGCTTCGGCGGCCTGCACCAGCTGCTGCAGGTCGAGGCGCGGCGCATCCGCCGGCATCTCGCGCAATACCGGGGCGTCGCCCAGCAGATGGTCGATCTCGTGGTGGAAGATCAGCGGCAGGCCGGTCAGCGCCAGGAGCAGCAGGAAGGCCGTGCAGATCAGGCTGGTCCAGGTGTGGACGAAGGACCAGCGGCGGAGGGTGGTGGTTTTCATGATTCGTCCGGAAGCCCGAGGCCGCCCGGCGGGCGGCCTCGGTGGTGCGTGGCGTGGGGCGAGGGGCTCACCACCGGTAGGTGGCGCTGGCGACGACGCTGCGCTCGTCACCGTAGTAGCAGTAGTAGCCGTCGCAGGTGGAGAGGTAGTCCTTGTCCAGCAGGTTGGTGGCGTTGAGCGCCAGCGACGCGCCGTTCAGGCTGCTGTCCAGGCGCCCGAGGTCGTAGTGCACGGCGGCATCGAACACGGTGTAGGACTTGGCGAAGCCGAGCTCGCTGTTGGCCTGGTCGCCGAAGGTGTTGCCGGTGTAGCGGGCGCCGGCGGCGATGCCGAAGCCGTCGAGCACGCCGTTGTGCCAGGTGTAGTCGGCCCACAGCGAGGCCTGGCGGTTGGGCATCAGTTGCAGACGCTTGCCCTTGTACTCGCCGTCCTGCACTTCGGATTTCGCCTGGGTGTAGGAGGCGATCAGCTTCAGGCTGTCGGTGACGTTGCCCACGGCTTCCAGCTCCAGGCCCTTGACCTTCACTTCGCCGTCCTGGCTGGTGACCGGCGTGCCGTTGATGCGGTGGGTGACCGAGACGTTCTGCTGCGTCAGGTCGTAGACGGCGGCGCTCAGCAGGATGTCGCTGCCGGGCGGCTGGTACTTCACGCCCAGTTCCCACTGTTTGCCTTCGGTGGGCTTGAACGAGTCGGTCGGCGAGGCGGTGGCGTTGCTGGTGGGCTGGAAGGACTCGGCGTAGGACAGGTAAGGCGTGAAGCCGGAGTCGAACACGTAGCTGAGGGCGGCGTTGCCGCTGAAGGCCTTGTCGCGCTCGGTGTTGGTGGCATCGCCCTGGTTGAGGAAGGTGGTGCCGGTGTGCACCCAGTCCTCGCGGCCGCCGAGGGTCAGGCGCCATTGGTCGAGGGCCATCTGGTCCTGGACGTAGAGGCCGGTCTGGACGGTCTTCTGGTTGTAGTCGTAGTACGCCAGCGAGCGTGGCGGGCGGACGATGGGCTGGCCGTGCACCGGATTGTTGACGTTGATGTCCGGCGGGGCGTAGCCGTTGAAGGCGGTGCCGAAGACCGACATGTAGTCGGTTTCGATGCGTTGGTGGTCGAGGCCGAGCAGCAGGGTGTGGTCGATTTCGCCAGTGCTGAAGTCGGCCTGGAAGTTGTTGTCCACCGCGAACTGGCTGATGGCCTCATCGGTGTTGGTGCTGTTGCGACCGACGTTGCCATTGGCGTCGACCACGTAGCCGGAACCGGCGAGCGAGGGGATGTAGCTGTTGACGGTGACGGTCTGGAACGACAGCTCGGACTTGGTGTAGCGCAGGTTCTGGCGGAACTGCCAGACGTCGTCGAAGCGATGTTCGAAGGCGTAGCCCAGCGCGTAGTAGGTGCGGTCGTAGAAGTCGTAGTCCGGATCGCCCAGGTTCTTGTGGTGGGAGATCTTGCCGAAGGGCATGTCGATCTTGGTGCCCTGGATCGGACGGAACTGGCTGGTGGTGCCGGTATCGTCGCGGGTGAACTGCGAGAGCAGGGTCAGCGTGGTGTCGGGGTCGATGTTCCAGGTCAGGCTGGGAGCGAGGTTGTAGCGCTTGTTGTCGACGTGGTCGATCTGCGTGCCGCTATCGCGCACCACGCCGCTCAGGCCGTAGAGGAACTGGCCCTGGTCATCGATCTGGCCGGTGCTGGCGAAGTTGATCTGGCGATGGTTGTCGCTGCCGTACTGCACCTCGATCTCATGGCGGGTCTCGGCGCTCGGGCGACGGCTGACCATGTCCAGCAGGCCACCGGGCGGCGTCTGGCCGTACACGGAGGAGGCCGGGCCACGCAGCAGGGCCAGGCGGTCCAGGTTCCAGGTTTCCGGCTTCGGGTTGGCGTACACGCCACGGGGCAGCGGCAGGCCGTCGAGGAAGTGGGTCGGCTCGAAGCCGCGTACGCGCATCCAGTCGTAGCGGGTGTCGCTGCCGAAGCTGCTGGAGACGATGCCCGGCATGTACTTCACCGCGTCGTCGAGGCTGTGGATGCTGCGCGCCTGCATCTGCTCGCGGGTGGCGACGGAGATCGAGCGCGGAACCTCGGCCAGGGCGGTGTCGGTCTTGGTGCCGGCGGCGGTGCGCTGGGCCAGGTAGCCGGTGGTGGGCCCCCAGGCGCTTTCGCTGGCGACGGCGCCGTCGATGTTGGTGCTCGGCAGGACCATGGCGTCTTGCGGCAGCGCGGCCAGGCTGTAGCTGCCGCCGTTCTGCAGCAGTTGCAGGCCACTGCCGTTCAGCGCGGCATTCAGTGCGTCGACCGGTGAGTACTCGCCCTGCACGGGCTGCGCCGTCTTGCCGGTGGTCAGGCCCGGATCGATGCTGAGGACGATGCCGGCCTCGCTGGCGATGCGGTTCAGGGTACTGGCCAGGGGCGCGGCGGGCAGCCGGTATTGCTGGGTATCGGCGCTGGCGTGAGGCGCCAGGCTGCCCAGGAGGATGGCGCCTGCGAGCAGGCTGGGGCGGAAGGCAAACGTCATTGCGAGCGACTCCTGATAGGAAATAAGTCTCAATGACTCCTTGCCGAGCCAGGATGGAAAAGTGATAGGGGCTGTGAAAAAAAATCGGGTGCCGCACGGCGACCGCCCCCGGGCTGAAGCACGGGCTACGGGGGCGGGGGCGTCCGGTGGGCGGGCACTACGCGGGTCCACCAGCCGGTGTGCCGCTCGATGCGCACCGGCAGGCTGGGCGGCAGCGCGGCCAGGGCCTGGTCGGTGTCGCCGAGGGGGAAGCTGCCGCTGATGCGCAGGTCGGCCACCGCCGGGTCGACCCCGAGGTAGCCACGGCGGTACTGGCCGAGCTGCTCCAGCAGGTCCGCCAGGCGGACGTTGTCGGCGACCAGCATGCCGCGGCTCCAGGCGTCGGCCCCCACCGGGGCGGCCTCGCTGCGGCCCAGGGCGTCGGCCTGCATCAGCACCTGCTGGCCTTCGCCGATGATGCGTTCGTCCTCGGCCTGCGCGGGGTGTGCGGCGACGGCGGAGCGCAGCACGACCAGGCGGGTGGCCTGGCCTTCGCGGCGCACCAGGAAGCGGGTGCCGAGGGCGCGCAGCTCGCCCTGTTCAGTGGCGACCACGAAGGGGCGCGGGTCGCCGTGGGCGGTCTCGACGAGGATCTCGCCGCTGCGCAGGTAGAGCCGCCGCTGCGGCCCGTCGAACTGGATGTCGAGGGCGCTGCGGCTGTTCAGGTGCACCTGGCTGTGGTCCGGCAGTCGCAGCTGGCGCTGCTCGCCGCTGGCGGTCATTTCGTCGGCCAGCCAGTCCCCCAACGGGCGGTGCTGCTGGGCGAGGAGCAGCCCGAGCACGCCGGCCAGGCACAGGCCGAGCACGCTGCCGCTGCTGCGCAGGCGGTGGCGCGGGGCCTCCAGCAGGGCATGGCGGGCCGGTGCGCTGCTGGCGGCGCCCAGGTGCGCATCCAGGCCGTTGAGCCGCGACCAGGCGAGGGCGTGCTCGGGGCTGGCGGCGTGCCAGAGGTTGAATTCGGCCCGTTCCTGGGCGCTGGCTTCGCCGGAGCCGAGGCACAGCTGCCAGTGGATGGCTTCGTCCAGCACGCGGGCGGACACCGGCGCCGGGCTCATTGCGGCGCTCCGTAGAGGGCGATGTAGCACTGGCGCAGGCCCTGGGCGAGGTATTGGCGCACGCGGGGCACGGAGACGCCCAGGCGCTCGGCGATCTCGGCGTGGCCGAGGCCGTCCAGGCGGTTGTAGAGGAAGGCGGCGCGGGCCTTGGCCGAGAGGCTGCCGAGCAGGCGATCGATCTCGCGCAGGGATTCGAGCATCAACGCCTGTTCCTCCAGGCTCGGCTGGGTGGGTTCGGGTAGGTGTTCCAGGGCTTCCAGGTAGGCCCGCTCCAGGGCACTGCGGCGGAAGTGGTCCACCAGCAGGCCCCGGGCGATGGTGGTGAGCAGGGCGCGGGGTTCGCGCACCTGGCCGAGGTCGGGTTTGCCCAGCAGGCGGACGAAGGTGTCCTGGCTGAGGTCTTCGGCGCGGTGGTGGTTGTCCAGGCTGCGGCGCAGCCAGCCGAGCAGCCAGGCGCAGTGGTCGCGGTACAGGGCACCGGCCAGTTCCTGGTTTGTGGGGTCCACCGACGACACGGCCACCTCCGGCTGAGTACGAATCATGAGCGAGAATGATTCGCAATTATGCCGATGGCGGCGAAGTGCCGCAATTGCAGGCCGTCGGCCGGTCAGAACCCGGGTTGCTGCTGGCGGCGTTGCTGCCGGGCCAGGGCGGCGGACAGTGCGGCGGGGCTGTCCAGGCCCTGGCGGCGGGCGTGGGCGAAGAGGATCAGGGCCATCTCGGCGGTGGCCAGGGCATCGGCGCTGGCGTGGTGGCGCTGCTGCACCTGCAGGCCGAAATGCTCGGCCCACTGGTCCAGCCCGCCGTTGCGGATGCCGGCGTCGGGGCAGAGCAGGGGGGCCAGTTCGGCGATGTCGAGGAACGGGTGGCGCAGCCGCATGCCCAGGTCCTGGCGCAAGGCGCGGGCGAGCATGCGCTGGTCGAAGGGGGCGTGGAAGGCCAGCACCGGGCTGTCGCCCAGGTAGTCCATGAAGTCCAGCAGGGCTTCGGCCGGCGCCAGGCCGGCGGCGGAGACGCTGGGGGCGATGCCGTGGATGAGCACGGCGGGGGAGGTGGCGGCGTTCCGGTACAGGGTCGCTTCGAAGCCCCGTCCGAGGGGAATGGCGCCGGCCTCGATGCTCACCGCGCCAATGGACAGCACCAGGTCGCGGCTCATGTCCAGGCCGCTGGTCTCCAGGTCGAGCACCACGAAGCGCTGGGCGGCCAGGGGCCGGTCGTCCAGCACCTGGGGCGCGGGCAGGGCGTCGCGGCGCTGCTGCTGGTCGTCTGTCAGGGCTGGGCGCTGGCGCCGGGTGAACCAGGAGAAGGCATTCATAGCTGGTAGCGCAACGCCAGGCTGGCCTGCAGGCGCTGGGCCTGGCGGAAGGATTCGCGGAGGATGCGCCGGTCCAGGTGGTTGAGGCTGTCGGGGTTGAGGTGGTTGGACAGCGGAAGCCCCTGGCGGGCCTGTTGCTGGTGCTGCTGCATGCGGGTCTGCTGGATGAAGTGGTAGGCCTCTTCGAAGGCGGCGCCGTCCTGGGCGTCGATCACTTCGCGCTGCACCAGCTGGCGCAGGCGGTCGAGGGTGTTGCCGCTCTCGATGCCGTTGGCCAGGGCCAGCAGGCGGGCGCCGTCGACGAAGGGGGTGAGGCCCTGGACCTTGAGGTCGAGGGTGTCTTTCTCGGCGCCCTTGCGGGCCACCACGAAGTCGCGGAAGCGGCCCACCGGCGGGCGCTGGCGCAGGGCGTTCTCGGCCATCATGCGCTGGAACAGGCTGTTGTCGGCGACCTGCGCGAGCATCTCGCGGCGCAGCTGGTCGCAGCCGTCGTGCTCGCCCCAGACGGCGCGCAGGTCGAAGTAGATGCTGGAGGCCAGGAGGTTCTCGGGGGTGGCCTCGCGGATGAAGCCGGTGAAGCGCCGGCGCCATTCGTTGCGCGACAGGCACAGCTCGGGGTTGCCGGCCATGATCCGCCCCTTGCACAGCTCGAAGCCGCAGGTGGCGAGGGCCTGGTTGATGCGTTCGGCCAGCGGCAGCAGGCGCCCGCGCAGCAGGGCGGCCTCGGCGTCGTCGGCGGCTTCGAAGAGGATGCCGTTGTCCTGGTCGGTGTGCAGGGTCTGTTCGCGGCGCCCTTCGCTGCCGAAGCAGAGCCAGGTGAAGGGCACGCCGGGGTCGCCCATCTCTTCCAGGGTCAGTTCGATCACCCGGCACACGGTGTGGTCGTTGAGCAGGGTGATGATGTGGGTGATCTGGGTGGAGCTGGCGCCGTGGGCGAGCATGCTGTCCACCAGGCGGCGGATGTCGGCGCGCAGGGCGGCGAGGGTCTCGACGCGACCGGCATGGCGGATGGTGCGGGCCAGGTGCACCAGGTCGACCCGCTGCAGGGAGAACAGGTCGCGCTCGGAAACCACGCCCTGCAGGCGACCGTCCTCCACCACGCAGACGTGGGCGATGTGGCGCTCGGTCATGGCGATGGCGGCGTCGAAGGCGCTGGCGCCGGGCGGCAGGTGGAAGGGTTGCTGGGTCATCAGCTCGGCGATGGGCTGGTCGAGGTCGGCGCAGGCGTCGGCGATCACCCGGCGCAGGTCGCGCAGGGTGAAGATGCCCACCGGGCGCTCGTCGCCCTGGACGATGACGATGCTGCCCACCTGGCTCTCGTGCATCAGCCGCACTGCTTCGCGCAGGGGCATGTGCGGCGGGCAGGCCACCGGCTGGCGCACGGCCAGCTCCGCCAGGCGGGTGTCGAGGGAATACTGGGCGCCGAGGGTTTCCACCGCGCGCAACTGGACCTGCTGGTTGACCTGGTCCAGCAGGCTGCTGACGCCGCGCAGGGCGAAGTCGCGGAAAGGGTTGGAGAGGGCGAACAGCTTGACGAAGCCTGCCTTGTCCAGCAGCAGGCAGAAGGTGTCTTCGCCGGCCAGGTGCTCGGTGCGGGTGGCGCGCTCGCCCAGCAGGGCGGCGAGGGGGAAGCACTCGCCGGTGGCGATCTCGAAGGTGGTTTCGGTGCCGCGCTTGGCCGAATGCGGGCGCTCGCCCACTACCCGGCCCTGCTTGACGATGTAGAAGTGCTCCACCGGCCCGTCGCCGGGCTTGATGATGGAGTCGCCGCGCGCATAGAAGCGCAGCAGGCAGTGCTCCACCAGGAAGGCCAGGTGGGCGCTTTCCATCTGGTTGAAGGGTGGGAACTTCTGCAGGAACTCCATGGTGCCGTGGACGTTCTGCATCACCGCGAGCTTGCCCGCCTGCTCGAAGGCGTTGCCTGTCGTGCTCATGCCGTGCTTCCGCGTGTCTCTTGTTGTCCCGGCATGGTCGTGGCTGGGGGCCGGGGCTGCCCATTGGACGTAAGTATAGGAAGGGGCTGCGACCGTCCGGCGGGCCAAGGGAACTCCGCCGAAGCGGCGTTATCCCACCCTAGTTGGCCGTCCATGAGGTGGACGGGCCGGGAGTCGGGCATAGGTGACGCGATGAGTTACGGCGATCTGCTCAGTGAAGAAGAACTGCTCGCGCTGGACGAGCTGGTGCGCGGCCCGCACCAGGCGTCGGTGCTGCTGGTGGACGGCGACGATGCGCTGTATCCACGGCTGGCTGCTGCGCTGCAGGGGCTCGGCTTGCGCTGCCTGCACGCGCCCGGCCGTGCCGAGGCGCTGGAGCTGCTGGCCTCGCGTTCTTCCATCGGGTTGCTGGTGTGCGCCCTGCACCTGCCGGACGGCAGCGGCCTGGAGCTGGTGCGCCAGGTGCGCCAGTCGGCCCGCGCCAGCCTGCCGGTGGTGGTGATGGCGGGCGATGCGACGGTGCAGGATGCGGTGGAGGCCTTGCACCTGAAGGTGCTGGACTTCCTGCTGGGGCCGCCCGACCTGGCCCACCTGACCACCCTGGCGCGCAATGAGCTGGGGACGCCGCCGGAGCCGAAGGTCGTCCGGAGGCGGCCCAGGCCGAAAGAAGCGGCCGTCGAAGCCTGCCTCGCCCTGAAGAGCGCCTGAGCCGAGCGGCCCAGGCGTTCTTCGTTCAGTGGTGGACGCTGTCCACCGCGATGGATTCCCCCGAAACCTCCACGAACGGCTGCCGGCGATCGGCGAGCGCGACGTGGATCAGTGCCGCCAGCCCGGCACCGAAGAACCAGGAGAAGTGCGACAGGCTCTCGAAGGCCGGCAGCAGCGCAAGCACGATGGCGATCAGCGCCGAGGGAGCGAAGGCGGCCAGGGCCCGCAGGTTGATGCCGCGGTGGTAGTGGTAGGCCGCCTCGGGGGCCTCCGAGTACAGCTCCGGCAGGTTCACCCGGCCCCGGCGCACCAGGTAGTAGTCGGCGACGATGATGCCGTACAGCGGGCCGAGCAGGGCGCCCAGGCCGCCGAGGAAGTAGAGGATCACGCCGGGGCTGTTGTAGAGGTGCCAGGGCAGGATCACCACGGCGAGTGTGGCGGCCAGCAGGCCGGCGCGGCGGAAGTTCAGCACGCGCGGGGCCAGGTTGGTGAGCACATAGGCCGGGGCGACGAAGTTGGCCATGATGTTCACCGCCACGGTGACGATCAGGAAGGCCAGGCAGCCGAGCACCAGCAGCCCGGTGTGGGGGATGGCGGCGACGATGTCGGTGGGGCTCTGGATCAGCGTGCCGTCGAGGCTGAACTGGGCACCGGCGAGGACCACGGCGATCAGCCCGAACAGCAGCATGTTCACCGGCAGGCCCCAGAAGTTGCCCTGGCTGATGGTGCGGCGGTCCGGGCAGTTCCGCGAGAAGTCGCAGAAGTTGAGGATCATGGTGCCGTACAGGCTCACCCACAGCGCGGCGCCGCTGAACACCTTGAGCCACAGGCCGGCGCCTTCGGCCTGCTGGCCGGTGGACCAGCTGATGCGCAGCCCGGCGCGGATGTACATCCAGCTGGCCAGCGCGGCGACGGTAACCAGGATCACCGGCCCGGCGAAGGACTCGTAGCGCCGCACCATTTCCATGCCGTAGGCGAAGATCAGCAGCTGCACGCACCAGATGCCGAGGAAGGTCAGCCAGCCCAGGGTGGACAGGCCCAGCAGGCTGTCCTGGTCGTAGGCCCGCAGCTCCGGCGCCAGGGCGGTGAGCAGCACCCGCAGCACCACCGAGGCGAGGTAGGTCTGGATGCCGAACCAGGCGATGGCGATCACCGCGCGGATCAGCGCCGGCAACTGGGCGCCGTGGATGCCGAAGGCGATGCGACACATCACCGGGTAGGGCAGGCCGGTCTTCTGGCCCATGTAGCCGGAGAGGTTCATCAGGCCGTAGATGAGCAGGGCACCGAGGGCGAAGGCGGCGAGGATCTGCGCGCCGCTCATGCCGAGGGCGAACAGGCCGATGGCGAAGGAGTAGTTGGCGATGTTGTGGACGTCGTTGGTCCACAGCGCGAAGAGGCTGTAGCGCCCCCAGCGGCGCCCCTCGGCCTTGGTGGGGGCGAGGTCGGCGCTGTAGAGCCGGGGGCTGAGGGCGGCTTGCTGGGGTGAGGCGGCGGTGGGCGCGGTGGCGGCACCGGGTGCAGCGGCGACATGGGCGGGGGTTGGGTTCATGGTCGGCTCGGCCTGTATGCACGATTTGTTTGAGTTGTGTGCAATTGCGAGTTCCATGCCACTTTCCGGGCGTTGGCGCTCATCTGCGTGCTGCGCGTGCTCTCACGCCAGGTGTGGCGAGGGCTGCCGGGAAAGAATTGAATTTTCCTTTTCTATCATTGACTTGCGAGTCAGTTTTGGCGTGCCCAGTCGCGGGGCGCTTTGGGTTTTTTGTACACAAAATTGTGCGCAGGCGTTACGCAAGCCCATGACGGCGTTGGAGGTGGGGCGCATAAAAAAACCGCCCCGGAGGGCGGTTTCTTCAACGCGGTGCGCCGTGCTTACAGGCCGTTCTTGGCCTTGTACTCGCGGCGACGACGGTGCAGCACCGGCTCGGTGTAGCCGTTGGGCTGCCGGGTGCCTTCGACCACCAGTTCCAGGGCGGCCTGGAAGGCGACGTTGTCGTCGAAGTTCGGCGCCATCGGGCGGTAGAGCGGGTCGCTGGCGTTCTGGCGGTCCACCACGGCGGCCATGCGCTTGAGGCTTTCCTCGACCTGCTCGCGGGTGATCACGCCGTGGCGCAGCCAGTTGGCCAGCAGCTGGCTGGAGATGCGCAGGGTGGCGCGGTCTTCCATCAGGCCGACGTCGTTGATGTCCGGCACCTTGGAGCAGCCGACGCCCTGGTCGATCCAGCGGACCACGTAGCCGAGGATGCCCTGGGCGTTGTTGTCCACTTCGTTCTTGATCTCCTCGGCGGTCCAGTCGGTGCTGGGAGCCAGGGGGATGGTCAGGATGTCGTCCACGGAGGCCGGGGTGCGTTTGGCCAGTTCGGCCTGGCGGGCGAACACGTCGACCTTGTGGTAGTGCAGCGCGTGCAGGGTGGCGGCGGTGGGCGAGGGGACCCAGGCGGTGTTGGCGCCGGAGAGCGGGTGGCCGATCTTCTGCTCCACCATCGCGGCCATCAGGTCCGGCATGGCCCACATGCCCTTGCCGATCTGCGCGCGGCCTTGCAGGCCGGTGGCCAGGCCGACGTCGACGTTGTTGTTCTCGTAGGAGCCGATCCACTTCTCGCTCTTCATGGCGGCCTTGCGCACCATGGCGCCAGCTTCCATGGAGGTGTGGATTTCGTCACCGGTGCGGTCGAGGAAGCCGGTGTTGATGAACACCACGCGCTCGGCAGCGGCCTTGATGCAGGCCTTCAGGTTGACGGTGGTGCGGCGCTCCTCGTCCATGATGCCGACCTTGAGGGTGTTGCGCGGCATGCCCAGCACGTCTTCGACGCGGCTGAAGATCTCGGTGGCGAAGGCGACTTCCTCCGGACCGTGCATCTTCGGCTTGACGATGTAGACCGAGCCGGTGCGGGTGTTCTTGCGGCTGGTGTTGCCGTTGAGGTTGTGCAGGGCGATGAGGCTGGTGAACAGCGCGTCCTGGATGCCCTCGGGCACTTCGTTGCCAGCGGCGTCGAGGATGGCCGGGTTGGTCATCAGGTGGCCGACGTTGCGCACGAACAGCAGGCTGCGGCCGTGCAGGGTCAGCTCGGAACCATCGGCCTTGGTGTAGACGCGGTCGGGGTTCATGGTGCGGGTGAAGGTCTGGCCGCCCTTGCTGACTTCCTCGGCGAGGTCGCCCTTCATCAGGCCCAGCCAGTTGCGGTAGACGACGGTCTTGTCGTCGGCGTCGACGGCGGCGACGGAGTCCTCGCAGTCCATGATGGTGGTCAGGGCGGCTTCCATCAGCACGTCCTTGACGCCAGCGGCATCGGTCTGGCCGATGGGGCTGGTGGGGTCGATCTGGATTTCGAAGTGCAGGCCGTTGTGCTTGAGCAGCACGGCGGCGGGCTTGGCAGCGTCACCCTGGAAGGCGATGAACTGCGCGGCGTTCTTCAGGCCGGTCTCGCTGCCGTTCTTCAGGCTCACGGCGAGCTGGCCGTTCTTGACGGTGTAGGCGGTGGCGTCGACGTGGGAGCCGGACTCCAGCGGCGCGGCTTCGTCGAGGAAGGCGCGGGCGTAGGCGATGACCAGGTCACCCCGGACCTTGTTGTAGCCCTTGCCCTTCTCGGCGCCGTTGGCTTCGCTGATCACGTCGGTGCCGTAGAGCGCGTCGTACAGCGAGCCCCAGCGGGCGTTGGCGGCGTTCAGGGCGAAGCGGGCGTTCATCACCGGCACCACCAGCTGCGGGCCGGCCATGCGGGCGATTTCTTCGTCGACGTTCTGGGTGCTGGCCTGGAAGTCGGCCGGTTCGGGCAGCAGGTAGCCGATTTCCTGCAGGAAGGCCTTGTAGGCCACGGCGTCATGGGCCTGGCCGGCACGGGCCTGGTGCCAGGCGTCGATCTTGGCCTGCAGTTCGTCGCGTTTGGCGAGCAGGGCTTTGTTCTTCGGCGCGAGGTCGTTGATGACCTTCTCCGCACCGGCCCAGAACGCGTCGGCAGCGATGCCGGTTCCGGGGATGGCTTCGTTGTTCACGAAGTCGAACAGGACTTTGGCGACCTGCAGGCCACCGACTTGAACGCGCTCAGTCATTGCTTGCCTCACTCTGCTCAATATCCGCTCTGGACCGTGCCTGAAAGCTTGTAGTCCGAGCCGCGGCATACTACATGAACCCGTCACAAAAAACAGGGTCGGGCGTCGCTATGCGACCGAAAAACCACTTACGGTCACTGCGGGGCAAGAATGTTCTCAAAAAACCGATAGATTGTTCCAGATAAATCTTCAAACCGTACACGATCACGATTTTCGCGGCGCTGCGACCCGGCGTCGCAGCATCTGACAGCGTCATCAGCCACTACCTTCAGCTCTTTTCTATACTGCCTCCACTACAAAAAAAGGAGCCCCACCATGACGGTACGCGCTGCGACCGCCGCTGACCTGGATGAGCTGAGCCAGTTGTTCAGTGGTTACCTGGACTTCTACCGGGTGCCCCGCCCGCTGCAGGAGATCCGCCACTTCCTCGGCGAGCGCCTGGAACGCGGCGATTCGGTGATCCTCATCGACCGCGACGAATCCGGGCATGCCCAGGGGTTCGTCCAGCTCTATCCCTTCATGTCCTCCCTGGCGTTGGCACCGGCCTGGCTGCTCAGTGACCTGTTCGTTGCCCCTTCGGCGCGCCGTCTGGGGGTGGGCGAACGGCTGATGAACGCCGCCCGCGCCCATGGCGAGGCCACCGGCGCCTGCGGCCTGCAGCTGGAAACCGCGCGGACCAACCTGGCCGGGCAGGCGCTCTACGAGCGGCTCGGCTACGTGCGGGACGAGGTGTACCTGACCTACTGGCTGAGCCTGGATCGCCGCTGAGCGACCCCGCACCAAGGAGACCGACATGCACCATCTCGTACTCACCGTGATCGCCGCCGACCAGCCCGGGCTGGTGGAGCGCATCGCTCAGTGCATCGCCACCCATGGCGGCAACTGGCTGGAAAGCCGCATGGCGCGGATGGCCGGGCAGTTCGCCGGTATCCTGCGGGTGGCCGTGCCCGCCGAGGGCCAGGGCAAGCTGGTGGCGGGCCTGCAAGGGCTGGAGACGCACGGCATCCGCGTGATGCTGGCGGACAGTGGCACCGAGCCGGCCAGCGGCTGGCAGACCATCCACCTGGAGCTGGTGGGCAACGACCGCCCCGGCATCGTCCGTGACATCACCCACCTGCTGTCCCGCCACGGGGTCAACCTGGAGCAGTTGCAGACCGAGGTGGTGCCGGCGCCCATGAGCAGCGAGCCGCTGTTTCGCGCCGAGGCCACCCTGGCCGTGCCCCTGGCGCTGTCGCTGGATGACCTGCAGGCGCAGCTGGAAACCCTGGCCGATGACCTGATGGTGGAACTGACGCTCAACGCCGACGCTTGAGGCTTACCCACGGAAAACCGGGGCAAGCCTGTGGACAAGTTGGGGATGCTCCGCCGCAGGCCTTTCCAGGCGTGGGCTGCAGGCGGCTGGTCGGAAACTGATCAGCTCGCCGGGCTTGTGCACATCCGCCGTGGACGGGCCTGTGGATAAGCTCGGGATCGACGGCTGCAGCCCCCGCCAGCAGCGGCGTGCAGCCCATCGTTCACTTATTGCTCAACCCTGGTTGCGGCGCAGGGTCATCCAGGCATCGACGCTGTAGATCGCCAGGCCGGCCCAGATGCAGCAGAAGGCCACCAGCTTGTTCGGGTCGAAGTGCTCGCCGAACAGGAAGATCGCCTGCAGCATCACCAGGGTCGGCGCCAGGTACTGCAGGAAGCCCAGGGTGGTGTAGGGCAAGTGGCGGGCGGCGGCGTTGAAGCACACCAGCGGCACCAGGGTCACCGGGCCGGCGGCCACCAGCCAGAGGGCCTGCGGGTCGCTCCAGAACCCCGCCTGGCCGGTGCTGGCCTCCGGGTGCAGCAAGAGCCAGCCCAGGGCCAGCGGCAGCAGCAGCCAGGTCTCCACCACCAGGCCCGGCAGCGCAGCCACCGGGGCCTGCTTACGGATCAGCCCATAGAAACCGAAGGTCAGGGCCAGGGTCAGCGACACCCAGGGCAGCGCGCCCACCTGCCAGATCTGCTGGGCCACGCCCACGGCCGCCAGGCCCACCGCCAGCCACTGCAGGCGGCGCAGGCGCTCGCCGAGCAGGAGCATGCCCAGCAGCACGTTCACCAGCGGGTTGATGTAGTAGCCCAGGCTCGCTTCCAGCATCCGGCCGTTGTTCACCGCCCAGACGTAGACCAGCCAGTTGCTGGCGATCAGCAACCCGCTGGCGCCGAGGATGGCGAAGCGACGCGGGTTCTCGCGCAGCTCCCGCCACCAGCCCGGGTGCTTCCACACCGCCAGCA
The DNA here is from genome assembly GCF_900111835.1 of Metapseudomonas otitidis. Classification (GTDB taxonomy): domain Bacteria; phylum Pseudomonadota; class Gammaproteobacteria; order Pseudomonadales; family Pseudomonadaceae; genus Metapseudomonas; species Metapseudomonas otitidis. The sequence goes on from NZ_FOJP01000001.1 coordinate 427,225, forward strand.
GCAAGGTGCCGAACAGGGCGGACCAGATGGCCCGGTGGGTGATGATCTCCAGAGCGGGAATGCGCTCGAGCAGCTTGAAGTAGATCGGGAATAGTCCCCAGATGACATAGGCAGTCAGGCCCAGGGCATAGCCCCGGCGGGGATTGGCGGTGGCCATCAGGCGTCCTTGGTCGGGCAGGTTGAGGGAAGCGCGCCATTTTAGGGCGCGCACCGGCGCTTGTCTGTGACGTTGCGGTCGGCACGGGGTTCCGCAGTGCCGTGGGAGGGCGGTCGCGGCAATGCCGCCCGGCGGCTGGCACACTGCACGCCGGTTTCCCAAGGAGTGCGCCATGACCGTCGTCGAACGCTACCTGCAAGGCCTGGAGCAGGCCCTGCCCCCCGAGTCCCGCCAGCGCCTGGGCCAGGCCCTGGGGGCCACGCCCGCCCAGCTGGAGGCGCTGCGTGCGGCCTATCCCCAGGTGCCCGACAGCCTGCTGGCGCTGCTCCAGCGCATCAATGGCACCTACTGGCAGGACCACGGCGGGGTCATGCTGCAGGAGCTGATTCTCGGCTCGGACGTGTTCGAGTACCCCTATTACCTGCTCTCGGTGGAGCAGATGCTCGCCGAGCGTCGCCGTACCGACAGCATCCTCCAGGTCTACGACGGCTACCTGGACGAGTTTCCGGAGCTGATCGGCGCCGGCATCGACCCGGCACTGCCGATGGATCGCCGCCTGTGCTTTTCCCACTGCATGAACAATGGCGGCACCTCGGTGCTGTACCTGGACTTCGACCCGGCGCCGGGCGGTGCGGTGGGGCAGGTCGTGCGCTTCCTGCACGACCCCGATTCCTACGCGGTGATCGCGCCGAGCTTCGAGTGCTACCTCGAACAATTGATGGAGGACGGCTACGCCTTCGTCTTCGACGAGGACGAGTGAACCCCTCAGAACAGCCTGAGCGGCTCCTCGTCCAGGGCTGCCAGTTGCTCGCGCAGGGTGAGCACCTGGTCGCCCCAGTAGCGTTCGCTGCCGAACCAGGAGAAATGCATGGGGAAGGCCGGGTCGTCCCAGCGGCGGGCGATCCAGGCGCTGTGGTGCATCAGGCGCAGGGCCCGCAGACCTTCGATCAGCGGCAGCTCGCGGGGGTCGAAGTCGTGGAACTCCTGGTAGCCGTCCATCAGCTCGGAGAGCTGCCCCAACCGCTCCTGGCGTTCGCCGGCCAGCATCATCCACAGGTCCTGCACGGCAGGGCCCATGCGGCAGTCGTCCAGGTCGACGACGTGGAACGCCTCGTCGCGGCACAGCAGGTTGCCCGGGTGGCAGTCGCCATGCAGGCGGATGGGGCTGTAGCGCACCTCGGCGAACAGTTTGTCGAGGCGCTTCAGCAGGTCGCGGGCCACCGATTCGTAGGCCGGCAGCAGGCCCTTGGGGATGAAGCCACCTTCCAGCAGCGTCTGCAGCGAGGCGTGGCCGAAGTTATCCACAGCCAGCTGCTCGCGGTGCTGGAACGGCCGGGTCGCGCCCACGGCGTGCAGGCGGCCGAGCAGCTGGCCGAGGCGATAGAGCTGGTCGAGGTTGCCCGGCTCCGGGGCGCGGCCGCCGCGACGGGGGAACAGGGCGAAGCGGAAGCCAGCGTGCTCGAACAGCGTCTCGCCTTCGCAGCGCAGGGGCGCCACCACCGGCACTTCGTGTTCCTCCAGCTCCAGGGTGAAGGCGTGCTCCTCGCGGATCGCAGCGTCGGTCCAGCGCTCGGGCCGGTAGAACTTGGCGATGAGGGGCGCGCTGTCCTCGATCCCCACCTGGTACACGCGGTTCTCGTAGCTGTTCAGCGCCAGTACCCGGGCATCGCTGAGGTAGCCCAGGCTCTCCACGGCATCCAGGACCAGGTCGGGGGTGAGGGCGTCGAAGGGATGGGACATGGGGCGGCTCCAGCGGATGGGCGCACAGTCTAGCGGGTCGCGCGCCGGCCTGCCGAAACCGCCGGGCTAGAGTGCCGTGCCCAGCAGCACCTGGCCGGGGTCGAACAGCACCCGCGCCAGCTGGCCGGGCTGCAGGCCGTCGGCGGCGAGGCGGGCCGGTTCGGCCAGGGCGCAGAGGGTCTGGCCGCTGCCCAGGGCGATGCGCACCTCGCTGGGGCCTTCCGCGTCGGGGACGATGGCCTCGATCCGGCCCTCCAGGGCGTTCAGGTGGGCATCCACGGGCGCATGCAGCGGGTGCACTTCCAGCCAGCCGGCCTTCATCAGCGCGACCACCCCGACGCCCAGGGCCAGCTCCAGCTTCTCGGTGCTGTCGTGGGTGATCTGTGCCTTCAGCCGGGCGCCACCGGGCAGTTCCATCTCCACCAGGTCGTTGCGGCCGTGGGCCTGCAGGCCGACCACCTTGCCGCTGAGCTGGTTGCGTGCGCTGGTGCGCAGCATCAGGCGGCCCAGGCGCTCCAGATCCTGTTCGTGCTCGGCGCTTTCCACCAGGCGTGCCTGCAGGCTTTCCAGGCGCTTGAACAGCGCCAGCAGGCGCTCACCTTCGGCGGACAGGCGCGCACCGCCGCCGCCCTTGCCCCCCACGCTGCGCTCCACCAGCGGCTTCTCGGAGAGGTTGTTGAGCTCGTCGATGGCATCCCAGGCAGCCTTGTAGCTGAGGCCGGCGGCCTTGGCGGCGCGTGTGATGGAGCCCTGGATGGCGATCTGCTCCAGCAGCGCCATGCGCTGGGGGCGGCGGGTCAGTTGCTGGGTGAGGGGGATCAGCTGGCTCATGGTGGTCGGGGCCCAATGGACATGGCGCGCAGGCTGAGTGAGCAGGGCGCGGTCGTCAAGCGCCCGTCAGGGCACGCTGCCCGGCTTGGGCGTGCGGGCCAGGCAGTAGACGTCCACCCGTGCGGCGCCGGCGCGCTTGAGCAGGCGGGCGAGGGCGTGGGCGGTGGTGCCGGTGGTCAGCACGTCGTCCACCAGGGCCAGGTGCAGCCCGGCGGGGCGCGCGCGGGGTGCCAGGGCGAAGGCCCGGCGCAGGTTGCGTCGCCGGGTGGCAGCATCCAGCCCTTGCTGGGCCGGGGTGTCCTGGGGGCGCAGCAGCCAGCCGGCCTCCACCTTCAGGCGCAGCGAGCGGCCGAGCCAGTCGGCGAGCATCTGCGCCTGGTTGAAACCCCGCGCCCGCTGGCGTGCCCGTGCCAGGGGCACCGGCAGCAGCAGGTCCGGCAGCGCTTGCCGGGTGTGCCGCAGGTGGTCGGCGAACAGCTCCGCCAGCAGGCGCCCGGCAGGCCAGTCGGCACGGTGCTTGAAACGGGTGACCAGGGCGTCGAGGGGGAAGTCGTAGCGCCAGGGCATGCAGGCGCTGTCGAAGGCCGGTGGCCGCCGCTGGCATTCGCCGCAGAGCAGCCCGTCGGCCGGCAGGGGCAGGGCGCACTGGCGGCAATGGCCGGCCAGCCAGGGCAGGTCGAGCAGGCAGCCGGGGCAGATGGGGTGGACGTCATCGCCCTCCAGGGTGGCCAGGCACAGCTGGCAGCGGGCCTGGCTGCGCGCCAGGCGGCGAAGCCGGTGGAGGAGTCCGTCCATGGTGGTCCTGCGGGGTCAGTGGATGAGCCAGCTCATCACCACCAGGCCGAGCAGGGTGAGGATGAGGCCGCTGATGATGCCCTTCCTCGCCAGGGCGCGAATGCCGGACACCAGCAGCATCAGTCCGATGAACAGCACGACGAAGCTGAACAGCGAGGTATCCATTCCGATGGCCCGTGCCAGGCCGTGGAAAAAGTCGTCCATCGCCGACCAGATGCCGCCGAGCAACCCGGAGAGCAGGTCGACGATGAAGCGGATGGCGCGGCCCAGCGCCTCGCCGAGCCAACCGAAGAAACCTTCTGTGCCCATGGTGGATCCTTGCGTGGGGGATTCCGTCATTGGATTCGCGGCGGCGACAAGGGTTCTATTGGTTGTTATTTGCTCATCTGTAAACCTGTGTCCCGAATCTGGTTGACAGCGTCGAACCCGAAATTAAGATGCCCCTTAGCCTGAACGCCCGGTCTATCGGCCCGGGCCACTCCGACAAGAGGCGCCATCCAAGCGTCGTAGGAACCCTTCCCATGAGTGCAACCGCCGCCATCGCTACCCGCCACGACTGGACCCTCGCCGAGGTGAAGGCGCTGTTCCAGCAGCCGTTCAACGACCTGCTGTTCCAGGCCCAAACCGTGCACCGCGCGCACTTCGACCCGAACCGCGTTCAGGTCTCCACCCTGCTCTCCATCAAGACCGGCGCCTGCCCGGAAGACTGCAAGTACTGCCCGCAGTCCGGCCACTACAACACCGGCCTGGACAAGGAAAAGCTGATGGAGGTGCAGAAGGTGCTGGAGGCGGCCGCCGAGGCCAAGGCCATCGGCTCGACCCGCTTCTGCATGGGCGCGGCGTGGAAGCACCCCTCGGCCAAGGACATGCCCTACGTGCTGGAGATGGTGAAGGGCGTGAAGAAGCTCGGCCTGGAGACCTGCATGACCCTCGGCCGCCTGGACCAGGAGCAGACCCGGGCGCTGGCTGATGCCGGCCTGGACTACTACAACCACAACCTGGATACCTCGCCGGAGTTCTACGGCAACATCATCACCACCCGCACCTACAGCGAGCGCCTGCAGACCCTGGCTTACGTGCGCGAAGCGGGGATGAAGATCTGCTCCGGCGGCATCCTAGGCATGGGCGAGTCGCTGGACGACCGCGCCGGCCTGCTGATCCAGCTGGCCAACCTGCCGGAACACCCCGAGTCGGTGCCGATCAACATGCTGGTGAAGGTCAAGGGCACGCCCCTGGCCGAGGAACAGGACGTCGACCCGTTCGACTTCATTCGCACCCTGGCGGTGGCGCGGATCATGATGCCCCAGTCCCACGTGCGGCTGTCCGCCGGGCGTGAGCAGATGAACGACCAGATGCAGGCCCTGGCCTTCATGGCCGGCGCCAACTCGATCTTCTACGGCGAGAAGCTGCTGACCACCGGCAACCCCCAGGCAGACAAGGACATGCAGCTGTTCGCCCGCCTCGGCATCAAGCCCGAGGAGCGCGAGGAACACGCCGACGAGGTGCACCAGGCCGCCATCGAGCAGGCCCTGGTAGAGCAGCGCGACTCGCAGCTGTTCTACAACGCTGCCTCGGCCTGACGTTCGCCCGGTGGCGGGTGCTTGCGCCCGCCACCCCATTCCCCGTAAGGCAGGTGCGCCGCCGTAGGCCGCCTGCCCGCTGCCGGTGAGCCATTGCGATGCCTTTCGATCTCGCCTCCCGCCTTGCCGCCCGCCGTGCGGAAAACCTCTACCGCCAACGTCCGCTGCTGGAAACGCCCCAGGGGCCCGAGGTGGTGGTGGATGGCCGGCCGATGCTGGCCTTCTGTTCCAACGACTACCTGGGCCTGGCCGACCACCCCGAGGTGAAGGCCGCCTTCATGCGCGGTGTCGAGCGCTGGGGCGCGGGCGGCGGCGCCTCGCACCTAGTGATCGGCCACAGCGGCCCGCACCACGATCTGGAACTGGCCCTGGCCGAGTTCACCGGGCGGCCGCGGGCGCTGCTGTTCTCCACCGGCTACATGGCCAACCTGGGCGCCGTCACTGCGTTGGTGGGCAAGGGCGACACCGTGCTGGAGGACCGTCTCAACCACGCGTCGCTGCTGGACGCCGGGCTGCTCTCCGGGGCGCGCTTCTCCCGCTACCTGCACAACGACGTCGCCAGCCTGGAGGGCCGGTTGGACAAGGCCGAGGGCAACACCCTGGTGGTGACCGACGGCGTGTTCAGCATGGACGGTGACCTGGCCGACCTGCCCGGCCTGTGTGCCGCGGCCCGAGCCCGGGGCGCCTGGGTGATGGTGGACGACGCCCACGGCTTCGGGCCCCTTGGCGCCCAGGGCGGTGGCATCGTCGAGCACTTCGGCCTGGGCCTGGAGGACGTGCCCGTGCTGGTGGGCACCTTGGGCAAGGGCTTCGGCACCGCCGGTGCCTTCGTGGCCGGCAGCGACGACCTGATCGAGAGCCTGATCCAGTTCGCCCGACCCTACATCTACACCACCAGCCAGCCGCCGGCGGTGGCCTGCGCGACCCTGAAGAGCCTGGAGTTGCTGCAGCGCGAGCATTGGCGCCGCGAGCACCTGGATGCGCTGATCCGCCGCTTCCGCGAGGGCGCCGCCGAGATCGGCCTGGACCTGATGGACAGCCCCACGCCGATCCAGCCGATCTTGGTGGGTGACAGCGCCCGTGCGCTGCGGCTGTCGGCCCTGCTGCGCAAGCGCGGGCTGCTGGTCGGGGCTATCCGCCCACCCACGGTGCCGGTCGGTGCCGCGCGCCTGCGGGTGACGCTCAGTGCCGCCCACAGCGAGGCGCAGGTGGAACGACTGCTGGTGGCGTTGTCCGAAAGCTGGAAGCTGCTGGCCGAAGAAGGACAACCCGATGCGTGACCGACTGATCCTCATCCCCGGCTGGGCCCTGGGCCCGGCTGCACTCGAACCCCTGCGCGACGCCCTGGCCGAGCGCGCCCCGCACCTGGCGGTGCAGATCCAGCCGTTGCCGGAGCTGGACGACCCGGCCGCCTGGCTCGACGAGCTGGATGCGCGCCTGCCCGGCGACAGCTGGCTGGCGGGCTGGTCCCTGGGCGGCATGCTGGCCGCCGAACTGGCCGCGCGGCGGGATACGCACTGCCGGGGCCTGATCGGGCTGGCCGCCAATGCCTGCTTCCGCGCCCGCGACGATTGGCCGAGCGCCATGCGCGCCGATGTGTTCGGCGACTTCCAGGAAGCTTTCGGGCTCGACCCGGAGCTGACCCTCAAGCGCTTCCGCCTGCTGGTCAGCCAGGGCGCGCGGGACCCGCGCACTTTGGCGCGGCAGCTGCAGGTGACGCAGCCCGCCACCGAGCCGACGATCCTCGTGGCCGGCCTGCAGCTGCTGGCCGAGCTGGATACCCGCGTGGCCCTGGGCCGCTTCACCGGGCCGCAGCTGCACCTGTTCGCCGGGCGCGACACCCTGGTGCCCGCCTCGGCGGCCGATGCCCTGCTGGAGGAGTTGCCGGACGTGGAGGTGTCGGTGATCCCCGAGGCCAGCCACGGCTTGCCGGTGGAGTGCGCGGATGCCGTTGCGGCGGCGATGCTGGCATTCATGTTCGAAGGTGACGATGTCTGAATTCCCCGTACCACCCGTGCCCGGCCTGCCGGACAAGCGCCAGGTGGCGGCGTCCTTCTCCCGCGCCGCCGCCAGCTACGACGCCGTGGCCGGTCTGCAGCGCCAGGTCGGTGCCGACCTGCTGGCGAGCCTGCCGGATGGCTTCGAACCGCAGCGCTGGCTCGACCTGGGCTGCGGGACGGGGCACTTCTCCCGCCAATTGGCGGAGCGCTTCCCCCGTGCCCAGGGCCTGGCCCTGGACCTGGCCGAGGGCATGCTCCAGCACGCTCGCCCGTTGGGTGGGGCGGCACATTTCATCGCCGGTGACGCCGAGCACCTGCCGCTGGCCGATGCCGGCCTGGACCTGGTGTTCAGCAGCCTGGCCGTGCAGTGGTGCGAGGACTTCCCGGCGGTGCTGGCGGAGGCGCGGCGGGTGCTTCGCCCCGGTGGCCTGCTGGTGTTCAGCAGCCTCTGCGTCGGCACCCTGCAGGAGCTGCGCGACAGCTGGCGCGAGGTGGACGGCTTCACCCATGTGAACCGCTTCCGTGCCTTCACCCACTACCAGGCGCTGTGCGCCGACAGCGGGTTGCAGGTGCTGCAACTGGAGCGCCGCCCCCACGTGCTGCACTTCCCCGACCTGCGCCAGCTGACCCACGAGCTGAAGGCGCTGGGGGCTCACAACCTCAACCCCGGGCGCCCCGGCGGCCTGACCGGGCGAGCCCGCATGCGGGCGCTGGTCGATGCCTACGAACAGCGGCGCGAGGCCCTGGGGTTGCCGGCGACCTACCAGGTCGTCCACGGCCTGCTATGCAAGGAGACCTGAATGGGCGCTGCCTTTTTCATCACCGGGACCGACACCGAGATCGGCAAGACCACCATCGCCTGCGGCCTGCTCCGGGCCGCCCGCAATGCCGGGCTGAGCACCGCCGCCGCCAAGCCGGTGGCTTCCGGCTGCGAACGGACCGCCGAGGGGCTGCGCAACAGCGATGCCCTCGGCCTGCTGGCGGGCTGCAGCCTGCCGCTGCGTTATGAGGAGGTGAATCCCTTCGCCTTCGAACCGGCCATCGCCCCGCATCTGGCGGCACGTGAGGCGGGGGTGCAGCTGGATGTCGAAGCGCTGGCCGGGCCGGTCAACGCTGTACTGGCGCGCAACGCCGACTTCACTTTGGTGGAGGGGGCCGGTGGCTGGCGCGTGCCCCTGGCGGGTGGGGAGAACCTGTCTGACCTGGCGGTGCGCCTGGGCCTGCCGGTCATCCTGGTGGTGGGCGTGCGCCTGGGGTGCATCAACCACGCCGTACTGAGTGCCGAGGCGATCCAGCGGGACGGCCTGGTGCTGGCGGGCTGGGTGGCCAACATCGTCGACCCGGCCACTTCGCGGCTGGAGGAGAACCTCGCGACCCTCGCCGAGCGCCTGCCGGCGCCGTGCCTTGGGCGCGTGCCACGCCTTGAGGTGCCGTCAGCCGAGGCCGTCGCCGCGCATCTGGACCTGCATCCGCTGAAGCGGCCGCTATAAGCCGTCGGTCGTCCATCGCGTTTTGTTTGTACGTTTTTTAAACGGCATCTGCTTCAATTACGTCGTGGTTCCCTAGGTTCGAGGTTGACGATGGAAATCTCAGGCAGTGCATTCAGCTACGGGCTCAACGCCTTGCAGTCCGGTCAGCAGCGTATCGACAAGGCCGCGTCGGATATCGCCAGCGCGCCGGTCCAGCGTTCGACCGATACCCAGGCTGCGCGTACCGATGGTGATTCGGATGACCGCAGCAACGCCGACCTGGCTTCCAACCTGGTGGACCTGGACGTCGGCAAGTACCAGGCCCTGGCAGGTGCCAAGGTCGTGAAAACAGCCGACGACGTGCTCGGCACGCTGGTCGACACCAAGGCCTGATCCCCGCTCTCTCTCCCATCTTCGCGGCAGAGGCCGGTGAGCGGGCTCAGGCGCGGAGGGTCTTATGCGGATCGGCAGTCTGGCTCTCGATCCTCTCGTCAGCATCACGCGCTCCCGTGCGTCGGCAGGGGCGGTGGGGGCTTCTCCATCGACTGCCCTCGAAACCCCCAATCGTTCTTCTGGCACCTCTTCACGTTCGTCTGAGCAGGGTTCATCCAGCAAAAGCACCGAGCTGAGCCAGGAAGACCAGCAGCGTGTCGCCGAACTGGTCAGCACCGATCGCAAGGTCCGTGCCCACGAGCAGGCACATGCCTCGGTGGGTGGCCGCTATGCCAGCGCCCCCAGCTATGACTTCGAACGCGGCCCCGACGGCCTCGACTATGCGGTCAGTGGTGAAGTCAGCATCGATGCCAGCCCGGTGGCCAATGACCCCGAGGCCACCCTCGTCAAGATGGACATCGTGCAGCGTGCGGCCCTCGCACCTGCCGACCCGTCCGCACAGGACCGCCAGGTGGCGGCACGGGCTGCCGGCCATGCCGCCGAGGCTCGGGTTGAGCTCGCCCGGCTGCGCCTGGAGGAGGCAAACGGTGGGCGCGCCGCCAACGCGACGCAGCCCTTCAGCACGGCCAATGCCCCCAGCGACCTGAGTCTCTACGCACAAATTGCCCAAACGGAACAGAGCCCGCCCTTGCTGGACACCCGTGCCTGACGGCACCGCGTGGATGCTTGACAAGGGTCTGTGCGAAACGTATGTTTCAAACACCTGTTTGATTGCGGGCGGCACCCTGCAGCCGGCAACGACTACCGTGAAGTTGTAAGCGACCGATTCACCGGTCACCTAACTAGGAACCACCGTAGAGGTTTACCGCTATGCCTGATTACAAGGCCCCCTTGCGTGATATCCGCTTCGTTCGCGATGAACTGCTTGGCTACGAAGCGCACTATCAGAGCCTGCCTGGCTGCCAGGACGCCACCCCGGACATGGTCGACGCCATCCTCGAGGAAGGCGCCAAGTTCTGTGAGCAGGTGATCGCTCCGCTGAACCGCGTCGGTGATACCGAAGGCTGCACCTGGTCCGCCGAGGGCGTTAAGACCCCGACCGGTTTCAAGGAAGCCTACAAGCAGTTCGTCGAAGGCGGCTGGCCGAGCCTGGCCCACAACGTCGAGCACGGTGGCCAAGGCCTGCCGGAGTCCCTGGGCCTGGCCATCAGCGAGATGGTCGGTGAGGCCAACTGGGCGTGGGGCATGTACCCCGGCCTGTCCCACGGCGCGATGAACACCATCGAGCAGCACGGCACCGACGAGCAGAAGCACACCTACCTGACCAAGCTGGTTTCCGGTGAGTGGACCGGCACCATGTGCCTGACCGAGCCGCACTGCGGCACCGACCTGGGCATGCTGCGCACCAAGGCCGAGCCCCAGGCCGATGGCACCTACAAGGTGTCCGGCACCAAGATCTTCATCTCCGCTGGCGAACACGACATGGCCGACAACATCGTCCACATCGTGCTGGCCCGCCTGCCCGACGCCCCTGCGGGCACCAAGGGCATCTCCCTGTTCATCGTGCCGAAGTTCATGCCGACCGCCGAAGGCGGCGTCGGTGCGCGCAACGCCGTGACCTGTGGCTCCATCGAGCACAAGATGGGCATCCACGGCAACGCCACCTGCGTGATGAACTTCGACGGCGCCACCGGCTTCCTGATCGGCCCGGCGAACAAGGGCCTGAACTGCATGTTCACCTTCATGAACACCGCTCGCCTGGGTACCGCGCTGCAAGGCCTGGCCCACGCCGAGATCGGTTTCCAGGGTGGCATCAAGTACGCCCGCGAGCGTCTGCAGATGCGTTCCCTGACCGGCCCGAAAGCGCCGGACAAGGCCGCTGACCCGATCATCGTCCACCCGGACGTGCGTCGCATGCTGCTGACCATGAAGGCCTTCGCCGAAGGCAACCGCGCCATGGTGTACTTCACCGCCAAGCAGGTGGACATCGTCAAGTACAGCCAGGACGAGGAAGAGAAGAAAGCCGCCGACTCCCTGCTGGCTTTCCTGACCCCCATCGCCAAGGCCTTCATGACCGAAGTCGGCTTCGAAGCCGCCTCCCACGGCATGCAGATCTACGGTGGCCACGGCTTCATCAGCGAGTGGGGCATGGAGCAGAACCTGCGTGACTGCCGCATCTCCATGATGTACGAGGGCACCACCGGCGTTCAGGCGCTCGACCTGCTGGGCCGCAAGATCCTCATGACCCAGGGCGAAGCGCTGAAGGGCTTCACCAAGATCGTCCACAAGTTCTGCCAGGCCAACGAGAGCAACGAAGCCGTCAAGGAATTCGTCGAGCCGCTGGCCAAGCTGAACAAGGAGTGGGGCGAGGTCACCATGAAGGTCGGCATGGCCGCCATGAAGGACCGCGAGGAAGTCGGTGCCGCTTCGGTGGACTACCTGATGTACTCCGGCTACGCCTGCCTGGCCTACTTCTGGGCCGACATGGCTCGCCTGGCTGCCGAGAAACTGGCTGCCGGCGAAGGCGACGCCGCCTTCTACAAGGCCAAGCTGCAGACCGCGCGCTTCTACTTCAAGCGCATCCTGCCGCGTACCCGCACCCACGTGGAAACCATGCTGTCCGGCGCCAGCAACCTCATGGACCTGGCCGAGGAAGACTTCGCCCTGGGCTACTGAGTTCTGCGTGTCTAGAAGGAGCCCGCCTTTCGGCGGGCTTCTTCATTTCCGGTCCCCTGCCGGGCACCGTGCGTCGTCCGGCTGAGTGCCAGTGATCGGCGGAAGTGCCATCATATGGCCTGCTTTCCAACCAGTCGGACCCAGACGCGTGCGGACACTCCCGTCATTCCGCTTCAGCCATTTCCTGCCGCCGCTGGCCCTGGTGCTCGGCGGTGCGGTGGCGGGGACCCTGGCGGACATGAACGAGTTCTTCGTCTCCCTGTTCAACGTCCTGCCCACCCTGCTGCTGTTGCTCGGCGGCTCGTTCTGCGCCGCCTATGGGCGCCTTCGCCAGCTCTTCCTGCTGGCCTCGATCTACATCGGCTACTACCTGCTGGACACCCAGGTCGACTACTTCCAGGCCGAGCGCGTGGTGCGGGAGGATGCGGCCCTGGTCTTCCACCTCACCAGCCTGGTGCTGCCGCTGCTGTTCGGCCTGTTCGGCTGCTGGCAGGAGCGCACCCACCTGCTGCAGGACTTCGTCGCCCGCAGCGCCGTCCTGCTGGCCACCCTCGGCGTGGTCATGGCCCTGGGGCGGAGCTACCCGGAGGCGATGCTGGCCTTCGTCACCCCCGTGCGCTGGCCGCTGCTGCACGGCAGCTGGATGAGCCTGGTGCAGCTCTCCTACTTCGCCTTCGTCATCGCCCTGCTGGCCCTCGGCATCGCCTACCTGCGCCAGCCCCGGCCGCAGCACGCCGCCCAGGTGATCGCCCTGGCGGGGCTCTGGTGGATGCTGCCGAAGGTGTTCATCCTGCCCCACGCCCTGCATGCGATGACCAGCCTGACCATGCTCGCCCTGACCGCCTCGGTGGCCCACGAGGCCTACCAGATGGCCTTCCGCGACGAACTGACCGGCCTGCCGGGGCGTCGCGCGCTCAACGAACGGCTGCAGCGGTTGGGGCGCAACTACGTGCTGGCCATGACCGACGTGGACCACTTCAAGAAGTTCAACGACACCTACGGCCACGACGTCGGCGACCAGGTGCTGCGCATGGTCGCCAGCCAACTGCGGCGGGTCGGCGGGGGCGGCAAGGCCTACCGCTACGGCGGCGAGGAATTCACCATCGTCTTCGCCGGCAAGAGCATGGAGGAATGCCAGCCCCACCTGGAGGCCGTGCGCGAGGCCATCGAGCGTTATGCCCTGCACCTGCGTGACCGCGACAGCCGGCCTAAGAACGACCAGCAGGGCCGCGCCAAGCGCGGTGCGGCGGCGGCCCAGAGCGTCTCGGTGACCATCAGCATCGGCGTGGCCGAACGCGACGCCGAGCAGCGCACCCCGGAAGAGGTGATCAAGGCCGCCGACCAGGCGCTGTACAGCGCCAAGAGCGCCGGGCGCAACCGCGTCTTCCTCCACGGCCAGGCGCGCCGGGGCGCCGTGCGGGTGCGCCAGACGGCCACCTGAACGGCCGGTTATGGCGCTGCATTCAGCGCCCGCAGCGTCGTTGTCGAGGGGGTGCCCAGCCTTTAGGGTCCGCAGGATTGGCGCCGAGCCTGGCGCAGCCAAGGAGACCCTGCCATGCCCGAGTACAAGGCCCCCCTGCGCGACATGCGCTTCCTCACCGACGAGCTGTTCGACTTCCCCGCCACCTACACCGCCATTGGCGCCAGTGATGCCAGCCCCGACATGGTCGCCGCAATCCTCGAAGAAGGCGCCAAGTTCTGCGAGCAGGTGCTCTCGCCGCTGAACCGCTCCGGTGACGAAGAGGAATGCCAGTGGAAGGATGGCGTGGTCACCACGCCCAAGGGCTTCAAGGAAGCCTTCGCCCAGTACGTCGAGGGCGGCTGGAACGGTCTCTCCGCCGATCCCACCTACGGTGGCCAGGGCCTGCCGCACTCCCTCGGGCTGATCGTCAGCGAGATGGTCGCCTCCGCCAACCAGTCCTGGGCCATGTACCCGGGCCTGACCCATGGCGCCATGTCCGCCATCCATGCCCACGGCAGCGAAGAACAGAAGCAGACCTACCTGACCCGCCTCACTGAAGGCCGCTGGACCGGCACCATGTGCCTGACCGAGCCCCACTGCGGCACCGACCTCGGCATCATCAAGACCCGCGCCGTGCCCCAGGCCGATGGCAGCTACGCCATCTCCGGCACCAAGATCTTCATCTCCGCCGGCGAGCACGACATGAGCGAGAACATCGTTCACCTCGTCCTGGCCAAGCTGCCCGACGCCCCCGCCGGCACCAAGGGCATCTCCCTGTTCATCGTGCCCAAGTTCCTGCCCCGGGGAGACGGCATCGGCGAGCGCAACGCCGTGTCCTGCGGCTCCATCGAACACAAGATGGGCATCAAGGCATCCGCCACCTGCGTGATGAACTTCGACAGCGCCACCGGCTTCCTCATCGGCGAGGCCAACAAGGGCCTGAACTGCATGTTCACCATGATGAACCACGCCCGCCTGGGCACCGGCATGCAGGGCCTCTGCCTCGGCGAGGCCAGCTACCAGGGCGCCGTGCGCTACGCCACCGAACGCCTGCAGATGCGCGCCCTGACCGGGCCCAAGGCGCCGGACAAGCCTGCCGACCCGATCATCGTCCACCCGGACGTACGCCGCATGCTGCTGACCATGCGCGCCTTCAACGAGGGCAACCGCGCCCTGGCGTACTTCACGGCCCAGCAACTGGACATCGCCCACGGCGCCGAAAGCGCCGAAGAGCGCGAGCAGGCCGAGAACCTGCTGGCCTTCCTCACCCCCATCTGCAAGGCCTTCATGACCGAGACCGGCCTCGAAGCCACCAACCTCGGCATGCAGGTGTTCGGCGGCCACGGCTACATCCGCGAGTGGGGCATGGAGCAACTGGTGCGCGACTGCCGCATCGCCCCCATCTACGAGGGCACCAACGGCATCCAGGCCCTCGACCTGCTGGGCCGCAAGGTCCTGGGCAGCCAGGGCAAGCTGCTGATGGGCTTCACCAAGCGTGTCCACCAGTTCTGCCAGGCCCAGGCCGAGCACCCGCAACTCAAGGCCCAGGTGGCGCAACTGGCCGACCTCAACCGCCAGTGGGGCGAACTGACCCAGCGCATCGGCATGGCGGCGATGAAGAACCCCGACGAAGTCGGCGCCGCCTCCGTGGACTACCTGATGTACAGCGGCTACATCGTGCTGGCCTACTTCTGGCTGCAGATGGCGGTGGTCGCTCGCCAACAGCTGGACGCCGGCACCGGCGAAGCCGCCTTCTACGAAGCGAAGCTGCTCACCTGCGACTTCTACTTCAAGCGCCTGCTGCCCCGTACCGCCGCCCACAAGGCCGCCGCGGAAGCCGGCAGCGACTGCCTGATGGCCCTCTCCGCCGAGCAGTTCGCCCTCTGACGGCCTATCGTCAGAACGACCGGGCCCGCCGCGTGCGGGCCTTTTCACAAGGGTCAAGCTGGGTGACTGATCTATTTTATCTGGTCACGCACTGACCCTATGTGTCTGTCGAGTTGTTCGGATACACTGCCGGCCTGTTCCGTGAAACCGGCCTGACCGGCCACCTGAGAGTTCCTGCGAGGTTTGCACATGGCTGACTACAAAGCGCCCCTGCGCGATATGCGCTTCGTCCTCAATGAAGTCTTCGACGTCGCCAAGCTCTGGTCCGAAATGCCAGCCCTGGCCGAGGTGGTCGATGCCGATACCGCGTCGGCGATCCTGGAAGAGGCCGGCAAGGTCACCAGCGGCGTCATCGCACCGCTGAACCGTTCCGGCGACGAAGAAGGTTGCCAGTGGAACGACGGCCGCGTGAGCACCCCGGCCGGCTTCCCCGAGGCCTACCGCACCTACGCCGAAGGCGGCTGGGTTGGCGTCGGTGGCGACCCGGTGTTCGGTGGCATGGGCATGCCCAAGGTCATCTCCGCCCAGGTGGAAGAGATGGTGAACTCCGCCAACCTGTCCTTCGGCCTCTACCCGATGCTGACCGCCGGTGCCTGCCTCTCCATCAACGCCCACGCCAGCGAAGAGCTGAAGCAGAAGTACCTGCCGAACATGTACGCCGGCACCTGGGCAGGCTCCATGTGCCTCACCGAGCCCCATGCCGGTACCGACCTCGGCATCATCCGCACCAAGGCCGAACCCCAGGCCGACGGCAGCTTCAAGATCACCGGCACCAAGATCTTCATCACCGGTGGCGAGCACGACCTGACCGAGAACATCATCCACCTGGTGCTCGCCAAGCTCCCCGACGCACCGGCCGGTCCCAAGGGCATCTCCCTGTTCCTGGTGCCCAAGGTGCTGGTGAACGAAGATGGCTCCCTGGGCGAGAAGAACAGCCTGTCCTGCGGCTCCATCGAGCACAAGATGGGCATCAAGGCCTCCGCCACCTGCGTGATGAACTTCGACGGCGCCACCGGCTGGATCGTCGATGCACCGAACAAGGGCCTGGCCGCGATGTTCACCATGATGAACTACGAGCGCCTGGGCGTCGGCATCCAGGGCCTGGCCACCGGCGAGCGTTCCTACCAGAGCGCCATCGAATACGCCCGCGAGCGTATCCAGAGCCGCGCCCCGACCGGCCCGGTCGCCAAGGACAAGGCCGCCGACCCGATCATCGTCCACCCGGACGTGCGCCGCATGCTGCTGACCATGAAGGCCTTCAACGAAGGTGGCCGTGCGTTCTCCAGCTACGTGGCCCTGCAACTGGACACCGCCAAGTACAGCGAGGACCCGGTCGTGCGCAAGCGCGCCGAGGAACTGGTCGCCCTGCTCACCCCGGTGGCCAAGGCCTTCCTGACCGACCTCGGCCTGGAAACCACCGTCCACGGCCAGCAGGTCTTCGGCGGCCACGGCTTCATCCGCGAGTGGGGCCAGGAGCAACTGGTACGCGACTGCCGCATCACCCAGATCTACGAAGGCACCAACGGCATCCAGGCCCTGGACCTCGCCGGCCGCAAGGTGGTGGGCAGCGGCGGTGCGTTCTACAAGCACTTCGCCGACGAGGTGAAGGCCTTCGCCAGCGGCGCGTCGGCCGAACTGGCCGAGTTCACCGAGCCGCTGAAGGCCGCCATCGCCAACCTGGACGACCTTACCGCCTGGCTGCTGGAGCGCGCCAAGACCAACCCCAACGAGATCGGCGCCGCTTCCGTGGAGTACCTCCAGGTCTTCGGCTACACCGCCTATGCCTACATGTGGGCGCTGATGGCCCGCGCCTCCCTGGGCAAGGAAGGCCAGGACGAGTTCTACGCCAGCAAGCTCGGCACCGCGCGCTTCTACTTCGCCCGCCTGCTGCCGCGCATCCACTCCCTGACCGCCTCGGTCAAGGCCGGCAGCGACTCGCTCTACCTGCTGGACGCCGCGCAGTTCTAAGGCGCAGCGTGAATGAAGAAGCCCCGCCTTGGCGGGGCTTTTTCATTCATTGGGGAATCAGTTTGTCCACCAGCGCCGGGTCATCGATGAAGCGATTGCGCGTGCCCTGCAGGGCGGCGATGCGGTCGTTGCGGGCGCGCTCGGCGGCGTCGGGCGGGTCCTGGCGGTGCCACTGCTTGAAGACCTGCACCTGGCCGACGATGGGCAGGCCGTACTCCACATGCATATAGAAGATGGCGCGGGCGACGTTGCCCTTGGCTTCGTCCCTCGGCTCCATCAGCTGGAAGCTGCTCTTCAGCGGGCAGTCATCGATGGTGCGCGCGGAGGCGGCGTCACCCACCACGCCGAACAGCGCGTTGCGTCGCGCCAGTTCCACCCGTGCCAGCTCGGGGTAGAGGTTGTGCAGGTCGGCCAGCATGTAGGGGTACTGCGGGTTCGCCTCGCGGCACTGGGCGTCGGTCACGCAGCGCAGGGCGCTCTTGATCTGCTTGATGGCGTAGACCGGGCTGGCCGCCAACAGGCCGCTTTCGCCCTGGAAGGGCTTGCCGCAATAGAGCGTGGTGTCGGGGCCGGCGTAGAGCTGTTTCCAGAAGGCCTCGCGGATCGCGGCCTTGGGGTCTGGCAATCGATTCTGGCCACCGGCAAACAGTGGGCTGGAGACGGCAAGGGCTGCCAGGGAGAGGGCTATCGCAACGACGCGCATGGTGATGACCCAGGGTGACGCCCCTTGTAGGGCTTGTTGTTATTCGGGACTGGTGGAGTCTAGCAAGTGGGTTTTGCCAAGACAAAACCAAGCGATCGCTTGCTTGGGTTCGCAAATTGCCCCGTATGAATCGATTGAATGTGATGGGCGCACCATTTGTAGGGTCATGTAAGAGAATGCTTACAAGATCTGACGGCTATAGCTGCTATCGCCGCTTGGTAGGCCTCACTAATCTACACGCCATAGGACGCCGCGCAGGAAGCGCACTGAAAAACACGGATGCAGTGGATTCTCCGCCAGGATGGCGGTTGATCAGGGATGTCAGGGAAACAAGTCTGCAGAAACCCCGCTTCGGCGGGGTTTTTCTTTTGCGCGTTCAAACGCCTTCCCAGGGCGGCGCCGGGACTTTCTCCAGCAGGCTGTGCAGCAGTTCCAGGGTGGCCTGCTGGCGCTGGGCATCGCGGAATACCAGCCCCACCTTCAGCGGCACGCGCGGTTCGCTCAGGGGCTTCCACAGCAGGTACTGGTTGGCGTGCATCTGCCGTGCCCGTCCGGGTAGCACGGTGGCCAGCTGGGTATGGGGCAGGCTGTCGAGGATGCCGGCCATCTGGTTCAGCTCCGCCTGCACGTTGGGCCGGCGGCCGATCAACGCCAGTTGCTCCTGCCAGATCTGCCGCACGCGGAACTCCTCGCCCAACAGCAGCATCGGCAGTTCCGCCGCCTGGCTCAGCGATACCTTCTTGAACTCCCGCAACGGGTGCTCCGTGGGGATCACCAGTTGCAGCTCGTCTTCGTAGAGCAGCCGGCTGTGCAGGCCGGGCTGTCGCGGTGGCAGGAAGCCGATGCCGATGTCCAGGGTCCCCGTCAGCAGGCGCCGCTCGATGTCCAGCCCGGACAGCTCGTAGATCTGCACCACCAACTGCGGCTGGGCCTCCCGCAGCCGCTCCAGCAGCAGCGGCACTAGGCTGGCGTTGACCGTCTGCAGCACGCCGATGGCCAGGCTGCGCGGTGCCTGGCCGCGGAACCCGCGCAGCGCTTCGCGGGCACGTTCCAGGCCATCCAGCAGCGGTAGCGCATGGCTGTACAGCGTGTGGGCGGCGAGGGTTGGCAGCAGGCGCTTGCCGCTGCGCTGGAACAGGCTTACGTCCAGCCCCTGTTCCAGTTGGCGGATCTGCTGGGAAAGCGCCGGCTGGGACAGGCTCAGGCGCTCGGCTGCCCGGCCCACATGGCCTTCTTCATAGAGCGCGACGAAGTAGCGAAGCTGGCGAAAATCCATAAGCCCTGCTTATCGATAAAGCTGGAAAATCGAAATGGCCCGGCAACCCCGAAGCACCTAGCCTAAGCAGCACAGAGACTGTATCTCGCGCTGGAGAGGGCGAATGTCCGGGATCGTAGTGCAAGGCGTTTTCATAGGCAAAGCCGAAGATATCGGCGGTGGGCTCAGCAGCGCGGTCGACAAGCAGCCGGTGAACCACCGGCTGTGGCTGTGGCCCCAGGGGCTCGGCAGCGACGAGCAGGGCGACCAGCGTTTCCACGGTGGCCCCGAGCGCGCCCTGCACCATTACCCGGCCGAGCACTACCGCTACTGGCGCAAGCATTACCGCCACCTGGCCTGGAAGGCGCCGAGCTTCGGCGAGAACCTTTCCACCTACGGCCTCACCGAGGACCAGGTGTGCATCGGCGACATCTTCCGCTGGGGCGGCGCCCTGCTGCAGGTCAGCCAGCCGCGCTCGCCGTGCTATCGCCTGAGCCGTCGCTGGGGCATCCCGGCGCTGCCGGAGCAGGTGCAGGAGACCGGCCGTTGCGGCTGGTTCTACCGCGTGCTGCGCCCCGGCTTCGTCAGCCTCGACAGCACCCTGGAACTGGTCCAGCGCTCCTACCCGGGCCTGACCGTAGCCCACGCCATCCAGAGCTACTTCCACTACCCGCTGGAGCACGCCGGCCTGCAGCAGCTGCAGCAATGCTCGGCACTCTCCTCCCGCTGGCGCGACACCGCCGCCCGCCGCCTCGCCACCGGCGTGGTGGAGGACTGGAGCGCCCGCCTGCAAGGGCTGCCGCTGGAGGGGATGCGGGCATGAGCGACTACCGCATCGGCCTGCGCCGCGACCAGGTGCTGCTGGCGGAGCTGTCGGTCAACCAGGCCCGCTACGTCGAGGTGACCCGCGAGCTGCGCGCCCGTTTCCCCCGAGAAGAGGGCTTCAGCCTGCACATCGAGCGCCGCCGCGAGCTGCGCCGCATCCTCGAACAGGGTCCGGAAGGGTTGCGCCTGCTGGGCATCGAATACCGCCATGAAGAGGTACCCGACCATGCGTGACCCGCTCGCCGGCATGCGCCTGATGAAGACCGTGGAGCGTCCCGAACAGGTCTTCGTCCGCGGCCAGGGCTCCTGGCTCTGGGATGCCGACGGTCGCGCCTACCTGGACTTCACCCAGGGCTGGGCGGTGAACAGCCTCGGCCACAGCCCCAGCGTCGTGGTAGACGCCCTGCGGCGCCAGGCCGAAGCGGTGATCAACCCCGGACCGGCGTATTACAACCGCAGCCTGCTCAAGCTGGCCTCGCGCCTGTGCCAGGCCACCGACAGCGACCAGGTCTACTTCCTCAACAGCGGCGCCGAGGCCAACGAAGGCGCCATCAAGCTGGCGCGCAAATGGGGCCAGGTGCACCGGGGCGGCGCCTACCGCATCGTCACCGCCTGCAACAGCTTCCACGGACGCACCCTGGCCACCATGTCGGCCTCCGGCAAGCCGGCCTTCGAGCACCTGTTCGAGCCCAAGCTGCCGGGCTTCACCAAGGTGCCCTACAACGACCTGGAGGCCCTCGAAGCCGCCGTCGACGACGAGACCGTGGCCGTCATGCTGGAGCCGGTCCAGGGCGAGGCCGGAGTCATCCCCGCCACCCTCGACTACCTGCAGGGCGCCGAGCGCCTGTGCCGTGCCAGGGGCGTGCTGCTGATCCTTGACGAGGTGCAGACCGGCGTCGGCCGCTGCGGCACCCTGCTGGCCGAGGAGCTGTATGGCATCCGTGCCGACGTCATCACCCTCGGCAAGGGGCTGGGCGGCGGTGTACCCCTGGCCGCGCTGCTGGCCCGGGGCAATGCCTGCTGTTTCGAACCCGGCGAGCAGGGCGGCACCTACCATGGCAATGCCTTGATGACCGCTGCGGGGCTGGCGGTGCTGAAGACCGTGCTGGAGCCCGGCTTTCTCGAACAGGTGCGCGAGGTGTCCCAGCACCTGCGCGAGGGGCTCGCCCGGGTGGCGCGCCGCCACGGCCACGGTCCCCTGCGTGGTCATGGGCTGATGGTGGGCATGCCGCTGATCCACCAGTCGGCCACGCGGGTGGCCCGCCAGGCGCTGGAGGACGGGTTGCTGATCAACGCGCCCCAGGCCGACTGCCTGCGCTTCACCCCGGCGCTGAACGTCAGCCTCGCCAACGTCGACGAAATGCTCAAACGCCTCAACCGCGCGCTTTCCCTGGCCCGCAGCAAAGAACCGGAGATCGCCTGACATGCGTGTCGCCATCCTTCAGCACGTCCCCTTCGAAGGCCCCGGGCGTATCGCCCAGTGGCTGGAGCTGCGCGCCGCACAGGCGCGGATCTACCCCCTCCACGCCGATGGTCGCCTGCCCGCGCTGGAGGACTTCGACCTGCTGGTGGTGCTCGGTGGCCCGATGAGCGTGCACGACGAGGCGCTCTACCCCTGGCTCCGGGAAGAGAAGGCGCTGATCCGTGCGGCGCTGGAGGGCGAAAAGCGCGTGCTGGGCATCTGCCTGGGCGGCCAGTTGCTGGCCGAAGCGCTGGGCGCCGAGGTACGCCCCGGCGAGGTTGAGATCGGCTGGTGGCCCCTGGAGAAGAACCCCCTGGCCGACCGCTCTCCGCTCGGGCGAATGCTGCCTCAGCGCCTGCTGGCCCTGCACTGGCACGGCGAGACCTTCGGGCTGCCGGATGGCGCGATTCCGCTCTACGGCTCTGCCGCCTGTGCCAACCAGGGGTTCGTCTGGCGCGAGCACGCCATTGCCCTGCAATGCCACCTGGAAAGCACCCCGGAGAGCATCGAAGCCTTGTTGCTGGCCTGTCCGGAGGACCTGGCGCGACCGGGCTCGGTGGAGGATGCCGCCGCGATCCGTGATGGCTACCCCCAGTGCAGTGCCTTGGCGCCGACGCTGTTCCGCCTGCTGGACTACCTCACCGGTCCCCACGCCGTGCTGACCTGATTCCCTTCTCGAGTCCTTTTTCTCAACCGCCCGGCGGCCCTGCCCTT
Source organism: Metapseudomonas otitidis (assembly GCF_900111835.1). Classification (GTDB taxonomy): domain Bacteria; phylum Pseudomonadota; class Gammaproteobacteria; order Pseudomonadales; family Pseudomonadaceae; genus Metapseudomonas; species Metapseudomonas otitidis. The sequence continues at coordinate 449,142 of NZ_FOJP01000001.1, forward strand.
TGCCCCGGGCGGTTTTTCTTGGTGCGGACCTGACGCGGTTCGCGCAGCTCGCCGCATCCTGCGGACGTGACCGTGGCGTAGGGGGGATCGCGCTTCATCGATCCATCGCTTCCCTGGGCTGAAGCCCAGGCTACGAGGGCGTCACCACGGGGTTGAGGCGCACGGGCCCAGCCGCGATTGGTGGATGGAAAAAGCGCCATTCACCTTGCGCCGTGGCCATCGCAGCAGGAGGCGGGGAATGCTGGGGAGTCGCCGTAGGATGGGCTGAGCTGTGCGAAGCCCATCACTCCCGGCGCGCTTCAGACCAGGGGACCGTAGAGGGCGGCGCGGCGGTCGTTGAGGTAGGTCAGGGCCTGGCGGGAGCGCTCCAGCAGGTCCCGACGCAGGTCGGCGAAGGCCAGGGTTTCCTCGCGGCCGCAGACAGCGGCCAGGCTGCCGTCCGGGGCGCTGACGCTGGAGAGGCCGCAATAGCGGATTTCGCCTTCGGCGCCACAGTAGTTGGCGTAGGCCAGGTAGCACTGGCTTTCGTAGGCGCGGGCGCGTACCAGCACCTCGCAAACGAAGTCGAAGGGCACCATGTTCGCCGTGGGCACCAGCACCGCGTCTGCGCCGGCCAGGGCCAGGCGGCGCACGTTCTCGGGGAATTCCACGTCGTAGCAGACCAGCAGCCCCAGCTTCCAGCCCTCCAGCTCCACCAGCGGGGACAGGTCCTCGCCTGCGCTGAACATGCCCCGGTCCAGCTCGCCGAACAGGTGGGTCTTGCGGTAGTGGCCGAGGCGTTCGCCCCGGGCATCGATCAGTTGCACCGCGTTGTACAGCGCGCCGGTGTCATCCCGCTCCGGGTAGCCGTAGAGCACGGCTATGCCGTGCTCCCGGGCGATGCCGGCGATGCGTGCTGCCCAGTCTCCGTCGGCCGGCTGGGCCAGGCGCTGCACCGCCTCCAGGCCGATGTCGTAGCCGCTGAGGAACATCTCCGGCGTGATCAGCAATCGCGCCCCATGCCGGGCCGTTTCGGCCGCCCGTTGGTGCAGGCGTTCAAGGTTGGCCTCCGGGTCCAGGGGCAGCGGCGGGCATTGGTAGAGGGCGATGCGCATGGGGCTCTCCTGTCAGTCCGGCAGGGCGATGGGGCCGAGTTCGGCGAAGCAGTCGCCCGGGCCGGGGTTGTCCGCCGGGGTGCTGCCGCCGAAGTGGCGCATGATGCCCCACACCGCGTTGAGCGAGGTCTGCACCGCGCCTTCGACCCAGGCCGGCGTCCAGGACACATCGTCGCCTGCGATGAAGATGCCGCGCTGTTCGGCGGGCATGTCGTCCTGCATGAAGTGGGCGTACATGCGCTGGTTGTAGCGGTAGTGGCCCGGCAGCGCGCCCTTGAAGGCGCCGAGGAAGTGCGGGTCGGCCTCCCAGGAGACGGTGATCGGGTCGCCGATGATGTGGCTGGCGATGTCCACGTCCGGGTAGATCTTCTTCAGCGCGTCGAGGGCCAGCTTCACGCGCTTCTCCACCGGGTGCGGCAGCATCTTCAGGGCGTCGCTCATCCAGGAGTAGGACAGGCAGATCACCCCCGGCTTGTCATCGCCGTTGTCGAACAGGTAGGTGCCACGGGTGAGGCGGTCGGTGAGGGTCATGCTCAGGGTGTCACGGCCGGTCTGCGGGTCCTTGTCCTTCCAGAACGGCCGATCAACCATCACGAAGGTCTTCGACGACTGCATGTAGCGGGTGCGGTCCAGGGCCATCCACAGCTTCTGCGAGAACAGCGACTCCTCGCACTCGATCTGGGTGGTCAGCAGCCAGGTCTGGCAGGTGGCGAGCACGGCGGCGTAGTGGCGGGTGTCGCCCCAGGTGTCGGTGACCGCCAGGCGACCGTCAGCGGCGCGGACGATGCGCTTGACCCCCGGCCGCGCCGCGCCGTTGTGTAGCGACGCCAGGCTGGTGCCCGCCGGCCAGTGCACGCAGCGCTCCGGCGCATGGCGCCAGATGCCCATGGGTACCTGCTGCACACCGCCGACGATCAGGTGCTGGTTGTCGTCGCAGGCGGTCATCACCACGCGGAAGATCTCCAGCATGGAGTTGGGGAAGTCCGAGTCCCAGCCGCCGGTGCCGAAGCCCACCTGGCCGAACACCTCGCGGTGGTGGAAGGAGAGCTGGGCGAAGGCCTTGGAGCTGGCGACGAAGTCATAGAAGGTGCGGTCGTCCCAGAGCGGCACCAGGGTGTTCCACAGGGCTTTCAGGCGCTTCACGTCGCGGTCGCGGATGGCCTGCTGGATCTCGCCGAACTGCGCGCCGTCCTCCAGGGCATCGGCCCAGGCGTCGGCCACTTCCTGGAACAGCGCCGGCAGGTCCGCCAGCTTCTCCGCATAGTAGGTCTTGCCCTCGATGTCGATCACCGTGCTGCCGGAGGCCGGGGTGAGCGGGTTGGGGAAGGGCTGGGTCTTGAGGCCGAGCATGTCCACGTAGTGGTAGAAGGCCGTGGACGAGGCCGGGAAGCGCATGCCGCCCAGCTCGGCGATGATCCCGTCGGTGCCCTCGAAGGCCTGCGAGCGCAGGCGCCCACCCATCTTCGAGGCCTCGTAGACCACCGGCTTCAAGCCCATCTTCATCAGCTCGTAGGCCGCCACCAACCCGGCGATGCCGGCACCGACGATGGCTACCTCGGCGCCGTGGTGCTCGGCCGGGATGCTGCCCAGGCCGGCGGGGTGGCGGATCCAGTCGTCGAAGGCGAAGGGGAAGTCCGGGCCGAAGATGGTGATGGGGTTCTTGCCGTCGGCGGGGTGGCGGTTGTTGTTGTGCATGGCGACCTGCGAGGGATGTTGGAGGGGCTGTCTGTGCAGCGTTGGCGCCATTCTAGGGGGGCTGAATTTCGTCCATAAGACGATTTGTGTCGTCATTAAGCTGGTTGTGCATTCAAAACGACGAGAGATTTTAGCTAAGTGACGAGGTGATCTAGGTGGGTATCGGATTCCTAGGAAATTTCCATTAAGTCGTAGGTTTACGGCTTTCACGAAGAAGGGAGTCACCTCGGAACGTCCCGACAAGCTGATCAGCCATCATGCGGGCCTTCATATCCGGGACACAGGGAGATGCCTCATGGGAAGTTGGCGTAGTCGTTCACTGATCCTTTTTGGCGTGCTGTGGGCAGCCTCCATGCAGCAGGCCTGGGCGGTACAGGCGTACTGCAAGCGGAACTCTCCTTCAATGACTACCTGGGCTCCCCTACCAACAACTTTGGCCATACCCAGGGATCTACCGAACGGACATGTGTTGTTCGACACCCAGGGTTGGATCCAGGCCGGATGGGTTGATGTCACCTGTGGTGGTTTCCTACAGCACGGCAACATGTACTTGAGGTATGGCTATACAAGCGGAGCCAGCGTTCCTGGCTTTCCCAATGTCTATCCCACAGGTGTCCCGGGCGTAGGGATCAGAGTGGCTTGGTCCAGGGTGGCGGGTTCAGTTCCTCCTGAGATGTCCGGCGGCCAGTGGATTGGCAGCCCGAAAAAAGTGGAGGACTTGCCACGTGGTCGATACACCCCTGCCAGCAACTGGTGGATTCAGTTGATCAAGACAGGTTCGATTTCCACGGGCACTTACAGAATTCCGGAAGTGCAAGTGCACTATCAGGACGAGCTTACAAACGCGCTGAAATTTCGAGAGATTGAGTTGGTAAGTCGGGCTCGTGGTTGCAAGTTGCTCAACTCGCCTCAAGAAGTACGTCTCGGTACTGCATCGATAAAGGATTTCCAAGGTCTCGGAAGTACTTCCAAGCCTAGGGATTTCGAAATCGCTCTCGACTGTGAGCCTGATGTCTCGGTTAGTTACAGCATCAATGGGTTGCCCGCCGCTGAGTCTAACTCCACGCTGCAGAACTCCGTGGGCTGGGATGGGGAAGGCAAACCGATGGCGAGAGGGGTTGGTATTCAGTTGCTGAAACGGCACGGTTCGGCTGAACCCATTTTGATCGGTAAGGAATTCGAGTTTCGCCGCAGTTCGGCCGTGGGTTCTTCGATAATGAGTATTCCGCTGACAGCTCAGTACCGGCAGGTCGAGAGCACCGTCATTCCCGGAAAGGTCCTGACCTCAGCCACTATCACCCTCCTATACCGCTGACCCGTCAGGCCGGCCCCGGCAGGGGCTGGCCGCGGTCGATCTTGCAACTGAGGATGATGGAGGTGGTGGTGCGCTCCACCCCTTCCACATTGCCGATCTCGTCCAGCAACTGGTCCAGCCGCTCTGGTGATTCGGCGCGCAGCCAGGCCACGTAGTCGAACTCCCCACTCACCGTGCACAGCAACTGCACCTCGGCCATTCCAGTCAGGCGGCGCAGCACGTCCTTGCCGCTGCGTGGCCGCACGGTGATGCCCACGTAGGCCTGCAGGCCGCCTTCCGCCACGCGCTGGCCCAGGCGCACGCCATAGCCGCTGATCACCCCGCTGCGCTCCAGCCGCGCCAGGCGCGAGTTCACCGTGGTACGGGCGATGCCCAGGCGGCGGGCGAGGGTGGCGACGCTTTCGCGGGCGTTGATCTGCAGCGCGGCGATCAGCTGGCGGTCAGTTTCATCAAGGGCGTGCTGGATGTATTCGGGCATCGTGGGTATCGGTTACCGGTTGGGCCAATGGCGCACAGGTTGATGTAAGGGGTGAAACGGGTCGGTGAGGTATTGATAGGGCCCTACGGCTGGAGGGGCCAGGGCCGATTTACCGCACTGTGACGGATACCTAGCATGCCTGCTCCGCTTGATGTATGGAGAGCACAGTTGATCACGCCGTCTCGACTTCTGATGTATCTCTTGGTGGTCGCGCTGTTCCCCGTGATGGGGGTAGTGAGCCCCCATGCGCTGGGCTGCAGCCTGAAGCGCGGCCAGAGTACCAACTTCACGTTCCCCAGCCCCCTCCATGTGCCCCGCGACCTGCCGATCGGTGGTGTCATCTACGACACCCATGGCTGGATCGGCTCCGGTGATGCCTATGTGGACTGCATGGGGCTCTTCCAGCACTACATCGGGACGGGCTTTATTTCCGGCCCCAGTGAAGTCAAGGTACCTGGCAAGACGGACGTCTACGCCACCGGCCTGCCGGGTGTCGGCATCCGGGTTGCCTGGTCCATCAACCTGGACACCCCCGCCCACATGGAAGGCGGGGAGATGATGCGCTCTGCACGGCGCCGAACGCCAATCCCGCGAAACCACTATTCACCCGCGCAACGCTGGTGGATCCAGCTGATCAAGACCGGCCCGATCAACTCGGGCGTCCTCAGCATGAATCCGGTGCGGATCTACTACGACGATGAGCTGACCAACCAGCTCAACTTTCTCTCGTCGCAGGTGGTGTTCCAGAAGCGTGGCTGTGTGGCGACCGGCGCAACGCAGACGGTCACGCTGCTGCAGTCCAATATCGGCCAGTTCAAGGGGATCGGCTCAACGGCGCGCCCCCGAATCTTCAGCATCGATCTCGACTGCGATGAAGGGGTCAATGTGTCCTACTGCATCGATGGGTTGCCTGCTACCGAGTCGGTACTCAAGAACAGCACAGGCCCCGGACAGGCAAACGGTATCGGCGTTCAGCTGCTGAAAGGGGATGGGGTGCAGCCGTTATTGCTGGGGGAAAAACATGTTCTGGGTACAGCCGACAGGCCGAACAGCAATATGAAAATCGAGCTCCAGGCCCGCTACTACCAGTTCCAGGAGCAGATCAGGCCGGGATTCATCGTGACCAATGCAACGGTCACCCTGTACTACGAGTAACGGCCGGGTCGCCGATACGACGTACGCACCAGCTGCCGAGCCCGGGCTTGGCCTGCTTCCGGCAGCGCTCACGGCGTTGCTCGCCTCACTCGTAGTACAGCGTCAGGTGCACCAGCGCCTCCACTGTGCCCGGAACCACCTCGGTGTCGAGCTGGTAATAGCGTGCCGTGAGCGGGATGTTGAGGAGCGCGCCCCGGTCTGGCCCCAGGGCGGTGTAGAAGACCTTCTCGCCGAACACCACCGGGGTGCCGTTGCTGTCCCTGAGCAGTTGCACCCCCACTCCCCGCGCTGTGCCCCGTGTATCGCTGCTGTGCACCACCGAAGGCGATGCCTTGAGCGGGGCGTCCAGGCTGTAGGAGAGGCGCAGGTCCGGGTCGCACTCCAGGGGAATCTGAAAATTCGTCGGCCGCGCGGTTGAGCCCGGCCCGGTGAAGTCCCGTAGCTGGGCCTTGGCCATGCGTACGTCCAGGGACGAGTTCTGCAACCGGCATCCGCGTTTCTGGTAGATCACCTGGCTCGCCGGGAACACCAGCTCGTTAGTCAGGAGGTTGTGGTAGTAGTTGCGGATCGGCGCGATCTGGTAAGTGCCCGAGGCGATGGGCCCGGTCTTGATCAACTGGATCCACCAGCGCTGGGCCGGCGCATAGGTGTCCCGCGAAATCTGTGTGGTGGAGCGCGGGATGGTCATGTAGATCCCGCCGTCCATGCCCGCCGGACGGGACTGGGGGTTGTTGTTCCAGGCCACCTTGATGCCGACCCCTGGCACGCCGGTCTCGTAGACATGCTCCAGGCCGGTGGCCTTGGTGTTGCCGGTGAAGCCCAGATCGAGCCAGAAGGTGCCGAAGCCCGAGCAGCGCGCCGACGCCTGACCGCCGCCGACCCAGCCCCCCGAGTCATGCAGCACGGTACCGACCGGTGCGTCCCGCTGGATTGTGAGGGTGGCGGGGAGTGGATAGCTGGTCTTCAACCCCGACCCGGAGCAACTGGCTCCCAGGGCGAGGCCGGACATTGCCAGCAGCGCAAGCACACTGCCGGACGCAAGGCACAGGGATGTGTTCATGGAAGGCACCGTGAACGAGGAGGAGGGGACTCTTAGAGAGCGACCGGAATCGGCCGCGCCATAACGCCACGCGATGCGCCGAGCAGGCCGCAGCTCCCCTGCGACAGGCTCGGCGTCTATGCGGCAGGGCGCCCGGCGGGACTCGGCGGTGAGACTCAACAGGGGCCGGTCATGCCGCCGTCGGTAATGGCCTACAGGGTCGCAAGGTTGAAAGGAATGCTGTCTGACGGAATGAGGCTAGGGCGATGGGTAGACTTCACGCCCCTTGTTCCGCCGGTCATCCGCATGAAACACACCGCATTCCGCCAGATGGCAGGTGCCTTGGGGCTCTTGCTGATGTCGAGCCTTGCCTGGGGAGCCAGTTGTTCCGGTGACCCGCCACTGAGGACCTTTCATACCCTGCCGGCAGTGATCACCCAGCAGCGGGATGCCCCCCTGGGCACGGTGCTCTATGACACCAATGGGTGGGTTGGGGCCGGGCAGTTCGTCAACGTGACCTGCCGTGGCCCAGGCACCCTCTGGATGACCGATGGCTTCCGTGGCGGCATGGTCAAGACCGACTACGAGCATGTCTACGAGTCCGGCGTACCCGGTATCGGCATCAAGGTGTCGTGGGCCAACAACGCGCGCAACCCGCCCAGCTCCATGAGCGGAGGGCGCTACATGGTCGACCCACCGCGCGAACTGCAGATATCCGCTACCACCTACGTACCCGCCCAGATGTGGTGGATCCAGCTGATCAAGATCGGTCCGATCCAATCCGGCACCTTCAAGATCAACCCGGTGCGGGTCTTCTATCACAACATGCTGACTAACGAGCTCAACTTCACCCCCAGCCAGGTGGTCTTCAACCAGCAGGGCTGCCGTGTGCAGAACAAGGCCCTCACAGTGCCGATGCCCACGGCCGGCGTGCAGCGCTTCCAGGGTATCGGCAGTACCACGGGTGAGCGGCTGTTCGACATTCCCCTGGAATGCGACCCAAACATTCGTATCTCCTATCGGCTAGACGGGCTGACGTCTGGGGAATCGGTCTTGAAGAACAGCACGGGCGCCGGCATGGCCAAGGGCGTAGGGGTGCAGATTCTCAAGGGGAGCGGCGGCGGTACTCCGTTGGTACTGGGCGCCAATGCCTACCACATGGATATGGGCGCTGTAGGCGGCCTCAGCAAGATCCCCCTTGTGGCTCGCTACTACCAGCTAGAGCCCAGCGTCATGCCTGGCAGCGTGATCACCACCGCCACCCTTACGCTGTTCTACGAGTGAGTCGATTGATCGTCCTACGGCGCTCGCCTACAGACGTGGCGGTCACGCCGGACGCCTAGCCGACAGGGAGAGACGGAGCGAATCATTAGAATTCGCCCCCCATTTTTCCCCGGTCACCTTCATGAGCCCGCGTCCTTTCACCCGGCTGGCCAGCGCCCTGGCGCTCCTGCTCGCGTCCGGCATGGCCTGGGGGGCCAGCTGCAGCGGGTCGGGGCACAAGAACCAGCTGCCGCTGCCCACCACCCTGACCGTTCACCGCGATGCGCCGATCGGCACCGTGCTGTACGACACCAACCGCTGGATGGGCGGCGGCAGCGCCAGCGCCACCTGCACGGGGCCTGGCACCCTGTGGATGGACCACGGCTACAGCGCCACCATGCAGCGGACGGCCCTCGAACATGTGTATGAAAGCGGCGTGCCGGGCATCGGTGTCAAAGTGGCCTGGGCCAACAACGGTAGCCGTCCGCCCGCCACCATGAGCGGCGGCATCTTCATGGGCCACCCGCGCACCGAGACGCAGATCTCCGCCACCACCTACGCACCCGCCCAGCTGTGGTGGTTCCAGCTGATCAAGACCGGCCCCATCGAGTCAGGCACCTTCGCCATCAAGCCGATCCGGGTCTACTACCACAACCTGCTGACCAACGAACTGACCTTCCCGCCGACCCGCCTGGTGTTCAACAAGAAGGGCTGCCGGCTGCTCGAACCCACCCTCACCGTGCACCTGCCCACCGCCAACCTCCACCACTTCGAGGGGGTGGGCAGTTCCGCCCGGGAGCGGCCGTTCGACATCCACCTGGATTGCGACCCGGACATCCGCATCCACTACCGCGTGGACGGGCTGAAGGCTGCGGATTCGGTGCTGCAGAACAGCACCGGCGCCGGCATGGCCAGAGGCGTGGGTGTGCAACTGCTCAAGGGCGCTGGCAACGGCGAGCCGTTGGTGCTCGGTACCAAGGCCTTCCATCAGGCCAGCGGTACCCAGGGTGGACCCAGCGCCATCCCGCTCATCGCCCGCTATCACCAGCACGAGCCGGACATCGCCCCCGGCGCGGTGATCACCACCGCCACCCTCACGCTGTTCTACGAATAGCCCGAGAACGCCCCTATGGCCCGGAGCGACGACGGCAGGATCGGCGGCAGAAGGGCCTCAGGGTGTTGAGGCGAGGATGGCGCGGGCCAGGGCCAGGTCGTCGGTGCCGGTGGGCAGCGGCTGTTGGCGCAGCTCGCGCAGGGCCCGCTCCAGCTCGGGGCCCCGGATGTGGCCGTCGCTGGCGACGAAGGCGGCGGCATCGTCCCGCGCCCGTGCCTTGTGTCCCGAGTCCATGAGGGCCCCGGTCGAGTAGCTCGGAAGGCAGAGGGTGCCTAAAGCGACAAGGGTGATGCTCATGGCCACCCCATCCAGCTTCTCCCCGGCATGGCTCGGCAATGAACCGGCAAGCAGTGCAACAGCAAGCGCTTTGCGCATCGGGTTTGCTCTCAATGGCCCGGCAGCGCCTGCACCGCCTTGCAACTGGCCTCGTAGTGCTGGGCGCAGGCCGACTGGTACAGGCGGCGGGCCTGGTCCGGGTCGCGCGGCACGCCTTCGCCCCGCAGGTACAGGCTGCCGAGCACGTGCTGGGCCATGGGGTTGCCGGCGGCGGCGGACTGGTTCAGGTAGCGCAGCATCTCCGGCTGGTTGGCCAGGGCCGGGTCGTTGCGGCCGGTGTAGAGGAAGGCCAGGCTCACCGCCGCCACGGCGTTGCCCTGGTCGGCGGCGCGGGCCCACCAGTACTGGGCCTGGCGGTAGTCCTTGGCCACGAAGAAGTGGCTGCCCAGCTTGAACTGGCTCTCCGGGTCGCCGCGCTGGGCCTGCACCTGCAGCACCTCCAGCTCGCTGGGCGGCGTCTCGCGAATGACGTTGGCCGGCGCCTGCGCCTCGGCAGGGCGCTCCGGTGTCTTGGCGGTGTGGGTGCAGCCGGCCAGCAGGGCGACGGCCAGCAGCGGGACGGACAGGCGGGACAGTGACGGACGCATGGAGGCTCCTCGGCCAGGGCAGTGATGGGCGGCGGCGCCGGGCGTACAGGGTGATCGGCTTCCGCTCGCGCTTCAAGGTGTTGCAGCCAGTGGGACCCACCCCGCGTGAAAGGGTTCTCGTCGGTTCGTTCCGGGGTTGGCTTTGTGAAATTTATTGGATAGATTTTCATGAAATTAAATCTACAAAATTTCACGAGGCCCCCATGTTCAAGCAATCCGCCCAGCATGTCGGTACCTGGTACGCCGCCGCCTTCCCCGGCCCCATCCCGCTGCGCCCACGCCTGCAGGCGAGCCAGGACTGCGACGTGGTGGTGGTCGGCGGCGGCTTCAGCGGCCTGCACACCGCCCTGCGCCTGGCCCTGGCCGGCAAGCGCGTGGTGGTGCTGGAGGCCAGCCGGCTGGCCTGGGCGGCCTCCGGGCGCAACGGCGGGCAGGCCTTGCTGGGCTGGTCCTGCGACATGCCCCCGCTGGAGAAGGCGCTCGGCGTCGACGGCGCCCGCCAGCTGTGGGACAGCATGCGCTGGGCCGCCGAGGAGATCCGTGAGCTGCCTGCCCGCCACGGCTTCGAGGTGGACTACCGCAGCGGCAGCCTGTGGGCCGCCGTGCTGCCGCGCCGGGTCGGCCAGCTGCACGAGGCCCAGCGCGAGGCCGAGGCGAAGTGGGGCTACGACGCCTTGCGCGTCATCGAGCGCGACGAACTGCCCGAGTGGATCGGCAGCCCGCGCTACCAGGCCGCCCTCTACGACCCCGAGGCCGGCCACCTCGACCCGCTGAAGCTCGCCCACGGCCTGGCCAACGCCCTGGAAGCGGCCGGCGGGCGCATCTTCGAACAGACCCAGGCCCTGGAATACCGCACCCGCGGCGAGGGCTACAGCGTGCGCACCGCCGAAGGCGAAGTGCGCGCCGACGTGCTGGTGCTGGCCTGCAACGCCTACATCGACCGCCTCGACCCGGCCCTGGCCCGGCGCGTGCTGCCGGTGGGCTCCTACCAGGTCGCCACCGAACCGCTGGACCCGGCGCTGGCGCGCTCCCTGCTGCCGCGCAACAGCTGCGTGATCGACAACCAGTTCGTCCCCGACTATTTCCGCCTCACCCCCGACAACCGGTTGCTCTTCGGCGGTGGCTGCACCTACCTGGGCGGCCTGCCCAGGGACGTAGCGGCCGCCACCCGGCCGCACCTGGAGCGGGTCTTCCCGCAGCTGCGCGGCGTGGGCATCGAGTACGGCTGGGGCGGGCACCTGGACTGCAGCATGAAGCGCACCCCGGACATCGGCCGCAGCGGCCAGCGCTACTGGCTGCAGGGCTTCTCCGGGCACGGCGTGCTGCCGACCCTGGCCGGTGCCCGCGCCGTTGCCGACGCCATTTTCGGTGACGACCGCCTGCTGGGGCTCTACCAGCGCCTGAACAACCCCGGCTTCCCCGGTGGCGCGCTGCTGGCGCCGCCGCTGGAGGCCATCGGCAAGGCGTACTACCGCCTGCGCGACGTGATCTGAAGGGCCGCCCGCCGGCACCCGGCGGGCACCACGGAGATTCCAGATGGACAAGCAAGACGAAATCGAAGGCCTCGCGATCCTCATCCGCGACCTGCGCAAGCACAAGAACGTGACCCTGGGCGACCTGGCCACCCGCATCGACCGCTCGGTGGGCTTCCTCTCCCAGGTCGAGCGTGGCCTCTCGCGCCCCACGGTGGCCGATCTCACCGCCATCAGCGAAGCGCTGGGGGTGCCGACCACCTACTTCTACAGCCTCAGCAAGCCCCGCGAGATCCCCTGGGTCACCCGCCCCGACGAGCGCCGCACCCTCTACTACGCCGGCGGCATCACCGACGTGCTGGCCTCGCCGACCATGTCCGGCGGCTTCTCCATGCTCGAAAGCCACCTGGAGCCCGGTGCCACCAGCGGCGAAGGGCACCTGGACGACAGCTCCGAGCAGGGCGGCTTCGTCCTCGAAGGCGAGCTGACGCTCTGGTACGGCGACGACGCCGAGCCGGTGACGCTCTACGCCAACGACAGCTTCCAGCTGCCGCCCCATGCGCAGTTCCGCTACGCCAACCTCTCCGAACGGCCGACGCGGGTGCTCTGGGTGTTCACCTGACACCCGGCGGCTTCTCCCCCGAACACCCCTTTCCCTTGCAGGACCGCAGTGATGACAACAACAAGACACCCCGATCTGCTCAGCGAAGTCCGCGCCTTCCGCGAACGTCACCCGGACATCCGCTACGTCGACCTCATCTGCCTGGACATCCCCGGGCACTTCTACGGCAAGCGCTACCCCATCGACATGCTGGAGAAAGTGGCCGCCGGCGGCCCGCTGAAGGTCCCGCAGAACTGCGTGCTGCTCGGCACCCAGGGCGGGCTGTACCCCATCGGTGACTACTGCTTCGCCGACGGCGACCCGGACGCCCCGCGCCGCCTGGTGCCGGGCACCCTGGTGCCGGTGCGCTGGGAGAAAGAGCCCCTGGGGCAGATGCTGATCACCTCCGATGGCACCGAAGCGCCCATCGAATTCGAACCCCGTGAAGTGCTCGCCCGCGTGCTGCAGCGCCTGGAGCGGCGCGGCATCCGCCCGGTGGTGGCCTTCGAGCTGGAGTTCTACCTGTTCGACCGCAAGCTCGACGCCGGCCTGCCGCGCTTCCCCCGCGACCCGCTGTGCGAGGACGAGGACGACCAGCCGAACATGCACATCGAGCGCCTCTCGCGCTTCTCCAGCGTGCTGCACGAAATGGTCGACGCCGCCAGCGAACAGGGCGTGGCCGCCAACGTCATCACCGCCGAACTCGGCCCCGGCCAGTTCGAGATCAACTTCGGCCACTGCGACGACGGTCTCAAGGCCGCCGACTGGGCTGCCCTGTTCTGCCGCAGCACCCGTGGCGTCGCCCTCAAGCACGGCCTGCGCGCCAGCTTCATGAGCAAGCCCTACCTGCAGGCACCGGGCAGCGGCATGCACGTGCACGTCAGCCTCTACGACCGCGACGGCCACAACCTGCTGGACGCCCAGGGTCAGCGCCCGCTGCGCCACGCCGTGGCCGGCTGCCTGGACCTGCTGCCCCACTGCATGCCGATCTTCGCCGCCAACCACAACGCCTTCCGCCGCTACGGCGCCATGGTCAACGCCGCCAGCCGCGCCAGCTGGGGCTTCGAAGACCGCGATGCGTGCATCCGCATTCCCGAGTCCGACGGCCGCAACCTGCGCATCGAACACCGCCTGGCCGGCGCCGACGCCAACCCCTACCTGGTGCTGGCGGCCATCCTCACCGGCATGGAGCACGGCCTCGACGCCGCCCGCGACCCCATCGCCCCGCTCAACGAAGACCGCTCCAGCGGCATCGACTTCCCCAAGGATATGCTCACCGCCGTCGCCGCCATGCGCGACCACCCCGTGGTCAACCAGGGCCTGGGCAGCGAATTCGTCATGGTCTATTGCGAGAACAAGCGCCAGGAGTACCTCGACTTCATCAACGAAGTCAGCGCCCGGGAATACCGCTGGTACCTGTAGCGGAACACGCTATGTGCAGGGTGGGTGGCGCTTTTTCTATCCACCCGCGGTTTTCCCGGAGGCACCGAGTCGGGCAGCGCTGCGCACTGCCTGGGCGAATGAATTCGCCCCTACACACCGGCACATCGCCGGTCGGGGCGTGGGGTGGATGGCGCTCTTTCCATCCACCAATGGCGCCCTCCATGGGCAGAGAGCCCGGTGGTCACGCGGTGTCATTCACCGCCCCCTTTCTGATTGACGAAACCCGGCGGACGTTCGTCGCTGGACTGTTAGCCTCCCGTGCAGGACTTCAGGGAGGTATCGCCATGCCACAAAAACCTGCTGGGCCATCGGTGCGCGAGCGTCTGCTCCAGGCGGCCCGGGCCTGCTTTCTCGGAGATTACTACCACCAGGTCACCACGCGTCAGATCGCCGAGATGACGGGCGCCAACCAGTCGATGATCCGCTACTACTTCGGCAGCAAGGAGGGGCTCTACGAAGAGATGTTGCGGGAGGCGTTCAATCCCCTGCTGGAGGTGCTCGACGGCCCCCTGCTGGCCAGCGTCGACGGGTTTGCCGGCTTCCTCCGGCTCTACTACGACGCCATGGCGTCCCAACCGGAGCTGCCTCGCCTGGTGCTCAAGGTGCTCGCCCTAAACCGAGGGCCGGGGCGTCGCTTTCTCCAGCAACTGCTGGAGCGAGGCCGAAGCGGCGGTGCGCGCAGGGTCGCCGATCTCAAGCAGGCAGGTCGAATCGACCCGGAGACCGACCCCGACATGCTGCGCATGGCTTTCGTCAGCCTGGCCATGACCCCAATGCTGCTGCGGGACGTATTCGAGGAACAGATGGACAGGCCGATGGATGCCGACTTCCTCGCCGGCCTGGCGTGCCTCAATGGCCGGCTGTTCAGTGCCGGGCTCAGTCCCCAGGCGAGCGGAGAGGATAGGGCATGAGCCTCCAGCGCAATTCCATGGCCGTACGTGGCTTCCGGTTGTCGCTGCGCGCCGTCGCCGGGTTGCAACGGCTCGTCGCGCAATTGCTGCCTGCGCCTTTCCGCCTGATTCAGATGGGCTCGGCGTTCTGGCTCTCGCGAGCGTTGGATGTCGCCACTCGGCTGGATATCGCCAGCCAGCTTGGCGATGACACCCTGGCCGTCGGAGACCTTGCCGGACGTCTGCAGGTGTCCCCGGATGCCCTGGCCCGCCTGCTTCGTCTGCTGGTTGCAAGCGGCGTGTTCGCCGAGCCGCAACGCGGCTGCTTCTGCAATTCGTCGACCTCCGCCTGGCTGCGCCAGGATCACCCCCGCAGCGTGCGGGCCATGGTGTTGCTGCATAACAGCCGAGCCATGAGTGCCCCCTGGTACTGGCAGCTGGAAGAAGGCATTCGCCAGGGCGTCCCACCCTTCGTGTTCTGCCATGGGCAGGAGCTGTTCGAGCGCCTGAATGCGGATGCACCATTCGACGCCCTGTTCTCGGCCGCCATGGACAGCGTCGAAGCCCTGGCCGGTGACAGCTTCACCACGGACATGGATTGGCAGCGGGTGGACCGCATCATCGATGTCGGCGGCTCGCGTGGGCGCAAGTCCCTGGCCCTGTTGAGGCGCCACGGCCACCTGCGTGCCTGCGTGGTAGACAGGCCAGGGGTGGTTGCAGAGGCCCTCCGTTATTGGTGCGAACACCCTGAGCCGGCGCTGGATCGCCTGCAGTTCGTGGCCGGTGACCTGTTCGAGATGCTGCCCGAGGCGCAAGACGAGGGTGATCTCTACCTGTTGTCCGCCGTACTTCATGGTTTTGGCGAGGCTGACTGCCTGAAAGGGCTCGCGACCCTGAGGCGGGCTATCGGCCAGAGCGGGGCACGGGTGGTGCTCATGGAAATGGTGCTGGCGGATGACCGCCCCGACCTCCCCGGTGCGTTGTGCGACATGCAGATGTTCATGGCAGGGCAAGGACGTGAGCGCACCCTGGACGAGTGGCGAACGCTCTGCCTGTGCGGTGGTTTTCAAATCGAGGAGGTGGTCGAGACCCGGTCCCTGGCGAAGCTGCTGGTGCTGCGTTTGGCCCAGCAAGGCTAGGCCAGCCCGACGCCGCACAAGCGTTCTCGGCCCCAGTGTCCACAAGGCCCCATCGGATGCGGTGAGCTGTACCAACCGCCCCCTATGGCCAGGTCTTGAACGCGAATGAATTGGCTCCCCACGGTCGGCATTTCACCGGGCGCTGCGTAAGGTGGGTGGCGCTTTTTCCATCAACCAGCAGCGCTCCCGGGGGCACCGAGTCGGGCAGTGCTGCGCACTGCTTGGGCGAATGAATTCGCCCCTACACATCGGCACATCGCCGGCCGGGGCGTAGGGTGGATGGCGCTCTTTCCATCCACCAATGGCGCCCGCCATGGCCACGAATGGTGGACCGATGAAGCGCGGTCCACCCTACGCCCGATCCACCCCGCCGAAGGCGGCCAGGAGGTCTTCGACGAACGCCTGCTGCGCTTCGCTGGGTTCGCGGCCGCGGTGGTGGGTGAGGCGGAATTCGACGTCGAAGCCCAGTCGTTCCGGCAGCAGGGCGCGGAGTAGCCCGCGTGCCTCCCAGGGCGCGGCGATGTGGCGGGGGAGGTAGCCGATGTGGGCGCCGGAGAGGATCAGCGCCAGGGTGCCTTCCACCTGCTCGGTCACCGCGCTGCTGGCGGCGGACTGGAAGGGCTCCGCCTCGCCGATGAAGCGGTAGGGGTGCAGCACCCGGTCGCATTGGCGCAGGTCGCTCTCGGTGATGCGCGAGCGGTCGAACAGCGGGTGCCCGGCGCCGCAGAACAGCAGCTGCTCCTCGACGAACAGCGGCTGGTGCGCCAGTGCCTGCTGGTTGCCGGAGAAGTAGCCGATGGCCAGGTGCAGCTGGTCCTGCAGCAGGCGCCGCTCCAGTTCGGCGGGCATGGCGCTGAGCAGCTCGATGCGCACCGCCTGGCGGCGCGAGCGGAAGCGCCGGATGGCATCGGCCAGGCGCTGCATCACGGCATCGTCGAGGGACTCGGAGAGGCCGATGCGCAGCTCGCCCAGGAGCATGTCGGCCATGCCCCGCGCCTCGCCCTTGAAGGTCTCGATGGCGCCGAACAGCCGCCGCGTGGCCGCCAGCACCTGCTCGCCCTTGGGGGTCAGGCGGAAGCCGGCCTTGCCGCGCTCGCACAGGCGAAAGCCCAGGCGCGTCTCCAGCTTGGCCATCTGCGTGCTGATGGTGGACTGGCCCACCCCCAGCGCGCCCTGGGCGGCGCTGAAGCCGCCGCTTTCCACCACGGTGACGAACAACCTGAGCAGTTGCAGGTCCAGGTCCTGGAGTTGGGCGAGCATGGGGATCTCCAAACATCGATGGCGAGCGATGCCAAAGTAGAACACTTCATATTTATCCGAAGCAAAGCCCGGCGCAGGATCGCTCCATCACCGCTCCGGGAGCTTTCGCCATGCGCCTTTCCCTGTTGTTCGCCCTGCTCGCCGCCTGTGTCCTGCCCGCCCATGGGCAGGACCGGGAGCTGAACCTCTACAGCTGGTCCGCCTACATCCCGCCCCAGGCGCTGGAGCGCTTCAAGGCCGAGACCGGCATCCGGGTGAAGTACGACATCTTCGACAGCGCCGAGGCCCTCGACGCCAAGCTGATGACCGGCGGTAGCGGCTATGACGTGGTGTTCCCCGCCAGCAGCGGCCTGGCGCGGGCGATCAAGGCCAATGCGGTGCAGCCGGTGCAGCGCGAGCAGCTGCACCACTACGCCAACCTCGACCCGCAGCTGCTGGCCAAGCTCGCCAGCGTCGACCCCGGTAACCGCTTCGGCGTGCCCTACACCTGGGGCACCATCGGCCTGGGGCTGAACCGCGACGCGGTGCAGAAGCGCATCCCCGATGCGCCGCTGAACAGCCTCGACCTGCTGTTCAAGCCCGAGTACGCCACCCGCCTGAAGGACTGCGGCATCGCCGTGATCGACTCGCCCCAGGAGGTCATCAGCGTGGCCCTGCACTACCTCGGCAAGGACCCGTACAGCACCGCCAAGGCCGACCTCGCGGCGGTCCATGAGCTGCTCAGCGCATTGCAGCCGAACCTGCGCTACGTCGGCGCCGGCAAGCACATCAACGATCTGGCCAAGGGCGAGATCTGCCTGGCGCTGACCTACAACGGCGACGCCGCCATCGCCGCCGAACAGGCCCGTGAGGCGAAGATGCCTTTCGAGGTGGTCTACCGCATCCCCCGCGAGGGCACGCTGATCTGGTTCGACACCCTGGCCATCCCCGCCGATGCGCCGCACCCCCAGGCGGCCCATGCCTTCATCGACTGGATGCTGCGCCCCGAGGCCATCGCCGAGCTGACCAACAGCCAGTTCTTCGCCAACGCCAACCAGGCCGCCACGCCCTTGCTGGACCCGGCGGTGGCCAACGACCCGGACATCTACCCGGACCAGGCCGTGCGTGACCGCCTGTTCGGCGAGCAGGCGCTGACCCTCAAGGAGCAGCGCGAGCGCACCCGCATCTGGACGCGCTTCCGCACCCAGTACTGACCCCGCGCAGACGCACACCCCACCCCCGACGGAGCCCGATGACATGGAACACGCCTTCGACAACGACCAGGCCATCACCCGGCCGAGCCTGCTGGGCACGGCCGCCGAAGCCACCTACGCCGGCATCACCAGCTTCATGCGCCGGCGCTACAGCCGCGACCTCACCGGCGTCGACCTGGTGGTGAGCGGGGTGCCCTTCGACACCGCCACCACCAACCGCCCCGGCAGCCGCTTCGGGCCGCGCGCCATCCGCGCCGCCTCGGTGCAGATGGCCTGGGCGCGGCACTTCCCCTGGGAGTTCGACCCCTTCGACCACCTGGCGGTGATCGACTTCGGCGACTGCGCCTTCGACCACGGCACGCCGCAGCACACGCCGGAGGCGATCCAGGCCCACGCCGCGCACATCCTCGAGGCCGGCGCGGCGATGCTCACCCTGGGGGGCGATCACTTCATCAGCTACCCGCTGCTCAAGGCCCATGCGGCCAAGCACGGGCCGCTGTCGCTGATCCACTTCGACGCCCACAGCGACACCTGGCCGGACGAAGAGGGCCAGCGCATCGATCACGGGACGATGTTTTTCCACGCCGCCCGCGAGAGCCTGGTGGACCCGGCGCGCTCGGTGCAGATCGGCCTGCGCACCACCAACGACGACGTGATGGGCTTCCAGGTGCTGGACGCCCGCGAGGTGCACCGTCACACGCCGGAGCAGATCGCCGAGCGCATCCGCGCGCGGGTGGGGGACAACCCGGTGTACCTGACCTTCGACATCGACTGCCTCGACCCGGCCTTCGCCCCCGGCACCGGTACCCCCGTGTGCGGCGGGCTCTCCAGCCACCAGGCGCTGGAAATCCTCCGCGGCCTGCGCGGCATCAACCTGGTGGGCATGGACGTGGTGGAAGTGGCGCCGCCCTACGACAACGCCGAAGTCACCGCCCTGGCCGGCGCCACCCTGGCGATGGAGATGATCTGCCTGTATGCCGCGCGGCATAAGTTGGGGGAGCGGTAGGCGCGGCGCTGTGGGGAGCGAATTCACTCGTGAACCGGTGCACGGACATCGCGGCTGAAGCCGCTCCCACAGGGCCAGCCACCTGTAGCCCGGACTTCAGTCCGGGACCGGCGGTGCTGCCTGGGATGGGCGTTCGCGAGCAGAGCTCGCTCCTACGGAGTGGGTGCCAGCCGGAGGGATTCCCGGGCTGAAGCCCGGGCTACGGAGCGCCCTGGCCGGGCGGGAGCGAATTCACTCGTGAACCGGTGCACGGACATCGCGGCTGAAGCCGCTCCCACAGGGTCTGCCATCTGTAGCCCGGACTTCAGTCCGGGACCGGCGGTGCTGCCTGGGATGGGCGTTCGCGAGCAGAGATCGCTCCTACAGGGCTGGTGCCAACCGGAGGGATTCCCGGGCTGAAGCCCGGGCTACGGAGCGCTCTGGCCGGGTGGTAGCGAATTCATTCGCGAACGAGGTGAAGCAAGAGCATCGTGGCTGAAGCCGCTCCCACAGGGTGGCCACCTGTAGCCCGGACTTCAGTCCGGGGCCGGCGGTGCTGCCTTGGGTGGGCGTTCGCGTGCAGAGCTCGCTCCTGCGGGGGCGGTGCCAGCCGGAGGGATTCCCGGGCTGAAGCCCGGGCTACGGAGCGCTCTGGCTCGGTGGGAGCGAATTCATTCGCGAACGAGGTTAAAGCACGAGCATCGCGGCTGAAGCCGCTTCCACAGGATGTGGCCGGTGAAAAAAGCCACGGGCCCAAGGGTGGGCCCGTGGTTTCACGCACAACCGTCGATCAGGGCGCGCAGGCCCAGGCGGGGCTCCTGGAACAGCCGCGCGTCCATCCGTTGGGGTTGGTTGACGATGGGGCGGAAGTCCATGCGGGCAAGGATGTCGCGCTCGATGTCCACGCCCGGCGCGACCTCGATCAGCTCCAGGCCCTCGGTGGTGAGGCGGAACACGCAGCGCTCGGTCACGTAGAGCACCGGCTTGCCGGCTTCGGCGGCGAGGCGGCCGGCGAAGGTGCGGTGCTCCACCTCGCGGACGAACTTGCGCAGCTCGCCGTCCTGCACGATGCGCAGGGCGCCGTTCTCGATACGGATGTCCTGCGGGCCGGCGCTGAAGGTGCCGACGAAGACCACTGCCTTGGCGTTCTGGCTGATGTTGATGAAGCCCCCGGCACCGGCCAGGCGCGTGCCGAACTTCGACACGTTGAGGTTGCCCGCCGCATCCGCCTGGGCCAGGCCGAGGAAGGCGAGGTCCAGGCCGCCGCCGTCGTAGAAGTCGAACTGGTAGGGCTGGTCGATCAGCGCGCTGTGGTTGCAGGCCGCGCCGAAGTCCAGGCCCGAGGCCGGCACGCCGCCGATCACGCCGGGCTCGGCGGTGAGGGTCAGCAGGTCGATCACCCCTTCTTCCGCCGCCACCGCCGCCACGCCCTCGGGCATGCCGATGCCCAGGTTCACCACCGCGCCGGGCTTGAGTTCCAGCGCGGCGCGGCGGGCGATGAGCTTGCGCAGGTCCAGCGGCATGGGCGGCAGGCTGCCCTCGGGCACCCGCACCTCGGCGGCGAAGGCCGGGTTGTAGGCGGTGGCGAAGGTCTGCTGGTGGTGCTCCGGCGCGGCCACCACCACGCAGTCGACGAGGATGCCGGGGATCTTCACCTGGCGCGGGTTGAGCGAGCCACGGGCGACCACCCGTTCCACCTGGGCGATCACCAGGCCACCGGAATTGCGCGCGGCCATGGCGATGGCCAGGCTCTCGATGGTCAGCGCCTCGCGCTCCATGGTCAGGTTGCCGTCCTCGTCGGCGCTGGTGGCGCGCACCACCCCGACATGGATGGGGAAGGTCTTGTAGAAGAGGTAGTCCTCGCCGTCGAGGGGCATGCGCCGCACCAGCTCCTCGGTGGTGCGGGCGTTGAGCTTGCCGCCGCCGTGCTCGGGGTCGACGAAGGTGCCGAGGCCCACCCTGGATAGCTGCCCCGGCTTGCCGGCGGCAATGTCGCGGAACAGCTGGGAGATCACCCCCTGGGGCAGGTTGTAGGCCTCGATGCGGTTCTCCACCGCCAGCTTCTGCAACCCGGGCACCAGCCCCCAATGGCCGCCGATGACGCGGCGCACCAGCCCCTCGTGGGCCAGGTGGTTGAGGCCCCGGCCCTTGCCGTCGCCCTGGCCGGCGGCGTAGACCAGCGTCAGGTCGCGCGGCGCCTGCTCGGCCTGGAAGCGCTGCTCCAGGGCGATGGCGATGGCCTCGGCGAAACCGATGCCGACGAAGCCGCCGGTGGCTAGGTGGGCGTTGTCGGGGATACGCGCCACCGCCTCGGCGGCGCTCATCACTTTGCTCATGTCGTACCTCGAGCGTGGAATTGGGGGCTGCCTGCTTCTCCCGTGGGAGCGGCTTCAGCCGCGAAGGGCCGCGCAGCGGACCCGGGGCGCCCCTGCGGGCCGCATCGCGAATGAATTCGCTGCCACGGGCTACTCATCAGAAGCTGCCGAACAGGCTGCCGAGGGTGATCACCACCACCAGGGCGGCGAGGGGGAAGATCACCGTGTTCATGAAGATGAATCGGTAGGAATCGCAGTGGGTCAGCTTGCAGATGGCCAGCAGCGAGATCACCGCGCCGTTGTGGGGCAGGGTGTCCATGCAGCCGGAGGCCATGGCGGCGACCCGGTGCAGCAGCTCGGGGCTGATGCCGGCGGCGTTGGCCATCTCCAGGTACTGCGCGCCGAGGGTCTTGAGGGCGATGGACATGCCGCCGGAGGCGGAGCCGGTGATGCCGGCGAGGATGTTCACCGCCACCGCCTCGGACACCAGCGGGTTGCCCGGCACGCTCAGCACCAGGTCGCGGATCACCACGAAGCCGGCGAGGGAGGCGATCACCGTGCCGTAGCCCACCTCGGAGGCGGTGTTGAGGATCGGCAGCATGGAGCCGAAGGTGCCGTCGTTGAGGCTCTGCTTCAGGTCCGCCCAGCGCCGCCAGTGCAGGCCGATGAGCAGCAGCACCGCCGCGCCGAGGGCGACGATGATCGACCAGATGCCGATCACCGACTTGGCGTCCTGCAGGCCGCCGAACTCGGGCTTGGCCAGGTAGCTGGTGTCGAGGTTGGGCAGCACCTGCTTGGCCATCAGGAAGTTCAGCGCGATCACCAGCAGGATCGGCAGCAGCGCCAGCCAGAAGCCGGTCACCGGCAGGCCGCCCTGCTCGGTGGGGTCGTCCTTGTGGCTGCCGTAGCCTTCGCCGGCGGCCATCAGTTTGCGGGCCTGGGCGGCGAGCCACCAACTGCCGAGGCCGAGCATGATCAGCCCGCCGATCAGCCCGAGGATGGGCGCGGCGAAGGCGTCGGTGCCGAAGAAGGGGCTGGGGATGGCGTTCTGGATCGCCGGGGTGCCGGGCAGGGCGGTCATGGTGAAGGTGAAGGCGCCCAGGGCGATGGCGCCGGGCAGCAGCCGCTTGGGAATGCCCGCCTCGCGAAACAGCGCGGTGCCGATGGGGTACACGGCGAAGGCCACCACGAACAGCGACACGCCGCCGTAGGTCAGCAGCCCGCAGGCCAGCACGATGGCGAGGATGGCCCGCTCGCGCCCCAGCCGGGTGACGATGCCCTGGGCAATGGCGCGGGCCGAGCCGGAGTCGTCCATCAACTTGCCGAAGATGGCGCCGAGCAGGAACAGCGGGAAGAACTGGATCAGGTAGCCGCCCAGGGACTTCATGAACACCTGGGTGTAGGTGGGCAGCATCAGCGCCGCATCACCGGCGAACAGCACCGCCAGCAGCGCCATCAGCGGCGCCAGGATCAACACGTTGTAGCCGCGATAGGCCAGGAACATCAGCAGTGCGAGGGACAGCAGGATTCCGAGGGTACCCATGGGATTTCCTTCTTGTTGTTGTTTTGAACCGCCGCAGCGGCCGGGCCTGGGTCGGCCCTTTGCCGGTATAGAGCGAAAGCTGTGCCAGGTGGGCTGAAAAGCCCTGGGGAAGGCGCTGGTCGTGGGTTTGAGCCATTGGCGGGGAAGGCGAGCGGAGCGGTTCAAGCGTCCAAATTAATGGACGGTGTCCTGTTTATTGGACGCCTATTTCGAGTGTTGTCCAAAAATATGGACATCGCCATAACCCGAGCGCGAGGCCTCCGGGCTGTAGGGTGGATGGCGCTCTTTCCATCCACCAACGCGCTCGCCCCAAACGCCATGGCCGCAGGGAAAATGCACGCCCTGCCCGGCGACCAACCCCGCACCGCGTGGATCGATGAAGCGCGATCCACCCTACGCCGGCTTGGGCGTTCCGTGGGGGTATGCCACTTCTCCCTCCACCGGCGTGCCGGCCCGTAGCCCGGGCTTCAGCCCGGGGAAACGCGCCCGCAGGCCCGGCTACAACCCGTGGGCCTGGAGCTTGTTATAGAGGCTGGCGCGGGCGATGCCGAGGCGTTCGGCGGCGCGGGTGCGGTTGCCGTCGCAGGCGGCGAGGGCGGTGAGGATGGCGGCGCGTTCCGCCTCGGCGAGGCTGTCCGCCAGGGGGCGGACATCGCGCGGTGCGGACGGCTCGGGCGCTGGAGCCGGCTCGGCGCTGGGCGGCAGCGGGTCCACCAGCAGCTCGGTCAGTTCCGCCCCATGCAGGGGCTGGGTGCCGTCGCCTAGCAGCTGCGCCCGTTCCAGCAGGTTGCGCAGCTCGCGCACGTTGCCCGGCCAGGGCTGGGCGCGGAGCAGGGCGAGGGCGTCGTCGGTCAGCTCCAGCGGCGGCTGGCCGGAGCGGCTGGCGATGTCGTCGGCGAGGTGCTCGATCAGCGCCGGCAGGTCTTCCCGGCGCTCCCGCAGGGGTGGCAGCCGCAGCGCCAGGACGTTGAGGCGGTAGTAGAGGTCTTCGCGGAATTCGCCGGCAGCCACCTTGGCCTCCAGGTCCACATGGGTGGCGGCGATCACCCGCACGTTCAGGGTCTTCACCTGGTTGGAGCCCAGCGGCTCCACCTCCTGCTCCTGCAGCACGCGCAGCAGCTTGGCCTGCAGCGGCAGGGGCAGGTCGCCGATCTCGTCGAGGAACAGCGTGCCGCCGTCGGCCAGTTCGAACTTGCCGGCCCGCGCACGGCGGTCGGCACCGGTGTAGGCGCCCGGCGCGGTGCCGAACAGCTCCGCCTCCACCAGGGATTCCGGGATGGCCGCCACGTTCACCGCCACGAAAGGCCCGCTGGCCCGCAGCGACAGGTTGTGGATGCCCTGGGCGAGCAGCTCCTTGCCGGTGCCGGTCTCGCCGCGCAGCAGCACGGTGGCGTCCAGTTGGGCAGCGCGGCGGGCCTGGCGCTTCACCTCGCTGGCGGCGGCGCTGGTGCCGATGAAGCCGGCGATGGTGTAGCGCGCACGGCGGGCGCGGGCCAGTTCGCGCTGGGCGGCGGCGAGCTGGTTCTGCAACTGGTTGTACTTGGCCATGACCGGCTGCAGGTGGCGCGCGCGGTCGAACAGCACGAAGCCCAGGGCGCCCACCAGGGTGCCGTCGGCGTCGCGCAGGGGGATGCGGGTGACCACGAAGTGCTCGTCGCCGAAGGCCATCAGGTCGAGCATGCTCGGCGCGCCGCTCTGCACCACTTCGCGCAGGCGGCTGGCGGGCAGCACGTCCTCCACCTCGCGGCCGAGCACCGAGCGCGGGTCGGCGATGCCGAGCTTCTGGGCGTACTTGTCGTTGATCCAGACGATGCGCGCCTGGCGGTTCACCGCGATGGTGCCCTCGCACTGGGCGTCGAGGTGGTCGAACAGCAGCGGCATCGCCACTTCGCGGAAACGCTCGGGGGAGACGCCGATGATCAGGCCGTGGGGGTCGAGGTCGTCGCGGGAGATCGCCATGGGCACGGCTCCGGAAGGGAAACGCCGGCGATTATGGAAGCCGCCTCGCCGGCCCGGCAAGAAAGCCTGAACCCCCGTGACGCAGCGGAGGTCGACTGCAGGTACCCACTGACTTGCACGGAGTCGTCATGGACCTGATCCGCATCCTTATCGCCATCCTCCTGCCGCCGCTGGGCGTCTTCCTCCAGGTGGGCTTCGGCGGCGCCTTCTGGCTGAACATCCTGCTCACCCTGCTGGGCTACATCCCCGGCATCGTCCATGCGGTGTACATCATCGCCAAGCGCTGAAGCACCGGGGGCACAGCGGCCCCCGGTTCCGCTCCAGCAGGCGGTTGAACGGGCTGCGTTGCCGCTGCGCCGTTGAAACGGCGGGCTAGTGCCGGGTGGCGAATTCGCGGCCTTCGAACAGGTCGGCCACATCACGCACCCGCACCCACTGGCGGCCCTGCCATTCCATCAGGCTGAACTCGCGCCCCTGCCAGGTGACCCGGCGCTGGCGGGGCAGCTGTGGCGTGGCGGCGGAACGCAGTGCGGGCACCACGTCCTGGGTCAGCCACTGGCGCAGGGCGCGGTGTTCGGGGTGGTAGAAGTTGACCTTGAGCAGCTCGAACACCGCGCTTTCGTTGATCAGCAGCACCTCCTGCTCTCCGCCCTGTACGTACTCCACGCAGGCGTGGCGCCATTGGTCCGGGTCCAGCTTGCGCGACAGGCGTTCATCGAAGCGGTGGTTGGTGAGGGGGCCGAGGTCCTGGGCGACGAACCAGACCTGGTCGTCGATCAGCAGGGCACGCAACGCGCGGTGATGGCGGTGGAAAACCGTGGGGATGTAGCACTCGTAGGACATGGTGAGACTCCTTCCTTGTAGGGGGAGACCGCCACCGGTTCCTGACTGCATGAGGGTGGCGGACCGTGCGAGGTGTGGAATACCGGTTCGCAGAACGCCCGGTGGGCTTTCGCCCCCCTCGCACGGTCCGCCATAGACGACCAGGGCTATTGAAGGCTGAGTCCCTTCGCTAACCCTGCTATGGCATTGGTAGTGCTTCTGCGAGTTCGGGATTCCACTCCCGGTCATGCCGAGGCATGACGGTGGGAGACGCTACAGAGTGTCCTTGTAGGACGGCAATGACGAGGGTGGGTAGGAAATTTCAGAGTAGATGCACTGCTGCGCTAGGGCTTTATGGAACCGACTCTAAAAATAAGTTGTATCAATCCTAACTGCACAAAAATTGATGGGGCGAAAGTTAAATGCAAGGTTTGAATTAGTTTTTTTGCTCCTCTCTAGATAGCTGTGCTTCGACTAAACCTTTTTTCAGTGCGCTCGCATGGGCAGCTATAAATGGAGGTGGTAGGGCATTCCCTATCATGAGTGCTATGGATTCTTTGCCGTGTTTGATATTAAATTTATATTTCTTCGGGAATCCCTGAAGAATTGCCGCCTCACGAAGGGTAATAGTTCTGTCTTCTTCTGGATGAATAAATCTTCCCTTGGAGGGGTTGTGGCATCCACTAGTTATGGTGGGGGCAACGTCCTCCCACGACATTCGCCCGTAGACATCATAAAAGCCCTTGCAGCGCTTATGGCAGTTAAGCTGATATATCTCGGGGAGATCACGTCTACTACCCCCATTCTTTGGTACCAATGAAATTATTTTTCTAACTTCTTGAGACCGTTTTTCGCCCATGCCATGAAGGCTGTCTGTCGTGTTTTCAGCGCTTTCTAAACCATTTAATGCTTGGCGAACAGTAATGCGTTTTTTTGATTTGTCAGCAATAGATGGAGAGTGCGTTTTTGATGCAAGCATGATTAGGCGCTTTCGTCTCTGTGGTACAGAGTAGTCTGCGGTATCTAATATCTGTGATGTGATTTTATATCCAAGGCTTTCAAGTTTTTCACATGCAAGCAAAAAGCGCGAATCTTTTGCTAAGGCTGGGACATTTTCAAGCATGACTGTCTTAGGCTGCATGAGCGCGATAAAACGTAAAAAATCAGATACTAGTTCGTTTCTTTCGTCTTGAACTGAAGTGTTTTGGTTTTTCGTGCGTAGCCGTGAGAATCCCTGGCATGGTGGGCAGCCAGCTAGGAGGTCCAAATCACCGGGCTTAAGGTTTAAGTCCTTTAATACTGTCAATGGGTCTAGCTTTCGAATGTCTTGGTTATATAGCTTAACTTTTGGGTGGTTAAGCTTGTATGTTTCTTGTGCTTTGGAGTCTATTTCTACTGCAGCAGTAACGAGAAAGCCTGCTTTTTTAAGGCCAAGAGTTAGGCCGCCACATCCACTGAACAAATCTATGGCATAAAACGGCTTGGTGTCTGCTTTGTGGATGTGGTTCATTTTAATTAAAGCCTGGTCTGTTGGCGCTACGGGTTTTGCTTGGTTAATTTCTATTGGTCGATTCTAGATAGCTTTTTATTTTCTTCGCGAGTTCTGCGAGTTCTTTTGAGTGGTCTCTGTGTGTGGCTAGCAGTGTTTCTCCATACTGATCCGTTATTTCGTTGGTTATTCCTGTGCCAAAAAGGCTCTCCGCCAACTCGCGTAGTCGATCTTTGTGCTGCTGGGACGTGGTTGCTGTTTCAATAGCCATGCCTGCGGCTCGAAGTACTAGCTCTTCGGGGCAGAGTGTGGGAATGAAGTCTATATTTTTGTAGATCCATGACAAATATTTTCTTCTGGCGTCGACGAGCTGCACTGAATTTGCTCCTCCGCTACCCCCGTCAACTGTGAGCTTTGGCTCCACACCGGTGAAAGCTTTGATTGTGCATAAAAGTGAGTCGTTTTCTGATGCAGGGATTGTATCGGGGTCCGGGAAGTCTTCCCTTGGGCGCTGATCCCCGTCTAGAAGGACTAGAGTATTTCCAGGTGCATTAAGCAAGACAGGGATTTGATAGGTTAAAATCGCTTTAGCTCCGCCGCTTATATACTCAATGTTGAAAATCTCCTGTTCGGCTTTGTCCGCGAACGTCATAATTGCCTGCTTTACCACTTCTTTAGCTAAGCGGTCTTCCACTATTATTCTTATCTGGCCGCCATCAGTTGCCCCTAGTCTTCTAAAAGCTGCATATGGGTGAGTAGAGGGTATAACGGAGAATCGCCCATCGTCTAGTTGGTGGAATGTTTTAATAGCATCTTTAGGGAGTGCTGAAATGAAGTGTGGTGAGTGGGTTGAGAATATAACTTGCAACTGATTCGTGCGTGCTCGGTTTGTCAAAAATGAAAGAAGGCGCTCTTGGGCGCCAGGGTGCAAGGATACTTCCGGTTCATCCAATAAAACAAGAGTTCCTTTGCTTGCTCCTAAAACTTGAACTACGCAACTCACTACTGCTACTTCACCGCTGCCCGCAAAAGCTTCGGAGTATCTGCCGTGCTTGGTTTTGAATACAACACTAAGTCCGCCGTTGCCCTTAAATAAACGATGGCGAATCCAACGTGCCTCATCGTATTCGCGGCCTAATACGAAGCTTACAAGGCTTAGTTCTTCTTTGGTTAAAATTCTATTCTCTGTGGCTATTTTTCTATTTTGGTATTCACAAGAGATATCGCCTGAATTTATAACTCGCGCAAGAAGCCTTGCATCATGCCTGACTTGATCTTTTTTGTTTATGATGCGTCTGGATGTTATGTTTTTTGGCTTTTTCTCTAACTCCGCCACCTTCAGTTTTTCTGGTTTTTTTTGTTGCGGGTAGGGGTTTTTCCGAAGTAAAAATATTTATCAAATGCACTAAGCTCTTTTCGGAAATTAATATAGAGCACTTTGCGATTGACTGGGTTCCACCTGTCCTTGCTGCGGCCAATATATGTCTTTCCTTTTTGTAGTGTTGGCTCAGTCATTCCGTCGCCAGGACTTTCTTTAGTGGGCTCCCAATAGTTTGGGTCGTATCGTCCGTCTCTGTATTTTCTGACTCTGGCTTTCCTTGTTTCTACAACTGATTTCAAGGTTGGATTAAAGTGTCCATATATAAAACGGCTCGGACTACCTTCCCCTTCCTCTATCGGGTCGACTTCTGTGCTGAACCAATACTCTCCAGTGGATTTTCTTGCGGGTGCCCCGTAGAGAGCATTAAGGATGGATGTTTTTCCAGAGCCATTTGATCCTACTAGAGCAGTGACCGGGAAAGTAAAATCGATGTGGGTTCCATCCGCTATGTTTTTGTAGCGTGGGAATCTGATGTGAGTAATGTATCCGGGGAATATGCGCTCGTATTTTCCCCTGTTCAGTTCAAGTTTCTTAATTTCTTCGGTAAGTCTTAACATATCAATGTCTAGTTGCGTTGACGTGACTGATGAGCTTTGAAGGATTAAGTCTCTCCTTCGGCGCCTTTAAATACTCTGCATTACCCTGCACTTCGGAAACCCCGAACATCCCCAAAACCTCTGCCCCGCCTTCGGCCCTGACTTCACCGTACGAATCACCAGCGCATTGCCGCATTTGGGGCATTGCCGCTCGGCGGTCGGGTCGTTGCGGCGCTGGAGGTTCTGCACATGTTCGCGGTGCGTGGCGAGGGTGGGGGCGCGGCGACCGTTTTGCAGGGCGCGGACCAGGGTGGCGACCTGGGCGTCGCTGAAGACCGGCTGCTGGAAGGACTTGATGTAGCGGATGAAGCCAATGCCCTCGGTGACGTTGGCGGGCATGGCGGTCTTGAAGGTGCTGCCGCCGACGAAGGTGATGACGGAGTGCAGGTGCTCGGGGGCGATACCGAGGGTGGCTTCCAGGGCCTTGAGGTGTTTGTAGTTCTGCCGCAGCGGGTTCTGGAACTTGTAGCTGTGCTTGTAGAGCTTCTGCGTCCACTGGGCCTGTTGTTCGCTGCCGAAGATCCAGCCGCTCATGTTCTTGGTCTCCAGCACGAAGATGCCGTAGCGGGAGAGGAAGACGTGGTCGATCTGGGTGGTGCCGTCCGGGGTATTCAGGGTGACGTTGTGCAGGCGCTGGTAGGTCTGC
Organism: Metapseudomonas otitidis; assembly: GCF_900111835.1. Taxonomy (GTDB): domain Bacteria; phylum Pseudomonadota; class Gammaproteobacteria; order Pseudomonadales; family Pseudomonadaceae; genus Metapseudomonas; species Metapseudomonas otitidis. The sequence goes on from NZ_FOJP01000001.1 coordinate 478,952, forward strand.
CTGTCCAGCTGCCAGTGGGCGAAGAGCCGGACGAGGAGTTCGCCGATATAGCCTTTGCCGAGGGGGGATTTGAGCAGGCCGATGAGGATCATCAGCGGGATGAACCAGGCGAAGGTGGTCCAGACTTGGGCGATGAGCGGTGTGAAGTCCATTTCCGTCACTCATGTGTCGTGAGTGGTCGGATAGTAGCGAAAAAAACCGTGCTGGCACTATGGAATTGCGTGCCGGCCGGGGGCTCCTTTGGTGGGGGGTGGCCTGGGGCCAGAAACGCAAAAGCCGCGCATTGCGCGGCTTTTTGTTTGGTGGGCCCACACGGACTCGAACCGTGGACCAAAGGATTATGAGTTGCCTAGAAACGCTGCAAGCCCAGTGAAATCGGGCGTAGCTTAGCGCAGGTACAGTTAGCTGAAAGTATCGTCGTAGAGCGGTTTAAGCGTAATTGAGCGAAATCTGTAAAAGCTAGGCACTGTACCGCCAGTGTACCAGGGATGTATTGGCGTTGTTGGCCATAGGTCGTTGTCTGCCTCACGGCAGGGGTTATTGGGCTTCTCCCAGCCCAGCCCAGCCCTGTGATGTGGTTCGGCCGGAAGAGATAGCCGGAGGGCTGCTGCAAGCCTTGGAGCAGGTTCTGGCTTGTTCCACTGGATTGGTTGAACAAGCTCTTCATGTCGCTGCTGCAATCAAGAATTGTGCTCGCCCGTTTGTAGAAACTTTCGGCTAGTCGTGCTGATGTAATTAAAATTGAGATCAGTTCTTTGGTGTCAGGGAAAATTAATTGTACCGGACTGAATGCTCGTCAAATCTGTGCCCTTGGAGTAGTCAATGTTGTAATCTGAGGCTGGAACATACACTAGGCCTGCCTCTGGGTGTAGATTGTTGATTCTGTACATGGTTATTGCTAGAGGCTTCGGGCCAAATGAACTCATGATTATGTTGTGATCTTCCTTAAGATGTTCGACCTTTTCAAGGATTGCCGAAAGTCCATGGTCAGTTGAAAAAGCATCAACTTCAAATGACTCAATTTCAGGGAAGCTTAATTTTTCTCGATGTTTTTTAATATTTTTTTCAAGGTTGCTATATTGGCTTCCTGATTGTGCTGCAAGTAGCAAGATCTGGGGCTCGTACATGTTGAGCAATTGTGATACGCGCTCGGTGTCAAATCCGGATTGTATAATCAAGGCCGTACTTTTATCTGGCAAGTGAATGCCTGAGTGCTTGAAGACAAGCCTTGGGTCTTCGGGCTCGCCGCTAAGCCAAGAGCAATCGCCGTAGCGAAGGGGACTGTAGTAGCGGTAATCGATTTCACAGCTGTTTTTTTGTAAGAAATGGAGTAGGAACCAGATAAGAAATCTTGGCATGGTGCTTATGTCTAGGAGCACTTTTTTGCCGCATATGTCTAGTCTGGAAATATGATTTTCAATGGACTTCCAGCTTTTGGTGTCGTCAATAATCGACAGCTTAAGTGTTTCGATTTTGAATCGCCCTGAATATCTGTCTAATGCTTCTTTTTTGGCAGATGCTGTTCTATGTAGGAATTCTTCAATCTCAAATAATTGAATGGCTTGTACGTTCTCTGTCGCAATGGTCTGCTCAAGTCCGCCAATGAAGCGATCCTCCCAGCTTATGCAGGAAAGTAAGAGATCGTAGTTATTCATCAAACATATCTCCTTGTGCGTCCTGGCCAATGTTGTTGTCCGGTCGGTACTGAATGCTTCCGCCATTGATTGCCTTCAGGATCTGGCTAGCTTGAATCGAGACTCTTGCATGCTGGCCTACGGGGTCTAAGCCTCTCACAGGCCAGAGCATTCTGTTTGGCACGTAATAATCTTCGCGCTCCCCTCTATCTTTTGCGCTTCCGGTTCGCTTATAAAGCAGCTGTGCTCGCCTGCAAAGATCAAGAATTGGCATTATTTCCTGCATAGTCTCTTCGGTTCTTGCAGATATACTAAATGCAATGGCTCGAGGTTCGGAGCAGTTAGGGTCAAATAGCCTAGTTCTAAATAGCTCTGCAAGAGCATTTAATAGATTGTTGGCTTTTGTGGATTGGGCCTTTGTGCAGTCTGCAATTTCCCTATCTAGTCCAAGCCTTAGACGGTTCCAGTACTTGTCGCTGAGGCGATGTATTACATCTGCTTGAATTGCTGGGTCAATCTGAGTGAATGCCCCTTCGCTGTTTGCTCTTGATTCAGCGTCTTCGTACATTATGTAGCATGGCTCTAGAAGATTTCTTACTACTCCAGAAGAAAGGTGGACTATTGTTTCAAAGCCGGAGTAGGGAGGGCGGTTTGCTTTTTTGGGACGGTCTCTAAAGTAATTTGCCCTGGCATATTTGTATATGTAGTCATTTATTTTCTTCTGCTCGCCTTCGCCGTATATTTTCTCTGCGGCAAGCCGGGCTTCTGTTCTTTTCTGCTCTATATCATTTTCCATTGTGGGGTGCGCTGGAAAGAAATCGCGTGCAGTGACGTCTAGTCCAATTAGGGATAGCCGTTTTTCAACAATCCTCTCTGCTAATTTGCCATAGGATGAGTCGTCGTTTTGATAAGGTTGTTCCATATCAATCGCGACAAAATCATGCCCTTCAAGAATTGCTCCGCCTGATGTGGTGGTGAGTTTGTAATCGGCGATCCTCGCGGCGGATATCTTGAAGCTAAAGTAGGAGTTATCTCTGTAGGCGATCCAGCTATTTAATGAGGATACTTGGTAGTTGTTTAGGTCGTGTGCGTCGTCCATCATGAAGACGAAGTGCGCGCTGGATAATTTTTGTAAACCTCTAAAACAATCCATTATTGGGGTGACAAGGGATGTGAATGAGTAGGTGTCCCCGTAGAATGCATCGGAATCTGCTCTGTTTATTTCTCTTTGCGTCTTTATGAATTCTTTCTGAAGAAATAATTGTAGGCTTTTTAAGGCGCTGTTGGTGGTGGGGAGTGTGTCATTGAAGAGGTAGCCTAGATGAGTCTTTAACTCTTCTTGATTGATGTCTTCTAGGATTTCAGGGATGTCTATTAGTGACTTAACTAGCGCGAGAGCGATGGACAGCGCGAAATAATGCTCGGATACAATGCTTGCTTTGAATTCGCTGTCGAGAAGCATGTGTTCTCGCTTGAATACCAGGGGGGTTATGCATGAAACATATACGGGAATAAATTCGACTTGAGTGTTGTTTTTGATGGACTCTCGAATTTTTTGGCTCATAACTATTTTGTTATAGAGCAGTGTCATCGTTTTTCCGGAGCCGCGCTCACCCCAGATGAATACATTTCGCTTCGAAAGAATGAATCTGCTGTAGTTATAGTCATGAATGAACATCTCTAGGATTTGTTCCTCCCCGAGATTGCTTGCGCCGCTATATACGAACGGGTTCATATGGCTATGCCCTCAGCTTTTCAAATGTATTTTCAGTTTTTCGATAATGATGTCGGCGCTTAGATCGTCACGGCCATGCGGTTTCTTGCTATGGTCGCCGATGTGTTTTGTGGGGACTACAAGATCGTTTAATGTTAATGGCTCCACCTTGAAGTCAATTGGGAGTCCATTGTTATGAAATGAAAAGTTGGCAACGATCTTCTTGATTGGACTTAGCAGGGCGCAGTAAAAGCTGCAGTACTTTCTTTCTGCATCTAGCTTGTAAATTCGTTCGTGAATGAAATTTAAAAGCTCTCTAAGGCTTTCTTCTTCTTCTTTCAATATGTTGTGGTTGCTGTCGGTGTTTATCTCAATCTCGTAGGCAATGGATATGCGCTCATTCTTCGGGTCGATGTGAATGTGCGTTGTGCTGGCATATCGGTGGTAGATGCTGCTTGCTGGATCAAAGATGCCTTTGCTTAATGCGTACGATGAGGTTCTTTGCGGTCCCTCTGCTAATTCGTCGGCAAAGCGAACAATTGCCGCAATGTCTTGAAATCTAATTGGCTCTCCGTTTAGTTGCTCTCGCTTCTCTAGGTCTTTCAGTGTGTCTGCTGATGTGTCTTCACCTTTCCCTGTGTGCGCGCGAGCGGCGCGATAAATTAGAATTTTCTCTCTCTTATTGGCTTCTTGAAAGAAACTGTCAAATTTCTCATTCAGCAAAGTTATCGCTGTTTGATTGTGTCGCTCGCGGCCAAATAGATTGCCAACGTCATGGAACAAGGCCGTTACAGCCAAAAAATAGACGTCGGCTCCAGACAGTGCACTGCCAGCATTTCCAGCATTTTCGAGCTCTTCTGGAATTAGCTTGTATATATTGTTTAGCAGGTTGTCTACATGTTTTGCGCTGTGGTCGGTGAGGCTTGGCTCTTTTGATCGAATCCACTCTAGAACTTCGCTGTAAAGCTTTTCTTTAATTGCGAAGTATCTTATTTCATAGGACTTGGCTGTGGCTGTAGGTAGCTGCCTTTCCAGTGCTCTGACCATGGCCTCTTCAAGTGGTAGATTTTTCACTTTGGCTCCTTGGTCTTAACTCTGGCGAACTATCTGTTTGAAGACTGCGGCAGCAAGTAATGGTGGCACTGCGTTGCCTACTTGCTGTTGTTGGAAACCTATAGATCCCATGAAGTGAAAGGAGTCTGGGAATGACTGCAGTCTTGCGGCCTCCCTCACTGAAAGGCCACGATGCTGGGTTGGATGGATTAGCATATTTTTTCGGAAGTTGCCAATTACTACAGATGGCAGATCTGCTCTAAGTCTTTTGTATATCCCGGTATGGCATCTTGATTTGTCTTTGTAGTTTGCCATAAGGTGGTCGGGGATGTCCTCCCAGTTGCCGCCTTGCGGTATATTTTTATACCTTTCAATTATTAGGTTGTTGTTGCGGGTTACAATGTTGTTTGTGCAGGTGCTTTCTGAGCTGCGCATGGTTTTTGCGTAGCCGGAAGGTGCTGTCTCGTTGTACTCAAGCCTGCAGGTTGATGCACCGTTTTCTAGATTTGGTAGGTCGGATATCGCATCTTCTACAGTTATGGGGGCACTCTCGTTGGGTTCTGGGAATTGGAATTCGATATTATGTAGTGAGGCAACAATGAAGAAGCGTGACCTTCGCTGAGGAACCCCAAAATCTACGGCGTTCAATAGTCGATAGTTTGAGGTGTATCCGAGTCTGTTAAAGCTATCCACTATCTGCTCAACAAAAATTCCATTCTCCGTTTCGAGAATTCCGCGCACATTTTCAAATACGACCCAGTCGGGTTTTTGCTCGGCTACTATTCGGATGAATTCTCGGAATAGCCAATTTTTTTCATTGTCTAAAGACCGTGTCTTTTGATTTGAGGTTGAAAATCCTTGGCAGGGTGGCCCGCCAAAGACAACGAACGGTCTTTTCTGAAGTTTTATGTCGTTCTTTTTAACATTTCTAATGTCGGCGTTTATAAGGCCTATAGCTGGCTTGTGGTTCTGAATATAGGTCGCTGCGGCATATGGATCAGATTCAATGACTACTTGTGTGTCAATGCCAGCCATTTTTGCACCTAGAGACATTCCCCCTGCTCCAGAAAACAAATCTATAGCGATCATCTTTTGCCTATGCGAGTTAGATAGGTACAGCCTAAATAATTATCCAGAAGTGAATTTCTGGTCATAAACCTCGCAGTTTGCCATGCTGCTTGTTAGCGTGCCAACTGCTTGTCGTTGCACGGGCTCGCTCATGGTGCCCTGGATGCTCCGGCTCTTGATGTCACGATGGTGGTGCTAGCCAGATCAGCTTTGATCTAGGACTCTCAGTCTGGCCAGAATCTCGTCTCTGTTGTGGGGGGAGTAAATCCAGTTCTTGTACTTGGGGTTGTATTCGCCGCCCAGCTGGTTGCGCCAGGTTCTGAGCAGCTCTGTGATCTGTGGATTGAATGACCAGGAGCGGACGGCAATTGAGCCGCTGGGCAGCGTTCTGGCAGATACCCACATCTGCATGATGACGAAGCGCTGCTCTTGCAGCGCGGGCGTCGTCCGGGGAGGGTCTGCGAGTGAACGTGGATCTGGCATTTGCATTTCAAGTGCCTGCGCGATCGTCGGCGCCTCGGGGTAGATCCAGCTTTTGTGGTGTGGCTGATGAAGGATGTAGTTCTTGGCAGCCTCGGATGGTATCGGCTGAGAGCTCTGCAGCAGGTCGTTTAGGTCTAGTTCTATGGTCGGCGTGCCAGCCCCCTTGATGCGCTCCAGCTTCTCCTCATCAATGAACGAAGTGACGGCAATCTCGATGAACAGCCGTGAGCCATCTTTCAGCTCGGCGATCAGGTCTGGCTGAAAGCCCTGTTGCCGTATCTCCGGAGTGACGGTTTCAAAGTCCCACCAGCTGCTTGCGTCTTCACTGTTGGGGTAGACGCCGGGGAGGTGTGGTAGCTGCATACCGAGTCCATCGCAGATGACCTCCTTGGCATAGAGGTGGAGAAGGCTTTCGCGTTGGATGTAGCAGCTCTTCTTCTGTGAGACGTGGGCAAAATGGTGCTCCCGTATCGGCCCTTTCCGAGCCATGACAGACTCACCGCAGCTTACGCAGGTGCAATTGCAAGCTATGCCTCGATGGGCGTTTTCAATGGTGATCAGCCGACCGTTTGGGTCGAGTGCGACGAACATGGTCATGATGCAGGCCTCTGGTGTGAAGACGGCTCCAAGAGTCATGATTCGAGCGGGGGCATACATCCCCCCAACCTCCTGCAAAGGGGTTATGTGTAGGTATGGATTTGGCTGCAGCCCTTTGAATTAGGGCGCTGGGAGTTTGTGTGCAGGAAGTAATGCGATGCTTACAGGATGAGTTGATCGAGGTTCCGGCCGACAACAAGGCATACCGGATTCTGCGATTCATGGTGCAAGCCAAGCTGGCTGACCTGGATAAGAACAACCATGACCCGCAGCAGTTTTCTCGCAGCGCTCTACTGCTTAATGTCGAGGGCGAGCACAAGGGGAGGACTTTAAACGCTACTACCTGGCTGCCCCCTGGTTTGCTTGAGCAGTTCCTGGATTCTCGCCTTGCATCGCTTTGTGAGCGGCTGCGTCGAGCAGGTCTAGATCAGATGCCGGTTGTGCGCGCCAATGACGGCAAGGGGGGGAAGGGGAATGAACGGACTTTCTGGCTGGATGTGTCGCCTCTGTCAGATGCTCCTGGTCCGAAAGAGCAGCAGCGCCCTTGGACGCACATCGAATACTCCCGAACGGATGCCGGCAACGTGCGGCCGAGCTTGTTGTTGCGCTTGATTTTCCGCAACGGCGAACTGAAGAACCGAAGCTGGCGAGGTCTGTCACTGTTGGTCAGCATCGTGATTGGGCTTCTGCTACTGGGGCTCTGGCTGCTTGCAGGTGTGTGGACTGTGGCCGCACTCGATCAGACGTTGACGTTGCGGCAGCTTGGGAACGTTGCGCTTCTTGGGCTGGGTAGCTGGTTCATCTGGGCAAATTTCTATGCCCCCTGGTGGCGCCTAGTCGATGATCGTGTCATCAAGGCCCCCGCTGCATTGCTGTCGATCTTTGAGGACTCTGCAGAGTTGGAAATGCACCGTGATAGCGAGGGGCAGCAGTGGACAAGATTTGTCCGTTTTAGTGGTGATTGCCCGATTTGCAGCGGTCGGGTGCTCTTGATGCCGGGTAAACCTGATCAGGCGCTACCCGTTGTTGGGCGCTGCATCGAGAGTCCTTACGCACACGTGTACAGCTTCGATCGGGCTAGGCTTTCAGGCACCTATATAGGTCGTGAGATTCCTACGGTGTAGCTGGCGGCGTTTCGTCATCAGTTGCAGCGGGCACGCCGACCGTTGGCCGGAGGCAGACGTGCGTTGGCGGTTCGAACACATAGCCGGTTTGGATCATCTCGGCTTCGATTTCTTCTGTTATGAAGAAGGGCTCTTCAATCAGCGGGGAGTCGTTCATGCCTGCTCCTCTGGTGTGATAATCGGCTCGGAGTTTAGCGGCTAAAAAGCGTTGCCCATCAAGCGAGCACCTTCTCGTCGGCACTATGGTGAGTCAGACCATACACTATGGTTGCCTCGGTCGCTCCGGCGGGATGTCTTTGAAACCGCGTGAGTGAAGCAGCTTGAGGATGTCTCCTGCATCAATGCTCCACAGAGACCCACCTCGGACGTTTCGCCATCCGGCCTTGCGCATCAGCGCGACAGTCGCCTTGTCTGCCGCGTGGGCTGCTTCTGACTCTGTGATTAGACCCAGAGACTTTGTTGTTACTGTCTCCAGTGGCTTATAGAGCGCTGTCCAGTCTGCGGCCTTGCCAGCGAAATGGCGGCGTATTCGCGCATCAGGATTGCTGCTGTAGCCAACAAAGTATCTGTCTCCATCAAGCAGCAATACAAAAAGGGAGTACTCGGTAGCGGCGTCACACGCCTTGATGACGGAGCGTTCGGGCGAGAGGAGCTGCTTGAGTGAACTAGTGGAGAGAATGTCGCCGTGACCGTGGCTAATCAGGGCCTTAGCGGTATGTTCAACGCTGACGTTTGTGAAGAAGCCGCCGCGAACATTCTGAAAGCCATGTTGCTGCATCAGCTCTAGGACCGCCGTGTTTTCAGCTAGCTCACCTGTACGGTAGTCAACGAGGCCAAGATCTGTACGGCTAATCTCTCGCAGAGGTGGATGGATGCGCGTCCACTCTGCGCCTGATCCGTTAAAGTGCTTTCGAATGCGCCGATCAGGATCTTTTGCTTGGCCAACATAGTATCTGCCGCCCTGCAGCTCCAGCACGTATAGGTGGCGTTGGCAAAGTTCCGATTTCCATTCGGGTGAATTATCCATGTATAACCCACGTTCGTGACAGTCAGACCGCTAGATTGTACTGTTAGCTGATAGAGGCAGCGATGGCGTATCTCCCAAGGAATTTTTAATCCATTCACACCGCTACTCCGGTGGAAGCCGATTGATCACTTGAGTTGCTAAATTTGGGTCATTACCTGGGAGATGACGATATGCATGATCGAGGCGAACAAGCAGATGTGCTTGAGCGACTTGCTCTGGCGAAAGCTGCAGTGACCAGCGCAATTAGTGAGAACAAACAGCTCGGCCTGAGAGATGCTGAGCCTCCGACTGAGCAGGAAATTGCTGAAGAGATTGCTGCGCTGGACTTCTCGCGGTGGAAGGCTGTTCCTGTGGCTTAGCGGTAGCCCCGTTCGGGGCTACCTGGATTTTAGCCGCTAAAATTTCTCGCCTCGGCTGCCGCGATTAACGAACGCGGCGATTTCATCGGCCGGGGTATCGCCTGTGCCACCACCGGGTCCGATGCTGTTGGGTTGATCGTCTTCCTGGCTCCGAATGGCTGCTGCCGTCTGGCCGCCAAGTGTCTGCTGGGCTCGCTCCATAAAGTCGCTGCCAAGCTTGGCGGCTTTCTCCCCGATAACTGCCCCTGCGCCCTTGGCGAGTTCGGCAGTGGTGCCTACGGCCAGCCTGGCGGCCTGTAGCGCACTGCTGCCAGAGTCCCCCATAGCTTCGGCCAGCGGGCTGCTCGATCTGTTGTCCCCTTGCCCAGCGGCGCCTTGAAAGCTTGGCATGCTGCCGCTGTCCATCGCGCCTTGAGCCTTTTGCATCGCTGCTTTGATGGCTGAAATGCCACCGGCCACGTTCTGCGCTCCGGCCACGGCCGTGGAGCCTGCCATACTCATGGCTGCAGACGCCATGCCGGCCGCTCCCATCGCCGCGCCGACCGCTGCGCCGGCCCCGAAGTTGCCAATGCCTCCTGCCCCCGTGCTGCTACCCGTGATAACGCCGGCGAGCATGGGCGGCACCTTGTTGGTCAGGAGCAGTAGGCAGAGGCAGAAAATCAGCATGACGCCCAGCTCCTCGAAATTGAGGGTGCCTTTGGTCATCTTGGCGTAGAAACCGGTGAGCAGGTCGCTACCGATACCAACCAACAGCACCATGACAAACAGTTGGATGGCCACACCCAGAACAGTCTTGTAGTAGTTGATGGCCATGTCGGACGTCCAGCGCGAGCCGCCAAAGCCAAGGAAGAATATGCCGGCGTAGATCAGCACCCAACCGGACACCAGTAGGATGAGCATGTTGATCGCGATGAGCGCAAGCATGACAGTGATGGCCAGGCTCAAGAGCACACCGATCAGGCTATCTACTGGACTCCAGGCCGATAGCGCGGCGAGTGTCTGCTTCCACAGCATGAAGCCGATATCCACGATGCCGGATGGCGTGACCGAGCTTATGCCGGATGCCTGTTCGCCCAGCCTCTGCAACGATCTAATGATCGAGGACGCAAACTCCGGCCCGTTCCTGAGTAGCCACAGGTAGAAGCCGAAGAACAGGATGAAACGGCAGAACTCGGCAAAGAACTCGGCCAGGTCGGCCTTGCGCAAAGCCATCATGCCGAATGTCCAAGCGAGGGATATGGTACCCAGCGTCCAGAACAACCAGGACGCAGCACTGAGGATGACAGCCTGCCAAGTGGAAGCACGGCTGCTGAACTCGGTAATGACCTGATCCAGCATGCCCTGGTTGGTGAGTTGGGCTGCGGCGCCGCCAGAGTAGAGGGCAAACATCAGACAGCAGCTGATCAGGCTGGTGCTCTTGAGCGTTTTCATGCGATCACCCCTGCGAACCGTTCAGTTCGAGCCAGTTTTTCGGTTGCTCGGTAGGTTGGATAGCGCCCGAGCGTCTGGAACACTGGCCGGCAAATTCTGCCCGGGTCGGCCTGTCCTCGATCTGGTTGATCACGTCCAGGGTGCAGTTGGCATCACTGACTTCGGGTATGGATTGGGTGCTTGGCTGGTTATCGCATCCGGCAAGCGCCAGAAGGGTGAGTAGCAGCAGGGGTAATCTTTTCACGGGGCTCTCCTTAGCGGTTCATGTCCAGCCAGTTCTTGGGTGCTTGGGTGGGCGCTATGCGCCCTTCGGTCGAGGCAGCATGGGCGGCTTGCTGTTTGGCCTCCAGATCGGCCTCGGCCTGCATGCGCGTGGCAATGGCGTTTTGCTGCGCGACCAGCAGGCCGCGAATTTGCAGTAGCTGATTGGCTTGCTGGCTGGCCAGTTGGTTGGCGTAGCCGATAGCCTGCATCTGGCCGGTCGCGCCCTGAGCCTGGCGTTGCAATTGCTGCAGCGTGTTGGCGTCATGCTGCAGCGCAGCCTGCTGCTGATCCAGTCCACGAAACAGCGCGTCGTTGGCCCTTTTCTGCGACTCGGAGGCAAGGCGCCGGTTCTCGTTCATCGCCGCCCACTCGGCTTCGCTGCAGCCGGCGTTGGAGAAGCAAGGTGATGCTCTGTAGTAGGCGACGTCCTGGAACTTGCCGAGGTAGCCGTCGATGCTGCCCAAGCTGCGCTTGTAGTAGTCCAGGGTGTCGATGGCGCTGCGCAGCCTGTCCATCGTTTGGCTGGCCTGGTCCCAGATGTAGGCCGTGGGTGCGGCCGTGTTCTGCAGCATATTTTCGTATTGCTGCAGCTGGGTCTGGTACTGCTCGATCTGCTTCAATGTCTGCGCCACGCTTTCCATGGCAGTCAGCACGTTCTGGGTGAGATTTCCGCCGTCGATGACGGGAATGCCTGCCTTGGCGTTCAAACTGATGAACGAACTGGTGATGCAGGCTAGAAGCCACAGTTTTTTAGCCGCTAAAATTTTCATCGTCTCCTCCTTGCACCTTGATGAGCATCTGCAGCATTACCTGCTGCGTTTCCTCAATCCTCGACAGCACTACCTGGATGGTTCGGCGCATCTGTGCTTCCTCAAAGCCAGCGAAACGCTCGTCATTGCTCAACCACATCTTCAGCAGCCCGCCCAAGCGCCCCTGGTCGCCGTTGATCTTGGCCAGCTCAAGAATCGACTGGTGATCAAGAAGGCTGGTCGGCATATGTCCCATACCCAAGCTGCGCAGTAGCGACGACATGCTGTGTCCGGTCTGCTCAGCAAGTTGTTCGATCCGGGCTTTTTCCTCTGGCGTAACCCAGACATTGATCGGCGTATTCCCTTTTCTGGTCGTGGCTCTCTGTGTGGTCATGGTGCACTCCATTTGCGGCGGTAGCCGCTTGTCCCGCAGGGCAAGACACCCGTAGAGCGCGAAGCGCGATTAAGGGCAGTGAAGAACCAGTGCCGGCTTGCCGGTACAGGTACTTCACCTGTCTTGCCCGGCATTTCATGCCGATTAAAGGCCGCCTTTAGTCGCCAACGGATCGCCTCTCTGCCGTTCAGCGATGGGTTAACGCCAGGTGAACGGAAATTGAACGGCTCCGTTGATACTTGAACGACTGCGTGGGGTTTGTTGTTCATGGCAGAGGCTCCTTGGCGGGCTTTGCCTTGAACGCAAAGGCGTCTGCCGCGGCTTTGGGCTGAGGGCGCGGTACGGGTGCTTTCCTACTCCGCTGTTGGCTGCCGCTTGCCGACATTGGTAAATCGATCAGCTGGTGTGCGTACCGCCGGAAGGCCTGGTATGTGAAGGAAACACGCCCTTCGTCGTGCAGCGTTTTCCAGATAGCCAGCAGCGACCAGCCGTCTGTGTAGGCTTGCTGGATTTCGTTTCTCAGACTGAGAAAGGCGCTGCGGTTGCGAGCTGTAGTGCTGGCATCAGGTTTTCTCTGAATCCGGGCTGCAATTCGTTGTGAGAGCGTCTGACCAGCCGGCTTCTCGGCTTTGTTTGGATGAGTGTCGATTTCGCTCATGCTCCGTCCCTCAAGTGTCAATGAGCAGCGTTTTTCTCGGTTGCTTTGGCCAGGCCCGCAGTAGCGCGACGTTTCCACCCAGTTTTCATTGATCCTTGAGGGATGGGTGCCGCTTTAGTCGCTGCATGCTTTGTTGTGATGCGATGGCTGAAGGTCTGCCTGGCAATTTGCAGGGCGTCTTCCGCTGCGATACCGCCTTGGATCAGGCGCTCGACATACGCCGCTTCTGATAGCTCCGGTAGCGTCTGCTGTGTCGCTTGGTGTCCTCTGCGACGAATGACGGCTTTCAGCCAACTTGATGGGGAGGTTTGGATTGCTCCCTTGGCTAGCGCGTCGACCAGAAGCGCAGTAATCACTTCCTGCTGGTCCACGGGCACATCGGAGATCAACCGTGCAAGCTTTAGGCGCTCTTCGGCCTTGAGCTGCGTAAGTTTCGCCAGATCCGGTGTTGATGATTCTTTTGATGATTCTTTTGATGGTTCAAGTGGTGGTTCTAGGGGTGACATAACTGCGTCACTCCCCCCATGACACAACTCTGTCGTGCCCGGGGTGACGCTAGCGACACCCTCCCTGTTGCTGCCGCCTCGCTGCTGGGAAGGGGGTGACAATTTGTCGGGGTAGGAAAGTGCGAGCGTGTAGCTATTGGATACTTGCCTTCCTGACCTATCGAATCGAGCTGCTTTGTGCAGCAGGCCGGTTCCTAGAAGAGACTTTATGGTTCTCTGGATGGTGCGTTCTGAAGTGCAGCACTTGGCCGCAATTGTCCGCATCTTGGGCCAGCAATAACCGTGATCATCGGCGTTATCTGCAAGAGCCAGGAGCGTCAACTTTGGCACAGGTGGAAGCTGCTGCTCCCATGCCCAATTCATTGCTTTGATGCTCATTAGCTCTGCCCGAATGTATCGATCAGTTTGGCTACTTCTGCGGTTTTGAAATAAACACGACGCCCGATTTTCACCCTGCAAGGGAGGATCTTGCGAGAAAGATCATTGTTACTGCATAAGCTGATTCGTAGCCCTTGCTTGCTGCGATGCAATAGCTCGGCGAGCTGCTCAAGTGATAGCAGTGGGGCGCCGTTATAGCGGCTTAGTATTAATTCTTCGGTTGTCATGTTTGTCTCACGTAGGTTTGCGTGTGTGAGACTATTTTGATTGCCATTTTAATTAGATCAATACGTTATCGAGATTTTGTATTGCTAATCAATAGTTTATCTAAACTATGGCTATCCTCGTGAAGATTCGCGGGGTAAGTTAGGACGATATGTCCTAATTGCTCTAATTTGCGCGCCTGGGCGCGCGGCTGACAGTGCCTGGTTATCGATTTGTTTGATGTGTTGATGTGGTTATCGGGCGTGCTTAAAAATTTAGCTGCTAAATTTTGATAAGTGGCTGGGAGGAGGGTGGTTGTGGTTTTCTTATGTCCGTGCGAGGTCTGCTTGGCTTTTTTGCATATCATTCGGAGGGTAATAATAAGAATAATATTATTATTCTTATTATTATGGGCGGTTGTCGCGGGGGCAGTTCTGTCGCTGTGGTTTTTCCAGGATCGGCGGGCTGATTTAGATCTACGAGGTTTGGAGGCGGCTAATAAGCTCGAAGAGCTGCTGGCAGATAAGCAGCTTTGGAAGGTTAGCCAAGGGCTGCAAGGTGCTCGACAGTTTCAGGATACTTTTGCACCAGACGAATCAGCGTAGTCGCCTGGGCGTTTGGCTTGGCTCGGCCTTGTTCCCAGTTCTCCAAGGTGCGCGGGTTGGTGCGCAGATACATGGCGAAAACGGGGCGTGACATGTTCAGCTTCTGGCGGATCTCCACCAGCTCCTCGGAGCTGACTTCGCACAGTTCGGGTAACTGGACTTTGTGCGAGCGCAGAGTCACCTTGCCTTGGCGTTCATCCTCCAAAGCCTCGAAGCCCTCGACCAGCTCGGCAAAGATGTCTCGTTTCATGGTGTCGTCCTCGCATCAATTTCTGCTTGCAGCAGCCGCTTGAGTAATTTCTTCTGCTGCTCGTTCAGGTCGTCCTGGACGTCCTTCCCATACAGGGTAAACAGCCAGAACTGCGCGCCACCCAGCCACCAGTAGTAGATTACTCGGATGCCGCCGCGCTTGCCTTTCTGTCGTCGCTCGTCGGCGAAGCGAATCTTTCGTAGGCCGCCGGTTCCCTGGATCACGTCGCCGGCTTCCGGGTTCTTCATCAGCAGGCGCTGGAAGCTGCGAAAGGCCTCATCGTCCAGATAGTCCGCTCGATGGCGCTCAAAGGGCGGTAGTTCGACAAATAGTGCTTTCATTGTCTGTACGTTATCTGCGTATAGTTTGTGGTGCGTTTAACGCACCGTCAAGGCGCCTTGCGCTGGCGTTTCAACTTGTCCAGCTTGCCGACGAGGTCCTCGGCCCGCAGGTGGGTGTAGCGCTTTAGCATCTGCATCGACTTATGCCCGCTAATGGCCGAGACCTCCTGGTCGGATAGGCCGCCCTCGACCAGCCGGCTGACAGCCTCATGACGCAGATCGTGGAAGCGCAGGTCGGGCATGCCGAGTTTCTTCTTCAGCAGTCCCCAGGTCTTGGTGAAGGCATAGGGGCGACGTTTCTCGTCCTTTCCCGGTTCGCCAAAGAACACCAGGTTGCAATCCTTGGGACGCAAAGGGTTCTCCAGGGCGGCCTTAAAGGCTTCGGTGGCCAGCTTGGTGAGGGGGACAGTTCGGGCGCTGTCATTCTTGGTGTCTGCGAGGCGCACCACGCGCTTTTTGAGATCGACCTGATAACAGCGCAGACCAGTGATCTCCGACGAGCGCATGCCCGTTTCTAGGGCGATGCGCACGATCCAGCCGAGCATAGGGTTGCTGTGGTTATTAACTGCGGCGAGCAGGCGTCTTTCCTCGTCGGCAGTCAGCCTGCGGTCGCGGCCATCTCCCGGGCTGGGTTTGCGGATATTCAGCACTGGATTGAAGGTCAGTCCCAGGCCCCACTCCTGGATTGCCACCGTGTAGATGTGACTGAGCAGGGCCAGCTCAAGCCGCACGGTATTGTTGCTGGTGGGAACGCCGCGCTTGCTCAGGGTGCCGAGCCGGTTGTCGCGGTAGTTGGCGATGATCTCGGCGGAGAGAGCGGCCAAGGAATATTTGCCCAGGTGCTGGATGAGCTGCTTGGCCTTGGTGGCCTCCGCCTTGCGTGTGGTTGGCTTCTTGCTCGGCGTCACCTCGGCCAGATAGCGCTCAAGGGCTTTCTCCAGCGTCAGGCGCTCGGAGCCGCTTCGCTGGATATACACGCCGCGCACCATTTCATCTTCGGTGCGGCGTGCCCAGTCTTCGGCATCGCGTTTGGTACGGAAGGTTTTTGTGTTGGTCGGCCAGCCCGTTTTGCGGACTACGGCCTTCCATGTGCCGGCAGGGGTTTTAACGATTGTGGCCATCTGAAAAGGACTCCAAAGGCAGGCTGGCGTACCAGCACTGTACCGATTTTGTACCTTTGGACCATAGGACTGATCCAGATGCCACAACCTTATAAAGCTTAAAGCCGCGCAGTGCGCGGCTTTGAAGGTGGTGGGCCCACACGGACTCGAACCGTGGACCAAAGGATTATGAGTCCTCTGCTCTAACCGACTGAGCTATAGGCCCTCAGAAGGCGGGCGGATTATACCGGCGCCTTGTCGGGGGCGCCAACCGTTTGACTGGGGCTGAGGAATTGCCGGGCGAAGACGTCGGCGGGGACGGGGCGGCTGACGATGTAGCCCTGGATCTGTTCGCAGCCTTCGGCGCGGAGGAAGGCTTCCTGGGCGGGGGTTTCGACGCCTTCGGCGATGACGGTGAGCTGCATGCTGTGGCCGAGGGCGATGATGGCGCGGGCGATGGCGGCGTCTTCCTGTTCGTGGGGGAGGCCGCGGACGAAGGATTTGTCGATCTTGATGATGTCGAGCGGGAGCCGCTTGAGGTAGCTGAGGGAGGAGTAGCCGGTGCCGAAGTCGTCGATGGCCAGTTGCAGGCCGAGGTCCTTGAGGGCGTGGAGGACGGCGAGGGCTTCTTCGGCCTGGCTCATGATGAAGGTTTCGGTGATTTCCAGTTGCAGGCGTTCGGCGGGGACGCCGGCGCTCCTGAGTTGCTGGTCGATGCGCTGGACGATGCCGGGCTGGCGCAGCTGGGCGCCGGCGAGGTTGACGGAGAGGGGGCCGAAGGGGGCGTGCTGCTCCTGCCATTCGCGCATCTGCCGGCAGGCTTCGCTGATGACCCAGTCGCCGAGGGTGAGGATGAAGCCGTTCTCTTCGGCGAGGGGGATGAAGCGTTCGGGGGATATGTCGCCGAAGAGGGGGTGCTGCCAGCGCAGGAGGGCTTCGGCGCCGATCAGGCGGCCGCTGCGCAGGCAGAGCTTGGGTTGGTAGTAGAGGCAGAGTTCGTGGCGTTCGAGGGCGCGGCGCAGTTCGTTTTCCAGGGCCATGCGTTCGGTGGCCTGGAAGGTGAGGTCGCGGGTGTAGAGCTCGACGCGGTTCCGGCCTTTGGATTTGGCCTGGTACATGGCGGCGTCGGCGTTCTTGACGAGGGTGGCGGTGTCGCTGCCGTGTTCGGGGAAGCGGCTGATGCCGATGCTGGCGCTGATGAAGAATTCGTGGTCCTGGGTCTCGAAGGGGGCGTTGAAGCAGGCGAGCAGGCGCTCGGCCAGTTGCTGGGCCTCTTCGGGGTGGCGCAGGTGCGGCAGGAGGATGATGAATTCGTCGCCGCCGAGGCGGGCGACGGTGTCGTTGCGGCCGAGCTGGTTGCCGAGGCGGGTGGCGATGCTCTTGAGGAGGACGTCGCCGATGGGGTGGCCGAGGCTGTCGTTGATGTGCTTGAAGCGGTCGAGGTCGAGGAACAGGACGGCGCCTTCGTGGCCTTCGCGTTCGCAGGCGGCGAGTGCCTGGCGCAGGCGGCTTTCGAAGAGGACGCGGTTGGGCAGGCCGGTGAGGGGGTCGTGGTGGGCCTGGTAGTCGAGCCGGGCCTGGGCTTGCTTGAGCGGTGAGATGTCGGCGAAGACGCCGACGAAGTGGGTGATCTGGCCTTCGGGGTTGCGGACGGCGTTGATGGTGAGCCATTCGGGGAAGGTTTCGCCGTCCTTGCGGCGGTTCCAGATCTCACCTTGCCAGTGGCCTTCGCGGTTGAGCTGGTCCCACATGTCGACGTAGAAGCCGCGATCGTGGTGGTTGGAGGCGAGCAGGCGGGGTGTCTGGCCGAGGGCTTCGTGTTCTTCGTAGCCGGTGATGGTGGTGAAGGCGCGGTTGACGGCGAGGATGCGTTGCTGGGTGTCGGTGATCATGACGCCTTCGGCGGTGCTTTCGAAGACGGTGGCGGCCTGGAGGAGCTCTTCCTGCATCTTCTGCCGGTCGGTGACGTCGCGGGCGATGGTGAGGATGCAGGCTTCGCCACCGACGGGCAGGGGCTGGGCGGAGAGTTCGCAGATGCGCAGGCTGCCGTCCTTGCTGCGGATGGGGGCGGTGTAGTGGCGCAGGCCGCCTTCTTCGCGGATGGCTTTGACCATGTGGTCGCGGTCGGCGGGATTGACCCAGATGCCGAGGTCGAGGGTGGTGCGGTGGTCGGCTTCGCCGAGTTCGTAGCCGGTGATGCGGGTGAAGCCTTCGTTTGCTTCGATGAGGCAGCCGTCGGCAAGGCGGGTGATGAGGAGACCGTCGGGCGAGGCGTGGAAGGCGCGGGCGAATTTCTCTTCGGAGAGGCGCAGGCGCTGCTGGGTTTCCTGCAGGACGGTGATGTCGCGCACGACGATGATGAGGGCGGGGACGCCTTCGACATCGGTGGGCTGGGCGGAGAGGAGGCCGGTGAAGCCTCGGCCGTCGCTGCGGCGGAAGGCCATTTCGAGATTGTGCAGGCTTTCGTGCTGGATGCGCTGGAGCAGGCCGGCGGCGAGGCTGGGGTCGGCCCAGAGGCCGAGTTCGGTGGCGGTGCGTCCGATGGCCTGTGCGGCACTGAGCCCGGTCTGTTGCTCGAAGGTCTGGTTGACGTCGAGCAGGCGGCCGTCGCTGCGGCGGGCGAGGGCGATGACGTCGGGGCAGTGGTGGAAGACGGTGGCGAACTTCTGTTCGGAGAGGCGCAGGGCTTCTTCGGTGTGCTTGGCTTCGGTGATGTCGATCATGAGGCCGCGGATGACGGGGACGTGGCCGTGGTGGATGAGGGTGACGATGTCGCGGATCCAGAGGATGCGGCCGTCGGCGGCGAGCATGCGGTAGTCGAAGCTGTGGTCGCGGCCGGCCTGGGTCTCTTGCTGGCAGTAGCAGAAGGCGCGTTCGGCGTCTTCGGGGTGGAGGGTGCGTTGCCAGAAGCCGGGTTGTTTCCATTCGTCGAGGGGGTAGCCGAGCAGGCGTTCGGCGTGGGGGGAGACGTAGGTGAAGCAGTAGTCGTCGAGGTTCATCTCCCAGGCGATGGCGTTGAGGCTTTCGACGAGGCCGCGGTAGTGCTGTTCGCTGTTGCGGAGTTCTTCTTCGAGCAGGGCGCGGCGGTTCATTTCGCCCCGCAGACGGCGGTTGATGCGCAGGACGAGTACGAGGACGAGCAGGGCGCCGAGCAGGGCGGGGATGACGTAGATGAGCTGGTCGGTCCAGACCGGGCGGCGGTCGATGACGCCGCCGACCCAGCGGTCCTGGATGGCATTCACCTGTTCGGCGGTGAGCTCGGCGAAGACTTTGTCGAGGATGCCGACGAGGATCGGTTCGCTCTTGGGGGTGGCCATCGCCAGTTGGTAGCGGTAGGGCGTTTCGCCGCTGATGAAGAGGCCGTCGAGCTTGAGCTGGCGGAGGCTCCAGACGCTGGAGGCGAGGTCGCTGACGAAGGCGTCGGCCTGGCCGGTGGCGAGAACCTGGAGGGCGGCGGCGACGGTGGGCGCGGTGAGCAGGTTGAGGTCGGGGTTGTGGGTGTGGAGCAGTTCGTGGGGGGCGTAGCTGTCGACGACGACGACCTTGAGGCCGTACAGGTCCTTGAGGGTCTTGGGTCGGGGGCCGTCTTCGCGGGCGAGGATGACGATGGGGAAGTCGAGGTAGGGGCGGGTGAAGCTGAGGTAGTCCTGGCGCTCGGGCGTGGACATGATGCCGGGCAGCAGGTCGATTTCGTTGCGTTTGGCGCGTTTGAGCACTTCACCCCAGCTGCCGGGGTCGATGGGCTCGAGGCGGATGTTGAGGCGGTCTTCGATGAGTCGGGCGTAGTCGGCGGCCAGGCCTTGGTAGCGGCCCTGGGTGTCGCGGAATTCGAAGGGGGGCCAGGCGGCATCGGTACCAAGGCGCAGGGTGGGATGGGCCTGGAGCCAGTCCTGTTCTGCCTGCGTGAGGGTCAGGGCTCCGGATGTGGGAATCCAGAACGCCAGGCACAGCAGGAGAATGGCAGACAGACGCGCCATGAGGGTCCCGTTCCAAGTTGGATACAGGCGTGAGTGTAGTCGGGGGAAATGGGGCTTTGGTAGCGAAAAGAAAGACCCCCGGGCGGGCCGGGGGTCTTGTCTTTTACTCGTCGAGGAAGGAGCGCAGGTGCTCGCTTCGCGACGGGTGGCGCAGCTTGCGCAGTGCCTTGGCTTCGATCTGGCGGATACGCTCGCGGGTGACGTCGAACTGCTTGCCCACTTCCTCGAGGGTGTGGTCGGTGTTCATGTCGATACCGAAACGCATGCGCAGGACCTTGGCTTCACGGGCGGTGAGGCCGGCGAGGACTTCGCGAGTGGCTTCCTTGAGGCTTTCGACCGTGGCGACGTCGATCGGGGACTGCATGGTGCTGTCCTCAATGAAGTCACCCAGGTGCGAATCTTCGTCGTCACCAATCGGGGTTTCCATGGAGATCGGCTCTTTGGCGATCTTCAGGACCTTGCGGATCTTGTCCTCGGGCATCTCCATGCGCTCGCCGAGTTCTTCCGGGGTGGGCTCGCGGCCCATTTCCTGGAGCATCTGGCGGGAGATGCGGTTGAGCTTGTTGATGGTCTCGATCATGTGCACCGGGATACGGATGGTGCGGGCCTGGTCGGCGATCGAGCGGGTGATTGCCTGGCGGATCCACCAGGTGGCGTAGGTCGAGAACTTGTAGCCGCGGCGGTATTCGAACTTGTCCACGGCCTTCATCAGGCCGATGTTGCCTTCCTGGATCAGGTCGAGGAACTGCAGGCCACGGTTGGTGTACTTCTTGGCGATGGAAATCACGAGACGCAGGTTGGCCTCGACCATCTCCTTCTTGGCACGGCGGGCCTTGGCTTCGCCGATGGACATGCGACGGTTGACGTCCTTGATCTCGGCGACCTTGAGGTCGACTTCCTTCTCGAGGTCCACCAGCTTCTGCTGGTTGCGCTTGATGTCGTCCAGCAGTTTGCCGATGGCTTCGGCGTACTTGGCCTTGCCCTTGGCGATGTCTTCGGCCCAGGTCAGGTCGACTTCGTTGCCGGGGAACAGGCGCAGGAAGTCGGCGCGCGGCATGCGGGCGTCACGGACGCACAGCTGCATGATGGCGCGTTCCTGGCCACGGACACGGTCCAGGGCGCCACGGACGCGCTCGACCAGGGCGTCGAACTGCTTGGGCACGAGCTTGATCGGCATGAACAGTTCGGCGAGGGCTTGCAGCTCCTCGGTGGCCTGCTTGCTGTCGCGGCCGTGCTTCTTGAGGGCCTTGCGGGCCTTCTCGAGCTGGTCGGATACCGCGGTGAAGCGGCGCAGGGCCTCTTCCGGGTCCGGACCGCCGTCACCTTCTTCCTCGGTGTCGTCGGATTCGCTTTCTTCGTCTTCTTCGTCTTCATCCTTGGCTTTGGCGGCGCTGTCGCTTTTCAGTTCGACAGGCTCGACTTCCTCGGCCGGCAGGCTGCCGTCGTCGGGGTCGATGTAGCCACTGAGGACGTCGGAGAGGCGGCCACCTTCAGTGGTGACGCGCTGGTATTCGGCGAGGATGCTGTCCACGGCGCCCGGGAAGTGGGCGATGGCGCTCATCACTTCGCGGATGCCTTCCTCGATGCGCTTGGCGATTTCGATCTCGCCTTCGCGGGTGAGCAACTCGACCGTGCCCATTTCGCGCATGTACATGCGGACCGGGTCGGTGGTGCGGCCGATGTCGGTCTCCACCGCGGCGAGAGCGGCTGCGGCTTCTTCCGCTGCGGCTTCGTCGGTGTCGGCCTCGGCCAGCAACAGGGCGTCCGCATCCGGAGCACTCTCGAATACGTTGATCCCCATGTCGTTGATCATGCGGATGATGTCTTCCACCTGTTCCGGATCGGAAATATCCTCCGGCAGGTGGTCGTTGACCTCCGCGTAAGTCAGGTAACCCTGCTCACGACCGCGGGCGATCAACTCTTTGAGGCGAGACTGCTGTTGCGCTTTTCCGGACATAACACCCTATCCACTGAAGGTCTTGGCGGGCTAAAAACAAGCCGAGGATTATACCAGAACCGGGGCCTCACGCGCCAGTTGGGCGGGAGGGGGCTGAGGATGGACTACGGCTGAGAAGGTCGCGCAGCTGGTCTTTCTCTTCTGCGCTGAGTTCGCTTTGCTTGGCTTTGCGTAGCAGTTGTTCAAGGCTGCGCTCGCGTTGGCGGGCCGACAACCTAGTTATAGTGTCGAAAAACTGTTGTTCAAGGTTGTCGCTGGAAATCAGCCATTCCTTTTCCGCCAGTGCTTGCAGCAGGCGCCCCTGCTCGGTGCCGTGCCAGCGGGCGATCAGTTGCAGTGAACGCAATTGGGGATTTTTCTGTACGGCTTCCAGCAGCGACACCATGAGCTGGGCGTAGCTGTCGTCTTCTGCGGCGAAGTGGCTGGCATTCTCGACTTTCTGCGCGAGTTGCGGGTGGTGCAGCAGCGTGCGCAGTGCGGTCAGCGTGGGTGATTCGACATGCACTTCGGTGCGTGGTGGGCGACGCGGTTCGCCCTTGCGATCCCACTTGCGGCCATCCTTCTTCCAGCCGTCCTTTTTCCACTCGCGCTTCGGTTGGGCGACGGGTGGTTCGTAGCTCATCTCCCGCATGGAGTCGCCGTACGCGTCGTAGGCGGGGGCGGCCTCGTAGGCGTAATCCTCCGTGTACGGCATGTGTTCGCTGACGGGGGCTGCCTGCGCCATCTGGCCGATGGCGTCGCCGCTGAGGCCGGTGATCTCGGCCAGTCGCTGGCGCATCAGGGCGCGCAGGTTGGCGCCGGGCACTTTGTCGATCAGTGGTGAGGCGAGCGTCACCAGGTGTGCCTTGCCTTCCAGGGAGCGCGGGTCGGCTTCTTCCTGCAGTTGGTGGAAGAAGTAGTCCGCCAGCGAGTGGGCGTGCTGGGTGATGCGGGCGCGGAAGGCGTCGGTGCCTTCGGCGCGGACTAGGCTGTCCGGATCTTCGCCTTCCGGAAGGAACAGGAAGCGTGCGCGGCGCCCGTCTTCTAGGCTCGGCAGGGTGGCTTCCAGGGCGCGCCAGGCAGCCTTGCGTCCGGCCTGGTCGCCATCGAAGCAGAACAGGATGCTGGGTACGAGGCGGAACAGGCGGCGGACGTGCTCTTCGCTGGTGGACGTGCCAAGGGTGGCCACGGCGTTGCGCAGGCCCTGCTGGGCGAGGGCGATCACGTCCATGTAGCCCTCGACGACCATGATCTCGTCGAGGTTGCGATTGCTCTTGCGTGCTTCGTAGAGCCCGTAGAGCTCCTGTCCCTTGTGGAAGACGGGGGTTTCCGGCGAGTTGAGGTACTTGGGCTTGTCATCCCCCAGTACGCGGCCGCCGAAGGCGATGATGCGCCCGCGGCTGTCGCGGATGGGGAATATGACCCGGTCGCGGAAGCGGTCGTAGCGCTTGCCGGTCTCGCTGTTCTCGATCAGCAGGCCGGCGTCGATCATGTGCTTCTGCTGCAGGGCGTCGGCGCCCATGTGCTTGAGCAGGTTGTCCCAGCCGGGCGGAGCGAAGCCCAGGCCGAAGTCGCGGGCGATCTCGCCGGAGAGGCCGCGTCCCTTCAGGTACTCGACGGCCGCCTTGCGGGTCGGGTGGCTTTTCAGGGCGCTCCGGTAGTAGTCGGAGGCCGCGCTGAGCAGGCCGTACAGCGGGGAGTCGGTCGGCTGGCGCGGGCGATTGCTGCGGCCGCCTTCCTCGCGTGGTACTTCCATGCCGGCCTTGCGGGCCAGTTCTTCGACAGCCTGGGGGAAGTCCAGGTTGTCGTGGTCCATGATGAAACCCAGCGCGTTGCCGCCTGCGCCGCAGCCGAAGCAGTAGTAGAACTGCTTGTCGGGGCTGACGCTGAAGGAGGGGCTCTTCTCGTTATGGAACGGGCAGAGGGCGCTGTAGTTCTTCCCGGCCTTTTTCAGCTGGATGCGCGATGCCACCACCTCGACGATGTCGGTGCGGTTCAGCAGGTCATCGATGAATCCTTGCGGGATCAGGCCGGCCATAGGGTGCTCAGGAGACGAAAAGGCTCAAAGCATAGGCCCTTGTCGCAATCGCGGCGACGTCGGGTGGACCCGGGCTGTAAAAACGAAAACTCCGATCTTCGCGATGCGAAGCGGAGTGGATTGCGGTGCCCCATTAATGCACTCGCCCGGCCGAGGCCGGGCGATGCTTGAGCGTGCGGCGAAGCCTGTTAACTCAGTACAGGCGCTCGCGGCGACGCTGTTCGCGCTGCACTTTCTTGGCGTGGCGCTTAACGGCGGCAGCGGCTTTGCGCTTACGCTCGGCGGTGGGCTTCTCGTAGAACTCACGGCTGCGGACTTCGGCCAGTACACCGGCTTTCTCGCAGGAGCGCTTGAAGCGACGCAGGGCTACGTCGAAGGGTTCGTTCTCTTTAACTTTGACGGCTGGCATCCAGGTCGTACCTTCACTAATTACCGGGGGTGAACGTGCTCCTGGCTTAGAGTGCGGGAGAACGTCGGTTTTCAAGGGTTGCGGATATTAACCCCTTGCCCCCTGGAATGCAAAGCCTTCAGTCGAAAAGCGCTGGTCGGGGAGGGGGGCGGCGATTATGATGCGCGCCTTCTTCATTGGCTAGTCCTTCAAGGTTCGATCCTCATGCTGGTGCTGGGTCTTGAGACCTCTTGCGACGAGACCGGCGTCGCCCTTTACGACAGTGAGCAGGGCCTGTTGGCCGATGCGCTGTTCAGTCAGATCGATCTCCATCGCGTCTACGGTGGCGTGGTGCCGGAGCTCGCCTCCCGCGACCACGTGAAGCGCATGCTGCCGCTGATTCGCGAGGTGCTGGCAGCGGCCGGCCGCAGTCCGCAGGACATCGATGGCATTGCCTATACCTCCGGCCCCGGCCTGGTGGGCGCCCTGCTGGTTGGCGCTTCCTGCGCCCAGGCCCTGGCGTTTGCCTGGGGTGTGCCGGCGTTGGGCGTCCATCATATGGAAGGGCATCTGCTGGCTCCGATGCTGGAGGAGCAGCCCCCGGTCTTTCCTTTTATTGCGTTGCTGGTTTCCGGTGGGCACACCCAGCTGGTGCGGGTGGATGGCATTGGCCGCTACCAGGTGCTCGGCGAGTCGGTGGACGACGCAGCCGGCGAGGCGTTCGACAAAACCGCCAAGCTCATCGGCCTAGGCTACCCGGGTGGCCCCGAGATCGCCCGGCTGGCGCAGTCCGGCACCCCGGGGCGATTCACCTTCCCTCGACCGATGACCGATCGTCCTGGGCTGGACTTCAGCTTCAGCGGTCTCAAGACCTTCGCCCTGAACACCTGGCAGCAGTGCCGGGACGCGGGCGATGCCGGCGAGCAGACGCGCTGCGACATCGCCCTGGCCTTCCAGCAGGCGGTGGTCGAGACGCTGGTGATCAAGTGCAAGCGTGCGCTCAAGCAGACCGGCCTCAAGCGCCTGGTCATCGCCGGTGGCGTCAGCGCCAACCAGTCCCTGCGCGAGTCCCTCGGGGCGATGTTGGGTGAGCTGGGCGGCGAGGTGTTCTATGCCCGCCCGCGCTTCTGCACCGACAACGGCGCGATGATCGCCTACGCCGGTTGCCAGCGGCTGCTGGCCGGCCAGAAGGATGGCCCGGCCATCGGTGTACAGGCGCGTTGGCCGATGGAGAGCCTGCCGGCCATCTGAGGCTGGACTGCCCGGAGTCTTCCGGGCATCCACTCCGATTTTCAGAAATGTCGTTCGCGTCCTGCGAAAAGGTCGCGTAGATTCCCCCGGTGCCGCCAGACGATGAGCCCGCACAGCGCGGACATCGGCAGCAGGGCCGCCGGCTGTTGCCAGGCCAGCAATGGCAGGGTCAGCGGCGTCGCGATGAGCGAGGCGAGCGAGCTGGTGCGGGTCAGGTAGAAGGTGAGTACCCACGCCGACAGTGCCAGCAGCGCTGCCGGTGGGTAGAGCCCCAGGAGCATGCCGGCGGCAGTGGCGACGCCTTTGCCGCCACGAAAGTTGAAGTACAGCGGGTAGAGATGCCCGAGCACGGCAGCCAGGCCGACCCAGGCCTGTTCCTGCAGGTCGAGACCAAGCAGGCGGGCGACCAGCACGGGCAGCAGCCCTTTGAGCAGGTCGCCCAGCAGGGTGAGGATGGCGAGGCGCTTGCCGGCCACCCGCAGCATGTTGGTGGCCCCGGGATTGCCCGAACCTTCGGCGCGCGGGTCGGCAGTGCCGAACACGCGACTGAGCAGGATGGCGAAGGACAGCGAGCCGAGCAGGTAGGCGAGGATCGCCAGCAGCCAGAACATTGGTATCCATTCCAGGGCGAGGAAGCCCTGATTCTAGCGGGGCAACACTGACGTGGACACGGTTTTCATCGAGGGCTTGGAAGTCGATACCGTTATCGGTGCGTACGACTGGGAGCGCAGTATCCGACAGTGCCTGCGTCTGGACCTCAGCATGGCCTGGGACAACCGCCCGGCTGCGGAAGGCGACGACCTGAGCAAGGCGCTCGATTACGCCGCCGTGTCCCAGCGCATCCAGGCCTTCGCCAGCGAGGCGACCTTCGAGTTGGTGGAAACCTTCGCCGAGCGCCTGGTGGCGCTGCTGATGAGCGAGTTCGGCATCCCGTGGATCCGCCTGCGGCTGCACAAGCCCGGCGCGGTGTCCGCTGCCAGCAGCGTCGGCGTGGAGATCGAACGCGGATGCCGCTGACCACGATCTACCTGGGCCTGGGCAGCAACATCGATCGGGAACGCCATCTCGTGGCGGGGCTCGAAGCCCTCTCCAGTTTCCTGCAGGACATGCGCTGCTCGCCGGTTTTCGAGAGCTTGCCGGTGGGGATTCGCAGCGGGAATTTCTTCAACCTGGTGGTCGAGGCCCGTACCGATCTGCCGTTGCATGACCTGGATCGCCGGCTCAAGGAGATCGAGGCGGACAACGGCCGCTACGCGCCCGGGCGCAAGGGGCTGCCCCTGGACATCGACGTGCTGCTCTACGGCGATCTGGTGGGTGACTTCGAGGGGCTGGTGCTGCCGCGTGCGGAAGTCCTGAAGAATGCCTTCGTGCTCTGGCCCCTAGCGCTGCTGGCGCCGGATCTGCAACACCCCGGCGCGCAGCGCCCGTTCGCCGACCTCTGGCTGGAGGCGTCCATCGACCAGGCGCTGTGGCCGGCCGCCTTCCGTTGGCGGGGCCTGGCGTTGACGCCGGGCGAGCTCCTCCAGGCCTACCCGGCGCCTGCCTGATCCTCAGTCAGCGACGACAATGATCACCACCCGGCGGTTTTCCTTGCGGCCCGCCGAGGTCGCGTTGTCGGCGATGGGGCGGGTCTGCCCCATGCCGCGCAGCTGGATGGCCTGCTTCTGCATGCCGTTTTCCTCCATCACCGTCCCTACGCTGCCGGCCCGGCGCTCCGAGAGTTGCCGGTTGTAGTCCGGCGCGCCGTAGTTGTCGGTGTGGCCTTCGAGGATCACGCCGGTGATACCCACCTTCAGCAGGGAGTGGGTGATGTCCGCGATGGTCTGGCGGCTGGCGTCGGAGATGCGCTCCGAGTTGTTGTCGAACAGCACCTTGCCGGAGAGGCCGAAGGCCCAGCCCTCATCCGTCAGCTTGAAGCCCTTGGCCTTGAGCATGGCCACCTGTTCTTCGCTCAGGCCTGGCTTGGGCGGTGCACTCTGGCACCCGGTTATCCACAGGAAGGCGATCAGCAGCCAGGTCAGGTGGAGGCTCGGGTGGATTTTCATGGTGGTTCTCCTGAACAACGGGGGTAAAAGACAGCGTTAACGCAGGGAGGCGGCCTGCCGACCGCTCTGGTTCCTCTTGGCCCTGTACATGGCGGTGTCGGCTTGCTGGAGCAGTTCGTCGAGCGAACTGGCGTCCTGGGGATAGATGGCGATGCCGATGCTGAGCGAGGCGACGATCTCGCTGCTGCCTGTCAGGGGGATGGGGGGCAGCATGCTGGCGAGGATCTTGTCGGCGATGCGCTGGGCGTCTTCGAGGTCATGCAGTGGCGACAGCAGCACGGCGAACTCGTCCCCGCCCAGGCGGGCCACGAGGTCCTCCTCGCGCAATTGGCTGCGCAGTCGTTCGGCGATGCTGATCAGGACCTGGTCGCCAGCCCCGTGGCCCAGCTCGTCGTTGATGGCCTTGAAGCGGTTGCAGTCGAGGAACAGGAGGGCGAAGCGCCCGCCAGTCAGCTTGGCTTGCCGCACGGCGCGGGTCAGCGCCGGTTCGAACTGGCTGCGGTTCGGCAGGCCGGTCAGGGGATCGTGGCTGGCCTGGTGGGCCAGCGAGGCGTTCTCCCGCTGCAGCTGGTTCTGCCAGGCTTCGATCTCATCCAGCAGCTGGTTGAAGTCCTCTCCCAGCTCGTGCAGTTCGACGATGGGGGACGAGGGCACCCGGCGGGCGAAGGTGCGCTCCCGGGCAATGGTGCGGGCCACGGCCGAGAAGGCCCGCAGCGGTGCCATCAGCTCGCGCTGGGTGCGGCGCGAGTAGAGGTTGGCGACCAGGCTGCCGATGGCGAGGCAGAGCAGGAGCGCCAGCGCGCCATTCTGCAGGAAGCGGCTCAGGTTGCTGCCCTGGCTGCTCAGTTGCAGCTCGCCAACGGTGCGCCCCTGGTACTGGATGGGGTAGCGCAAGGGCTGGCTGAGCAGCAGGTCGGCCAGGCCGCGTTCAAGCGCGCTCCAGCCATGGGTGGCGGGGCGTTGCCAGTCCACCAGGAGGGATCGCTGGCTGTCCAGTACGCGCACTTCGGCCAGGTCCTCGGGGGCGGCGATCAGTTCAAGGCTTTCCTGCACGGCGGCTGCATCACGGAAGACCACGGCGGCTTCGAGGGTGTAGCCCAGGGAGCGGGCGAGCAGGTGCAACTGGTACTCGGCGTAGTTGCGCAGTGCGAGCACGCCCAGCAGGGTCAGCGTGAGTGCGGTGAGGCTCATGGCCAGCAGGATGCCGCGCAGTTGCGTCCGCCACAGCAGGCGGCTGAGGGTGTAGGCATGAGGGCGGGTGACCTGGCGTCGACGGTTCATGGCTGAGCCCTGTTGCGACGCCCCAGTTGCAGGACCTGGGGATGGATGCGCAGACCGCTGCGGGCGACGGCATCCAGATTAACGGCGAAGCTGACGCGGGTATTCTCGATATCCAGGCAGAACAAGCTGCCATCACTGCAGGCATCGGCGCTTTCGCTGATGGTCAGCACGGGGTTGTCGGCCAGGCGACCCAGCAACCGCTGGCGTGACCCGGGGTCGAGGATGCCGATGTAGAGGGCATCACACGTGGTTTCCAGGTCTGGAGAGTCCTGGAGCAGGCGTCGACTGGAAACGGGAATCTCGTAGTCGCGGCTCACGCCGGCAAGCAGGCGGTCCGCGTATTGGGTCGGGCCGGTGATGCACAGGGCGATCCGGTCCTTGGGCTGCGGCCAGCGGCTGTAGGCCAGGATGCCTTCTACCGCCTGGCGTACTCGCTCACCACGGATCTCGGCCGGATTCGGTGTCGGCTCCTGGGCCGTTGCGCTGAGCGCCAGCAGCCCCAACAGCAGGCCCAGCTGCCAGGGATGAAGGTTCCACGAGAGCACCTGCAGCCTCCTGGGCTCTCGCTGCGCGCGAGAGTGTTCGCCAAAAAAACGGCGCCAACATCCATTTGATAAATCAAAGGTCTAGATGGGCCAAATATTTGGCAGCCTACCAAGGACAGGCAGGTGTGGCTACTGGCTAGCAGCGGGCTGATGGGCCGAGCGGTAGGCGGCGAGTGCGGCGATCCGTTCCCGCGAGAGCGCTTCGCCGAGGGCTGCGCCGCTGAGTCCCTTGGCCATCAGCTCCTTCACGCCGACTGCACGGGCCGCCGTCGCGGCACCACGCAGGTAGGCGGCCTGGGGATAGTCCCGGTCTTCCAGGCCGGTACGACCCCGGGCGTCCATCTCGCAGGCGGCGATGAATTCATCGAAGCGCTGCGGGCGGCGATAGACGTCGAAGGCCTGCATCAGGGTGGCCAGGGTACCGGGACGCAGCTCCAGGGCGCGGTGAGCATGGGTGTGGTACTCGCACACCAGCAGCGCGAGTTCCTGGCAGTCGCGCGGTGCCTTGCAGCGCTCGTTCACCGTCTTGATCGGCGCCAGGCCCCGTTGTTCGTGCTGGAGGTGGCGCGGCCACTCTTCCGGCGGGGTCAGGCCCTTGCCGAGGTCGTGCAGCAGACAGGCCCAGCGCACGGTGAGGGGCTGCTGGTGCTCGGCGCATTGGCGCAGGACTGCGAGGACGTGCAGGCCGGTGTCGACTTCGGGGTGGTGGGTCGGTGGCTGGGGCACGCCGAACAGGGCATCCAGTTCCGGCATCCAGGCCTTCAGGGCGCCGCAGGCGTGCAGGACCTCGATGAACACATCGGGCCGGGGCTCCATCAGGGCGCGTGAGACTTCCTTCCAGGTACGTTCGGCTGTCAGCGCATCCAGTTCGCCGGATGCGGCGATCTGGCCCATGAGCCCGAGGGTTTCCTCGGCGACGCGGAAGCCCAGTGGGGCGTAGCGGGCGGCGAAGCGGGCGACCCGCAGGACGCGCAGCGGGTCTTCGGCGAAGGCCGGGGAGACGTGGCGGAGGATGCGTTGCTCCAGGTCGCGCTGGCCACCGTAGGGGTCGACCAGGCGGCCGTCGGCGTCTTCGGCGATGGCGTTGACGGTGAGGTCGCGGCGGATCAGGTCGTCTTCGAGGGTTACGTCCGGGCTGGCGTAGAAGGTGAAACCGCCATAGCCACGACCGCTCTTGCGCTCGGTGCGGGCCAGGGCGTACTCATCGCCGGTGTCGGGGTGGAGGAACACCGGGAAGTCGGCGCCCACCGGTTTGTAGCCAAGCGCCAGCATCTGTTCGGCACTTGCGCCCACCACTACCCAGTCGTTTTCGGTGACCGGTCTGCCCAACAGGCGGTCACGTACGGCGCCGCCCACCTTGTATATCTGCATGCTCATTTCCTCCGAGGCTGCGGAGGATAGCAGCCTGGCCGGCCGTGGCGACCGGTATCTGCCGGACCAGTGCCTCGACGGCGGTCTGCAGCAGTTCGGCACTGTCCCAGGCGGGGCTGAGGCCGGTGCTGGCGGTGCCTTCCCAGAGCACCTGGCCTGCCAGGTCGGTAATGCGCAGGCGCAGGGTGCCGGTGGCGTCGCGCAGGCGGTGGATGGCCTGGTAGCCGCCGAGCGGGGTGGGCGGTGCCTCGTCGACACGGAACTCCAGCGGCGCATCCTGCAGGGCCAGCCAGTAGTAGACGCGCAGCTCCGGCTGCTGGCTTTCGTGGTAGCCGCGCTCAGCCAGTTGCTGGCGCAGCAGCGGGGCGAGCTGTCGATAGTGGGCGCGGTAGGGGGCTTCGCCCTGCACGGCCTGCTCGGGGGCGATGAGTTCGAAGCTGGCGTGGCCCACCAGAGAAGGGTTGGCCGGATGGGTGACCTGAATGCCGGGGATGTGGCTGGAGCAGGTGGCCAGTGCCAGGCACAGCAGCAGGACGAGGAACAGGCGCATCGACGCTCTCCATGGGCGATGGACCGCATGCTCGGGCGCACCCGGGCAGGCGGTCAACCGATCAAATGGGCGGGATGACCAGATCCAGGCGCGGGTACTCGCCGTCCTCGCCCCGTTCACCCTTTGGGGGCATGTGGAAGGTCCCCGTGATGTTGTCGCCGTTGAGTGTTTCCAGGTGGATGTCGAACCCCCACAGGCGGTGCAGGTGGCGCATCACCTCTTCGGTGGATTCGCCGAGCGGTTTTCGGTCGTGCTGCTGGTGGCGCAGCGTGAGCGAGCGGTCACCCCGGCGGTCGACGTTCCAGATCTGCACGTTGGGCTCGCGGTTGCCGAGGTTGTACTGGGCAGCGAGGGTTTCGCGGATGATCCGGTAGCCGGGTTCGTCGTGGATGGCCGGGACCAGCAGTTCGTCCTTCTGGTCGTCGTCGAGGATGCTGAACAGCTTGAAGTCGCGGATCACCTTGGGCGAGAGGAACTGCAGGATGAAGCTCTCGTCCTTGAAGCTCTTCATGGCGAACTTGATGGTGGAGAGCCAGTCGCTGCCGGCGATGTCGGGGAACCAGCGTTTGTCTTCCTCGGTGGGCTCCTCGCAGATGCGGCGGATGTCGCGGTACATGGCGAAGCCCAGGGCGTAGGGGTTGATGCCGCTGTAGTAGGGGCTGTCGAAGCTGGGCTGGTAGACCACGCTGGTGTGGGACTGGAGGAACTCCATCATGAAGCCGTCGGTGACCAGGCCTTCGTCGTACAGGTCGTTCATCAGGGTGTAGTGCCAGAAGGTGGCCCAGCCTTCGTTCATCACCTGGGTCTGGCGCTGTGGGTAGAAGTACTGGGCGATCTTGCGCACGATGCGCACGATCTCGCGCTGCCAGGGCTCCAGCAGCGGGGCGTGCTTCTCGATGAAGTAGAGGATGTTCTCCTGGGGTTCGGCCGGGAAGCGGCCCTTGTCCTTGTCGTCGGACTTGCCATGGCCTTTGGGAATGGTGCGCCAGAGGTCGTTGATCTGCCGTTGCAGGTGCTCTTCGCGCTCCTTCTGCCGGCGCCGCTCTTCTTCGGCGGAGATGGGGTAGGGGCGCTTGTAGCGGTCGACCCCGTAGTTCATCAGGGCGTGGCAGGAATCCAGCAGATTCTCCACGGCATCGATGCCGTGCCGTTCTTCGCACTGGTTGATGTACTGCTTGGCGAACACCAGGTAGTCGATGATCGAGCTGGCGTCGGTCCAGGTGCGGAACAGGTAGTTGCCCTTGAAGAAGCTGTTGTGGCCGTAGCAGGCGTGGGCGATCACCAACGCCTGCATGGTGATGGTGTTCTCCTCCATCAGGTAGGCGATGCAGGGGTCGGAGTTGATCACGATCTCGTAGGCGAGGCCCATCTGGCCGCGGCTGTACGACTTCTCGGTGCTGAGGAAGTGCTTGCCGTAGGACCAGTGGTGATAACCCAGGGGCATGCCCACGGAGGCGTAGGCATCCATCATCTGTTCGGCAGTGATGATCTCGATCTGGTTGGGGTAGGTGTCGAGTGCATAGCGTTCGGCCAGGCGGCCGATCTCGCGGTCATAGGCTCGGATGAGGTCGAAGGTCCACTCCGATCCCGTGGAGATCGGCTGCCTTTTCTTCTCTTTCGCGGTCATGGCGCAGCCCTCAGGTAACCAGCCGGCGCTGGAAGAGTTCGCGGAACACCGGATAGATGTCGGACGCCGAGACGATCTGCTGCTGGGCAAAGGTATCGGCGAACGCCTCGCACACCTGCTCGTACTCGAACCACAGCGCCTGGTGCTCGCGCGGGGTGATCTCGACGTAGGTGTAGTACTGGACGAACGGCATGATCTGCTTGATGAGGATGTCGCGGCAGATGGGTGAGTCGTCGTTCCAGTTGTCGCCGTCCGAGGCCTGGGCGGCATAGATGTTCCATTCGTTGATGGGATAACGCTCGGCCATGATCTCCTGCATCATCTTGAGTGCGCTGGAGACGATGGTGCCGCCGGTTTCGCGGGAGTAGAAGAACTCTTCCTCGTCCACTTCCTTGGCGCTGGTGTGGTGGCGGATGAACACCACTTCGATCTTGTCGTAGTTCCGCTTGAGGAACAGGTACAGGAGGATGAAGAAGCGCTTGGCGATGTCCTTGGTCGCTTGGGTCATGGAGCCGGAGACGTCCATCAGGCAGAACATGACGGCCTTGGAGCTGGGGTTGGGCTGTTTGACCAGCAGGTTGTACTTGAGGTCGAAGGTGTCGAGGAAGGGCACCCGCTCGATGCGGGCGCGCAGCCGGGCGATCTCGGTTTCCAGCTCCTGGATGTCGCCGAAGTTGTCCGGCTCCTCACGCTTGAGGCGCGCGAGTTCCTCCTTTGCTTCCCGCAGCTTGGCGCGGCTGGAGCCGGAGAGGGCGATGCGCCGGGCATGGGCGGAGCGCAGGGTGCGGACGATGTTGATGCGCGAGGGGTTGCCTTCGTTGCTGATGCCGGCGCGCACGGTCTTGAAAGTGTCGGCACCGGTCAGGTGGCGTTTCACCAGGTTGGGCAGCTCGAGGTCCTCGAACATGAAGTCGAGGAACTCTTCCTGGGTGATCTGGAAGACGAATTCGTCCATCCCGTCGCCCTGGTTGCTGGCCTTGCCACTGCCGCGTCCGCCGCCTCCGCCCTGGGGGCGAGGGATGCGTTCACCGGCGGTGAATTCCTTGTTGCCCGGGTGGACGATGGTCTGCCGGCCGCCACGGCCGTGGTGCAGGACGGGCTCGTCGATGTCGCGGCCGGGGATGCTGATCTGCTCGCCGTGCTCCATGTCGGTGATGGAGCGCCGGCTGACGGCCTCCTCCACGGCCTTCTTGATGTGCTCGCGGTAGCGCCGCAGGAACCGCTGGCGGTTCACGGTGCTCTTGTTCTTGCCGTTCAGGCGTCGGTCGATCACATAGCTCATAGATGCCCCTCCGGGGCAGCGTCAGGCTGCCAACCGCAGGCTGCGGCGGGGAGCCCCGCACGCAGCGTGCAGCTGATGACTTGCGGCTGCTGTTATTGCGACTTGCGTACCCGCAGGTACCACTCGGACAGCAGGCGGACCTGCTTCTCGGTGTAGCCGCGCTCGACCATGCGCTTGACGAAGTCGTTGTGCTTTTGCTGCTCCTCTTTGCTGCCTTTGGCGTTGAAGCTGATGACCGGCAGGAGGTCCTCGGTGTTGGAGAACATCTTCTTCTCGATGACCACCCGCAGCTTCTCGTAGCTGAGCCAGCTGGGGTTCTTGCCGTTGTTGTTGGCCCGGGCGCGCAGCACGAAGTTGACGATCTCGTTGCGGAAATCCTTCGGGTTGCTGATGCCGGCGGGCTTCTCGATCTTCTCCAGTTCCTCGTTGAGGGCCACGCGGTTGAGGATCTCGCCGGTCTCCGGGTCGCGGTATTCCTGGTCCTGGATCCAGAAGTCCGCGTACAGCACGTAGCGGTCGAAGATGTTCTGGCCGTACTCGCTGTAGGACTCCAGGTAGGCGGTCTGGATTTCCTTGCCGATGAATTCGATGTAGCGCGGCGCCAGGTACTCCTTGATGTAGCGCAGGTAGCGCTCGCGTACTTCGGCGGGGAACTGCTCCTGCTCGATCTGCTGCTCCAGCACGTAGAGCAGGTGCACCGGGTTGGCGGCGATCTCGTGGGGGTCGAAGTTGAAGACCTTGGACAGGATCTTGAAGGCGAAACGGGTGGACAGGCCGTTCATGCCCTCGTCGACGCCCGCCGAGTCACGGTATTCCTGGATCGACTTGGCCTTGGGATCGGTGTCCTTGAGGTTCTCGCCATCGTAGACGCGCATCTTGGAGTAGATGTTGGAGTTCTCCGGCTCCTTCAGGCGCGAGAGCACCGAGAACTGGGCGAGCATGCGCAGGGTGTCGGGCGCGCAATGGGCCTTGGCCAGCGAACTGTTGATCAGCAGCTTGTCGTAGATGCGGATCTCGTCGGTGACGCGCAGGCAGTAGGGCACCTTGACGATGTAGATCCGGTCGATGAAGGCCTCGTTGTTCTTGTTGTTGCGGAAGCTGTGCCACTCGGACTCGTTGGAGTGGGCCAGCAGGATGCCGCTGTACGGGATCGCGCCCAGGCCTTCGGTGCTGTTGTAGTTGCCCTCCTGGGTGGCGGTGAGCAGCGGGTGCAGGACCTTGATGGGCGCCTTGAACATCTCGACGAACTCCATCAGGCCCTGGTTGGCACGGCACAGGGCGCCGGAGTAGCTGTAGGCGTCCGCGTCGTTCTGCGGGTACTCCTCCAGCTTGCGGATGTCGACCTTGCCGACCAGGGCGGAGATGTCCTGGTTGTTCTCGTCACCCGGTTCGGTCTTCGCCACGGCGATCTGGTTGAGGATCGACGGGTAGAGCTTCACCACGCGGAACTGGCTGATGTCGCCGCCGAACTCCTGCAGGCGCTTGGTGGCCCAGGGCGACATGATGCTGGAGAGGTAGCGGCGCGGGATGCCGTAGTCCTCTTCGAGGATCGCGCCATCCTCGGCGGCGTTGAACAGGCCCAGCGGGGACTCGAACACCGGAGAGCCCTTGATGGCGTAGAAGGGCACCTTCTCCATCAGCTGCTTGAGCTTCTCGGCCAGGGACGACTTGCCGCCGCCCACCGGGCCCAGGAGGTAGAGGATCTGTTTCTTCTCTTCCAGGCCCTGCGCGGCATGGCGGAAGTACGCGACGATCTGGTCGATGCACTCTTCCATGCCATGGAAGTCGGCAAAGGCCGGATAGCGGCGGATCACCTTGTTGGAGAAGATCCGCGACAGGCGTGGATCGGAAGAGGTATCCAACAGCTCGGGCTCGCCGATCGCCATGAGCATGCGCTCTGCGGCGGTGGCGTATGCGCTCCTGTCCTGTTTGCAGAGGTCCAGGTACTCCTGCAGGGAATACTCTTCCTGGCGAGTGGCTTCGAAGCGCTGTTGGAAGTGGCTGAAAATGCTCATTGCGTCACCTCGCTGGATACGGGAGCCGGCGGGATCGGTCACGCGGGTGGGCAGTCGTCCGACGAGTCGGCCGAAGAGAATCCCCCAGTACACCAAATGGTCGCTGCCGATGGCCCGGAACCGGTGTGCCGGCTCTCCTTTTTGGATGGCCTGCCCTAAGAGTAGTTCGGAATCGGCGAGGTCAAGGATGACGGAGTGATAACAGCGTGTTGCCGTTCGTCAGGAAGGTGCGCAAGGCTACGGATGGCGCGGGTTTGCGCCATCCGCAGTTTTTTTACTCTTCGCCGCCTTGTGCTACATGGGTGGGGTAGGTGGCGCGCCACAGCTCGAAGCCACCGTCGAGGCTGTAGACCTCGGAGAAGCCCTGGCCCACCAGGTAGGCGGCGGCTCCCTGGCTGGAGTTGCCGTGGTAGCAGGCGACGATCAACGGGGCGTCGAGATCGGCCTGGGCGATGAAGTCGGCCAGGGAGTAGTTGTCCAGGTGGCGCGAGCCGCTGATGTGGCCCTGCGCGAAGCTCTGCGGATCACGGATGTCGACCACCACGGCGCCTTGTTCGCGCAGGGCCTGGGCCCGCTCCGGCGGGATTCGCTGGAATTCACTCATGTCGGGGCTCCTTGCAGTCACAGCTGATGCGCTGGCCGTTGTCGATGTTCAGCAGGGTCATGGTGCCGCCCCAGACACAGCCGGTGTCGAGGGCATGCAGGCCGGGTTCATTGCATTTGCCCTCGAGGGCTGCCCAGTGGCCGAAGATGATCTTCTGCCCACGGGTCTTGCGGGACGGGTGGGCGAACCAGGGTCGATAGCCGGGCGGGGCGGTGTCCGCGCCCTCCTTGCTCTTCAGGTCGAGGGTGCCGTCTGCCTTGCAGAAGCGCATGCGGGTGAAGTAGTTGGTGATCACCCGCAAGCGGGTGATGCCGTGCAGGTCGCTGTCCCAGCAGGCTGGGTCGTTGCCGTACATGCCCTCGA
Organism: Metapseudomonas otitidis; assembly: GCF_900111835.1. Lineage (GTDB taxonomy): Bacteria > Pseudomonadota > Gammaproteobacteria > Pseudomonadales > Pseudomonadaceae > Metapseudomonas > Metapseudomonas otitidis. The sequence continues at coordinate 516,164 of NZ_FOJP01000001.1, forward strand.
GGAACAGCGGTAGGCGCGCGTCATCTAGCAGCGCCTCCTCCACTTCGGCGGCGCGCTTGAGCGCCTTGGCCAGCGTCCACATGGGGGGTATGCCGGCGTGCACCATGGCGATGTCGCGGGCCTCGTCGTAGTGGACGAGCTTCTGCCGGCGCAGCCAGTCCAACAGGTCCCCGGCGTCGGGAGCTTCGATGATTTCCCGCAGGGTGTCGGACTTCTTCAGCCGCTCGACATTGTGAGCCACGGCCAGCAGGTGCAGGTCGTGGTTGCCGAGCACGCAGGTGACCGAGTCGCGCATGGCAAACAGGAAGCGCAGTGTCTCCAGGGACTTCGGGCCGCGGTTGACCAGATCGCCCACCAGCCAGAGGCGGTCCCGGGCGGGATCGAAGGCGACCCGGTCGAGCAGGCACTTCAGGGGAACCAGGCAGCCCTGCAGGTCGCCAACGGCATAGGTCGTCATGGCGGGCCTCAGTGCAGTGCGCCGGGTACGGCCAGGCGGAAGGGGGCGATGGGGGCGTCGAAGTGGTGGCCATCCTCGGCCAGCATCTGATAACTGCCCTGCATGGCGCCCACGCGGGTGGTCATGACCGTACCGCTGGTGTAGACGTGCTGCGCGCCCGGCTCGATCAGCGGTTGCTGCCCCACCACGCCGGCTCCGCGCACTTCCTGCACCTGACCGTCACCATCGGTGATGACCCAGTGACGGGAGATCAGTCGGGCGGCCACATCGCCGCTGTTGGCGATGGTGATGGTGTAGGAGAAGGCGTAGCGGCTGTCGTCCGGCTGCGACTGCTCAGGCAGGTAGCGGGTGGTGACGCTGACGTCGATCTGGTAGCGGGGTTCGGACACTGGGTGGGCTCTCTCGCGCGATGAAAAAAGTCTAGGAGCTCAGGCGGTGCCTGTCCTGGCGGCAAGCTGGTCGGCCAGACGGACGAACGCGGCCAGGTCCAGTTGCTCGGGACGCAGGCTGCCATCCACGCCGGCAGCTTCGATGGCTTCGGCGTCCAGCAGGGCCTTCAGGGTGTTGCGCAAGGTCTTGCGGCGCTGGTTGAAGGCTTCGCGAACGATGCGTTCCAGCAGGCGGTGATCCTTGGCCGGATGCGGCAGGGTCTCGTGGGGGACCAGGCGGACGATGGCGGAGTCCACCTTCGGCGGCGGGTTGAAGGCGCCCGGGCCGACGTTGAACAGGTGCTCCACGCGGCAGTGGTACTGGACCATGATCGACAGGCGGCCCCAGTCGCCACCGCCGGGTTCGGCCGCGAGGCGCTCCACCACTTCCTTCTGCAGCATGAAGTGCATGTCACGGATCAGCGGTGCGTTGTCCAGCAGGTGGAAGATCAGCGGGGTGGAAATGTTGTACGGCAGGTTGCCCACGACTCGCAGGGAGCGTGGCTCGGCGCCCAACTGGTTGAAGTCGAACTTCAGGGCATCGCCCTGGTTCAGGCGAAAGCGTGGCTCGGCGCCGAACTTGGCGTTGAGGATCGGGATCAGGTCCAGGTCCAGTTCGATGACGTCGAGTTGCGCGCCACTGCCCAGCAGGCCTTCGGTCAGCGCGCCCTGGCCGGGGCCGATCTCCAGCAGGTGCTCGCCAGGCTTGGCGTGGATCGCACGCAGGATGCGGTGGATGACGCCGGCGTCGTGCAGGAAGTTCTGGCCAAAGCGTTTGCGGGCGCGGTGTTGGTATTCGGACATAGAGAGGCGGCTCCAGGCTTCAAGCTGCAAGCATCAAGCAAGAGCACAAAGCGAAAAAACGAGGTCGCGTAGTTTAAGGCAAAAGCGGCGCTGAGGTGCTGCTCGCCGCTGCCCGGTGGCAATCCGGGCAGCGGCCGGTCGGCATCAAGCGGTGCGTTGGCGGCTGGTGGCCATCTGGTAGGCGGTCTCCAGCGCCACCTGCAGGCTACCACCGTCGATGCGGCCAGTACCGGCAAGGTCCAGGGCGGTGCCATGGTCCACCGAGGTGCGGATGATCGGCAGGCCCAGGGTGACATTCACGGCGGCACCGAAGCCCTTGTACTTGAGCACGGGCAAGCCCTGGTCGTGGTACATGGCCAGGACAGCGTCGCAGTGCTCCAGGTGCTTGGGGGTGAACAGGGTGTCGGCCGGCAGCGGGCCGACCAGGTCCATGCCCTCGGCGCGCAGGCGCTGCAGGGAGGGCTCGATCACCTCGATCTCTTCCCGTCCCAGGTGGCCACTTTCCCCGGCGTGGGGGTTGAGGCCGCAGACGAGGATGCGCGGCTGGCTGAGGCCGTATTTGTCCACCAGGTCGGCGTGGAGGATGCGCGTGACCCGTTCCAGGCGCTCCGTCGTGATGGCGGCGGCGACATCCTTCAGCGGCAGGTGAGTGGTGACCAGGGCGACGCGCAGGCCCCGGGTCGCGAGCATCATCACCACCTGCTGGGTGCGGGTGAGGTCGGCGAGGAACTCGGTGTGGCCGGAGAAGGCGATGCCGGCGTCGTTGATCACGCCCTTGTGCACCGGGGCGGTGATCATGCCGTCGAACAATCCATCCAGGCAGCCCTGGCCGGCGCGGGTGAGCGTCTGCAGGACATAGGCCGCGTTGGCGGTGTCGAGCTGGCCGGCCGTCGCTTCTGCCCCCAAGGGGGTATCCCAGACGTAGAGCGCTCCCGCTTCAGCGGGGACGGTGGGCAATCGCTCGGCTGTGACCTCGATGAGGTTGATATCGACGCCCAAGGTGCGGGCGCGCTGCTCAAGCAGTTGCCGGCTGGCGATGGCAATCAGCGGATGGGGTTGGGCTTCGCGAGAAAGGAGCAGGCACAGGTCGGGACCGATACCGGCAGGCTCACCGGGGGTAAGGGCAAAACGCAGGGGGGGCATCAGGAGGGCTCCGGCGGGGAACACGGGCGCTCATTCTAGCGCTGGCGAGTCCCCGCCGGTGAAGCGGGTCAGAGCTTGGTTTCGACGTAGGCTTCGTCGCGGATCTGACGCAGCCAGGCTTGCAGCTCTTCGTCGTACTTGCGGTTGCGCAGGACGTTGATGGCCTGCTGCTCGCGCATCTGGTCGCTGCTGTCAGTGGCGCGGCGGCCGAGTACTTCGAGCACGTGCCAGCCGTAGGGGCTCTTGAACGGACGGGAAAGCTTGCCGGCCGGGGTGTTTTCCATCACTTCGCGGAACTCGGGCACCAGAGCGTTGGGGTCGATCCAGTTGAGGTCGCCACCGTTGAGGGCCGAACCCGGGTCCTCGGAGAAGTTCTTCGCCAGCTCGGCAAAGTCTTCCCCGGACTGGATGCGCTCGTAGAGGCGCTCGGCCAGCCGCTTGGTGTCGGCTTCGCTACGGATCTCGCTGGGCTTGAGCAGGATGTGACGTACGTGCACCTCATCGCGAACCTGGCTGCTGCCACCACGTTTGTCCAGCAGCTTGAGGATCATGAAGCCGCTCGGAGTGCGTACCGGCTCGGTGACCTCGCCCGGCGACAAAGCGCTGATCATGGCATCGAAGGGCGGGGGCAGCTGGGCAGCCTTGCGCCAGCCGATCTCGCCGCCTTCCAGGGCGGTCTCACCGGCAGAGCGGGAGATCGCCAACTGGGCGAAGTCAGCACCCTGGCGCAGTTGCTGGTAGAGGTCGCGGGCCTGGCGCTCGGCAGCCTGGATGGTGTCCGGGGACGAGCCGTCCGGAACCGGGATCAGGATATTGGCCAGGTGGAACTCTTCAGACAGCTGCAGCTTGCCCAGGTCGGAGGCCAGGAAGTTCTGCACTTCCTGGTCGGTGACCTGGATGCGCTCGGCCACGCGGCGTTGGCGCACACGGCTGATAACCATCTCGCGACGGACCTGGTCGCGGGCGTCCTGATAGGACAGGCCATCACGGGCCAGGGCCGAACGGAACTGATCCACGCTCATGCCATTGCGCTGGGCGATGGATTCGATGGCCTGGTTCAGCTCCTCATCGGTGATGCGGATACCGGAGCGGTCGCCAATCTGCAGCTGGATGTTCTCGATGATCAGGCGCTCGAGTACCTGTTGCTGCAGGACGTGCTCCGGGGGGAGTGCGGCACCGCGCTTGGAAATGGTCTGCTGGACCTCATGGACGCGCTGGTCCAGTTGGCTCTGCATGACTACGTCGTTGTCGACGATCGCCACTACGCGGTCGAGGGTCTGAACCTCGGCTTGCGCACCGGTCCCGAGGAGCAGGGCGCCCAGCATCAGCGGGCGCAGACAATCAGAAAGCTTGGTCTTCACGTTCACGGTAACCTTGGATGCCGGTGTCGAGGAAACTTTCAACCTTGTTGCCCATGATCCCGCCGAGGCCCTTCAGGACGATCTGCAGGAAGATGCCACGGTCGCCTTTTTCGTTCAGGTCGGGCGACAGGGTGGTTTCGTCGTAGCTGACCCAGTAGCGGTTGATCAGGCGCAGCTTCCAGCAGCAGCTGTCGTACTCGAAGCCACCGAAGGCTTCCAGAGTGCGGTTGCGGTTGTAGTCGTACTGCCAGCGTGCAATGGCGGCCCACTGCGGCACGATGGGCCAGATGACCGATGCGTCGTGCTGCTGGATCTTGTAGTAGTCCTTGATCACGTTGCGGGTGACTGGGTCCACGTAGTCGCCACCTTCCTGCCACTGGCCAGTAGTCTGGTTGTAGACCACGGCATCGTTGCGGTAGCGATAACCGAAGTTGACCACCTTGTTGACTTCGTCTTCCGGCTGGTAGTGGAACATCAGGTTGCCGGAGCGGGTCTGGCCAGCGTCAGGATCCCAGTTGTACTCGGAACTCAGGCGCCAGTCGCGGTTGAAGCGATACAGGTATTCCATCGCGTAGGGCGAGCTGCTGGCCTGGGCGGAGTTGCGCAGGCGGTAGTCGATACCGGGCAGCTGGACCTTGCGGTCTTCGAAGTAGAAGGCCTGGCCGATGCTGAATCGCTGGCGTTCGAAGCCGTTCGGCTGGATCCAGCGGTTGGTCACGCCCAGGGAGACCTGGTTGGCATCACCGATGCGGTCACGTCCAGTGAAGCGGTTCTCGCGGAACAGCGATGCGTAGTTGAAGCTGCTTTCGCCTGTGTCGAAGACCGGAATGTTGTCCTGCTTCTCTTCGGGCACGTAGAGGTAGAACAGGCGCGGTTCCAAGGTCTGGCGATAGTTGTTGCCGAACAGGGTGGTGTTGCGGTCGAAGTACAGGCCGCTGTCCACGCTGAAGATCGGTACGGTGCGGTCCTGGCTGCTCTTGAAGGTCTGCCCGTCTAGCAGTGTCGACTTGCCTTGGCTGTCCAGATCGATGTCGTACTGGGTGTAGAGGTATTTCACCGAGGGCTTCAGGAAGCCGTAGCTCCAGTCCAGTGGCAGGCTGACACCCGGCTCAACATGGATACGGTTGCCGTCGGCGCGTGCCAGACCCTGGATACGCGTGTCGTTCCACGGAGTGGCCTGGCCGTTCTCGTCGATGAAATTACCGTTGCGCAGGCTGCGCTCGAAGCGCACGAACTCGGTCGAGTAGTCGAACTTCAGGCCGCCCGCATCCACCGGCAACGTGCCATCCAGGGTGAGCTGGGGCAGGCGATTGTACGGGGTGATGTCGGTAACGGTTGCCATTTCATAGGCGTGGGCATTGAGGCGCGCGGTGTAGCTGTCGCCGCGCCAGGTCAGGGTGCCGCGCTGGTTGACGTAGGTGTTACGTTCTACATCAAAGTCAGTAGGCAGGTCCTGGAAGTAGTAGGGGTCGCTGATGTCGGTGTAGTCCACCTCGGCCAGCAGGCGGGAGTTCAGGCCGCCGGTGTGTTGCCAGCTGTACAGCCAGCGCTTGTCCTTGTACTCCGACTGCAGTTTGCGGTCGTCGTTCTCGTCGTTCAGGTAGGCGCCACTGACCTGGCCTTCGCTGCTCTGGGTGAGGTAGCGGAATTCGCCGCCCATCATCAGACCGCGCTTGGCCATGTAACGCGGGTACAGCGTCGCGTCGTAGTTGGGGGCGAGGTTGAAGTAGTAGGGCGTCAGCAGGGTGAAGCCGGTGTCGCTGCCACTGCCGATGCTCGGCGGGAGGAAACCGGACTGGCGACGGTTGTCGATCGGGAAGTAGATGTAGGGGGTGTAGAACACCGGTACATCCTTGACCCGCAGGGTGACGTTGGTCGCGGTGCCGAAACCGGTGGCCGGGTTCAGCTTGATGTTGTTGCCCTTCAGGTTCCAGGCATTGTCACCCGGCTCGCAGCGGGTGTAGGTGCCGTCCTTCAGGCGGATGATGGCGTCGTCCTGGCGCTTGGCGTAGAGAGCGCTGCCGCGTACGTGTGACTTGTGCAGGACATACTCGGCGTTATCGATCTTCGCCTCGCCGTTGTCCAGTTGCAGCTCGGCTCGGTCGCCTACTACCAGTGCACCGTTGTCACGCAGGCGGACGTTGCCCACCAGCTCGCCGCGGTTCTCGGCCTGGCGCAGGTTGGCCTCGTCGGCCTCGACCTGCATGCTGCCCTGGCGCATCACCACGTCACCGGCGAGGGTGGCCACTTGCTGCTCCTGCTCGTAGCGCGAGGCCTTGGCAGAAATGTAGGTGGGCGCATCTGCCTTGGGCGTCTTGTCGTTCATGCCCGGGCGGGTCGGCTCGATGTAGGCGCCTGCGCAGTACGGGCCGGTCTCGGCCAGTTGTGCGGCGGTGAGCTTTTCACGCGGGACCCAGTCGAGGTGGCTGTAGTCGGCACTGCGGGAAGCCAGGGCACGACCACCGGATTCGGTGACCAGCGTCGGCTTGGCTTCTTCGCCGCTGGCTACCTGGCCGTTGCTGCCTGCCTGTGCACTGGCGACACCCACGGTGGAGCTGACGGCGCTCTCGCTGTGGATCGGCCGGGGCGGGAGGTTCGACGCGGAAGCCTTGGGGGTGCAGGCCCAGCCGCCCGTGGTGGACGCCTGGCAGTCAAACTGGTCAGCGGCGACAACGAATGGAGTGGCTACAGGTTGCAGGGCCAGCAGACCGCCGGTGACCAGCAAGGGGAATTTTTTACGAAACGCGGGAGATTTTACTGCCATCTTGTTAGTCCGGGCTTCCTGCGCGCCATCGGCCCGCGGGGGCCGCACGCCTCTCGATGGGCTGAAAAAGATGCTGGATAATAAAGCATGACCCGCGCAACGGCTAGCGCCGTCGGAGACCTCTCGATGCCCCACCAAGATGTACGGCTTCAACAACTTAGCGTTTGGCTGGAGCAGCAGCTCCCCGTTCTTTTCCAGCGTGAGGGCTGGGGCGAAGTGCCCGCGGCGAGCCTGACTCCGGCCAGCAGCGACGCCAGCTTCCGTCGATATTTCCGCTGGCAGGGCGAGGCCCGCACGCTGATCGTGATGGATGCCCCGCCGCCCCAGGAAGACTGCGGCCCCTTCGTCAAGGTCGCCGGCATGCTGGCCGAGGCAGGCCTGCATGTGCCGCGCATCCTCGCGGCCGACCTTGAGCAGGGCTTCCTGCTGCTGGACGACCTGGGGCGCCAGACCTACCTGGACGTGATCGACGCCGACAACGCCGGTGCCCTGTTCGAGGATGCCCTCCAGGCCCTGGTCGCCCTGCAGCGCCGCAGCCTCGATGTGCCGATGCCCTGTTACGACGACGCCTTGCTGCGTCGCGAACTGCAGCTGTTCCCCGACTGGTACCTGCAGCGCCACCTCGAAGTGACCCTGGACGCCACCCAGCAGGCGCTTTGGTCGAAGACCTGCGACCTGCTGGTCGACAGCGCCCTGGCGCAGCCCCGTGTGCTGGTGCACCGTGACTACATGCCGCGCAACCTCATGCTCAGCACGCCCAACCCCGGCGTGCTGGATTTCCAGGACGCCGTCTACGGCCCGGTCACCTACGACGTCACCAGCCTGTTCAAGGATGCCTTCCTCAGTTGGCCCGAAGCGCGGGTGCGTGGTTGGCTGGAGCGCTACTGGAACCTTGCCCGCGAGGCCGGCATCCCGGTGCAGCCGCAGCTCGATGACTTCCTCCGCGCCAGCGACCTGATGGGCGTGCAGCGCCACCTCAAGGTCATCGGCATCTTCGCCCGCATCTGCCACCGCGACGGCAAGCCCCGCTACCTGGGCGATGTCCCGCGCTTCTTCTCCTATATAGAAGCCGTGCTGGCGCGTCGGCCCGAGCTCGCGCCCCTGGCCGAGCTGCTGGCCAGCCTGCCCCGTCATGCGGCGGTGCCCGCATGAAGGCGATGATCCTCGCCGCCGGCAAGGGCGAGCGCATGCGGCCGCTCACCCTGCACACGCCCAAACCCCTGGTCCGTGCGGTCGGTGTTCCGCTGATCGAGTACCACCTCAAGGCGCTGGCTGCAGCCGGATTCGTCGACGTGGTGATCAACCACGCCTGGCTTGGCCAGCAGATCGAAGACCACCTTGGCGACGGCGCGCGGTTCGGCCTGCGCATCCGCTACTCCCCCGAGGGCGAGCCGCTGGAGACTGGCGGCGGCATCCATCGGGCGCTGCCGCTCCTGGGTGACGAGCCCTTCCTCGTGGTCAACGGCGACATCTGGACCGACTACGACTTCGCCCGTTTGCGTGTCCCTCTCGACGGCCTGGCCCACCTGGTCCTGGTGGACAACCCGGCCCATCACCCGGGTGGCGACTTCCAGCTCCACCACGGTTGCGTCAGCGATGGCGTGCCCGGTGAGCCGGGGCTGACCTACAGCGGCATCGCCGTGCTCGACCCGCGCCTGTTCGAAGGTTGCCAGCCTGGTGCCTTCAAGCTCGCACCGTTGTTGCGCGACGCCATGGGGCACGCTCAGGTGAGCGGTGAACATCACCCGGGCCACTGGGTGGATGTCGGCACCCTGGAGCGGCTGGCCGAGGTCGAGCGCCTGGTCGAGGCGGGGCGCTGAGATGTTCTGGCCCATGACCCTGCTGGGCGTCGTCGCCGGCATGCTCATCGCCAGCATCCCCGGTGCCTTGCTCGGCGGCCTGCTGGGCCAGGTGGCGGACCGGCGCTTCAAGCTCAACTCCTGGTCACGCCTGGTCCAGTGGGTGCGCCGCCGTGACGAGCATGAGCTGCTGTTCCGCCTCCTCGGTCGCCTGGCCAAGAGTGGGGGGCGGGTGCTCGAGGTGCATATCCAGCAAGCCCGTGCCGAGATGCGTCGCCTCGGCTTGGACGACGCGGCCCAGCGCCGTGCCATCGAGGCCTTCACCCGGGGCAAGAACGGCGAGGGCGACCTGCGCCGCCCCCTGCGCCGCTTGCGCCACCAGCGTGCGGCAGGCGAAGCGCTGCTGCGTGCGTGCTGGCAGATGGCGGCGGCCGATGGGCGCATCGCTCGCCAGGAGCGGGAGCTGATCCTGCAATGGGGGCAATGGCTGGACTGGCCAGCGAACGAAGTGGAAGCGCTCAGCGTGGGCTTCGACAAGCCCAGTGGGGCGCCCGTGCAGAGGGGTGGTGCCTATCAGGACGCGCTGGCGCTACTGGGCGTGGGCGCCGACAGCGAGCCCGCTGTCATCAAGCGTGCCTACCGGCGACTGATCAGCCAGCACCACCCCGACAAGCTCGCCGGCGCGGGTGCCACCCCGCAGCGTGTGCGCGAGGCCACCGAGCGGACCCGCGAGCTGCACAGCGCCTACAACCTCATCCGCGAGCGCCACGGCTTCCGCTGATCAGATGCTCGGCGTCGCCGGCGCTGCCGGTGGCGTGGGGGCCGTGGCGCCGCTGCTTGCCGGGCGCTTTGGCGCAGCGCCTTTCAGGTGGCTGTCCAGCCAACCGCGCACGCGCCGCACCAGTTGCTCCTGCTTGGCATCCTGGCTGGCGGACCAGTCCGCCAGCGGCACCTGCACGTAGTCCAGGTGCTTGACCCGCTTGCTCGCCTGCAAGCGCTTCAGCGCCGATGCGGCAGCGGTGGGCGCCTGCTGGTAATAGAGGTCGCCCACGGCCTGGGGCAGGCGCGGGGCCAGCTCCTCCAGCGGCGGCTCGTAGCCGGCGGGCACTTCGGCCGCCACCATCACCAGGTTCTCGACGCCGCTTGACGGCGTATCGGTCAGAAAGCGTGCCGCCCACCAGGCGCCACTGCCGTGTCCCAGCAGGACGATGGTGGTGGCCTGTTGTTGGCGGGCAAAGCCGATGGCCGCCTGGATGCGGGCGGAGATGCGCTCGGTCTGGGTCTTGCGTCGCTCCTCGGCTCTTGGCTGTGGTGGCGCCGGATCGGTGCTGGGCTCCGCCGTGCTGGCCTGTTCTGGTGGGGGCGGTGGATTGGCCGGGTCGGCACTTTCGGACTTCGGCGGCTCCGCAGGCGTCCCGCCTTCGCTGGCCGCTGGCGGCGGGGTATCCGCCGGCCGCGGTGGCGGCTCATCGCCGGCCGGGTCGGGCAGGGTGAGGCTCAGGGTGTGCCAGCCCACGTCCGGCAGCTTGGTGCGCAGGGGGGCAATCGCCCGGGGCCAGTCCGCAGTTTCGCCATCGCCGGGAATCAGGATAACCACCCCATTGGGCGTGCCGACGTTGGCCGGTTGCCACAGGGCGAGGAACGGCTCGCTGCCCGCTGTCAGTTGCTGCTGTTCAGCCTGGGGCAGGCGTTGCTCCAGAGCCTTGGCATCCTCCTGGCTGCGCTCGTCGAGTGGCGCGCGCTCCACCGGCTTTTCGGCTGGCTGCCCGGTGCCATCGGCCGGAGCTGCATCGCCTTTCTCGGCGGGTGGGTCTTCAGCCTGGGCGGCGGTGCAGAGCAGGGCCAGGGCGAGGGTCGCAAGGGTGAGCGTGCGGCGGGGCATGGCGGGCGTCCGGGTGGGGCAACAGGCGGAAGCCTATAGGCTGGCTGTTTTTTTGTCAGGCCTGCCTTCGCCTCCAGGGGCGGTGCTGGAGTAAGGTATGTCCGCCCCGATCCCGGGTCGTCGTGGTGTCCCGTCGCATGATTCGCTCGTTGTGCCTGTCCATCCTGTTCGCCTGCTTGCTGCCGGGGCTGTCCCTGGCGCAGCCGTCGCCGAGCTTGTCCCTCGATGACGGTCAGCGCGCCTGGCTCGAAAACCACAATGAGTTGCGCGCCGGCATCGTGCTGCAAGCCCCCTATGCGCAGCTGGACCGCCGCCTGCAGCAGCTGTCCGGCCTCAACGTCGAGTTGATGGAGCGCCTGGCCGCCGAACTCGGCGTGCACCTGGTCTGGCGCAGCTTCAATGAAATGGGCGAACTGGAGCACGCCCTGCGCAACGGGCAGGTGGACATCGCCCCCGGCCTGATCCAGACCCCCGCCGGCCTGCGCCTGTGGCTGTTCTCCGACCCCTACATGCGGGTGCCGCAGCTGATGGTGGGCGAGCGCGCCACCACCACCGGCGCGGTGGACATCGAACAGCTCGGCGCGAACGAACCGGTGGCGCTGCGCTCACCGAGCCCGGTGGCCGACTACCTGCGGGCCACCTATTCCGGCCTGGCGTTGCAGGCGGTGACCAGCGAGCGCCAGGCGTTGCGCGCAGTGCTGGAGCAGCAGGTGCGCTACGCCGTGATCGACGAGGCGCAGCTCAGCCGCCTGTCCCGCGAGCAGGAGTTCACCGGCCTGGCCGTGGTGGCGGACATCGGCTTCCCGCAGTTGCTGCGGGTCGCCACCCGGCGTGACTGGCCGGAGCTGTCGACCCTGGTGGATGTCGCCCTGCGGGCGATCCCGCCGAAGGACCTGGACCAGTTGCACGAGCGCTGGCTGCAGGCGCGCTACCCCCGCGCCAGCGAGTCCCCGGGTTTCTGGCAGAACCTCTGCCTGCTGTTCGGCCTGTTGCTCGCCAGTGCAGGCGCCATCATCTATTGGTTGCGGCGGCAGCAGCGTGCGCTGGAGAAGCGCCTGCTGGAGGCTCGCCATGCGATCCAGTTGCGGGAGACGGCGGAGGAAGCCCTGCGGCTGACCCAGTTCTCCATCGACCACAGCACTGTGGGCATCCTCTGGGTCAACTGGGACAGCCATGTGCGCTACGCCAACCGGGCAGTGGAGCAGATGCTCGGCTATGCGCCGGGCGCCCTGGTGGATCGCCCCCTGTCGGCCCTGCAGCCGGATCTCACGATGGACCGCTGGCTCAACCTCTGGCGCCGTGCGCGCAACAGCAATGAGAGCGCGCAGAACATCGAGACCCTGTGCCAGCGCGAGGATGGGCGCCTGGTGCCGATGGACGTATCGCTGAGCTTCCTGCGCTTCGGCACCTCCGAATACCTGGTGGTGTTCCTCACCGACATCACCGAACGCCGCCGTGCCCACGAGGCGCTGGAGGAGAGCGAGGCGCGGCTCAAGGGCATCGCCTCCAACGTGCCCGGGCTGGTGTTCCGCCTGGAGCGGCCCAGTGGCAGCGCCCATGCGGCGTTCGCCTTCATCGGCGCCGGCAGCGAGGCGTTGGTGGGCTACAGCGCCGAGGAGTTGCTGAATACCGGACGCGGCATTCGCGGGCTGGTCCACCCGGATGACGAGGCCGGCTACTGGGCCAGCCAGATGGCCGCCCTGGCGGAGGACCGCGACTGGCACTGGCAGGGCCGCATCCTCACCCGCGACGGCGAGCAGCGCTGGGCCGACATCAAGGCCAGTGCGCGGATCTTCGAGGATGGCCGCGCGGTGTGGGACGGCGTGGTCTGGGACATCACCGCCAACAAGCGCATCGAGCTGGAGCTGGCCGCTTCGCGGGCGCAATTGCGCGACCTGTCGGCGCACCTGGAGAGCGTGCGGGAGGAGGAGAAGGCCCGTATCGCCCGCGAGGTGCATGACGAGCTCGGCCAGGTGCTCACCGTGCTCAAGCTGGAAACCTCCATGTGCGAGCTGGCCTACGGGGGCAGCGATGCCGGCCTGGGCGAGCGCCTGAACAGCATGAAGCGCCTGATCGCCCAGCTCTTCCAGCTGGTGCGCGACGTGGCCACGGCGCTGCGCCCGCCGATCCTCGACGCTGGCATCGGCTCGGCCATCGAGTGGCAGGCCCGGCGCTTCGAGGCGCGCAGCGGCATCCCCTGCCTGGTGACGGTGCCCGAGGCGCCGCCGGCGCTGTCCGATGCCAAGGCCATCGGGCTGTTCCGCATCCTGCAGGAAGCGCTGACCAACGTGCTGCGCCACGCCCGCGCGCAGAGCGTCGAGCTGGAGCTGGCCCCGGAAGGCGGTTGGCTGCGGCTTTCCATCAGCGACGACGGCATCGGCTTCGACCCCGATGCCTGCCGTCCGGGGGCATCGTTCGGCCTGGTGGGCATGCGCGAGCGCGTGCTGATGCTGGGCGGCAGCCTGTCCATCCACAGCCAGCCGGGCGAAGGCAGCACCCTGGAGGTGCGCATTCCCCTGGAGAAGGAGACGACCGCGTGATCCGAGTACTGGTGGCCGAAGACCACACCATCGTCCGCGAGGGCATCAAGCAGCTCATCGGCCTGGCCAAGGACCTCTGCGTGGCCGGCGAGGCAAGCAATGGCGAGCAACTGCTCGAAACCCTGCGGCACACGCCCTGCGAGGTGGTGCTGCTGGACATCTCCATGCCCGGGGTCAACGGCCTGGAGGCGATCCCGCGCATCCGCGCGCTGAGCAACCCGCCGGCAGTGCTGGTGCTGTCCATGCACGACGAGGCGCAGATGGCCGCGCGGGCGCTGAAGATCGGCGCCGCCGGCTATGCCACCAAGGACAGCGACCCGGCGCTGCTGCTCACGGCGATCCGCAAGGTGGCGTCCGGCGGGCGCTACATCGACCCGGACCTGGCCGACCGCATGGTGTTCGAAGTCGGCCTGACCGATTCGCGACCGCCCCATGCGCTGCTCTCGGAGCGGGAGTTCTCGGTGTTCGAGCGCCTGGTGCGGGGCGAAGGGGTGAACGAGATCGCCCAGCACCTGGCCGTCAGCAGCAAGACGGTGAGCACCCACAAGGCCCGCCTGATGCAGAAGATGGCGGTGCATTCGGTGGCGGACCTGGTGAAGTACGCGGTGGAACACAAGCTGCTCTGAAGCGGCTTTTGCCGGGAAGGGAGGGGCCGGTTCCGATCGGTGAATGCCCGATCTAATCGCTCAGGATTGTAGGGCGATCCCTACAAGCGATCCTCCGCGCCCCTTATAGCAAAGTCTCATAGCGCCCGATTTGCGTGGCCTGCCGGCTTCTCTAGTCTCTCGGCACGGCATAAACAAAAATCAAAAAGGTGCGGTGATGGCCTCGATTCCGGCGAACGATGTACTGGTCAGCTTCCGTGGCGTGCAGAAGAGCTACGACGGCGAATCCCTCATCGTCAAAGACCTCAACCTGGACATTCGCAAAGGCGAATTCCTGACCCTGCTGGGCCCCTCCGGCTCCGGCAAGACCACCAGCCTGATGATGCTCGCCGGGTTCGAGACCCCGACCAATGGCGAGATCCTCCTGGCCGGGCGCTCCATCAACAACGTGCCGCCGCACAAGCGCGACATCGGCATGGTGTTTCAGAACTACGCCCTGTTCCCGCACATGACGGTGGCCGAGAACCTGGCCTTCCCGCTCACCGTGCGCGGCATGAACAAGACCGACATCAGCGAGCGCGTGAAGCGTGCGCTGTCCATGGTCCAGCTCGACAGCTTCCGCAACCGCTACCCGGCCCAGCTCTCCGGCGGCCAGCAGCAGCGCGTGGCCCTGGCCCGTGCGCTGGTGTTCGAACCGCAGCTGGTATTGATGGACGAGCCGCTGGGTGCGCTCGACAAGCAGCTGCGCGAGCACATGCAGATGGAGATCAAGCACATCCACCAGCGCCTGGGCGTGACCGTGGTGTACGTGACCCACGACCAGGGAGAGGCGCTGACCATGTCCGACCGCGTGGCCGTGTTCCACCAGGGCGAGATCCAGCAGATCGCCCCGCCGCGCGAGCTGTACGAGTTCCCCTGCAACACCTTCGTGGCCAACTTCATCGGCGAGAACAACCGCATCAACGGCCAGCTGCTCAGCCGTGACGGCGACCAGTGCGTGGTGGTGCTGCCGCGCGGCGAGAAGGTCCAGGCCCTGGCGGTCAAGGTCGGCCAGCCCGGCGAGCCGGTGACCCTGTCGGTGCGCCCCGAGCGCGTGCGCCTGAACAGTGCCAGCGAATCCTGCGCCAACCGCTTCTCCGGCCGTGTGGAAGAGTTCATCTACCTGGGCGACCACGTGCGCATTCGCCTGGAGGTCTGCGGTCATTCCGATTTCTTCGTCAAGCAGCCCATTGCCGAGCTGGACCCGTCCCTGTCCGTCGGCGACGTGGTGCCGCTTGGCTGGCATGTGGAGCATGTCCGCGCGCTGGACCCGGTGGCGGTGGACGACTGACGCCCGCCCGAGGCTTAACCCCAACCCTGCACTTGCACTATGGAGAGAACAACAATGTCCAAATCCTTGAAGCTCACTGCCCTTGCGTTGGGGCTGGCATGCGCCGCACAGGCCATGGCAGCCGACCTGACCGTCGTGTCCTTCGGCGGCGCTAACAAGAATGCCCAGGTGAAGGCGTTCTACGAACCCTTCCAGGCATCCACCAGCAACAAGATCATCGCCGGCGAGTACAACGGCGAGATGGCCAAGGTGAAGGCCATGGTCGACACCGGCAGCGTGTCCTGGAACCTGGTGGAAGTGGAGTCCCCCGAGCTGGCCCGTGGCTGCGACGAGGGGCTGTTCGAGGAGCTGGACCCGGCCCAGTTCGGCAAGGCGGAAGACTTCGTCCCGGGGGCCATCCAGCCCTGCGGCGTCGGCTTCTTCGTCTGGTCCACCGTGCTGGCCTACAACGCCGACAAGCTGAAGACCGCCCCCACCGGCTGGGCCGATTTCTGGGACACCAGCAAGTTCCCGGGCAAGCGCGGCCTGCGCAAGGGTGCCAAGTACACCCTGGAGTTCGCCCTGATGGCCGACGGCGTCGCGCCCAAGGACGTCTACACCGTGCTGGCCACCAAGGAAGGCCAGGACCGCGCCTTCAAGAAGCTGGACCAGATCAAGCCCAGCATCCAGTGGTGGGAGGCCGGCGCCCAGCCGCCGCAGTTCCTGGCCTCCGGTGACGTGGTCATGAGCTCCGCCTACAACGGCCGCATCGCTGCCGTGCAGAAGGAAAGCAACCTGAAGATCGTCTGGGCCGGTGGCATCTACGACTTCGACGCCTGGGCCATCCCGAAGGGGGCCAAGGACAGGGACGCTGCGCTGAAATTCATCGCCTTCTCGGTCAAGCCCGAGCAGCAGAAGATCTACTCCGAGAACATCGCCTACGGCCCGGCCAACACCCAGGCGGTGCCGCTGCTGGACAAGGCGCTGCTCAAGGACATGCCGACCACTCCGGAGAACATCAAGGACCAGGTCGCCATGAGCGTCACCTTCTGGGCTGACTACGGCGAGCAGCTGGAGCAGCGCTTCAACTCCTGGGCCGCCAAGTAACCGGCCACCCAGCACATCCCCTCCTCCTCGCGGGGGAGGGGAGTACCCAGAGATCCACCGGAGTTCGCCATGGCCACTGTCGTCACCGGCCCGACCCTGAAGCAGCGCCTTGCGCGTGCCGAACGGGTCAACCGCCTGAAGTCCCAGGCGCTGATCCTGCCCTTGCTGCTGTTCCTTCTGCTGACCTTCCTGGTGCCCATCGGCGCGCTGCTCTACAAGAGCGTGAGCAACCCCGAGGTGGTGTCTGCCCTGCCGCGTACCGTGGAAGCCATCGGCACCTGGGACGGCAAGGCCCTGCCCGCCGAGCCGGTCTACAAGGCCCTGGCCCTGGACCTGGCCGATGCGCGCAAGAACCAGACCATCGGTGACCTGTCCAAGCGCCTGAACATGGAACTGGCCGGCTACCGCAGCCTGATGGCCAAGACCGCGCGTGCGCTGCCGTTCAAGAGCGAACCAGGCTCCTACAAGGACGCCATGGAAGGGCTCGACGAGCGCTGGGGCGACCCGGCCTACTGGCAGGCCATTCGCCGCAACGCCTCGAACCTGACCCCCTATTACCTGCTGGCGGCCGTCGACCATCGCATCGACGACCTTGGCGAGGTGGCCCCGGCCACGCCGGACCAGGCCATCTACCTGGACATCTTCGCCCGCACCTTCTGGATGGGCGCTGTGATCACCCTGATCTGCCTGGCGCTGGCCTACCCGCTGGCCTACCTGCTGGCGACGCTGCCGACGCGCAAGAGCAACCTGCTGATGATCCTGGTGCTGCTGCCGTTCTGGACCTCGATCCTGGTGCGCGTGGCGGCGTGGATCGTGCTGCTGCAATCGGGCGGCCTGATCAACGGCGCGCTGCTCAAGCTGGGCCTGATCGACCAGCCGCTGCAGCTGGTGTTCAACCGCACCGGCGTGTACGTGGCGATGGTGCACATCATGCTGCCGTTCATGATCCTGCCGATCTACAGCGTGATGAAGGGCATCTCCCCCAGCTACATGCGGGCGGCGATCTCCCTGGGCTGCCACCCGTTCGCCAGCTTCTGGCGGGTGTACTTCCCGCAGACCGTGGCCGGCGTGGGCGCGGGCTGCCTGCTGGTGTTCATCCTGTCCATCGGCTACTACATCACCCCCGCGCTGCTGGGCAGCCCGAACGACCAGATGGTGAGCTACTTCGTGGCCTTCTTCACCAACACCACCATCAACTGGGGCATGGCCACCGCCCTGGGCGGGATGCTGCTGCTGGCCACCATGGTGCTCTACGTCGTCTACAGCTGGCTGGTGGGCGCCGGCCGCCTGCGCCTGGGTTGAGGAGATAAGAAATGCTGAGTCCCTACATGTCCCCGGTCGAGCGCCTGTGGTTCTACACCCTGCGCATCCTCTGCGGCCTGGTGCTGCTGTTCCTGATCCTGCCGGTGCTTGTGATCGTGCCGTTGTCGTTCAACTCCGGCACCTTCCTGGTGTACCCGCTGCAGGGGTTCTCCCTGCGCTGGTACGCCGACTTCTTCAGCTCGGCCGAGTGGATGCGCTCGCTGACCAACAGCATGATCGTGGCGCCCGCCGCGACCCTGCTGGCGATGGTCTTCGGCACCCTGGCCTCCATCGGCCTGACCCGGGGCGAGTTCCGTGGCAAGGCGCTGGTGATGAGCCTGCTGATCTCGCCGATGGTGGTGCCGGTGGTGATCGTCGGTGTCGCCAGCTACCTGTTCTTCGCACCGATGGGCCTGGGCAACAGCTACCTGTCGCTGATCATGGTCCACGCCGTGCTGGGCGTGCCTTTCGTGATCATCACCGTGTCGGCCACCCTGCAGGGCTTCAACCACAACCTGGTGCGCGCTGCCGCCAGCCTGGGGGCGCCGCCGCTGACCACGTTCTTCCGCGTCACCCTGCCGCTGATCGCACCGGGTGTGATCTCCGGGGCGCTGTTCGCCTTCGCCACGTCCTTCGACGAGGTGGTGGTGACCCTGTTCCTCGCCGGCCCCGAGCAGGCGACCCTGCCCCGGCAGATGTTCAGCGGCATCCGCGAGAACCTCAGCCCTACCATCGCCGCGGCGGCAACCCTGCTGATCGGCTTCTCGGTGGTGCTGCTGCTGACCCTGGAGTGGCTGCGCGGACGCAGCGAGAAGATGCGTACCTCCATGCCAGAGTGATCCGGCTCGGCCCCCGGCGGCGCATTCCTCGCGCCTCCGGGGCGCCCGCTGACATATGACAACGCCTCCGCAGGCTGACTCAGGCTACAATCCGCGCCACCTGATTCAGCCCTGAGGTCTGCCATGCAACCCTTCGCCATCGCCCCGTCGATCCTGTCCGCCGATTTCGCACGCCTGGGCGAGGATGTGGACAAGGTGCTCGCTGCCGGCGCCGACATCGTCCACTTCGACGTGATGGATAACCACTACGTGCCCAACCTGACCATCGGCCCGATGGTGTGTTCGGCGCTGCGCAAGTACGGTGTCACCGCGCCCATCGACGTGCACCTGATGGTCTCCCCGGTGGACCGCATCATCGGCGACTTCATCGAAGCCGGCGCCACCTACATCACCTTCCACCCGGAAGCGACCCAGCACATCGACCGCTCCCTGCAGCTGATCCGTGACGGTGGCTGCAAGTCCGGCCTGGTGTTCAACCCGGCCACTCCGCTGGACAGCCTGAAGTACGTGATGGACAAGGTGGACATGATCCTCCTGATGAGCGTGAACCCCGGTTTCGGCGGGCAGAAGTTCATCCCCGGCACCCTGGACAAGCTGCGCGAAGCCCGTGCGCTGATCGAGGCCTCGGGCCGCGACATCCGCCTGGAGATCGACGGTGGGGTGAACGTGAAGAACATCCGCGAGATCGCTGCCGCAGGTGCCGACACTTTCGTCGCCGGCTCGGCCATCTTCAATGCGCCGGACTACGCCGAAGTCATCGCCGCCATGCGCGCCGAGCTGGCCCAGGCCTGATGAACGCGCTGCAACGGCTGTTCGACGGCCGCCTGCCGCGTCTGGTGATGTTCGACCTGGACGGCACCCTGATCGATTCGGTGCCGGACCTGGCCGCCGCGGTGGACCGCATGCTGGTCAGCCTCGGACGTCCGCCCGCCGGGGTCGAGCGCGTGCGCGACTGGGTCGGTAACGGTGCGCGGGTGCTGGTGCGCCGGGCCCTGGCCGGCGGCATCGACCACAGCGCCGTGCATGACGAGGACGCGGAGAAGGCCCTGGAGATCTTCCTGGAGGCCTATGCCGACAGCCATGCGCTGACCGAGGTCTACCCGGGGGTGGCGGAAACCCTGAAGTGGTTGCGCAAGCGCAAGATCGAGCTGGCGCTGATCACCAACAAGCCCGAGCGTTTCGTGGCGCCGTTGCTGGACCAGATGAAGCTGGGGCGCTACTTCCCGCTGATCATCGCCGGCGACACCCTGCCCCAGCAGAAGCCGGACCCGGCTGCGCTGCTGCATGTGATGCACATGACCGGCGTCAGTCGCAACGAGGCGCTGTTCATCGGCGACTCGCGCAACGACGTGCTGGCCGCCAAGGCGGCGGGGGTCAAGTGCGTGGCGCTGAGCTACGGCTACAACCACGGTCGGCCCATCGACGAGGAGGAGCCGGCACTGGTGGTGGACGACCTGCGCGAGCTGCTGCCTGGCGGTTGCGCCGCACACGGCGCTGCGCTAATGTCGCCCGACTCCCCAGATCATCTGCCTCATAGAAGAGATAGAAACGTGCTGGTTCCCTGCAAGCTCTGGCTCGAACGAGCCTCCATGCGAATCATCAAGGCCGTGGCCCGTTGGCGCTGGCGCGCCTGATTCCATTCTGGCCGGACCGGTCCGGCGCGCTTGCACACCGACGTCTTTTATCCAGGAGCCCACCCGGGCTCCTCGCCCCACGAGGCAGATCATGACCCGCGATGAATTCCTGCGTTTGGCCGCCCAAGGCTACAACCGCATCCCGCTCGCCTTCGAAACCCTGGCGGACTTCGATACCCCGCTTTCCCTCTACCTGAAGCTGGCCGATGCGCCGTACTCCTACCTGCTGGAATCGGTCCAGGGCGGCGAGAAGTGGGGGCGTTACTCCATCATCGGCCTGGCCAGTCGCACCGTGCTGCGCGCCCATGGCGCGAAGGTCAGCGTCAGCGTCGATGACCAGGTGGTGGAGGCCGTGGACAGCGAAGACCCGCTGGCCTTCGTCGAGGCGTTCAAGGAGCGTTACCAGGTCGCGCCCATCGACGGCCTGCCGCGTTTCAACGGTGGCCTGGTGGGCTACTTCGGCTACGACTGCGTGCGCTATGTCGAGAAGCGCCTGGCCAACTGCCCGAATCCTGATCCCCTGGGCACACCGGACATCCTGCTGATGGTGTCGGATGCGGTGATCGTGTTCGACAACCTGGCGGGCAAGCTGCACGCCATCGTGCTGGTGGACCCGAGCCAGCCAGACGCTTTCGAGCAGGGCCAGGCCCGCCTCGATGCGCTGCGGCAGACACTCCGCCAGCCGGTGGTGCCGCGCCTGGGTGTCGACCCGAGCCTGCCGGTGGAGTTGCAGAGCGACTTCCGCTCCAGCTTCACCCGCGAGGACTACGAGCGGGCAGTGGGCAAGATCAAGGAATACATCCTGGCGGGCGACTGCATGCAGGTGGTGATCTCCCAGCGCATGTCGGTCCCCTTCGAGGCCGCGCCGATCGACCTCTACCGGGCGCTGCGCTGCTTCAACCCGACGCCCTACATGTACTTCTTCAACTTCGGCGACTTCCATGTGGTGGGTAGTTCGCCGGAGGTGCTGGTGCGGGTCGAGGATGGCCTGGTCACCGTGCGCCCCATTGCCGGCACCCGTCCCCGTGGCGCCACCGAGGAGGCCGACCGGGCTTTGGAAGAGGACCTGCTGTCCGACGCCAAGGAGCTGGCCGAGCACCTGATGCTGATCGACCTGGGCCGCAATGACGTGGGGCGCGTGTCCGCCACCGGTTCGGTGAAGGTCACCGAGAAGATGGTGATCGAGCGCTACTCCAACGTGATGCACATCGTCTCCAACGTCACCGGCCAGCTGAAGGAGGGCGTCTCCGCGATGGATGCGCTGCGGGCGATCCTGCCGGCGGGCACCCTGTCGGGTGCGCCGAAGATTCGTGCGATGGAGATCATCGACCAACTCGAGCCGGTCAAGCGTGGCGTCTACGGCGGTGCCGTGGGCTATCTGGCGTGGAACGGCAACATGGACACCGCCATCGCGATCCGCACGGCGGTCATCAAGGATGGGCAACTGCACGTGCAGGCTGGCGCCGGCATCGTTGCCGACTCGGTCCCCGCACTGGAATGGGAGGAGACGCTGAACAAGCGCCGCGCCATGTTCCGTGCCGTGGCGCTCGCCGAGCAGACCACCAAGACCGACGCCTGAGGACCCTGCCATGTTGCTGATGATCGATAACTACGACTCCTTTACCTACAACGTGGTGCAGTACCTGGGCGAGCTGGGTGCCGATGTCCATGTGATCCGCAATGACGAACTGAGCATCGCCCAGATCGAGGCGCTCAAGCCCGAGCGCATCGTCGTCTCCCCGGGCCCGTGCACCCCCACCGAGGCGGGCGTGTCGCTGGAGGCCATCCTGCATTTCGCCGGCAAGCTGCCGATCCTGGGCGTGTGCCTGGGCCACCAGAGCATCGGCCAGGCCTTCGGCGGCGATGTGGTGCGGGCGCGCCAGGCGATGCACGGCAAGACCAGCCCGGTCTTCCACCATGACCAGGGTGTGTTCCAGGGCCTGAACAATCCGCTCACGGTGACCCGCTACCACTCGCTGGTGGTCAAGCGCGAAACCCTGCCGGAGTGCCTGGAGATGACCGCCTGGACCCAGCACGAAGACGGTTCGGTGGACGAGATCATGGGGCTGCGCCACAAGACCCTGAACATCGAGGGTGTGCAGTTCCATCCGGAGTCCATACTCACCGAGCAGGGGCACGAGCTGTTCGCCAACTTCCTCAAGCAACAGGGCGGGGTACGCTGATATGGACATCAAGGAAGCCCTCGGCCGCGTGGTCAACCAACTGGACCTGACCACCGAGGAAATGCAGGCGGTGATGCGCCAGATCATGACCGGGCAGTGCACTGACGCGCAGATCGGTGCCTTCCTGATGGGCATGCGCATGAAGAGCGAGACCATCGACGAGATCGTCGGGGCCGTGTCGGTGATGCGTGAGCTGGCCAGCCGTGTGGAACTGTCGAGCCTGGATCGCGTGGTGGACGTGGTCGGCACCGGCGGCGATGGCGCCAATATCTTCAACGTGTCCTCGGCGGCGACCTTCGTGGTCGCGGCGGCAGGGGGCAAGGTGGCCAAGCACGGCAACCGCGCGGTGTCCGGCAAGACCGGCAGCGCCGACGTGCTGGAGGCCGCCGGTATCTACCTGGACCTGAAGCCCGAGCAGGTGGCGCGTTGCATCGAGCATGTCGGCGTCGGCTTCATGTTCGCCCAGGTCCACCACAAGGCGATGAAGTACGCCGCCGGCCCGCGCCGCGAGCTGGGGCTGCGCACGCTGTTCAACATGCTCGGCCCGCTTACGAATCCGGCCGGGGTGAAGCACCAGGTGGTGGGAGTATTCAGCCAGGCGCTGTGCCGGCCGCTGGCCGAGGTCCTCAAGCGCCTGGGCAGCCAGCACATTCTGGTGGTGCATTCCAAGGACGGGCTGGACGAACTGAGCCTGGCGGCGCCGACCCATGTGGCCGAGCTGAAGGACGGTGTGGTCACCGAATACCAGGTGCAGCCGGAGGACTTCGGCATCAAGAGCCAGAGCCTGATCGGCCTGACCGTGGACAGCCCGCAGCAGTCCCTTGAACTGATCCGCGATGCCCTGGGGCGTCGCAAGACCGAGAACGGCCAGAAGGCCGCAGAGATGATCGTGCTCAACGCTGGCGCCGCGCTTTATGCGGCGGACCATGCGAGTACCTTCAAAGAGGGTGTGCAATTGGCCCACGATGCCCTGCACACCGGCCTTGCCCGCGAGAAGCTGGAGGAGCTGGCCTCCTTCACCGCGGTGTTCCGAGTGGAGAACGAAGCGTGAGCGTCCCGACCGTCCTAGAAAAGATCCTCGCCCGCAAGGCCGAGGAAGTCGCCGAGCGGCGTGCCCGCACGTCGCTGAGCCAACTGGAAGCGCTGGCCCGTTCGGCCGACGCACCGCGCGGGTTCGCCCGGGCCTTGCAGGACAAGGTGGCGCGGCGCGAGCCGGCGGTCATTGCCGAGGTGAAGAAGGCGTCCCCGAGCAAGGGCGTCATCCGCGAGAACTTCGTGCCCGCGCAGATCGCCCGCAGCTACCAGGACGGTGGCGCCACCTGCCTGTCGGTGCTCACCGATGTGGATTTCTTCCTGGGTGCCGACGAGTACCTGAAGGACGCCCGGGCGGCCTGCTCGCTGCCGGTGATCCGCAAGGACTTCCTCATCGACTCCTATCAGGTCGTCGAGGCCCGTGCGTTGGGGGCCGATTGCGTCCTGCTGATCGCTGCGGCGTTGTCCGACCTGCAGATGGCGGAGCTGGCTGCCACGGCGACGGACGTGGGGCTGGATGTGCTGGTGGAAGTGCACGACGGCGATGAGCTGGAGCGGGCACTGAAGACCCTGGATACGCCGCTGGTGGGCATCAACAACCGCAACCTGCATACCTTTGACGTGAGTCTGGAGACCACCCTGGACCTGCTGCCGCGCATTCCGCGCGACCGCATCGTCGTCACCGAGAGTGGGATTCTCAACCGGGCGGATGTCGAGCTGATGGAAGTCAGTGAGGTCTATGCCTTCCTCGTGGGCGAGGCGTTCATGCGTGCCGAGGAGCCCGGGACCGAATTGCGTCGCCTGTTCTTCCCGGAGCGTGGGCGGGTCAAGCTGAGCGCCGACCCGAACTGATCGATGTGCACATGGAAAAGCCGGCGTCCTGCCGGCTTTTTCATATGCGCGTCTCAGCGGGTCCCGAAGACCACCATGGTCTTGCCCTTGACGTGCACCAGGCCCTGTTCCTCCAGGCTCTTGAGCACGCGGCCGACCATCTCGCGGGAGCAGCCGACGATGCGGCCGATTTCCTGACGGGTGATCTTGATCTGCATGCCGTCCGGGTGGGTCATGGCATCGGGCTGCTTGCACAGGTCCAGCAGGGTGCGAGCGACACGGCCGGTCACGTCGAGGAAGGCCAGGTCACCCACCTTGCGGGTGGTGTTGCGCAGGCGGTCAGCCATCTGGCTGCCCAGGGCGTAGAGGATTTCCGGGTCCTGTTGCGTCAGTTCGCGGAACTTGGCGTAGCTGAGCTCGGCCACCTCGCACTCGGTCTTGGCGCGGACCCAGGCGCTGCGCTCTTTCTCGGCGCCTTCCTTTTCGAACAGGCCCATCTCGCCGAAGAAGTCCCCGGCATTGAGGTAGGCGATGATCATTTCACGGCCGTCGTCATCTTCGATGAGGATGGTGACGGAGCCCTTGATGATGAAGAAGAGCGTTTCACAGCGGTCGCCCGCATAGATGATGGTGCTCTTGGCGGTGTAACGGCGGCGGTGACAATGCGCGAGAAGCTTGTCGAGGTTCTTGATCTTTGGAGTGAGGGTAATAGCTACCATGCCCGAGTCCCGAAATATAAATAGATAAGCCCTTGTCCAACAGGCACTTTCTTATTAGTTATCTGGCTAAGTGTGCCAGTTATCCGACGTCAGCTTAACAGACGCACCGTGACCGGTGAGCCGATTTTGAGACGCAGATAACAACTGCCGGGGAACTATTCGACCAGCGTATGTGACGCCGGGGTGCCGCCAGGCGCTGTGATAAGCTGGCGCCCCTTTTTCTCAGAGCCTGGAGTCTGGTGATGAAAGCGCGTATCCAGTGGGCGGGCGAGGCCCTGTTCCTCGGCGAGTCCGGCAGCGGCCATGCGGTGGTGATGGATGGCCCGCCGGAAAGCGGTGGCCGCAACCTCGGCGTGCGGCCGATGGAGATGCTCCTGCTGGGGCTGGGCGGCTGCACCAACTTCGACGTGGTGAGCATCCTCAAGAAGTCGCGCCAGCCTGTGGAAAGTTGCGAGGCGTTCCTCGAAGCCGAGCGTGCCGACGAGGACCCGAAGGTGTTCACCAAGATCCACGTGCACTTCGTGGTGAAAGGGCGCGGCCTCAAGGAAGCTCAGGTCAAGCGGGCCGTCGAACTGTCCGCCGAGAAGTACTGCTCCGCCTCCATCATGCTGGGGCGGGCGGGCGTCGAGATCACCCACGACTACGAGATCGTCGAACTCGGCTGAGCCGGCGACATCCGATCATCATATTGGGGGCGCAAACTCTGGTAGATGGCTTTCGTCATCTGCATAATGCGCCCCCTCGAATTCCAGGGGCCTTCTGCCCCAGAACCGATAACCACAATCGCCATCGCGAAGAGGTGTAAACCGTCCTACGCAGAAGTGTCGTGCGCTTCTGACGGGCATGCTCAACCACGCGGCAGAGCCGCACACGACGAGAGTTCACAAACGGTGAAAAGCAAACTCAAGCTCCACGGGTTCAACAACCTGACGAAGACCTTGAGCTTCAACATCTATGACATCTGCTACGCGGAAACCCCCGAGGACCAGCAGGCCTACGTCCAGTACATCGACGAAGAGTACGACGCCGAGCGCCTGACCCAGATCCTCACCGACGTGGTCGATATCATCGGTGCCAACATCCTCAACATCGCCCGGCAGGATTACGATCCCCAGGGTGCGAGCGTCACCATCCTCATTTCCGAGCAGCCGGTGACGCCCACCGACAGCCAGATCGAGGAATCCCCCGGCCCGTTGCCCGAGACGATCCTGGCCCACCTGGACAAGAGCCACATCACCGTTCACACCTACCCGGAGATCCATCCGGTGGAAGGCATCGCGACCTTCCGAGTGGACATCGACGTGTCCACCTGCGGCGTGATTTCGCCGCTCAAGGCCCTGAACTACCTCATTCACCAGTTCGACTCCGACATCGTCACCGTCGACTATCGCGTGCGTGGCTTTACCCGTGACGTGGAAGGGCGCAAGCACTTCATCGACCACGAGATCAACTCGATCCAGAACTACCTGTCCGACGACACCCGCGACGCGTACCAGATGACCGACGTGAATGTGTACCAGGAGAACCTGTTCCACACGAAGATGCTGCTCAAGGACTTCGAACTGGACAACTACCTGTTCGGCGATGCCACCTCCAACCTGACCGCTGAACAGCGCCAGCAGGTGGAAGAGCGCGTGCGCCACGAGATGCTGGAAATCTTCTATGCCCGCAACATGCCCCGTTGAGGGCAGCGAGCTGGAATGACAAAGGGCGCCGAATGGCGCCCTTTTGTTTTCACGTGCTGTGTCCGGATCAGATCCGGTAAGTGCTCTTGGTCATCACCTTGGACAGCAGCGTCATGCCGAACTTCACCGGGGCGGGGAAGCGCAGGCCGCCGGCTTCCAGGGCGGTGGTGGAGTGGTGTTCCTCGTCGACCCGCATCTGTTCGAGGATGGCGCGGCTCTTGGCGTCCTGCGGCGGGATCTGGTGCAGGTGCTCGTCCAGGTGCTTGCAGACCTGGTCCTCGGTGGCCGCGACGAAGCCCAGGCTCACGCGGTCGCTGATCAGGCCGGCCATGGCACCCACACCGAACGACAAGCCATAGAACAGCGGGTTGAGCACGCTGGGGCGGCTGCCCAGTTCACGGATGCGCTGCTCGCACCAGACCAGGTGGTCGATCTCTTCCTCGGCGGCGTGCTCCATTGCCTGACGCACCTCAGGCAGCTTGGCGGTCAGCGCCTGGCCCTGGTACAGCGCCTGGGCACAGACCTCGCCGGTGTGGTTGATGCGCATCAGGCCGGCCACGTGGCGCGTATCGTCCTCGTTCATCGGCGCATCGTCCTGCAGGTTGGCGGGGGAAGGGCGGTAAGGCTGGCCCTTGAACGGCAGGAGGGTCTTGAGGGCGGCATCGGCCTGCAGCAGCAGGCGGTCGGCGGGAGAGTAGTGACGTTCGGTAGCCATGGGGCACCTCGACAGGCGAAAACTGGCGGAGAGTTTACTCCATTGCTCCCCGCCGGGCTTGATCGGGATCAGTCGCATTCCGGCGCTGCCCGCTGACTCGAGGCTCAGCCCGGGGGCCAGTCCAGCTGGCGCTGTCCGAGCACGTGCATATGGATGTGATAGACCGTCTGCCCGCCCAGTTCGTTGCAGTTCATCACCACGCGGAAGCCTTCCTCGCAGCCCTGTTCCCGGGCCAGGCGCTGTGCCGTGAACAGGATGTGGCCGGCCAGCTCGCGGTCATCCTCGGTGAGGTGGTTGAGGGTTTCGATGTGTCGCTTTGGGATGACCAGGAAGTGCACCGGCGCCTGTGGGCCGATGTCATGGAACGCGACAACGTGATCGTCTTCGTACAACGTGCGCGCCGGGATCTGCCCGGCGACGATTTTGCAGAACAGACAGTCCACCTGGATTCTCCGGGCTGATATAAGAATTGCCCGAGTCTAGCGGCGGACCATCGACTCCGGCCAGCAGCGAAACCCCACAAGGAGCCTGTGTGAAGAACGACATCCACGACCTGGGCCTGGTGCTCGATTCCAAGGTCAAGCTCATCGTCATCGAGTCCTGGGATGAGCAGCGCGTGCTGGAGACCCTCACCACCCTCGCGGTCAAGCGGGGCATGAGCCTGTTCACCTGGTCGGTGACCGAGGGGCTGCAGCGTCTCGGCTTTGGCGGCGAGCCCCTGGGGGGCGAGGAGACGGTCGACCCCGAGAAGGCCCTGCGCCTGATCAAGGGTGACCTTCAGTCCAGCCTGTACGTGATGTGCGACTTGCACCCGTTCCTGGAGGACAACCCCCGGCTGGTGCGCCTGCTGAAAGAAGTGGCCATGGCCGACTCGCCCCAGCGCCCGACTCTGGTGCTGGTGTCCCACGCCTTGCGCCTGCCGCCGGAGGTGCAACGCTACAGCGCCCGCTTCACCCTGGCGTTGCCCAGTGAGGATGAGCTGCTGGCCATCGTCCGGGAGGAGGCGACCCGCTGGAGCGAGCGCAACCGTGGCGCCCGGGTGCGCACCGACAACCGCACCCTCCAGCAGGTGGTGAAGAACCTGCGGGGGCTCAGCCATGGTGAGGCGCGCTCCCTGGCCCGCAATGTGATCTGTGATGACGGCGCCATCACCCAGGAAGACCTGCCGGAACTGAACAAGACCAAGTTCCAGCTGCTGGATCTGGAGGGCGTGCTCAGTTTCGAATACGACACGGCGCGCTTTGCCGAGGTGGGCGGCCTGGCCAACCTAAAGCGCTGGCTCGGTGAGCGCCAAGGGGCTTTCATCGATGGCGAGGCCGAGGACCGCCCCAAGGGCATGCTGCTGGTGGGGGTACAGGGCGGCGGCAAGAGCCTGGCCGCCAAGGCGGTCGCCGGCCTTTGGGGGCTGCCCCTGCTGCGCCTGGACTTCGCCTGCCTGTACAACAAGTTCTTCGGCGAGACCGAGCGCAACCTGCGGGAGGCGCTGCGCCTCGCCGAGCAGATGGCGCCATGCGTGCTGTGGATGGATGAGATCGAGAAGGGGCTGGCCAGCGGTGACCATGACGGGGGCGTGAGCCAGCGAGTGCTCGGGACGCTGCTGACCTGGATGTCCGAGCGCAAGGCGCCGGTCTTCATGATCGCCACCGCCAACGCCATCTATCGCCTGCCGCCGGAGCTGGTGCGCAAGGGGCGCTTCGACGAGCTGTTCTTCGTCGACCTGCCGGACCCGGCGACCCGTGCGGAGATCTTCCGTATCCACCTGTCCCGCCGGGGCATGGACCTTGCCCTGTTCGACCTGCCGGCGCTGGCGTCGGCGTCCGATGGATTTTCCGGCGCCGAGATCGAGCAGGCCGTCGTGGGCATGTACTACGCCGCCCAGGCAGCGCAAAGCGATGTCAGCCAGGCGCTGCTCCTGCAGCAATTGCAGGGGACGGCGCCGTTGTCGGTGATCATGTCGGAAGAGTTGGCGGCCCTGCGAAGCTGGGCGGCCAGTCGCTGCGTGCGCGCGGACTGAGCGGGCGCGTTCAGCCGGCCACGAAGCGGCGATTGATGCGGGCAGTGAGGCGACGTGTCAGCCAGCGCGGCATGAAGCGTGCTGCCTTTGCCGCCAGGCGGTTGCGCCAGCCCGGGATGATGATGGCGCGGTTCTTTTCCAGGGCGCGTACGGTGTACAACGCCACTTCTTCCGCACTCATCAGCAGGGGCGAGCCCTCCAGCTTCTCCCCGGCCATGCGGGCATGGCGGAAGAAGGCGGTGCGCACGGGGCCGGGGCAGAGGACGGAGACCTTAACTCCGTGGCCCTTCAGCTCCTCGCGCAAGCCTTCGGAGAAGTGCAGCACGTAGGCCTTGCTGGCGTAGTAGTTGCTCATCCAGCCGCCGGGCTGGAACCCGGCAACGGAGGCGACGTTGAGGATTTGCCCTTCGCCCCGCCCGGCCATGGCGCCACCGATCTCATGGCAGAGCCGTGCCAGGGCGAGGATGTTCAACTCGATCAGCTCCTGCTCGTGGCCCCAGGGTTGCTGGACATAGAGGCCGGCACTGCCGATGCCGGCGTTGTTGACCAGCAGGTCGATCTGGCGACCGCCCTGGTTGAGCTCATGCAGCAGGCCGGATAGCTGGAGGGGTTCGGCGAGGTCACAGGTGCGGTAGAGGACCTCGACGCCAAAGCGTTGGGTCAGCTCATAGGCGATGCTCTCGAGCGCATCACGCTGGCGAGCCACCAGGATCAGGTGGCGACCCCGGCGAGCCAGGGCCTCTGCGAGGGCCAGTCCCAGGCCGCTGGAGGCGCCGGTGATGAGGGCATAGCGGGGCATCGTGAATCTCCTGGTGGGGCCGGGTTGGACAGCGCCGGCCCCGGGAGGTTGCTCAGTTCGACTCGTAGTCGTCCTGTTCAGCCGGTGCTTCGGCTTCCTCGGCCTGGTCGTCCGAGTACTCCGCCTCGTCGGCGGGGGCGGCGGCATAGTCGCTGCCGTCCACGTCGGCCGGCATCTCGTAGCTGCTGTCGGAGAAGTCGGAGTCCAGGGCGCTGAGGGCGCCGACACCGGCGAACATCAGCACACCGATGATGGCCAGGACGCTGAGGATGCCGGTGCCGATGGAAATCCAGGCCATGACCAGCACCGAGGTGCTGTTCGGCGGCTGGATCTGGCCGTAGCGGTTGGGACCCTGTGTACCGGGAATCACCATCATCAGCAGCGGGAAGACCGAGCCTACGAAGGGGACGAAGTTCAGCAGGTACAACCAGCCCGACCAGCCGATGTCGTGCAGGCGCTGGACGCCGAACTGCACGCTGACCACGGCCAGGGCGATGATTTCCAGCGCGAAGAGAATGCCGCCGAACACCGGGAACTGCGACATCAGCAGTGCGGTGAGGCCCATGACCGGCAGGGCTGCGATGATCAGGACCAGCGACCAGGCGATGTAGCGCATCCGACCGATGCGGCCGGTAACGCCGAAGGGGCGCAACTCGCCGAACTCTGGCAGGGAGTCGCTGACTTGGGCTTGGGGTGTGGCATAGGGAGATGCGGCGACGGTTCCCGGTGCGACCACGGCCGGCGTGCTCTCGGCGAGCTGGGCCTGGCGGGCCAGGAATTTCTCGATGACGATGCCGCAGGCCTGGCACTCGATGGCCTTGGGCTGCGTATGGCCGCACTTGGGGCAGGTCATGTCGGGTTGGTCTTCCGCTGCCTGGGGCGCGGCATCCGGGTTGGGGTGATCCTCGGTCTCCACCAGGCTCAGCCCGGCGGCGATGTCGGGCTCCTTGCGGACGTTGGCACCGGCACGTTGCAGGGCGGCCAGGTACTTGTCCGCTTCGCCGTCTTCGAGGTCGCGCTTCAGGGCGACGGGGCGACCATTGAACAGGGCGTCGATCTTGTCCGCGTCGCTCTTGAACAGGCGGGCGAGGTTCTCCTTGACCGAGTCCAGTGCCGCACCGGGCATCAGTTCACCTTCGAATACGATCTTGTAGCGAGCGTCGGACATGCGGGCATCCTTGTCGGCTGTAGGGTTGAGGATGGCAAAGCGTACTGGTGGGGGCGCCCAGGTTACAAGCCGGGGAGGCCAGAAAAAGCGGGGGGCTTCACGCTGTGGGCAAGGGTTTCCAGCGTCCGACGAGACGACCGCGTCGCAACAGGCTCATGGAGCCGAACCGGGCCAGCAGGCCCTCGGATACCTGCGGACGGAGAAACACCCAGTCATCGGGCTGCAGGCCATTCGCCGCCGAGCCGATCAGCCGCTCCTGGTTGGCACTGCGGCCATAGAGCGGGTCGTAGGCGAGCCCGGCCGGCGAGGCCGGGATGGCTTGCCAGTCACCGCCATAGAGATAGAAGGCCTGTTCGCGATTCGGGTTCCATGCGCTCACAAGGCGCTGGGCGTCCTCGAGGTAGGGCAGGGTGCCGCTCCCTGCCTTGAGCACGGGGGCGGCAATCCAGCAGGCGGCCTGGTAGGCGTCGAGGCTCTCGGCATCGAAGTCCGAGGGCTTGAGCAGCACCGAACCTACGGCGATCTCATTCAGTGGGCTGGGGCCTGTCAGATGGCGCATGCAGGTGAGGCTACCGGCACCATTCAACAACGGTGCTTCTGGCCAGGCCTTCCTGGCGTGCGTGGCCTGTTCCAGGAAGTCACGGTAGCGGGCATTGGCCTGGTCGAAGGCGTCTCCGACCCAGAAGGGGGCGTGGGCCACATGGCCGTCGTAGCCCATCAGCCCACGCAGATCGAGCACTTCGGGGGAGTACTCGACGAGCGCGAGGCTGGTGGCGAGGCGCTCGGGCGAGCTGTGCCCGCCGCGCCGCAAGCCGATGTCGATCTCCAGGGCGATGGACAGTGGGCGCTGCAGGGCGATTGCCATATCACGGTACTGCATCAGGCGCTCCGGGCTGTCCACCAGCCAGGTGACCTGCCGATCCGGATCGAATGGCGCATTGGCGGCGAGCTGCTGGTAGAAGGCCAGGGCGGCTGCGACCGGCAGTGGCTTGCCGAGCAGCAGGTCGCTGTCGGGGAATGCCTCGGCCAACTGGTTGGCCTGGGGCTGGTGGAAGACCATGAAGCGCCGGGTGCCGAGGCGCTTCGAGAGATAGTCGAGCAAGCCCGTGGATGCGAGCGACTTGCTCACCAGGCGCAGCTTCATGCCGCCGAGGCGGCTGCTCAGCAGGTCTGCGTTGGCGTCGAGCCGGTCGAGGTCGATGACCAGTTGAGGCACGCCGCCGCCCTGTTGGCGCAGCAGTCCCTGCAACTGTGCGAAGTAGGGGGCATGAGGCGCGCCTTGGTCGGCAGGGCGCGCTGCCCAGAGCCCCAGTGCGCCCAGCGCACCGAGGCCTGCGAGCAGTTGACGGCGCTTCATCCCAGGTAGGGTTGGGCCAGGCGTGCGCTGTGCTGGAGGGCAGCGCGGTATTCGCGGTCGAGGCGCTCCACCAGCTCGGCGACGGTGGGGAGGTCGTGGATGTCTCCGACGCCCTGGCCCGCCGACCAGACGGTCTTCCAGGCCTTGGCTTCATCGCTCACGGGCTTGAGCTTCTCGCCGTAGTTGACGTCCGCCTTGTCGTTCAGTCGGGCGAGGTCGTATCCAGCGGCCTCCAGGCTCTGGCGCATGAAGCTGGCGGGGACGCCCGAGACGGCCGGGGTGTGGATGATGTCGGCCGCCCGTGCGTCCAGCAGCATTTGCTTGTAGGCGGCGCTGGCCTGGCTCTCCTGGGTGGCGATGAAGCGGGTGCCCAGGTAGGCGAGGTCCGCCCCCAGGAGCTGGGCGGCGAGGATCTCGTGGCCGTGGTTGAGGCAGCCTGCCAGGAGCAGGGTCTTGTCGAAGAACTGGCGGATCTCGGCGACCAGGGCGAAGGGGCTCCAGGTTCCGGCGTGACCACCGGCGCCTGCTGCGACGGCGATCAGCCCGTCTACACCGGCTTCTGCAGCCTTTTCGGCATGGCGGCGGGTGGTGACGTCATGGAATACCAGGCCGCCGTAGCTGTGCACGGCGTCCACTACCTCCTTCACGGCGCCCAGACTGGTGATGACGATCGGGACCTTCTTTTCCACGCAGATGGCCAGGTCGGCCTGCAGACGGGGGTTGCTGCCGTGGACGATCAGGTTGACGGCGTAGGGGGCCGCATCGGCTGTCAGGTCAGCGGCGATTTCATCTAGCCAGGCGGCGAATCCGGCGCTCTCGCGCTGGTTCAGGGCGGGGAAGCTGCCGACGACACCGGCGTTGCAACTGGCCAGGACCATGGACGGTGCCGAGACCAGGAACATCGGAGCGGTGACGAGGGGCAGACGCAGGCGATTCTCGAGCAGGGCGGGCAGTGACATCCGACGGTCCTCTAGGATGGGATCAGAAGGGCTTGACCACGACCAGAATGACGATGGCCAGCAGGAAGAGCACAGGGACTTCATTGAACCAGCGGTAGAAGACATGGCTGCGGGCGTTCTCGCCACGGGCGAAGCGCTTGAGCATCGCGCCGCAGGCGTGGTGGTAGCCGATCAGCAGCACCACGAGGGTGAGTTTGGCGTGCAGCCAGCCTTGGCTGAACCAGCCAGGGTTGAGGTACAGCATCGCGCCGCCCAGCAGGAGGGTGGCAATCATTGAGGGGCCCATGATGCCGCGATAGAGCTTGCGCTCCATGATGCAGAAGCGCTCTCGGCTGGGGTGGTCTTCCGCTGCGGCGTGATAGACGAACAGGCGCGGCAGGTAGAAGAGGCCGGCGAACCAGCAGACGACGGCGATGATGTGGAAGGCCTTGAGCCAGAGGTAGAGCATGGAAAATGTCCGTTGTGTGAGATCGGTCCGATAGTAGAGGCTCAGGCGGCAGCGCGTCACCCCGGCGGTTGGCCCATGGCGGATCGGGCTTTATCATCGGCGCCTTTGCAATGGGCCGCTCTGGCCAGGTGGTTTCGCATGGCTCTTGCCTTCTCTGTCCTGTTCCGATCCCTGGACTGCGCCCGCTGATGGTCAGTTGGGAAGTCCGTGTCAGTGATCCACGTCGTGAACGTCTGCTGAGACTGGTGCTGTGTGTGCTGGTGCTGGCGTTGCCGGCTTCCTTCTTCGCCGGTGGTTTGCGGCAGGCGGAGCGTGCCCGCGAGGCGGTCGAGCAGCGGGACCAGTTGCTGCAGCAGAACCAGGAGCAGGCCCGCGAGCTGGAGCAACTGCGTCAGCGCCAGGCGGTGCTGGAGAGTGGCGAGCGCCTGGGCCAGCAGGCCAATGAACAGAGCCGGCAGGCCATCAAGATGATGGAGGAGCAGGTTTTTGCCCTGCAGCAGGAGCTGGCGGTCTACAAGGGCGTGCTGGCTCCCGAGCGCCAGGCGGATGGGTTGCGTATTCGCGCGCTGGAGGTGCACGGCACGGACACGCCGTCCCGCTACCGCATGCGGCTGATGCTGAGCCGGGTGGGCAAGGACGAGCGTGCGCTCGCCGGGGCTTTATCGATTCGCATCCTGGGTCGCCAGGGGAACAAGGAGACGGCCTTGCTCCTGGCTGATCTGGCGAAGGACCTGCCGAAGGGCGGTGTGCCTTTTTCATTCAAGTATTTCCAGGCCATTCCCGATGCCGGGCGCTTCATCGAACTGGAGTTGCCGGAAGGCTTCGTTCCACGTCGCATCGAGGTTAGCGCGCGGGTGGAGGGGCAGCGTGAGCCGCTGACGCGCACGTTCGACTGGACCGACGAGGAGTCATGAACCTATGTGGAACAAGCAGAAACCCAAGGCAGACCTGCAGCGTTACAGCGGCAAGACCAGCATCATCGCGACCGGCGCCGAGCTGGTGGGCGATCTGCGCTTCCAGGGCGCGGTGCAGGTGGATGGGCGCCTGACGGGCAATCTGTCTGCCGTGGAAGGCATGGTGCGCATCAGTGTGGACGGGTTGATCCAGGGTGAGATCCGTGCGCCCCACGTCATCATCGACGGTGAGGTACAGGGTGATGTGTACGCCAGCGAGCACCTGGAGCTGGGCGCACGGGCGCGGGTGAAGGGTACGGTGTTGTATGGATTGATGGAGATGGCCATGGGCGCGCAGATCGACGGGCGCCTGGGCCAGATCAAGGAGTCTGCCAAGCCGCTCGAGCTGCCGTCGCGGGTCGATGAGGCCGATGCTTAATAGTTGACCAGTTTTCTAGGGTAAGCGGATAATGCGGCGCCATAGCGCAGTATGGCGGCGTCAAGCCGGGAGAGTTGCATCATGAGTGTCGAATCCTTCACCCCTACCGCCCTGATGTTCACCCAGGGAGCCGCAAGCAAGGTGAAGAACCTGATCGATGAAGAAGGCAATCCGCGCCTGAAGCTCCGCGTCTTCGTCACCGGTGGCGGTTGTTCCGGTTTCCAGTACGGTTTCACCTTCGATGAAGACGTGGCGGACGATGACACCATCGTCGAGCGTGACGGTGTGAGCCTGGTAGTCGACCCCATGAGCTTCCAGTACCTGGCAGGCGCCGAAGTGGATTACCAGGAAGGTCTGGAAGGCTCGCGCTTCGTGATCAAGAACCCCAATGCAGCCACTACCTGCGGCTGTGGGCAGTCCTTCTCGATCTGATCGGACTTTGGCTACCGAACGCCGTGCTCATGCACGGCGTTTTCGTTTCAGGCGGGGTAGATCGCGCCGAGGATGCGGGGGCCCTGGGCGCCAGTCACGCTCGGGCGATTGGCGGGAATGCCTTCCAGGCAGCAGTGGGCGAGCCAGCCAAAGGCCATGGCTTCCATCCAGTCCGCAGATACGCCGGCTTCATCGGTGCTGCAAACCCGGGTAGAGGGGAGCAAGTCGGCCAATCGCTTCATCAGGGCGCGATTTCGCGCGCCACCGCCGCACACCAGCAGCTCATCAGTGCGCGGCTGAGCCGCCTGCAGGGCGTCGATGACCGTGCGTGCGGTGAACTCCAGCAAGGTGGCCTGGACGTCTTCGGCAGAAGGCGGCGTGTCCATTCGTGCCAGCTTGTCGTCCAGCCAGGGCAGGTTGAAGTGCTCTCTTCCCGTACTTTTGGGGCCTTGAGCGAGGAAGAATTCGTCTGCCATGAGCGCCTGGAGCAGGGCTGTGTCGATGTTGCCGCTGGCGGCCCATTCGCCATCCGCGTCGTAGGGCTTGCCCTGATGGCGGGCTATCCAGGCATCCAGCAGAACATTGCCGGGGCCACAGTCGAAGCCGAAGACCGGGCGCTCTGGCTGCAGCAGCGAAAGATTGCTGAAGCCGCCGATGTTCAAGACGGCGCGATGGCAATCGTTGCCGAAAAGGGCTTCATGGAAGGCGGGGACCAATGGGGCGCCTTGCCCGCCTGCGGCCATGTCCCGGCGACGAAAGTCACCGACAACGGTAATGCCGGTCAGCTCTGCCAGGAGCGCACAGTTGCCGATCTGGATCGTGAATCCCCGGCCAGGCTCGTGGCGTACCGTCTGGCCGTGACTGCCTATTGCC
The DNA here is from genome assembly GCF_900111835.1 of Metapseudomonas otitidis. Classification (GTDB taxonomy): domain Bacteria; phylum Pseudomonadota; class Gammaproteobacteria; order Pseudomonadales; family Pseudomonadaceae; genus Metapseudomonas; species Metapseudomonas otitidis. The sequence continues at coordinate 552,685 of NZ_FOJP01000001.1, forward strand.
CGAATGGCATCGGGGCCGAGCCCTGCTTGCTGGAGGAGTTGCTGGATACCCTGTGCCGCGAGTCGTACCCAGCGTTGTTCCGCCAGGGCTGCACGGGCGAGTTCGTCCTCGCCGGGGGAGCACAGTGCGAGAAGGGCGTCCTTCAGGTCGCCAGGCATGGGGATGTAAAGGGAGGCGAGGAGCTGTGGGCGGTTGTCTTGCGCAATCAGGGCGATGTCCAGTCCGTCCAGGCTGGTACCGGACATGACCCCGATGTAGTACGGCATGCGTTTATTGCTGCTTGTTCTGGGCAAGCATGGTGGCCTTTTCCTGGTCCATGCGTGCCATCAGCGGTTTGCTCAGTTGCAGGAAGCGCTTCTTCTCGCTGGCGATGAGCGGATCGGCCATGGGGAGCTTCACGCTGAGCGGGTCGACGTGCTCGCCGTTGACCTGGAACTCGTAGTGAAGATGCGGGCCGGTCGAGAGCCCGGTGGTGCCGATGTAGCCGATGATCTGGCCCTGCTTGACGCTCACGCCGGTCTTGATGCCTTTGGCGAAGCCCTGCATGTGCCCATAGAGGGTGCGGTACTTGCCGCTGTGCTGGATGATCACGGCATTGCCGTAGCCACCACGGCGCCCAGCGAGCATGACCTTGCCATCACCCGTTGCCTTGATCGGTGTTCCGCGTGGAGCGGCGTAGTCGACGCCCTTGTGCGCGCGGATCTTGTTCAGGATGGGGTGCTTGCGGCCCAGCGAGAAGCGGGAGCTGATCCGAGCGAAGTCTACAGGGGTACGGATGAAGGCCTTGCGCATCGCGGTGCCATCGTCACGGAAATAGCTGGCGATACCTTGGGCATTGGCAAAACGGACAGCGGTGTAGGTCTTGCCGCGGTTGGTGAAGCGCGCTGCGAGGATGGCGCCCGAGCCTACTTCCTTGCCGTTGACGGTCTTCTTCTCGTAGATGACCTCGAATTCGTCGCCTTCTCGAATATCGAGTGCGAAGTCGATGTCGTAGTCGAAGATGTTGGCCAGGTCCATGGTCAGGTTGTGGGAGAGGCCGGCACGTTTGGCGGAAAGGAACAGCGAGCTGTCGATCACGCCGTGCGCGTAAGCCGAATGGATATCAGGCTTGGCAATATCGCGCTTGAAGTCGTAGCCCTTCTCGGTCTTGGTTAGCGTGACGGCTTCCAGATCACTCAGCTGGGAATGGAGGCTCTGGAACTCGCCTTCCGGGGTCAGCCGGAATTCGAAGGGCTGACCGACCTTGAGGCGGGTGAGGGACTTGGCATCCTTGCTGCTGTCGAGAATCTCGTGAAGCACGCTCGCCGAGAGACCGACCTTGGCAAACAGCGTGGACAGGGTATCGCCGCTATCGACCTTGACGGTCTTCAGGCCAGGATCGACGGGTGTACTCGGGGAGGAGGCTGATGTGGAAGCATCCTGCTCATCCGTGCTGGAATCGCTATCTGCGCTGTCCTTGGCATCCGCGGACGGTTCGATGGTGGCAAAGGGAGTGCTTGACTCGCCTTCGCTGGATAGGCCCTGTCGGAGATCGTCCTTCTCCTGAATCAGCGCTTCAGCGCCGTTGTCCATGTCCAGATTGATGTAGGTCTTCTTCGCCTCGACTTCCCGAGACGGGAACACCAGCAAGGCCAGGCTCAGAAGCGCAGCTACACCGCTTGCGGCCAGCAGATGGCTCTTCGGATAGCGCGGCGCTTTGGGAACGTTATGCGTCATGGCGTGTGGTGTTATTAAGAAAGTGATCTAACTGCCTAAAATATAATCAAATAGGCCCTCAGGCAACCTCGGGAACCGACCTTTCGGCGGTCGGTCTGGCTGCGGGCGCAAAACTTGTAATTAGTCAGCGATCTTGTATGTTTGGTTCCCTTTTGTTTTTACGTGGCACGGGGCCTTACATGAAGTCGGTTGAGGAGCAGCTTGCGCTTATCAAGCGCGGTGCGGAAGAGGTACTGGTCGAGGCGGAGCTGATCGGGAAGCTCAAGACGGGGCGTCCGCTGCGCATCAAAGCCGGCTTCGATCCGACGGCACCTGATCTGCACCTGGGGCACACCGTCCTTATTAATAAGCTGCGTCAGTTTCAGGAGCTGGGGCATCAGGTGGTCTTCCTGATCGGGGATTTCACCGGAATGATCGGTGATCCCAGCGGCAAGAGTGCCACTCGCCCTCCGTTGACTCGAGAGCAGGTGCTGGAGAATGCGGAAACCTACAAGGCTCAGGTTTTCAAGATCCTGGATCCCGAACGGACCGAGGTGGCGTTCAACTCCACCTGGATGGATCAGCTGTCGCCGGCTGACTTCATTCGCCTGTCTTCCCAGTACACAGTGGCGCGGATGCTGGAGCGGGATGACTTCAGTAAGCGCTACGCCACCAACCAACCGATTGCGATCCATGAGTTCCTCTATCCGTTGGTGCAGGGCTATGACTCTGTTGCGCTTCGCGCCGATGTCGAGTTGGGCGGTACCGATCAGAAGTTCAACCTGTTGATGGGGCGCGAATTGCAGCGAGCCTATGGGCAGGCGTCCCAGTGCATCGTGACCATGCCGTTGCTCGAAGGGCTCGATGGGGTCAAGAAGATGTCCAAGTCCTTGGGGAACTATGTGGGCATCCAGGAAGCGCCGGGCGTCATGTACAACAAGCTCGTGTCGATGCCAGACAGCTTGATGTGGCGTTACTTTGAGTTGCTCAGCTTCCTCTCGATGGAAGAAATCCAACAGTTCAAGCGTGATGTTGAGGCAGGGGCCAATCCTCGTGACATCAAGATCAAGCTGGCTGAGGAAATCGTGGCTCGCTTCCATGGTGAAGAGGCGGCGGCCAGTGCTCATCGCTCGGCCGGCAATCGCATGAAGGATGGCGAGCTTCCGGACGACCTGCCTGAGGTGGAGTTGCTCGCATCCGAGGGTATGCCGGTGTCGTCTGTCCTTAATAAGGCAGGGTTGGTGAAGAATGCTGCTGCGGCGCGTGATCTCTTGGCGGCAGGCAGCGTGCGCGTCGATGGGCAAGTGGTCGATCGCTCGTTCGTGTTCGAGCTGGGCAAAAGTCATGTATGTCAGGCGGGTAAGAAGGCGTTCGCGCGCATCTCGCTGAAGGCGGAATGACTTTTCGAAAATAGGTGTTGACGCCGTGGCTGAGGTCTCTATAATGCGCACCACTCCCACGGCGGACAACGAAAACTCCTTGAAAATCAATGAGTTAAGTGTTTGAAAGTGGGGTGCGGTTCCGGGGTGGTTGCGGATTCGCGGTGATTGATCTGCTGGCCAGGTTGATTGCCGAAAAGAGGTGTTGACAGTGAGTTTGAATGCTGTATGATTCGCCTCCCGCTGATGTTGAAGAGTGTTTCGACGGATGCGCAAGTTGTTGAGTAGAAAGAAAAAATTCTTCGAAAAACAGCTTGACAGAAAGAAAGGCTGCTGTAGAATGCGCGGCCTCGGTTGAGACGAAAG
>NZ_FOJP01000017.1 GCF_900111835.1 Metapseudomonas otitidis
ATGCCCTACAGAAGCAGGCAGGACAAGCAGAGTTAATTGAGCAAGATTGGGCTGCTCGTGGCGAGCATATCGAGCATCTAGCCCAAACTATCGACACTCTACGGAATGCCCTACAGAAGCAGACAGGACAAACAGAGTTAATTACGCAAGATTGGGCTGCTCGTGGCGAGCACATCGAGCATCTAGCCCAAACTATCGACGTTCTACGGGATGCCCTACAGAAGCAGACAGGACAAGCAGAGTTAGTTGCGCAAGATTGGGCTGCTCGTGGCGAGCATATTGACCATCTAAGCCAAACTATTGAGGCTCTCCGAGAGGCCTCACAGAAGCAGGCGGGACAGGCAGAGATAATTGCGCAAGATTGGGCTGCTCGTGGCGAGCATATCGAGCATCTAACCCAAACTATTGAGGCTCTCCGAGAGGCCTCAAAGAAGCAGGCAGAACAAGCAGAGATAATTGCGCAAGATTGGGCTGCTCGTGGTGAGTGTATTAGTCAGCTTGAGCGAGAGCTGAGTGAACTAAAAGAATCTTGGTGTATAAAATTCAGCCGCATCGCAGGCAAATTAAGTAATCAGTAACTTTAGGTTGTCCGCTAATGAATATTACAGTCACAAAACCTTTCATGCCTCCATACTCAGAGTTTGAGCATTACTTATCCGGTATTTGGGAGCGGGAGTGGTTGACCAACAACGGTCCCTTATTGAATGAACTAGAAATTAAACTTAAGGAACACCTCGACGTCGATCATCTTCTATTCTTAGGCAACGGCACCATCGCCATCCAGATCGCAATCCGCGCTCTGGGCCTTGAAGGCGAAATCATCACCACGCCATTCAGCTATGTTGCGACCACCTCGAGTATCACATGGGAACATTGCCAGCCAATCATGGTTGATATTCGTCCGGATACGCTGAATATTGACGAATCCAAAATCGAGGACGCTATAACTAGAAATACCACCGCCATTCTGGCCACTCATGTTTTTGGGAATCCTTGCAATGTAGAGGCCATTGGTGCCATTGCTCGCAAACACAATCTGAAGGTTATCTACGATGCAGCCCATGCTTTTGGTACAAAGTATAAGGGCAAGTCGCTTCTTTCTTATGGTGATGTTTCAACTTGTAGCTTTCACTCGACCAAGCTTTTTCATACCGTAGAGGGTGGCTCGGTGATTACTCCCGATCCAGAAATCTCCAAGCGTATGGCGATGATGCGTAACTTTGGGCACACATCTGCCACCGAGTTTGGTGATGTCGGTATCAACGGCAAAAATTCTGAGTTCCATGCAGCGATGGGGCTGTGTAATTTCAAGTACATTCAAGACATCTTGGCGATGCGCCGTAGGCTGTCCGAGCGCTACATGAGTAATCTGGAGGGCTTACCGGTACAATTCCAGCAGATCCTGCCATATACAGAATATAACCACGCCTACTTCCCAGTGATTTTCGATAGCGAAGACACTCTGCTGAGGTTGGTTAAGCAGCTTAACCTAAATAGTATTTTTCCTCGCCGCTATTTCTACCCGTCGCTCTCTATGCTGCCTTACGTACGTGAGCAGAGCGCCCCCATCGCCGAAAACATTTCACGGCGTATTCTCTGCCTACCGCTGTACCATACGTTGTCCGTCGAAGAAATCGATATGATCTGCCGCTTCGTCAAACGAGAGTTGCTCCATGTTTGAACTTATGCTGGAGCGCACAGATAGAGCTGCCCAGGACCAGCACATCGATTTTTTCAAGGACGATCAGTTCTCCGAAGGTGACAAACTAGCTTTGCTCAACTTCCTCATGCGAGAGTTCGACCTTAAACAGCCTGTAGTACTCAGAGAGACTAGTTCGGCAGTTACAACGCAATTTCTTATCGACCATTTCGTACGTCAGCATGAAAAAATTGACTTACTCTATCTAGATGCTGATGTCTTGCGAAATAGTGCACCCTCCTTGATTGTGCAGCTCCGAGAATTACTATCGCGCAAGGGCGTCATCTGCATTGAATCCAGCGACGCAAACGAAACTATCGATGCAGAAGTGCTGCCAGCAGAAAGTTTTGAGCCGGTCCTGGCCATTCCGGGCTTCTCCATTTTCGCTCGGACTGATGGTGAACGACCGCTTCGGAGCATGCGCTATCAGGTGGACTTGTTCCGCCGCAAGTTATGTTTCGGTCGTAAGCGTCAATTGCAGACCGCTATCTGTAGTGGAGTACCTGAAGTTGTAGTCGTCGTGCTGACCTACAAGCATGAGGGCTATATTGCTGAGTGTTTGCAATCGGTGCTGAACCAGCGAGGAAATTTCCGACTACGCATCATCATTATCGACGACGCCTCACCGGATGACACTGCGCAGGTTGTACGCTCCCTGATAGCGGAAAATCGCGATAGTCATATTGACTTCGACTTTCAGACTAACGCTCAAAATGTTGGCGTTGTCGCCAACCTAGCCGCCGCCGTGCATCGGGCCGCAGGGTGCGATTTCCTGACATTCTGCGAAGGAGATGACTACTGGACCTCGGAAGATCGTATTCAGAAGCATATTGAGTTTTTGAATGAGCACCCGGAATGCGTGATGTCCTTCAACTCGATAGAGCTTTGTGACGCTGATGGAGGTTCAAGAAAATTATTCGAGATCGGTGAAGAGCTAGCTGGCACTGAGCTTGAGGGAGATGAACTCGCGGATAACAATTTTATCGGAAATTTCACCGCCTGCTTTTATCGGGGTGAGTTGGTTGAAATTATTTCACCTGGAATTTTTGAAATTTACACGGTAGATTGGTTTTTCAATTTGTACTGCTCTCAGTTTGGGAAAATTGGTCAACTAAAAGAAGTCCTTTCTGTTTATAGGCAGCATGCAGGTGGCGAATGGAGTTCTAGGAGGGCTTTGGATAAAGCACTTGAGCTACTTAAATTGATTGCTCAGTATGATGAGTTTCTTGACTATCAATACGACAAGGCCTTTCAACGATATGTCAATCGTATATACGGCACAATAAATAACACTTACTCTGGCACCCAGGGCAGACTTGATTTATTGATCGTTGATGATGTTTTTCCTTCTCTGCAGAGTGGATTTCGCTATGCCGAATTCACTGCATATTTGCGCGAATTTCAGCGTTCATTGGTATTAGCCTCTGGCAAGACCTTGCATGTCGTTGAAAACAACGACATAAACAATGTTGTGCGTGATTATCGGAGAAAACACCCTGAAATTGGTGGCAAATTAGTACAACATAGTGGGGGATTTCCACTGCGCTTGGCAAATTTGGTTTATATGAATTTTCTGAGCAATGCACTCTCGCTGCTACCCGAAATCGAGGCAGCAAATGTACCTTTTGTCTTCACACTCTATCCCGGATCAGGTTTCGTTCTGAATAACCCAGAGTGCGACCGTAAGCTCAAGCGTGTACTCGACTCACCGTGTTTCCAAAGGGTCATTGTGACGCAGCAGGTGTCTTACGACTATATTGTCCACCGGGGGCTATGTGCGGCAGAGAAGGTTCAGATGATCTTCGGGGTCGTAATGCCGGAGATTCCCGAAGGGCGGCAATTTCTAGTCAAGAACCGCTGGGGATTTAATAAGCCGCGTCTGGATATCTGCTTCATGGCGCACAAGTACACACCTTTTGGCGAAGACAAGGGTTACGATGTATTCGTTAATGTTGCTGGCGCCCTGCGGCAGCAACATGATGACATCTATTTCCATGTAGTGGGACCTTTTGACAAGCGGGTCATCGACGTCAGCACCATCAGCGACCGCATCAAGTTTCACGGCTCGCTGAATCCAGATGAGTTCGACAATTTCTTCCAGAATATGGATATCATCCTATCGCCCAATATCAGCGGTAAGATTTCCCCAGGATCCTTTGACGGTTTCCCTACTGCCAGCTGTATCGAAGCAGGTTTGCGCGGCACCGCGATATTTGCAGTTGATGAGTTCAATTCGGCGGGAGGACGATTTACCGATGGTGAAGATATCGTCTTAATCAATTATGATATTGCACACATTATTGATCGACTCGAGCACTATTACGCAAACCCCGAGGCACTAAAAGCGGTTGGTGAGCGCGCCATCCTCCGTATACGTGATTTGTATAGTATAGAGGCTCAAATGGGACCACGCATTGAGCTTTTGCGCCATATCATTCGTAATCCAGTCATATCATCAGATGAGTCACGCCCCGAAAAATCTTCTGCTGGGGTAGATACTAAGGTTCTCGTGAATTGTTCTGATCGGAGATCGTCGGTTGTTTGGAAAATCTTGCGCAGACTTTGTCCAGAGCCGATCAAGAAAATCTATCGAACTTGGAAAATGAACCATGCTTCATAGTAATAAATGCAGCTCGGGCATAGTTAGAGATGTGCCACTCATTAGTGTTGTAATGCCTTCTTACAACCACGCCAAATACATCAGTAAGGCGGTGGATAGCATTCTGGCGCAGAGTTTTGGTGATTTTGAGTTGCTTATTTCGGATGACGCTTCAACTGATAAAAGCTGGGACATCATTACCAGCTTCGCTGATCAGCGTATCCGTTCGTTTAGGCAGGAGCAGAATCTCGGGCCTGTAGGCAACTTGGTATTCCTGATCAAAGAAGCTCGCGGCAAGTATATCGCTTTGCTTAACTCTGACGATATTTGGTACCGGGAAAAGCTCGGTAAGCAGGTTGCCGTCTTGCAGTCTCAGCCGAGTTTAGGTGCCTGTTTCACTTGGGCTGATATGGTGGACGAGTACGGTCGCGAAATTTCTGGTCCGGAGGCCATTTGGAATGATGTTTTCCGGCAGCCTAACCGCACCCAGGGTCAATGGCTCAGGCATTTCTTCTTTAAGGGAAATTGCCTGTGTCATCCGAGTATCTTAGTGAGGAAAGAAATCTACGAAACTTTAGGTTTCTACAATCCTGGTCTCAAGCAGTTGCCGGATTTTGATATGTGGATCCGACTGATAAAGCGCTACCCTATTCATGTGATCCAGGAGAACTTAGTAGCTCACTTGCGAGACGGTAATAATACCAGTGCGATATCCCCTGAAAACTCTGCTCGTAACCTTACAGAACTGGTAGAGATCTTTGGCTCGTTTTTCGATGAAATTCCAGATGAGTTGTTTATCGACGGCTTTTCCGGTGACTTCCGCCTTAAAGAGGTGCCTACTACACCTATCCGTCTGAGATGTGAAAAATTATTTCTCCTTCTGGATAGCGCCTTTGCGCAAGCTTCGGGCAGGGCTGCGGCGCTCTCATTATTTATGAAGTGCTTTCCTGATACTGAGTTTGAGCGAGTTTTAAGGGATGAGTATCAGGTCAGCATTTTTGATTTTTACCAGCTGACAGGTAGCTCAGGCTTTGGGCACTTCTATATGCAAGCTACTAAAACTTCGCCCCCCGGGGCTGGGCCAGCCGAAGCCGGCCTATCGACTATGGCCAGTCGGTCTATTTTTTATCTGAAACAGCTGGTTCACCGTCTACGCTCAGCTATCGCCCCCTGAATGGCGAAGTTCTATTGTGCAGACTGCTAACTCATCAGTGACCCTTCTCTGGATATTGAGTCTCAATTATGAAAACCTATTACGGCCTGATCGGTGCAGGTGGGCATGGCAGGGAGGTTATGCCAATGTTGCTATCTACGCTTCAAGACGAACTGAAGAGTGGGGAGGTTGAAATTTTATTCGTGGTGGAAGGACAGGAAGAGGAGACTGAAGTTAACGGCTATCGCCTGCTAAATCTTGACGCCTTTTTCGCGCTAGATGGTCACAAGCGCTTTAACGTGGCTATCGGAGACTCCAAAGCACGTCATAGAATCGCAGACGCTTGTTTAGCTCAAAAGTTAGAGCCTTTCTCATTTTTTGCTCCTAGTGTGATCCTGCTCGACAATAATGATATTGGAGAAGGTTGCATGGTTTCGGAACAGACCATAATTACTTCCAATGTAAAGATCGGGCGATTCTTCCAAGCTAACTGCCAGTGCAATATTTCTCACGATTGTATAATCGGCGATTATGTAACATTCGGACCCGGCGTGAAATGTAATGGCAACGTAACCATTGGCAGCCATGCCTATATAGGTGCCGGCGCACTGATTAAACAGGGACGGCACGGTAAGCCATTGGTGATCGGGGAGGGCGCGGTCGTGGGGATGGGTGCGGTGGTAATCCAAGATGTAGAACCCTACACGATCGTAGTGGGTAATCCAGCTCGGCTAATGGCGAAGAAATGATGGTGTTAAACGAGTGCTCGAAGTTATCGGTGCTGCTTGTTACTTATAATCATGAGACTTATATTCGTCGCGCGCTCGAATCTCTCTTTAAGCAGGAGTATCCGGGCGCTATCGAGTTGGTAATTGCTGATGACGCATCGACGGATGCGACGTTGGAACTGATCCGTACCTACGAACGATTGGATCCACGGTTTATCTTTTCGTACTTGCCTGCGGACATCAATGTCGGCATAACAAAGAACTATCAGCGTGGTTTCGCTGCTTGCACTGGAGAGTATGTCGCGGTGCTTGAGGGAGATGATTACTGGGTCAGTCCCAAGAAGCTGTCGCGGCAGTTGGCGTTTCTTGAGGGGCACTGGGAATGTGATCTTTGCTCTGTCAATTATTTCGTCCGTTACGAGGCTAATGCGACGTTTTCCGAGCGTACCTCGGTTGGTACCGGCTACCGTCTTCTCAATGCACGCGACTTGATTGCCGATAATGTTGTCGGTAATTTCTCTACCTGTATGTATCGTAAGTCAGCGCTGGATAATTTACCGGCTGAGTTATTCGAGGTTCGTGCCTACGATTGGATTGTCAATATCTGCGTGGCCATGCACGGTCTGATCGGTTTTCTCGAAGAGCCAATGTCAGTCTATCGCGTTCACTCTTCAGGTGCCTGGTCGAATTATGGGCATGTCGAGAAGCTCAAGCTGCAGTTGAGCCTTATTCCTATATATGACCAGCTCACCCAGCAGCGCTTCCACGCTGAGTTCAATCAGTTGGGTAATGACCTACGCCAGGCGATCAACCTCGCACGTCTGGAGCATCTAGTAGATGGAGTGGCGCAACCGGCCTCACAAGGTCTGATGCGGATAAATGACTTTATGCCGCCGCTATTAACTTCGATCGTTCGTGCATTTACTCCCCCAATCCTGGCAAGGCTCTTGCTGAGAATCGCTCGTCGAGGGAGATTGTTATGACGTCGCCAGTTGTCAGCGTGATAATGGCAACCTACAACCACGCCCCTTATGTCGCCAAGGCCATCGCTAGCGTATTAGAGCAGCGAGGTGTTGATTTCGAATTCTTGATTGCTGACGATGGTTCGGTTGATTCCACTGTGCAGGTGGTGAGTGCCATCCAAGATACCCGGATCCGGTTCTTCCCTCATCGAGACAATCGTGGGGCTGGCATCGTCATCAATGAACTGATCGCAAAGGCTTCTGGCGAGTTTATCGCGCTCATCAACTCGGACGATTGCTGGAGCGGTTCCGATAAGCTAGCCATCCAGCTCAATATCATGCAGGGCAACCCGGCGCTAGGTGCTTGCTTCGGCAGAGCCCGTTTCGTTAGCAAGTCGGGAGGAGCGCTCAGCGGGCGCGGACTACCGTTCGGCACCGTGTTTGAGCAGGGTAATCGCTCGCAAGGCGCCTGGCTGCGTTACTTCTTCGAGTCTGGAAACTGCATCTGCCACCCAACAATGCTTATCCGGAGCCAGTGTTATCGAGAGCTAGGCAGTTACAAGAACAACCTTCGTCAGCTGCCCGACTTTGATATGTGGATCCGACTGGTGAAACGCTACCCGATTCATATAACGGAGCGCGTGCTTGTCGATTTCAGGGTATTGCCCGGCGAAAACGCAAGTAGTCAGACAGTCGCGAATTCTGTGCGGGTCATGAACGAGCATTATCTGATCGCTGAAAGCTTCTTCGACGACGTTAGCGCGCAACAACTCAAGGAAGGTTTTTCTGACTTGCTTAGGTATCCGGAACTACCTAGCGAGATTCACGTAGACATCGAGAAGGTCTTGCTCATGTTTGTGCCTCATAAGGGGCTCGGGCGGGCGTACAGCATGATCGGGTTGCTTAAGCTCAATCGATTGCTTGCTAGCACCGCTTACGAACGAGTCTTGGCTAAAGACTATGGAATCGATGGGCGCTGGTTTCAGGAGCGCACCGCCGAGATTAACGTACTGCGCCCCAGATTATTAGCTATGCTTAGCCAGCAAAAACATAAAACTACAAATTTGTTAAAGCGGATACTTGCCTTTCTGAATTAATTACAGAGTCTTTTGCGATAAAGCGATCACTGCTTCACTAGCTATGCGCTGACAGATATTCCTATCTTCTATTATTTGAGCGCTGCGCTAGAGCTTATCTAGCATGGCCTTTAATACTTGTTCCATCTGTAGTCGTTCAAAGTTGATTGTAATATCTGGCTTTTGCGGCGACTCATAAGCACTGCTAATTCCCGTCATATTTGGCAGCTTCCCAGCGCGTGCCTTCTTATAGAGCCCCTTCGGATCACGCTGCTCGCACACGGCCAGCGGCGTGTCGACGAACACTTCGATAAAGCTATCTTCTCCGATCAGCTCCCGGGCCATCTGGCGTTCTGCCCGGAAGGGGCTGATAAAGGCGGTCATCACGATCAGCCCGGCATCCATCATCAGTTTGGCGACTTCAGCCACGCGTCGAATATTTTCCACCCGGTCGGCATCGGTAAAGCCCAGATCCCTGTTCAGGCCCTGGCGAACGTTATCGCCATCGAGGATATAGGTGCGTTTGCCCTGGGCATGGAGTTCTTTCTCCAGGGCGTTGGCGATGGTCGATTTTCCCGAGCCGGAAAGGCCGGTGAACCAGATGACCTTGCCTTTATGGCCATTGAGGCGTTCACGGTCCTCACGGGTAATGCTGAGTGCCTGGCGATGTACGTTCTGTGCGCGGCGTAGGTTGTGGCGGATCATGCCGGCGGCGACGGTGCTGTGGGTGTATTTGTCGACCAGCACGAATCCGCCCAGGGTATGTGATTGAGCGTAGGTATCGAAAACCAGCGGCTTGCTCAGTGCAACGTTGGCTACTGCGATGTCGTTAAGCTGCAGCTGGCGGCACGCTTCATGAGCTTGTGTGTTGACGTCTATGCGGTGTTTCAGTGCGGTAAGACTGGCGCTGGCCCATTGATTCGCCAGCTTGATTTCGTAGGAGCGGCCTATCAGACCAGGCTCGTCGTGCATCCAGACCAGGGTGGCTTCGAACTGGTCGGTCATTTCCAGCGGTTGCTCGGCGCGCGCCAGTATGTCACCTCTTGAGGCGTCGACTTCTCGATCCAGAACCAACGTGATGGCATCGCCTGGGTTGGCACAATCTAGATCACCGTTACCGGTGACGATGCGTGCGATCTTGGCCGTTTGCCCAGAAGCCGTTACGCGCACTTCGTTGCCAACGGCTAGCTGGCCGGAGGCCAATGTGCCACTGAAGCCTCGGAAGCTGGCATCCGGACGGTTGACACATTGAACGGGAAAGACCGTTTTGAATTCCCTAGAGGGGCGAGGGTCGATGGTTTCCAGGCAGGCCATGAGGGTTGGGCCTTGGTACCAGGGCGTATGCGCCGAGCGTGAGTTAATGTTGTCGCCTTTGAGAGCCGACAAAGGGATGGCGGTGATGCTGTCGAATCCCAATGGCTCGACCGCTGTGTTGAATGCAGCCAGCGTATCGGCGAACAACTGATGGCCATACGCCACCAAGTCCATCTTGTTGATGGCCAGGATGATGTGCTTTATGCCCACCAGTGCTGCCAGATAGGCGTGCCGGCGAGTTTGCGTCATCACACCTTGGCGCGCATCGATCAGCAGTACCGCTACGTCTGCGGTGGAGGCCCCTGTGATCATGTTGCACGTGTATTGTTCGTGGCCAGGGGTGTCGGCCACGATGAACTTGCGACGCGGTGTTGAGAAGAAGCGGTAGGCCACATCAATGGTGATGCCCTGTTCTCGCTCGGCTGCCAGGCCATCTACGAGCAGGGCAAAGTCTATATCGTTACCTTGCGTGCCATGGCGCCTGGAGTCGGCCTGCAGCGTACTCAACTGATCGTCGAAGACTTGCTGGGACTCCCAGAGCAGGCGGCCGATTAGCGTGCTTTTGCCATCATCGACGCTACCGCAGGTGATAAAGCGCAACAGGTCCTGATGGGCTTGCTGCTCGAGCCATTCGCTCAGTGTGGCGGTCTTGTGTGGGGGCTGTGCGGGTGAGGTAGTTTTCTTGAGGCGCGCCATCAGAAGTAGCCCTCTTGTTTTTTCTTCTCCATGGAGCCTGCGCTATCCGTATCGATTCGACGGCCCTGCCGTTCGGATTGCCGCGTGTTGATGACTTCCAGAAGGATGTCTTCCGGCGTCTGCGCTTCTGACTCCAGTGCCCCGGTCAGCGGGTAACAGCCTAGTGTGCGAAAACGCACTGTACGCATCTGAATGTCCTCGCCGGGCAGCAGTTTGCAGCGCTCGTCGTCGACCAGCATGATCATCTCGGGCCGCACGACAACAGGCCGCAATTTGGCAAAGTACAGGGGCACCATGGGGATGTTTTCCAAGTAGATGTAGTGCCAGATATCGATTTCGGTCCAGTTTGACAGCGGGAACACTCGAATGCTGGCATCTTGGCTTTTGCGAGTGTTGTAGAGGTTCCAAAGTTCCGGGCGCTGGCTTTTAGGATCCCAGCGGTGAGTTGCGCTGCGAAACGAGAAGATGCGCTCCTTGGCGCGGGACTTTTCCTCATCGCGGCGTGCGCCACCAAACACGAGGTCAAACTTGTACTTGTCCAGCGCCTGTTTGAGCCCTTCGGTTTTGGTGATATCGGTATGCAGCGAGGAGCCATGATCAAAGGGGTTGATGTTCTTTTCTATGGCTTCAGGGTTGGTGTGTACCAGCAAGTCCATGCTGCTTTCACGTGCCATGAAATCACGGAACAGGTACATCTCCTGAAACTTCCAGCGCGTGTCTACGTGCAGTAACGGAAAGGGCGGCGGTGAGGGGAAGAAGGCCTTGCGGGCAAGGTGGAGCATTACGCCACTGTCTTTGCCGATGGAGTAGAGCATCGCCGGGTTCTGCGCCTCGGCCACCGCCTCACGGATGATGTGGATGCTCTCTGCTTCCAGGCGCCTGAGGTGCGGGGATAGTTGGGATGTCGCTTCGGCGTGTATCGAATCGAACCTAGGGAGCTTGAGATTGGCTGGCAGCACCGGCTGGTAGACATGCACGCAGGAGTGGATGTCAGGCATCTCAACCGTGTTACGCATCAAGGCTACCAACGAGCCATGCGGAAACACCGCGATAGGCTTCCCGATGTGTTGTTGCAATGCGGCACAAGCAGTGCGGACTGTCTCCCTCTCGACATTTGCCAATGGCACCCAGAGGCGCGCGCCCCTGGCATCGTTCGCGTGTAGACAGGGCTTTCCGCTGGGTAATGGACTCAGCTGAGCGAACAGCACTCTATCGCGGCGCTTGCGGGCCTGCTCCATGGCCCAGGCCAGTACGATTCTGTTAGGTGCGCGCCCATGTTCGTCTTGCAGTGCTTCTTTAGCCAATTCAGCAGGTAATAAGCCATGAGCATTCAGACGGCGCTCAGCCGTGCGTTTGGTATCGGCCTCGCCACAGGCTTTAAGGTGCTCGTAAGCTAGATTGGTATTCCAGACCTGTTCGACTTCAAGTCCTCTGAGTACGTCGGCAACAGCTGTCGCAATTCGCACAATATTTATCTTCTTAAATGGAAATTGATAAAATCAAATTTTAAGACAGATTGAATCACATAATTTTGCACCATGCGACAGCGCATCTTGATCAACTTGACCGTTCACTTGTAACTAAGCGCTCCTCCCAGTACGTACACGCCATCGAGCACCGCCAGGGGCTCAAAGTCACCTATCTTGCAGACGCCGAGGTGTTCCCATGAAGATCCTCGTCACCGGGCATAGCGGCCAGGTCGCCCGTGAACTGGCGCTGGCCCTTGCCGGCCAGGGCGAACTGCTGGTTTTGGGCCGCGACCGTCTCGATCTTGCCGACAGCGAGGCCATCCGCCAGCGGGTCCGTGCCGAGCGCCCGGAGCTGATCATCAACGCCGCCGCCCACACCGCCGTGGACCAGGCCGAGAGCGAGCCCGAGGCCGCCTTCGCCCTCAACGCCACCGCCCCCGGCGTGCTGGCCGAAGAGGCTGCAGCCCTGGGCGCGCCGCTGATCCACTACTCCACCGACTACGTCTTCGATGGCCGCAAGACTACGCCCTACACCGAGGACGACCGACCCAACCCGCTGGGCGTCTATGGCCGCAGCAAGCTGGCCGGGGAAGAGGCGATCCGCGCGGTGGGCGGTGCACACCTGATCCTGCGCACCAGCTGGGTCTACTCCCTGCACGGGCGCAACTTCCTGCTCACCATGCAGCGCCTGCTGCAGGAGCGCGAACAGCTGAACGTGGTGGACGACCAGGTCGGCGCACCCACCTGGTCCGGCGACATCGCCACCGCCACCGTTGCCCTGATCCAGCGCTGGCAACAAGGCCGCCAGGCCTGGGGCACCTACCACTTCACGGCCGGCGGCGAGACCTCATGGTTCGGTTTCGCCAGCGCCATCGCCGAGACGCTCAAGACCCAAGGCAAGCCCTGCGCCCGCCTGGAGCCCATCCCCAGCAGCGCCTACCCGACGCCCGCCCAACGGCCGCTAAACTCGCGGCTGGACGGCAGCAAGCTGCGGCGCGACTGGGACGTCGCCCTGCCCGACTGGCGCCAGGGGCTGGAGGCGTGCCTGCGCCACCCTCGCTGAGCCCGCCGGTGTCATAATGCGCCCCACCCCGGGCGCATCCTGACACCATGACCGCGAACACCCTCCCCTACCGACCCCGCTGGCGCAGCCTCGTTCTGCTGGCACTGGTGCTCGCGCCCCTGCTCTGGCCCGCGCACCACCTGGCCGACCGCTACTACAACCGCACCCTGGCCGAGCAGAACCGGCAGACCCTCGACCTCTATGTCGCCAACCTGCTGGGCACCCTGCGCCGCTTCGAGGTGCTGCCGCCGATCCTCGCCGACCTCCCGGCCCTGCGCGAACAACTGGCCGCCCCTCAGGACAAGGCCCGCCTGGACGCCGCCAATCGCCTGCTGAGTGAGGTGCGCGAGGAAACCGGGGCCGACGTCATCTACCTGATGAACCCCGAGGGCCGCACCCTCAGCTCCTCCAACTGGGACAAGGCCGACAGCTTCGTCGGCCGCGACTTCTCCTTCCGCCCCTACTTCCGCGAAGCCCTGCAGGGTCGCCAGGGGCGCTTCTTCGGCCTCGGCACCACCTCCGGCAAGCGCGGCTACTTCTACGCCAGCCCGGTGCTGGAGCAGGGCCGGGTGATCGGCATCCTGGTGGTCAAGGTCGACCTGGACGACGCCGAAACCCTCTGGGGCAACACCCCCGAGCAACTGATGGTCACCGACGGCAACGGCGTCGCCATCATCACCTCCCGCCCCCAGTGGCGCTTCCACGCCACCCGCGAGCTGGACGCCGCCGAGCGCGCCGCCATCGCCGCCAATCAGCCCTACCCGACCCAGGTGCCCGAGCCCCTGCGCCTGCGCAGCCAGGACTGGATCACCCAGAGCCGCGAACTGCAGGAAACCGGCTGGACCGTCAGCATCCTCGCCCCGCGCCTGCTCATCGACCGCCAGGTGCGCACCACCGACGCCATCGTCGCCGCCACCCTGCTCGCCCTGCTGCTGCTCATCGGCCTGATGATGCAGCGCCGCCGGCACTACCTCGACCGCATCGCCCTCGACGCCCGCGCCCGCCAGGAGCTGGAAGCCCGCGTGCAGGAGCGCACCCGCGACCTGGAGGCCCTGAACAACCGCCTCAAGGACGAAGTGCTCGAACGCGAGCAGGCCCAGCAGGAACTGGTACGCGCCCAGGACGAACTGGTGCAGTCCGGCAAGCTCTCCGCCCTCGGCACCATGTCCGCCAGCATCAGCCACGAGCTCAACCAGCCCCTGGCGGCCATCCGCAGCTACGCCGACAACGCCGTGGTGCTGCTCGACCACCAGCGCCACGACGACGCCCGCGCCAACCTCAACCTGATCAGCGAACTGACCGGACGCATGGCCTCGATCATCGCCCACCTGCGCGCCTTCGCCCGGCGCGACCGCCACGCCCCCGAGAGCGTCGCCCTGCAGCCGGCGGTGGACGACGCCCTCGCCCTGTTGGCCAAGCGCCGCCGCGCCATGGACGTGGAGCTGATCCGCGACCTGCCCGAGGCCCAGCTCTGGGTCCAGGCCGGCGAAACCCGCCTGCGCCAGGTGCTGGGCAACCTCCTGGCCAACGCCCTCGACGCCCTGGGCGAGAAGCCCCAGCCGCGGCGCATCTGGATCAGCACCGCCGCCCCCGAACCCGGCATCGTCGAACTGCACCTGCGGGACAACGGCCCCGGCTTCAGCGCCGAGGCCCTGCAACGGGCCCGTGAACCCTTCTTCACCACCAAGACCAGCGCCCAGGGCCTGGGGCTCGGCCTGGCCATCTGCGACAGCCTCATGCGCGCCCTGGGTGGCGAGTTGCTGTTCGACAACCACCCCGAAGGGGGCGCCCTGCTGACCCTGCGCCTGCGCACCGCCGTACCCGGCGCCAACCCCCTGTCGCCCGAGGACATCGCCTCATGACCGTACCCCTCGACCCCACCGTCCAGGTCCTGCTGATCGACGACGACCCGCACCTGCGCCAGGCCCTCAGCCAGACCCTCGACCTGGCCGGCCTCAAGGTCGCCAGCCTGGGGGATGCCAAGGGCGTCGCCGACGCCCTCGACCCCGACTGGCCCGGCGTGGTGGTCAGCGACATCCGCATGCCCGGCATCGACGGCCTCGAGTTGCTGCGCCAGCTGCACGCCCGCGACCCGCAGTTGCCGGTGCTGCTGATCACCGGCCACGGCGACGTGCCCCTGGCCGTGCAGGCCATGCGCGCCGGCGCCTACGACTTCCTGGAGAAGCCCTTCGCCAGCGACGATCTGCTGGACAGCGTGCGCCGCGCCCTCGACCTGCGCCGCCTGGTGCTGGAGAACCGCAGCCTGCGTCTGGCCCTCTCCGACCGGCAGCAGCTCAGCGCCCGCATCATCGGCCAGTCCGCCGCCAGCCAGCGCCTGCGCGACCAGGTCGGCGCCCTCGCCGCCACCCAGGCCGACGTGCTGATCCTCGGCGAGACCGGGGCCGGCAAGGAGGTGGTCGCCCGCGCCCTGCACGACCTGTCGAGCCGGCGCGACGGCCCCTTCGTCGCCATCAACGCCGGCGCCCTGGCCGAATCGGTGGTGGAAAGCGAGCTGTTCGGCCACGAGCAGGGCGCCTTCACCGGCGCCACCAAGCGCCGCATCGGCAAGTTCGAGTACGCCAATGGCGGCACGCTGTTCCTCGACGAGATCGAGAGCATGAGCCCCGATGTCCAGGTCAAGCTGCTGCGCCTGCTGCAGGAGCGGGTGGTGGAGCGCCTCGGGGCCAACCAGCTGATCCCGCTGGACATCCGCATCATCGCCGCCACCAAGGAAGACCTGCGCCAGGCCGCCGACCAGGGCCGCTTCCGCGCCGACCTCTACTACCGCCTCAACGTCGCCAGCCTGCGCATCCCGCCGCTGCGCGAGCGGGGCGAGGACATCCTCCTGCTGTTCCGCCACTTCGCCGAAGCCGCCTCGGCCCGCCACGGCGGCCAGCCCCGCCCGCTGGACGCCGGCCAGCGCGCCACCCTGCTGGCCCACAACTGGCCGGGCAACGTGCGCGAACTGCAGAACGCCGCGGAACGCTTTGCCCTGGGCCTGGACCTGGCGCTGGACAACAGCGCGCCGGAGGTGCCCCTCAGCGGAGGCGGCCTCAGCGAACAGGTGGAAGCCTTCGAGAAAGCCCTGATCCAGGCCGAGCTGGCCAACCCCCACAGCTCCATGCGCAGCCTGGCGGAAGCCCTCGGCCTGCCGCGCAAGACCCTCTCGGACAAGCTGCGCAAGCACAACCTGGCCTTCATCGGCGGAAATCCGAACGACGACGGCGAGGGCTAGGCGGAAAACCGCCCAGCGCCACACGCGCTCTGCAGCCACAGGGCACGCCGGGCAAGGGTTTCAGCCATGGAATGGGCCTGGCACAGCCCTTGCTCAGTCGCATGTGCCCGGCACGCGCCGGGCCTGGGCACCCGCCACCGGCCGGCGCCCGCCCGCAACGGCCACAAGCCGCCAGCGGGTCACTCCCTCGATCGGCTGCCCTGCAGCCAGGCGCCGGGCCACACGCCTGCCGTCACCGGTGAAGAGCCCGGCCATCCGCCGGGCTCTTCGTCACTCCTCCCGCTCCCGCAGGAATCGCTCAAGGTCCACCGGCGTCCCCGGTGCCGCGTGCAGCTGCGCGCGCAGGTCATCGAACACCCGCACGTAGTCCCGGTGATGGGCCAGGGGTTCGAGCGCGCCCGGTGCCAGGCCGTGCCGTCGCAGGCAGCGGCAGGTGCGGTGGAGGAAGTTGTAGGCAACGTCGCGGTGCAGGCGGAAGCGATCCTGGAAGGGCTGGCCACTGACCTCACCGACCAGGTTGAAGTGCACATAGGGGCCGTCGTCGTCCTGACGCAGTGCGTAGTCCAGGTCGAAGCGATAGGCCGGAAACGCGCCCAGCGCCTCGCTACGGATATCCAGGTGTCCGGGGCGGAACATCATTCACCTCCACCGATGTCGAGAAGTCGGGGGGACGCCCTGTCCCTGGGCCTGCTTATAGCGGAGCGCAATTACCGCCTCGCAGCGCCATTCCCTTCGGCAGCAAGGCGAAACCGCTCACCCGCGCCGTCACCAATCCCCTCAACTTGAATTGAAATGAAAACCGTCTAGCTTGAATCGGACGCTGCTCCAGGGAAGGCCAAAAGCCCCGCCAATCGCGGCTCGCAGTCCTTCATGGAAAGCTGTCGAGCTGTTCAGGTTTTCTGTCGGAAATTGTTCCTCGCACATCGTTAGCTGGCTATTGACCCACGTCATCACTCTTCCATGAAAGGAAGAGCCAACTAAGCACAGTTCCTACTCGAATGGAGGTGCAAGATGTCAGACTCCACGCACAAACTCCGACTTGGCGCGCTCGTCGCCCTGGTGGTCGGTTCCATGATCGGCGGCGGGATCTTCTCCCTGCCCCAGAACATGGCAGCCAGTGCAGATGCCGGCGCGATCCTCATCGGCTGGGCGATCACCGCCGTCGGCATGCTGACCCTGGCGTTCGTCTTCCAGACCCTGGCCAACCGCAAGCCCGACCTCGACGGCGGCGTCTACGCCTACGCCAAGGCCGGCTTCGGCGACTACATGGGCTTCTCCTCGGCCTGGGGCTACTGGATCAGCGCCTGGCTGGGCAACGTCGGCTACTTCGTCCTGCTGTTCGGCACCCTCGGCTACTTCTTCCCGATCTTCGGCGAGGGCAACACGCCCGCAGCCATCGTCGGCGCCTCGGTGGTGCTCTGGGCGGTGCATTTCCTGGTGCTGCGCGGCATCCGGGAAGCGGCCTTCATCAACCTCGTGACCACCATCGCCAAGGTGGTGCCGCTGTTCCTGTTCATCCTCATCTGCCTGTTCGCCTTCAAGCTGGACATCTTCACCGCTGACATCTGGGGCACCAAGAACCCCGAGCTGGGCAGCGTGATGAACCAGGTGCGCAACATGATGCTGGTCACCGTCTGGGTGTTCATCGGCATCGAAGGCGCGAGCATCTTCTCCGCCCGTGCCGAGAAGCGCAGCGACGTCGGCAAGGCCACCATCCTCGGCTTCGTCATCGTGCTGCTGTTGCTGGTGCTGGTGAACGTGCTGTCCCTCGGCATCATGACCCAGCCGGAACTGGCCCAGCTGAAGAACCCCTCCATGGCGGCCGTGCTGGAGCACGTGGTGGGGCACTGGGGCGCGGTGCTGATCAGCGTCGGCCTGGTGGTCTCGCTGGTGGGGGCGCTGCTGTCCTGGGTGCTGCTGTGTGCGGAGATCCTCTTCGCCGCCGCGAAGGACCACACCATGCCGGAGTTCCTGCGTCGCGAGAACGCCAACCACGTTCCCGCCAACGCGCTCTGGCTGACCAACGCCATGGTGCAGCTGTTCCTCATCGTCACGCTGTTCAACAACAGCACCTACCTGTCGCTGATCTACCTGGCCACCTCGATGATCCTGGTGCCGTACTTCTGGTCCGCTGCCTACGCCGTGCTGCTGCCGCTGCGGGGCGAGACCTACGAGCAGGACGCCAGCGAGCGCGGCAAGGACCTGGCCATCGCCGGTCTCGCCCTGGTCTACGCCACCTGGCTGCTGTACGCCGGCGGCGTGAAGTACCTGCTGCTCTCGGCGCTGCTCTACGCCCCCGGCGCCATCCTCTTCGCCAAGGCCAAGCATGAACTCGGCCAACCGATATTCACCCCTGTCGAGAAGCTGATCTTCGCCGCCGTCGTCATCGGCGCGCTGGTAGCGGCCTATGGCCTCTACGACGGCTTCCTGACCCTCTGATCCGCAAGGAGACCTGCCATGTCCAACGCCAAACTCGGCGTCCACTCCGAAGCCGGCAAACTGCACAAAGTGATGGTTTGCTCCCCGGGCCTCGCCCACATGCGGCTGACCCCGAACAACTGCGACGAACTGCTGTTCGACGATGTCATCTGGGTCAACCAGGCCAAGCGCGACCACTTCGACTTCGTCACCAAGATGCGCGAGCGCGGCATCGAGGTGCTGGAGATGCACAACCTGCTCACCGACATCGTGCAGAACCCCGAGGCCCTGAAGTGGATCCTCGACCGCAAGATCACCCCCGACCAGGTCGGCGTCGGCCTGGTCAATGAGGTGCGCGCCTGGCTCGAAGAGCAGGAGCCGCGCAAGCTCGCCGAATACCTGATCGGCGGCGTCGCCGGCTCCGACCTGCCGGACAGCGAAGGGGTCAGCGCGATCAAGATGTACCGCGACTACCTGGGCCACTCCAGCTTCATCCTGCCGCCGCTGCCCAACACCCAGTTCACCCGCGACACCACCTGCTGGATCTACGGCGGCGTCACGCTCAACCCCATGTACTGGCCGGCGCGACGCCAGGAAACCCTGCTGACCACCGCCATCTACAAGTTCCACCCGCAGTTCACCGGCGCCGACTTCGAAGTCTGGTACGGCGATCCGGACAAGGACCACGGCATGGCCACCCTGGAAGGCGGCGACGTGATGCCCATCGGCAACGGCGTGGTGCTCATCGGCATGGGCGAGCGCACCTCGCGCCAGGCCATCGGCCAACTGGCGCAGTCGCTGTTCAGCAAGGGCGCGGCGCAGAAGATCATCGTCGCCGGCCTGCCCAAGTCCCGCGCCGCCATGCACCTGGACACCGTGTTCACCTTCTGCGACCGCGACCTGGTGACCATCTTCCCGGAAGTGGTGCGCGAGATCGTGCCCTTCATCCTGCGTCCGGACGAGAGCCGCCCCTACGGCATCGACATCCGCCGCGAAGAGAAGCACTTCGTCGACGTGGTCGCCGAGTCCCTCGGCCTCAAGCAACTGCGCGTGGTGCAGACCGGCGGTGACAGCTTCGAGGCCGAGCGCGAGCAATGGGACGACGGCAACAACGTGGTCTGCCTGGAGCCCGGCGTGGTCATCGGCTACGACCGCAACACCTACACCAACACCCAGCTGCGCAAGGCGGGTGTCGAGGTGGTCACCATCAGTGCCAGCGAACTCGGCCGCGGCCGCGGCGGTGGCCACTGCATGACCTGCCCGATCCTGCGCGACCCGATCGACTACTGAGACCAGGCGGCGGCCGTCACCCACGGCCGCCACCGCCCCGCCGACGCCACGAGCAGTACAGGCGGGGCCCTTCTTCCGACCTGCCCACAAGGAGAACGACCATGGCCTTCAACATGCACAACCGCAACCTGCTGAGCCTGATGCACCACAGCACCCGCGAGCTGCGCTACTTGCTGGACCTCTCCCGCGACCTCAAGCGCGCCAAATACACCGGCACCGAGCAGCAGCACCTCAAGCGCAAGAACATCGCGCTGATCTTCGAGAAGACCTCCACCCGCACCCGCTGCGCCTTCGAGGTCGCCGCCTATGACCAGGGCGCCAACGTCACCTACATCGACCCCAACTCCTCGCAGATCGGCCACAAGGAGAGCATGAAGGACACCGCCCGGGTGCTCGGCCGCATGTACGACGCCATCGAGTACCGCGGCTTCCACCAGGACATCGTCGAAGAACTGGCCACCTACGCCGGCGTGCCGGTGTTCAACGGCCTCACCGACGAGTACCACCCGACCCAGATGCTCGCCGACGTGCTGACCATGCGCGAGCACAGCGACAAGCCCCTGCACGACATCAGCTACGCCTACCTGGGCGACGCCCGCAACAACATGGGCAACTCCCTGCTGCTGATCGGCGCCAAGCTCGGCATGGACGTGCGCATCGCCGCACCGAAGGCCCTCTGGCCCAGCGATGAACACGTCGCCGCGTGCAAGAAGTTCGCCGAGGAAAGCGGCGCCCGCATCACCCTCACCGAAGACCCGAAGGAAGCGGTGAAGGGCGTGGACTTCGTCCACACCGACGTGTGGGTCTCCATGGGCGAGCCGGTGGAAGCCTGGGGCGAACGCATCAAGGAGCTGCTGCCCTACCAGGTGAACATGGACATCATGAAGGCCACCGGTAACCCCCGGGCCAAGTTCATGCACTGCCTGCCGGCCTTCCACAACAGCGAGACCAAGGTCGGCAAGCAGATCGCCGAGCAGTACCCGAACCTGAAGAACGGCATCGAAGTCACCGAGGACGTCTTCGAGTCCCCCTACAACATCGCCTTCGAGCAGGCGGAAAACCGCATGCACACCATCAAGGCGATTCTCGTCTCGACCCTCGCCGACATCTGATTCCAGTTCGCCACGGGGCATCCAGCCCCGTGGCGCTCAGGACCCTCAGTGATCCCGAGAGGCGGCGGCCAACCGCCCCTCTCACTGCACTAGGAGAACCACCATGCGAATCGTCATCGCGTTGGGCGGCAACGCCCTGCTGCGCCGAGGCGAAGCCATGACCGCCGACAACCAGCGGGACAACGTCCGCGTCGCCTGCGAGCAGATCGCCAAGGTCGCCCCCGGCAACGAGCTGGTGATCGCCCACGGCAACGGCCCGCAAGTGGGCCTGCTGGCCCTCCAGGGCGCCGCCTACGACGCCGCCAACCCCTACCCGCTGGACGTGCTCGGGGCCGAGACCGAGGGCATGATCGGCTACATGATCGAACAGGAGCTGGGCAACCTGCTCCCGGTCGAAGTGCCCTTCGCCACCCTGCTCACCCAGGTGGAAGTGGACCCGGCCGACCCCGCCTTCCAGCACCCCAGCAAGCCCATCGGCCCGGTCTACCCCCGCGAGGACGCCGAACGCCTGGCCGCCGAGAAAGGCTGGGCCATCGCTCCTGACGGCGACAAGTTCCGCCGCGTGGTCGCCAGCCCCAGGCCCAAGCAGATCTTCGAGATCCGCCCGATCAAGTGGCTGCTGGAGAAAGGCTCGGTGGTCATCTGCGCCGGCGGCGGCGGCATCCCTACGATGTACGAGAACGGCAAGCTCAAGGGCGTCGAGGCGGTCATCGACAAGGACCTCTGCTCCGCCCTGCTGGCCCGCCAGCTGGAGAGCGACCTGCTGGTGATCGCCACCGATGTGGACGCCGCCTACGTCGACTGGGGCAAGCCCACCCAGAAAGCCATCGCCCAGGCCCACCCCGACGAACTGGAGCGCCTCGGCTTCGCCGCCGGTTCCATGGGGCCCAAGGTCCAGGCCGCCTGCGAGTTCGCCCGCGAGACCGGCCGTCCTGCGGTGATCGGTGCCCTGAAGGACATCGAAGCCATCGCCCGGGGCCAGGCCGGCACCCGCGTCAGCACCGCCACCCCCGGCCTCAGCTACCGCTGAAGCCCAGGCCCGGCGCGCCCTCGCGGGCCGCCGGGCGCCTTCTCGGCCGGCAGCACCGGCCGCCCTCCAAGTGACTCGACGGTCATAGGCCGCGTCAGGTATGGCATTCGGTTCGTACGAGCTGCCACCCGGTCCGTGACCGGGCCCCGACCTCGCACCCCTGGCCAGCCGCCTCTGCGGTCTCCTTGGCCCGTCTTCACCGCGTCGTCACCGGGCCCTGCCACGCCATGGTCATTTGAGGAGTGTTCCAGTCATGTCCCGACTTCCGGTCATCGTTGGTTTTGGCGGCTACAACGCGGCAGGACGCAGTTCCTTCCACCACGGATTCCGCCGCACCGTGATCGAGAGCCTCGATGCCGCCACCCGCCAGGAAACCCTGGCCGGCCTCGCCGTGATGACCAAGCTGGTGACCGTGGTCGACGGCCAGTACCTGGACGCCGACGGCAAGCCCCTGGACCTGCCCGCCATCGAAGCCCGCTACGGCGAGCGCGTACTGGCCTCCACCCTGGTGCGCCGCATCGAGAAGAGCTTCCTCGACGTGGACGCCGCGCCCTGGCAGAAAAGCATCGGCGTGACCCCCGAGGACGGCGCCCGCATCACCTTCATCACCTCGCGCAAGCAGCTACCCGAGCCCCTGCCGGCCAGCTGGAGCGTGGAAACCCTGGACAGCGGCGAGGTGCGCGTCACCCTCGGCGGCACCAGCGAATTCAAGGTCGAGAGCTTCCGCGCGCTGCCGGTGAAATCCGCCGGCCAGTTGCCCAGCGGCTTCGAGCCCGGCGAGCTGTACAACTCCCGCTTCCATCCCCGCGGCCTGCAGCTGTCGGTGGTGGCCGCCACCGACGCCATCCGCTCCATCGGCCTGCCCTGGCAGCAGATCGTCGACCAGGTACAGCCTGACGAGATCGCCGTGTTCTCCGGCAGCATCATGAGCCAGCTCGACGAGAACGGCTTCGGCGGCCTCATGCAGTCGCGCCTCAAGGGCGGCCGCGTCACCGCCAAGCAGCTGCCCCTGGGCCTGAACACCATGCCCGCCGACTTCATCAACGCCTACGTGCTGGGCAGCGTCGGCACCACCGGCAGCGTCACCGGCGCCTGCGCCACCTTCCTCTACAACCTGCAGAAGGCCATCGAGCAGATCACCAGCGGCCGCGCCCGCGTCGCCCTGGTGGGCAACGCCGAAGCACCGATCAACCAGGAATGCATCGACGGCTACGGCGCCATGGGCGCCCTGGCCACCGAAGACGGCCTGCGCCAGGTCGGCGGCCGCGACGACGTGGACTTCCGCCGCGCCAGCCGCCCGTTCGGCGAGAACTGCGGCTTCACCCTGGCCGAGTCCAGCCAGTACGTGGTGCTGATGGATGACGAGCTGGCCCTGCAGCTGGGCGCCGACATCCACGGCGCCGTCACCGACGTGTTCATCAACGCCGACGGCTTCAAGAAATCCATCTCCGCCCCCGGCCCGGGCAACTACCTGACCCTGGCCAAGGCCGTGGCCAGCGCCACCCAGCTGTTCGGCAACGACGCCGTGCGCCAGCGCAGCTTCGTCCACGCCCATGGCTCCAGCACCCCGGCCAACCGCGTCACCGAATCCGAGCTGCTGGACCGCGTGGCCGGCGCCTTCGGCATCGACAACTGGCCGCTGACCGCCGTGAAGGCCTTCGTCGGCCACTCCCTCGCCGCCGCCAGCGGCGACCAGCTGATCTCCGCCCTCGGCACCTTCCGCTACGGCATCCTGCCGGGCATCAAGACCATCGACCGGGTCGCCGACGACGTCCACCAGCAGCGCCTGGCCATCCCCCTGGCCGACCAGCGCGACCGGGCTAACCTGGACATCTGCTTCATCAACTCCAAGGGCTTCGGCGGCAACAACGCCACCGGCGTGGTGATCAGCCCGCGCCTGGCCGAGCGCATGCTGCACAAGCGCCACGGCGCCGACGCCTTCGCCGCCTACCTGGACAAGCGCGAGGCCACCCGCGCCGCCGCCCGCGACTACGACGCCCGCGCCCTGATGGGCGAGCTGGACATCATCTACAACTTCGGCAACGACCTGATCGACGACCGCGAGCTGGAAGTCTCCACCGAGGGCGTGAAGGTTCCTGGCTTCGCCCGCCCGCTGCTCTACGCCCGCGACGAACGCTTCAGCGACATGCTCGACTGATCCTGGCGGGGTGGGCGGAGGCGGAAACACCGCCCGGCCCACCCGGCTCAGGGAGCTGGCTCACGCCAGCTCGCGGGCCAGCGCCAGCAGCTCGCCGCGCCATGCGGCCTGCGCCGGCAGGGCCAGGAAGGAGGGATTGAGGAAGGATTCCCGCGCCGCGTAGCCCAGCGGCGCACCCCCCAGGTCCAGCACCTCGCCACCGGCCCCCTCCAGCACGCCCTGGGCCGCTGCCGTGTCCCACTGGGACGTCGGCGCCAGGCGCGGGTAGCAATCCGCCGCCCCCTCGGCCAGCAGGCAGAACTTCAGGGAGCTGCCGATGTTGGCCAGCGAGAGCTCACCGAAACGCTCGCCGAGCCCCGCCAGCAGGCGCTCCTGGGCCGGGCTGGAGTGGCGCTTGCTCGCCACCAGGGTGAAAGCCTCGGCCGGCTGCGGGCGCACGCGGATGGCCTGGGCCGCACCGCCGACATCCTGCTGCCAGGCCCCGAGGCCGGCGCCACCGTAGTAGCGACGGCCGCTGGCCGGGATGCCGACCACGCCGAACACCACGCGACCCTGTTCGATCAGCGCGACGTTGACGGTGAATTCGTCGGACCCGGCGATGAACTCCTTGGTGCCGTCCAGCGGGTCCACCAGCCACCAGCGCTGCCACCCCGCGCGGGTTTCCAGGGGGATGTCGGCTGCTTCCTCCGAGAGCACCGGGATCTCCGGCGCCAGCGCCGTCAGCCCCTCCACCAGCACGCGGTGGGCGGCCAGGTCGGCGGCGGTGACGGGGGAAGCATCGGCCTTTTCCTCAACGGCCAGTTCGGCACGCCAGAACGGCAGGATGGCGTGACCGGCGCGGTCCACCAGATCGAGGACAGCGGGCAGAAAAGGGTGGCTCATGCAGGGAATTCTCCACGGCGGGTCAACAGGTCTCGGGCAAGGTACAGCGCCGCCAGGGCGCGCCCCTCGCTGAATTGCGGGTGTTCGTTGAGGGTGATGAGGTCGTGCAGGCTGGCCTGTTCCACCCGCAGCGGCTCGGGCTCGTCGCCCGGCAGGCGCTCCTCGTAGAGGTCGCGGGCCAGCACCACCTGGATCTTCTGGCTCATGTAACCGGGGGACAGCGACAGCTCGGTGAGCAGCTCCAGGCGGCGGGCGCCGAAGCCCGCCTCTTCCTTCAGCTCGCGGTTGGCGGCTTCCAGCACGTCCTCGCCGGGCTCCACCAGGCCCTTGGGCAGGGACAGCTGGTAGTCGTCAGTGCCGGCACAGTACTCCTCCACCAGCAGCACGTGTTCCGGATCGGGCAGCGCCACCACCATCACCGCGCCATAGCCGGAGCCCTTGCCCACCAGGCGTTCATAGGTGCGTTCCACGCCGTTGGCGAAGCGCAACTGGAGCTCCTCGACGCTGAACAGGCGGCTGCTGGCAACGATCTCGCGGGCCAGCACGGTGGGCTTCTGACGCATGACGAACTCCTGGTTGGGACCGGCGGGTTATCATACCCCGGCTTTTCCGATTGTCCGTGTCGGAGATTGCACCCTGACGACCGTGCAGGGCGCACCCACGGCCACCACCCTCGACCCAGCCCGGACCCCCATGCCCACCCTCAACTGGCCCGCCATCGACACCGTGCTGCTGGACATGGACGGCACGCTGCTCGACCTGCACTTCGACAACCACTTCTGGCTCGACTACCTGCCCCAGCGCTACGCCGAGCACCACGGCATCAGCCGCGCACTGGCGGACGCCGAGCTGGTGCCGCTGTTCCGCCAGCACGCCGGGCAGCTGAACTGGTACTGCACCGACTTCTGGAGCCGCGAGCTGGGCCTGTCGATCCGCGACCTCAAGCGCGAAGTGGCGCACCTGATCGCCCTGCGCCCGGACGCCGACCTGTTCCTCGCCACCCTGCGCCGCGCCGGCAAGCGCGTGGTGCTGATCACCAATGCCCACCGCGACTCCCTCTCGCTGAAGATGGAGCGGGTCGAGCTGGCGCCCTGGTTCGACCGCATGATCAGCTCCCACGACTACGGCTACCCCAAGGAAGACCCACAGTTCTGGCAGGCCCTGCAGGCCGACTGCCCGTTCGACCCGGCCCGCGCGCTGTTCATCGACGACAGCCTGCCGATCCTGCGCGCCGCCGGTGCCCATGGCGTCGCCCACCTGCTGGCCGTGCGCCGCCCCGACAGCCAGGGCGCCGACAAGGACACCGAGGAATTCGACGCGGTGGACGACTACCGCCAGCTCTGCACCGGCCTCTGAGGACCGCTGGCATGGACATCAAGCAGCTCAAGTTCCTCGTCGCCCTGGATGAGACGCGCCACTTCGGCCAGGCCGCCGCGCGTTGCCACATCACCCAGCCGACCCTGTCCATGCGCCTGCGCAAGCTGGAAGAAGAACTGGGCCTGGAGCTGGTCCAGCGTGGCCAGCGCTTCGAAGGCTTCACCGAGGCCGGCCAGCGCGTGCTCGCCTGGGCCCGCACCCTGCTCGCCGCCCACGACGGCCTGCAGGCCGAGGCCGCCGCCTGCCGCGGGCAACTGGTCGGCACCCTGCGCCTGGGGCTGGTGCCCCTGGCCGGCTACGACCCCATGGGGCTGATCCGCGCCTTCGCCGAACGCCACCCCAACCTGCGCTTCCAGCTCTTCGCCCTCAGCTCCGAGCAGATCCTCGAACGCCTGGCGAGCAACCAGCTCGACCTCGGCCTGTGCTACCTGGACCGCCTCGACCGCGAGCACTTCGAGTACCTGGAGATCGCCGACACCCGCATGGGCCTGCTGCACGACCGTCGCCACTTCCCCTTCAGCGACGCCGCCCTGACCTGGGAACAGCTGGCCACCCTGCCCCTGGGCCTGCTCTCCGGCAGCATGCATTTCCGCCAGTCCATCGACCACGGCTTCCGTAGCCGGGGCCTGACGCCCCGCCCGCGCCTGGAGACGGACGCCGTGCACCAGCTGCTGCAGGCCGTCAGCGCCGGCCTGTGCTGCGCCATCATGCCGTTGGCCAGCGGCCTCGACGCCCTCGCCGAGCACCTGGCGCTGACACCCATCGAGCAGGCCAATACCCTTGCCCCGTTTGGGCTCATCCAGCGCCGTGGTTTGCCCCGCTCCACCCTCGCCGACACCTGCTTCAGCGAAGCCCGGGACCTTCTGGCAAGCGCCTGAGCCCGAGCCAGAGGCGCGCAAACCTGACCGATAGACGACATCGATCACAGCATCGGGCAAAGCGATTAGACGGCGCCCCCCGACCGGCCTAGGCTGCCTGAGTCAATCCGCCGCAGGGGAGACCCCGCCATGCCCCATCGCGCCTCCCGCCGTCCGTTCAGCGCCGTCGAGCCACCGCCACCGCCCACCGATTACCAGTACGTCGAACTGGGTGGCAGCACGCAGCCCGGCGAGGCCGCCCTGGCCGAGGAAAGCGCCCTGGCCATCGCCTACAACGGCATCAGCCACGCCGTGATGATGGTCTCGCCGCGCAACATCGAGGACTTCGTCGTCGGCTTCAGCCTCAGCGCCGGCATCATCGGCAGCCTCGACGACCTCTACGACATCCAGGTCAGCGGCGCCGGCGAAGCCCTGCGCGCCGAGGTGGAGATCGCCAGCCGCGCCTTCTGGGCCCTCAAGGACCAGCGCCGCCAACTGGCCGGCAACACCGGCTGCGGCCTGTGCGGCGTCGAGGCCCTGGAGCAGGCGCTGCCCAACCTCGACGTGCTCGCCCGTAGCCCGCTACCGCCCCTGGAACACCTCGCCGACCTGCGCCAGCGCATCGCCGACCAGCAGGACCTGGCCCGGCGCAGCGGCGCCCTGCACGCCGCCCTGTTCGTCGACAGCAACGGCACCCTGGCCCTCTGCCGTGAAGACATCGGCCGCCACAACGCCCTCGACAAGCTGATCGGCGCCCTGCTGCAAAGCGAGCAGGACCCACGTGCCGGCTTCGCCGTGGTCACCAGCCGCTGCAGCCTGGAACTGATCCACAAGGCCGTGCGCGCCGGACTGTCCACCCTGGTCAGCCTGTCCGCGCCCACCGCACTGACCGTGCAATGGGCCCGCCGCCACCGCCTCAACCTCATCCACCTGCCCCACCACAGCGCACCCCGGGTCTACAGCCCGGCGCCGCGCCACGAGAACGACACCCCGCAATGAGCCTGCAACCCGTGCAACCCCGCTACAAACCCTACCGTGGCGCCGCCGCCGGCTGGGGCGCGCTGAAGAGCGTCACGCGCTTCTGGCTGGACAGCAAACAGCCGTTCAAGAACCTGCGCGCCCTGCTCAAGACCAACCAGAACGGCGGCTTCGACTGCCCCGGCTGCGCCTGGGGCGACTCGCCCGAAGACGGCCGCGTGAAGTTCTGCGAGAACGGCGCCAAGGCCGTGAACTGGGAAGCCACCAAGCGCCGCGTGGACCGAGCCTTCTTCGCCCGCTACAGCGTCAGCCAGCTGCGCGAGCAGAGCGACTACTGGCTCGAATACCAGGGCCGCCTCACCGAGCCGATGCGCTACGACCGCGACAGCGACCACTACGTGCCCATCGACTGGGACGCCGCCTTCGCCCTCGTCGCCAGCCACCTCAAGCGCCTGCCCGACCCGAACCAGGCCGAGTTCTACACCTCCGGCCGGGCCAGCAACGAAGCGGCGTTCCTCTACCAGCTGTTCGTCCGCGCCTACGGCACCAACAACTTCCCCGACTGCTCGAACATGTGCCACGAGGCCAGCGGCGTCGCCCTCGGCCAGAGCGTCGGCATCGGCAAGGGCACCGTGACCTTCGGTGACTTCGAGCATGCCGACGCCATCTTCGTGTTCGGCCAGAACCCCGGCACCAACCACCCGCGCATGCTCGAACCGCTGCGCGAAGCGGTGAAGCGCGGTGCCCAGGTGGTCTGCTTCAACCCGCTCAAGGAACGCGGCCTGGAACGCTTCCAGCATCCCCAGCATGCCCTGGAGATGCTCACCAACGGCTCCGCCCCGCTGAACACCGCCTTCTTCCGCCCGGCCCTGGGCGGCGACATGGCCGCCATCCGCGGCATCGCCAAGTTCCTCCTGCAGTGGGAGCGCGAAGCCCAGGCCAAGGGCGAGCCGGCGGTGTTCGACCACGCCTTCATCGCCGAGCACACCGACGGCCTCGACGCCTACCTGGCCGAGCTGGACGCCACCGACTGGGCCCACATCGAGGCGCAGTCCGGCCTCGCCAAGGCCGAGATCGAGCAGGCGGCGCTGATGTATCGCCGCGCCGACCGCGTCATCGTCTGCTGGGCCATGGGCCTCACCCAGCACCACCACTCGGTGCCGACCCTGCAGGAACTGGTCAACCTGCAACTGCTGCGCGGCAACATCGGCCGTCCCGGCGCCGGCCTGTGCCCGGTGCGCGGCCACAGCAACGTGCAGGGCGACCGCACCATGGGCATCAACGACCGTCCGCCGGTGGCCCTGCTGGACGCCATCGAGCAGCGCTTCCGCTTCAAGGTCCCGCGGGAGAACGGCCACAACACCGTGGAAGCCATCAACGCCATGCTCGAAGGCCGTGCCAAGGTCTTCATCGGCCTCGGCGGCAACTTCGCCCAGGCCACCCCGGACAGCCCGCGTACCCACCAGGCGCTGATGAACTGCGACCTCACCGTGCAGATCAGCACCAAGCTCAACCGCAGCCACCTCACCACCGGCCGCGACGCGCTGATCCTGCCGTGCCTGGGCCGCACCGACATCGACGAGCAGGCCCACGGCCCGCAGGCGGTGACGGTGGAGGACTCCTTCAGCATGATCCACGCCTCCTACGGCCAACTGGCCCCGCTGTCGAAGCAGATGCGCTCGGAGCCGTCCATCGTCGCCGGTATCGCCAAGGCCACCCTGGGTGACCACCCGGTGGAGTGGGACGCGCTAGTGGCCAACTACGACCGCATCCGCGACCTGATCGCCGAAACCATCCCCGGCTTCCACGACTTCAACCAGCGGGTGAAGAACCCGGGCGGCTTCCACCTCGGCAACTCCGCGGCGGACCGCACCTGGAAGACCGCCACCGGCAAGGCCAACTTCAAGGCCCACGCCTTGCCGGCCACCCTGCTGCACGAGCGCGTGCGCGCCACCGGCCAGCAGCCGGACCTGATCCTGCAGACCCTGCGTTCCCACGACCAGTACAACACCACCATCTACGGCCTCGACGACCGCTACCGGGGCGTGCGTGGGCAGCGCCACGTGGTGTTCGCCAACGCAGCCGACATCGACCGCCTGGGTTACCAGCCGGGGCAGAAAGTGGACATGGTGTCGCTGTGGGACGACGGCGTGGAGCGCAAGGTGGAAGGCTTCACCCTGCTGGCCTTCGACATCCCCGCCGGGCAGGCCGCCGCCTACTACCCGGAGACCAACCCGCTGGTGCCGCTGGACAGCCACGGCGTGGGCAGCCACACCCCCACCTCCAAGTTCGTGGCCATCCGCCTGCAACCGAGCCGGGAAGGCAACCGCATCCTGTGAGGCTCCGACGGCGTCGCCGGAAACCCCGGCGGCGCTGTCGCGGTGCCAGCATGGATGCACCGGAAACGGTGTGTCGGAATAAGCCTCAGACAGCGCCAGACACCGCAAGTTCTCCCGCAAAAACAAATACTTAGGGAATGTGAAAAAAGCCGCGCAACTCGTCGGCAAGGGCTTCCGCATGCCGCTTCGCCGTGGCACATATCGCCCCACGTTCCCTACAGAGGCGTCACCTCCATGAAGCAATCCTCGGTCCTTCTCCTCTCCCTCTGCCTCGCCAGTGGCGGCGCCTTCGCCGGCGGCACCCTGGAGGCAGGCGTCGGGGGTGCACTGGGCGGGGCACTGGGCTCGGTCGTCGGCCAGTCCATCGGCGGCAACACCGGCTCGGCCATTGGCGCCGGCGTCGGCGGCGCGGCCGGCAGCGTGGTGGGGGCTGACCGCCGCAACCGTACCGAAGCCGCCATCGGCGGCGCCCTGGGCGCTGCCGGCGGCAACGTGCTCGGCCGCCAGGTCGGCGGCGACACCGGCTCGGTGGTGGGGGCCGCAGCAGGCGGTGGTGCCGGCGGCGCGCTGGGCAACTACATGGGCAATGAAAGCCGCCAGGACGAAGGCTGGCGCGACGGCCGCCATCGCGGCGAGCGCCACCACCCCGGCCGTGGCTGGGGCCCGCGCAAGCACAGGCACCACCATTGACCGCGGATGATCGACCGCAACCGCCGGCCCTGACCCGGGCCGGCACCTACCTGCACCTGCAGCGCTGGATACGGGCCGACGCCCAGCGCCTGCTGGCCCTGCGCTGCCTGGCCAGCCTCGGCCTGAAGGACGCCTGGCTGGCTGCCGGATTCGTCCGCAACCTTGCCTGGGACCAGTTGCACGGCTACCGGCATCCCACCCCGCTCAACGACATCGACCTGATCCACTTCGACCCCGACCAGCCCGACGCCGAAGCCGACGCCCGCATCGAGGCGCACCTGCGCCAACAGGCCGGGCACCTGCGCTGGTCAGTGAAGAACCAGGCACGCATGCACCTGCGCAATGGCGACGCCCCCTACCGCGACAGCTGCGACGCCATGGCCCGCTGGCCCGAAGTGGAAACCGCCATCGGCGTGCGCCTGCGCCCCGGCGGCGGCATCGAGATCGCCACGCCCTTCGTCCAGACCGGCCTGCTTGCGTTGCGGTTGACCCCCAACCTGCAGCATCGCCACCCGCACACCTTCGCCGAGCGCGTGCAGGCAAAAGGCTGGCTGCGCCAGTGGCCACGGTTGCAGGTAGAAGACCTGCCAAGGGCCGGCGCATGGCACGCCGACCCCAGGAGCGGCACCCCGTCGCCCTAGCCGGTACGCCGGCCCAGCTGCGCCCGCAGGGCCATCGCCACGGCGTCCGGCCGCTGCTCGACACGGCGGTACTCGCGCCCGTCGGGGGTCCGCACCAGCCAGCCCGCATCCACCAGTTCGCGCCTCAGCAGCACGTGATCGCCCAGGCTCGCGGCAGTGCGGATATGAGCGTCCACCTCGCGCTCGCTCATCCGCGTGCGCGGCGGCAAGGCCATCCAGACCGCCCACAGGCAGGGTCGCCGGTGGCTGTGCTTGCCCGGCCAGCTACGCAGGCGGCCCTGCTCGTCGAAATAGCGCAGCAACCGGCGCACCAGCACATAGTCCACCGCCTCGGCGCGGGCGGGTTCGGCCAGTTGGCGCTCGGCGGCCTGGCTCGCGCGCAGGGCCTGGTAACTGCGAAAACCACGGGCACGGGCCAGCAAGTTGAGCATGTCCACATGGCTGGGCGGCCCCTCGCGCTCGCCAAGCTGGCGGACCAGCGATCGGGCCAGGGCGGAAAGGTCGGGGGTGGAGAAGGGAATGAGCGTCTTGGACACAATGCGTTCCTCGTGTGTGCCAAGTCCTCGCTGGGAGGATGTCGGGGGTCACCGGCTTCCGACGCGGCACAGGACGAGTGTCGGTCGAGGATGAGCCTGAGGCTCGTGGCAGGTTTAGCTGCCCGAATGGGCACCGGTGACGCCTGGGTGAACTGCCGACCGCGGGCGAGCATAGCGCTGGGTGACGAGTGGCTCAACCCCGTTTGGGTGAAACGCCGGGAAGCCTGTAACCTTGCACCCTTATTGTGCTGGTGCCTGTTCGCCGACTGCCGTGGAACCGTCATGGGTCCTGTCCGCCACACCCTGATCCTGCTGTGCTGCCTGTTGCTGCTGCCTGCCCTGCCCGCCCGAGCGGAACGCCTGCTGCGCGTCTGCCAATACCACGGGGCGAACTACGCCTACCGCATCGAGCTGGCCAACCTGATCCTCGCGCGCACCGCCGACCGCTACGGTGCCGCCCGCATCGCCCCCGGGGATGAGCGCCCCGACCCGTCCCAGGACCGCTGCCTGGCGCTGCTGCGCGACGGCCAGGTGGACCTCGCCTACGTACCGCCCAATGCCGAGCGCCTGGGCACCCTGAACATGCTGCCGGTGGACATGCACGCCGGCATGCTCGGCTACCGGGTGCTGATCATCCGCCGCGACCGCCAGGCCGACTTCGCCCAGGTCCAGGACGTGGAAGGCCTGCGCCGGCGCATCGGCGGCTTCGGCAGCCAGTGGAGCGACTTCCCGATCTTCGACCGTAACCACCTGCCGGTGCTGGGCATGGCCAACCCCGGCAACCTGCTGCCGATGCTGGAACAGCGCCGCTTCGACTACTTCCACCGCGCCCTGAGCGAGGCATGGGTGGAGGTGCAGGGGCACCCGGACCTGATGGTCGAACCGCACCTGGCCCTGCGCTACGCCATGCCGGTGTACTTCGCCTTCAACCGGGGTGATGCCGAGCTGGCCCGGCGCTTTGCCGAGGGCTTCGAACAGGTGCGTGAGGACGGCAGCTTCCGCGCGCTGTTCCTGCGCCATTACGGACACCTGGGTGACCTGGCACGGCTCGGCGAGCGGCGGATCATCGAACTGGACAGCGGCCTGCCGGCGACGGATGCCAGCCTCTGGCTGGACCCGCCGACGGCGGACGGGAAAGACGGCACGCCCTGAGGCGAGCGTGCCGGAGGGGATCAGCCGGCGTCGCCGACCTGGGCCGGATCGCGCACGTCACCGTTGGCCATGCAGGCCGCGGCGGTGAACAGCACGTCGGTGGAGGAGTTCAGCGCGGTCTCGGCGGCGTCCTGCAGGATGCCGATGATGAAGCCCACGGCCACCACCTGCATCGCCACTTCGCTGGGGATGCCGAACAGGCTGCACGCCAGCGGGATCAGCAGCAGCGAACCACCGGCCACGCCCGAGGCGCCGCAGGCGCAGACGGAGGCCACCACGCTGAGCAGGATGGCGGTGGGGATGTCCACGGCGATGCCCAGGGTCTTCACCGCCGCCAGGGTCAGCACGGTGATGGTGATGGCCGCGCCGGCCATGTTGATGGTCGCGCCCAGCGGGATCGATACCGAGTAGGTGTCCTCATGCAGGCCGAGCTTCTCCGACAGCTGCAGGTTCACCGGGATGTTGGCCGCCGAGCTGCGGGTGAAGAAGGCGGTGATGCCGCTCTCGCGCAGGCAGGTCAGCACCAGCGGGAAGGGGTTGCGGCGGATCTTCCAGTAGACGATCAGCGGGTTCACCACGAAGGCCACGAACAGCATGCAGCCGATCAGCACTGCCAGCAGGTGGGCGTAGTCCGCCAGCACCTTCAGGCCGTTGGTCGCCAGGGTCGAGGCCACCAGGCCGAAGATGCCCAGCGGAGCGAAGGCGATCACCACGCGGACGATCAGCGACACGCCGTGGGACAGGTCGCTGAAAACCGCGCGGGTGGTCTCGCTGCCCTGGCGGATGGCGATGCCCAGGCCCACGGCCCAGACCAGGATGCCGATGAAGTTGGCCTCCATCAGCGCCTTGACCGGGTTGGCCACCGCGCTGGAGAGCAGGCTCAGCAACACCTCGGAGATGTTCCCGGGCGGGGCCAGCTCGTTGGCGGCGGCGCTCAGGTGCAGGGTCGAGGGGAACAGGCTGGAGGCCAGCACTGCCACCACGGCGGCGGAGAAGGTGCCGATCAGGTAGAGGAACAGGATCGGGCGGATGTGGGTGCGCTCACCGGGCTTGTGGTTGCCGATGGCGGCGATCACCAGGACGAACACCAGCACCGGCGCAACGGCCTTCAGGGCGGTGACGAACAAGGTGCCGAGCAGGCCGACGGCCGCAGCCGCCTCGGGCTTGAGCACCGCCAGGAGAACGCCGGCCACCAGCCCGACGAGGATGCGCGTGACCAGGCTGGTGCCCTTCAGGCGCTGGAGGATGGAGCGGTTGGCTTGGGACATGGCAGGTTCACAGACAGGGGCCGCCGCAGCGACCGTACCAATGGACCCCCCTGCGCTCCCCCGGCCTTCACGGGAAAAAATCCCACGGGCCGCAGGGTCTTGTCGCCCTGCAGTCTGGAAGCGCAGCGGATTTGGCTGCGCATTCTGCGTGCTTGCGGCGCTTTAGGGTAGAGCGACCGGTCGGCGCACCCCGCAGGATGTCGCCATTCCGGCTGTTTAGGGTCGATCTGGTGAAAAACCCGCCGGCAAAGGCAAGAGCCGTAGCCCGGGCTTCAGCCCGGGAAGGGTCCTGCCGGCACCACGATCAGCCCGCCACCACCAGCTCCGCCAGGGCCGCGCGCAGGTGCTCGGGGATCGGCACCGGGCGGTTGCTGGCGCGGTCGACGAAGACGTGGACGAAGCGGCCGGCGGCGCAGGCATCGTCTTCACCGGCCTTGAAGATGGCCAGTTCGTACTGCACCGAGCTGTTGCCCAGCTTGCCGACCCGCAGGCCCACCTCGATGCGCTCGGGGAAGGCGATGGAGGCGAAGTAGTCGCAGGCAGAGCTGACCACGAAGCCGACGACGTCGCCGTCGTGGATGTCCAGCCCGCCCACTTCGATCAGGTAGGTGTTCACCGCCGTGTCGAAGAAGCCGTAGTAGACGACGTTGTTCACGTGGCCATACACGTCGTTGTCGTGCCAGCGGGTGGTGATCGGCTGGAAGTGGCGGTAGTCGCTGCGCAGGTGCTGGGGCTGGTTCATGACGCGTCGTCTCAATAGGCGGCTTGGTAGATCGCCAGCGCATCGCGCTCGCTGACATCGCGCGGATTATTCACCAGCAGGCGCTGTTGCAACATGGCGTCCTTCGCCAGCTGCGCCAGCATCGCCTCGGCCACGCCGGCATCGCGCAGGCGCGTGGGCAGGCCGCTGCGCTCGCTGCAATCGGCCAGCTCGACGATGAGTTGCTCGGTGAGGTGCAGCGCGTTGCCCGGCTGCAGCTTGCGGCCCAGCACCAGCGGCGCCAGTTCGGCATAGAGCGGCGCGGCCACCTCGGCGTTGAA
The DNA here is from genome assembly GCF_900111835.1 of Metapseudomonas otitidis. Classification (GTDB taxonomy): domain Bacteria; phylum Pseudomonadota; class Gammaproteobacteria; order Pseudomonadales; family Pseudomonadaceae; genus Metapseudomonas; species Metapseudomonas otitidis. The sequence continues at coordinate 35,764 of NZ_FOJP01000017.1, forward strand.
GCCCAGCACGTGGGGCAGCACCAGCGCATTCGAGAGCCCGTGGGGGATGTGGTAGTGCCCGCCCAGGGGATAGGCCAGGGCGTGCACCGCCGCCACCGGGGCATTGGCGAAGGCCTGCCCGGCCAGGCAGGCGCCCAGCAGCATGGCCTGGCGCGCCTCGCGGTTGCGGCCGTTGTGCACCGCCTCGTCGAGGTGGGCGCAGAGCAGGCGCAGGGCCTCGCGGGCGAGCAGGTCGGACAGCGGGTTCTTCTTGTGGCGGCTGGTGTAGGCCTCGATGGCGTGGACCATGGCGTCGATGCCGGTGGCGGCGGTGACGGCAGCGGGCAGGCCGAGGGTGAGGTCGGCGTCCAGCAGCGCCAGGTCGGGCAGCAGCAGCGGCGACACCACGCCCAGCTTGGTGGTCTCGCCGGTAGTGACGATGGCGATGGGGGTGACTTCCGAGCCGGTGCCGGCGGTGGTCGGCACCTGGATCAGCGGCAGGCGCCGGCCCCGGGCGTTGCCGACGCCATAGATGTCCTGGAGCCCCTGCCCGCACGCCGGGTGGGCCAGCAGCGCCACCAGCTTGGCCACGTCCATAGAGCTGCCGCCACCGAAGCCGATCACCAGTTCAGCGCGTAGGGCCTTCGCCTGGTCCACCGCCTGCAGCACCACCGCCTCCGGCGGGTCCGCCTGCACCTGGTCGAACACCTCCACCGCCAGGCCGGCGGCGGCGAAGCCCGGGAGGATCGGGTCGAGCATGCCCAGGCGGGTGATGCCCGGGTCGGTGACGACCAGTACGCGCCGGGCCTCGCGTTCGCGGCACAGCTCGGCGAGGCGGGTGGCGGAGCCGGATTCGCAGAGGATCTGCGCGGTGGTGGCAAAGCTGAAGGGCTGCATGGGGCGTCCTCTTGTTGTTGTGTGGCCCGGGCTCAGAAGGCGAAGTGCGCCTCCGGCAACGCCATCAGGCAGTCGGCGCCGCCGAGCAGCGCCTCGCGGTGGCCGCTGGCCCGTGGCAGCACGCGGCGCAGGTAGAAGCGCGCGCTGTGCAGCTTGGCCTGGTAGAAGTCGGCCTCGCCGGTGCCGCCGGCCAGGGCCTGGCGGGCACGGCCGGCGGCCTGCAGCCAGAGCGCGGCGAGCAGCACGTAGGCGGCGTACTGAAGGTAGTCCACCGAGCAGGCACCGATCTCCTGGGGGTCGTGCCGGGCGCGGTCGAGCACCGTGGCGGTGAGGTCGCGCCATTCGTGCAGGCGCGCCAGCACGGCGCCCGCCGCCTCGGCCAGCTCGGCATCGCCCAGCAGGGCGTCGGCCTGGGCGGTGAGTTCGTCCACCAGTGCGAACAGTTCGGCGCCGCCGTCGCCCATCAGCTTGCGGCGGATCAGGTCGAGGGCCTGGATGCCGTTGGTGCCTTCGTAGATCTGGGTGATGCGGCTGTCGCGCATCAGCTGTTCCATGCCCCATTCGCGGATGTAGCCGTGGCCGCCGTAGACCTGCACGCCGAGGCTGGCGACCTCCTGGCCCATGTCGGTGAGGAAGGCCTTGACGATGGGAATCAGCAGCGCGGCCCGACGACTGGCGGTGCGGCGCACGTCGGCGTCCGGGGCGGCGTGTTCCAGGTCCAGCTGGCGCGCGCAGTAGGCGGCCAGCATGCGGCTGCCTTCGGTGAGGGTCTTCTGGGTCAGCAGCATGCGCCGCACATCGGGGTGCACGATGATCGGGTCGGCCGCCTTGCCCGGCTCGGCCGGGCCGGTCAGCGCGCGGGACTGCAGGCGCTCGCGGGCATAGGCCAGCGCGCCCTGGAAGGCGCGTTCGGCGATGCCCAGGCCCTGCAGGCCAACCTGGAAACGGGCGTCGTTCATCATGGTGAACATGCAGGCCAGGCCCTGGTTGGCCTCGCCCACCAGCCAGCCGGTGGCGCCGTCGAAGTTCATCACGCAGGTGGCGGCGCCCTTGATGCCCATCTTGTGCTCGATGGCCCCGCAGGACAGGGCGTTGCGCGCCCCCGGGGTGCCGTCGGGGTTGGCGATGAACTTGGGCACCAGCAGCAGCGAGATGCCCTTCACCCCGGCGGGGGCATCGGGCAGGCGCGCCAGCACCAGGTGGACGATGTTCTCGGAGAAGTCCTGCTCGCCACCGCTGATGAAGATCTTGCTGCCGCTGACCGCGTAGCTGCCGTCGGCCCGGGGCTCGGCGCGGGTGCGCAGCAGGGCCAGGTCGGTGCCGGCCTGGGGCTCGGTGAGGCACATGGTGCCGGTCCACACGCCGCTGACCATCTTGCCCAGGTAGTCGCGCTTGAGGGCCTCGCTGCCGTGTGTGTGCAACGCCAGCACGGCGCCTTCGGTGAGGCCGGAATAGACGCGGAAGGACAGGCTGGCGGCCATCAGCATCTCGTGGAAGCTGGCGGCCACCAGCTGCGGGAAGCCCTGACCGCCGTGCTCCACCGGGCCGGTCATGCTGGCCCAGCCGTTGTCGCAGTACTGCTGGTAGGCCTCGCGGAAGCCCGTGGGGGTGGTGACGGCGCCGCCTTCGAGGGTCACGCCCTCTTCGTCGCTGGCGCGGTTGAGCGGGGCGATGACTTCGCCGGTGTAGCGCGCGCCTTCTTCCAGCACGCCGTCGATCAGCTCGCGGTCCAGGCCATTGCCCAGCCGTTCGCAGTGGCCGGCGGCGTCGAACAGTTCATGGAGCACGAAGCGCATGTCGCGCAGGGGGGCGGTGTAGCTCATCTCAGGCCTCCAGGCGGTAGTCGGCGAAGCCCCGGCCCTCGGCGGCCAGGCGCTGGATCAGGGCGGCGGGTTGCCAGTGCAGGCCATGGCGGCCGGCGAGGTATTCCAGGCGCTCGCGCAGGGCCTCCAGGCCCTGGCCGTCGGCCCAGCTCATGGGGCCGCCCTTGTCGGCGGGGAAGCCGTAGCCGTTGAGGTAGACGGTGTCGATGTCGGTGCTGGAGGCGGCGATGCCTTCTTCGAGGATCTTCGCGCCTTCGTTGACCAGGGCCAGCAGGCAGCGCTCGAGGATTTCCTCCTGGCCGATGGCCCGGCGCTGGAAGCCGAGCTGCTCGGAGACGGCCAGCACCAGGGCGTCCACTTCCGGGTCATGCTCGGCCTGGCGGCTGCCTTCGGCGTAGCGGTAGTAGCCCATGCGTGACTTCTGGCCGAAGCGGCCAAGGGCGCAGAGGCGGTTGTCCACCTGCACCGCCGGGTCATCCTGGCCCTTGCCGGACAGCTCGCGGGCGCGCCATTCGAGGTCGATGCCGACCACGTCGTACATGCGGAACGGGCCCATGGCGAAGCCGAAGGCCTGCAGGGCGGCGTCCACCTGGTGGGGGAAGGCACCTTCCAGCAGCATCATCCGCGCCTCGCGGACGTAGGTGTGGAGCATGCGGTTGCCGATGAAGCCGTCGCAGTTGCCGGCGACGACGCTGACCTTGCCCATGCGCTTGCCCAGGTCCAGGGCAGCGTCCAGCACCGGCTGGGCGGTCCTGGCGCCGCGCACGATCTCCAGCAGCTTCATGATGTGCGCCGGGCTGAAGAAGTGCAGGCCGAGGACCTGCTCGGGACGGGCGGTGACGGCGGCGATGGCATCGATGTCCAGCGCCGAGGTGTTGCTGGCGAGGATGGCCGAGGGCTTCAGCCGGGCGTCCAGCTCGCGGAAGATCTGCTGCTTGAGGTCGAGGTTCTCGTAGACCGCTTCGATCACCAGGTCCACCTCGGCCAGGTCGGCGTAGCCCTGCACCGGCTGGATGCGCGCGCGGCGGGCGGCGGCCTCGGCTTCGTCGATGCGGCCCTGGCGCACGTTGTGGGCGTAGGTGTCGGCCACCACGCCCAGTCCCTGTTCGAGCATCTGCGGGTTGCTGTCCAGCCAGCGCACGGGAATGCCGGCGCTGGCCAGGCTCATGACGATGCCGCGGCCCATGGTGCCGGCGCCGATCACGGCGGCGTGCTGGATGTCGTAGGGGGTGCGGGTCATTGCCTCGTCCTCTTGTTGTTCTGGGGGTGGGGAGCGTGAAAGCCGTGGAACACAGTAAGGAAGCCGGTACTATTTTTGAAATTTAGTCTTGTGATAGGCCGCATTCCCGTCGTGAATATTTCCAACTTCGACCTGAACCTGCTGCGGGTGCTCGATGCCCTGCTGCGCGAACGCAGCGTGTCACGCGCGGCGGAACGCCTGGCGCTGAGCCAGCCGGCGGTGAGCAATGCCCTGAACCGCCTGCGGGAACTGCTCGGCGACCCGCTGCTGACCCGCGTGGGCCGTGGCATGCAGCCCACGGCACGGGCCCTGGCGCTGGAGATGCCGATCCGCGCGGCGCTGCGCCAGATCGAGCAGAGCCTGGTGACCGGCGAGGGCTTCGACCCGGCGCGCAGCCAGCAGCGCTTCACCATCGCGGTGACCGACTACGTGGAGCTGATCGCCATGCCCCGGCTGCTGCAGCAACTGGCCCTGGAGGCGCCGGGGCTGCGCATCGCCATCCGCCACCTGACCCCGAGCCTGCCGGCCGAGGCGCTGGACCAGGGCGAGCTGGACCTGGTGCTGGGGCGCTTCGAGCGCATTCCGGCGCGCTTCCGGGCACGGCGCTGGATGAGCGAGAGCCTGCGCCTCGTGGCCCGTCGCGATCACCCACAGCTGCAACAGGCGCCGGACCTGGCGACCTTCCTGAGGCTACGCCACCTGTGGGTGCATGGGGGCCAGACCAAAGGCATGGTGGACCAGTGGCTGGGGGAACAGGGCCTGGCGCGGGACATCGTCTACACCACGCCGAACTACCTGCAGGCGGCCCATATCGTGGCCGGCACCGACCTCACGGTGGTGCTGCCGGCGCGGCTGGCGGCGCACTTCGCGCGGTTGCTGCCGCTCGCCGTGCACCCCCTGCCCTTCGCCCTGGGGCCGTTCCACCTGGACCTGGTGAGCCTGGCCCAGCGCGACTCCGACGCGGCGCTGGGCTGGCTGGTGGAGCAGTTGATGGGGGTCGGCCAGGCCTGAGCGGCCGGGCCGGGTGGGGTGCGGGTCAGGGCAGGATGGCGAAGACGCGGGCGGGGAAGCCGGTGCCACGGGCTATCTTCGGGAAGCTGACCACGGCCAGGGCGCCGGCCTCGGGCACCTGGTCGAGGTTGGCGAGCAGCTCGATCTGGTAGTGGTCCTTGCCGAGGATGTAGGACTCCAGGGAGTAGTCGTCCTTGCTGGTGGCGATGCCCGGGTCGGTGTCGGTGGTCTCGTGGCCGGAGGCGGTGATCTTGCGCGTCTCGTAGAGGTACACCAGGGCCTCCTTGCTCCAGCCGGGGTAGTGGGCCACGCCCTGGGCGTCGGCGTTCTGGATCTTCTCCTGGCTCGGCCAGCGCTTGGACCAGTCGCTGCGCAGGGCGACGAAGGCGCCTTCGGGCACCGGGCCGTGCTTGGCCTCCCAGGCCTTCACGTCGGCCAGGGTCAGCACGTAGTCGGGGTTCTTCGCCGCCTGCTGGTGGATGTCCAGCACCACCAGGGGCAGCAACTGCTCCTTCACGTCGATCTGGTCGATGCTGCGCAGGCCCTTGTGGAAGTGCACGGGCGGGTCGACGTGGGTGCCCCATTGACCGACGTGGGTGTAGAGGTCCACCTGGAAGCCGTCCTTGTCGACGGTGTAGAGGGTCTTGCGCTGTGCGTTGTCGAAGCCCTTCCAGTGCGGGACCTGTTCGTCGTAGGGGTGGGTCAGGTCGACCCAGGTCTTGCTCTTCAGCGTGGCGTAGGTGTCCCAGAGCCCGGGTTGGGCGGCCTGGGCCAGCAACGGCAGCAACAGGGGAAGGGTGAGGGCCAGACGGCCCAGACGGTGTTTCGACATGACCATGCTCCTGGGTGGTATGACGGTACGGGCGGCTGCCTATACTGCGTTGCCTAATAACCTAAAAGGAGAAACACCATGTCGTCTAAGCACTTGATCGAATATGCAAATGCCTCGCCTGAAGTCCGTGCGGTCTACGACGACATCATGGCCACCCGCCAGGTGGACCAGGTGAACAACTTCTGGAAGGCCCTCGCCCGTCACCCGCAGACCCTGCGCCGTACCTGGGAAAGCCTGAAGGAGGTGATGGTGGCGAACGGCGAGCTGGACCCGCTGACCAAGGAGCTGATCTACATCGCGGTGAGCGTGACCAACAACTGCGGCTACTGCGTGGGCTCGCACACGGCGGCGGCGCGCAAGGCGGGCATGAGCGAGGCGATGTTCGGCGAGCTGCAGGCGGTGGTGGCGATGGCCAACGAGACCAACCGGCTGGCCATCGGCTACCGGGTGCCGCTGGACGCGGCGTTCGAGGAGTGACTCAGGCGATGCGTGGCGGGCGCTGCAGTTCGTACTGGTCATGGCCGTCGTCCCAGCCGGCCTCCCAGGCCGCTGCGAGGACGTCCGCCGCGTAGGGTTGCGGGTCGATGGGCTGGCCGGTGAGACCGGCCATGTAGCCCTGCTGGTAGGCCTTGTTCAGGTCTTCCAGGCTCCACAGCGGCGGAGCGGGCTCTTGATCGTGATCGGGCGGCGCCATGACGCAGGCTCGCAGAAGGGTTCAGGCACCATGCTAGCCGTCGGCTTTCCGGCATGGACGGCCACTTGTCCCACCTGGAGCCCCAGCTTGTCGGTTTTGTGACGCGGCGCTCGCTCCGTTTGCCTCAGTTGCTCAGCAGCCCGAGGATGCTGGCCTGGTAGGCGGCGACGAAGGTGTCGAAGTCCCCCTCGGGCTCGGCTTCCAGGCGTGCCTGCTCCTCCAGCGACGAGCGGGCCATGGCCTCGAAGCGCTCCACGTCGGCAGCGTCCAGCGGGCGCTCGCGGAACGCGCGGGCATGGGCCTCGCTCTGGCGCAGGGCGAACTGGCTGAAGCTCTCGCCCCGTTCGCGCAGCTCCGCCAGCACCTGGGCCGACGGCGTCAGGGACGGGTCCTCGACCTTGCGACGCTGTTCGGCCAGGGCCTGGGCGTGGGCCTCGCCGCCCTGGGCGCGGTCCAGCAGCGCGGCGGTCTGGGCGATGCGGTCCAGCAGTTCGCCGGCCCACTCCACCAGGCCGATCTCGCCGTCGGGGCGCTGCAGGCGCAGGCCCGGGCGGCGGCCTTCCTTGACCACCCGCTGGAAGTTGTCGGTGCAGGCGCGGCACTCATCGCCGGCCATCGGAGGGCTGTCGGCCAGGGCGCAGTAGAGCAGGAAGGCGTCGAGGAAGCGCGACTCGGTGAGGTCGATGCCCAGCGGCAGGAAGGGGTTGATGTCCAGGCAGCGCACTTCGACGTACTGCACGCCACGGGCCATCAGGGCCTGGATCGGGCGTTCGCCGGTGTAGGTGACGCGCTTGGGGCGGATCGAGGAGTAGTACTCGTTCTCGATCTGGATGACGTTGGTGTTCAGCTGCACCCACTCGCCGTTCTGCTTGGTGCCGATCTCGGCATAGGGCGGGTACGGCGTGGAGACCGCCTGGCGCAGGCTCGACAGGTAGCTGTCGAGGCTGTTGTAGCAGGGCGTCAGACCGGCCTGGGCGTTGTTCTGGTAGCCCAGGTCGCTCATGCGCAGGCTGGTGGCCCAGGGCAGGTAGAGGGTGTCGGCGTCGAGGCGGTCGAGGTCGTGGGGACGGCCGCGCAGGAAGTTCTCGTCCAGCGCCGGGGCGGCGCCGAACAGGTACATCAGCAACCAGCTGTAGCGGCGGAAGTTGCGGATCATGGCGATGTAGCGCGCCGACTGGTAGTCGCGCTCGCTCTGGGTATCGCCCTCGGCCGCCTTGAGCAGCGGCCACAACGCCTCGGGCAGGGAGAAGTTGTAGTGGATGCCGGCGATGCACTGCATGGTCTTGCCGTAGCGCACCGCCAGGCCACGCCGGTAGACGTACTTCAGCCGGCCGATGGGCGAGGTGCCGTAGTGGGCGATGGGAATGGCCTCCTCGCTCGGCAGGCGGCCGGGCATGGAGGCGCTCCACAGGTATTCGCCGTCCAGCTTCTGGTAGGTGAAGCGGTGGATGCGGTCGAGGTCGTCGAGGGTGGCGGCGGGGTCGTGCTCGGTGGGGGTGATGAATTCGAGCAGCGACTCGGAGTAGTCGGTGGTGATCTGCCCGTGGGTCAGGGCCGAGCCCAGGGCCACCGGGTGGTCGGTCAGGGCCAGCTGGCCACGCGGGTCGACGCGCAGGCATTCACGCTCGATGCCGTGCAGGCACTGGGTCAGCAGGGACAGGTTGGCTCGCTCGCCAAGCAGCGCCAGGCGGCGGGAGAGAAGGTCGCTCAATTTGGAATCCTGTGGGTCCCAGTGGACAGTCGCCCCAATATGAGGGTGGACTGATCGGTCTACAAGGGGCGGACATGACTGCGTTGTCGCTTCGTCCAGAATAGAGCGTCGCCGTCCTGGCGCTTACAGCTGGGCGAAGGTGCCTTGTCCCTTGGCGACCAGCTTGTCGCCCTGCAGCACGTCGGCCTCGACCACCAGGGTGCGCGAGCCGGCGTGCAGCACGCGGGCCCGGCAGGTGATCTCGCCGTCGGCCACGGGGCGGATGTAGTTGATCTTGCATTCGATGGTGGCGCTGCGCCGGTCGAAGCCGTGGACGCTGGTGCAGGCCAGGCCCATGGCGATGTCCAGCAGGGTGAAGATCGCCCCGCCGTGCATCACCTGGCCCCGGTTGCGCAGGTGCTCGCCCATGGGCAGGCGGGCCTCGGCGACACCGTCGCCGAGGCTCACCGCTTCGATGCCGAGCAGCCGACTGAAGGCGCTGGCGGTCTGCGGGTCATCGAGTGCCATGGCCTTACTTCTTCTTGATCTGCTTGGCGTTGGCGAACAGCGAGGCCATGGCGTTGTTCGCCGGGGCCGCCTGCTGCTGGCGCGGGGCACCGCGATCAGGGCGCTGGCCGCCCTGCGGACGACCGCCGCCGCGCGGGCCCTCGACCTTCTCGCCAGGGGTGTCGCTCATGCGCATGGACAGGCCGACGCGGTTGCGCGGGATGTCCACCTCCATGACCTTGACCTTGACGATGTCGCCGGCCTTGACCACCTCGTACGGGTCCTTGACGAACTTCTCCGACAGCGCGGAGATGTGCACCAGGCCGTCCTGGTGGACGCCGATGTCGACGAAGGCGCCGAAGTTGGTGACGTTGGTCACCACGCCTTCCAGCACCATGCCGGGCTTGAGGTCCTTGAGGCTCTCGACGCCGTCCTGGAACTCGGCGGTCTTGAACTCGGGGCGCGGGTCGCGGCCGGGCTTGTCCAGTTCCTTGAGGATGTCGGTGACGGTGGGCAGGCCGAAGGTCTCATCGGTGAACTTGGCCGGGTCCAGGCGCTTGAGGAAGCCCGAGTCGCCGATCAGGGTGCGGATGTCGCGGCCGGTGTCGGCGGCGATGCGCTGCACCAGCGGGTAGGTCTCCGGGTGCACGCCCGAGGCGTCCAGCGGGTTGTCGCCGCTCATCACGCGGAGGAAGCCGGCGGCCTGCTCGAAGGTCTTCTCGCCGAGGCGGCTGACCTTCTTCAGTTCGTCGCGGGTCTTGAACGCGCCGTTGGCGTCACGGTAGGTGACGATGTTCTGCGCCAGGGTGCTGTTGAGGCCGGAGATGCGCGCCAGCAGGGCGGCGGAAGCGGTGTTCACGTCCACGCCGACGGCGTTCACGCAGTCCTCGACCACGGCGTCCAGGCTGCGCGCCAGCTGCAGTTGTGACACGTCGTGCTGGTACTGGCCAACGCCGATGGATTTCGGATCGATCTTCACCAGCTCGGCCAGCGGGTCCTGCAGGCGGCGGGCGATGGAGACGGCGCCACGCAGGGACACGTCCAGCTCGGGGAATTCCTTGGCCGCCAGTTCCGAGGCGGAGTACACCGAGGCGCCGGCCTCGCTGACCATGATCTTGGTGAGCTTCAGGCCCGGCAGCTTGCGCACCAGCTCGCCGGCCAGCTTGTCGGTCTCGCGGCTGGCGGTGCCGTTGCCGATGGCGATCAGCTCGACGCCGTGCTTGGCGCAGAGCTTGCCGAGGGTGGCCAGGGTCTCGTCCCACTTGTTGTGGGGCACGTGGGGGTAGACGGTGGCGGTGTCCAGCAGCTTGCCGGTGGCATCCACCACGGCCACCTTGCAGCCGGTGCGCAGGCCCGGGTCCAGGCCCAGGGTGCAGCGCGGGCCGGCCGGGGCGGCCAGCAGCAGGTCATGCAGGTTGCGGGCGAAGACGTTGATCGCCTCGGTCTCGGCGGCTTCGCGCAGCTCGCCCAGCAGGTCGGTCTCCAGGTGGGTGTAGAGCTTGACCTTCCAGGTCCAGCGCACCACCTCGCCCAGCCACTTGTCGGCGGCGCGGCCCTGGTCCTTCACGCCGAAGCGCTCGCCGATCATCACCTCGCAGGGGTGCATGGTGCCCGGCAGCTCCTCGCCCACCTTCAGGGCGATGCTCAGCACGCCCTCGTTGCGCCCGCGGAAGATCGCCAGGGCACGGTGGGACGGCACGCCCTTGAGGGCTTCGTCGTGCTCGAAGTAGTCGCTGAACTTGGCGCCTTCCTGCTCCTTGCCGGCCACCAGGCGGGCGGACAGGGTGGCGTTGTCCTTGAGGTAGCTGCGCAGGCTGGCCAGCAGGGTGGCGTCCTCGGCGAAGCGCTCCATGAGGATGTACTTGGCGCCTTCCAGCACGGCCTTGGTGTCGGCGAAGCCCTTCTCGGCATCGATGAAGCGCGCGGCCTCGGCCTCCGGGGCCAGGCTCGGGTCGGCGAACAGCGCATCGGCCAGCTCGCCCAGGCCGGCTTCCAGGGCGATCTGGCCCTTGGTGCGGCGCTTCTGCTTGTAGGGGAGGTAGAGGTCTTCAAGGCGGGTCTTGGTGTCGGCCAGCTTGATCTCGCGGGCCAGTTCCGGAGTCAGCTTGCCCTGCTCCTCGATGCTGGCGAGGATCGCGCCACGGCGGTCCTCCATCTCGCGCAGGTAGCGCAGGCGCTCTTCCAGGGTGCGCAGCTGGGTGTCGTCCAGGCTGCCGGTGACTTCCTTCCGGTAACGGGCGATGAAGGGCACGGTGGAGCCCTCGTCGAGCAGGGCAACGGCGGCGGCGACTTGCTGCGGGCGTACACCCAGCTCTTCAGCGATACGGTTGTTGATGCTGTCCATTGAGAAAAAACACACCTGTAAGCAACGGAAGAACCGGCCGGCAAGGGCCCGGCCGGGCAAAAGAGCGGCGCATTATAAACACCGGCCCGCGCCGGCCAGGGAACCGTTGGGGGAAAAATCTGCTAACAATGGACGGGCCGCCGCACCGGTGGCCTGAGCGATAATGCCGCGCCGAAGAATCTGGAGTGACCATGAGCAGCATCCCCAACGCCGAGGGTGAAAAGATCCTGATCGTCGACGACGACGCGCGCCTGCGCCGTCTGCTCGAACGCTTCTTCGAGGAACAGGGCTACCGCGTGCGCGCGGTGGAAAACGTCGAGCAGATGGACCGCCTGCTGGCCCGCGAGCTCTTCCACCTGCTGGTGCTGGACCTGATGCTGCCTGGCGAGGACGGCCTCTCCGCCTGCCGCCGCCTGCGCGCCTCGAACAACCAGGTGCCGATCATCATGCTCACCGCCAAGGGCGACGAATCCAGCCGCATCCAGGGCCTGGAGCTGGGCGCCGACGACTACCTGGCCAAGCCCTTCAACCCGCGCGAGCTGCTGGCCCGGGTCAAGGCCGTGCTGCGCCGCCAGGCGCCCCAGGTGCCGGGCGCGCCGTCCAGCGAGGACGAGGTGGTCAGCTTCGGCGAGTACGAGCTGTCCCTGGCCACCCGCGAGCTCAAGCGCGGCGATGACGTGCACATGCTCACCACCGGCGAGTTCGCCGTGCTCAAGGCCCTGGTCCAGCACGCCCGCGAACCGCTGACCCGCGACAAGCTGATGAACCTGGCCCGTGGCCGCGAGTGGGACGCCCTGGAGCGCTCCATCGACGTGCAGATCTCGCGCCTGCGCCGGCTGATCGAACCCGACCCGTCCAAGCCGCGCTACATCCAGACCGTCTGGGGCGTCGGCTACGTCTTCGTGCCGGACGGCAACAAGTGAACCTTCCCGCCGCGCGCCCCCCGCGCGGCACGTCCGCCCCCGGCACCCGCCCGCCCATGAAAGCGCCCTACTGGTTCCCGCAGAGCTTCTTCTCCCGCACCCTCTGGCTGGTGCTCATCGTCGTGCTGTTCTCCAAGGCGCTGACCCTGGTGTACCTGATGATGAACGAGGACGTGCTGGTGGACCGCCAGTACAGCCACGGCGCGGCGCTGACCCTGCGTGCCTACTGGGCCGCCAGCGAGGGCGAGCGCGACCAGCTGGCCCGCGCCGCCGGCCTGGCCCGGGTGAGCCAGGAGGACGTGCCACAGACAGAACAGCACTGGCCCTACAGCGAGATCTTCGAACGGCAGATGCAGACCGAACTGGGCCCGCAGACCGAAGTCCGCCTGCGCGCCAAGAGCCCGCCGGCGCTCTGGGTCCATGCTCCCAGCCTCGGCCCGGACTGGGTGCGCATCCCGCTCTACCCGCACCCGCTGCGCGGCCAGCGCATCTGGAGCGTGCTCGGCTGGTTCCTCGGCATCGGCCTGCTGTCCACCGCCGCCGCCTGGATCTTCGTGCGCCAGCTCAACGCCCCGCTCAAGCGCCTGGTGTTCGCCGCCCGCCACCTCGGCCAGGGCCGCAGCGTGCGCCTGCCGGTGAGCGACACGCCCAGCGAGATGACCGAGGTGTACCGCGCCTTCAACCAGATGGCCGAGGACGTCGAGCAGGCCGCCCGCGAGCGCGAGCTGATGCTGGCCGGCGTCTCCCATGACCTGCGCACGCCGCTGACCCGCCTGCGGCTGTCCCTGGAGCTGATGAGCGCCGACTCGGAGCTGACCGAGGACATGGTCCGCGACATCGAGGACATGGACGCCATCCTCGACCAGTTCCTCGCCTTCATCCGCGATGGCCGCGACGAACGCGTGGAGGAAATGGACCTGGGCGAACTGGTGCGCGAGGTGGTGGCGCCCTACAACCAGCAGGAGGAACAGGTGCGCCTGTGCCTGGAGCCGGTGCCGCCGGTACCGCTGCGCCGGGTGTCGATGAAGCGCCTGCTCGCCAACCTCATCGAGAACGCCCTGCGCTACGGCAACAACGGCGTGGAAGTGGCGGCCTACGTGGCCGGCGACCACGCTGCGCCCTACGTGGTGCTGAGCGTGCTGGACCGCGGCCAGGGCATCGACCCGGCCGAGCTGGGCGACATCTTCAACCCCTTCATCCGCGGCGACCGCGCCCGGGGCGGCAAGGGCACCGGCCTGGGGCTGGCCATCGTGAAGCGCATCGCCGCCCAGCACGGCGGCAGCGTCGAGCTGCGCAACCGCTCCGGCGGCGGCCTGGAAGCCCGCGTCTGCCTGCCCCTGGGGCTGCTGCTGCCGCGCGACGCAGCCTGAGTCCACCCCACCGCAGCCCCGGGTCGCCTGGCCGGCCCGGGGCCCGCCTGCCTTCTGTCGACGCGCCGCAACGGCGCTCATTTCGATAGTGTCACTTTGCCCTGATCCACGTACTCTAGGCGCCCTGAACCCTGCCCAGCCCTGCGTCGACAAGAGGCCCCCATGCCCGACGCCCACGCCCTTGCGCCCCGATGGACCTGGTGGGTGCCCTTGCCCCTGCTGCACCTGGCCACCTGGATGTCGCTGGGCACCCAGATTTCGGGCGGTGTCGCGCTCTGGTACCTGCCATTCGCCCTCGGCCTGGTGCTGACCCTCTGGTGGGGCCCCCGGGTACTGGCCAGCGTCTACCTCAACGCCCTCGCGAGCATCCCGCTGTGGGGGCTGGACTGGCACCTGGCACCGTTTTACGCCCTGCCCGAAACCCTCTCCATCGGCGTCGCCTGGCTGCTGTTGCGCCGGCACCAGGCCGAGGCCGGCCTGCCGGACTTCGCCAGCCTGCTGCGCTTCATGCTGCTGGGCGTGCTGGTGCCGGTGACCCTGGTCAGCCTCGGCGTCCAGGCCAGCCTGCTGGCCACCAGCGTCATCACCCGCCAGGCCTGGCTGCTGGCCAGCCTGCAGATGTGGATGGGCGACAGCCTCACCACCCTGGTGCTGAGCCTGCCGCTGCTGGTCTACGGCACCCCCTGGCTGCGCCGCAACGGCTGGGCGCTCGGCGTCTACGAGCCGCTGCCGGAGGCCATCCGCCGCCTGCCGCCCTGGCCCGTCCTGCTGCTGCCGGCGGTGGCCTTGCCACTGCTGATGGCGGTGATGCCGCTGCCCATGACCCTGCCGGTGATCGGCCTGGCGATCCTCGGCCTGGCCCTCGGCTGGGGCTTCAGCGGCGCACTCTGGGGCGCGGTGGTCACCACCATCAGCGTGCTGGCGCTGCCGGCCCTGCGCGAGCTCGGCGAGGCCAGCCAGTGGCTGGAGACGCGGCGCATCGAGCTGCAGTTCAGCGTGTTGCTGCTGATGGTCTCCGCCCTGCTGGTGGGCCGCAGCCTCAGCGACCTGCGCCTGAACCTGCGGCGCCGCGCCGAGATGCAGCGCGAGCTGGCCATGACCAGCCTGGCCATGGAGGCGACCCCGCTGGGCGTCACCATCGCCGATGCCCGTGACCCCGACTTCCCGCTGATCTACTGCAACAGCGCCTTCGAGCGCATCACCGGCTACCGCCGCGAAGATGCCCTCGGCCGCAACTGCCGCTTCCTCGTCGGGCACGACCGCAACCAGCCCGCCCTGCGGTACCTGCGCGCCGCCATCGAGCAGGGCAAGCCGACCCAGGCGATCCTGCGCAACTACCGCAAGGACGGCAGCCTGTTCTGGAACGAGGTGACCCTGGCGCCGATGCGCGACGGCGAGGGCATCAGCCACTTCGTCGCCCTGCAGCACGACGTCAGCACCCGCGAGCTGCTGGCCGAGGAGCTGGCCATGCGCCGCGAGGAACTGCTGCGCCAGACCCACCTGCTGAGCCAGACCGAAGCCATCGCCGACCTCGGCGGCTGGGTGCTGCAGCTGCCGGCACGCACGCTGTTCTGGAGCGAGGGCACCTTCCGCATCTTCGACCTCGACCCCGCCGACGGCGCCCCCAGCTTCGAACGGGTGCTGGAGTTCTTCGACGCCGCCAGCCGCCAGCAGGCCGAAGCCACCCTGCAGCGGGTGCAGGAGACCGGCACCCCCTTCGACCTGGAGCTGCGCATCACCAGCGCCAAGGGCATTCCGCGCACCCTGCGCTTCAAGGGCCTGGCCGAGAGCGACGGCGACCAGGTGATGCGCATCTACGGTGCGGTGCAGGATCTCACCGAGCAGAAGCGCACCGAACGCCGCCAGCGCGAGCGCGACGAGCACCTGCACCTGTTCTTCGAAGCCCCGCTGATGGGCATGGCCCTGTGCTCGCCGGAACAGGGCTGGCAGGAAGTGAACTTCAAGCTGTGCAGCATCCTCGGGCGCTCCCGCGAGCAGTTGCAGGGCCACGACTGGATGAGCATCACCCACCCGGACGACCGCCCCCAGGAAAGCGAGCTGCTGGTGGAGCTGCGCCAGGGCCTGCGCGACGGCTACGAACTGGACAAGCGCTTCCTGCGCCCGGACGGCAGCGCGGTGGACACCCGCGTCAACGTCCGTGGCGTGCGCGATGCCGAGGGCCGGCTGTACGCCCTGCTGATCCTGGTGGAGGACGTCAGCGCCCGGCGCGAGGCCGAGGACCGCTACCGCGTGCTGGTGGAACACGCCCCCGAGGCGATCCTGGTGTTCGACCTGGAACGCGGCATCACCGATGCAAACGAGAACGCCGCGCGGCTCTACGGCCTGCCCCGCGAGCAGCTGCTCGGGCGCATGCCCGACAGCTTCAGCCCGCCCTACCAGGCCGACGGGCGCAGCTCCCAGGAGGTCGGCCGCGCCCACGCCCGCGCCGCCCTGGCCGGCGAAGCGCCGCTTTTCGAGTGGCTGATGCGCGACTTCGCCGGGCGCGTGCGCCCCTGCGAGGTGCGTCTGGTGCGCCTGCCGGGCCGCGACCGGCAGTTGATCCGCCTGAGCATCACCGACATCTCCGAGCGCCAGCGCTACCAGCGCGAGATCGAGCGCCTGGCCTACAGCGACGAACTCACCGGCCTGCCCAACCGCCGCCTGCTGCTGGACCGCCTGCAGCACGCCATGGCCCGCGAGGTTCGCGACAGCCGCTTCGGTGCGTTGCTGTTCATCGACCTGGACCACTTCAAGACCGTCAACGACAGCCTCGGCCACCCGGTGGGCGACGCCCTGCTGCGGGAGGTCACCGCTCGCCTGGCCGGATGCCTGCGCGCCGAGGACACCTTGGCGCGGCTGGGCGGCGACGAGTTCGTGGTGCTGTTGGAGGCCCTGGCACCGGAGGCCGACGGTGCGGCCGACCACGCCGCCGAGGTGGGCGCCAAGCTGCTGCAGAGCCTGCGCGGCAGCTACCGCGTGGGCGAGCATGAGCTGGCGGTCAGCGCCAGCATCGGCATCGCCCTGCATCCCTTCGACGGCCAGGGCGCCGCCGACGTGCTCAAGCAGGCCGACACCGCCATGTACCGGGCCAAGCAGGGCGGGCGCAATGCGCTGCACTTCTTCGCCCCGGCCATGCAGGCCGCCATCGACCAGCGCCTGCAACTACAGAGCGACCTGCGCCAGGCCCTGGCGCGGGGCCAGCTGTTCCTGGAATTCCAGCCGCAGCTGGAACTGGCCGGCGGCCAGGTGGTGGGCGCCGAGGCGCTGCTGCGCTGGCGCACGCCCAGCCGCGGCGTGGTGTCACCGGCGCAGTTCATCCCCCTGGCGGAAGAGACCGGTCTGATCCTCGAACTGGGCAACTGGGTGCTGGATCAGGCCTGCGCCAACCTCGCCCAGTGGCTGCCGCACCGGCCCGCCCTGGTGCTGGCGATCAACATCAGCCCCCGCGACCTGCGACAGCCGGACTTCGTCGAGCGGGTCCGCGACTGCCTGCAACGTCACGGCGTACCGGCCCATGCGCTGGAGCTGGAGATCACCGAAGGCAGCCTGATGGAGGACGTGGAACGCTGCATCGCCGCCATGCTGGAGCTGAAGCAGCTGGGGGTGCGCTTCGCCATCGACGACTTCGGCACCGGCTACTCCTCGCTGATCTACCTCAAGCGCCTGCCGCTGGACCGGCTGAAGATCGACCGCAGCTTCGTCGAGGGGCTGGAGCAAGAGGGCAGCGACGCGGCACTGGTGGAGACCATTCTCGCCATCGGCCGCAACCTGGGCCTGGAATGCGTGGCCGAAGGCATCGAGGCGGACGCCCAGTACCAGTCCCTGCGCCGTCTGGGCTGTGCCCTGGGCCAGGGCTTTCACATCAGCGAGCCGCTGGACGGGCCGGCCTTCCTGGCCTGGCTGCAGCGCCGCGAGCGCGCCCTGGCCGACTCGGCCTGAGGAACGGCTGGACGGGCCTCAGCCCTTGCCCTTGGTGCGGGTGAGGTTGGGGCCGGCGTGCTTTTCCAGGTGCTCGATGATGATGCCGGCGACGTCCTTGCCGGTGGTGGTCTCGATGCCCTCCAGCCCCGGCGAGGAGTTCACCTCCATCACCAGCGGGCCGTGGTTGGAGCGCAGGATGTCCACCCCGGCCACCGACAGGCCCATGACCTTGGCCGCGCGGATCGCGGTCATGCGCTCCTCGGGGGTGATCTTGATCAGGCTGGCGGTGCCGCCCCGGTGCAGGTTGGAGCGGAACTCGCCGGGCTTGGCCTGGCGCATCATCGCGGCGATCACCTTGTCGCCCACCACGAAGCAGCGGATGTCGGCGCCACCGGCTTCGCGGATGTACTCCTGCACCATGATGTTCTGCTTCAACCCCATGAAGGCCTCGATCACCGATTCGGCAGCCTTCTCCGTCTCGCACAGCACCACGCCGATGCCCTGGGTGCCTTCCAGCACCTTGATCACCAGCGGGGCGCCGTTGACCATGCGGATCAGGTCGGGGATATCGTCCGGCGAGTGGGCGAAGCCGGTCACCGGCAGGCCGATGCCCTTGCGCGAAAGCAGTTGCAGGGAGCGCAGCTTGTCCCGCGAACGGGAGATGGCGACGGACTCGTTGAGCGGGTAGACCCCCATCATCTCGAACTGCCGCAACACGGCGCAGCCGTAGAAGGTGACCGAGGCGCCGATGCGCGGGATCACCGCGTCGAAGCCCTCCAGGGCACGGCCACGGTAGTGGATCTGCGGCTTGTGGCTGGCGATGTTCATGTAGGCCCGCAGGGTGTCGATGACCACCATCTCGTGACCGCGCTGCTGGCCGGCCTCCACCAGACGACGGGTCGAATACAGACGCGGGTTGCGCGACAGCACGGCAATCTTCATTGGGCACCTGGTAGGGAATCGAACGCCGGCAGGGTCGGCTTGTCCTGTACGTAGCTGAGGGCGGGGTTGACCACCAGTTGCCCGTCCACCAGGGCCTTGGAGCCGATGAGCACGCGGTAGCGCATGGCCTTGCGGCAGGCGAGGGTGAACTCGATGGGCCAGGCGCGATCGCCCAGCACCACGGTGGTGCTGATGACGTAGCGGCTCTGGGCCTGGCCGTTGGAACTCTTGATCGTGCGCACCGAGACCAGCCGCGCCTCGCAGCGGTGGCGCCGCTGCACCAGGGTGCCCAGGTGCGCGGTGAAGCGCACCCAGCGCTCGCCATCGCGCTCGAAGGGCACGATGTCGCTGGCGTGCAGGCTGGAGGTGCTCGCCCCGGTGTCGACCTTCGCTCGCAGACCGACCATGCCGAGCTCCGGCAGGGCGATCCATTCACGCAGGCCGACCACGGAGAGGTGATCGAAGGTCTTCACGGCGGGGATTCCGGTAGAGTTGCCGGCATTCTAGATGGGCCGTGTGACAACTGCATCCGCCACCGGCCGACGATGTGCGGGCGCCCGCAGGGTGCCCCGGAGGGAAAGCAACGATGCGCGAGAAAGACGACGACAAGGTGCGCCTGGACAAGTGGCTCTGGGCCGCGCGCTTCTACAAGACCCGCGCCCTGGCCAAGGAGGCCATCGAGGGCGGCAAGGTCCATCACCGGGGCGAGCGCTGCAAGCCGGGCAAGGAGCCACGGATCGGCGACGAGTACGTGATCCGCACCGGCTTCGACGAACGCACCGTGGTGGTTCGTGCCCTGTCGATGGTGCGCCGGGGCGCGCCCGAGGCCCAGGCGCTGTACGAAGAGACGGCGGACAGCATCGCCCGTCGTGAAGAAGCGGCCGCCCTGCGCAAGGCCGGGGCCTTGGGGGTGCAGACCGACGGACGGCCCACCAAGAAGCAGCGCCGGCAGATCCATTCCCTGCGCGGCGCCGCCGAGTAGGTCAGCGCAGGCGCTTGGTGTCCAGCAGCGCCAGGCGGTTCACCAGCGGGATGTAGCCGCCCAGGCGCAGCGCCGGGCTGGCCAGCCACTGCAGCAGGTGCGCCAGGTGGCTGCCGGCCGGGGTGCAGAAGCCCCAGGCGATGACCACCAGGGTGATCACCAGGCCACCGACCACATCGTCCGTCAGCCAGTGGGCACCGGCCACCAGGCGCGGCAGCATCAGCACCGTGGCGATGGCCAGCACGGTCACGCGCTTCCAGCCACGGGCGAAGATCGCCATGAACAGGCCCCAGAGCATCAGCACCGAAGCGTGGTCCCCCGGGAAGCTGCGGCTGGAACGGTCCTTCACCTCGAACACGCTTTCCAGCAGCGGGAACTGGTCGCTCAGCTGGATACCACCGAGCACCACCGAAGGGCTCGCGTGCTGCCAGCCGAAGTGCACGCCGATCTTGGTGAACAGCGAGCGCACCACCAGCAGCATGGCCAGCAGGGCGATGAAGGTGAACAGTGCCGGGCGCAGCTCGTGGCGACGGAAGGTCCAGTCCTGGCGGATCAGCAGCGCCAGCATCAGGCCGCCGGCGAGGACGTCGAACAGGCGGGTGCTGGCGAAGGCCCAGAGCGCCATCCATACCGGACGGCCTTCGAGAGAGCCGTTCAGCGCCCGGTAGGCGGCATCGTCGGCCAGGTCCCAGAGTTCACGGGTGGTCGGCCACAGCCAGCTGGCCAGTACCAGGGCCGCCAGCAGGTGCAGCCCGAGCAGGGCCGGCCATCGCCAGGAGGCTTGGACGCGCATTGGTTTCTCCATAAAATTCCCATCCTCATCTATCGCGGGCAGCGGAATGGCGCGCTTTATAGTGCGCTGTCACCGATCTGTCACCCTCTTGTGGTTGCCCCCATGCCTATTTCCGACAATTCCCAGCGTTTTATCTTCGACGACACCGACGTACGCGGTGAAATGGTCTCCCTGGGAGAGAGCTACACCCACGTCCTGGCCAAGCACCCCTACCCGGAACCGGTGGCCCAGCTGCTGGGCGAGATGCTCGCCGCCGCCGCGCTGCTGGTGGGCACCCTGAAGTTCGACGGCCTGCTGGTGCTGCAGGCGCGCTCCAGCGGGGCCGTGCCGCTGCTGATGGTGGAGTGCTCCAGCGAGCGCGAGATCCGCGGCATCGCCCGCTACCACGCCGAGCAGATCGGCGCCGACGCCGACCTGCGGCAGCTGATGCCCGAAGGCGTGCTGACCCTCACCGTCGACCCCCGTCAGGGCCAGCGCTACCAGGGCATCGTCACCCTCGAAGGCGCCAACCTGGCCGAGTGCCTGTCCACCTACTTCGCCAACTCCGAACAGCTGCCGACCCGCTTCTGGCTCAACGCCGACGGCCGCAACGCCCGTGGCCTGCTGCTGCAGGCCCTGCCCGCCGACCGCCTGAAGGACCCGGAAGCCCGTGCCGCCAGCTGGCAGCACCTGACCACCCTGGCCGACACCCTCACCGCCGAGGAACTGCTGGGCCTGGACAACGAAACCGTGCTGCACCGCCTGTTCCACGAAGAGACCGTGCGCCTGTTCGACCCCCGCCCGCTGCGCTTCCACTGCAGCTGCTCGCGGGAGCGCTCGGCCAATGCCCTGGTCAGCCTCGGCCAGGCCGACGCCGAGGCCCTGGTGGAGGAACAGGGCGGCGCCGTGGTGATCGACTGCCAGTTCTGCAACCAGCGCTACCGCTTCGACGCCGCCGACGTAGCCCAGCTGTTCGCCGGTGGCGGCAGCCGCGCGCCGTCGGAAACCCGCCACTGAGTACCGTTCGGCG
This sequence comes from Metapseudomonas otitidis, assembly GCF_900111835.1. Lineage (GTDB taxonomy): Bacteria > Pseudomonadota > Gammaproteobacteria > Pseudomonadales > Pseudomonadaceae > Metapseudomonas > Metapseudomonas otitidis. The sequence goes on from NZ_FOJP01000017.1 coordinate 56,721, forward strand.
GAATTCGTAAGGCTGCTACCCATTTGTAGCGAGGGCGCCCCTGTGGATATGTCGCCGGGGCCCCCGCTGCATCGTCACTTCAGCGGCTGCGGTCCGGAACGTGACCGGCGGGTGCGATTCAAGTCTTGTAGCGGCCTTTCGGCCCCCGATGAGTGGTCACGGAGAACCCCTCCAGCACCCCCTGATTTCGCCTGGAACCCAGGCAGGACGTGCCTTACATCCAGTCATCTCGCAATCGCCCGGTTTCCTCTGGCATAATCCGGCGCACTTTTTTCGCTGTAGCGGGTCGCAAGGCTCACTACATTTCGCATTGGAGGACTCGGCCTCTGGCCGACGGGGAACCACATGACGCAAGCCACTAAAGCCGTGTACACCGACATCAGCGCCGCGCAACTGGTCGAAGAAGCCATCCGCCGTGGCGAAGGTGAACTGGCCGCCAACGGTTCGCTGGTCGTGCAGACCGGCCATCGCACCGGCCGTTCTCCGGCTGACCGCTTCATCGTCCAGGAGCCGAGCACCGACGCCAAGATCGCCTGGGGCGCCATCAACCGTCCCTTCCCGGCGGACAAGTTCGATGCACTGTGGGCCCGTGTCGAAGCCTATGTGACCGAACGCGAGCGTTTCGTCTCCCACGTGCACGTCGGTGCCGACCCCGCGCACTACCTGGCCGTCAAGATGACCACCGAGACCGCCTGGCACAACCTGTTCGGCCGCTGCCTGTTCATCAACCCCGAGCAGTACAACCCGCAGGGCCGCCAGGAATGGCAGATCATCAACGCCCCGAACTTCGTCTGCGAGCCCGAGCGTGACGGCACCAACTCCGACGGTTGCGTGATCCTCAACTTCGCCCAGCAGAAAGTCCTGATCGCCGGCATGCGCTACGCCGGTGAGATGAAGAAAGCCATGTTCTCCGTGCAGAACTTCCTGCTGCCGGAAAAAGACGTGCTGCCGATGCACTGCGCCGCCAACGTCGGCGAAGACGGCGACACCACCCTGTTCTTCGGCCTGTCCGGCACCGGCAAGACCACCCTCTCCGCCGACCCGAGCCGTTACCTGATCGGTGACGACGAGCACGGCTGGGGCGTGGGCACCGTGTTCAACGTCGAAGGCGGCTGCTACGCCAAGTGCATCGACCTGTCCGAGAAGAACGAGCCGGTAATCTGGAAAGCCATCCAGTTCGGCGCCGTGCTGGAAAACGTCGTGCTCAACCCGGAAACCCGCCTGCCCGACTACAGCGACGACAGCCTGACCCAGAACACCCGTGCCGCCTACCCGCTGCACCTGGTGGAAAAGCGCGTCGAAGCCAACCGTGCCGGCGAGCCGAACGCGGTCATCTTCCTGACCTGCGACCTGACCGGCGTACTGCCGCCCGTCTCCATCCTCAACAACGAACAGGCGGCCTACCATTTCCTGTCCGGCTACACCGCCCTGGTCGGCTCCACCGAAATGGGTTCCGGCGGCGGCATCAAGTCCACCTTCTCCACCTGCTTCGGCGCCCCCTTCTTCCCGCGCCCGGCCGGTGAGTACGCCGAACTGCTGATCAAGCGCATCCAGGGCTTCGGCTCCAAGGTGTACCTGGTCAACACCGGCTGGACCGGCGGTGGCTACGGCGTCGGCAAGCGCTTCAGCATCCCCACCACCCGTGGCGTGATCGCAGCCATCCAGAGCGGCGCGCTGGTGGGTGCCGAGACCGAGCACCTGGACATCATCAACCTGGACGTGCCGAAGGCCGTTCCGGGCGTCGAGACCGAGCTGCTCAACCCGCGCAACACCTGGGCTGACAAAGCCGCCTACGACGCGGCCGCCAAGGCCCTGGCCGAGAAATTCGTCGAGAACTTCAAGAAGTTCGACGTCTCCGACGCCATCCGCAACGCCGGTCCCAAGCTGTAAGGGACCCGTTGTACGAAGAAGCCGCCTACGGGCGGCTTTTTCATTTTTTGTGTCCCTATAGACTTGCCCGATCTACACAGCATAGAAGCGCGCTCCGGAGCCAAACCTGACCAGGATGGTGGGGCGGGGAAACTGCCCCTTCAGGAGGCCGAGCGCAGTCGTTACGCAGGGGGACGAGCGGCATGGATGCCGCGAGAGGCGCGCCAGGCCATGGATGGCCCATCGCGCCGGCCCCCGTAGCGGCGACGGAGCGAGGGAAGTCCCGCGAAGCGGGACCCGGATGCAGGGGCGAGCCCTTTTGGTTACTTTTCTGTGGGCGGCATTCCGACGATTGAGAAAAGTGACTCGCCCGGCGGGGCGAAACAGAAGACATCCGCAAACGCGATAACCAGCCTGGCCATGGCCACAGGGCGGGTACCGGCGGGTTGCCCCCTCGGCCCAACGCCCCCCACAAATAGTCCATCATCCCCAGCCCTCTCACGGAGTGACGCCATGCCCCTCGCCACCCTCGCCCGCGTCTTCGGCTACGACCGCTTCCGCCCCGGCCAGGAGGCCGCCGTCAGCGCCGTGCTGGCCGGCCGCTCGGCCGCGGCGATCTTCCCCACCGGCTCCGGCAAGTCCCTCTGCTACCAACTGCCCGCGCTGCACCTGCCGCACCTGACCCTGGTGGTGTCGCCGCTGCTGGCACTGATGCAAGACCAGTTGGCCTTCCTCCACGCCCACGGCATCGCCGCCGCCAGCATCGACTCGGCCCAGAGCCGCGAAGAGGCTGCCGAGGTCATGGCCCGCGCCCGCAGCGGCGAACTGAAGATCCTGATGATCTCGGTGGAGCGGCTGAAGAACGAACGCTTCCGCCACTTCATCCAGCAGGTGCCGATCTCCCTGCTGGTGGTGGACGAGGCCCACTGCATCTCCGAGTGGGGCCACAACTTCCGCCCCGACTACCTCAAGCTGCCGGACTACCAGCGCGAGTTCGGCATCCCCCAGGTGCTGCTGCTCACCGCCACGGCCACCCCGGCGGTGATCGCCGACATGCAGCGCAAGTTCGCCATCGACTCCGCCGACGTGGTCACCACCGGCTTCTACCGGCCCAACCTGCACCTGCAGGTGGAGCCCGTGGCCGGCGAGCAGCGCCGCCGCTACCTGGTGGACTGGCTGCGGGCCCGGCCCGGCAGGCCCGGCATCGTCTACGTCACCCAGCAGAAGAGCGCCGAAGAGCTGGCCGCCCACCTCACCCGCCAGGGCATCGACGCCTGCGCCTACCACGCCGGCCTCGACCACAGCGTGCGCGAAGGCCTGCAGCGGCGCTTCATGAACGGCGAGGTGAACCTGATGGTCGCCACCATCGCCTTCGGCATGGGCATCGACAAGGCCGACATCCGCCTGGTGGTGCACTACGACCTGCCCAAGTCGGTGGAGAACTACAGCCAGGAGATCGGCCGCGCCGGCCGCGACGGCCAACCCTCGGAATGCCTGGTGCTGGCCAACCGCGACGGCCTCAACGTGCTGGAGAACTTCGTCTACGGCGACACCCCCGAGCGCGACGGCATCGCCGAGGTGCTGCAGGAACTGCGCAGCGCCACCGGCCCCGACGGGCGCTGGGAGCTGATGGCCGGCGCCCTCTCCGAGCAGAGCAACATCCGCCCCCTGCCGCTGAAGACCCTGCTGGTGCAGCTGGAGCTGCGCGGCCTGATCGCCCCGCTGTTCGCCTACTTTGCCGAATACCGCTTCAAGTACCTGATCGAGCCCGAGGCGCTGCTGGCGCGCTTCGAGGGCGAGCGCCGGCAGTTCGTCCAGGCCCTGGTGGACACCTCCACCCGCGCGCGCACCTGGTGCACCGTGGACTTCGACCGGCTCTACCGCGACCACGCCGCCGAGCGTGCGCGGGTCGTGAAGGCCCTGGACTTCTTCCAGGAGCGCGGCTGGATCGAGCTGGAGAGCAAGCAGATGACCGAGGTCTACGCCCTGCGCCAGCCCGACTTCGACGCCGAGGCCCTGGCCGATGAGCTCTACCGCTACTTCCGCCAGCAGGAGGACAGCGAGATCGCCCGCATCCAGGCCATGCTCGCGCTGTTCGCCAGCGACACCTGCCTCAGCGCCCGGCTGGCCCGCTACTTCGGCGACCAGGCCGCCCCGTCCGCCTGCGGCCACTGCTCCGTGTGCGCCGGCCGGGTGGCGGTGCTGCCGCCGCCGGCACCGCTGGCGCCCCTCGCCGGGCAGGATCTGGAAGGCCGCTGCCAGGCCTTCATCGAGCGCTACCACGAGGCCAAGGGCCGCGCCCCCAGCATCGACTGCCTGACCCGCCTGCTCTGCGGCATCGCCACCCCGGTGTTCACCCGCCTCAAGGCCCGCAGCCTGCCCGCCTTCGGCGCCCTGGAGGCCTACCCCTACGCCGAGGTGCGCCAGCAACTGGCCGATACCCGGAGGTGATGAATTCGATGTGTTTTATCGCCATTCCTCACTGGTCGGCGTTCGCCGGCCTGCTTAGGATGGCGCACCCTTTCCACCGTTGCGCCTGACCAGGAGCCGACCATGCACATCGACGAAGCCATCCGTACCCGCCGCGCCATCAAGGGCTACGACACCCAGCACAGCCTGAGCCGCGAAGAGAAGGACGAACTGCTGAAGCTGGCCCTGCTCGCCCCCACCGCCTTCAACCTGCAGCACGTGCGCCTGGTGGAAGTCAGCGACCCCGCCCTGCGCCAGCAGATCCGCGAAGTAGCGTGGAACCAGGCCCAGGTGACCGAAGCCTCGATGCTGGTGGTGGTCTGCGCCCGCCTCGACGCCTGGGAACAGGACGCCGCCCGCGTCTGGGCCGACGCGCCGCAACCTGTGCAGGAATTCATGGCCGGCGCCATCGACAACTACTACCGCGGCAAGCCCCAGGTGCAACGTGACGAAACCATGCGCAGCTGCGGCCTGGTGGCCCAGACCCTGATGCTGGCTGCACGCGGCCGTGGCCTGGACAGCTGCCCCATGGACGGTTTCGACTTCGACGCCGTGGCCAAGCTGATCAACCTGCCGGAGAACCACGTCATCGGCCTGATGGTCGCCGTCGGCAAGCAAGCCATCGAGGCCAAGCCGCGCATCGGCAAGCTGGCCTTCGACGAAGCCGTGATCCGCGACCGCTTCTGATCCCCGCCCCACACCGGGCTGCGCACCCCAGGTGCGCAGCCCGCGTCGTTACAGCGCCTTCTCGAAGATCTTGGAATTGCGCTGGTAGTTGTACAGCGAGGCCCGCGCCGCCGGCAGGCGCTCAACGCCGCTGGGCTGGAAGCCGCGCTCGCGGAACCAGTGGGCGGTACGGGTGGTGAGGACGAACAGGGTCTTCAGGCCCAGGGCCCGGGCCCGTTCCTCGATGCGCTCCAGCAGCTCGTCCCCGCGACCGCCATGGCGGTACTCCGGGTTAACCGCCAGGCACGCCAGCTCCCCCGCCTCGGAATCGGCGATCGGGTAGAGCGCCGCGCAGGCGATGATGTGGCCATCACGCTCGACGATGCTGAACTGGCCGATCTCCCGCTCCAGCACGTCCCGCGAACGGCGCACCAGGATGCCCTGCTCCTCCAGCGGGGTGATCAGCTCGATCAGCCCGCCCACGTCGTCGATGGTGGCCTCGCGCAGGGACTCGAACTGCTCCTGGTCCACCAGGGTGCCGCCACCGTCACGGGTGAACAGCTCGGTGAGCAGCGAACCGTCCTCGGCGTAGCTCACCAGGTGGCTGCGCTTGACCCCGCTGCGGCAGGCCTGGGCGGCCGCGTCCAGCAACTCGGCCTGGTAGCCGTTGCCCAGCCGCGCCAGGTGCTGCGGCACCTGCTGCGGGCGCAACTCGCGCACCAACCGGCCGTGTTCGTCGATCAGCCCGCGTTCGGCACCGAACAGCACCAGCTTGTCCGCGCCCAGGTCGATGGCGGCACGGGTCGCCACGTCCTCGCAGGCCAGGTTGAAGATCTCCCCGGTGGGGGAATAGCCCAGCGGCGAGAGCAGCACGATGGAGCGCTCGTCCAGCTGGCGGCCGATGCCCTTGCGGTCGACCCGGCGCACCTCGCCGGTGTGGTGGTAGTCGACTCCGTCGACGACACCGATGGGCCGCGCGGTGACGAAGTTGCCGCCGGTGACCCGCAGCCGCGAGCCCTGCATCGGCGAGGCGGCGATGTCCATGGACAGCCGCGCCTCGATGGCGATGCGCAGCTGGCCCACGGCATCGATCACGCACTCCAGGGTGGGGCCGTCGGTGATGCGCAGGTCGCGGTGGAAGTGCGGGGTCAGCCCGCGCGCGGCCAGGCGTGCCTCGATCTGCGGGCGCGAACCGTGCACCAGCACCAGGCGCACGCCCAGGCTGTGCAGCAGCACCAGGTCGTGGATGATGTTGCCGAAATTCGGATGGGCAACCCCCTCGCCGGGCAGCATCACCACGAAGGTGCAGTCCCGGTGGGCGTTGATGTAGGGCGAAGCATGGCGCAGCCAGTTGACGTAGTCGTGCATGGGATTCCGAATGCCTGTGACGGGGGCGAAATGAACGGTGCTACTCCGGAAACGGAGCAGGTGGCGTTGCGTTTATCGTCGTCGCAGCAACATCAGCGGAAGCCCTCCTGGGGAGTCATCTGGCGGGCACCTCTGAAAACTACCTGCGTTGTCATCGCGGCGTTAAAAACCGGCTCAAAATGCTCATTTACCGTACGTAAACTGCGCTTTTTCGCCTGTTTTTGCCTTGCGCTGACGGCCTCGCCTACGTTTTCAGAGGTGCCCTGGTTGGGTTGGGGTGATGCAGTAATGGCGGATCAACTGACGCAACAGCGCCACCGTAGGTGCGATCCGTGACAGTTCGAGGTGCTCGTCGGGCTGGTGTGCGCAGGCGATGTCGCCAGGGCCCAGCACCAGGGTCTGGCAGCCGAGGTGCTGAAGATACGGTGCTTCGGTGCCAAAGGCCACCGCTTCTGCGGCATGCCCGGTTAGACGTTCGGCGAGTTGCACCAGCTCGCTGTCGGCCGGCTCCTCGAACGGCGGCACCGCCGGGTAGAGCGGCCGGTAGTCCAGGGACACGCCGTGGCGCTCGGCCACCGGGCGCAGGCGCTGGCCGATGGCCTCGCGCAGCACCTCGGGCTCCATGCCCGGCAGGGGCCGCAGGTCGAACTCCAGGCTGCACTGGCCGCAGATGCGGTTGGGGTTGTCGCCCCCGTGGATGCAGCCCAGGTTGAGGGTCGGCCCCGCCACGTTGAACAGCGGGTTGTGGAAGCGCGCCTGCCATTCGCGGCGCAGCGCCAGCAGCTCGCCGATGCCCTCGTGCATGGCCTCCAGGGCGTTGCGGCCCAAAGCCGGGTCGGAGGAGTGGCCGCTCTGCCCGAGGATGTCGATGCGCTCCATCATCACGCCCTTGTGCAGGCGGACCGGCTTCAACCCGGTGGGCTCGCCGATCACCGCCGCCCGCGCCAGGGGCCGACCGGCCGCTGCCAGGGCGCGGGCGCCGGACATGGAGCTTTCCTCGTCGCAGGTGGCGAGGACGATCAGTGGCTGGCGTGGCACCTGCCCGTCCAGCTCGCGTACCGCTTCGATCACCAGCGGAAAGAAGCCCTTCATGTCGCAGCTGCCCAGGCCGTACCAGCGATCGCCCACCTCGGTGAGGGCGAGCGGGTCGGTTTTCCACAGCGCCGCGTCGAAGGGCACGGTGTCGCTGTGCCCGGCCAGCACCAGGCCGCCGGGGCCGCTGCCCAGGGTGGCCAGCAGGTTGGCCTTGCCCGGCGCCACGGTCTGGATCTCGCAGGTGAAGCCCAGCTCGCCCAGCCAGGCGGCCAGCAGCTCGATGACCGGCAGGTTGGACTGGTCCCAATGGGGCTGGGTGCAACTGACCGAGGGCGCGGCGATCAACGCAGCGAACTGGGTCTTCAGGTCTGGAAGGCGCATGGGGGTTCTCCACCGACGAGCGCCCATCATAGGCAGGCGCCTCCGCTGGCGAAACCACCCGGCAGGCCCCGCCGCGCTGCTGTAGACTTCACGCCCTCGACAGCCATCCCGCGCTGCACCAGAAAGTCCGGCCATGCAGAAAGAAACCGAAATCAAGCTCCGCGCCAGCCGCGAGACCCTCGACGCCCTCCGCGACCACCCGCTGCTGAAGAAGCGCATCAAGGGTGGCTGGGAGACCCGCGAACTGTTCAACCAGTACTACGACACCCCCGCCCGCGACCTGGCCCAGGCCCGCGTGGCGCTGCGCATGCGCCGCGACGGCGACCAGTTCATCCAGACCCTGAAGACCCGTGGCCAGAGCGTGGCCGGGCTGTCCGAGCGCAACGAGTGGGACTGGTACCTGCCCAAGGCCAAGCTGGACACCAAGAAGCTCAGCGACGAGTGCTGGCCCGCCAGCCTTGCCGAGCTGGACAAGAAGACCCTGGCCCCGCTGTTCACCACCGACTTCGTGCGCCAGCGCGCCGAAGTGGCCTGGGGCCGTGGCAAGGCCAAGGTGGTGATCGAAGCCGCCCTGGATCTGGGCAAGGTCATCGCCGGCGACCAGGCGGAAGAAATCTGCGAGCTGGAGCTGGAGCTGCGCCAGGGCGAGCCCGAGGCCCTGCTGGAGCTGGCCGAGGCCCTGGCCACCGACCTGCCGCTGATGCCCTGCGACATCAGCAAGGCCGAGCGCGGCTACCGCCTGTATGACGCCCAGAGCTACAGCGTCAGCCTGCCCGCCCCCGAACTCGCCTTCGAACAGCCGCTGGACGACACCATCCCCGCCCTCGGCTGGACCCTGCTGGGCAACAGCCAGCGCCTGGCCGAGCAGTACCGCTTCAACGGCCACTGGAAGCTGCTGGCCGACTGGCTGCAGCAACTGGTCGACCTGCGCGCCCTGCTGGGCAGCCTCGGCCAGGCCGCCCCGCGCCCCACCAGCCATGAGCTGCGCCAGGCGCTGGATGCGCTGATCGGCGACTGGCGCCCGGTGGTCAACGCCGGCCAGGACGACGAAAGCGTGCGCCAGGCCGCCCCGGCGCGCTTCGCCGAGGAACTGGCCGGCACCCGCTGGGGCCTGTTCTCCCTGAAAGCCTCGCGCTGGCTGCTGGGCCGCAGCTGGACCCAGGGCCGCAACGCCCGCGGCGAGCGCCAGGGCCAGGCCGCCATCGGCCGCTGGCTCCCGCGCCTGCTGGCCGAGGAAGCCGTCGCCCTGCAACTGGACCGCTACCGCCGCCAGCCGGAAGACCTGGCCGAGCAGCTGCCGCGCATCGAGCGCCTGCTGGTCTGGCTGCGCCTGGCCCGTGGCGTGCTGGTGGAAGTACCCGAGGTGGACCGCTGCTTCGGCGAACTGAGCAAGCTCGCCGAACTGGCCGCCCAGCCCCTGGACGACGCCAGCCGTGAAGCCCGCAGCGCCCAGGCCCAGCACCTGCTGACCCTGAAGGGCTGGAAACACCTGCTGAAGTGACACGCCGGCCCGCCACCCCGGGTGGCGGGCCTGGAGCCCCCGCATGTTCAAGCACAGCCTCCGCTCCCTGATCACCACCTGGTTCACCGGCCTGCTGGCCTTGCTGCCGCTGGTCCTGACCCTGGCGCTGCTGGCCTGGATCGTCAGCCTGCTGAACCGCCTGGTGGGTCCCTCCACCCTCATCGGCCAACTGCTCGCCGCCCTCGGCCAGCCGTTCGCCAGCAATCCGGTCCTGGCCTGGTTCGTCGGCACCCTGGTGCTGCTGGGCAGCCTCTACCCCCTGGGCCTCGCCGTGCAGCTGGGCCTGCGCCGGCCGCTGGCCTGGCTGTTCGACCAGACCCTGCGCCGCACCCCGCTGATCGGCAACGTCTACAACGTCGCCGACCGCTTCGTCGGCATGCTCGACAAGGACAAGAACGCCGACATCACCACCATGCAGCCGGTGTGGTGCTTCTTCGGCGGCGACGGCGCCGCCGTGCTGGCACTGCAGCCCAGCTCCGAGCCCATCGAGCTGGAAGGCCGCGCCTACTGCGCCATCCTCGTGCCCACCGCGCCGATCCCGGTGGGCGGCGGGCTGCTCTACGTCCCGGTGGACTGGGTGCGCCCCGCCGACATGGGCGTCGACGCCCTCACCAGTGTCTACGTCTCCATGGGCCTGACGCCCCCGGGCGCCGCCCGCAAGGCCGCCGAGGAACGCCCATCGCCGTGACCTGCGGGCCTGGTTACAATGCACGCCCCATCAGCCCCGGCTGGGGTTCCTTCGTCTTTACCGAGTGAGTCCGCCATGGTTTTCAAAGTGTTCGTAGATGGTCAGGAAGGCACCACCGGCCTCCGGTTGCTCGACTACCTGTCCGGCCGTTCCGACGTGGAGCTGCTGCGCATCGCCGATGACAAGCGCAAGGACCCGGCCGAACGTGCGCGCTTCCTCAACGCCGCCGACGTCGCCTTCCTCTGCCTGCCCGACGTCGCCTCCCGCGAGGCGGTGTCCCTGGTGACCAACCCGAACACCTGCATCATCGACGCCAGCACCGCCTTCCGTACCGACGACAGCTGGGCCTACGGCCTGCCGGAACTGGCCGCCGGCCAGCGCGAGAAGATCCGCACCAGCAAGCGCATCGCCGTCCCCGGCTGCCACGCCAGCGCCTTCATCCTCGCCGTGCGCCCGCTGATCGATGCCGGCCTGCTGCCCGCCGACTACCCGCTCTCGGCCTTCTCCCTCACCGGCTACAGCGGCGGCGGCAAGGGCATGATCGCCCAGTACGAAGCCGGCAATGACGCCAAGCTGATGAGCCCGCGCCCCTACGCCCTGGGCCTGGAGCACAAGCACCTGCCGGAAATGCGCGTCCAGGCTCGCCTGGCCCAGGCACCGGTGTTCAACCCCATCGTCGGCCCCTTCCTCAAGGGCCTGGCCGTGACCGTGCCGCTCTACACCGAGCGCCTGGCGCGCAAGGCCAGCGCCGCCGAGATCGCCGAGATCTACCGCCAGCACTACGCTGGCGAACAGTTCGTGCGGGTGATGCCGGCCGGTGACGACGGCAACCTCGACGGCGGCTTCTTCGACGTCCAAGGCTGCAACGACACCAACCGCGTCGACCTCTTCGTCTTCGGCTCCGCCGACCGCCTGAACCTGGTCGCCCGCCTGGACAACCTCGGCAAGGGCGCCGCCGGCGCCGCCGTGCAGTGCATGAACGTGCACATCGGCGCCGACGAGGCCACCGGCCTCAACGCCTGACCCGCCGCACAACGAGAAAGGCCGGCCTCTGCCGGCCTTTTTTGTGCCTGCGGGGTTTACATCCAGTAGCCCGGGCTTCAGCCCGGGGATGGTCCGCCCCGCTCCCGGGCTAAAGCCCGGGCTACACGCCAGGTGGACCGATGAAGCGCGGTCCGCCCTACGCACGCCGGCTCATGGGCGGCTCCCGTAGGGGCGAATTCATTGGCTCTGTCTGCGTTAGCTGTTGTGGCTTTAATGCAAGCGCTCAAGCACGGCCCTTTCCGGGCGCCCAAGGGTTCGTGCCACCGCATGGGTTTCGCTTCGCTCGCGGAACGCCGCCCGACCCATCCTACGAAAGCCCGTGCGCACCACATGGCGAAGCGCTGGACGAAGAAGTTGGAGCAGCCGCCAACGCCCCTCCAGGAGGCCGAACGCAGTCGTTGCGCCGGGGGACGAGCGGCATGGATGCCGCGAGAGGCGCGCCAGGCCATGGATGGCCCATCGCGCCGGCCCCCAGAGCGGCGATGGAGTGAGGGAACCCCGGCAAAGCCGGGGCCGGATGATGGGGCAAGCGTTTTTGGTTCCTTTTTTGGCGATTGAAAAAAAGGACTCGCCGGGGGGCGAAACCAGAAACATCATCAGAGCTCGGCAATCAGCTGGGTTCAAATCTTCTAGCAACACTTAACGCAGACAGAGCCAATTCATTCGCCCAAGGACTGCGCAGCAGTCCCGTCCCGTGCACCGTGGGCCCGCCCGGTAGGAGCGAATTCATTCGCGAAAGGGCCGCGCAGCGGTCCCGTCGTGACCTCAAGGGGCGGGCCTACGGCCCGCTTGGCGACTGAAGTCGCCCCTACAAGGGTGCCCATGAAGGTTCCAGCACTACCCCTCCACCGGCAAGCAGGTGGTGGACTTGATCTCCGACAGGGCGACGATGGAGTTCACCTCCTGGATGCCCGGCACCATGGACAGCTTCTCGAAGAAGAAGCGCTCATAGGCCTCGATGTCCCGGGTGACGATGCGCAGCATGAAATCCACCGCCCCCATCAGCACATGGCACTCCAGCACTTCCGGGAAGCCGCGCATGGCCTCGGCGAATTCGGTGAGGTTGGAGCGGCCGTGGGCGTTGAGCTTCACCTGGGCGAAGATCTGCGCGTTGAGGCCGATCTTGCGCCGGTCCAGCAGGGTGACCTGGCGACGGATCACCCCCTCCTCCTTGAGCCGCTGGATGCGTCGCCAGCACGGCGACTGGGACAACCCGACGCGCTCGGCGATCTCGGCGGTGGAAAGCCCGGCGTCTTCCTGCAACAGGTCGAGGATGCGGCGGTCGTAGGCGTCCAGCTCCAAAGGCATGTTTTTCCCCTCATCAGGCAATACGGGGAAATTCTATGTGCAAAAAACCAGATAAGCCCGCGATATAGGCAGATATTTTGCCGCTTCGGCTGGGAAACTGTGCCCATCCCAACCGGAGCCCCCGCCATGTTCGAACGCGAATCCGCCGCCTGCCAGCCGCTGCCCGCAAGCCCGTCCACCGAAGGGACGCGCAGCGACCCCTGGAAGCCCCACGAGGCCCCTCGCCCGCTGCGCTTCGCCGTGCACGCCGCCGCCGAGCCGGACCTGCTGCTGCGCCTGCTCGGCCACTTCGCCCAGTTGCAGGTGCTGCCGCTGCGGGTGGAGGCCCGCCACCTGGACGACGACCTGCGCATCGACGTGGTCCTCACCGACCTGCCGCTGCACCGCGCCGAAGTCATCGCCCGGCGCCTGCGCAGCCAGGTCGGCATCCTCGGCGTGGAGCTGCAGGTTACTGGCTGATCGGTCAGGCTGCCGACCGGGTCACGCAAACAGCTTGGCCCTGGGAGGGTGGTTTCGGGCATCCTTGGCACCCTGCGGGGAAGGCGCATTGACTACGCTTTCCCGTCGGGACTGCACGACCAAGGAGAACGCATGTCGGCTTTCGCATCGGCCGCCCAGGATCGCTGGCTGGATCTCAATGACCTGCTCCGGGAGCTGGTGAACCAGGGCCGGATCGCCCAGGACACCGCCGAGCAATGCCTGGCCATCCGCCGCAGCGCGGTGAACAACCAGCAGCACCCGCTGGAGTTCCTCGCCAGCCAGCAGGTGGACGACCTCAAGCGCCCCGGCCGCAAGCTGGAGCTGGAGACCCTCACCCAGTGGCTGGCCGACTATTGCGGCCAGCCCTACCTGCGCATCGACCCGCTGAAGATCGACGTCGCCGCCGTCACCCCGCTGATGTCCTACGCCTTCGCCCAGCGCCACAAGATCCTCGCCGTGGCAGTGGACAGCGAGAGCGTCACCATCGCCAGCGCCCAGCCCTTCGTGCACAGCTGGGAGAGCAATCTCACCCACGTGCTCAAGCGCCCCATCAGGCGCGTGGTGGCCAACCCCGCCGACCTGCAGCGCTTCACCACCGAGTTCTACCGCCTGGCCAAGTCGGTCAGTGGCGCCACCGCCGTGGACCAGAAGATCAGCGGCGTGGGCAACTTCGAGCAGCTGCTCAAGCTCGGCGCCAGCGACCAGGAGCCGGACGCCAACGACGCCCACATCGTCAACATCGTCGACTGGCTGTTCCAGTACGCCTACCAGCAGCGCGCCAGCGACATCCACATCGAGCCGCGCCGCGAGCAGGGCACCGTGCGCTTCCGCATCGACGGCGTGCTGCACAACGTCTACCAGTTCCCGCCCCAGGTCACGATGGCCATCGTCAGCCGCCTGAAGAGCCTCGGGCGGATGAACGTGGCCGAGAAGCGCAAGCCCCAGGACGGCCGGGTCAAGACCAAGACCCCGGACGGCGGCGAGGTGGAACTGCGCCTGTCGACCCTGCCCACCGCCTTCGGCGAGAAGATGGTGATGCGGATCTTCGACCCCGAGGTGCTGCTCAAGAGCTTCGACCAGCTGGGCTTCTCCCAGGACGACCTGAAGCGCTGGCAGAGCATGACCCACCAGCCCAACGGCATCATCCTGGTCACCGGCCCCACCGGCTCGGGCAAGACCACCACGCTCTACACCACGCTCAAGCAGCTGGCCACCAGCGAGGTGAACGTCTGCACCATCGAAGACCCCATCGAGATGATCGAAGGCGCCTTCAACCAGATGCAGGTGCAGCACAACATCGACCTCAGCTTCGCCAGCGGCGTGCGCGCGCTGATGCGCCAGGACCCGGACATCATCATGGTCGGCGAGATCCGCGACCTGGAGACCGCCGAGATGGCCATCCAGGCGGCGCTCACCGGCCACCTGGTGCTCTCCACCCTGCACACCAACGACGCCCCCAGCGCCATCACCCGCCTGCTGGAGCTGGGCGTGCCCTACTACCTGCTGCGCGCCACCCTGCTCGGGGTCATGGCACAGCGCCTGGTGCGCACCCTGTGCCCGCACTGCAAGGCGCCCATGGAGCTGGAGGAAGAAGACTGGCAGAACCTCACCCGCCCCTGGAGCGCCCCGCTGCCCACCGGCGCACACCGCGCCGTGGGCTGCCTGGAATGCCGCGACACCGGCTACCGCGGCCGTGCCGGGGTCTACGAGATCATGCTGCTGAGCGACGGCGTGAAGAGCCTGATCACCGCCGACACCGACCTCGTCGCCCTGCGCCGCCAGGCCTTCAAGGACGGCATGCGCAGCCTGCGCCTGTCCGGCGCGCAGAAGATCGCCGCCGGCCAGACCACGGTGGAGGAAGTGCTGCGCGTCACCCCCCAGAGCGAACAGAAATAACCACGGTACTCGGCGGCGCCCCGCGTATTTGCAGGCCACACTGAGCTGTGCAAAGGTGCCGGGCCAACCGACCTGGACCACGGGGCGCAACGCCCCGCCCGACACACTGCCAAGGAGTACAGCATGGGCATCAGTACCGTCGTCATCCTCTTCGTCGCCCTCGCGGTGGCCATCGTCTTCATGGGGTTCAAGATCGTGCCCCAGGGCTTCGAGTGGACCGTCGAGCGCTTCGGCCGCTACACCACCACCCTCAAGCCCGGCCTGAACATCATCGTCCCGGTGGTGGACCGCATCGGCCGCCGGGTCAACGTCATGGAAAGCGTGCTGGACATCCCCCCGCAGGAAGCCATCAGCGCCGACAACGCCATGGTGCAGATCGACGCCGTGTGCTTCTTCCAGGTGGTCAACACCGCCCAGGCCGCCTATGAGGTGAACAACCTCGAACACGCCATCCGCAACCTGGTGATGACCAACATCCGCACCGTGCTCGGCTCCATGGAGCTGGACGCCATGCTCAGCCAGCGCGACGCCATCAACGAACGCCTGCTGCACACCGTGGATGAAGCCACCGCCCCCTGGGGCGTGAAGGTCACCCGCATCGAGATCAAGGACATCAGCCCGCCCAACGACCTGGTCGAAGCCATGGCCAGCCAGATGAAGGCCGAGCGCCTGAAGCGCGCGCAGATCCTCGAAGCGGAAGGCTCCCGCTCCGCCGCCATCCTCACCGCCGAAGGCCAGAAGCAGGCCGAGATCCTCCGCGCCGAAGGCCAGCGCGCCGCCGCCTTCCTCGAAGCCGAAGCCCGCGAACGGGCCGCCGCCGCCGAAGCCGAGGCCACCCGCGTGGTGTCCAACGCCATCGCCACCGGCAACGTCCAGGCGGTGAACTACTTCGTCGCCCAGAAGTACGTCGAAGCCCTCGGCAACCTGGCCAGCGCCAACAACAGCAAGGTGATCCTCATGCCGCTGGAAGCCAGCCAGGTGATCGGCTCGGTCGGCGGCATCGGCGAGATCGTCAAGGCCACCTTCGGCGACAAGAAGGGCTGAACATGCTGGCGTACCTGCAGAACCTCGCCTTCTGGGACTGGCTGGCCCTCGGCACCCTGCTGCTGATCCTCGAAGTCTTCGGCGCCGGCGGCTACCTGCTGTGGATCGGCCTGGCCGCCGCCGGGGTCGGTGCCCTGGTGTTCTTCGTGCCGGACCTGCCCTGGCAGGCGCAGTTCGTGCTCTTCGGCCTGCTCGCCGTGGCCACCGCCGCCTACTGGTGGCGGCGCCAGCAGGTGGCCGTGCGCGCCTCCGACCAGCCGGGCCTGAACCGCCGTGGCCAGGAGCTGCTGGGCCGGCAGTTCACCCTGTTGCAGGCCATCGAGGGCGGGCGCGGCAAGATCCGCGCCGGCGACTCGGTGTGGCTGGTGGTCGGCCCGGACCTGCCGGCCGGCAGCCACGTCCGCGTGGTCGGCCAGGACGGCGTGCTGCTGAAAGTCGAGCCCGCCCCGGCGGACTGAGCCCCTTGCCCCGGCCCCGGCGGCTGGCGTCCAATAGCGCCTCACCGCCGAGGAGCCGCCGATGTCCCGCCCTGCCACCGCCCGCAAGCCCCGCGCCAGCAGCCAGTTGCGCATCGCCGCCATCCTCGACGCCGCCCGGGGCCTGCTCGCCGAACAGGGCGTGGCCAACCTGTCGATCTACAGCGTCGCCGAGCGGGCGGAGATGCCGCCCTCCTCCGTCTACCACTTCTTCTCCAGCGTCCCGGCGATCCTCGAAGCGCTGACCGCCGACGTTCACGCCGCCTTCCGCGCCAGCCTGCAGCAACCGGTGGACCACGCCGCACTGGGCAGCTGGCGCGACCTGTCGCGGATCGTCGAGGAGCGCATGCTGGCGATCTACGACGCCGACGCCGCCGCCCGCCAGCTGATCCTCGCCCAGCACGGGCTCACCGAAGTGACCCAGGCCGACCGCCAGCTGGACATCGAGCTGGGCCACCTGATGCACGCCGTGTTCGAACGCCACTTCCCGCTGCCCGCCCTGCCCGAGGACCTGAACGTCTTCTCCCTGGCCATGGAGCTGGGCGACCGCGTCTACGCGCGTTCCGTGCAGCAGCACGGCCACATCACCCCGCGCCTGGCCGAGGAAGGCATGCGCGTGTTCGACGCCTACCTGGGGCTCTACCTGCCGCACTGCCTGCCCAAGCGCGACGTCATCCAGGACGCCTGAAAAGCCGATAGTTATCGAACTAAAAGCCTGCTCACGCTGAGTGAACGCTAAAAATCCCTTTCAAAACGGATTTTTATCGAATATAACGGTACCATCCGCGCGACTGGACCGCGACCGATCGCACGGAATCCCCCGGAATGCCGATGAATATCCGGCACCGGTCCGCAACCGTTCGACGAGGTGTTCCATGTCCCGCATCGTTACCGTCGCCGCCACCCAAATGGCCTGCTCCTGGGATCGTGCCGCGAATATCGCCAACGCCGAGAAGCTGGTGCGCCAGGCCGCCGCCCAGGGCGCGCAGATCATCCTCATCCAGGAACTGTTCGAGACGCCCTACTTCTGCCAGAAGCCCAACGCCGACTACGCCCAGCTGGCCACCCCGGTGGAGGAGAACGCCGCCATCGCCCACTTCAGCCGGCTCGCCGCCGAACTCAAGGTGGTGCTGCCCATCAGCTTCTTCGAACGCGCCGGCCGTGCCCGCTTCAACAGCATCGCCATCCTCGACGCCGACGGCAGCAACCTCGGCGTCTACCGCAAGAGCCACATCCCGGACGGCCCCGGCTACCACGAGAAGTACTACTTCAACCCCGGCGACACCGGCTTCAAGGTCTGGGACACCGCCTACGCCCGCATCGGCGTCGGCATCTGCTGGGACCAGTGGTTCCCCGAGTGCGCCCGCAGCATGGCGCTGATGGGCGCCGAACTGCTGTTCTACCCCACCGCCATCGGCAGCGAACCCCACGACGCCACCATCACCTCCCGCGACCACTGGCAGCGCGTGCAGCAGGGCCATGCCGGCGCCAACGTCATGCCGCTGATCGCCTCCAACCGCATCGGCCGCGAAGAGCAGGACGGCTACGACATCACCTTCTACGGCTCCTCCTTCATTGCCGATCAGTTCGGCCGCAAGGTGGCTGAACTCGACGAGGTCGAAGAAGGTATCCTTGTCCACCGCTTCGACCTCGACGAACTGGAGAAGGTACGTACCGCCTGGGGCGTGTTCCGCGACCGCCGTCCTAACCTGTACTGGCCGATCGCGACCCTCGACGGCGAAACCCTCTCCGAATGACCGACCCGGCGCCGCAGGCCGGCCTCATCAACGGCCTGCGCCCTCCACCAAGGACCGCCCCATGAGCACCCCGATCCGCACGCCCCGCGCCGATGGCTTCCACATGCCCGCCGAGTGGGCGCCCCACACCCGCACCTGGATGGTCTGGCCCGAGCGCTCGGACAACTGGCGCCTCGGCGGCAAGCCCGCCCAGGCCGCCTTCACCGCCGTGGCCAAGGCCATCGCCCGCTTCGAGCCGGTGACCGTGTGCGCCTCCGCCGCCCAGTACGAGAACGCCCGCGCGCGCCTGGACGACGCCAACATCCGCGTGGTGGAGATCACCACCGACGACGCCTGGGTGCGTGACACCGGCCCCACCTTCGTCATCGACGACCAGGGCGAAGTGCGCGGCGTGGACTGGGCGTTCAACGCCTGGGGCGGTTTCGACGGCGGCCTCTACTTCCCCTGGCAGCGTGACGACCAGGTGGCCCGCAAGATCCTCGAGATCGAAGGCTGCGCCCGCTACCGCACCGAAGGCTTCGTGCTGGAAGGCGGCTCCATCCACGTCGATGGCGAAGGCACCCTGATCACCACCGAAGAATGCCTGCTCAACCGCAACCGCAACCCGCACCTGAACCGCGAGGAGGTCGAGGCGGTGCTGCGCGACCACCTGGCGGTGGACACCATCATCTGGCTGCCGGATGGCCTCTACAACGACGAGACCGACGGCCATGTGGATAACTTCTGCTGCTACGTGCGCCCGGGCGAAGTGCTGCTGGCCTGGACCGACGACCCGGCCAACCCCAACTACCCGCGCTGCCAGGCCGCGATGAAGGTGCTGGAGCAGGCCCGCGACGCCAAGGGCCGCCAGCTGGTGGTGCACAAGATGCCGATCCCCGGCCCGATCCACGCCACCGAGGAAGAATGCGCTGGCGTCGACCTGGTGGAAGGCACCCAGGAGCGCGACCCGTCGATCCGCCTGGCGGGCTCCTACGTCAACTTCCTCATCGTCAACGGCGGCATCGTCGCGCCGAAGTTCGACGACCCGAAGGACGCCGAGGCCGAAGCCATCCTCAAGCGCCTGTTCCCGCAGCATGAGGTGGTGATGGTGCCCGGCCGCGAGATACTCCTCGGCGGCGGCAACATCCACTGCATCACCCAGCAGCAGCCGGCACCGCAGAAGCGCTGAGCCACCGCTGGATGAACGAAGCCCCGCGAACGCGGGGCTTTTTCATTCCGGCACAAGGCACTTTCCTGTGGGAGCGGTTTCGTCGGGCAGCCCCCTACACCCCGGGGGCGCACCGTGCGTCATCACGGATGCGTTCCCACACGGATCGGTTTGTAGGGGCGAATTCATTCGCCCAAGGACCGCGCAGCGGTCCCCAACGAACGAGCCCCCGCAAACGCGGGGGCTCTTCATGTCGGTACAAGGCACGGTCACGTGGGAGCGGATTCATCCGCGAAGGATCGCGCAGCGATCCCCGCTTCCCCCCACGATCACGCCCCGCTGCCTCACAGCTTGGCGATGGACACCTCGGTGGACTTCACGAAGGCGATCACCTCGGAGCCGATGCCCAGCTCCAGCTCGCGCACGGAGCGGGTGGTGATCACCGAGGTGACGATGCCGGCGGCGGTCTGCACGTCGATCTCCGACAGCACCGGGCCTTCGATGATTTCCTTGATGGTGCCCTTGAACTGGTTGCGGACGTTGATGGCTTTGATGGTCATGGCGTTTTTCCTTTGCTCGGGGTCGTGGGATGAAGATCAGAGTGCCCAACGCAACTGCGTGGGCAGGGGTGAAACCGGTTCGGGTTCCGGCGGCGGCGCCGGCTGCGACAGCACGCGTTCGAGGACCTGGGCCTCCAGCGCCGCCAGCCGGGCCGAGCCACGGGTACGCGGCCGGGGCAGGTCGACCGTGAGGTCGAGGCCGATGGCGCCGTCCTCGATCAGGATCACCCGGTCGGCGATGGCCACCGCCTCGTTCACGTCGTGGGTCACCAGCAGCACGGTGAAGCCGTGTTGCTGCCAGAGCCGCTCGATCAGTTGCTGCATCTCGATGCGGGTCAGCGCATCCAGCGCGCCCAGGGGCTCGTCCAGCAGCAGCAGGCGCGGCTGGTGGATCAGCGCACGGGCCAGGGCTACGCGCTGCTTCTGGCCGCCGGACAGCGCCGCCGGCCATTCCCGGGCGCGGTCGGCCAGGCCCACCGCCTCCAGGGCTTCCAGGGCCTTGGGCCGCCAGTCGCCGGAGAGGCCCAGGCCGACGTTGTCGATCACCCGTTTCCAGGGCAGCAGGCGCGCGTCCTGGAACATCAGCCGGGTGTCCTCGCGGGCCTCGGCCAGGGGGGCCGAACCGGCCAGCAGCTCGCCTCGGCTGGGCTGGTCGAGCCCGGCCAGCAGGCGCAGCAGGGTGCTCTTGCCGCAGCCACTGCGGCCGACCACGGCGACGAACTGGCCGGCGGGGATGCGCAGGTCGATGCCCTTGAGCACCTCCCGCTCACCGAAGGATTTGCCGATGCCCTGCACCACCAGGGGAATGCCGCGCTTGAGGTGCTGCGGCGTGGACAACGCATTCATGCCGCACCTCCCTTGGGCTGATAGGCCGGGTGCCAGCGCAGCCAGGCACGCTCCAGGCCACGGGCGGCGAGGTCGGCCAGCTTGCCGAGGACGGCATAGAGCACGATCGCCAGCACCACCACGTCGGTCTGCAGGAACTCGCGGGCGTTCATCGCCAGGTAGCCGATGCCGGCATTGGCGGAGATGGTCTCGGCGACGATCAGGGTCAGCCACATGAAGCCGAGGGCGAAGCGCACCCCCACCAGGATCGAGGGCAGCGCGCCGGGCAGGATCACCTGGCGGAACAGGCCGAAGCCGGAGAGGCCGTAGCTGCGCGCCATCTCCACCAGCGCCGGGTCGACGTTGCGGATGCCGTGGTAGGTGTTGAGGTAGATGGGGAACAGGGTGCCGAGGGCGACGAGGAAGATCTTCGCCGACTCATCGATGCCGAACCACAGGATCACCAGCGGGATCAGCGCCAGGTGCGGCACGTTGCGGATCATCTGCACCGAGCTGTCCAGCAGCCGCTCGCCCCAGGCGGAGAGCCCGGTGATGAAGCCCAGCAGCAGGCCGATGCTGCCGCCGATGGCGAAGCCGATGCCGGCGCGCCAGCCGCTGATGGCCAGGTGGGTCCAGATATCACCGCTGGCCACCAGGTGCCAGCCGGCGGTCACCACGGCACTGGGTGCCGGGAGGATGCGGGTGGAAAGCAGGCCGGTCTCGACCGCGACCTGCCAGGCGACCAGCAACGCCACCGGCAAGGCCCAGGGCGCGAGGCGCTGGAGGATTGATTGGACGTTCATCTCGGCACCCTCAGCTCTGCGAGACCTTGAGGCGACGCTCGGGCAGCGCCTCGTTGGCCACCATCTCGCCGAAGGGGCTGACGAAGGCCAGGCCATCGCTCGCCTGCGGGCGCGCCACGTCCAGGTGGGGGAACAGCAGTTCCGCCACGCGGTAGGACTCTTCCAGGTGCGGGTAGCCGGAGAAGATGAAGGTATCGATGCCGAGGTCCGCGTATTCCTTGACCCGTGCGGCCACGGTGGGGCCATCGCCCACCAGTGCGGTACCGGCACCACCACGCACCAGGCCGACGCCGGCCCAGAGGTTGGGGCTGACTTCCAGCTGGTCGCGCTTGCCGTTGTGCAGGGCGGCCATGCGTTGCTGGCCGACGGAATCGAAGCGGGCGAAGGCCGCCTGGGCCTTGGCGATGGTGGCGTCGTCGAGGTGGGCGATCAGGTGGTCGGCGGCGGCCCAGGCTTCCTCGTTGGTCTCGCGCACGATCACGTGCAGGCGGATGCCGAAGCGCACGCTGCGACCGAGCTTGGCGGCTTTCGCGCGCACCTGCTCAATCTTCTCCTTCACGGCGGCCGGCGGCTCGCCCCAGGTCAGGTACAGCTCCACCTGCTCGGCGGCCAGGTCCTGGGCGGCCTCGGAGGAACCGCCGAAGTACAGCGGCGGGCGCGGTTGCTGCAGCGGAGGGTAGAACAGCTTGGCGCCCTTCACCTGGATGTGCTTGCCGTCGTAGTCGACGGTCTCGCCCTCCAGCACGCGGCGCCAGATGCGGGTGAATTCGACGGACGCCTCGTAACGCGCCTCATGGTTCAGGTGCAGGCCGTCGCCGGCCAGCTCGTCCGGGTCGCCCCCGGTCACCAGGTTGAACAGGGCCCGGCCACCGGAGAGGCGGTCGAGGGTGGCGGCCTGGCGCGCGGCGACGGTGGGCGAAATGATCCCCGGGCGCAGGGCGACGAGGAACTTCAGGCGCTGGGTCACCGGGATCAGCGAGGCGGCGACCAGCCAGGAGTCCTCGCAGGAACGGCCGGTGGGGATCAGCACGCCGCCGAAACCGAGACGGTCGGCCGCCTGGGCGATCTGCTGCAGGTAGCCGTGGTCGACGGCACGGGCGCCCTCGGATGTGCCGAGGTAGTGGCCGTCGCCGTGGGTCGGCAGGAACCAGAAGAGGTTGAGACTCATCGCAATAACTCCAGGGTGAGCGCGCCGGCGTGGCGTAGCCGCGCGATGATGGTTCGTGTGCGGTAGCCGGGCCTTCCCCGCGCCGTCCGGGCGCGGAGCCAGGCGTGGGTCAGGGTTGCTGGGCGACCTTGGCGGGCGGCGTCCAGATCACGTCCTTGATGCTGAGTTTTTTCGGGATCAGCTTCAGGTCGGTGAAGGTGTCGGCGATCTTCTGCTGCGCCGTGACCACCTCGGGGCTGAGGAACTGGGCGCCGTAGCCCTGGCGCTTCACCGCGATGGCGGTGATGTCCCTGGGCAGGCCGAGCAGCGGTGCGACCTGCTCGGTCACCTTGTCCGGGTCGGCCTTGGAGTCCTCGCCCACTGCGCGGACTTCCTCCACCAGGGCGCTGATCACCTGCGGGTGCTGGGTCGCGTAGTCACGGGTGGCCAGGTAGAACTGGTGGTTATCCACAAGCTGGCTGCCGTTGCGCAGGGTGCGCGCCTGCAGTTGTTGCTCGGCGGCGGCCTGGAAGGGGTCCCAGATCACCCAGGCATCGACGCTGCCACGCTCGAAGGCGGCGCGGGCATCGGCCGGGGGCAGGTACACGGGCTGGATGTCGCTGTACTTCAG
The DNA here is from genome assembly GCF_900111835.1 of Metapseudomonas otitidis. GTDB lineage: Bacteria > Pseudomonadota > Gammaproteobacteria > Pseudomonadales > Pseudomonadaceae > Metapseudomonas > Metapseudomonas otitidis. The sequence continues at coordinate 79,837 of NZ_FOJP01000017.1, forward strand.
GCCGGCTTCTTCGAGGGCACAGACCAGCAGGTAGTGCACGTTGGAGCCCTTGTTCAGGGCGACCTTCTTGCCGGCCAGGTCCTTCACCGACTGGATCGCCGAGCCCTTGGGCACGAGGATCGCCTCGCTGGTGGGCGCTGGCGGTTCGTAGGCGACGTAGAGCAGGTCGGCACCGGCAGCCTGGGCGAACACCGGCGGGGTCTCGCCGGTGACGCCGAAGTCGATGGAGCCGACGTTGAGGCCTTCCAGCAGCTGCGGGCCGCCGGGGAACTCGGTCCATTTGACGTCGATGCCCTGGGCGGCCAGGCGCTTCTCCAGGGAGCCCTTGGCCTTGAGCAGCACCAGGGTGCCGTACTTCTGGTAGCCGATCCGCAGGGTCTCGGCCTGTGCCTGTGTGATGGCGCCGAATGCCAGGGCCGCGGTGAACAGCGCAGCCAGGCTCCGACGCAAAGTGATGGTGCGCATGGCGCTCTCCTCGTACTTCGCTCGTGCTTGTGTGCGCCTGCTCGCCTCGTTGGCGGGAGAGTAAGGCCGGTTCGGTTGCTCCACAGGGAGCGGGTTGTTCGTGTCAGACGCTCCAGCGCGCGTGGCGCAGGGCGTTCGGGTCCAGCGGGCGCGGCTGGCGGGCCAGGGCCTGGTGGAACCGTTCAAGGGCTTCATCCAGGCGCTGTTCCAGGGACGGGGCCAGTTGCACCCCGCCATTCTCGAACGCCACCTGGCCGTCGTCGGCGAACACGCCGTGCTGCACGTCCTCGGCCTTGAGGGCCGCCAGGACCGGACGCAGGGCGTAGTCCACCGCCAGCATGTGGGCCTTGCTGCCGCCGGTGGCGATGGGCAGCACCACCTTGCCGGCCAGGGCCCGCTCGGGCAGCAGGTCCAGCAGGGTCTTCAGGGCGCCGGCGAGCGACGCCTTGTAGACCGGCGTGGCCACCAGCAGCCCGTCGGCCTGGCCGATCTGTTCGATCAGGTGCTGCACGCGGGGGCTGTCGAAGCGCGCGTGCAGCAGGTCCTCGGCGGGGAAGTCGCGCACGGCGAACCCCGTCACCTCGACCCCGTGCCGCTCCAGCCAGTGCCGCGCACGCGCCACCAGGGCGGCGGATCGGGAATTCGGGCTGGGACTGCCGGATAGGGTCACCACCACCATGGTCGTGCCTCCAGGCTCAGCGGTTGGGCTGCGGGGTCAGGCGCAGGTAGGGGCGTACGGCCTTGTAGCCGCGGGGGAAGCGCTGCTTGATCTCGTCCTCGTCCTTGAGCGAGGGGACGATCACCACGTCGTCGCCGTCCTGCCAGTTGGCCGGGGTGGCGACCTTGTGGTTGTCGGTCAGCTGCAGGGAGTCGATCACCCGCAGGATCTCGTTGAAGTTGCGGCCGGTGCTGGCCGGGTAGGTGATGATCAGCCGCACCTTCTTGTTCGGGTCGATGATGAACAGCGAACGCACGGTGAGGGTGTCGTTGGCGTTGGGGTGGATCAGGTCGTAGAGGTCGGACACCTTGCGGTCGGCGTCGGCGATGATCGGGAAGTTGACCACGGTGTTCTGGGTCTCGTTGATGTCATCGATCCAGCGGATGTGGGAGTCCACCGGGTCCACCGACAGGGCGATGGCCTTGACGCCGCGCGCGGCGAATTCGTCCTTGAGCTTGGCGGTCAGGCCCAGCTCGGTGGTGCACACCGGGGTGAAGTCCGCCGGGTGGGAGAAAAGGATGCCCCAGTTGCCACCGAGCCACTCATGGAAGCGGATGCGGCCTTCGCTGGAATCCTGTTCGAAGTCGGGGGCGATGTCGCCGAGTCGGATGGTCATGGTGTGGCTCCTCTGTCGTGGGGTGGCGTTCCGTGGAGCTCACTATGCGCAAGGTTTTTGAAAATTAAAAAGAATAAATGACAATTTATTTATAACTTTAAGAGCTATATAGATCGGCTCACTTCCCTCCTTGCAGGAGCGCGCGCTGCTCGCCAAATCCGTGCCCCGGACGACCGCCTTGCCTGGCGTCGTGGACCGGTTGGGACGCCGCACCGCACGCCAGGCGAACGCCCTCCCAGCAGGCCAACGCCCTGCCCTCCCCCGAATCCCAGGCACAAAAAAGCCCCGCCTCCGCCAGGGGCGGAAGCGGGGCTCGATGACGCTGATTACAGCAGGGTCAGGGTGTAGCTCAGGATCAGGCGGTTCTCGTCCTGGTCGCGGGTCACGTCGCTGCGCAGGGCAGCGTTACGCCAGGAGATGCCCAGGCCTTTCAGCGGGCCGTCCTGCAGGGTGTAGTCCAGGCGGAAGTCACGCTCCCACTCGCCCTGGCCACCGTTGGCGGTGTCGATGTTGTAGCCCTTCAGGTAGGTGCCGACGGCCTTCAGGCCCGGTACGCCGACCTTGGTGAAGTCGTAGCCGTACTCGGCCACCCAGGTGCGCTCGCCGGCGCTGAGGAACTTGCCGATCTGACGGTCGGTGATCAGGTAGGCGGTGGCACCGTCGCCCTGGTTCAGGAACGGGAAGGCGCTGTCGCCGGAGAGCTGCTGGTAGCCCAGGCTGGCGGCGTGGCTGCCCAGGGTGTAGGTGAACATGGCGCTCCAGGTGCGGTTGTCCACTTCACCGGTGGTGCGGTTGCCGCCGTAGTAGCCCGAAGCCACGTAGCCATCGGCACGGCCGGCGGCGCTGGAGTTCTTGCCGTCGGAGGTGTTGTAGAAGTAGCGCAGGTCGGACTTCAGGCTGCCCGGGCCGATCGGCAGGTTGTGGGTCAGGCCCAGGAAGTGCTGCTTGTAGAAGTCTTCCAGGTTGCCGTAGTAGTACTGCGCGGTGAGGTCCTTGGTGACCTTGTAGTCGCCACCGGCGAAGTAGAACTTGTTGCTGAACTGGCCGTTCCGGTAGTTGCTGGAGCTGTTGGCACCACCGATGGACAGGCCACGGGCGTCGCTGGAGTTACGGCCCTTGGCGTGCTCGAGCTGGCCACCGGTCAGGGTCAGGCCGTCGATCTCGTTGGAGGTGACCTGGCCACCTTCGAAGGTCTGCGGCAGCAGGCGACCGTCGTTGAAGGTCACCACCGGCAGCTTCGGTTGCAGGGTACCGATGCGCGCTTCGGTCTTGGAGAAGCGGACCTTGCCGGTCAGGCCCAAGCTGCTGAAGTTATCCACAGCGCGGCCATTGCTTTCGCTCGGGAACACCAGGCCGCCATAGGCATTGCTGCCGTTGTTGTAGTGGGTGCCCTTGCCGGAATCCAGGCGCACACCCAGCAGGCCCAGGGCGTCAACGCCGAAGCCCACGGTGCCTTCGGTGTAGCCGGAGGTGTAGTTGAGGATGAAGCCCTGGCCCCACTCTTCCTGCTTGGACGGAGCGTTATTGAACTGACGATTGTCCTGGTTGATGTAGAAATTGCGCAGGCCGAGGGTGGCCTTGCTGTCTTCGATGAAACCGCCTGCAACGGCCTGTTGGGCCAGCAGGCCGCCAGCGATGGCCAGGGCCAGGGTAGATTTGTTCATGCAATGCTCCAGTGGTGCGTGTTTCTAGGTTGTTCTGGTCGGTGACGTGCACACCGCTATGTACAGACGACTAGCGAAGTGGAATGACCCGTGGGTCAGAAAATCCCCGTAGCGCCCCTTGCAGTGGGCCTGCCTCAGGTGGCGGCCAATCTAGGACAAGGGATTTAATTCTTAAAAAGAATTTATCGTCACGTTGTTGTAACTAAATCGAATAAAACGCCTGATAGCCTCCCTCTGGCGGGGAGCTGCCCGTGGACGGGTCACATCAGTTACTCGAAAGGGCGCGCAAATTACCGACTTTGGTCGCCTGGCGCCATCCCCAATGACTCGGCAGCGGACGGAATTCGCAGTCCCACGCCTCTCCTGGCCTGCAAAGGCCTCGGCACCCTCACGGCCGCTCATAAACTAATAACCAAATAGTATTTATTGAGCTGTTTTTAGATCATTTAGATTTCGCTTCACCGGACCACCGGACTCCCAGCACCACCCCCCTATTCCAGTCCCGTGGCCCGGCCTCGCGCCGGCCAGCCGCCCGTGAGGAGCACCACCATGAATCGTTCCCCCTTCGCCCGCCGCCTGCTGGCGGCCCTGACCGTCGGCGGTCTGGCCCTGAGCGCCCACGCTGCCGATTTCACCGTCGCCTACCAGACCACCGTGGACCCGGCGAAAGTCGCCCAGGCCGACGGCGCCTATGAAAAGGCCAGCCACGCCAAGATCGACTGGCGCAAGTTCGACAGCGGCGCCGAAGTCATCACCGCCGTCGCCTCCGGTGACGTGCAGATCGGCTACGTCGGCTCCAGCCCCCTGGCGGCGGCCGCCACCCGCCAGCTGCCGATCCAGACCTTCCTCATCGCCACCCAGATCGGCGACGCCGAGGCCCTGGTCGCCCGCAACGGCGCCGGCATCACCAAGCCCGAGGACCTGGTCGGCAAGAAGATCGCCGTGCCCTTCGTCTCCACCGGCCACTACAGCCTGCTGGCCGCCCTCAAGCACTGGAAGATCGACCCGAGCAAGGTGACCATCCTCAACCTCGCGCCGCCGGCCATCATCGCCGCCTGGCAGCGCGGCGACATCGACGCCACCTACGTCTGGGACCCGGCGCTCGGCGTGGCCAAGGCCAACGGCAAGGTGCTGATCAGCTCCGGTGAGCTGGGCAAGCTCGGCGCCCCGACCTTCGACGCCTGGATCGTGCGCAAGGACTTCGCCGAGAAGCACCCCGAGGCGGTCCGCGCCTTCGCCAAGGTGACCCTCGACGCCTACGCCGACTACCGCAAGGACCCGCAAGCCTGGCTGGCCGACAAGGCCAACATCGACAAGGTGGTGAAGCTCTCCGGCGCCAAGGCCGAGGACATCCCGCTGCTGCTGCAGGGCAACGTCTTCCCGCTGGCCGCCGACCAGGTCACCGCCCTCGGCGCGCCAACCACCCAGGCCATCAACCAGACCGCCACCTTCCTCAAGGAGCAGGGCAAGGTCGATGCGGTGCTGCCGGACTACGCCCCCTACGTGAGCGCCAAGTACGTCACCAACTGATCGGCTGCGCGTCGGCGGGGCGTTGTTGAAAACGACCTGGGCTTGCTCACCTGCAGCAGCCCCGGTCGTTTGCGACTGGCCCCGCTCCAACTCGCTCGATCCGACACATTCAGAAGAGCGTCGAAGAAAATGGCCTTACTCCAGCTGGAGCGCATCAGCGCACAGTACCCCGGCACGGCCGAGCCGGTACTGACCGACATTTCCCTCTCCCTCGGGCCACAGCAGCTGCTGGTCGCCCTGGGGCCTTCCGGCAGCGGCAAGACCACGCTGCTCAACCTCATCGCCGGCTTCGTGCCCCCCAGCGACGGCCGCATCAGCCTCGACGGCAAGCCCGTTCAGGGCCCCTCCGCCGAGCGCGGCGTGGTGTTCCAGGACGACGCCCTGCTGCCCTGGCAGAACGTCCTCGGCAACGTCGCCTTCGGCCTCGAACTGGCCGGCGTGCCCCGTGCGCGGCGCGAAGCCAAGGCCCGCGAGATGCTCGCCCTGGTCGACCTCGCCGGCTTCGAGAAGCGGCAGGTCTGGGAACTCTCCGGGGGCCAGCGCCAGCGCGTCGGCATCGCCCGGGCCCTGGCCGCCGACCCGCGCGTGCTGCTGATGGACGAACCCTTCGGCGCCCTCGACGCCTTCACCCGCGAACAGATGCAGGAACTGCTGCTGCAGGTCTGGCAGCGCGCCGCCAAGCCGGTGTTCCTGATCACCCACGACATCGAGGAAGCGGTGTTCCTCGCCACCGACCTGATCCTCCTGTCACCCAATCCCGGCCGCATCAGCGAGCGCCTGACCCTCGACTTCGGCCGCCGCTACGCCGCCGGCGAGAGCGCACGGGCGATCAAGTCCGACCGGGCCTTCATCGAAACCCGCGAACACGTCCTCGCCCAGGTCTTCGCCGAACGGCAAAGGAGAAGCGCATGAGCAGCCTCGACCTGCCCCTGCCGGAAAACAAGGCAGCGGCCCCCGCACCCCGCACCTGGCGCCTCTCCACCTTCGCCATCAGCAGCCTGACCCTCGTCGGCTTGCTGCTGGCCTGGTGGGCGGTGACCACCGCCGGCCTGATCGAGCCGCTGTTCCTGCCCAGCCCCCAGGCGGTGCTGCGCAAGGGCTGGCAGCTGGCCACCCAGGGCTACATGGATTCCAGCCTCTGGGCGCACCTGCTGGCGAGCCTGGCGCGCATCGGCACCGCCCTGCTGGCCGCCGTGCTCACCGCCATCCCGCTGGGCATCGCCATCGGCCGCAACCGCATCGCCCACGGCATCTTCGACCCGCTGATCGAGTTCTACCGGCCGATCCCGCCGCTGGCCTACCTGCCGCTGATCGTCATCTGGTGCGGCATCGGCGAGCTGTCCAAGGTGCTGCTGATCTTCCTCGCCATCTTCGCCCCCATCGCCATCGCCACCGCCACCGGCGTGCGCAACGTCAACCCGGCGCGCCTGCGCGCGGCGCAGTCACTCGGAGCCACCCCGGCGCAGCTGATCCGCCACGTGGTCCTGCCCAGCGCCCTGCCGGACATCCTCACCGGCGTGCGCATCGGCCTCGGCGTCGGCTGGTCGACCCTGGTCGCCGCCGAACTGGTGGCCGCCACCCAGGGCCTCGGCTTCATGGTCCAGTCGGCCGCGCAGTTCCTGGTCACCGACGTCGTGGTGCTCGGCATCCTGGTCATCGCCCTGGTCGCCTTCGCCCTGGAACTCGGCCTGCGCACCCTGCAACGCAAGCTCGTGCCCTGGCACGGGCAGAACCACTGATCGAGGCCCGTCATGCCCCTGCACATCACCCCCCTCAGCCCCGCCCTCGGCGCCCTCGTCGGCGGCGTCGACCTGCGCGAGCCGCTGAGTGCCGAACACCGCGATGGCATCGAGGCCGCCCTGCTCAAGCACCAGGTGCTGTTCTTCCGCGCCCAGCCCCTGGCGCCCACCCAGCAGGCACGCTTCGCCGCCCAGTTCGGCGACCTGCACATCCACCCCATCTACCCCAACATCCCCGAGCAGCCGGAAGTGCTGGTGCTCGACACCGCCGTCACCGACGTGCGCGACAACGCCCTCTGGCACACCGACGTGACCTTCATGGAAACCCCGGCCCTGGGCGCCGTGCTCAGCGCCAAGCTGCTGCCGCCGGTGGGAGGCGACACCCTCTGGGCCAGCAGCAGCGCCGCCTTGGAGGCGCTGTCGGCGCCGCTGCAGCGGATGCTCGAAGGCCTCACCGCCACCCACGACCTGGCCCGCTCCTTCCCTGAGGAGCGCTTCAGCCTGACGGCGGAGGAACGCGAGAAGCTGGAAGCGGCCAAGCGCAAGCACCCGCCGGTGAGCCACCCGGTGGTGCGCACCCACCCGGTCACCGGGCGCAAGGGGCTGTTCGTCAGCGAAGGCTTCACCACCCGCATCAACGAGCTGTCGGCGGCGGAAAGCGACGCCCTGCTGCGTTTCCTCTTCGCCCACGCCACCCGCCCGGAGTTCACCCTGCGCTGGCGCTGGCAGGAGAACGACGTGGCCTTCTGGGACAACCGCATCACCCAGCACTTCGCCGTCGACGACTACCGACCCGCCCGCCGCGTGATGCACCGCGCCACCATCCTCGGCGACAAGCCGTTCTGAACGGTCCCCTCCCGCTCCGATACGGAGCGGGGGCGAGCCGCTTGTCCACCGATCTTCGGACGGGTCCGAATGGCCTTCTGCCAGCCTTTTGCCAAGGCGCAACACAGTTCCTGAAACCGGTGTGAACGTCGTTGCAAAGCTGGCCGTTGACCCCTTTTGCGGGTGGAACTATCGCTATGCTGAGGCCCCTAACAGGCTGTTGAAGAAACTAACTGCGTTGTCGTTGCGGCGTTGAAAACGCCCTCAAAATGCTCATTTACGACCGTAAACTGCGCTTTTTCGGACGTTTTCGCCTTGCATCGGCTGCCTCGTTCACGTTTTTCAACGGCCTGTTAAAGCAGTGTGTTCCACCACCGTCAGGGCCCGTCAGCCATGAGTGCAGCCATCTACATCGTTCCTGAGAAACCCGTCGCCGGGCTCGATGATTTCGTCCACGGCAGTACCGTCGTCCAGGTGGACGAAGTCGAGGTCGACGACCTCTGCAAACGGCTCAAGGTGAAGTCGCTGTGGGACTTCGTCAGCCAGGATCCAAACGAGTTCGCCGACCTGCTCGAAGGCCTCGAACTGGACGACCAGCTCGCCTGCGAGCAGTGGTTCAGCCCCGAGGACGGGCTGCGCACCGTGCGTGCCCTGCAGGGGCACCTGGTGAGCCAGCCGCGTTCGCTGTCCAACGCCGATGCCTTCCTCGAAGACCTGCAGGACTACGAGTGGGTGCTCAGCGCCCTCGCCGAGCAGGACGTGCGCTGGCATTTCGCCGTCGCCGTCTGAGCCCTCCCCCGGGCCCGGGGCCGGTCAGAGCCGGTCCAGGGCCTGCACGAAGTCGCCGATGATGTCGGCAGCATCCTCGATCCCCACCGACACGCGGATGGTCCCCTCGTGGATGTCCAACTCCGCCAGGGCCTCGGCCGACAGGGCGCGGTGGCTGGTCTTGCCCGGGTGGGTGATGCTGCTGGCCACGCCGGCCAGCGAGGGCGCGAACGCGGTGCGCTGCAGGCCGCGGATCAGGCCGTCCACCTCCACCAGGCCACCCTTGAGGGTGAAGCTCAGCATGCCCGAGGCGCCCTTGGGGAACAGCCGCTGGGCCAGCGCGAAGTCCGGGTGCGAGGGCAGCCCCGGGTAGAACACCTTCGCCACCTGCGGATGGGCCTCCAGCGCTTCGGCCAGGGCCTGGGCGTTGGCCGAGTGCGCCTTCATGCGCAGGGCCAGGGTCTTGGCGCCACGGAAGGTCAGCCAGGCTTCGAAGGGGCTGGAACTGCCGCCGGCATTGATCTGGAAGCGCCGTGCCTGGGCGATCCACTCGGCGTCGCCGACGAGGATGCCGCCGGTGGCATCGCTGTGGCCGTTGAGGTACTTGGTGGTGCTGTGCAGCACCAGGTCGGCGCCAGCGGCCAGCGGGTTGTAGAGCGCCGGCGAGAGGAAGGTGTTGTCCACCAGCAGCTTGAGCCCGTGGGCCTTGGCCAGCTTGGCCAGGGCGGGGATGTCGCTGATGCGCACCAGCGGGTTGGAGGCCGTCTCGGTGTAGATCAGCCGCGTGGCCGGGGTGATGGCCGCCTCCACCGCCGCCAGGTCGTTGATCTCCACCAGGGTGGCGCTGATGCCGAAGCGCGCCAGCTCCTTCTCGATCAGGCTCTGGGTGGTGCCGTACAGCTCGCGGCTGGCGATCAGGTGGTCGCCGGCATTCAGCCGCCCCAGCAGCGCCGCGCTCACCGAAGCCATGCCGGAGGCGGAGAACAGCGCCGCCTCGCCGCCTTCCAGGTCCCGCACCAGCTGCTCCAGCGCCGCCTGGTTGGGGTTGGCGATGCGGGTGTACATGTAGTTGTCCGGGTTGCCGGCGAGGAAGTCGTCCACCTGCTCCAGGTTGTCGTAGACGAACACCGAGGACTCGTAGATGGGCAGCGTCTTCGGGCGGGTGACCATCTGCTGGTCGACGTCGTTGCCGCTGTGCACCGCGCGGGTGGAAAGGCCGGGTCTGGATTCAGGCATGGAGTCCTCCGAGAAATCGTGCGGAATGTAGGGGCGAATGAATTCGCCCCTACAAGGTGGGCAATGCCCCCACATAAAAAAAGAACGCCGACGATAGTCGAGACTCGTCGGCGTGAGGAGAGGCGCGGCGTTCGCCGCACCACCGTGGCTTGCGGTTGATCAGAAGGCCGGCACGACCGCGCCGGAGTATTTCTGCTCGATGAAGGCCTTCACTTCCGGGCTGGTCAGCGCGGCGGAGAGTTTCTTGATGGCGTCGCTGTCCTTGTTGTCAGGACGGGCCACCAGGTAGTTCACGTAGGGCGAGCTGCGGTCTTCCAGCACCAGCGCGTCCTTGGACGGGTTGAGCTTGGCCTCCAGCGCGTAGTTGGTGTTGATCAGCGCCAGGTCCACCTGGTTCAGCACGCGCGGCAGCAGGGCCGCTTCCAGTTCCTTGAACTTGAAGTGGTGCGGGTTCTCGGCGATGTCCTTCGGGGTCGCCAGGGCGTTGCTCGGGTCCTTCAGCTTCAGCAGCCCGGACTTCTGCAGCAGGAGCAGGGCACGGCCGCTGTTGCTGCCTTCGTTGGGGATGGCGATGGTGGCGCCGTCCGGCAGGTCCTTCAGGGACTTGTACTTGCTGGAGTAACCGCCGAAGGGCTCGACGTGCACGCCCTGCACGATCACCAGGTGGGTGCCCTTGCCGCTGTTGAAGTTGTCCAGGTAGGGCTTGGTCTGGAAGTAGTTGGCGTCCAGGCGCTTCTCTTCCACCTGCACGTTGGGTTGCACGTAGTCGGTGAACACCTTCACCTCCAGATCGACCCCTTCCTTCGCCAGCTGCGGCTTGATCAGTTCGAGGATCTCGGCGTGGGGCACCGGGGTGGCGGCGACGACGAGCTTCTCGCCGGCGTGGGCCAGGGTGACGGAAAGGGCGGCAGCCAGAGCGGTCAACAGCAGGGACTTCTTCATGATGTTCCTTGATCTCAGGGGCTCCGGCTGGATCGTCAGCCATGAGCGGGGGTTCGGGTCCCGGCCTGGATGGTGCCGGGTTGGAGCGGACGTTACGGTGATTTTTTATAACTAACAAATACCAATTTTTTATTCATATATTCCTTTATTGAATTAAAAGACGCCCCAGCCCGTACCCGACGCAGCCCCCGTGCCCACATCGAATGTCGCCCTCGTGAATTGCCTGACCCGGCCCGCCTCACTAGAGTGGCGGCCTGTACCAGACACCCCCGGATGCCCGCCATGCTCGCCACTGCCCTCGCCCGCTTTCACCGCCTGGAACTGGTCACCGCACCGACCCCACTGGAAAAGCTGGAGCGCCTCTCCCGGGAGCTGGGGCGCGGCCTGTACGTCAAGCGCGACGACCTGACCCCCTTCGCCCTCGGCGGCAACAAGGTGCGCAAGCTCGAATACCTCGCCCAGGACGCCCTGGCCCAGGGCGCGGACGTGCTGGTCACCGCCGGCGCCATCCAGTCCAACCATGTGCGCCAGACCGCCGCCCTGGCCGCTCGCCTGGGCCTGGGTTGCGTGGCCCTGCTGGAAAACCCCATCGGCACCACCGACCGCAACTACCTGGAGAACGGCAACCGCCTGCTGCTGGACCTGTTCGGCACCGAGGTGCAGCGGGTGCCCAACCTCGACAACGCCGACCAGTTGCTGGCTGAGGCCGCCGAGCGCCTGCGCGCCGAAGGTCGCAACCCCTACGTGGTGCCCATCGGCGGTTCCAACGCCCTCGGCGCCCTGGGCTACGTGCGCGCCGGCCTGGAGCTGGCCAAGCAGATGCAGGCCAGCGGCGAGCGCTTCGCCGCCGTGGTGCTCGCCTCCGGCAGCGCCGGCACACACGCCGGGCTCGCCCTGGCCCTGGAACACGCCCTGCCCGGCACCCGCGTGGTGGGCGTCACCGTGTCGCGCCCCGACGCCACCCAGCGCCCCAAGGTGGAAGGCCTGCTGCAGCGCACCGCCGAGCTGCTGGGCGTGCCGGTGCCCAACGGCCTGAAGGTGGAGCTGTGGGACCAGTACTTCGCCCCGCGCTACGGCGAAGCCAATGCCGGCACCCTCGCCGCCGTACGCCGTGCCGCCGCCTGTGAAGGGCTGCTGCTGGACCCGGTCTACACCGGCAAGGCCTTCGCCGGCCTGCTGGACGGCATCGCCCGCCAGGCCTTCGACGGCGACGGTCCGCTGCTGTTCCTGCACACCGGCGGCTCACCGGCGCTGTTCGCCTATCATCCAGCGGGTGATGCGAACCACGACTTATAACCAGAAAGGAATTTTCTGGTTTTTTATGTATTTAAACGAATATATGGAACTCCCTTAGAGTGGCGACCCTCCATTCGCCAACTGCCCCCGCGAGGCCCCTTATGCACGCAGCAACTCTCCGTCGTCCCGCCCTCTTCGCCAGCCTGGCACTGGCCCTCGGTCTCGGCCTGGCCGGCACCGCCGCCGCCGACCTGAAGGACATCCAGCAGAAAGGCGCCCTGAAGATCGGCCTGGAAGGCACCTACCCGCCCTTCAACTACCAGGACGAGAGCGGCAAGCTCACCGGCTTCGAAGTCGAGCTGGCACAAGCACTGGCCAAGGAGCTGGGCGTGAAGGCCGAGTTCCAGCCGACCAAGTGGGACGGCATCCTCGCCGCCCTGGAATCCCGTCGCCTGGACGTGGCCATCAACCAGGTGACCATCTCCGAAGAGCGCAAGAAGAAGTACGACTTCACCACCCCCTACACCGTCTCCGGCATCCAGGCCCTGGTGCGCAAGGGCAAGGAAGGCGAGATCAAGACCGCCGCCGACCTGGCCGGCAAGAAGGTCGGCGTAGGCCTGGGCACCAACTACGAGCAGTGGCTGAAGGAGAACGTCCCGCAGGCCGACATCCGCACCTACGACGACGACCCCACCAAGTTCCAGGACCTCAACGTCGGCCGCATCGACGTGATCCTGGTGGACCGCCTGGCCGCCTTCGAGATGGTCGACAAGACCGGCGGCCGCCTGGCCGTGGCCGGCGAGCCCTTCTCCCGCCAGGAGGCCGGCATCGCCCTGCGCAAGGGCAACCCAGAGCTGCTCGCCGCGCTGGACAAGGCCCTGGCCAAGCTCAAGGCCGACGGCACCCTCAAGGCCCTGTCCGAGAAGTGGTTCAAGGCTGACGTGACCCAATGATCGAAGACGGCAGCCTGCAACTGGTGCTGGATTCCGCGCCCTTCCTGTTGAAGGGCGCGCTCTACACCGTAGTCCTCAGCCTCGGCGGCATGTTCTTCGGCCTGCTGCTGGGCTTCGCCCTGGCCCTGGCGCGCCTCTACGCCATCGCCCCGGTGCGCGGCCTGGCGCGGGTCTACGTGTCGTTCTTCCGCGGCACCCCGCTGCTGGTGCAGTTGTTCATCATCTACTACGGCCTGCCCCAGCTCGGCCTGGAGCTGAGCCCGCTGCTGGCGGCGCTGATCGGCTTCTCGCTGAACATGGCCGCCTACACCTCGGAAATCCTCCGCGCCGCCATCGCCTCCATCGACAAGGGGCAATGGGAAGCCGCCGCCAGCATCGGCATGAGCCGCAGCCAGGCGCTGACGCGCGCCATCCTCCCGCAGGCCGCGCGCACCGCCCTGCCGCCGCTGGGCAACAGCTTCATCTCGCTGGTCAAGGACACCGCCCTGGCCGCCACCATCCAGGTGCCGGAGCTGTTCCGCCAGGCGCAGCTGATCACCGCGCGCACCTTCGAGATCTTCACCATGTACCTGGCCGCCGCGCTGATGTACTGGGTGCTGGCCACCCTGCTGGCCCACGTCCAGGCGCGCCTCGAAGCCCGGGTCAACCGCCACGAACAGGACAGCTGATGATCACCGTCCGTAACCTGACCAAGTCCTTCAAGGGCCAGGCGGTGCTCAAGGGCATCGACCTGACCATCGAACCGGGCGAAGTGGTCGCCATCATCGGCCCCAGCGGCTCGGGCAAGACCACCCTGCTGCGCTGCCTCAACCTGCTGGAAGAGCCCGACGGCGGCACCCTCCAGCTGGGGCGGATCGAGATCGACGCCAACCAGCCCCTGAAGCAGCAGCAATGGCTGATCCGCCAGCTGCGCCAGCACGTCGGCTTCGTGTTCCAGAACTTCAACCTCTTCCCCCACCGCACCGCGCTGGAGAACGTCATCGAAGGCCCGGTGGTGGTGAAGAAGGAACCCCGCGAGCGCGCCATCGCACGCGCCCGCGCGCTGCTGGCCAAGGTCGGCCTGGCGGGCAAGGAAGACGCCTACCCCAAGCGCCTTTCCGGCGGCCAGCAACAGCGGGTGGCCATCGCCCGCGCCCTGGCAATGGAACCGGACGTGATCCTCTTCGACGAACCCACCTCCGCCCTCGACCCCGAGCTGGTGGGCGAGGTGCTGACCACCATCCGCGGCCTGGCCGAGGAGAAGCGCACCATGGTCATCGTCACCCACGAGATGAGCTTCGCCCGCGACGTAGCCAATCGCGCGATCTTCATCGACAAGGGCGTGATCGTCGAACAGGGCGACGCCAAGACCCTGTTCAGCGCCCCGAGGGAAGAACGCACCCGGCAATTCCTCACCAAGTTCCTGGTGGGCTAACGCCTATCGCTCTTGATCCTGTAGGGGCGACTTCAGTCGCCAAGCGGGCCACAGGCCCGCCCTGCGGATTCCATGGGACCGCTGCGCGGTCCTTGGGCGAATGAATTCGCCCCTACACGACCAAAGCCCATGCATGGGGTCTCTACGGCCGCCACACCGCACTGCCGACATCCACCCGCTTCGGCAGCAGCCGGTTCTCCAGGAACAGGTCCGCCGTGCGCTGCTGGGCGGCGGCGATGTCGTCGGTGACCGGGCCGATGGGCGAGGCCGGGCGGTGCTGGAAGCTGCGTTCGATCACTGCCGGGGGCAGGCCCATGAACTTCGCCAGCAGGGCGATGCTGCCGTCGCGGTCGCTGCGGGTCAGGGCCTCGGCCTCGGAGATCACCCCCAGCACCTGCTGCACGAACGCCGGGTCGGTCTCGGCGTAGCCCCGCGCGGCCAGGTAGAAGGGCCCGCTCAGCCCCAGCCCCTCGCCATTGGCCAGCAGCCGTGCATGGCCCTCCAGCTCCATGGCCGAGTAGTAAGGATCCCAGATCGCCCAGGCGTCCACGCTGCCCTGCTCGAAGGCGGCGCGGGCATCGGCCGGGGTGAGGAATAGCGGCTGGATGTCGGCCATGGACAGCCCCGCCGCCTTGAGCGCACGCAGCAGCAGGTTGTGGGCGCTGGAACCTTTCTGGAAGGCCACCTTGTGCCCCTTGAGCTCGGCCACCGAGCGGATCGGGCTGCCTTCGGGCACCAGGATCACCTCGGCCTGGGGCTTGGGTGGCTCCGCGCCGACGTAGAGCAGGTCGGCGCCAGCGGCCTGGGCGAAGATCGGCGGGATGTCCCCGGTGGAGCCCACATCCAGGCTGCCGACGTTGAGCGCCTCGAGCATCTGCGGGCCGGCGGGGAACTCGATCCACTGCACGCGGGTGCCGGGAAAACGCTGCTCCAGCAGGCCGTGTTCCTTGGCCAGCACCAGGCTGGCGGAGCCCTTCTGGTAGCCGATGCGCAGGGTCGCGGGGTCGGCCAGGGCGCCTTGGGCCAGGGCCAGCAGCGCCAGCAACGCGGCGCCCAGTCGAAGTCGTTGCATGGTCAGGCCTGCCAGTCGGTGGAGGGTTTTTCCCAGAGGTTGATGCCGCCTTCCACGGCGTGGCGGTCGATCTCCGCCAGCTCCTCGGCACTGAAGGCGAGGTTGTCCAGGGCGGCGACGTTCTCGACGATCTGCTCCGGGCGGCTGGCGCCGATCAGCGCCGAGGTCACCCGTGCATCGCGCAGGGTCCAGGCCAGCGCCAGCTGGGCCAGGCTCTGGCCCCGGCGCCGGGCGATCTCCGCAAGGGCACGAGCGCGGGCGATGTTGGCCTCGGCCAGGTGCTCCGGGCGCAGCGAGGCGCCGCCGGGGCGGTTGACCCGCGCATCCGCCGGCACGCCGGCGAGGTACTTGTCGGTGAGCAGGCCCTGGGCCAGCGGGGTGAAGGCGATGACGCCGGTGCCCAGTTCCTCGGCGGTGGCCAGCAGGTCCTTCTCCACCCAGCGGTTGAACAGGTTGTAGGCCGGCTGGTGGATCAGCAGCGGCACCTTCCACTCCCGCAGCAGTGCGGCGAGCTCGCGGGTCTTGCCCGCCGAATAGGACGAGATGCCCACGTACAGCGCCTTGCCCTGCTGCACCGCGCTGGCCAGGGCGCCGGCGGTTTCCTCCAGGGGCGTGTCGGGGTCGAAGCGGTGGGAATAGAAGATGTCCACATAGTCCAGCCCCAGGCGCACCAGGCTCTGGTCGAGGCTGGAGAGCAGGTACTTGCGCGAGCTGCCGCCCTGGCCGTAGGGGCCGGGCCACATGTCCCAGCCGGCCTTGGTGGAGATCACCAGCTCATCGCGGTAGGCGCGGAAGTCTTCCTTGAGCAGGCGGCCGAAGTTGATCTCGGCGCTGCCGTAGGGCGGGCCGTAGTTGTTGGCCAGGTCGAAGTGGTTGATGCCCAGGTCGAAGGCGGTGCGCAGCAGGGCGCGCTGGGTGTCGAGGGGCGTGGCGTCGCCGAAGTTGTGCCACAGCCCCAGGGACAGGGCCGGCAGCACCAGCCCGCTGCGGCCGACGCGGCGATAGGGGATGCGCTCATAGCGGTCGGGGGCGGCGATGTAGGTCATGGAAGGGTCTCGCTTCAGGTTGTCGGGGCCGCGCTGGCGCGGGGCCCCGGTGAATGTCAGGCAGGGCGGGCGAAGCGGTTCGCCGGCCGCGCCAGGCCCAGGTGTTCGCGCAGGGTGCGGCCCTGGTACTCGGTGCGGAACAGGCCGCGCCGCTGCAACTCCGGCACCACCTGGGTGGCGAAGTCCTCCAGGCCGGCCGGCAGGTGCGGCACCAGCACGTTGAAGCCATCGGCGGCGCCGCCTTCGAACCAGGCCTGCAGCTCGTCGGCGATCTGTGCCGGGGTGCCGATCAGGCTGTGGTGGCCGCGCCCGCCGGCGATGCGCCGGCCGAGCTGGGCCAGGGTGAGGTTCTCCTGGCCGGCCAGCTCGGTGAGCAGCTTCTGCCGGCTCTGCTGGCCGTCCTGGGTCAGCGGCAGCTCGGGCAGCGGGCCGTCCAGCGGGTATTCGGAGAGGTCGAAGTTGCCGAGCATGCGCCCCAGCAGGGCGACGCCGACGCGGGGCTCCACCAGCGCCTGGAACGCCTCGAACTTCTCCTTCGCCTCGGCCTCGCTGGCGCCGATGACGACGAAGGCGCCGGGCATGATCTTCAGCTCGTCCTCGCGGCGGCCGAACCTGGCCAGGCGCCCCTTGAGGTCGGCGTAGAAGGCCTGGGCCTTGGCCAGGGAAGTCTGCGCGGTGAACACCACGTCGGCGGTCTCGGCGGCCAGTTCGCGACCGGTCTCCGAGGAGCCGGCCTGCACCACCACCGGCCGGCCCTGGGGCGAGCGGGCGACGTTGAGCGGGCCCTGCACGCGGAAGTGCTCGCCCTGGTGGTCGAGCACGTGGAGCCTGGCCGGGTCGTAGTACTGGCCGCTGGCCTTGTCGCGGAGGAAGGCGTCGTCCTCCCAGCTGTCCCACAGGCCGGTGACCACCTGGTGGAACTCCCGGGCGCGGGCGTAGCGCTCGGCATGGCCCAGGTGGGCCTCGCGGTTGAAGTTGAGCGCCTCGGCGGCCGCGTCGGAGGTCACCAGGTTCCAGCCCGAGCGGCCGCCGGAGATGTGGTCCAGCGAGGCGAACTTGCGCGCCACGTGGTACGGCTCGTTGTAGCTGGTGGTGACGGTGCTCACCAGGCCGATGCGCTCGGTGACGGCGGCCAGGGCGCTGAGCAGGGTCAGCGGTTCGAAGTAGGTGGAGCGGGCCATGTGACTGGCGATGTCGCTGGTGGGCGCGGCGACGCTGTCGGCGACGAACAGGGCGTCGAACTTCGCCGCTTCGGCGATGCGTGCCAGGTGTCTGTACTGGGCGAAGTCGAGGGTGTCGGCGGGAACGTCCGGGTGGCGCCAGGCGGCCACGTGGTGACCGGTGGCCATCAGGAAGGCGCCGAGGGAGAGCTGTCGGGATCGGGTCATGGTGTCGTTACCGGGGTCGGTGGGGGTGCCGCCCGGCCGCTCTGCGGCGGCTCGGGCGGTTCCTGCACGCAGGCGCGGGTCAGAAGTCGAAATCCTTGCGCAGCTGGACGCCGAAGTAGCGCTCGTCGTCCCGTGGCACGGCGCGGTAGATGTAGCTGCCGCCGCTGGCCAGGGACTGGGCGTAGGAGGTGTCGGCGAGGTTCTTGCCCAGCAGCGCCACACGCCAGCCGGCGTTGTAGTCGGCCAGGGCGACGCTGGCGTTCCAGATGCCGTAGGCGCCCTGCACGGTGTCCGGGTTCTGGTCGAGGCTGAACTGCACCTCGTCCTGCCAGCTGTAGTCGGTGGACAGTTCCACATCCAGGCCGTTGTCCAGCGGGATGCTGTAGTCGGCGCGCACGTAGGCCTTCCAGTCCGGGGTGAAGGGCAAGCGGCCGCCGTCGATGTTGCAGGTGGCGGCGGCGCCGGGCGGGCAGTTGAAGTGGTCCACCCGCGCCTTGGTGTAGGCCAGGGCGGCGGACAGCTTGAGCTGGCGGGTGGCCTGGAAGCTGGTGTCCAGCTCCACGCCCTGGGTCTTCACGCTGCCGGCGTTGATCAGGCGGGTCACCACCTGGTTGGCCACGGTGTCGAAGAAGTTCGCCTGGTAGTCGTCGTAGTCGGTGTGGAACACCGCCAGGTTGGCGCTCAGGCGCTTGTCCAGGGCGGTGGCCTTGAGGCCCAGCTCGTAGGAGTCGGAGGTCTCCGGCTTGAGCGCCCCGGTGTCGCGCGGCTGCATGTTGAAGAACACGTTGTAGGCCGGGCCCTTGTAGCCGCGCGAGTAGGTGGCGTAGCCCATCAGGTCGTCGCTGAAGTCGTACTGCAGGCCGGTGCGGCCGGACCAGCCGTCCTCGTCCACCGAGCCCGAGCTGGCGGTGGAGGGCTGGATGCCGGTGACGGCGGTGGCGGAGGTGGACGTGCGGCGGTGGTCGTACTCCAGGTCGTCGTGGGTCCAGCGCAGGCCGAACAGCGCGCGGAAGTCGTCGGTGAGGTTGAAGGTGTTCTCGCCGAACAGCGCGACGCTGTCGTTGGTCACGCTGTAGTCGGCGCGGCCGCTGTTGGGGGTGCCGCCGTTGACCGACAGGCGCCGGTAGGTCTCCTCGGAGCGGCCATGGAAGTAGTAGGCGCCGACCACGTACTCGTTGAAGCCGCCCTTGGGCGAGGCCAGGCGGAACTCCTGGGAGTACTGGTCGTAGTCCACCTCGCCCTTGTCGTGGGAGGCGGTCAGCGGCAGCTGCGCCGAGCGGTCGCCGTCCTGGTACTGGGTGTTGTCCCAGCCGCGCCAGGCGGTGATGGAGGTGAGGGTGAAGTCGCCCAGCTTCCAGTCCACCTGCCCGGACAGGCCGCTGTTGGTGTCCTCGACGTAGGTCTTGTAGTCGCTGCGGATGTCGCGGTTGTGGTCGCTCGGCACCACCGGGCGCAGGGCGCTGGCGAAGGCTGCGCTGCTGGTGGAGGTGATCACGCCGCTGGGCAGGGTGTCCTCGCCCTCCATGCGGTCGGCGATCAGGGTCACCTTGAGCGCGTCGTCCGGCTCGAACACCAGCTTGCCGCGCACGCCCTTGCGGTCGTAGCCGTTGACGTCATGGCCGTTGGCGACGTTCTCGACGTTGCCGTCGTAGCGCCCCAGCAGGGTGCTCAGGGAGCCTTTCAGGGTGTCGCTCAGGCGTCCGCCGATGCCGAAGCGCAGGCGGTTCTCGTTGCCGCCGCCGAAGTGCGAGTAGTCCACGTAGCCGTGGCCCTGCTCGGGCGGGTCCTGGCTGACGATGTTGAGCACGCCGGCCGAGGCGTTCTTGCCGAACAGGGTGCCCTGGGGGCCGCGCAGCACTTCGATGCGCTCCAGGTCCAGCAGGTCCAGGGTGGATTGCCCGGGGCGGCCGAACACCACGCCGTCCACCACCGTGGCCACCGTGGGCTCGACCCCCGGCGAGGTGGAGATGGTGCCGACGCCGCGGACGAACAGCGAGGTGTCCTTGTTGGAGGCACCGGTGCGGTAGTTGAGGGTCGGCACCTGCTGGACGATGGCGCCGACGTTGTTGCGGTTGTCGCGCTCCAGCTGCTCGCCCTGCACCACGGAGACGGCCACCGGCACGTCCTGCAGGCTGGCTTCGCGGCGGGTGGCGGTGACGGTCACCGTCTTCAGCGTGGGCGCGGCCTTCTGGTCGTCGGCGGTGCTGTCGGGGGTGCGCTCGGCGGCCCCGGCGGCGCTCCCCAGCGCTGCCAGGAGGATGCCGATGGCCAGCGGGCTACGGCGCCCGCCGTGGGAGGTGCGAAGGCCGCGCGGTGCGGCCGGATTGCTGTGGATGCTCATGCTCGTTTCACTGCCCTGCGGAGACCAGACGTGCCTGCTGCTTGGCAGGCTCCTTGTGGGCTGTCGCGGTCTGGTCTCGCTCGTGCGAGTGGCAGCAAAAAGGCAGACAGCCGTTGGTTGTTAGCGCTAACATCGCCAGTATCCGAGCGACGCCAATAGATCGTCAAATAATTAAAAATTACTTTTATATGCCTACAAGGATGGTCAATCCATGAGCAGCCCCCGCAAGCGCCGAGGCGCGGGACGCGTCACCCTCAGCGCCGTGGCCGAGCGCGTCGGCGTTTCCGCCATCACCGTGTCGCGCTACTTCAACCAGCCGGAGCAGGTCTCCGAGGAACTGCGCGGGCGCATCGAAACGGCGGTGGCCGAGCTGGGCTACGTGCCCAACCTGGTGGCCGGCGGCCTGGCCTCGGCGCGCGGGCGCATCGTCGGCATGGTCATCCCCAACATCTCCGGGCCGATCTTCGCCAACACGATCCAGGGCTTCAGCGACACCCTGGCGCGCCACGGCTACCAGCTGCTGCTGGCCTCCAGCTACTTCTCCGAGGAACAGGAAGAGAGCGCCGTGCGCGCCTTCCTCGGCTGGTCGCCGGCGGCCCTGGTGGTCACCAGCCATTTCCACAGCCCCGGCACCGAGAAGATGCTCGCCGAGGCGGACGTCCCCATCGTCGAGGTCTGGGACTACCAGCCCGAGCGCGCGCCCATGCAGGTGGGCTTCCTCCACCGCGACGTGGGCGTCGCCGCCGCCCGTTACCTGCTGGACAAGGGGCACACGCGCATCGCCTTCGTGCAGAACAGCGCCGCCGGCGACTTCAGCGCCCTGGACCGCCGCGACGGCTACGCCGACACCCTGCGCGCCGCCGGCCACGAGCCCTGGGTCTTCGTGCCCAGCAGCGGGCTGGCGCCCTTCGAGGCCGGCAAGCAGGCCATGGAGGCGCTGATGAAGCGCTCGCCACGGCCGGACGCGATCATCTTCGCCAACGACAACCTCGCCGCCGGCGGCCTGCTCGCCGGCCAGCGCGCAGGCCTGGACCTGCCGGGCGACTGCGCGGTGATGGGTTTTGGCGACTACCCGTTCGCCGAGATGCTGCTGCCCAGCCTCACCACCATCCGCCCGCTGGCGCTGGAAATCGGCGAGCGCGCCGCCACCCGGGTGCTGGAGGCGCTGGGCGTGCTGCCGGTGGAGGGCGAGGTGGAACGCCTGAATCTGCTCGACTGCCAGGTCATCGCCCGGGAAAGCGCGTAGAATCCGCGCCCCCTCGCAACAAGCCCTGCCTCTTGCCATGAATCCCTCGACCCTTCTCTCCCTCCCCCTACTCGCCCTGGCCCTTGGCGGCTTCGTCGTCGGCAGCAGTGAGTTCATCATCATGGGCCTGCTGCCCGAGGTGGCCCAGGACCTCTCCGTGAGCCTCTCCGACGCCGGCCTGCTGGTCAGCGCCTACGCCATGGGCGTGGTCATCGGCGCGCCGCTGCTGGGCCCGCTGCTGGGTCGCCTGCCACGGCGCCAGGCGCTGCTGTGGCTGATGGGCGCCTACGCCCTGGGCAACCTCGCCTGCGCCCTGGCCCCCAGCTACGAATGGCTGCTGGCGGCGCGCACGTTCACCGCCTTCAGCCATGCCGGCTTCTTTGGCTGCGCCACCCTGCTGGCCGCCGAGCTGGCGCCACCCCATCGCCGCGCCTCGGCCATGGCGCTGGTGCTCAGCGGGCTGACCATCGCCAACGTGCTCGGGGTGCCGGCCGGCGCCTGGCTGGGCCAGGCCACCAGCTGGCGGGTGACCTTCATGGTGGTGGCGGGCCTGGGCCTGCTGACACTGCTGGCGCAGTTCCTCTGGCTGCCGGCCACAGCCAGGCCGCAGCCCAATGCCGCCGGTGCCTGGGACGGCATCTTCCGGCGCCCGGTGCTGCATGCGCTGGGGGTGTGCAGCCTGTCGTCGGTGGCGCTGTTCGGTGTGTTCACCTACATCAGCCCGCTGCTGCGCGATGTCTCCGGCTTCAGCCCGGAGCACGCCAATTTCGCCCTGCTGCTGTTCGGCATCGGCCTGACCCTCGGCAACCTGCTGGGCGGGCGCCTGGCGGACAAGGGCTTCCGCTTCGCCCTGCCCGGGGCCTTCGCGGTGAGTGCCCTGTGCCTGGTGGGGCTGTTCGTCTTCGCCCAGGTGCCGGTGCTGGCGCTGGCCTGCCTGTTCCTCTGGGGCGTGGCGAGCTTCGCCATCTCCTCGCCACTGCAGTTGCTGCTGGTGGAACAGGCCGGCGAATCCGCCAGCCTCGCCGCCACCCTCAGCCACGCGGCCTTCAACCTGGGCAACGCCAGTGGCGCCTTCGTCGGCGGCCTGTGGCTGAGCACCGGGATGGGCCTGGCCAACCTGCCGCTGATGGGCGTGGCCGTGCTGGTCGCCACCCTGCTGGTGTGCCTGCCCCTGCCGCGCCTGCGCGCCACCCGCGAGCGCCTCCAGGCGGCCGGGCAGATCCATTGATCCAGGCCCTGTGGGATGAAGCGTCCGTGGGGTGGATCGCGCTTCATCGATCCACCGCCCAGCCCCGAGCCGCGCGTCGTGCAACGGAGTGATGGGCGGTATGAGCCGCACCCGCGTGATGACGGTCGGGAGGGTTCGCGGTACGGAGCCCCGGGAGCTGCGGGATCGGCACGGGCGGGCTAGGCTCTGGCCTTTCCCACGCGACAGGAGCACGGACATGGAAGCGGAACGCCAGGCCATCGAGGCGGTGGTACGGGATTACGTGGAAGGCATGGTGCGGGCGGACGCGACGCTGTTGCGCAGCGCCTTCCACCCCGACAGCCGCATCGTCGGGCACTTTGGTCCGGACCTGCAGTGGCTCTCGCCGGAAGCCTTCATCGCCGGCCTGCAGGCAAAGGGGCCGGTGGTGGCCGAGGGCGAAGCGCCGGTGTGGCGGCTGGAGTCCCTGGACCTCACCAGCGACACCGCCCTGGCCAAGGTCACCGACGTCTACGCCGGCCTGGACTTCACCGATTACCTCTCGCTGCTGAAGATCGACGACCGCTGGCGCATTGTGCACAAGCTGTTCCACCTGCACGGCTAAGGCCTGCCTCCGGGTGGGTCGCATCGATCCACCCCTTGCCCCCTCGACGCCCTACCCCGCCAGCACATCGGCGAACAGCTGCCGCAGGTTGTCCACATCGTTGGCCGCCAGCTGGCGCAGTTGCTGGGCGAGCTGTGCATAACTCGGTGCGGGCGGCAGGTTGAGGTGGTGCGGCAGGATCTCCTCGCCGTCGCTCACCAGCAGGGCGAAGTGGATGCTGTTCTCCAGCTCGCGGGTGTTGCCCGGCCAGGGGTAGCCCTCCAGCGCCGCCTGGGCCTGGGCGCCGATCAGCGGCAGCGGCAGGTCGAGGCGCTGGGCGTAGATGCCGAGGAAGTACTCGGCCAGCGGCAGGATGTCGTCGGGGCGCTCGCGCAGCGGCGGCAGTTCCACGCGCCCTTCGTTGAGGTACTGGTAGAGCCGCTCGTCGAACTTGCCGGCACGCACCGCCTGGGCCAGGTCGATGCTGGTGGCGGCCACCAGGCGCACGTCCACCGGGGTCGGCTGCTGGGCGCCGACGCGGGTCACCTCGCGGCTTTCCAGGGCCGCCAGCAGGCGCGCCTGGAGCGGCAGCGGCAGGTCGCCGATCTCGTCCAGGTAGAGCGTCCCGCCATTGGCCGAGCCGAACCAGCCGGCACGGCTGCTGGCTGAGCCCGCATGGGCGCCGGGGGCGTGGCCGAACAGCTCGGCCTCGGCGTAGGCCTTGCTGATGGCGCCGCAGTTGACCGCGACGAACAGCCCCGGCCGCTCGCTGCCGCGGTGGATCTGCCGCGCCAGCAGCTCCTTGCCGGTGCCGGTCTCTCCCTGGATCAGCACCGGCACGGCGGCCGGTGCCAGGTGTTCGATTTCCTCCCGCAGGCGCCGCGAACGGGCATCGACGAACACCAGCGCACGGGCACGGATGCTCAGCGGGCTGCGGTCGGCGTCGGCGAAGGTCAGCAGGGGTTGGCCATTGGCTGGCTGGCTCATGGACGAAATCTCCCGCCGGGGCCTGCGCGCTGGCAGGTCCCGGACGTCACGCGATGAATGGAGGCGCGCCCGGCTCAGGCGCGCAGGCGGGCCAGTTGCTCGATGCGCCCCTGCAGGCGGTAGAGGTAGGCGAAGCCCTGCTCCCAGCGCTGGTGGCCGGACTTCACGTTGATGTGCCCGGCGCCGGCGAGGATGGCCGGCTCGGCGCCCCAGTCACGGGCCAGTTGCAGGGCCCGCTGCGGGCTGGCTGCGTGGTCGTTGTCGGAGCCCACCAGCAGCGTGGGGAACGGCAGGGCCGTGCGGGGGATCGGCGCGAAGCCGGTGAGCGCCTCCGGGCAGCCGGGGCGCTCCACATCCGCCGGGGCGACCAGCAGCGAACCGCGCACCCGGCGCAGCACGTCCGGGTCGGCCTGGGCCGCCCAGTGGGCCACGGTGACGCAGCCCAGGCTGTGGGCGACGAGGATCACCGGCGTGCGCTCGGCATCGATGGCGCGCTCCAGCGCCGCCACCCAGGCCGCGCGGTCGGGTTGGTCCCAGTCGGCCTGCTCCACCCGCTGCGCGTTGGGCAGCGTGCGCTCCCAGTGGCTCTGCCAATGGTCGTCGGGGGAGCCCTGCCATCCTGGCAGGATCAAGTAGCGAATGGCCTGGCTGCGCATGGCGAGCCCTCCTTGCGAGACGTTCGATGAAGGGCAGTCTAGGGGCTCGTCATATATCTGTTAAGGAATAAGAATTTATTTACTTATGCATTATTAGCTTATAGCTGCAGGTCATCCTCGCCCCACCAGACCGAACGGGTAGGATGAGCCCCTCGCTCCCCAGCACCGGAACGCGGCGCCATGCAGATCGACGACGAGCTGACCCTGAAGAAACTGGAGACCTTCCTCGCCTTCATGCGCGCGGGCAACCTGTCCCGCGCGGCGGCGGCGCTGGGCACCAGCAACGTCAGCGTGCACCGCGCCATCCACTCCCTGGAGAGCGCCCTGCGCTGCCCGCTGTTCAAGCACGAGGGGCGCAACCTGACGCCGCTGGAAAGCGCCTACGTGCTGGAGGAGAAGGCCCAGAAGCTGGTGCAGGACGTGCTCGACATGGTGCGCCTGACCCGCGAGGCGGCGGGCTTTTCCGCCGAGCGCTTCAAGCTCGGTGCGCTCTATTCGCTGACGGTGAAGACCGTGCCGCAGCTGGTGATGGGCCTGAAGATCCGCCGCAGCGAGCTGAACATCGACCTCACCCTGGGCTCCAACGCCGACCTGCTCTACCGCCTGAAGAACCTGGAGCTGGACGCCATGCTGGTGTCCCTCGACGAGAGCGTCAGCGACCCGGACTGCGAGCAGCTGCCGCTGTTCTCCGACGACATCTTCCTCGCCGTGCCCACCGACTCGCCCTTCGCCGAGCAGCCGGAGGTGGACCTGGCGGACCTGGCCGACTCCACCTTCATCACCCTCACCCAGGGCTTCGCCACCCACCGCGACGGCGCGCGGGTATTCCAGCAGGCGGGCTTCGAGCCGAAGGTGGCGATGCAGGTGAACGACATCTTCACCCTGCTCAGCATGGTCAGCTCCGGGGTCGGCTACGCCCTGCTGCCCGGGCGCATCGCGGCGGTGTACGAGAACCGCGTGAAGCTCATCCCGCTGCAGGCGCGCTACCGTCTGCAGCAGCACATCGGCGTGGTCTTCCTCAAGGCCCGCGAGCGCGACCCCAACCTGCTCGCGCTGCTGGCCGAATGCCGCATGTACAGCCTGCGGCAGGGCCCGCACTGACCGCCGTCGAAAAACCCGGGCGACCCCCTCAGCCGGCCAGGCCGCGCATCATGAAGAACAGCAGCGACGGGCCCAGCAGGCAGCCCAGGGCGGTGTAGAAGGCGGCGGTCAGGCAACCGTAGGGCACCAGCTTCGGATCGGTGGCAGCCAGGCCCCCGGCCACGCCGCTGGAGGTGCCCATCAGGCCGCCGAAGATCACCGCCGTGCGCGGATTGTTGAGGCCGATGAAGGGTGCCACGAAGGGCGTCGCCACCATCACCAGGATGGCCTTCACCAGGCCGGCGGCGATGGACAGCGCCATCACCTCGGAGCTGGCGCCGATGGCCGCGCCGGTCACCGGGCCGACGATGTAGGTCACCGCCCCCGCGCCGATGGTGGTCAGGCTCACCGCGTCGGTGTAGCCGAAGGCCAGCGCCACGCCGACCCCGGCGACGAAGGAGGTGCCGATGCCGAAGAACAGCGCCACCACCCCGGACACGCCGGCGCGCTTGAGCTCCTCGATGTTCACCCCGAAGGCCGTGGCGACGATGGCGAAGTCCCGCAGCATGGCGCCGCCCAGCAGGCCGATGCCGGACAGCAGCGGCACGTCCACCAGGCCCTTCTGCCCGCCGGTCATCACGCCGCCCACGTAGGACAGCACCAGGCCGAGGAAGATGGCGATGGCCGAGCCGTGCAGGCGGCCCCGCGTCAGCGTGGCGGAGAGCCAGTAGGACAGCCACATGGTGACGCCGATGACGGCGAAGCCGCTGATCAGCCCGTAGCCGTTGATCACTTTCAGCATGGATTCGTACATGGCGGTCACCGTTGCGCAGGCTTCAGGGCATCAGCGGCGGCTGCCGCGTCGGGCTTCTTTTGGCCGAGGCGGTCCAGCACCGGGACCATGGCGAAGCCGAGGACCACCGCCGCGATGCCGGCGAGGATCGCCATGGGCCCGCCGGACAGCGCGCCGAGCACGTTCTGCTGGGCGGCCATGGCGACCACGATGGGGATGTAGATGGCGCTCCAGAATTCCACGCCCTGCTCGCTCTTGGCGCCCATCAGGCCGCGCTTGTGCAGGGCGCTGCCGACGAAGATGAGCAGCAGCATGGCGATGCCGACACCGCCGACGTTGGCGGGAACGCCCAGGAGCTTGCCCAGGAGTTCGCCGATGAACAGGCCGAGAAGGGTACACAGGGCCAGGAAGGCCACACCGTAGATGATCATTGTTGTTGTCCTCGTGTTCGGGTCGAAGTGGCTTGTTTTTATCCTTCGAGTTGCACGGCGTTTATCGGGAGTGCTCCACCTCCTGGCGCAACAGGGCGTCCAGCGTATCCAGGCGGGCGCCCTGAAAGGCGATTACCGTCCCTTTTTCGAACACCCGCCGCGCCAGGCCGCTGAGCACGGCGCCGGGGGGCAGCTCGATGAACAGGCGCACGCCGCGCTCATAGGCGGTGCGCTGGGTGCCGTGCCAGTCGACCACGCGGCACATGTTGAAGGCGAGGTCGTCGCGCAGGCGCTCCGGGTCGTGGATCGGCCGCGCGGTGGTGCCGCTGAGGTAGCGGATCGCCGGGCGCCGCAGCGGCACCTCGGCGAAGGCCGCCGCCAGTTCACGGGCCGGCGCTTCCAGCAGCGGGCAGTGGGACGGCACGCTCATCGCCAGGCGCTTCGCCAGGCCGGCCCCCAGGGCGCGGGCCCGCTCGGCGACGGCGGCCATGGCGGCGTCGCTGCCGGCGATGACGATCTGGTTGTCGGCGTTGAGGTTGCCGATGAACACCGGGCCCTCGGCCTCGGCCAGCAGCCCTTCCACCGTGGTCAGGTCCAGCCCCTGCAGGGCGGTCATGCCGTAGCCCTGTGGATAAGCCCGCTGCATCAGCTCGCCACGCAGGGCCACCAGGCGCAGGGCATCGGCGAAGTCCAGGGCGCCGGCGACCACCGCCGCCGGGTAGGCACCGATGGACAGCCCGGCCACGTAGTCCGGCGCCGGGCTGCGCGCCAGCAGCAGGCGGGCGCTGGCGACCCCGGCGATGAGCAGGCAGAGCTGCACCGCACGGGTGGAACGCAGGGCCTCGGCGCTGTCGAGCCGGGCCAGGTCCTGCCCCAGCACCTCGGCGGCCTCGTCCAGACAGGCACGCACTTCCGGCGCTGCCGGCAGGGCCTGGAGCATGCCGGGCTGCTGGGCGCCCTGGCCGGGGAAGGCGAACAGGCTGCTCATGCCACGTCCTCCAGGGGCTGCCAGGGGTTATCCACAAGCCGCGCGCCGGCATCGCACTTGAGCAGCACACGGCGGGCGCTGCCGCCCCACTCGCGCAGGGCCACGCCGCCCTGGGGGGTCTGCAGTTGCAGGTCGACGCGGCAGGGCAGGTCTTCGAACAGCACCCGCAGCTCCCGCGCCCAGGCGCGCGGCAGGGGCTCGGCGGTGCGCAGCAGCAGGTCGAGGTCACTCTCCGCGTGCAGCACGTTGCGCCAGGTGGCGAGCTGGTAGCCCACCCCGCCAGTGGGGCCCCAGGGCAGGCCGAGGGCGTCCATCAAGGGCGTCACCTGGGCCAGGGCCCGCAGGGCCGGCAGTTCCCCCGGCGCGCGCAGGCGCAGTTGCTCGGGGGCGAGGCGTCGCTGCACGGCGGCGACCGGCATGCAGGCGGCGAAACGCTCGGCGCGGGTGGCGCCACGCACCCCCACGGCCACCTGGCCCGCCGGGCAGCACGCACGGCGCACCACCACCGGTTGCCCGGCGGCCAGCACCTGCCGCGCCCAGGCCGGGGCCTCGGCGGGCAGCTGGTCCGGGGCCAGGCCCCAGAGCAGGTCGTGTGGCTGGAGGCGGTCCATGGCGGGCGCTCGACCGGGCCTTACCACTGCGCCCGCAACTGGGCACGCACCGCCGAGGAGGCGGCGCGGTTCACGGCGCCCAGGCGGTTGGACAGGTCGGTGCCGGTGCCGATGTCCGCCACGGCGCGCACTAGGCAGTCGCGCACCCGGTCGAGGTCGGCGGCGCCGGGGCTGTCGGGGTTATCCACAGCCAGGCGCTCCCAGAGCAGGCCGAGGGAGGCGTAGTTGTCCAGGTCGTAGGCCATGGGCGGTACCTTGGCCGCCAGGGCTTCCAGCTCGTCGACGCTGCGCAGGGTGATGCGCGCGGCGGCGGCCTTGCCCATGGCGTGGACCATCACCCCGGCATCGTCCAGGGCGATCAGCCGCTGGGCCTGGTAGCCGTGGGCGAGGAAGGCGCCGGACATGGCCTTGCCCACCAGCAGGCCGATCACCGGGTGCCCGGCGAGGCGGGCACGGGCGTAGGCGTCCACCGCGCCGGCCAGGGCCTGGTGGATGCCCAAGGCTTCCTCGCGGCGGCCGTAGGCCTGGCTGGGCACGTCCACCACGGCCACCAGCACGCGCTTGTCGGCACGCCCGGCATCGGCCTGGATGGCGTCATCCACGGCCTTGGCCAGGCCCCAGCCTTCCAGCAGGCCCACCTCGCCGTTACGGGCGCGGGGGAAGGGATTGCGCGGGTCGGGCACCACGGCGATGAAGCGCGCGGCGCGGCTGCCCACCTCGCCGTCGATCACCTGCACCGAAGCGGGAAAGTCCGCCAGCGGGGTGCCGCCGGCCAGGCCGTGCAGCCAGTTCAGTCCTCGGCTCATTGCAGCTCTCCCTGGTAGAGGGCGCGCACCTGGGCGGCGTCCAGTTGGTCACAGTCCTCCCCCAGCCGGGCCAGGCGGGCGAGGAATTCATCGGGGCGGCGGCAGCGCGGGGCGGCGGGTTCACCGGCCGCCAACAGGCCGGCCAGGGCCTCGCGCAGGGCCGCCACGTCATCGGCCACGTAGGCGTCGGCCAGGGCGCAGGCGTGGCGCTGTTCGCCACCGGTGAGGCTCCAGATGAAGGGCCGGTCGCGGGCGTCGTACTCCTCGATGCCGGCTTCCTGCTCGATCACCTGGGGGCCGTTGAGGCCCAGGCGCGCCTCGCGGGTCACCAGCAGGTGGCTGCACAGGCCGGCGGCGATGGACATGCCGCCGAAGCAGCCGACGGCCCCGGCGATCACGCCCACCACCGGCTGGTGCTGGCGCAGGGCGACGATGGCGGCCTGGATCTCGGCGATGGCGGCCAGCCCCAGGTTGGCTTCCTGCAGGCGCACGCCGCCGGTTTCCAGCAGCAGCACGGCGGCAGTGGGGATGCCCTGGCGGTTGTCTTCCACCGCCAGCTCCAGGGCGCCGGCGATCTTGGCGCCGCCGACCTCGCCCAGGCTGCCGCCCTGGAAGGCGCCCTCGATGGCGGCGATCACCAGGGGGCGGCCGTCGAGGCTGCCCTTGGCCACCACCACGCCGTCATCGGCCTGGGGCACGATGCCCTGCTGCACCAGCCAGGGCGACATGACGCGATCGAAGGGGCCGAGCAGCTCGCGGAAGCTGCCGGCGTCCAGCAGCGCACGGGCGCGCTGGCGGGCGCCCAGTTCAACGAAGCTGCGGGCCGCCAGCAGGCGGGCGGTATCAGTCATGGGCCACCTCCTCCAGGGCCTGCTCCAGGCGCAGGCGCACCACCCCCGGCGTGGCGCCGAAGTCGTGGATGTCGATGTTCAGGGCCGGCAGCTGCTGGCCGGCGAAGAGGCGCTGGAACAGCTGCGTCCAGCGCGGGCCGCTGCCGTTCACCGAGGTGATCACCTGGATCGCCAGGGTGCCGGCACGGCCGGGCTCCAGCAGCACTTCCAGGTCGCCGGAGCCGACGCAGCCCACCAGGGCGCGGCCGCGAGCGGGTTGCCCGGCGGGGAATTCGAAGGTCAGGGTTTCCATGTCACAGGCTCCCGGCTTGATCGAGGAACAGGCAGGCGGCCAGCAGGTCGGCGGCTCCGCCCGGGGATACGTTGAGGGCCAGCAGGCACGCCTCCAGTGCGCGCAGCTGACGGCGCCCGGCGAGGCTGGCGGCGCCCCCGGCGGCGAGCACCGCGCGGGCACCGTCGCGGGTGGCCTGCAGCCCCTCCGGGCCGGCGCGCCAGAGCACGCAGGTATCGGACAGCTCGGCCATGATCGCCAGCAGCGCATCGAGCCGGGCGTTCTGCTCGCCGGCTCCGGCCGCGCGGCTGCGCTGTAGCTGTGGCAGGCCGTGGTCGAGGGCGGCGGGGAAGCCCAGTTGTGCTTCTTCCCGCGCACCGCGCACGCCGTAGCGACGGCACACCTCGGCCCCGTGGCTGCGCGGCGCGGGGGCGGCCGGGTCGTCGATCAGGGCGATGCGCGCGGCCCGCAGGGCGATGGCGCGGGCGTCGCGGCTGTCGGGCTCCAGCGCCCAGGCCGCCACCAGCAGGCCGAGTGCCCAGATGGCCCCCCGGTGGGTGTTGACCCCGGCGGTGGTGGCGAGCATCGCCGCCTCGCCTTCGCGGCCAATGCGGCCCAGGGCTTCGCGCAGGGGCACGCCGACCTCGCCGTGCTGCAGGGCAGCCTCGGCCATCTGCCGGAAGCAGGGCCAGAGCGACAGCGCCGAGGCGTGCATCAGGCCCAGGTGCAGGTCGGTGTGGGCACCGCTGCCGCGCCGGTCCACCAGGCCCGGCTTGGGCGTGAGGTCGGCCTCGTCGATCAGGGCGTCCACCGCCCGGTCCGCCAGCCAGTCGGCCAGGGGCAGGTCGGCGTCGCGTAACGTGAGTGCGCTCATCACCAACTCCTGAAACGGGCGGGCGGGTTGTAGAGGCCGCCGGACCACTCCACCAGCTCGGCGATGCTCTTGGCGGCGAGCAGTTCGCGGCTGGCGTCGGTGCGGCGGATGCCGAGGTCCTCGGGCAGGGCGATGAGCCCTTCGCGGCGCATGCGCTCGGTGTCCCTGGGGTCATGGCGCAGGCCGATGGCGGTGACCCCGGCGACGGCGGCGATCATGGCGCGGCGTTCCTCATCGGAGCGCGCCTTGTACAGGTAGGCGATGCCTTCCTCGGTGAGCAGGTGGGTGACGTCGTCGCCGTAGATCATGATCGGTGCCAGGGGCATGCCGGTCTTCCGGGCCACGTCGACGGCGTCGAGGGTCTCGACGAAGGTGGGTTTGCCGCCTTCCTGGAAGGTCTCGACCATCTGCACCACCAGCTTCTTGCCGCGCGCCAGCAGGGCCTCGGGTTCGGCGCGCATGTCCAGCCAGGCGGGGGTGGAATGGCGCCGGCCGCGCGGGTCGTGGCCCATGTTCGGCGCGCCGCCGAAACCGGCCAGGCGGCCCCGGGTGACGGTGGAGGAATGGCCGTCGCCGTCCACCTGCAGGGTGGCGCCGATGAACAGGTCCACCGCGTACTGCCCGGCCAGCTGGCACATCATGCGGTTGGAGCGCAGGGAGCCGTCGCGGCCGGTGAAGAACACGTCCGGGCGCTGGGCGATGTAGCCCTCCATGCCCAGCTCGGTGCCGAAGCAATGCACGCTTTCCACCCAGCCGGTCTCGATGGCGGGGATCAGCGTCGGGTGCGGGTTGAGCGTCCAGTTGCGGCAGATCTTGCCCTTCAGCCCCAGGGACTCGCCGTAGGTGGGCAGGATCAGCTCGATGGCGGCGGTGTTGAAGCCGATGCCGTGGTTGAGGGACTGGACGTTGTGTTTCTCGTAGATGCCGCGGATCGCCATCATCGCCATCAGCACGTGCACCGGCTTGATATGGCGCGGGTCGCGGGTGAACAGCGGCTCGATGTAGAAGGGCTTGTCGGCCACCACCACGAAGTCCACCCAGGAGGCGGGGATGTCCACGCGCGGCAGGTCGCGCACATCGTCCACCAGCTGGTTGACCTGGGCGATGACGATGCCGTCGGAGAAGGCCGTTGGCTCCACCAGGGCCGGGGTGTCCTCGGTGCTGGGGCCGGTGTAGAGGTTGCCCTCGCGGTCGGCCATGAAGCCGGCCACCAGGGTGACGTTGGGGATCAGGTCCACCACCAGCCGCGAGTACAGCTCGATGTAGGTGTGGATGGCGCCGACTTCCAGCAGGCCGTCTTCCATCAGCTGGCCGATGCGCAGGCTCTGCGGGCCGGCGAAGGAGAAGTCCAGCTTGCGGGCGATGCCGCGTTCGAACAGGTCCAGGTGCTCGGCGCGGCTGACGCTGGGCATGATCATGTGCAGGTCGTGCAGGCGGCCGGGGTCGGCCTTGGCCAGGGCGCGGGAGAGGAAGTCCGCCTGCTTCTGGTTGTTGCCTTCGAGCACCACCCGGTCGCCGGGGGCGATCAGGGCTTCGAGGGCCTCGACGATACGCTCGCCGGGCAGCACCGCGCCATCGGCGAGGTGGCGCACGCGGTCGAGGCGGCGCTGCTTTTCCGCGCGCCGACGCGACCACTGCGGCGGGGAGGTGGGTGTTGTTGTCATGGTGGCTCCACGGGTTCCGCTGTCGTGGAGCGAACCTTAGGAGCGCGACCGGCTGGTCATCAATCAAGCCCGGCGGCGGATCGTTACGGCCAGGTTAACGATCCGCTGCGGTGGGGCAGTCGTCGAGATACAAGGGTGGACCCCACTTCACCGGTCCACCATGCGGAGTGGACCGGTACTCAGAACTCCAGGGTGCTGGAGAGCTGCACCAGGCGCGGGTCGCCGATGGAGACGTTCCACTGGTTCACCGAGGAGCTGTAGTAGGTCTTGTCGAAGAGGTTCTTCACGTTGAGCTGGAGCTTGAGGCGCTTGTCGTTGCCCAGGGGCGTTTCGTAGCTGGCGAAGGCGTCGGCGACAGTGTAATGCGGCAGCTCGAAGGTGTTCTCGGCATCCCCCTCGCGGTCGCCGACGTAGCGGCCACCCAGGCCGGCACGCAGGCGGTCGCCGTCGAACAGCGGGCCGAAGTCGTAGACGGCGGAGAGCGAAGCGGTGTGACGGGCGACGTTCTGCAACGCATTGCCCTTGAGCGTGGGGTCGCGGGTCACTTCGGCGTCGGTGAAGGCGTAGGTGCCGATCAGGCTGAGGTTGTCGGTCAGTTGCCCGGTCACATCCAGCTCGATGCCCCGTGAGCGCACTTCACCGGCTCCGCTGGCGACGGTGTCGGATTTCCCGTCGATCGTCACGTTCTGGGTCACCAGGACGTTCTCCTTGACGATGTCGAACAGCGCCAGGGTGCCGGTGATGCGGCCGGGCATGTCCAGCTTGGCGCCGAGTTCCCAGCTCTTGCCCTCCTCCGGGGCGATACCGTTGATGGACGCGGTGCCGGTCAGCGGCGCAATGGTGGAGTTGGGCTTGAACGACTCGGTGTAGCCGCCGTAGAGGGACAGCTCGTCGGTCATCTTGTAGACCAGGCCGACCCGGGGCACCCAGAGCTGGCCGTCGATGTCGGTGTTTTTCTTGAACGGGCGGCCCCGGCCGGCGAGCTGGTCGTAGAGCTGGTAGCGGGCCCCGGCGATGAAGATCCACTGCTCGTTGAGGTGCACCGAGTCCTGGAAGAAGGCGGACTGGCTGACCACGCGGTCGGTCTGGTCGCTGTCGCCGGCGGCCACCGTGGTGGGCACCGGTACCTGGCCATAGACCGGGTTCCAGGGGTTGAAGCCGAGGCTGGTGTTCTGGCGGATCAGGTCCTCGCGGAAGAACTTGCGGTACTCGTGGTCCACGCCCATCAGCAGGTCGTGCTGCATGCCGCCCAGCTGCACCTGGCCGTCCAGGTCGAAGGTGGCGAAGTGTTCGGTGCTCACCGCGCCCCGGGTGCCGTCCAGGCGGCGCCGCAGCGTGCCGTTGGGATTCTGGCTCTGCACCCGCGCCTGGTAGTCGTCGTAGGTGTCGCGGTTGTAGCTGTAGGCGAAGTGGGCCTTCCAGGCCTCGTTCAGCTGGTGTTCGAGGTCGAGGATCATCAGGTCCGACCGGCCCTCGGTGACGTTGTAGGGCTCGTCCAGGCGGCGGGTGGCGGGCACCGCCAGGGGCTTGCCGTTGAGGAAGATGGTGCCGCGGTCGAAGGGGGTGCTGTACTCGCGGTGCTCGAAGCTGAGGTTCACCGTGGTGTCTTCGCCGTACCAGGCGAAGGACGGGGCGAAGGTCTTGTCGCGGCTGTGGCCGAAGTTGCGCCAGTAGTCGGCGTCGTCGTAGTCGGCGATCACCCGGTAGGCCAGGCCGGAATCCCCCAGCGGGCCGGTGACGTCGAGGGTGCCGCCGCTACCGTCCTTGCCGTCGCCGTAGGTGGAGGCGCGCGCGGTGATGGCGCGGTAGGCCTGCAGTTGCGGCTTCTTGCTGATGACGTTGATCACACCGCCCGGGTCGAGGATGCCGTAGAGCATCGAGGACGGGCCCTTGAGCACTTCCACGCGCTCGGCGCTGGCGGTGAGGTTGCGGCCCTGGATGGTGCGCATGCCGTCGCGCAGGATGGAGCCGTCGCGGTTGTCACCAAAGCCGCGCTTCATCACCGCGTCCAGGGTGCTGCCGAGGGTGTTGGCCTGGGTGATGCCGCTGACGTTGGCCAGGGCGTCGTCGAGGTTCTGTGGCTGCTGGTCCACCAGCGCCTGCGCCGGGACCACGGCCACCGCCTGGGGGATGTCCAGCAGCGGGGTGTCGCTGCGGGCCAGGCGGGTGGTGGGCGGTGGCTGGTAGCTGGCGGCGCCTTCCGCCTGGCGGGTGCCGTCGACGTTCACCGCGCCCAGGTCGAGGGCGTCGGAGCTGGCCACCGGCACCAGCGTCAGGGTGCCCGGCGCCGCCTCGGTGAAGCTGAAACCGCTGCCGGCCAGCAGGCGTGCCAGGGCCTGCTCGGCGCTCATCCGGCCCTTCACGGCCGGCGCATTGCGCCCTTCCGGCAGGGCCTGGGTGTAGACCACCGCCAGTCCGGTGCTGCGGGTGAAGGCGGCCAGGGCCGGGGCCAGGGGCTGCGCCTCGATGGCGAAGACCTGCTCCCGCGCCAGCGCCGCCGGGGCCTCGGCCAGGGCCTGGGGCACCCAGGGTGCGCTCCCCAGGGCGAGCAGGGCCGAGACCAGTCCGAGGCGCTTGAAGGCGCCGCGCTGCAACCGCGATGAGCTGTGATTCATGTAAGGCGTACCCCTGGCTGTGGCTTCTCGTTGCGAATAAATCGCATTCCATCACCCCTACACGGATGCCGAGCGGGAACACCTCACCCCTGCCCTGAAGTTTTTTTCCACAGGCGGCAGGCGACGTCGGAACGGCGCAGACGGTTTTCCACAGGCCACGGCGTTGCCGTGACCGACAGGCGGCGGAGACGCGAGAAGGAAGGGCAGCGGAATGCGGCTGACAGCTCAGCGCAGGACCATCACCCGGCCCAGCACTTCGTGGCGCTGGAAGCCGAGCACGGCGCCCAGGGCATCCACCACGGCGCGGGGGTCGTTGTTGGGGAAGCTGCCGCTGACCCGTTGCCCGGCGAGGTCGGTGTCCAGCAGCAGGATGCGGCCCGGGTAGTAGCGGCCCAGCTCGTCGAGCACGTCGGCCAGCGGCGTCTTGTAGAAGGTCAGCCGGCCCTGGCGCCAGGCCAGTTGGGCCTCGGCATCCACCGGGTAGACCTCACCCCCGCGGCCGTCGAGGTAGCGCACCTGCTGGTTGGCGGTGAGCACCTGCTGCGGGGCATCCGCCCGGGCGCGGACGCCCACCCGCCCCTGCTCCACGGTGACCCGTGCGCCGCCGAGCTGCAGGCGCACGCCGAAGCGGGTGCCCAGCACGCGCGCCTCGCCCCCGGCCGCTTCCACCACGAAGGGCGGCTCGCCATGGGTGACCTGGAAGTAGGCACCGCCCCGGTGCAGCACCACGTGGCGCTCATCGGCGCGGTAGTCGACGCTGAGGGCGCTGTCGGCATCCAGCACCACCCGGGAGCCGTCGGCCAGGGTGAGGGTGCGCACTTCCCCCGGCGCGGACACGTAGTCGGCGCCCAGGTCCTGCAGGCGGTCCAGCGGGTGCCAGCCACCGGCCCACACCATCAGCACCAGGCTGGCGGCCATGGCCAGCACGCCACCCCAGCGGGCGCGCCGTTGCGAGGGCACGGGACGCGGCGCCAGGTACTGGCGCAGCTGGTCCGCCTCCTCGTCCGCCAGCAGCGCGGCGGCCGGCCAGGTGCGGCGCCAGAGCGCCTCGGCCTGGGCGTAGGCATCGATGTGGCGGACGTCGGCGTAGAGCCAGCGCTCGAAGGCCTCGCGCTGGCCGGCGTCGGGATCGTCCTGCATGCGCCCCGCCCACAGCCAGGCCGCCTGTTCGACGGCGCTCTGGCGAGGGCTGGCCGCTGGCGGCCGCTGTGGATCGGGCTTCATCAGGTCGCGCTCCCGGGCGATGGGCCGGCGGTGGGCTCCGCCAGGCTGGCCTTGCAGGCCTCCAAGGCGCGCATCATATGTTTTTCCACCGCGCTCTGGGACAGCCCCATGGCCTGGGCGATCTCGCCGTAGGTGCGGCCGTGGATGCGGTTGAGCAGGAAGATGTGCCGGGTGCGTTCGGGCAGCGCACGCAGGGCTGCCTGCACGTGGCGCAGGTCGTGTCCGGCGGCCAGGGCCGCCTCCGGGTCGGCGGGCTCCGGCAGGTGCTGCTCGGCCAGCAGGCCGGCCTCGGTACGCGAGCGCGAACCCTCGCTGCGCAGGTGGTCGATGGCCATGTTGCGCGCGCTGCGCAGCAGGTAGGTGGCGAGGTCCTCCACCTGGGCGTCGGCCCGCCGCCAGAAGCGCAGGAACAGCTCCTGCACCAGGTCCGCCGCCGTGGCCCGGCAGCGCACCTGGCGATTCACCAGCGCCTCCATGCGCGAGCGCTCGGCGAGGAAGGTGCGCAGCAGCACCTCGCGCGGCGCGGCTTTCGCGCGCTCGGCCTCGGCAAGGGTCGGCGGGAGGGGCTGGTCGGGCATGGAGAAGCCGGCGGGGCCAGGAAGGGAGCGAGATGATAATGCTTATCAAATAGACCTGACTAGGGACGATCCCCCTGCCGCCGACCGGTGACTGCCTTTAAAATGGCCGCCCCATGGACGACACGACCCCACCCCGAATGGACAAACGCCTTACCACCCTCAGCAAGTACCTCAGCTACCTCCTGCGCCACCAGCCCGGCGCCATCGGCCTGACCCTGGACCGCGAAGGCTGGGCCGACCTCGACACCCTCATCCGCCTCGCCCGCGCCACTGGCCAGGCCATCGACCGCGAGCAGGTGCTGGAGGTGGTGGCGAGCAACGACAAGAAGCGCTTCAGCCTCTCCGACGACGGCCAGCGCATCCGCGCCGCCCAGGGCCACACCGCCACCGGCGTGGCCATCGACTACGCCGAGCAGGTGCCGCCGGAGCACCTCTTCCACGGCACCGCCTCGCGCTTCATGGACGCCATCCGCGCCCAGGGCCTGCGCCCCGGCCGCCGCCACCATGTGCACCTCTCGGACCAGCGCGACACCGCCATCGCCGTCGGCACCCGCTACGGCCAGCCGGTGCTGCTGCGCATCGCCGCCGCACGCATGCACCAGGCCGGGCATCGTTTCTACCGGGCGGACAACGGCGTGTGGCTGGCCGATGCCGTGCCGCCGGCGTTCTTCGAGGTGGAGGATTGAGGGCCACGCCCCACCGCTCTGCCCCTCCGCCGGGGCGGTGAGCGCGGTCGGGCCGGCTACAGGGCGCACCGGCCCCGCGTGGTCATAAAAAAGGCCGCCCGCCCCCTGCCTGAAGGCGGGCAGCCAATCCTTCAGCGAGCGGTGATCACCGCCAGCTTGGTGATCCCGGCCCGCTCGATGGAGGCCATGGCCTTGGCCACCGCGCCGTAGTCCACCTTGTCGTCGGCCTGCAGCTGCACCCGCAGCTCGGCGTCCTTGGCCTTGGCGGCCTCCAGGTTGGCCTGCAGCAGGTCGGGCTGGATCTCGTCCTTGTTGATGAACACCTTGCCCTCGCCATCGATGCTCACCACCAGCGGGTCCTTCTGGTCCGGCGGGGCGACGGCCTCGGTCTTGGGCAGGTTGATGGGGATGGCGTTGGTGAGCAGCGGCGCGGTGACGATGAACACCACCAGCAGCACCAGCATCACGTCCACCAGCGGGGTGACGTTGATCTCGGAGAGGACCTCGTCGCTGTCCTGAGTGGAGAAGGCCATGTCAGGACGCCTCCTTCACAGCGCCGGCCGCACGGGCCGGAGCGGGGCTGACGATCAGCCTGAAGGCGCTCTTCTGGGCCAGCAGGTAGAAGTCGTGGGCGAAGTCGTCGAGGTCGGCGGCGGTCAGCTTGAGGCTGCGCAGGAAGTAGTTGTAAACCAGCACCGCCGGCACCGCGACGGCGATGCCCACCCCGGTGGCGACCAGCGCCGCACCGATGGGGCCGGCCACGGTCTCCAGGCTGGCGGAGCCGGCCAGGCTGATGCCCTTGAGCGCCTCCATGATCCCCCACACGGTGCCGAACAGCCCGATGAAGGGCGACGTAGAGCCGATGGAGGCCACCACCGCCAGGCCCGACTCGAGGGCGCGGCGCTGGCGCTGGATCTGCTGGCGCAGGGCGCGTTCGAGGCGGTCCTGGTGGTTGATCGCCTGGCTCAGGTCACCGGGCTGGCCGCCGGGCACCTGCAGGGCGGCGAAGCCGGCGCGGGCCACATCGGCTACGGCCCCGCCATGGCCCTGCACCAGCTCGGCGGCGCTGTCCAGGCTGGTGGCGCTCCAGAAGCGCTTCTGGAACTGGCGGTCGCGGTGCTTCAGGCGGGCGAACTGGATGGCCTTGACCAGGGCCAGGCCCCAGGTGACGACCGAGAAGCCGATGAGCAGCCAGATGACCAGGTGCTCGACGGAGCCGAAGGGGTTGCTGATTAGGTCCATGGTGCAGTCCTCACAGGGCGCAGGGCGCCGGTATTCAGTTCAGTTTGAAATCGATGGGCACGCTGACCCAGCCGTCCTGGGCCACGTCGCCGCGCTTGGCGGGGACGAAGGTCCAGCGCTTGACGGCCTTGACCGCCGCCTCGTCGAGCAGGTCGCGGCCGCTGCTCTTCTGCACCTGCACCTCGCTGGGCGAGCCGCTAGCCAGCACATGGATCCGCAGCAGCACCGTGCCTTCCCAGCCACGGCGCTGAGCGAAGGCGGGGTACTCCGGCGCCGGGTTGCGCAGGTAGCCGGCGTTGGCCGAGGGCGGCGTGACCGGAGCCGGAGCGGGCGGAGCCGGGGGGGCCGGCGGCGCGGGCGGGGCCTCAACCTTCGGCGGCGGCGGAGCATCCACCGGCTTGGGAGCCGGTTTCGGCGCGGGCTTGGGCACGGGTTTCGGCTTGGGCACCGGCTTGGGCGGCGGCGGTTTCACCGCCAGCTCCTCGACCACCGGCGGCGGGGGCTCGACGACCGGCGGCGGGGGTGGTGGCTCAGGGGGTGGCGGCTCCACCACGGGCGGGGCCGGTGTGGTGAATTCGATGGTCATCGGCGGCACCTGGGGCGGCACCTCGGGCAGCGGCGGCGTGGGCTTGCTGCTGACCCAGTAGAGGACGCCGGCATGCAGCACCAGGGCGAAGGCCCCCAGCAGCCACGCCTCGCGGCGACCGAGCACGCGGGCCTGGCCGCTGCGGAAGCGGGAGGCGGCCAGCGCCTGGCGCACCTGCACGCCCAGGTCGCGCACCTCACCCGGCGCGCGCACATCAGGCCACGGCAGGCCACTTGCGCTGTCGGCCTTGAGGACATTGCCCATCGGCAGGACTCCTGGTTGAAGAAACCGGCCGGGGCCGGTGAACGAAAACGGGCGGCTGGGCCGCGTGAGGGCCGATCCAGAGCGGTCGGCCACGGCGGGAATGATTGGTTCGGACGCTTATCCCATAAAGTAATTTTTAATGATTTTGTAATTACATTAAGGAATATAAATTTCTAACCAATTGATTAATAAAGAATTTTAAAAAAAGATGCTTTAGCGGCATTGAAAATATGCCGGGAAGGCATCGACAGACCGCGCAGGCGACGGTTTGGGATGGACGTCGTCGCGTTTACGTCCACCAACGGTGTTGCAGGTGGCCCCGGCGGTGGGCCGGTGAAGCGGGGCCCACACCACCGATACGCAGCCATCCACCTAAACGATGGGCTTCGCACAGCTCAGCCCATCCTGCGGACGGAGCAGGCCCGTAGGATGCGGTGAGCTCGGCGAACCGCATCGATGCGTGACAGCAGGGGCTCCCGTAGCCCGGGCTTCGCCCGGGAAGCTGCACGGCATTCATCAAATACGCCCGTGCAAGTGGGAGCGGTTTCAACCGCGAAGCGTCAGCCCCGAGGTCGGGAGCGGGCCTCCCCGGACTGAAGTCCGGGCTACGGCGGGGATCGGTGAAGCGAGGTGCACACCACAGATCCGCAGCCAGCCACAACGATGGGCTTCGCACAGCTCAGCCCATCCTACGGACGGAGCAGGCCCGTAGGATGCGGTGAGCTGTGCGAACCGCATCGATGCGTGACAGGGGTGTGGAGGTGGTTCAACCGCGATGCAGGCGCTGATCGCGAACGAGACCGGGGAGCCGCAGGGCGACGAGCGTCGCCCGGCGGAGGGTGGCGGGGTCAGCCCTTGCGGGTGGTGCGGCTGCGCTGGCCGTCGATGCCCACCGGGACGTCGCCGGCCAGGGTCACGCGGCGGACGATGCGCGGCTGGGTGTCGTAGTCGTCCACGGCGTAGTGCTGGGTGGAGCGGTTGTCCCAGATGGCCACGTCACCGGGCTGCCAGCGCCAGCGCACGGTGTTCTCCAGGCGCGTCACGTAGCCCTGGAGGACGGCGAAGAGGTGCGCCGAGTCGGACTGGGACAGGCCCTTGAGGCGTTTGACGAAATGCCCCAGCAGCAGGCTGCGCTCGCCGCTGACGGGGTGCACGCGCACCACCGGGTGCTCGGTCTCGTAGACGGTGGAGGTGAACACCTTGCGGTACTCCTCCAGCTTTTCCACCGGGGCGTTGGGGCGCACGCCGGCGTAGTCGTATTCGTTGCTGTGGATGGCCCAGAGCTTGTCGGCCAGCTCGCGCAGTTCGCCCGGCAGGTCGTTGTAGGCGGTGGCGGTGTTGGCCCAGACGGTGTCGCCGCCGGCGGCCGGGGCCACCACGTTGCGCAGGATGGAGGCCTTGGGGTAGGCGTCGACGAAGGTCACGTCGGTGTGCCAGGAGTTGGCCCGCTGGCCTTCGGCGCCGTCGAGCTGGAGCAGGTAGCGGGTGCCTTCGCGCACCGGCACGGTGGGGTGGGCAACGGGGTCGCCGAGCAGCTTGGCGAAGGCCTCCTGGCCCTGGTCGTCGAGGTGCGTCTGCCCACGGAAGAAGATCACCTTGTGACGGACCAGGGCGGCCTGGATGGCGTCGACGGTGGCGGCGTCCAGCTCGGCGGAGAGGCTGATGCCACGGATCTCGGCGCCGATGCGTCCGGCGATGGGGTGGATGTCCAGCTGGATCTCGGGCTGCTGGGTGGCCAGTGCTGCGTTGCTCATGGTGCGGTCCTCGCGTTGGGTGGGTGGTGCTGGGGGTCAGAAGTCGTAGCGCAGGGAAACGCCGGCGGTGCGCGGGGCACCCACCGAGGCGGTGTAGGCGCCGTTCAGGTAGGCAAAGGCGCTCAGGTAGTAGTCGGTGTCGGTGGCGTTGCGCACCCAGATGGAGGCGTCCACCTGGCCATCGCCCAGGTCGCGGCGCACGCCGGCCGAGAGGTTGACCAGGCCGTAGCCGTCGATCTTGGAAAGGTCGGAGTTGTCCAGGGTGCCTTCGGCCTCGGAGCGGTAGGCGTAGCTGGCGGTGAGGTAGGGCTCGATACGGTTCTCCAGCTGCCATTTGTATTCGCCGCTGAGGTTGGCGATCCATTTCGAGGCGCCGACCACGCGCTCGCCGGTGAGGTCGCAGGTGGCCGGCGCGCCGGGGGCGGTGCTCACCTCGCCGGGGCACGGGGCGTCCTTGAAGCTGAGGTAGGTGACGTCGTTGTAGGAGCCGTTGAAGCGCAGGGTCAGCCCACGCAAGGGCAGCGCGGTGGCTTCGAACTCCAGGCCGCGCGAGCGCACGCTGCCGGCGTTGGCCAGCACCTGCACGACGTTGGTGGAGCCCGGCGCCTGGTACAGGGTGGTGGCCTGGTAGCCGTGGATGCCGGTCCAGAACAGGTTGGCGTTGAGCTGCAGGCGGTTGTCCAGCAGGGTGCTCTTGAAGCCCAGCTCCGCGTCGTTGGCGCGCTCGGGCCCGACCACCAGGGAGTCGGCACCGGCCACCGGGGCCGAGCCCACCGCCAGGTTCACCCCGCCGGACTTCTCGCCATGGGCCAGGGAGGCGTAGCCCAGCAGGTCATCGTCGAACCGGTAGGCCAGGTTCAGCAGGAAGGACGGTGCGGCGTTGTGCAGGCTGAGGTCGCCCGAGTCGTAGGCGCCCAGCTGCGCCGCGCGGATGGCGGCGGCCTGGCCGCTGACGGCAGCACCGCCCACCGGGGCGAAACGCTCGACCTTGGCGTCCTTCTCCTCGTAGGTGCCGCGCAGGCCGGCGGTGAAGTCGAGGCGGTCGGTGAGGTGCCAGGTGCCCTGGGCGAACAGCGCGTAGCTGTCGGTCTCGATCTTGCCGTTGGCCTGGGTGCTGACGTTGTTGAAGGCGTTGAGGTTGGCGCCGAGCAGGAACAGGTCGGCCCGGGAGCCGTAGTCGGTGAAGGTCTTGTTGCCGAGGTTCTGGTTGAACACGTAGGCACCGACCACATAGTCGAAGGCGCCGCCGGTGGGCGAGGCCAGGCGGATCTCCTGGGAGAACTGGCGGTCGTGCACTTCCACGCCGGTGTTGAGCAGCGCCGGTACGTTGAGGCTCTCGTCGTTGGCCGGGGTGAAGTGCCAGTAGCGGTAGGCGCTGATGGAGGTCAGCGTGTAGCCGCCGGCGAGGTTCCAGTTGGCCTCCACCGAGCTGCCGCCCTGGTGCACGCTGACGTTCTGGCGGCCGTCGATGTTGACCTTCTTGTCGTCCGGGTCGCGCACCGGCGAGGCGCCCACCAGTGCCGCACGCTGCCAGTAACGCGCCGGCGCGCCGTAGACGACCATGGTGCCGGTGCTGGAATCCTCCTCGTTGTAGTCGTTGATCCAGCGCAGGTTGAAGTCGTCGCTGGGCTTGAACAGCAGTTGCCCACGCACGCCCTGGCGCTCGCCACCGTTGAGGTCGTCGCCGGTGTGGATGTTCTTGATGAAGCCGTCGTCGCGGGTGCGGTAGGCCGACAGGCGTGCGGCGAGGGTGTCGGTGAGGGCGCCGTTGACCGTGCCCTTGGCCTGGAAGTAGCCGTCCTGGCCGCCGGAAACCTCCACCGTGCGCTCGGGGCTGAAGGTGGGGGCGCGGGTGCTGATGTTGAGCACGCCGGCGGTGGTGTTCTTGCCGAACAGGGTGCCCTGGGGGCCACGCAGCAGCTCCAGCTGCTCGATGTCCAGCAAGTCGAACACGGCCATGCCCGGGCGACCGAGGTAGACGTTGTCGAGGTAGACCCCGGCGCTGCCTTCGAGGCCGTCGCTGGCCGGGTTGTTGCCAATGCCACGCACCGCGACGCTGGATTGCCGCGCATGAATGAACGCGACGTTGACGCTGGGTAGCACCTGCTGCAGGTCCTGCACCTTGTAGATGCGTTGGGCTTCGAGGTTTTCCCCGCCCAGGGTGGTGATCGGCGTGGGGACGTCCTGGGCGTTTTCCTCACGGCGACGGGCGGTGACGGTGACCTTCTGCAGGGCCACGTCCTCCTCGGCCTTCGGGTTGTCGGCAGGCCGCTCGGCGGCCCAGGCGGGGGCGCTGCCGAAGGCCAGCAGCAGTGCCAGGCTGGCGTCGAGGCGGCGCAGGGTGAAGGGCGGTCGCAAGGCGGTACGGCGGTTTCTCATGATCGGTTCCTTGGCATCGGGCCCGGCGCCGGGCCGAGCGGGGCCACGTCACCCAGGCGGG
This sequence comes from Metapseudomonas otitidis, assembly GCF_900111835.1. GTDB lineage: Bacteria > Pseudomonadota > Gammaproteobacteria > Pseudomonadales > Pseudomonadaceae > Metapseudomonas > Metapseudomonas otitidis. Next base: position 124,227 of record NZ_FOJP01000017.1, read on the forward strand.
CAACGGCAGCGCGGTGTTCAGGGAGTGCGGCGCGGCGCGGGGCGCTCAGCCGCTGGGACGGTGCCTCAGCGACACCCCATCCGGACGGACATGGGGCACGGGCACGGCGGCAAGGCGATGGGCATGGCAAGCGGTTTCATGGTGCAGGTCCCCCTCTGGGCTGGGCCATATGCTTATTCCATTTAAATCTTATTTATCTATTTAAGCTTCGTTGACGGAATAAGAGCCTGCATTTAAAACCAGCCCCCAGAGGCCGGCAAATGCCTTCGCCCTATATTTTCGATGCCGGAAGAGCATGTATGGACCTGCGCCAACTCCGTTACTTCGTCGCCCTGATCGAATACCGCAGCTTCGTCCGCGCGGCCGATGCCATGGGCATCACCCAGCCGGCCTTCAGCCGCAGCATCCAGGGCCTGGAGCAGGCGCTGGGCTGCCAGCTGGTGGACCGAGGCAACAAGGACCTGCGCCCCACGCCGGAGGGCCAGGTGGTGCTGCAGCACGCGCTGCGCCTGGTGCAGGGCGCCAGCAACCTGGTGCACGAGATCAACCAGATGACCAAGCTGGACGCCGGCGAGCTGCACTTCGGCTGCGGCCCGGCGCCAGCGGCGAGCCTGGTGCCGGATGCGCTGGCAGCGTTCATCCGCCGCCATCCACGGGTGAATGCGCGCTTCGAGGTGAACAACTGGGAGACCCTGGGCCGTTTGCTGGCGCGCGAGGAGATCGAGTTCTTCATCGCCGACATCCGCCAGTTCGAGACCGACCCGAACTTCCAGACCCGCGAATTGAGCCCGCGCCGGGGGCGTTTCTTCTGCCGGGCGGGGCATCCGCTGCTGGCCAAGGACAGCCTCTCCACTAACGACCTGTTCGACTACCCGCTGGCCGCCACGCGGTTGCCGGCCGGGGTGCGCAAGCTGCTGGCCGGCTTCAGCGGCAAGGCCGATTTCAGCCTCAACGTGGAATGCGAGCACGTACCCGCGCTGGTGCAGGTGGTGAGCCAGACCGATGCGGTGGGCCTGGCCATGCTGGAAACCCTGGCGCCCCACCTGGAGCGCGGCGAGCTGGCGCTGCTGGGCTTTCGCAACCTGCCGGAGAACCTGGACAGCCTCTCCGCCCGCTGCGGCATCGTCACCCGCACCGGCTACCGCCTCTCCCCCGCGGCGCGGGCGCTGATCGAGATCATCGTCGAGCGGGACCAGGCCGACGCAGCGCCAGAACGCCAGAGCGCCTGACGGACGCGGCCCGTGGGGGTACCTGTCGGTGGGCTGAAGCTGTGCGAAGCCCATCATGGCCGGGCGCCTCGGGCTCGATGCGGTTCGCACAGCTCACCGCATCCTACGGGCGGTGCCCATGCGCCTGGCGGGCGGCCCGCCGCCCCACGATCGGGGCCAACCGCGACTCCGTCGGTGGGCTGAAGCCCACCCTGCGAATCGGAGTTCAGCGCGAGGCCTGGGCGTGCTCGGCCAGGGCGGCATCGAGGAAGCGCGGTTCGGCCCAGTCGCTCACCTGGAAGGGTTTGCGGATCAGCCGCTGTTCGGCGGCGAAGTCGACGCCCTTCTGCAGGCGGGCGAGGAAGTCGGCATCCAGGCGCGGGTCGAAGATCGTGTGGAAGCTGTCGTCCTTGAGGTCGGTGCCGAGGATCACCGGCGGGTAGCTGGCCAGGCGCGAGACCAGCTCGACGTAGGCCTGCTTGTGGTCTTCGTCGCGCAGCCACTCCACCGCCTGCTGCTGGGCCTTGACCAGGCGCGCGGTGATCTCGGGGTAGTCGCGGACGAAGGCGCCCGTGCCCACCAGCACCGCCTGGGTGCTGCCGGCGCCACCCAGGTCGCGGGTGCTCAGGGGCAGTTCGGCGAGGCCCTTCTCACGCAGGGCGATGAGCCCGGCCAGGCCCCAGGAGGCATCCACCTGCTTGGCCGCGAGGGCGGCGTTGGCGGCGTTGAAGTCGAGGTTGATCACCTTGTAGTCGCGTTCGGACAGGCCTCGGCTGGCCAGCGCGTTGGCGAAGGACAACTGGTTGGCGGTGCCGCGGAACACCGCGACGCGCTTGCCCTTGAGGTCCTCCAGGGTCTTGATTCCCGAGCCGGGCACCACGCCCAGGTAGCTCTTCACGTCGCGGGCGGTGGCGCTGAGCAGGCGGGTGTCGAGGCCGCTGGCCTTGCCGATGATGGCGGCCAGGTCGCCGAGGTAAGCGAAGTCCACCTGGCCGTTGGCCAGGGCTTCGTTGATCACCGGGCCGGCGCCCTTGAAGAACAGCCATTCGACGCGGATGCCGTCGGCGGCGAATTCCTGTTCGAGGATCTGCCGGCTGCGCAGCACGTCCACCACGCCACCGCCGCTGTGTTCGCTGCCGGCGCTGAGGTCGGGCACGGCGATGCGCAGGGTGCTGGGGGCGGCTGCCTGGGCAGGCAGGGCGAAGGTGCCCAGCCAGCCCGCCAGCAAGGCGGGGGCGAAGCGCCCGATGAGGCGCGGCAGGGAAAGGGACATGGCGGGGCTCCTGTGGATAAGGTCGATGGCGGCACCTTATCCACAGGCTGAACGGCAAATTAAATAATAAAAACTCATTCACTTATTCCCTGGATGCTTAAGCCAGCACTGCCGCACCCGCCAGGCCGGTATGCGCCGCGCGCATGGAAAATATTCGGCAAATGCATTTGCCGCCCTCCCTCGCCGCTCCCTATGAATAGCCCTTCTTATCCCTGGAACAGCAGAAGCCAGCGCTTCTTATGCCTCCGGGAAATATTCATGGCGCGCCGGGAGACCCGATGAGCACGATCCAGACGCCGTTCCCCACCCTGCCCCTGCCAGCCGTGCGCCGACGCCCCCGGGTCGGTGCCGTGCTGCTGCCCTGGGCCCTGCCCGCCGCGCTCCTGCTGCTGTGGTGGCTGGCCGCGCGGGGCCAGTGGATGTCCGGGCAGATCCTGCCGTCTCCGGCGCTGGTGTGGCAGAGCGCGGTGGAATTCGGTTCCGGCGAACTCTGGGCGCACCTGTGGATAAGCCTGCAGCGGCTGCTGCTGGGCTTTGCCCTCGGGGTCGCCGCCGGCACCCTGCTGGGCACCTGGCTGGGGCTGTCGCGGCGGGCCGAGGCACTGGTCTACCCGAGCTTCATGGCCCTGGCGCAGATCCCCACCCTGGCGTGGATCCCGCTGTTCATGCTGCTGTTCGGCATCGGCGAGGCGCTGAAGCTGGTGGTGCTGGTCAAGGCCGTGGTGGTGCCGGTGACCCTGCACACCCTGGCCGGCGTGCGCGATGCCCAGCCACGCCTGCGCGAGGCGGCGGCGGTGCTGCGCCTGCCGCCGCACCTGCTGGCCTGGCGCCTGGTCGTGCCGGCTGCCCTGCCCGCTTTCATGGCCGGGTTGCGCCTGGCCCTGGCCACCGGCTGGACCTCGCTGCTGGCGGTGGAGCTGCTGGCCTCCAGCGAGGGCATCGGCTACCTGATGGTCTGGGGCCGCCAGCTGTTCATGCTCGACCTGGTGTTCGTCTGCATCCTGGTGATCGGCCTGGTGGGCGCGCTGATGGATCGCGGCATCAACCTGCTCGACGCCCGCCTGCTGTTCTGGCCGCACCCGGCCACCGCCGAGCGCCCGCGCGGCCCGCACCTGCGGGGCTGGCAGCGCTTGCAGGCGGCGGTGCTGCCCCTGGTGCTGCTGGCGGTGTGGCAGGCCAGCAACAGCCTGGGCTGGATCGACGCCAATATCCTCGCCTCCCCGCTGGAGGTGCTGCGTGCCCTGCACCAGGGGCTGCTGGATGGCAGCCTGCCCACGGCCATGGGTGCCAGCCTCGAGCGCACCGTGGCAGGCCTGGCGCTGGGGGGCGGCGCGGGGCTGGCGCTGGGTCTGCTGCTGGGGCTCTCCGCCCGTGCCGAGCGCTTCGCCGGCCCCAGCCTCTCGGCCCTGCGCCAGGTGGCGATCTTCGCCTGGGTGCCGCTGCTCACCGCCTGGTTCGGCCTGGGGGAGGCGGCCAAGCTGGCCTTCGTCGCCCTGGCGGCCTTCTTCCCCCTGTTCATCGCCACCCAGCGCGGCGTCCTGGCGCTCTCGCCGCAGCTCGGCGAGGCAGCGCAGGTGATGCGCCTCGGCCTGGGCCAGCGCCTGCGCCTGCTGGTGCTGCCGGGGGCGGCACCGGCGATCTTCGCCGGCCTGCGCCTGGGGCTGATCTACGCCTGGCTGGGCACCATCGGTGCCGAGTACTTCATGCCTTCGGACGGCGGCATCGCCAGCTACATGCTCGGCGCGCAGCAGCTGTTCCGCATGGACCAGGTGATGGCCGCCATGGTCCTGGTGGGCCTGGTGGGCGCGCTGCTGGGCACCCTCGGACAACGCATCGAAGCGCGCGCGACGCGCTGGAGAACCGCATGAACGCATTCCACCGGGTGTCGCCACCCGCCACGACCCGCGCGCCGACGGTGCGCTTCGCCGGGGTCGGCAAGGTCTTCGAGGTGGATGGCCAGGATTTCCAGGCCATCCAGGACTTCAGCCTGGATATCGAAGAGGGCGAGTTCATCGCCATCGTCGGCTCCAGCGGCTGCGGCAAATCCACCCTGCTGCGCCTGCTGGTGGGCCTGGACACTGCCTTCGACGGCCGCATCGAGGTGGACGGCCAGCCGGTGCGCGGCATCGGTGGCGAACGCGGCATCGTGTTCCAGGAGCACCGCCTGTTCCCCTGGCTGACGGTGGCGCAGAACATCGGCCTGGGCCTGGTCAACGAGAAGCTGGAACAGGGCGAGCGCGCCCGGCGCATCCAGCAGTTCGTGCAGCTGGTGGGGCTGGGCGGCTTCGAGGGGGCCTACCCGCACCAGCTGTCCGGCGGCATGGCCCAGCGCGTGGCCATCGCCCGGGGGCTGGTGGCGAGCCCGCGCATCCTGCTGCTGGACGAGCCCTTCGGCGCCCTCGATGCGCTGACCCGCCAGCAGATGCAGGACGAGCTGCTGGCCATCCGCGCGCGCCAGCGCATCACCACCCTGCTGGTCACCCATGACGCCGAGGAGGCCATCTACCTGGCCGACCGCGTGGTGGTGATGGCGCCCCGCCCCGGGCGCATCAAGCAGGTGGTGCCGATCGACCTGCCGCGCCCGCGCCAGCGCACCGGCCATGACTTCCACCAGGTACGCGAGGCACTGCTGCACCAGCTCACCGGCGATGGCGACTACCGCCCGCCGCAGCCGCCCCGGCTGGCCGACCTGCCGTTCGAATCCATCGCCCTCTGACCCTGGAGCCTCCATGAGCAAACGCCCGAACTTCCTGATCATCGTCGCCGACGACCTGGGCTTCTCCGACCTGGGCGCCTTCGGCGGCGAGATCGCCACGCCGAACCTGGACCGCCTGGCCTTCGACGGCCTGCGCCTGACCGACTTCCACACCGCGCCCACCTGCTCGCCGACCCGCTCGATGCTGCTCACCGGCACCGACCACCACATCGCCGGCATCGGCACCATGGCCGAGGCGCTGACCCCGGAGCTGATCGGCAAGCCGGGCTACGAGGGCTACCTCAACGACCGCGTGGTGGCGCTGCCGGAGCTGCTGCGCGAAGCGGGCTACCAGACGCTGATGTCCGGCAAGTGGCACCTGGGCCTGACTGCCGAGCGGGCGCCCCATGCACGGGGCTTCGAGCGCTCCTTCTCGCTGCTGCCGGGGGCGGCCAACCACTATGGCTACGAGCCGCCCTACGACGAGACCACGCCGGGCATCCTCAAGGCGACGCCGGCGCTGTATGTGGAAGACGACCGCTTCATCGAGCAGTTGCCGGAGGGTTTCTATTCCTCCGACGCCTTCGCCGACCGGCTGATCCAGTACCTGAAGGAGCGCGACCAGAGCCGACCGTTCTTCGCCTACCTGCCCTTCTCGGCGCCGCACTGGCCGCTGCAGGCGCCAGCCGAGGTTGTGGATAACTACCGGGGCCGCTACGACGCCGGGCCCGAGGCGCTGCGCCTGGAACGCCTGGAGAAGCTCAAGGCGCTGGGGCTGGTGGCGGCGGATGTGGAAGCGCACCCGGTGCGGGCGATCAGCGCCGAGTGGGACGCGCTGAGCGAGGCGGAACGCCAGGTGTCGGCGCGGACCATGGAGGTCTATGCGGCGATGGTGGAGCGTATGGACTGGAACATCGGCCGGGTGCTGGACTACCTGCGCCAACAGGGCCTGGAGGACGACACCTTCATCCTCTTCATGTCCGACAACGGCGCCGAGGGCGCGCTGCTGGAGGCCTTCCCCAAGTTCGGCCCGAACCTGAAGAGCTTCCTCGACCAGCACTACGACAACAGCCTGGAGAACATCGGCCGCGCCAATTCCTACGTCTGGTACGGCCCGCGCTGGGCCCAGGCGGCCACGGCGCCGTCGCGCCTGTACAAGGCCTTCACCACCGAGGGCGGCATCCGCGTGCCGGCGCTGGTGCGTTATCCACAGCTGCGCCGGCAGAAGCAAGTGAGCCACACCTTCGCCACGGTGATGGACATCACCCCGACGGTGCTGGACCTGGCCGGCGTGCGCCACCCGGGCACCCGCTGGCGCGGCCGCGAGGTGGCGCCGGTGCGCGGGCGCTCCTGGCTCGGCTACCTCTCGGGCGAGACGCCCCAGGTGCACGACGGCAGGACGGCCACCGGCTGGGAGCTGTTCGGCATGCGTGCCATCCGCCAGGGGCACCTGAAGGCGGTGTACATCCCCGCGCCGGTGGGGCCGGAAACCTGGCAGCTGTACGACCTGGAGAAGGACCCGGGGGAAATCCACGACCTGGCCCAGGAGCGGCCGGAAGCGCTGGCCGGGCTGATCGAGGCCTGGCAGCGCTATGTGGACGAGACGGGGGTGATCCTCAGCGAGTCGCCGTTCCAGCCGTAGGGCGAGCGCGAAGAATGGGGGCGCAGGGTGGACCGTGGTGGCGATGAACCTGTAGGGGCGAATTCATTCGCCCAAGGACCGCATAGCGGTCCCATGGATTCCGAAGGGCGGGCCTGCGGCCCGCTTGGCGGCTGAAGCCGCCCCTACGGCACGAACCCCGGATCGCCCGGGTGGCTAGACCTGGACGATGCGGTTCTTGCCGCTGCGCTTGGCGGTGTACATGGCCTCGTCGGCGCGGGTGTAGAGCTGTTCGAGGGTGTCGCCGGGGCGCAGGGTGGTGAGGCCCTGGCTGAGGGTGACGTTGAACACCTTGCCGTTGGCGCTGAACGACAGCCGCTGCACTTCGCGCTCCAGGCGCTCGGCCACCTGCAGGGCCTGGGCCGGGTCGCAGCCGGGGAACACGGCGGCGAACTCCTCGCCGCCGATGCGGCCGAAGTGGTCGACCCGCCGCAGGGCACCGGCGCCGCACTGGGCGATGCGCTGCAGCACCACGTCGCCCACCTGGTGGCCGAAGGTGTCGTTGATCTGCTTGAAGTCATCGATGTCCAGCAGCAGGAAGGCCAGGGAGCGCTCGTAGCGCTCGGCGACGTCGAACTCGCGCTGGGCGCATTCGAAGAAGTGCCGGCGGTTGCTGGTGCCGGTCAGCACGTCGGTGGTGGCCAGGCGCTGCAGCTCGGCCTCCAGGGTCTTCTTCTCGGTGATGTCTTCGGCGATGCCCACCACCAGGGTGGTCTGCCCGGCCTGGCCCTGGCGGCTGACGAAGCACTTGTCGCTGAGCCAGCGCACCTGGCCGTCACCACGGATGATGCGGTACTCGCGCGCCTCGATGGCGCCCTTCTCCAGCACCTGGGCGAGGCTGCTGGCGGCGTACTCGACGTCGTCGGGGTAGATGCAGTTGCGCCATTCGTTGACGTCCACCATCAGCAGCTCGGCCGGGCGGCCGAACAGGCGCTCGTAGTGGGGGCTGACGTAGACGATCTTCTGCGCCTCCCAGTCCAGCGCCCAGAGCACGGCGTTGACGCTGCCCAGGAGCACGTTGAACAGCGCCTCGCGTTCGCGCAGGCGCTCCACCTCACCCCGGCTGTGCAGCAGCGCCAGGGTGAGCTTTTCCGCCTCGCTGGGTATTTCGTCCAGGTTTTCCATCCGTCCCATAGCCTTCCTTCGCGTCCTCGATCGGGTTGAGCCCGCCCATCCCGGGCAGGCGGGGCAAGGCCGAATCAAGCATGGCTCTGGTGGCGGGTGGCGGCAAAACGGTTGAGGAGCCGGTGTAGGACGAACACCGCAAGGAGGGTGACGAAGACCGCTACGCAAACCGAACTGAGCCGATAGGCCAGGCTGAACATCATGTCGTGACTCGGCGTCAGGTATTGACCGAAAACGATGGCCAAAGTTGTCAACGCGCCGAAGCCAACCCCCTGTGCACCCTCCAATACGTGCACCCGGGCACAGAAAAACGCGGCGATCCAGTACAGCGAGGTGACGAGCGGTAGTACGTCGTAGTGGTCGTAGAGCAGCAGTTGCAGGCTGAGGGCGATGACGCAGCCGAGCAGGGTTCCGAGGGCGCGGATACGCCCGGCGAAGCGGATGCCGTGCCAGTGCATCGGAAACAGCACCAGGATCGAGGCGATCTGGGCCGACAGCGAGTCCCTGAGGTCGAGGGTCTGGAAGAGCATGAAGGACAGCGTGGCGAGGCTGGCGCCGAGCACGGCCTCGTGGCGCCGGCTGGGCAGGTCCTTCTCCGGGAGGACGCGGGGTGCGCGCGGCTCGGCGTCGGGGAAGCAGTAGAACATCAGCCAGGCGATCAGCACTGTGAGGCCGGCGGCCACCAGGTTGCTGACCACCAGGTCGTAGAGGTGGGTGTCGGGGTAGCTGGCGAAGTGCAGCTGCATGGAGAGGAACACGCAGCCCAGGGCGCCGAACAGGAACAGCGGGCCACGCGCCATGAGGGCGAAGCGCCAGAAGAAGGCAAGGAACACCAGGGGCACGATGAGCAGCGGGCGGTCGCCGAACAGGCCGTAGATGACCAGTGTCTCCAGGCTCACCAGCACCGCCTGGGCGAGGAACTGGCGGATCAGGTGGGCGTTGAGGGTGGGCACCAGGCCGAGCAGCAGCATGGGGTAGACGCAGAAGAACGAGCCGTTGTCCCAGTTCATCAGCTTGCAGATGAACAGCCCGAGGGTGCCGCCGCAGGCCAGGCGTAGGCACTGGCGCAGGCCGTTTTCGTCGAGGGCGCGCTTCATTGTCGGACTCAGTAGATGTAGTGGAGCCAGGCGATGAGGCGGATCTGCGCGCGGCCCAGGGCGCTGGCCAGCGGCGAGTCGTGGGGGTAGAGCTGCACCGTGGCCTTGGCGCCGCTGGGCAGGGGCGCCTCGGGCGCCTGCTCCAGCACCACGTGCAGGCGCTGGCGCTGGGCATCGCGGACCCAGCGGTCGGAGCTGGCGGGAGCCGCCAGGTCCCCGTTGGCATCGAGCTGGCCCTCGCGCACGCCGGCGTCGATGGCGCTGACCCGGGCCGGGAAGATGTGCCCCGGCCAGGCGTCGAAGACCACGGCGGCGGCATCGCCCGGGCCGACATAGCGCAGGGCCTTTTCGCGGAAGTCGGCGCTGATGTCCACCTCGTCGGCCACCAGGGCCGCCACCGGGGTGCCGGCGGCGACGTAGGCGCCCGGCGAGAGCTGCAGGTTGCTGACCACCCCGGCGCGCTCGGCGCGGACCTCGGTGTAGGCCAGTTGCAGGCGGGCCTGCTCCAGCTGGTTGCGGGCCTGGCGCAGGCGCAGGTTGTCGGCGCCAGCGGTGCCCCGGCGGGCCTCCTGCTCGCGGATGCGTGCCTGGGCGGCGAGGACGTCGGCGCGGGCGGCGCTGCGGCGTGACTCGGTCTGTTCGTAGAGCTGGCGGGAGACGTGCTGGGTCTGCACCAGGCGTGCAAGGCGGTCGGTCTCGCGCTCCAGCTCGCGGGCGGTCACCTCGGCGGCGTGCAGCGAGGCCCGGGCGGCGGCGAGGCCGGCGTCCAGCTCGGCGTTGTCCCGCGCGGCCGCCTCCACGACCAGCTCGGCGGCGGCCACGGCGAGGCGGTAGGGCTCGGGGTCGAGGCGGAACAGCACCTGGCCGGCCTCGACGTGGCGGTTGTTGGCCACGGCCACGTCCAGCACCTGGCCACTGACGCGGGGCGCCAGGCGCACCACCGGACGGGTCAGCTGGGCCTGGGGCGTGACGGGCATCCACAGGTCGGCGGCGAGGAAGTAGGCGAACAGCAGGACGAAGGCGACGATGGCGGCGCGGACCCGGCGCGCGAAGCGTTGATCGGGGGTCATGAATTACCTCTGGCGGCGCTGGACGAACAGGCCGCAAGGCCACGGAACGGGCCGGAAGGCGGCACACCAGCGAAATGGGAAACAGTTCGGCACAGCAGTATATTGGGCCGCTTTTCCCTGATAATCCGCGTCCCCAGAGAAGCAGCCTTGCGCGAGGAGTAACAATGGACACCCTGAACAGCATGCGTGTGTTCGTTCGCGTCATCGAGACCGGCAGCTTCACGGCCGCCGCCCAGGCCCTGGACCTGTCCACCGCCCAGGTGTCGCGCCTGGTGTCGGAGCTGGAGCAGCAACTGCAGGCCCGGCTGCTGCACCGCACCACGCGGCGCCTGGGGCTGACGGAAGTGGGTGAGCGCTACCTGCAGCGCTGCCGCTCGATCCTCGACGAGGTGGACCAGGCCGCTGCCGAGGCGCGCGGGGCGCACCTCAAGCCCAGCGGCCGCCTGCGGGTGCACACCATGACCGGCCTCGGCCTGCAGCACGTCACCGGGCTGGTGGCCCGCTACAGCGCGCTGTACCCGGAGGTGGTGGTGGAGCTGACGCTGTCGCAGCGCAACCCCGACCCCATCGAGGACGGCCAGGACGTGGTGCTGACCTTCGCCCGCGAGCTGCCGGACTCCCAGCGCATCGCCCAGTCACTGGGGCAGATGTACAGCGTGCTCTGCGCCTCGCCCGACTACCTGGCCCGTCACGGCGTGCCCAGCGGCCCGGCGGACCTGCGCCGGCACCGCTACCTGCGCCTGCTGGACCCGCTCTACCAGGACAACTGGACCCTGAGCGACGAGCACGGCGAATACGACGTGCTGCCGGCGGAGGCCTTCCAGGTGAACGTGGCCGAGTCCCTGGCGCGGGCGGCCCAGGCCGGCATGGGCTTCTGCCTGCTGCCCTCCTTCGTCGCCTGCCAGCCCTTGCGCGAAGGCAGCCTGCTGCGGCTGTTGCCGGAACACCGCCTGCGCGAGCGCAACATCTATGCGATCTACCCGTCGCGGCACTTCATCGACGCGAAGATCCGCACCTGGGTGGACTTCCTCAAGGCCGAACTGCCCCCGCTGTTCGCCCAGGACGACGCGGTGCTGGACGATCCTCGGCACTGGGCGCGACCGAATTCATTGTTGCGCTAGAAGCAATTGTGATTCACCTGCCTGGCGGTTTTTCCGGGTGGGGCCGGCGCCTAAGATGGCCCCCGTTCCCAGATGCGTCCCGCCGAGGATCACGCCATGCACCGCAATCTCTTCATTACTGCCAGCTTCGCCGCTTTCGCCCTGTCCTTCGCCCAGTTCTCCTTCGCTGAAGAGTCCTCCGCCTTTGTTGCGCGAAATGCGCAGTATCAGCAGCGCGCCATCGACGCCGCCCACGAGCAGGCCGTCGCCCGCCAGGGTGCCGAGCAACCGGCCGACACCGCCCAGGACAGCTGATTGACCGCGTTTCCTTCCTTCCCTGACCTCCTGACACCGGGTATCCGCTCCTAACCCGCCCGGTGTCTTGTTCCAGCCGCCCCTCCCCGGGCGGCTTTTTTTTGCGCGCTCGTTGGGTGGAGGGCGTGATGCGCGGGCATGAAAAAGGCCGGCATGTGCCGGCCTTTCCGTAACCCGCTGGACCTCAGGCAGTCGCCGGGCGCAGCGAGTAGGTCTTGAGCTGCTCGGCGAAGTCCCGCAGGGACTGGATGCCGCTGGCCTCGGCCTCGTGCACCCACTGCTTGATGGCTTCGAGCATCTCGTGGCCGTTGGCGCTGGTCTTGGCCCAGATGTGCTGCAGGGCCAGGCGCTTCTCGTAGATGGTGCGCAGGGCCTGGCTCTGCTCCAGCATGGCGGCGATGCGGGCGTGGTGGCCGTCGTCCAGCAGGCTGGTCTCGCGGGAGAGCAGGCGCTTGGCGCGGCGGAACAGGTGGCGGACCGACTCGTCGGCCTTGGCCAGCTCCTGCTTCACCAGCGGGGCGATCACCAGGCGGCGGTACTGGGCCATGATCTGGAAGCGGTTGTTGAGGATGGCCATGGCGGTGTCCATGTCCAGGCTGCCCTTGCCTTCCACGCGATGGGCGATGGGCGCGACGCGCTGCACCTTGGCCAGGCCGAGCAGGCTGAACAGCTTGATCCAGGCCCAGCCGAGGTCGAACTCCCACTTCTTCACCGAGAGCTTGGCGGAGTTGGGGTAGGTGTGGTGGTTGTTGTGCAGCTCTTCACCGCCGATGAGGATGCCCCAGGGCACCAGGTTGGTGGCGGCGTCGCGGCATTCGAAGTTGCGGTAGCCGATGGCATGGCCGAGGCCGTTGATGACGCCGGCGGCCCAGACGGGGATCCACATCATCTGCACGGCCCAGACGGTCATGCCGGCGGCGCCGAACAGCGCCAGGTCGATGATCGCCATCAGGGTCACGCCGCCGATGGGGTAGCGCGAGTAGACGTTGCGTTCGAGCCAGTCATCCGGGCAGTTCTTGCCGTAGATGCGCAGGGTCTCCTCGTTGCGGGCCTCTTCGCGGTAGAGTTCCGCGCCGCGCCGCAGCACGGTGGACAGGCCCTTGTGCACGGGGCTGTGGGGATCGTCCACGGTTTCGCACTTGGCGTGGTGCTTGCGGTGGATGGCCGTCCACTCACGGGTGTTCATGGCGGTGGTCATCCACAGCCAGAAACGGAAGAAGTGCTTGAGGGCCGGGTGGAGTTCGAGGGATCGATGGGCGGAGTAGCGATGCAGGTAGACCGTGACGCTGACGATGGTGATGTGCGTCATCACCAGGGTGACTGCCACGAGCTGCCAGGCCGACAGGTCGAGAAAACCGTTGTACCACATGGGGTGCATAACCTCGGGGGAAGAAGGAACGAGATCTGCCCGCGATGATTTGTCGGACAAACGACCTCATTATCCCCATGCTTCGTGAGAAAACCATCCTGTTCTTTAGATAAGAAAGAGATGAATGCGCGTTCATCTATAATGCGCAATCGATCACAAATCCGACACGGCCCCGACCACCCCATGAGAGCCCGATTCAGCGCCATGCGCGTGGTGTTGCCCTACTTCCTGCTGTCCTGCCTGTGGGTCATCTTCAGTGACTACCTGCTGCGCCAGCTGCCGCTCGGCGATGCCCAGCGCGACCTGCTGCAATCGGCGAAGGGCCTGTTCTTCGTACTGCTCAGCAGCGCCTTCCTCTACCTGCTGATCTGCCTGTACCTGCGCCGCCTGAGGGCGTACCTGCAGGCGCGCCGGGAGCAGGACGCCAGCCTGCGCCAGGCGGCGGCGGTGTTCGACAGCACCCAGGAAGGGGTGCTGGTCACTGACGCGGAGCAGCGCATCGTCCACGTCAACCGGGCCTTCGCCCGCATCACCGGCTACAGCGAGGAGGAGGTGATCGGCCGTACGCCGATGCTGTTCAAGTCCGGCCGGCACGATGGAACGTTCTACCAGTCGATGTGGAACGCCCTGGCCAACCGCAACGAGTGGAGCGGGGAGATCTGGAACCGCCGGCGCAACGGCGAGACCTACCCGCTGTGGCAGAACATCCGCGCCATCCACGACGAAGACGGGGCGCTGACCCACTACGTGGCGGTGTTCTCCGACATCAGCGCCATCAAGCGCTCGCAGAACGAGCTGGACTTCCTCGCCCACCACGACCCGCTGACCGGCCTGCCCAACCGCCTGCTGTTCACCGAGCGCGTGGAGCACGCCCTGGAGCGCGCCCGTCGGGAAGGCAGCGAGGGCATCGTGGTGCTGCTGGACCTGGACCACTTCAAGCACATCAACGAAAGCCTCGGCCACAACGTCGGCGACCAGTTGCTCAAGGCCGTGGGCGAACGCCTGGGGCCGCTGGCCGAGGGCGGCATGACCCTGGCCCGGCTGGGGGGCGACGAGTTCGGCCTGCTGGCCGAGCGACGCAGCGCCGAGCAGGCCGCCGATCTCGCCGGGCGCATCCAGCAACGCCTGGAGGCCCCCTTCGAATCCGGCGGCCGCGCGCTGTTCATGAGTGCCAGCCTGGGTATCGCCCGCTTCCCGGGGGACGCGACCAACGTCGAGCAGGTGCTGCGCAACGCCGACTCGGCCCTGTTCAAGGCCAAGAGCGCCGGGCGCCAGACGTTCGCCTTCTACAGCCAGGACCTCACCGAGCAGGCCCGCCAGCGGGTGGAGCTGGTCAGCGCCCTGCGCCAGGCCCTGGAGCGGGACGAGCTGCGGGTCTACTTCCAGCCCATCCACGCCCTGGCCACCGGTCGCCTGCTGGGCGCCGAGGCCCTGGTGCGCTGGGAGCACCCGCAACGCGGGCTGGTGCCGCCCGGCGAGTTCCTCCCGGTGGCAGAGGAAAGCGGCCTGGTGGGCGCCATCGACGCCTGGGTGCTGGAGCGCGCCTGCCGCCAGATGCAGGCCTGGAGCGAGCGCGGCCTGGCGCTCTCGTTCATCTCGGTGAACGTCTCCTGCCGCCTGTTCAGCCGGGGCGAGCTGGACACCCGCGTCGCCCGTGTCCTCAAGGAAACCGGCCTGGAGCCGGGGCGCCTGGAGCTGGAGATCACCGAAAGCGCGGTGATGGAAGACCCGGACACTGCCCTGGAGCTGCTCCAGCGCCTCTGCGCCCTGGGCGTGCGCCTGGCCATCGATGACTTCGGCACGGGCTATTCCTCCCTGCAGCGCCTCAAGCGCCTGCCGGTGCAGAAGCTGAAGATCGACCAGAGCTTCGTGCGCAACCTGCCCCAGGACCAGGACGACATGGCCATCGCCCGCGCGGTGACCGCCCTCGGCCACAGCCTGGGCCTGCAGGTGCTGGCCGAAGGCATCGAGCGCCAGGACCAGATCGAGACGCTGCTGGGCCTGGGCTGCGACCAGGGCCAGGGCTACCTGTTCAACCGCCCGCGCCCGGCGGCGGAGCTGGAGGCGGAGTGGTACCAGGTGACCCACCCACAGGAGCACCCAGGGCAGATTCCGCTGATCTGACGCCAACCTGCCTGAAAGTTATATAAAAATTCTTAAATAGTATTTTTAAGAATATTTGCGCCTTGCTTAAATGCGCCCACGCCACGCGAACAACCTGTTCATCGACGCGGGGCCACTCATCAAGGAGCAAGATCATGAGCGCAACCCTCCGTAGCATCGACGGGCAGGACGAGGCCAGCATCCTGCGCGAAATCCAGAGTGCACTGAACGGCCTGCGGTTCGGTGCCGTCGAGATCACCGTCCACAACGGGCAAGTGGTCCAGATCGAACGCAAGGAAAAGTTCCGCCTGCAGCAACCGGCCAAGCACGGTTGAGACACAGGCCCGACTGGACCACCGGAGGGCTGCCGCGCCGACCACATCGGCGGGCCACACGCACGTCGCCGCTCGGCCGTGCCCAATAACAACACCCTCGCCGACACGACCAAATTCTGAGGAGCCTCCATGTCCATCCGCCGTTTTGCCCTGGCCAGCCTGGCCGGCGCCCTGCTCTCCACCCTGGTGGTCGGCCCCGTGGCCGCCGCGACCGAACTGCTCAACGTCTCCTACGACCCGACCCGTGAGCTGTACCAGGCCTACAACGCCGCCTTCGCCAAGCACTGGAAAGCCCAGGGCGGCGAAGACGTGAAGATCCAGCAATCCCACGGTGGCTCGGGCAAGCAGGCCCGTGCGGTGATCGATGGCCTCAAGGCCGACGTGGTGACCCTGGCGCTGGCCGGCGATATCGACGAGCTGCAGAAGCTCGGCAAGCTGATCCCCGAGAACTGGCAGGCACGCCTGCCGGACAACAGCACCCCCTACACCTCGACCATCGTGTTCCTGGTGCGCAAGGGCAACCCCAAGGGCATCAAGGACTGGGGCGACCTGACCAAAGAAGGCGTGGAAGTCATCACCCCGAACCCGAAGACCTCCGGCGGCGCCCGCTGGAACTTCCTGGCCGCCTGGGCCTGGGCCAAGAAGCAGTACGGCAGCGACGCCAAGGCCCAGGAATACGTGCAGGCCCTGTACAAGCACGTGCCGGTTCTCGACACTGGCGCCCGCGGTTCGACCATCACCTTCGTCAACAACAACATCGGCGACGTGCTGCTGGCCTGGGAGAACGAAGCCTTCCTGGCCCTCAAGGAGCAGGGTGGCGAGAACTTCGAGATCGTCGCGCCGAGCCTGTCGATCCTCGCCGAGCCGCCGGTTTCCGTGGTCGACAAGAACGTCGACAAGAAGGGCACCCGCAAGGTCGCCGAAGCCTACCTGCAGTACCTGTACAGCGAGGAAGGCCAGCGCATCGCCGCGCAGAACTTCTACCGCCCGCGCAACGAGAAGGTCGCTGCCGAGTTCGCCAACCAGTTCCCGAAACTGGATCTGGTGACCGTGGACAAGGACTTCAACGGCTGGAAGGAAGCGCAACCGAAGTTCTTCAACGACGGCGGCATCTTCGACCAGATCTACCAGGCGCAATGACGCGCCGCTGAAGCAGAAACAAGGGCGGGCTCCAATCCCGCCCGGACAAGGGGAAGCGCGAGCTTCCCTTTGCCGTGCCCGGGCCAGCGACGGCCGGCATCGGGCTTGAGCGTTCCAACGCAGAAAAAGGACAGATGATGTCTCGACGTATCTCCCCCGTCATACCCGGCTTCGGGCTGACGCTGGGCTACACGCTGGTGTACCTCAGCCTGCTGGTCCTGATCCCGCTGGGTGCCATGTTCCTTCGGACCTTCGACCTGAGCTGGACCCAGTTCTGGGGCATCGTCAGTTCACCCCGTGTGCTGGCCGCGCTGAAGCTGAGCTTCGGCACCGCGCTGGCCGCCGCCGTGATCAACGGCCTGATCGGTACCCTGCTGGCCTGGGTGCTGGTGCGCTACGACTTCCCCGGGCGCAAGATCATCGACGCCATGATCGACCTGCCCTTCGCCCTGCCCACTGCCGTCGCCGGCATCGCCCTCACCGCGCTGTATGCGCCGGCCGGCGTGGTCGGCCAGTTCGCCACCGACCTGGGCTTCAAGATCGCCTACACCCCGCTGGGCATCACCCTGGCGCTGACTTTCGTCACCCTGCCCTTCGTGGTGCGCACGGTGCAGCCGGTGCTGGCCGACATCCCCCGCGAGGTGGAAGAGGCCGCCGCCTGCCTGGGCGCCAAGCCGCTGCAGGTGTTCCGCCACATCCTCCTGCCGGCGCTGCTGCCCGCCTGGCTGACCGGCTTTGCCCTGGCTTTCGCCCGGGGCGTGGGCGAGTACGGCTCGGTGATCTTCATCGCCGGCAACATGCCGATGAAGACCGAGATCCTGCCGCTGCTGATCATGGTCAAGCTGGACCAGTACGACTACGCCGGCGCCACCGCCATCGGCGTGCTGATGCTGGTGGTCTCCTTCATCCTGCTGCTGCTGATCAATCTGCTGCAGCGCCGCATCGAAACCCCCTGAGGAGGCCGCCATGAGTTCCGCTACCCTGACCGCCACCTCCGCCAACGCTGCCCGTCGCGGCAACGTCTGGGGGCGTCGTGCGCTGATCGCCGCCGCCTGGCTGGTGTTCGCACTGTTCCTGCTGCTGCCGCTGTACATCGTCCTGAGCGAGGCGCTGAAGCAGGGCTTCGGCACCTTCTTCGAGGCCATCCTCGAACCGGACGCCCTCTCCGCCCTGAAGCTGACGCTGATCGCCGTGGGCATCTCCGTGCCGCTGAACCTGGTGTTCGGCGTCGCCGCCGCCTGGTGCGTGAGCAAGTTCGAGTTCCGTGGCAAGAGCATCCTGGTCACCCTGATCGACCTGCCCTTCTCCGTCTCCCCGGTAATCGCCGGCCTGATCTACATCCTGCTGTTCGGCGCCCAGGGCTACTTCGGCGAATGGCTGAGCGAGCATGACATCCAGATCGTCTTCGCCCTACCCGGCATCGTCCTGGCCACCGTCTTCGTCACCGTGCCCTTCGTCGCCCGCGAGCTGATCCCGCTGATGCAGGAACAGGGCACCCAGGAAGAGGAAGCCGCGCGCCTGCTGGGCGCCAACGGCTGGCAGATGTTCTGGCACGTGACCCTGCCCAACATCAAATGGGGCCTGATCTACGGCGTGGTGTTGTGCACCGCGCGGGCGATGGGCGAGTTCGGCGCGGTGTCGGTGGTGTCCGGCCACATCCGCGGCGTCACCAACACCCTGCCCCTGCACGTCGAGATTCTCTACAACGAGTACAACCACGTCGCCGCGTTCAGCGTCGCCAGCCTGCTGCTGCTCCTGGCGCTGTTCATCCTGCTGCTCAAGCAGTGGAGCGAAGCCCGTCTGTCCCGCCTACGTCACGCCGACGCGGAGGAGTAACCCATGTCCATCGAAATCCGTAACGTCAGCAAGAACTTCAACGCCTTCCGCGCGCTGAACGCCATCAACCTGGACATCCAGAGCGGCGAGCTGGTCGCCCTGCTCGGCCCGTCCGGCTGCGGCAAGACCACCCTGCTGCGCATCATCGCCGGCCTGGAGACCCCGGACGCCGGCAACATCGTGTTCCACGGCGAGGACGTCTCCCAGCACGACGTGCGTGATCGCAACGTCGGCTTCGTGTTCCAGCACTACGCCCTGTTCCGCCACATGAGCGTGTTCGACAACGTCGCCTTCGGCCTGCGCATGAAGCCCAAGGGCGAGCGCCCCAGCGAGCCGGAGATCGCCGAGAAGGTCCACGAGCTGCTGAACATGGTGCAGCTGGACTGGCTCGCCGACCGCTACCCGGAGCAGCTCTCCGGCGGCCAGCGCCAGCGCATCGCCCTGGCCCGCGCCCTGGCGGTGAAGCCGAAGATCCTGCTGCTGGACGAACCCTTCGGCGCCCTCGACGCCAAGGTGCGCAAGGAGCTGCGCCGCTGGCTGGCGCGCCTGCACGAGGAGATCAACCTGACCTCCGTGTTCGTCACCCACGACCAGGAAGAAGCCATGGAAGTGGCCGACCGCATCGTGGTGATGAACAAGGGCGTGATCGAGCAGATCGGCGCCCCGGGTGAGGTCTACGAGAACCCGGCCAGCGACTTCGTCTACCACTTCCTCGGTGACTCCAACCGCCTCTACCTGGGCAGCGACGAGCACGTGCTGTTCCGCCCCCACGAGGTGTCCCTGTCGCGCCAGGCGGTGGACGAACACCGCGCCGCCGAAGTGCGCGACATCCGCCCGCTGGGCGCCATCACCCGCGTCACCCTGAAGGTGGACGGGCAGGACGAGCTGATCGAGGCCGAAGTGGTCAAGGATCACGACAGCCTGGTGGGCCTGGCCCGCGGCGAGACGCTGTTCTTCAAGCCCAAGGCCTGGCAGGCCGCGTCCTCGCTCTGAGCCGGTGACCCGCAAGCCCCTCCCCGGAGGGGCTTTTTCATGGGCGCGCGACCCTGGGCGGGGTGGACCCCGCTCAAGCGAACGCCCAGGGTGGATGGACAGCAGCGACCGGCTTGCCCGGGTTATCCACAGACCGCCTCGGCCGAGCGCTTCAGCCCCAGGTACTGCAGCTCGGCGAACAGCACCACCGCCAGCGCCTGGGCGATGACGAAGGCCTGACCCCAGAAGGTCGGCTGCACCCAGCCGCTGGCCAGCAGCAGGAGGCTGTCCACCACCCAGGCGGCGTTGACGGCGATCACCGCCCACACCGCGCGCCGGTCCAGGGGCGCGCGGCGGGCCATCCACAGCAGCACGCCGCACCAGGGCAGCATCAGCAGGCCGGCGATCTGCAGCAGCGCGAGGGGCAGCCCCAGCAGGGCCGACAGGGGCGCCGCCCCCAGGCAGAGCAACAGGCCGGCGCCGCCGCTGAGCAGGGCATCGAGTTGCAGGACACGGCGGAGCAGAGGATTCGGTTGCACGGTGTTCATGGCGAGTCTCCTGGCTGGACGAGGCGGCGGCGAAGGCCACTGCCGATGGGCCGAGGATTCGCCGTCCCGCAGCATCGCGTCGATTACCTGGCAGGTAATGGCCAGCCCTACCGGCCTCGACTATCGTCGCTGCCATGAACGCACCGACTCTCCCCATCGGCGCCCTGCTGCGCCACTGGCGCCAGCGCCGCCGCCTCAGCCAGCTCGACCTGGCCTGCAGCGCCGACATCTCCACCCGCCACCTGAGCTTCGTCGAGACCGGACGGGCCCAGCCGAGCCGGGAGATGCTCCTGCACCTGGCCGAGCACCTGGAGATTCCCCTGCGCGAGCGCAACCGGCTGCTGGCCAGCGCCGGCTTCGCCCCGCTCTACCCGCAGCACAGCCTCGACGACCCGGCCCTGGACGCCGCCCGCCAGGCCATCAGGCAACTGCTCAAGGCCCATGAGCCGAACCCTGCCCTGGCCATCGACCGGCACTGGAACCTGCTGGCCGCCAACGACGCGGTGATGGCGCTGGTGGCGGGTGTCTCGCCGGCGCTGCTGGTGCCGCCGATCAACGCCCTGCGCCTGTCGCTGCACCCCGAGGGGCTGGCGCCGCGCATCCTCAACCTCGGCACCTGGCGCGCCCACCTGCTGGCGCGCCTGCGCCGGGACCTGGAGGCGAGCGGTGACGAGGCCCTGGCCGCCCTGCATGCCGAGCTGGCGGCCTACCCGGCGCCGCCCAGCGCAGAGACGCCGAGCGGCGATGCGGTGCTGGTGCCGCTGCTGCTGGACACGCCGCTGGGGGTGATCCGCTTCATCAGCACCATCACCGTGTTCGGCACGCCGGTGGACATCACCCTCTCGGAGCTGGCCCTGGAGACCCTGTTCCCCGCCGACCCGGAGAGCGCCGAGCGCCTGCGCCAACTGGTTCGACCGTCGGAATGAAGGCCCCGCCGGCACCAAATCACTCTTTCGGGTAATTCCGTCCATCCCGCGTCGCAGTAGGCTGTGCGCGCACCGGGCGGGCCCCACGGGCTCGTCCTTCGTCTGCTCACAACAACAAGAAAAGGAGCACGCCGGGATGCTTTCAGACGCTCTATCACGCGCTTTCATCGGATTGCTGCTGGGCCTTGCAGGGGCCGGGATGGCCCTGGCCGCCGAGCTGGCCCCCATCGACCAGGTCCAGGTCCACGCCTGCCGCGCCACCAGCAGCCTGCTGCTGTACCGGGGCGAAGGTTTCCAGGAGACCCACAAGGCCCGCTTCGAGGCCGACCTCCAGGCCCTGGATGCCGCGTTCCAGGCGGTGCCGCAGCCCAGCGACGGGCTTCGGCAGAAGTACCGCGCCCTTGTTACCCAGCTGCAGCAGGGTGTTTCCTACGGCCACAACGAGGAGGACGTGCCCTGGCGCTTCCCCCAGGAGCTGGCCAAATCCCTGCGCGACCTGCTGATCGCCGCCCGCGCCGCCCCCGGCAACACCCCCCAGGGCGAGCTGCCGGCCAAGGTCGAGTACCTCGCCGTGCAGTACCTCAGCCGCGCCTACATCGGCACCTTCGAGATCGCACGGGAGAACGGCGACACCTACATCGGCCAGGACGAGCGCACCCTGCTGCCGGCCATCGACGCCCAGCTCCAGCCCCTGGACAAGGCCGACCCGGTGGTGGGCAAGTTGAAGACCCGCTGGGGCTTCCTCAAGGCCGCGCTGGCCGACATGAACAGCCAGAGCAACACCCTGGTCAGCGCCTCCGGCCGCCCCTACGCACCGATGATGGTGGACCGCCACGCACGCTCCATGAGCACCCAGTTGCTGGCGGCAGGGGGTTGAGGGAACGGGTCGCAGCGCGGGTTATCCACAGAGCAGCTCAGGCGGTGGCCTTTTTCTCGCGGATGCAGGTGGGGCCGGAGCGTTCCTCGATGGCGCGCTCCACCTCCTTGCGCAGGCCGAGCATGAAGCCCAGTTCCGCCACCACGAACAGCGGGCCCACCACCAGCCCCATCAGGTCGTCGACGAAGGCGGGCTTGCGGCCCTCATAGTAGTGGCCGATGAACTGGATGACCCAACCGACGAAGAACAACCCCAGCCCGGCGCCCAGCCACACGGCGGTGGACTGCACGGCCAGGTGCTGGCCGGCCCAGAGGCTGAGGCCGAGCAGCGCGGTCATCACCACGCCGAAGCGCGTGTCGAGGCGGAAGTAGAACAGCGCGGCGGCCAGGGCCACGACGCTGGCGGGCGACAGCCACAGGCCGGCGACGGGCAGGCCCGGGCGGGACAACAGCACGGCCACGGCGACCACGATCATGGGGATGCCGATGAAGTGGCTGAAGATGTTGCGCCGGTCGCGGTGGTAGTCGGCGTACTGGCTCAGGTGATCGATGAGGGGTTTCATTGTTGTTTCCTCGGGTTCGGGCAGTGCGGTCGATAATGGCGCCTGCACTGGCCTATCCTCTGTCACCTAGCCGACAAACCCCAGCCCGCCATGCCCGAACTTTCCGACTGTCACCAACGCCTGCTCGCCGGCCACTGGTTCGCCAGCCTGCCGCAGGCCTTCCGCGAGGCCCTGCTGGGTGCCGCGCGCCCGCTGGAACTGGCGGCGGGGCAGCGCTTGTTCCGCCGCGGCGATCCGCCCTGCGGCCTGTACGCGGTGCTGGGCGGGGCGATCCGCGTGGGCGGCAGCACGGAGAACGGCAAGGAAGCGCTGCTGGCACTGGTGGAGCCGCCCCACTGGTTCGGCGAGATCTGCCTGTTCGACGGCCAGCCGCGCACCCACGACGCCTTTGCCGAAAGCCCCAGCCACCTGCTCAACGTGCCCCAGGCGGCGCTGCTGCGCCTGCTGGAACAGCACCCGGCCCGCTGGCGCGACATGGCCCTGCTGATGAGCCAGAAGCTGCGCCTGGCGTTCATCGCCCTGGAAGAGATGAGCCTGCTGCCCGCGCCCCAGCGCCTGGCCCGGCGCCTGCTGCTGATCGCCGAGGGCTACGGCGAGGCGGACGGCCAGCGCCGGGTGATCCACCTGGCCCAGGAGCAACTGGCGCAGATGCTGGCCATTTCCCGGCAGACCACCAACCAGATCCTCAAGGAGCTGGAGGCGCTGGGCCTGGTGCGCCTCATCTACGGCGGTATCGAGCTGCTGGACCTGGACGGCCTGCGCCAGCGCGCGGCCGGCGGGCGCTGAACGGTTCAAGAATCGCCGCGGCGAGGCGATAAGCTGGAAACCTGTCCTCTCTGTTCCCGGAGTCCTTATGTTCGGTGGGAAGTGGCGTCAACGCAGTGAAGAACTCGAAAGCCAGGTCAACCAACTGACCCGCGAGAACCAGCAACTACGCGAGGAGCTGGAGGCCCTTCGCCGCCAGGGCCAGGCCCGCCATACGGAGGCGGACAGCGTGCTGGCGCAGCACCAGCTCCACGGCGAGCTGCACGGCAAGCTGGGGCTGTTCGCCGACTCCCTGTCGGACACCCGCGACAGTGTGGTTGCCCAGGCCGAGCAACTGCAGGTGGAGGTGGAAAAGCTGCAGCGCCACCAGGGGGTGTTCCAGGAAACCTCCAGCCTGCTGGGTGGTTTCTCCGGCGCCCTGGCCTCCATGGCCGAACAGGGCGTGAGCAGTGTGGAAAGCGTCAACCTGCTGCGCCAGCGCGTGGAGGAGATCAGCCGCATCGTCGACCTGATCAAGGCGATTTCCGACCAGACCAACCTGCTGGCGCTCAACGCCGCCATCGAGGCCGCACGGGCCGGTGAGCAGGGTCGCGGCTTCGCCGTGGTGGCCGATGAAGTGCGTGCCCTCGCCGGGCGTACCAGCCAGGCAACCCAGGAAATCAGCCAGTTGGTGGACAGCATCAACCAGGAAACCGGCCGCGCCAGCCAGGCCATCGGCAGCCTGTCCAGCGAGTCGACGCGCCTGTCCGAGAACGTGTCCAACTCGGCACAGACGCTGGATGAAATGGTGCAGTTGGGCGAGCACATGAATCGCTTCATCGAGGGCATCGCCCTCAGCGCCTTCACCGAGGCGGTCAAGCTGGACCACCTGCTGTTCAAGCTGGGGGTCTACCAGCACCTGTTCAAGGGTGAACACCACGCCAACCTGAGCGACCACCAGCATTGCCGGCTGGGCCAGTGGTACCAGTCTTCGGCGATCCAGGCACGGTACGGCTCGCTGCGTGCCTTCCAGGCGCTCTCCGCGCCCCATGCACGGGTCCACCAGGCGGCACGAAGCGCGCTGGACGAGCTGCCAGGGAACAACCACCGGGCCCTGCTGCAGGCGGTGAACGACATGGAGGGCAGCAGCCAGGAGGTGAACCGCCTGCTGCGCGAACTGGCCCACCAGGTGCGCTGACGGTTCCCTACTCCGCCGCCCATTGGCGGGCCCATTCGGCCCAGGCATCGCAACGGGCCTGCTGCCGGGCGTGACACGCCGACCATTCCGCCTGCAGCGGCGCCAGCACCTCGCCGACCGCCTGGCTGTCCCGGTCGAGCCGTTGCAGGGTTTCGCCGAGCGGTGCCAGGGCGGCCACCCCGTCGACCAGACCCTGGTCCTGGCTGGCCAGGTGTTCGACGGCGGCGGCGGTCTGCTGGCGGATGTCCTCGGCCATGCGCCCGACTTCCTCGGTGGCCTGGGCGGTGCGTGCCGCAAGGTTGCGGACTTCATCGGCCACCACGGCGAAGCCGCGCCCGGCATCCCCGGCGCGGGCGGCTTCGATGGCGGCGTTGAGGGCCAACAGGTTGGTCTGGCTGGCGATGGACTGGATGCTCTGGGCCACCTGCTGGATGGCTTCGCTGCGGGTGGCCAGGGCCTCGACCCGCTGGCGCCCTTCCCCGCTGCGCGCCAGTTGGGCGGTGAGCCGCTGCTGTGCGGCGTCGAGGGTGGCGCGCCCCTGTTCGACCGCTTCCCGTACCTGCCGGGTGGCGGCGTCGAGGCCCTCGGCATGGGGCAGCGGCTGTGCCTCGGCGGCTTCGTCCAGCAGCGCCTGGGCGTGTTGTCGGTGGGTGTGCAACCGGGCGCGCGCGTCGGCCAGTTCGGCTTCCAGTTGCCGCCGCTCGGCGGCGTCCTGTTCCAGGTGGCGCTCCCGTTCAAGACGGGCATCGGCGGCTGGATCGATGAGCGGGGCCGGCTCTTCCGGCACCTTCCACGGGCCCAGCCAGGGACACAGGGCGAGGATCAGGTAGGCCGGCACGCTCCAGGCCAGCGGCACCTGCCAGCGGCCGTAGACCAGCATCAGCAGGGCCAGGCCCAGGGCGTGGAGGATGAAGGCGTAGGGATGGCGGGCATAGGCGGGACGCATGCGGGCCTCGGCGGTTCTTGTTATGGGTAGGCATTCTGGCTGCTCGGCCGGCCCCTCGCCAGCACGGGCAGCCGCCGGGGCCGCGCTCAGCGGGACAGGCCCTCGCGGTACTGGCTGGGGCTCTGCCCGGTCCAGCGCTTGAAGGCACGGCTGAAGCTGCTGGTGTCGGCAAAGCCGAGCAGGTAGGCGATCTCGCTGATGGAACAGCGCGGGTCGCGCATGTGGGCCAGGGCCAGGGCGTGGCGGGTGTCGCTGAGGAGGTGCTCGTAGCGGGTGCCTTCGTCGGCCAGGTGGCGCTGCAGGCTGCGCAGGCTGAGGTGCAGCGTCTGGGCGATGCCTTCGGCGGAGGGCTCGCCGTTGGGCAGGCGCGCTTCCAGGCAGGCCCGTACGCGGCTCGACCAGCTCGGGCCCTGCAGGTGTTCGAGGGTGCGCTTGAGCACCGCTTCGTTGTGTTCGGCCAGCTCGGGGTTGGCGCCTTCCAGGGGCCGCTCGAAGTCGGCGCGGGCGAATTCCAGGCGATTCTCCTCGGCAGCGAAGCGCAGCGGGCAGCGGAACACCTGGTGCCAGGGCGCCGGATCGGCGGGCTCGGAGCGACGCAGGTGCACGGCCAGGGGGGCGTAGTCGCGCCCCAGGCGGTTGCGGCAGGTGCGGACGTAGAGCGCGGCGAAGGCGTCGATGGCTTCATCGGCCGGGGCGGGGCCATCGACCGGCACCTGCAGGTGGAAGGCGTAGCGTTCGTCTTCCAGGTGCAGGCGGAGGCTGAGGGCGTCGCTGACCACCCGGTGGTAGCGCTCGATGCGTTCGAACACCTCGCGCAGGCTGGCGCTGGCGATCAGGGCGTAGCCCAGGGCGTGGAAGGTGGTGGGACCGACGAAGGCCGAGACCCGCAAACCGAGGGCGGGGTCGCCGCTGGCGGCGACGGCCAGGTGCCAGAGGCGGGTGGTGGCGGACAGCGGGTAGCGGGCGTTGGGGTCGTCCATCAGCGCCGGGTCCAGCCCGGCCTGCCGGCAGAGGGCGGCGCTGTCGAGGCCGAGGGCGTCGAGCTGCTTGCGCAGGGCGCGGGTCCAGCTGGCCAGGGTGGTGGGTTCGGCGCTCATGCAGGTTGGCGTGTCCGGTCAACAGGTTGGCGTGCTCGGTCGGGCGGCACCGCCGGGGCGGCGGCACAGTGGTGCCCACAAGACGGACAAGAGGATGTAAGCATGCCCCCGATCACCGCAAGCCCCACGCCCCTCGATGACCCGCAGCGATCAGCCCACATTCGCGAAGTGGTGATGGCCCGTGGCGCGGAGTTGCGCCAGCGCTACCCCTTCCTGCGTCACCAGGACTTCATCGGTGCGGCGATCCTGGCCTTCGCCCTGGCGGGGATGGTGGGCTCGGCACTGCTCTACCTGAACGACGTGCTGCCTGGGTGGGCATGCCTGCTGCTGAATGCGTTCTTCGCTTCGCTGACCCACGAGCTGGAGCACGACCTGATCCACAGCATGTACTTCCGCAAGCGCAAGGTGCCGCACAACCTGATGATGGCGCTGGTGTGGCTGGCCCGGCCGAGCACCATCAATCCGTGGGTCCGCCGGCACCTGCACCTGAACCACCACAAGGTCTCCGGCACCGAGGCCGACATGGAGGAGCGCGCCATCACCAACGGCGAGCCCTGGGGCATCGCCCGGCTGCTGATGGTGGGCGACAACGTGATGTCCTCGCTGATCCGCATGCTGCGGGCCAGGAGCTGGGAGCACAGGAAGTTCATCCTGGTGCGCACGCTGAAGGTCTATGCACCGCTGGCGCTGATGAACTGGGGCACCTGGTACGTCTTCCTCGGCTTCCACGCCATCAACGGCGTGAGTGCGCTGCTGGGGGCGCCG
Source organism: Metapseudomonas otitidis (assembly GCF_900111835.1). Taxonomy (GTDB): domain Bacteria; phylum Pseudomonadota; class Gammaproteobacteria; order Pseudomonadales; family Pseudomonadaceae; genus Metapseudomonas; species Metapseudomonas otitidis. The sequence continues at coordinate 151,188 of NZ_FOJP01000017.1, forward strand.
GTGGCCTGGTCGGACACCACCCTGGCGGTGATGCACGGCGTGGACATCGCGGTGGTGGTGCTGGTGGGCCCCAACGTGCTGCGCACCTTCTGCCTGCATTTCGTCAGCTCCAACATGCACTACTACGGCGACGTGGAGCCGGGCAACGTGATCCAGCAGACCCAGGTGCTCAACCCTTGGTGGCTGTGGCCGCTGCAGGCGTTCTGCTTCAACTTCGGCAGCACCCACGCGATCCACCACTTCGTGGTGAAGGAGCCCTTCTACATCCGCCAGATGACCGCGCCGGTGGCCCACCGGGTGATGCGCGAGATGGGGGTGCGCTTCAACGACATCGGCACCTTCGCCCGCGCCAACCGCTGGCGTGCCCGCGAGCAGGAGCGCCCGCTCCAGGCCCACACGGCCTGACCGTCCGCCCCAACCTTGGATGGGCCGCCGTGCGGCCCGTCTGCACGTACTATCGCTGCCCGCTGGCCGAGCCCCTCGACCCGCTTCCTGCCCCCGTGAACGACAAGAGGTAACGGCATGAAAACCTGGATCTGTGTGGTCTGCGGCCTGATCTACGACGAAGCCAAGGGCTGGCCCGAGGAAGGCATCCCGGCCGGCACGGCCTGGGGCGATGTGCCGGAGGACTGGGTCTGCCCGGATTGCGGCGTGGGCAAGGCCGACTTCGACATGCAGGAAATCTGACCCCTCCGGGGCGCCTCCGGAAACGTGGGCGAGGCCGTCAGGCCGGCAGCCCCTGGAAGTGCCCCTCTAAGCGCTGCACGCGCCCTCCAGGCAGTCGTCCACCCACCGGCGGCTGCCCTGCAACACCGCTTCCTGCGCGGGCTGGCTGGCCAGCATGCGCGCCACCACCAGGGCACCGACGCACTGGGCCAGCAGGGCCCAGGCCAGGTCGCCATCCTCGAGGATCGACGCCCAGGCGCGCTGCAGTTGCAGCAGCCAGTGCTCGGCCGTTTCCCTGACCATGGCATCCGCCCGGGCGATCTCGGCCCCGAGGGCGGGAATGGCGCAGCCGGCGGCCGGGTCCTGCACGTGGGCCAGGCTCAGGTAGTGGTGCAGGCAGCGCTGCAGGCGGGCGCGGTCGAAGCCCGGTTCGCGCGCGGCCTGGCCGATCAGGCTGCCGGACAGTTCGCGCTCGACCACGGCGGTGAAGAGGTCGTCCTTGGAGGGGAAGTGGCTGTAGAAGGCACCGCCGGTCAGGCCGATGGCCTTCATCAGGGCATCCACGCCAGTGCTGGCGAAACCGCCGCCCTTGGCGATGGCGCCGCTGCTTTCCAGCAGCTTCTGGCGGGTTTCTTCCTTGTGGCTGGGGGAGTAACGCATGGGGCTTTCCTCGCTTGACGCTGGCGCGGACTGTAGCATAACGTCCGTTCACCTAACGACCGTTTACCCAAGGTAATCCGCGATGACCCGTCAGGACAATACGAACAAGGTGGTGCTGGTGATCGGCGCCGGGGACGCCACGGGCGGAGCCATCGCCAAGCGTTTCGCCCGCGAGGGCTACATCGCCTGCGTGACCCGCCGCAGCGCGGACAAGCTGCAGGCGCTGGTGGACGAGATCCGCGCCGAAGGCGGCCAGGCCTTCGGCTTCGGCTCGGACGCTCGCAAGGAGGAGGAGGTGAACGCGCTGGTGGAGCAGATCGAGCGCGACATCGGACCGATCGAGGCCTTCGTCTTCAACATCGGCGCCAACGTGCCGTGCAGCATCCTCGACGAGACGCCGCGCAAGTACTTCAAGATCTGGGAAATGGCCTGCTTCGCCGGCTTCCTCACCAGCCAGGCGGTGGCCAAGCGCATGGTCACCCGCGAGCGCGGCACGCTGCTGTTCACCGGGGCCACGGCGGGCCTGCGCGGGGCGGCCGGCTTCGCCGCCTTCGCCGGGGCCAAGCACGCCATCCGCGCGCTGGCCCAGAGCATGGCGCGGGAGCTGGGGCCGAGGAACATCCACGTCGCTCATGTGGTGGTGGACGGTGCCATCGACACGGCGTTCATCCGCGACACCTTCCCCGACCTCTACGCGCGCAAGGACCAGGACGGCATCCTCGACCCCGAGCACATCGCCGACAACTACTGGTTCCTGCACAGCCAGCCGCGGGATGCGTGGACGTTCGAACTCGATCTGCGCCCCTGGATGGAACGCTGGTGATTACTGACGGCCGGCTGCGCGACGCTCAGGCGTTGTTGGCGTGACGCCGTGAAATGCTCATTGGCAGACGCCAACTCCGCTTTCCCGACGCCCCGCCGCCTAGCCTGAGTACCGCTCGCTCGACCCCGACTCCGTAGCGTTATTCGAAGGACAAAAAATGAACAAGAGCGTCGAATTCTTCTTTGATCTGGGCAGCCCGGCCAGCTACCTGGCCTGGACCCAGTTGCCGGCGCTGTGCGCCCGCCATGGCGCAGCGCTGCGCTACCGGCCGATGCTGCTGGGCGGGGTGTTCCAGGCCACCGGCAACGCCTCGCCCATCAGCGTACCGGCCAAGGGGCGCTACACCCTGGTGGACATGTTGCGCTTCGCCCGCCGCTACGGCGTGCCGATGGTGTTCAACCCGCACTTCCCGATCAACACCCTGACCCTGATGCGCATCGCCACCGGCCTGCAGCTGCACGAGCCGGAGCGCTTCGAGGCGTACCTGGACGCGGCCTTCCGCGCGCTCTGGCAGGACGCGAAGAACCTGGGCGATCCGTCCGTGCTGGCGGCCGTGCTGGAAGGGGCCGGCTTCGACCCGGCGACCGTGCAGGCACTGGCGGCCGAGGCGGAGGTGAAGGAGGCGCTGAAGGCGGCCACCGAGGAGGCGGTCAGGCGCGGGGTGTTCGGGGCGCCCACCTGCTTCGTGGGCACGGAGATGTTCTTCGGTCAGGACCGCCTGGACTTCGTCGAGGAGGCCCTCAGGCCTGCATGAGGCGGGCCGGCAGGCGATCCAGCAGCGAGGGGTCGAGGCGCAGCAGGCGGGCGGAGCGCTCGTCCAGCAGGTCACGCGGGGCGGCGTTGGCGGGCAGGCGCAGGAGGCCGGCGCAGAGGTTCATGGTCAGCGCCTCGCGGGAGAACACGCCGCTGCCCAGGCCGTAGAAGGCCGCCACCAGTTCGCGCAGGCCGAAGGGCAGGCGCCAGCGGATGCGCAGGGCGGAGCCGAAACCGGCGGCGCGCTTGCGCATCACGCTTTCCAGGGCGTCGTCCTCCAGGGTGCCGCCGGCGTCCTGCCAGTCCTGCAGGCTGCGCAGCAGGGCCAGTTCGCCCATGTTGTGCAGCAGGCCGGCGGTGTAGCAGAGCTCGGCATCCAGATCGAGCTCGCTGGCCATCCAGTAGCCCAGCTCGGCGCTGCGCTGGGCCTCGCGCCAGGCGATGTCGGCCAGCTCGGCCAGGCGCGGGTCGCGCAGCCGGGCGTTGCGTTCCAGGGCCATGCCGAGCACGAGGTTGAGCACTCGGGTCACGCCCAGGCGCTGCAGGGCCTGGGTGAGGGTCTGGCAGGGCGTGCCCAGGTGCTGGGCGGCGCTGTTGGCGGCGGCGATCAGCCGGGCGGTGATCTGCGGGTCGCGGGAGAAGACTTCGTCGAGGTCACGCAGGTCGAGGTCGCTGGCCTGCAGGCAGCGGCTGACGGCGTCGCGCACGTCGCTGAGCAGGGGTGCGCCCTGCCCTTCCTCGCGCACGCTGTCGAGGTATTCCTCCAGGGTGGCCACCAGCAGCGGTGCGGTCGGCTCGCGGCCTTCGCCGGCAGGCAGCAGGCTGGCCAGGCGCTGGCGCAGGCTCTCGGCATTGAAGGGCTTGCCCAGGTAGGCGGACGGCGCCAGGGGCAGCACGGCGCGCACGCTGCCGGCATCCACCCGGGCGCTGATGAGCACGAACGGCAGCATGGGGGTGCGCGGGTGGCGACGCAGCTGGCGCAGCAGCTCCAGGCCGCCACCGCCCTGCAGTTCACCGTCGGCGATCACCAGGTCGGGCAGGCGGCGCTTGCAGCGCGCCAGGGCGGTGGGCGCGTCGGCGACACGGACGAGGTTGGCGTCGGCGCGGATGTCCAGCACCAGTTGAGCGAGCAGGTCGGCCGTCCACGGGTCTGCCTCGGCAATCAGGACTTCCGGAACCTTGGCGTAGGCGGTCATGGGTACCTCGGGCTACTGCGGGAGTGCCGTGAGTGGGTGCGACGGAGTTGGCAAAAAAGAAGGCGACAAGTCTAAAGCGCCGATGAAGGGCTGAGTAGTGGCCCGATGGCATATTGACCGACTGGATGAAATCGGCTTGATCCGAGGCAAAAAAAGACCCGCCGAAGCGGGTCTCAAGTACGCCTGGCTGGTGAGCCTCAGGCGAGTTCGTCGAAGCACTCGGCGACGATGGCCAGGCCCTTGTCGAGCTGGGCATCGGGGATGGTCACCGGCATCAGGAAGCGGATCACGTTGTAGTAGGTGCCGCAGGACAGCAGGATCAGGCCTTTCTCACGGGCACGGGCCACGATCTTGCCAACCAGCTCGGCAGCGGGCTTGTGCACGTCGCCGCCTTCGAACAGTTCGATGGCGATCATGGAGCCCAGGCCGCGGACGTCGCCGATGACCTTGTGCTTGGCAGCGATGTCACGCAGGCCAGCCTTGAGGCGCTCGCCAACAGCCTGGCTGCGCTCCAGCAGTTTCTCTTCGTCGAACACCTTCAACACGGCCAGGGCCGCGGCGCAGGCGATCGGGCTGCCGGCGTAGGTGCCGCCCAGGCCACCGGGGGCGATGGCGTCCATGATCTCGGCCTTGCCGCACACGCCGGAGATGGGGAAGCCGCCGCCGACGGATTTGGCGAAGGTGGTCAGGTCCGGGGTGATGCCCAGTTGCTCGGTGGCGAAGAAGGTGCCGGTACGGCCGGCGCCGGTCTGCACTTCGTCAGCGATCAGCAGGATGCCGTGCTGGTCGCACAGGGCGCGCAGGCGCTGCATGAAGGCCTTGGAGTTGACGTAGAAGCCACCTTCGCCCTGGACCGGCTCGATGATGATCGCGGCGATGTCCTGGGGCTGGGCGTCGTTCTTGAAGATGCGCTCGATGCTGGCGATGGAGTCGTCTTCGCTCACGCCGTGCAGTTCGCACGGGGCCAGGGCACGGAACACGCCGCCGGGCATCAGGCCCATGCCGGCGGAGTACGGAACCACCTTGCCGGTCAGGGACAGGGTCATCATGGTGCGGCCGTGGTAGGCGCCGGTGAAGGCGATGACGCCGGCACGGCCGGTGGCGGCACGGGCGATCTTGACGGCGTTCTCGACGGCTTCGGAGCCGGAGGTGACCAGCAGGGTCTTCTTGGCGAAGTCACCCGGTACGCGCTTGGCGATTTCTTCGCAGAGCTCGATGTAGGGTTCGTAGGCCAGTACCTGGAAGCAGGTGTGGGACAGCTTGGTCAGCTGCTCCTGGACAGCGGCGATCACCTTCGGGTGCAGGTGGCCGGTGTTCAGCACGGCGATGCCGCCGGCGAAGTCGATGTACTCACGGCCATCCACGTCCCAGACGGTGGCGTTCTCGGCGCGCTCGGCGACCACCGGGTGGATCTGGCCAACACCACGGGCTACAGCGGCGGCACGGCGTTTCAGCAGGGATTCGTTCTTGCTCATGTCTTCCTCACGGCCGCTCATCGGGCGGCGCAGTCTCAAGGATGAATACCCCCGGTGGGCGCTTGCGCAGCATTCGATGATCGACTGCGCAGGCCCGCCGGAGGTTCGTCGGTTCAGGTTGTGGAGCTGGGGCGCCGCGCGCTCTTTCGCGCCTTGCCCCGTCTTTGCATCAGGTTCAGATCCCGCCGAGGCAGAGGTACTTGATTTCCAGGTAGTCCTCGATGCCGTACTTGGAGCCTTCGCGACCCAGGCCGGAGGCCTTGATGCCGCCGAACGGCGCCACTTCGTTGGAGATCAGGCCGGTGTTGATGCCCACCATGCCGTATTCCAGCGCCTCGGCCACGCGGAACACGCGGCCCAGGTCACGGGCGTAGAAGTAGGAGGCCAGGCCGAACTCGGTGTCGTTGGACATGGCGATGACTTCGGCCTCGTCCTTGAAGCGGAACAGCGGGGCCAGCGGGCCGAAGGTCTCTTCCTTGGCGACGGCGGCGTTCTTCGGTACGTCGACCAGGATGGTCGGCTCGAAGAAGGTGCCGCCCAGGGCGTGGGGCTTGCCGCCGGAAACGACCTTGGCGCCTTTGCTGACGGCGTCCTGGATGTGTTCCTGGACCTTGGCCACGGCCTTCTCGTCGATCAGCGGGCCGGTGGTGACACCGTCTTCCAGGCCGTTGCCGATGTTGAGCTTGGCCACGGCGGCCTTGAGCTTCTCGACGAAGGCGTCATACACGCCGTCCTGCACGTACAGGCGGTTGGCGCAGACGCAGGTCTGGCCGTTATTGCGGTACTTGGAGATCAATGCGCCTTCGACGGCGGCGTCCAGGTCGGCATCGTCGAAGACGATGAAGGGGGCGTTGCCACCCAGCTCCAGAGATACCTTCTTGATGTCCTGGGCGCATTCGGCCATCAGCTGGCGACCGATCTCGGTGGAACCGGTGAAGGACAGCTTGCGCACGGTGGGGTTGCTGGTCAGCTCGCTGCCCACTTCACCGGCGCTGCCGGTGACGACGCTGAACACGCCTTTGGGGATGCCGGCGCGCTCGGCCAGTTCGGCCAGGGCGAGGGCGGAGTACGGGGTCTGGGAAGCAGGCTTGAGCACCATGGTGCAGCCGGCGGCCAGGGCCGGGCCGGCCTTGCGGGTGATCATCGCAGCGGGGAAGTTCCACGGGGTGATGGCCGCGGTCACGCCGATGGGCTGCTTGATGACGATCAGGCGCTTGTCCGGCTGGTGGCCGGGGATGACGTCGCCGTAGATGCGCTTGGCTTCTTCGGCAAACCATTCGATGAAGGAGGCGGCGTAGGCGATCTCACCCTTGGCTTCGGCCAGCGGCTTGCCCTGCTCCAGGGTCATCAGGCGGCCCAGGTCGTCCTGGTTGGCCATCATCAGTTCGAACCAGCGACGCAGCTTGGCCGCACGCTCCTTGGCAGTGAGGGCACGCCAGGCCGGCAGAGCACGTTCGGCAGCTTCGATGGCACGGCGGGTCTCGGCAGCGCCCATCTTCGGAACGGTACCCAGGATCTCACCCGTGGCCGGGTTGTTGACCTTGATGGTCTGGCCGCTGTCAGCGTCCAGCCAGGCCCCGTCGATGTAGGCTTTCTGGCGGAACAGCGTGGCATCTTTCAATTGCATCTCTGTCTCCTTCGCACCGGTTACAAGGAGCCGGGGTCCGTTGTTTTTGTTCGGCCAACCCCAGGATTGGCCAGGAAAGGAAGTCGATTGCAGCAGCCGGGCTTGGCAGTGCAAGGGGCGTTTGAAATCTCAAACGAATGCTAGGGCCAGAGGCATCAAAGGGCAATACTACGTTCGATAAAACAGACAAAAAAATGAGCGCCCGTCGGGTTTTGCTGTGCAGAATCCGTTACGAGGAGCGTGCGCGTTCAATATTCAGAACACACCACGCAAAATGGACTCCGACGTCACGTGCAGGTATGATTGCGCGCTCTCAAGCATCCGTAGCTCAGCTGGATAGAGTACTGCCCTCCGAAGGCAATACTCGTCGAGTTGAGAAGGGTGTCAGCTAATGGTCAAATAGACTGCCGCAACACATACGCACCAGTAGCTCAGCTGGATAGAGTACCGCCCTCCGAAGGCGGGGGTCGTGGGTTCGAATCCCGCCTGGTGCGCCAATCTCCTTGATTCACAAGTCTTTTCCACAAGGCTTCGCCGATCCAGCCCCCGAATTGGCTCACTCCCCAAGACTATTCTCCATGCCAATCATCAGGTTGCGATGAGCACTGCCCTCATCGCCGCTTTTCGACTGTTTTTCGGGCTGTGCCAATTCTGTGCCTAAACCGTGCCGCACAGTCTGTTCACCTGTCGTGCCTCTACAGCTGCGCGAGTACTAGCTCGTCGTGCCTTGGCGCATAAAGGCAGCGAGATTCTGCCGCCATATTGTCATTGCCCAAGACGATTTGATTCGCCCCCGCTTTCCTAGAAACACGTCCCCAAAATCTCCCCTTTCCACACCAAAGCAGGCCCTATTAGCTTTTTAGCTCGACCAACACGTCCGTCGCCCACTTCTGCTCAGAGTTCTGAATCCGGGCGGTCTCAACCACCCTGGCCATATGCATTAGCTGATCTTGCACAGCCAGGTCAAAGTCAAACCACATGTCACTGTGCGAGCCGAAGCGAACCCGCCAATAGGCGACACCTTGGTCGAACCTGACCTTCAGCGTCCTGCCGTCTTCAAACTCAAGCTCCAACCTACGGTGATGGGGGATTTCGCGATTCGACGACTCCACAACCAGCTCAACTTGACACCCAACCATTGCCGACAGCCAATTGCGTGAGAAGAACTCGAAGTCGTCCTGACTAGCCCAGTCATCAAAGGCCTTACGCCCTTGCATCCGACCTGATTTGAATAGGGTCTTCACCTGCACAAACGCTTCGGCAGAAATGCGGCTCTTCAGATTCTTCAGAACCGCACCCAGTATCGTCACGGCTGCGGGATTCTGAATGTAACGATCTGAGTAGGTCAGCCTGTTGATCTTCGCAGTCGCAATCACATCAGCAACTTGCTGATCTCTAGCACCAAGCAGTTCCCAGAAACGCTCACCGAACTGCAGCAGTGGCCCATTGAGCTCTTCATGAATTGATATATCGACGATCCCTACCTTGCCGGAGGAGCCACTCGCGGCCTGGAAAAGGTCCATCGCTTTCCAGTCAAGCCCCGGCTGACTTCTTGAGAGAACGACTAGCTCATCGCTTTGATGCCAACTGCAGCCTGGGACGGTTGCCACAAGGCTGCGGGAGGCCAGCGTAATAACCTCGCCCCCTATAAATGCTTGGGCAACGACATGCTCACCTGGCTTAGTAATAACATTCCCAACATTAACCCCAAGGCTCGACAGACGCTGAAGATCCTGCATGAGCTCCTCATCGTTGATATCCGCTGGCACTAGCAGGTCAACAGTGAGCTCATCAGCCAGAGCATAGGTCTGAATTGCCTTACGGAACTGTGGTGCAAGAAGATCCCACTCCGCCGTATCACCAGAGGTCAGTAGAGTGACCCTCTCAGCCCCCTCATTGATGAGCCGGCGCAGAACGCTCTCGATGCTGCCTGGCGCATATTGGCCATCCGCAAAGGAGAGTTTGTTTTCGGCGGTCAACCCCACGTGATGAATGAAGTCCGAGCCTAGCCAGTCGAGCGCTGCCTGGCGATCCAGTTTGTCGTGGTCATGCCGCGTTTGAGAGTCCAGCAGGCACTCACTGCAACCAGTTTCACAATGCTTGCAGTGGAGCCTTTCCACCATCCCGCGCAGCAGTCGTTCGACATGCAACGGCGCGCTAGTAGCAAAGCCCGCACCACCGCTGATGACGTCGAAAAGCTGAAGGACGCGAATGGACTGCCCGCTGGGCAGCTTGCTTGGACGGGTTGCATAGCCCAGTTCGGAAGCAGATACCCCCAATATCTCAGCCAGGGCGGCGCGCAGAGCTACAGCGAGTGTCATGGCAATTACACTGCCCTGCGCCGAGTCTGAAATAAACTCACCGCGTACTGGATGATGCAAGGTGAGCTCAAATACATCAGTGGTAGCCACCGCACCTAGGCTCACGCTAGGAAGGATGCTCCCGCTTCCTTGGCAAGGGAGACGCTTGTTGTTCTGGTCCTTATCCTCTTTGGTCGGGCGCGGCGGATAGTGGTCACCGGAAGGTGACAGGTCTCGCGGAAACGTCCCATCCGGCTGCATGGACTCCGCTCGGCCACAACTCATACACAAGGCAAAACCTGCTCCGTGCTCACCTGAGCTGTGATGGAAGACCTTCCCATCGGCACCGTAAGTCATCGCCCCGACTGCCGGGTTTGGCAGCGGGGTCTTGCTGGCATTTACGAAAACCCAGGCAGTCTCAACTGGGATGAATTTCTGATGCTGGATGTCATTGGATGCCGACACATAGGCATCGGTGACAAAGCCGGTGGGCCGCAGGACCTTACGAAGGTTCTGGGGCTTAATCAGCGCCTGACAGTCGACATTGCTGCAAGTCAGCTCGTCGGCCTTCACCAGCGCCTCCTCATAATCCACCGTGCCGCAGACATCACAACGCCACGCGATGTCCAATTTCTGCGCCTCTTTGCTGTCTGCATTGAGGTTATGCCAGTGAAGGGAAACACCGGCAGATCTGAACACCCGACCATCTAGAACAATTTCTGCGCCAGGAGCGTACTCGCGAATGGCTATCGACAGGTTGCGTGAAGGCAGTCCCTTGTATCGGGATACATTGTCCTCACGGTCCTGCTTCAGAGCGCTCCCCGCATCTCGCTCGCGAACGTAATCCTCTATCGTGAAGTTATCGAAGTTAACCACATCGGTGGGGAAGCCGTAGCCGGGCAGGAAGGTACGCGCCGCAAGGTCCCGCAACAGGTACTCATTGCAATGGCGGGTCTTTTCTATTTGAAGGCGCTTCAGATAAGGGCTGTTGGCTTTCGCCTGCTTCTCCTCAGAAAGCAGGAAGCGATAGCTCTTCAACCAGCGACTCTGCAATGGCTTGATTGCATCGACTGCACGACGGCGCAGCTGAGCCGCGTCCACACCGGCCAGAGCTGTGCCCATCACCAAGTCCTTCAGTGCATCATCCAGATCAGAGACAACCTGACCCAGTCGCTCAATAAACCGGTCGCACTGCGAAACACCGTGCTCATCGTCGTAGAACCACTGGGTATTCAAACTGGTTTTCTCTGTCTGAGTAGGACCAACCACATTGCAGAGAAAGTCCGCCAACAGTAGTGAGTTAACGTGCCGTTGCACGAGTCGCTCGGAATTCAACGCCACTACTGGCGCGGGGATCTTAGTCTCAAACGGCCAACCCGGATTGGCGAAAACCTGTTGGTCATGCGGGTTGTTTTTACAAAGGGTGTAGGCAAGCGCCCTGGACTCCTTGCTTCGCCCAGCACGACCGGCGCGCTGCAGATAGTTGGCCGGGTGCGGCGGCACATTGTTCATGACCACAGCAGAAATACCGCCAATATCCACGCCCATCTCCATGGTAGTGGAGCAGTTCAGGACGTTGAGCTGTCCCTTTTTGAACATCTCTTCATAGGAGCCGAGGCGCTCGGAAGACTGCTGGGCAGAGTGCTCTGCTGTGCGGTAGTAGTATCCACCCTCCACTGCCCGATCATTGATATCTGTCCACAGGTTTCGTGCTCGCAGATCGCTAACAAGAGGATCGTTCGCCACCAGGTTTCTAACTCGCACAAGTCCAGGCGCATAGTCGTCCTGCGAACGGTCAAACTCCCACAGGCCTGGTAGCTCAACCAGCTCCGCCTGATAGCCCTTACACTGCTCTTCAGTCAGCCGAGAGAAATCCAGATGAGTAGGCAGGTAAGGGGTAAGGCCTTTGAAGGTGGTATCCAACAGCTTGTTGGTCACCGGACAGACATAAGCCCGATCAACCAACGAGAACAGCATGTGCTCTCTGGGCAGGAAGTATCGGTTTTCGTCAGCCTTAAGCGTCGAGCCCGGTCTGGTCAACTGCAGCCAGGCAGCCCGCAGCCAAGCATTGACCAGATCAACGTCGGTCGTGCTGGCCGGATTCAGGCCAGCACCAAGCAACAACAGTTTGATTAGTCGCTGGGAATGGTTGCCGTTGCGGATCTGAGGCCAGCGCTTGACCCGGATCTCATCCGATTCTTGCGACTCGGGATTACGCAGACTCTTGGCAGAAAAGCGGCTGCCGATCCAACTCAACCAGCCCTCATCGACCTGGATATAGCTGTTTTCCCGAACATGAAAGTCCAGCGCCACCTTCAGGAAGTCACGCCAATCATCGAGCGTCAGGCCTTTCTGTTCCCAGTACGCCGGCACTTCCTGGACCTTAGCCAAGCCAACGTATTCGACCTTCACCAGTCCCTGGGTTTCCAGACTGTTCTGCCGTCTCGGACGGCGCATGAACTCGCGGAACAGCAGCATCTCCGCCAGCTTGTAGGGGCCATCATTGTCTCTGAATATCTCGGGCTTCTGATACTTGTTGTAAAGCAGCATCGAGCCTTTCAAATCCGCCTTCTGCTTGAGCTCATTGGCGAGCTCCGGCCAGGCTAGAGAAACCAGCTTTGGCCTAATTTTCGATCCAGTAGTTGCAGCTATCATGGTCGAGAGTCGTGCGACTTTTTCCTCTGCGGCTCTGGCTTCCTCCTTGATGCCAATGCTGCGGTACAACTCCACGTCAGCTTTCGCCTTGGCAATAAGTTGATGTAACACCGACGGGTCGAGGCTGCTGGCATCCGCCGACGAGGTGGTCTGGCTCCGCTGGTGCCAGCTCAGAATTTCCAAGACAAGTCCGCGCAACCTGCTGCGCTCGGCCTCCTGCTGCATACGAACAGCCATGCGCGCCGTGCCCTGCCTGCTGTCCGTAAAAGTAATCAGCCGACGGCCTCTACCCGGCAGAGACTGGGGACCATAGTCCGGCTTCTGATCTTCTTCCTGATAGTCCTGACAGTACTCAAGAACTGTCGGCACGGCATTGGCCACATAGAAAGGTCCGCCAAGCATGGCGCGGCGGAATGGAGACGCCCCGTGCAGCCCGCTCAAGCCACAACTGGTGCGGCTGCACACAGCATCAAGATCCCTCACCCCAAGCCGTACCCGCTCAGCAGAAACTGCTGCGAATGAACCAGCGAACTTATCGATCTCAACGGGGATATAGGCGCTACCAGTATTCTCGAAGGAACACAGCACCAACGGCGTCTTGGCCGACAGCTGCCCGGCAGAAGCATCAGCCGCGTCCTCCTCAACGGGTGTTTCAGCCTGCAGGGAAAACTCATCCCCCCCGGAGCTTTCCCACTGGATTAGCTTTCCGTTCTTATCCCGAGCGAGCAGATGCGGCTCATTGCAATCATTGCAGAAAGCCAGCTCGAATACCGAGCTGCCACAGCTACAGGTTTGCCTTTGATTGGCGTAGACATAGCCAAAGGGCCAGCTTTGCTGCAGAGCCGTGCCTGACTTTGCCGAGCAGTTTTTGTCAAAACAGGCCCACAGCCCGTGAGTAGTACGCTGGAAGAAGTGCGCTCGCAATTTCAGAAACGCCGGCTCGTTAGCCGAAGGACGAGTGCCCGAACACACATCCAACCAGCGCAGTATTTCTCCTTGCGATAGCGACCATTCCCCCTCCTGACGCATATGGCTAACCATCTCGGTCAGCTTCAATGGTTTAGGACTGGTGACCAGCAGGTTTCTCAGTGCGCGGGCTTGTGGAGAGTGCACCAGGGCATCGTATCGTTCGGGATGAACCTCTGGATCGTTCGCGTTGACCGCCGGCATCGATTCGAGCGCATCCAGAGCAACCGGCGTTTGTTGACATGGTGCAAGAGAAGGGATGACCCGGTTCCCGCCCCAAACATCAATCTGCGCGACCGGCACCCCAGACAAATCCGAGAGAAACTGCTTCAGCTGTCCTGCAGCATCCTCACCGGCAATGGTCGCCGAGGTCGCCACGAAGCGGACATCCTTGGGCGTAACGCCGAAGGCTGTCATCACCCTACGTAGTTGCAATGCCAACTCAGCCGCCTGCGATCCAACGTAGGTGTGGGCCTCGTCCAGAACGATCCAGCGCAGCGACTTCTGCTCTCTGGAAATTCTTACAATGGGCGCATCAACCTGGCGCACCATCATGTATTCGAGCATGGTGCCGTTGGTGACAAGAATGGGTGCCGGTTGCGAGCGCATCAGCTCGCGCGACAGAATTTCGTTAGGCTTTAGGCTCTGCTCGCTGCGCACCTTGGCCTGCAGCTCCGGTGTATTACCGTTGTAAAGGCAATAGCGGATGCCACTTCCAAAGCTCTGCGTCCAGGCATTCAAACGCTCGCGTTGCGAGTTGATCAGAGCGTTCAGTGGATACAAGAACAGCGCACGGACACCGACCAGCGGCTTACGACCAGCATCATGGTACTCGCGATACAGATCCTCCAGCACCGGCACCATAAAGCACTCGGTCTTGCCCGAGCCGGTACCACTAGTGACGACTACCGAATGCTTCTTCTCAAGCAAGGAGCGCCAGCTGGCCAACTGGTGGGTGAAAGGCTTCCAGCTTGCCCCAAAGCGATAACGCCCATTCGCCTTGCCGTCGAGCGAAGCAATGATCTCCTTGCTAAGCAAGCGCTCATCACTCGCCAGCTGCTCCATCGTGAGCGAAGACTCTTCCCAACCGAAGGTCTGTTCGAACAGAGGGGGCGCCAGGAATGCTCCTTCTTTGCCACACTCCGCTCGCATCAGACTGCCGAGGTGCTCACGCAAGCCCGGATCGGTGATGCTCAAGATGCTCAAGGTGGACTCAGTGGTGCGGGAAAGCGCCTGTTCAACTAGTCCAGAGAAATACTTATCCATTAACCGACTCGGCCTTATGCATTTCCATGACGCTGTTCAACAAGCAATACTGATAGATTGAGTTGAACCATTTCGAATCGAAATCGCGGACTTGGCGCAGGAAGAAAATCGCCTCCACTCCGTCCGTAAATACATCGGTGAACTGGGCTTTGCCACAGGCGACTGCAGCAGCAAAAACCGGCAGGTATAGCACTGCATTGCGATAATCCATATCCGACCTAAAAGCGATTACCGAGTCGCTTTGGCTGTTGTACCAACGCTCCAGGCGCTTGCCGCCGAACTCCGGCCACTGAGCCTCGCTGCGCTCACGAATCAACTCAAGGTACCAGCCATGCAGGACGTCCTTGAAAACCGCTAGAGGCACCTTGATCTCTGGGCCAACAGGCTTCCCTGAAAGGAAGCGTTGCACACTCTGACCATAAGACGGATAGGTTTCCCCCAATTTCGAAAACATTCGTCCGATCAGGCTATCAACAGCCTCCTCAGCAACTCCCTTCACTTTAAGGAATGCCGCGAAACGCTTTGCCGCAAGATGGATTTCTGTAATGGGAAGAAACTCCCAGAAAAGCGGGAACTCAGCCTCCAGGCGGCCAAGGAATTTCGCATCCATCTCAAACTTGAAAAGCGCCATCGCCAATGTGCGGGTATGCCCCACCAGTGTCTTCCAGACCTCGAAGGTCGCCAGCGGCAGATAACCGTACCCCTCATACAAGGCCCGCAAAAACTGCCAGCCGCTATGCATGGGGTTTGTCGCCATGGCATCCAGCACGGGCGAGAAAGAACTGACAGGTGAAGCATGATCGAAGGACAGCACTGCCTTTTGCAGACTCTGGATCATTTCGTCAGACGCCAAAGGCTGCCAGCCACCCGCGACAAAGAGCGGCCGAAAGGATACCGATGAGCCTGCCCTAGGTAGCACCAGCCAGGGGCCGTCCCTCTCAGCGGCTGCCGGCAACTCGAAGTCACCTGTGGGTACACCTTCACTGGCGCGTGAACGAAGCGCGATACAGCTACGCATAGGATCATGCAGCAGCATCAACACCGGCTCGGGAATAGAGTCGGCGCCATCGTGCAGATTCACAGCACTCAGTAACTGGCGACCATGATCCAGTTGCATTTCCATCGCATACTTGCGGATACGGTAATGGGCATCCTGGCCATTACCGTACACTCGCATCTCGACAACCTGATCGATACCCGACTGAAGCGACAGCAGATCAACAATCTGCTCCTGGATATTGAAAAGACTGATCTCTAACGGCTTGTTGGCGACCGTGTAGGACCAGCTGTAACAAGCATTCCTAGCCACGCTGCCCCTGAGGGTCAACTCAATACCAAAACGAGTGGGTGTACCGGATCGACCAAACAGAAACAATCGTGCCCCGAGTAGGTCATCGACGCTGAAAGTGCGTTTCAGCTGCTTCCCGTTGCCGTCAAAGGCCAAGCAGCCCGAACTGGGAAATGGCAGGTCAATTTCCACCGGATCGGCCATCAAGCTCGGGAAAACGGAAAGCCGGACCCTGATCGGGGGGAAGCCCTTTGCCGAAAGCCTAAGCTCGGTATGGGCTTCATGCCTTACCTGCTGTACCTGCAGGCTTTCGTCATCAACCTGAAGCAGGCAGCGCTGCCGAGAGTAAACCAGAACGCTGCCCATCCCCGGTGCGTCACCACTACGCAGCTCAACACGGAAATCCGTCGGCAAGATGCCTACCCTGCGGCGCAGCAAGGTATCGCCGGTGCGGTTGCGCACCGATACATACTGGGTACCGAGCATCTCCTGCAACAAGCCGCTACCCGGCTGCTTGCCGGCAACGTACAGATCACCACCCTGCTGTTGCAGCTCACCAGCAGCGGTCGGCCACTGCACACGGGGCAAGCCGACAAAGGTCATCGTGGGCTTGGTCGGCCATCCAGTCTGGGCACCAGTCAGTTCCAACCCAATCCCCATACCGGCGGCATGGCCCGTGCGTATCCGGTAACACTCTTCCCCCTCAACCAGGACTTGCACCTTGCCCTGCACCTTGACCGTACGCCGCGAGAACGCTGGAGGCATATCACTGAAAATGGCCTCCTCGTTGCTGCCTACCGTGCCCAAACTGCCACCGTCAGGCAACACCAGCAGCAACTCTTCGCTGGCCGTATTGAATGAAGCCTGGCCGCACAGCTGCCAGCGGTCGTTTATTGGCTCGAAGCCCAGCGGCACCTCACCCAGTGCCACCGCACTGCCTTCTATCGGCAGGGTAGAGATCTGCATGCCGCCAGCCATAGCCACCAGGCTCAGAGGAATGCTGCAATCCCGCCGCTTGCCAATCACCTCTCGCAAGCGCAAGCGAATGTGCGCAACACCGTTGTCCACCAACGCATAGCCGGGACCAAGGTCAGCAATCACCTGCCCCTCTTCGGCAATCACCAGCTCAAAACGAGTGGTGGATGGCTGCGTCCTCAGACGAAACACCACCACCTCAGGCATTGATACCTGAACCTTGAGCGCATCCGCCTGCGCCTCATGCCAGAAATGCTGGCATGCCCATCCATCCCGGCGGCGCCTTTTGCCCTCGTTGGTCGCGGTTTTTAGCAGGCCATTGAGGAGTTCGTTGCCCGTCTGGTTATCCAGCGGCAGAGGAAACAATTCACGCCACTTGGGGTTCATGGCATCCAGGTGCATGACAGGCTCATCTGCTTGCGTCAGTCCATAATTCCGGACCAGAGCCACCAGCTCATCGGCCATTCGCGCAATCAGCTCCACCGACGTACGCGAGGCAAACACCTGAGGAAGACTGGCCTTTTCCAGTTGCTGCTCCACCTGCTGGAGGGTGTTGAGCCCCAGCAGGTGCCACTGATCGTACTGCTTTAGCAAACGGTCAAATAGAGATCGGAAGCGGCTTCCCCCCTCGCGCAAAACCTGAAAGGGCAAGCCCCCCTCACCAAACAGAGACCCCAGAAAATCGCGGTGGCCTGCTTCGTAGAGATGAAGAGGACGCTTCCAATACCCCTCAAGTCCTTTAGGGATAGCCTTGCTCAGGTCTACCGGAGACAGGCGGAATCCCAAAGCTTGCCAGATCGGGTCCCAGGTCCAGGCATACTCGCTGCGGTACTCACGGCGGTACCATTCCGAGCCGAAAAGCACCAAACAGGCACAGGCCGCCGGGTCCTTTAACGCAGCATCGAAGCCCCCCAACTCACGGAGCAAATGCTGCAGCTCGCCATACTCCTCAAGACTGCAGTGGTACGCGTAGAGCCCGCGCTGATCGGGCGCTGAAAGCCCACGGCGCTGGAGGAAGCGACCCAGCCAGGACGAGTACTTGATTACGGAGTACGACATGAAAACCCTCCCTGATGGAATTACCCTTCCCAATCTCTATAAACACGCACCTCAGGTCAGCAGAACCCAATCCCCTTCTCCGCTACCGGTGCGGATAAAGCTGATCATCCGCTCGACCGCCGCCCGCTCAATGTACTGGGGGCTCCCGACCCGGTAGCGGTCATGAAAATAGTCCCGCCCGATGCAGGTCAGTCTGTAGCCTTCGGGCACGCGCTCGATTCGCCCTGCGTCTAGGTGAGTCTGAAAGTTTTTCAGGAATCGCTTCAATGGAAACGGCTTGCCTTGATCCATCTCCGTGACCTCAAGAATGGCTGCCATATAAGTCCATAGGCGCTGTCCCGAGGGAGTATGTGCAAGCTTGTAGAGCTGATAGCTGCTTTCCATTTCGCCTCCCTGACACAGTTAAGCCACCAATAGCTTGATCTCAGCGGTCTCATTGCTGAGCGACTCAAGCACCGACGGCCTTTCAGAAGAAAAATCCAGCAAGCTGGCCTGATACTCAATGGCAGGTGCCGCCTCCTTCCGATAACGCAGTAGGGAAACGATTTTTCCGGCAGATGACTGTGTCAGTTGCCCCACCCAATCCTCATTGTCTGCCACCGAATCAACAATCACAGTACTGATCGCAAGCCAGTCGTATTGCAGCTCGCGCAGTGCCTCAACGGCAAACTTATGCGCCCCCACCCGCTGCTGAACATACGACTTCAGGAAGCCCAGATACATCATTCGCTCCTGCAAGCACTGCAGCAGCTCCAAAGAACTCAAGAATGAGTCGCTGCAGGCCCGAGACGAAGAGCGCTCCAGCGCCAGCTTGGTGAACTCATACTGCTCATAAAGTGCACTGATTTGACCTTTCAGGCCTTCAAGGTCACCCATTTCGGCAAACAGCCGGATGGTCTTGACGGTACTGCGGAAACGGGCAGTGTCCCGAAGAAACTGCAGCTCCTTGGCTTCAACAGCCAAATCAACCAATTGATCTAGCTTGGCTGACTGCGATGCAAGCTGATCAGAAATTCCGTTCAGCTTCGAACAAACTATGGCAAAGCCGGCTACCGACACAGCCAGGTTCAAGCCGGACAGAGCTAGATTGGCGACCTGTAAGGACTGCAACATGCCTAGGCTTTCCTGGATAGCATCGACACTCCCTTGGATACCCCCAAGCTTTTCTGCCAAGCGCTCAATACTCTCCTTGGCTTGCTGAGCATTGCCAGGAAACTGCAGGTGCCCAACGATCTGCCCGGCCCCCTCATGGCCCTTGGCAATCCGAACCACCCCACCCCAAACGGTGTAAAGACCAGACTGAACACCTTCAATCACGTCCTGGACCGAACCCAATGTGCGAGAAAGTACGTCCTGACTCACAGGCATGCCCTCAGTTGAGAGAAAAACTTCTCGTAATCGTCATGGATAATCCGCCGTCGAATGAAGGCGATTTGAACCACAGCCGGAACAATCACCGTTAAAGCAGGCGCTGTCCGCTTGAGAGCAGATAAGGCAGAGAAGCCAGCGGTAAGAGCCCCCACAACCGGCACCGCACGTAAACCAACCAACAGCGCCAGAGCTGCTCCGCTTGTGACCAGTCCCGACTTACCACCCAGCAAGCTGGACAGTTGCAGCGGATCAAGGCGATCTAGGAGTTGGGACGCTACTGAGGTGCCGCCAGCGGCCTGACGAGCAGAGCTGAGCACGGCAGCATCAACTGCACCTACCCTATGCCCCAGCAGCAGATCTTTTTCCTGCTCGCTTTTCCCTTCCAGCACTTTGGAAAGCAGTTCCTCAAGCAGTTGATGCTCGACTTCCGGCGCAGCAGCCCCCTTGCGCACCTCAACCTTCAACTCCTTGGCAACATCGCGTACTACCTCGTCGTAGCTCACAGACCCACCCCGCCGGAACGCACTGGCGATGGTGTTACTGCCAAGAGCACATACCTCAGAGGCGATGCTATTTATAGCCGTATGAAGCGCACCTTGATTGCGGCACTGCAGTATTTTTTGGCGCGCCGAATCATCATGAAAATATCGCTCACTCTCCTGGCCGATAACGATATCAACCAAAGCAGTCAGCTCTTCAGGCGTAGCACGTTTCAGCAGTTCACCCAGGGTAAGATTCTTGCCTATTAGCGGTGCTGATTTGGACTCAGTCATTTTTCAACTCACTGTCCGAATAAGTGACTTTAAATCTCGCATCAAGGCCTGAATCTGATTCAGCTGCCCATACGGCAAGGTTTCAATCCGGTGCTGATTGGCGGAATACTTTTGCGAAGACATATGCACTCCTTTGCATGCGTAGCGGGCGCTTTACTCGGCGGGAACAGCCTGCAAGCAGGACAGAACGGATTGGGTCAGATACGGTACCTTCCCTGAAGGCACCAGATTCGCCGCAGCCTCCAAATGAACGTCCTGATCATCGAAGAAGATATGCGGGGTGAAGGCACTGAGCACTTTGGCTTTGCCGACGCCCCCCAGGAAAAAGGCCTCATCAACGTACACGCCCCAGGCTCGCAGGGTATTGATGACGCGCATCTCGGATGGGGAATTTCGTGCGGTGACGATGGCGATTCTGATCGGTGAGTCCTTGCCACCGGTGGGCAGGCGCTCCTGCAGACGGGCCAATTTCTTCAGCAGGCTGGCGTAAGGGCCTTCTTCCATCGGCGTGTGTTGCAGCGCATCTTCCTGGGCTTTGAACGCCTCTAGCCCCTGGGTTTTGTAAACCAACTCGCTGGCGTCGGAGAACAGTACGGCGTCGCCGTCGAATGCGATGCGTACCTGGCCCTCGGGGATTTGAGGGGCATTGGCCGGCGGAGCCTTGAGGATTGCCGCAGCACATTGCCGAGAGTCGATGACCTTCTGCGCATCCTCCACATTGGTGGTCAGGAACAGGTCCACATCGAAGGCATCCATGTAGTCGGCCACCGACTCGCCGCCGGTAAAGGCCGAGCGAGTGATAGCTAGCTGGTCACGGCGAATGGTCTTGAGCACGCGGATACCGGTGTCCGGGCTGTTGCGCGACATCACCACCACCTCGACCAACGGCGAGGTCTCGCCACCTTTCATATGCCGGTTGAGGTCTAGCAGCGCCTTGACCAGGTGATACCCGGTACCCGGCGCCAGCGGCTCATCCTCACGCTCCTGCATATAGCGGCGGTAGTTATCGATCACGCTTTCGGGATCGGCCTCTAGTGCCGCCTTGAACATCTGATCGGACTCGCTCATGTCGAACAGCGCGGTGGCCGAGATGCCCACCACCAGGGTCTTGCTTAAATCAAGCGCCATAGATCCTACCTTTGTGCCACCTAACACTGCCCAGCACGGGGGAAGAGAAAATTGCCTTCGGCTGGGACGCACAACATTCTGAGTTCACGCGACCAACGCCAGCAGGCTCTCGAGCAACTCTTTCAGCTCCGAGCGCGGCCCAGCGCCCTCCTGGTACATCGAGCGCTGAAGAATTTGTTCAGCGGTCATGTGCGGCCAGAGCTTGTCGATCAGATCATCGCCCTTGATACCCACCGCTTTGCCGATGATTTTCTTTGCGTCGCAGGTGTCGGTGAAATTCACCCTAACCCCGGTTCGCGCATCAATCATGTCAGGGCACAGGTAGTTCTCGATTTCCCGTTTGCGCGTCGAGTAGAAGGGGCGCCCGCGTGCTTCGACTTCCTGTTTGCGCTTTGCGATTGAAGCGAACTGCTCCGGACTGCCGCCGATGTCGGAGTCCAGAAACACGCACCAGGGCAGCCCGAGGTCATCGGCGAGGTTGAGGGTGACCCAGTGCTTCACGCTGCCACAGCCGCCAATCAGGATCGGGACGATACCGGCATCCTCAAGACTGGACGGGAGATATCCGCCAGCCTTCAGGGTATTGGCCGCATGGCGGAGGAAGGTGACGTCTGATTTACCTTCCACCAGCACAACGCCCTTCGCCCGCTCCATACCCGTTTCGGGGAGCACACCCAGACTCTCGGCAGCTTCCTTGAGCACATTGTCATTGGGCATTTTGACGGTGGGGATGCCGTTCTCATCCTTGGTGACATAGCGGATACCCTCGATGGGCATCAGGCCGGCCAGGGCGGGGACGTGGGTGGTGACGATGATCTGCCGGTTAGGCTGGTTGGAAAGCTCCAGCAGCGCCTTCATCAGCATCATCTGGTAGTTGGGGTGCTGGGAGGTCTCCGGCTCTTCGATGGCGTAAATCACATTACGCTGGGAGCCCACTACCGCCTTCTCCGCCTCGGCGCGGAAGAAGTTAAGCAGGATCAGTCGGCGCACGCCGCTGCCGCGCTTGTTGATGGGGATGCCATTCTCACCATCCAGGGTGAAGCTGAAGCTCCACTTGGGCTTTTCCTTGAAGCGCGGGGTCAGCTCATTGGCCAGCTCGGGAGCCATTTCCCGCAGCTTGTCGAGGGTGCGGGCAGCGACATCCAGCACACTGGCTTCGATCTGCTGTTCCAGCGCGCTGATCTGGTCCTGCAGTGCAGCCTGCGCCTCCTTGACCGCCTGCTGCAGCGGGTTCTTGGCCTCGGCGTCGCCATCACTGCTTTCGCGATCCGCCTTGAGCAGGGCGAAGGTGGGCAGCTGGGCCTCGATCTTTTCCCAGATGGATTTGCTGTCGGTCGAAAGCCCTTTGCTGACGTCGAGCAGCGTCTCCTTACAGGCAATGGGCTGTGCCGCATCACGAATAGCCTGCCGCCACTGGGAAGCCACACGCTTGTCTGCTACCTGCTCGGCAACGCCTTGCTGCTCACCAAGCTTTCTCAGGTCGGCCATTTTCAGGCTCAGCAGCCCAGCCAGCACTTCATCGTTAGGGTGCTCACAGCGGATGGCGGTTCGCTCCAGCTTGCCGGTGCTGGCCTTGAAGGTTTTGACGATCTCCAGCGCGCCCTCGGCGTTGAGCAGATACTCATGCGTCAATGAAGTCTCGGCATTTTCATCCAGCACCAGTGCCTCGGGCAGGCCGTCGAACTCACAGGCAATCTCAAACTGCTCGGCACCCTCGGCCAGGCTGAAGCAGTTCATGTCGCTCTTGTCAGCCTTGACGTCGCCGCTTTCGAAGAAGATGGCCAGGGCTTCGAGGATGGTCGACTTACCATAGTCATTGCGACCGACGATGCCGGTCATGGCTTCGTCGATGGGAATGACGGTGGTGGAGCGGTAGCCGCGAAAATGGGTGAGTTTGACGGATTTGAGGCGCATGGGGATTTCCTTATCTATAGCTGGCCGGAGAAGGCTTTTTGGCTTAGCGCATCAAACATCATTTCGGCGCTCAAAAGAGCATTGGCAGCCTGTACTTTGGCACTATCAACCACATCCAATATTTCCGAAAATCTTCGCTGCATATCTGCAGAGGGGAAGATTATCGGGAAATTCTCCAAGTGCTCCTTATTAAGCTGCCGCTTATCAATTCCACCAACACACACCGACCTAATGTATTCGTAATACTCAGGCATGGTCAGAATGAACAATACAAATTTCTTATCTACCTTTCCTCCCAGCCTTATCAAGTACACGTGCCCATTCACGTTTGCACTATTATCCTCACCAAAAAACATTGCAGCGCGACCCAAGCTGCTATTTTCCGTATTAAAGCGACCAGTCTTAGTCATCAAAATGTCTTGATGCTTTAAGCTGCTACCCGCCATTTTCCTATGTGTCGCCGCATCAATATAAGCCACATCATCAAGAATTATTTTCCTCTTCCATACATTCTGACTTCTCAGAAAAACGACACCACTCTCAACATAGTTTTCCTTGCCACCTTTAGGCGTATTACCGCTGTGGATTTTCAGCGATAAGTCTTTGAGCAGTTTTACTTCCCATCCCTTCGGATTAGTCACCGGGTCGCCGAACATGTCCAGAAACACGGCGCGGAGGAAGTCGTCGGCGAGCTGGATGGTTTGCTGACGTTTGCGGCGGATGGCGTCGGCCTTGTCGAGGATAGTGGCGATGCGCTTTTGTTCGGGCAGGGGTGGGACTGGAACAACATTTTCCTTGAGAAACTTAAAGTGCCTACTATAACCAGCAGACTCAATATTCAATGAAGACAAATAATAGAATAAGAATTTCTTGTCCAACTCAACCTTTGGCTCAAGAACCTTTGCACCATCAGCGCCTAAGCAAAAAGGCTCATCTATAAATTTAAAAATCCGGGTGTGATCACCAAATATAACTGCAGGACACCCACCCAAAGAGACTACTGACTCATCATCTGTATAGCCACCAAACTTCTGTTGCCCTTGGTCAACTATAGGAAATCTGCCTTGCTCCAAGTATTCAGATTTCTGCAGCTTCGAATATTCAGATGTGGCGTCTTTGACAGCCAAGCTGAACGGCAATACATCCCAATGCGCCGGAAAAACTTGACTCACAGCATCCCCTCCAGCTCATCCAGATCCGCCAGAATGTCCTGCTCCAACCCTTTGAGCCGTTGCAGAATCACCTTCGGGTCTTCGTACTGCTCCTGCTGGTACTCCACTTTCTTGTAGCGGTTGATGGAGAGGTCGTACTTGTTGGCGGCGATATCCTCGGCGGGTACGACAAAGGCCTTTTTGCGCTTGTCGCCGAACAGGGTATTGATAGTGCTGGCGCTGAGATTGCTCTCGACCATCTGCCGGTATTTTTGCCATTGGGTAATGGCGTCGGGCAGGTCGTTGCTGCCCTCACCTTTCAGCTCGGTGCGCTTGTCGTCCAGCGAGTAGCCGTCGGCCTGCAGGTCGTAGAACCACACACGTTCGGTGGTGCCGCCCTTGGTGAAGATGAGGATGGCAGTGCTGACACCGGCGTAGGGTTTGAACACGCCGCTGGGCAGACTGACGATGCCTTCGAGCTGGTTGTTGTCGAGCAGCTCCTGGCGCAATTGCTGGTGGGCCTTGCTGGAGCCGAACAGAACGCCGTCCGGCACGATCACTGCGGCGCGGCCACCGAGCTTGAGCGAGCGGAGGATATGGGCGACGAACAGCAGCTCGGTCTTTTTGGTTTTCACCAGGCCGAGTACGTCGGGGTTGGTGTTGGTTTCGTCCAGGCTGCCTTTGAACGGAGGGTTGGCCAGCACCACGTCGAAGAAGTTCTGCTCCTGACGCGGGTAGTGTTCCTTGATGGATTTGCTCAGGGAGTCCTGGTAGCGGATGTTCGCGCCGTTCACGCCGTGGAGCATCATGTTCATGCTGGAGACGCGCAGCATGGTGGTGTCGAAGTCGAAGCCCCAGAACATCTGGCTGTTGATGTGCTGGCGGTAGGGTTCGAGCAGGTCGCCGGAGTAATGCAGGTTGCCATCTTCATCGCTGAACGTGCCTTCCGGGCTGGAGTTCACGCGGTTGAGGTATTCCATGGTGCGGGCGAGAAAGCCGGCGGTGCCGCAGGCAGGGTCGCAGATCACCTCGGTGGGCTGCGGGGCAATCAGCTCGATCATGGCGTCGATGATGTGGCGCGGCGTGCGGAACTGGCCGTTGATGCCGGCGGTGGTGAGCTTGCTTAGCAGGTATTCGTAGATATCGCCTTTTACGTCGCTCTGGGTCAGCGGCAGGTCGTTGACCATCTCCACGGCGGTAGTGAGCACGGACTCGTTCTTGATCTCTAGATCGGCGTCCTGCATGTATTCGCTGATATGGCCGAGGCCCTCGCGCTCACCGCCCTCGCCTTCGGCGCCGCCCAGCTTGGCGAAGAACGGATAGACCTTTCGCTTGAGGTGGCTGTGCAACTCCTTGCCACTCATGTTGCGGAAATTTTTCCAGCGCAGCAGCTGGCCTTCCGGGGTATTGGGGAACAGGCGATCGAAGGCCTTGCCGGTGCGGTTGGCTTTGCGCTCGGCCACGTCCTCCTGCATGTCGAGCATGCGGGCGAACATCAGGTAACTGATCTGTTCGATTACGGTCAGCGGGTTAGTGATGCCGCCAGTCCAGAATTTTTCCCAGAGCTTGTCGATATCGTTGCGAATTTTGCCAGTTAGCATCAGAAGAACTCGAATTCGTTTTTAGTGCTGGTTTCTGTGTGAGAGGACTGCTCGCCTTCGTGGTCGTCGGCTGGTAGCTGCGGCAGGCCCTCGTTTGGCTCAGGCGATTCGTCGAGGGCCTCGACGATCAGCGAGAGTCGCTCGTTTTGGAAATCAACATGAACAGGCTCCAGCGTCGGCAGGGTCTTGCTGACTTTGGCTGACAGCTGGCTAAAGCGATCAATCTTGCCGTATAGCCCCTGCTGACCCGCCAATGCTGTTATCGCGCTGTTGTAGTGCTTGCTCGCCGTATTCAGCGTACCGCCCAGCTTGCCGATGCGCTCAGCCACAAGGCATACCTGGTTATAGATCTCGCCAGCCTTCTCGCTGATCTCACGCGCTTCGGCATTGCTGCGCTCGATCATCCACAGGTTGGCGACGGTGCGCAGAATGGGAATTAGGGTGGTGTGGGAAACCAGCACGATGTGCTTTTTGTAGCCGTATTCGAACAGATCCTTGTTGTGCTTCATGGCCTCAATGTAGGCAGGCTCAATGGGCATGAACATGAGCACAAAGTCAGGGCTATGAATGCCGGCTAGGTTGGTGTAGTCCTTGGAGGCCAAGTCATCGATATGCTTGCGCACCGCTTTAACATGTTCAGCCATGGCCAGCTGGTATTCCTCTGGTGACTCGGCGCCAACGGCGCGGTCGTAGGCAACCAGAGAGACCTTGCTGTCGATGATGATGTGTTTGCCGTCAGGCAGTTTGATCAGGTAGTCGGTTTGCTTGGAGCGGCCCTCGGCATCTTTGAAGGCTGCCTGCACTTCGTAGTGTGCCTCTTCGATCAGCCCGCTCATTTCCAGCGTGCGACGCAGTTGCGCCTCACCCCAGGCCCCACGTTGCTGGGAGTCTCCCTTGAGCGCGGAGGTGAGGTTGTTGGCCTCTTTGCTCATCTGCAGGCCGATTTCCAGCACCTTTTTGATTTCAGAGTTGAGACTGGTGTTGCCCTGCAGGGACGCATCGTGAACTTCGTTGATGCGCTTCTGGAAACCTTCGATCTGCTCGCGGAATGGCTTGAGCATACCGTCGATGCTGGTTTGGCTGGTTTGGGTGAAGGTCTTGCCCTTCTCCTCGAAAATCTTGTTGGCCAGGTTCTCGAACTCCTGGGTCAGCGACTTGCGCGCATCAGCCAGCTGCGTCATCTGCTCCTGGAAGTGCTCCTCGCGCTTCTGCAGGGTGGTTTTGAGCTCGGTGTGCTCGGATGACAGCGTGTTGAAACGCTCCTGGAGTTCGCCGAACGCTTTTACCTGCTCAGTCAGGTGCTGCTTGGTTTCAGTCAACTGCTCGCGTGCATCGCGCTCTGAGGTCTCCAGCGACTTGGCGCGCTTGCCCTCGGCGGCCAGCTCATCCTTTAGGCGGTCGCGATCAGCATGTAGTTGCTCGTTGGTGGTTTGGGCCTGCGCCAGACGCTCCCGCAGCTCTGTCACCTGTTTCGCGCTGTTATCCAGGGCCGTCTTCAGCTCAGCATGCTGATTACTGAGCGGCTGATAACGCCCCAGTAGCTCGTTGTATTCCTGAGCCTGAGCGACCATCTTCTGGCGAATTTCAGCAAGCTGCTCACGTGCCTCACGCTCGCCAGTTGCCGCCACCTTGGCGCTGGCATCGAGGCCTGCCAGCTCGTCCTTAAGAGTGTCACGTTCGCCTTGCAATGAGGTGACTGCAGTTTGCTCTGCGGTTAGACGATCACGCAGCTCAGAGACTTGCCCCTGCAGCGCTCGCCCTTCGGCCTGAGCAGTTTCCAGACGTTTGGCGGCGTCGTGATGCTGTCGGCTGGCATCGTCCAGCTTCAGCTGCAACGCAGCCAGAGAGTCTTTGCCTTCCTGCTGCTCCTTATTCAGTCGAGCCTCATTGTCGAAGGCTGCCTGCAGCTTGGCTTTCAGGGTGCTTTCTGCGAGCTGGAGTTCATGAGCACGTGCTTCCGCGGCTTTGAGCTGCTCACTCAGCGCTGCGCTGCCGGCCACTGCCGTCGCTTGAGCCTGCTGGGCCTGCTCAAGCTGGGCTGCCAGAAGGCTGAGTTGCCGTCCCTGACGCAATGCCGCTAAGAAATAACCCAGCAACGCACAAGCCAGTGCGAGTACGGCTGTGATGACGATGATGTCGATAGTCCATTGACTGGCTTGCATGTGCACTCCTAGTGACTGGTGGGCGGGGTTTCCCCGCGCAAGAAGGGCTTGAGCACGGCCACCAGCTCACCCACGTCGGCTGGGGTAAACACACCGTCGATGCCTTCGTGAGAGATGCTGGAAAACGGCGCGTCGTAGAGTTTCTCGATGACGATGCTGCCGTGCTGGGCGATGTAGCCTTTGAGCAGGTTCATGAAGCGCACCTGCTGGGCCGTGAGGCTGGGGTGGGTATGCAGGAACTGGGCGAAATGCTGCTCGATAGCCTGGACATCCAAACCAATCAGCTCACGCACGGTCAGCTGCAGCTCATTGGCGGTACGGCCATAGAACTCGTTGAGCACCTGCAGGCTGACGCCGGGGTGGGTGGTGAGGATGGTCGAAGTAAGCGAACTCAGCTCCTGCTCGGCAATCGGCTCGCCCCTGTGGATTTTCTGCAGGGTTGGGTTGGCAGCCAGCATGCCGTCGAGGATGTCCTTGAGGCGGCGCCGGTAGATCATTGCCTCGTTGGCGCCGGCAATGGTGATGACGCGCTCTGCCTCCTTTACGCCGCCATCGGCGGTGCGAGTACCCGGCGTTACGTAGCCTGTGCCATCTCCGGACTTCCGGTATTTCATGATGCCGCGCAGCTCCTGACGCGCGCCCTCCAGCTTGCCCACGTTGGCATTGAGCCAGAAGTCCGCGCTGCGCACTTCCGCAATCAGGGCATCCTTCTGGCGCACCGCCTGAATATTGATGGCGAGCTTGTCGATTTCCTGCAGCAGGGTGATCTTGCCATCCTCGAAACAGCTGGCCTGCTCTACCAGGCAGCGCTCGATACCGGCGATGAGCTTGTCGAGCGCGGTGGCATGTTTGTCACGCAACACACGGGCAGACATCAACGGAGCGATGGTGGTCGCCAGCAGGTGCTGGGTTTTGGCGTCGAACTTCTGCAGTTGGTCGCCCTGCTGCAACTGGTGCACAGCACGCAGCTCGCGTTTAACAGCAACGCTACTCTCCGGCAGGTCGTTGATGTCGGCACGCAGCAGCTCGATGGCGGCATCGAAGGCGGCGGCATGGTTGTGCTTGAGGGCGGCCTGCGCCAACTCTAGACGTGCTTCGAAGGTGGTTTGCAGGAGCGACTTGCCGCCCTGGTCTTCCGGCTCTTCGTACTCCTGCTCGAAGAAGTCGAAGTTACCGTAGTGATCGAAGATGAGGAATTCGGTCTTGTGCTTGCCCTGACCAAACAGGTTGGGGCGCAGGCGTGTGCCGCGCCCGATCATCTGCCAGAACTTCACCCAGGATTTGACCGGCTTGGCGAAGACCAGGTTGACCACTTCGGGCACGTCGATGCCGGTATCAAGCATGTCCACCGAGATGGCGATGCGGAAGTCGTTGCCCGGCTTTTTGAATTCCTTGATCAGGGTATCCACGTGCGGGATGGCGTTGTGGATGACCTTGCAGACCTTGCTGCCGTACTGGGGGTAGAGCTTGCAGAAGAGCGCCTCCAGATGCTCGGCATGTTCCTGGCGCTGGGCGAAAACGATGGTCTTGCCGACCAGTGAACCGGTCTCGTCCTTGATGCCGTTGTTGATCAGGTTTTCCAGAATGATGCGGTCGGTGTCTTCGCTGAAGATCTTGCGGCCTATGTCCTTGCCGGCGATGGTGGTGCGCTTGGCCTCCTCCTCGCCGAGGTCTTCTTCGAGCTGACGCTGCTGCTCCTCACTCAGGTCGTTGTAGTGAATGCCATCGCGCAGGAAGTCGGTGGTGAGGTCTTTGACGCGGAACGGAACCAAGTAAGGTGGATCGTTGTTGATAGCCGCATCGAGGCCGAACTCGAAGGTCGGGTCGGTGGTCTCGCAATCGAACATGTCGAAGGTGTTGCGGCTGATGAACTTCACCGGAGTGGCAGTGAGGCCTACCTGCAGGGCATCGAAGTAATCGAACAGGTCGCGGTACTTGTTGTAGATGCTGCGGTGACTTTCGTCGGCAATGATCAGGTCGAAGAAGCCCACATCAAGCTGGGCGAAGCGGTTCATCATGCCCGGGTAGGTGGCGATGTAGACGCGTGCGGTCTGGTCCACCTTGTTGGTTTCACCGATTACGCAGCGCGGCTCGCTGGGCAGGTTCTGCTTGAAGGCCTCATCAGCCTGCACGCGCAGCTCCTTGCGGTCACACAGGAACAGCACGCGCTTGGCCCAACCGGTGCGCAGCAGCAGCTCGGCCAGCGCGATGGCCACGCGGGTCTTGCCCGTGCCGGTGGCCTGGATGATCAGCGCGCGGCGACGTTGTTGCTGGAAGTGCGCAGCAACCGTTTTGATCGCTTCGATCTGATAGGGACGATCAGCAATGTTCAGATCCGGGTTATGACGCTCCAGCTCCGCTTTGCGGTATTGCCGCTGGTAGATCAGGTATTCGAGGCTGTCCTTACTGTAGAGGCCATACACCGGGCGGTAGGTGTTGTACTGCGCGTCATCCCAAATGAAGGTCTCGTAGCCGTTGCTGTAGAAAATCACCGGGCGTTGCATGCCCATGCGCTCGAAGCCGTCGGCATACATGCGTGCCTGTTCGCGCCCGGCCTGCAGACTGACATTGCCGGATTTCTTGGCCTCGATCACGGCCAGCGGCTGACCGTTGTCGCCCCATAGCACGTAGTCTGCCCGGCCCTTGCCGGAAACGTTATCGGGGAAGTCGACGTCTACTTCCTGGCCGACCTGCGAGGGATTGCTGATATCCCAGCCCGCCTGCACCAGCATGGCGTCGATCAGCAGAGCGCGGGTCTTGGCCTCATTCCACTGCAGGCTGTCGGCTACCTTCTGGCTCTGCTGCTGACGTTTCTGCTGGTCAGGCTTGGCAGGTGGCTCCAGCTTTTCGAGATTGCGGGTGCGCTCCTGCTCCAGCTTCTCCATGACGCGTTGCAGCTCTTCCTGCTGCTGGTTGAGTTCCTTTTCATAACTGGAGACGGTCTTCTGCAGGCTGGCTAGAGTCGCTGTCGGGTCCTGCACCTCGGCAAAGGGCGGAATATCGGCCTGTGCGGTGCCGTAGTACTTGATGGCCATGTACATGGCCAGCTGATGGGCCGTCTTCAGCGCCAGCTGTGCGTTACGCAGGTCGCCTTCAGCGCCGTGTGCCGTGTCATTACCCTGGATGCGCAGGAAGTTGATCTGGTGAACCAGTGGCTTGCTGACGCAATCGGTGAACACCGAGTTTTTCACCAGGTCGTAGAAGGTTGACTGCGGCATGCGCGGCAGAAGCTCTTCCTTATAAATGGCTTTGGTAAGCTCTTCGGCAAAGCTGCGCAGGCGAGTGAGCGCACTGCCCGGGTCGATGTGCAGAACAGCTTCGGCGAGGCCAGCGAGGTTCGCCAGCAGTTCGTTGCCGGTGCGGAGAAACTCGAAGTTGACTGATTTCATGTAGGCGATTCTGTCCATAACGGTCCTAGAGCGAGGACCGTGCCAAGTTTTATTCGATGCCGTATTTGTCCATCCAATTGCTCAGCGTCTGCTGGCTTTTGAGGCCAAGCAGGCTGGCCGCACGGGTCTTGTTGTTGCCGGTAAGCGTCAGCGCCTTGCGCAGATAATGCCCTGCCACGTCGGCGATTATCTTTTGTAGATCAATGCCTTGCGCAACATTCATGGCCAGTACATCGGCCTGCGCGTGCGGCAATTTGAACAGCGCTTGCTCGATATCATGAGCAGCAATCAGATCGCCCGGACACCAAAGAGCCGCGCGCAACAAGGTGGACTGCAGTTCGCGAACGTTGCCACGCCAGGGGTACTGAAGGATAAGATTTTTTGCTTCTGCAGAAACTTTCTTATCGCCAAGACTGGCATCCTGGCGGGCAATGCCGGCCAGCAGCTTTTCCGACAATAACAGCAGATCACCTTCGCGCTCTCTGAGCGGCGGCAGGTGCAGTACGCCCACAGCAATGCGATAGAACAAGTCTTCACGGAAGCGCCCTTGGGCGACTTCCTGCATCAAGTCCCGGTGAGTGGCGGTGATCAGCCGCACATCGACCTTGAGCTCTTGGTTGGAGCCGACCGGGGTGAAGGTGCCTTCCTGCAGTACGCGCAGGAGGCGTACTTGCACATCCGGTGTTAGCTCACCGAACTCATCCAGAAACAGCGTGCCGCCATGGGCCTGTTGGAAAACCCCAGGCCGATCTGCAATAGCGCCAGTGAATGCGCCCTTCTTGTGGCCAAATAAGGTTGAGTCAATCAGCTCCGGCACGATGGCACCGCAGTTCACCGCAACAAAGGGCGCTGCAGAACGTGGGCCGGCGTTGTGAATGGCACGGGCAAACAGCTCCTTGCCGGTGCCGGTTTCGCCGTAAATCAGCACCGGCACCTGCTTCGTCGCGAGTATCTGCGCCTGCGCCTTGAGGGCCAGCATGCGCTCGCTCTGCGTCACGATACTGTCGAAGGCTGCATCCACAGGCGCATCCAGCCCTGCGAGCTGGACAAGCTTGTCGGTGCTGATGGTATTGGCGGCCGGCACGTACTCGGCCGCGATTTCAAATGGCACTTCAACCTGCTGAACACCTTGCTCAAGTGAGGATTGGTAGAAGGTTGCCGGATAGCGCGTTTTGCCCAGCAGAATCCACACCGCTTGCATGGCCGGTGTGCCGGGGCTGAGCAGAATAGAAAGCTGATTAGCAGAGGTACTGAGGCGCTTTAAATGCTGACTGGCGGCCTGGTAGATCTCCCCGAAATGAACGGGGGAAGATAGGGAAACGTAATGCGCGGTGATTGGTACATCGACCTGCTGGCGCAGCCAGGCCAGGTAGGGCTCAACGCGCTCGGCGGGGTATGAACAAAGAAGCTCGACGTTATCAAC
Organism: Metapseudomonas otitidis; assembly: GCF_900111835.1. GTDB lineage: Bacteria > Pseudomonadota > Gammaproteobacteria > Pseudomonadales > Pseudomonadaceae > Metapseudomonas > Metapseudomonas otitidis. The sequence goes on from NZ_FOJP01000017.1 coordinate 183,809, forward strand.
GGGAACTGTGTTCAGGGTGGACAGAATCGGGCCTGCCTCAGCACCTGCAACTGCTTTGAGATCATTCCCGCCAACCCAGCTGGCCAATACGCGCTGCTTCTTTACCACTGTCCCTGTACTCCCGGCCTCCCTCTTGCCCATCTGCAGGCAGGAGAAAAATGTGCTCTGGTTCGCGTCCGGATAGTAAACCAATCCTTCAACCCGGGTCTTTAACTGCCTGACTGGATGTTCAAGTTGAGCTGTAGCAACAGCGCGACTTTTGCTCCAAGCAAATATTGGTATGAGCTGCTGCCGGGGTAGAACGATGAAGGGGCCTTTCGGCCCCTTGTGAACTTAGTTAGCCAACAGGCTTTCAAGCTTCTCGATCAGGTAATCCAGCGGGCTACGCCCCTCCAGGCGTTTTTCGAAAACTTCGTTGCGGTGGTAGGCGACCCAGGTTTCGAGGGCATGCCGGTTATCCTTCTCGTAGCCAGAGCCCAGGATGCAAACAAGCTCAGTGCCATGGGGGGTCTCGAGGTAGTGGGTTCTACCCCGTTAGCACGAACACTTTCGAGTAAGCTCACGCCGAGCTGAAGGAGTGTTCATGTCCAAGCGCAAGAGATACAGCCCCGAGTTCAAGCGGGAGGCCGTCGAGCTGGCCCGTCGCTCAGAAACCAGTTGCCGCCAAATCGCACAAGAGATCGGGGTGGCCCCGAGTCTGCTAAACCGCTGGGTTCGAGAAGCGCAGCCTGGTGCAGAAAAGGCCTTTCCTGGCACGGGTAGCCCGCGAGACGAGGAGCTTGCCCGCCTCAAGCGTGAGCTGGCCCGAGTGACCAAGGAACGTGATTTTTTAAGAGACGCGGCAGCGTACTTTGCCAAGGAGTCATCGAGCGGTACGCGGTGATTCGGCGCTGCCGCAACGAGTACCCGGTACGGCTGATGTGCCGTTGCTTGAAGGTTTCTGCCAGCGGCTATTACGACTGGCAGGATCGTCAGCCGAGCCCACGCGCTCAAGAGAATGCGCGCCTGATAAAGCGCATTCACGAGATCCATGAAGACAGCCGTGGGGTGATCGGAGCGCCGCGTATGCACGAAGACCTATGCTACGAAGGCGAAACCATCAGTCTGAATCGCGTCGCCCGCCTGATGGCGGTAGAACGCATTCAAGGTTGGCCGCGCCGGAAGAGGCGTGGCTTGGGTCGAGTGGCTTCTGGTCGTCCGGCAGGCGTGAGAAACCTGCTGGAGCGCGACTTCACCGCCCTGGAGCCGGAGCGCAAGTGGGTCACGGACATCACGGAAATTGCCACCCTGGAGGGCAAGCTGTTTTTGTGCGTGGTGCTCGACCTATACAGCAAGCTGGTGATTGGCTGGTCGATGCATCACCGTCAGGATCGGCAGATGGTGATCCGAGCGGTGGAGATGGCGATCTGGCAGCGCCAAGGTGATTGGTCAGTGATCCTGCATTCGGATCGCGGCAGCCAATTTACCAGTGCGGACTACCAGCGTTTTCTGAGTCGCAATACGCTGATTTGCAGCATGAGTGCCGTGGGACATTGTGGTGATAACGCGGCCTGTGAGGGATTCTTCGGCCAACTGAAACGAGAGCGTGTTGTCCGGCAATCGTACCGAACTCGCGATGAGGCACGGGCGGATCTCTTCGACTACATCGAGCGGTTCCATAACCCACGGATGCGTCGTAGAGTCGCCCGGCAAGATTTGAAGTTTTCAGCCCTTTTCAAACCGTCCGTGGAAATGGGGTAGAACCCCA
>NZ_FOJP01000006.1 GCF_900111835.1 Metapseudomonas otitidis
GTGACCTGCCACTGGCCGGACGGGTTCTTGGTGATGCCGTCGGGTTTGCGGTAGTAGAAGTTCAGCTGGAAGTAGTCGAAGCCGGGCAGGGCCAGGTCGAAGCCCGGGCCGAGCAGGTAGTTCTGGTTGCGGTTCTCGCCACGCTCGTAGGTGGCGGCCAGCAGCACGTCGGTCACGGGGCCGAAGGCGATCTTCTGGTCGAACAGCTTGCCGAAGGACAGGCGCGGGGAAATCTCGCCGTAGTAGGTGTTGTTGCCGGCGTTGGCGTCGGCCTTGCCGTTGTAGTTGATCTGGTCGACGAAGAGGAACAGGTCGCCCCAGGTCCAGCCGCTGGCGTGCTCGAAGGTGAAGGTCTGCTGGATCTCGGGGTTGACCTTGAAGTCTTGCCCGTAGAGGTAGGTGACGCTGTTGTTCTGCCACAGCAGGGGGCCGTCGGCCAGGGCCTGGTTGCAGGCCAGCAGGCCGGTCGCGAGTGCCAGGCTGGCAGGCAGGAGCTTGGTGCGCATCGTGTTTTCCTTGTTTTTCAGGGCTTCGGTTGGAAATCCCCGCACGCGTCGCTGCACCTCGTGGGGCACGAGGTGGCTAGGAGGGGGAAGGTGCTTGACCCGGTCAGGCCGAGTCGGGGAGGACGCCGGACGGGCTGTTTCCGTCCGGGTGGAGCCTGGGCGCTGGAGCGCGGGCGTGGAGCGAGAAGAGTGTCGTCTGCATGATCGAGAGGCCTGCCTGTTGTTGTTGTCGGTCTGGGCGTCTATCGGGTGGGTGCGACCGGGATGCGGTTCGATAAGTTGAACGCGGGGTCAGGTTTCGAACTATAGCAGTGACACCTGCTTTTGGTAACAGGAATCGATGGTTTTGTGTACAAAAATGGCGAGTGGTCGTGTGGGCCCGAACGTGCGTGCGTGAGGTGATCGCTGCGGAGCGAGCCGACAAAAAATGGCCGGCGTCAAGTGTTTAGTGGAGGTAGCCTGATGGCCGAAAGTCTAAATGAGGCGCGGGGTTAGCTCTACTTCGGGCCGCTTTGCGAAGCGGCGACGTTGTGGGCTGGGAGCCACATGGGAGCCTAGAGAAAGCAAGCCGAGGCGTGTGGTAGCGATGGAGATTGCCAAGGCTTGCAGGCCATCGTAGCTCACTCGATCGACCCCGATCCAAAATATTGTTCGCCGACAGCATAGAGAGTCACAACCTCCCATTGCCGAGATCACACGTTTCCGATACGCTTCTTTCTTCGAAATCTTTAAAAGGTTTAAAAATGGACCTGCGTGAAAAAGCCAAGATGCTGGCGTATGTGCTGTGGAATGAATTCAATGCCAAGCAAGTGAACATTGCGAAGGTTCTCAACGTGTCTGAACCGACCATCAGCCTTTGGCTGAAGGAGATGAGATTCCGGGCAGAAATCCACAGTCTCAAGCAAGAGCTTGCCGAAGTTCGTCTTATCGCTCAGGGCCTCCAAGCACAAGGCTTGATCGAGCACCGGCAAACCTTCGACGTTTTGCAGTAACCGTCGCCGCTATTCACACATTGTTCTTGCTTTTGCCTAGGAGAAAAATATGTCCGACCCGACTGGAACCGCCAACATCCTCCGCCAATTCACTGCGTACGACCAGCTGCGCGAGGATTACTCGCCTGAAGTTGCCAATGCGCTTACGCAGAAAAACCTCGCCCGCCACAACGTACCTGCGACCTCTGGGGAGGTTGAGGCATGGCATCGAATCAACACTGCTGCTGTGAACTCCAAGTTGGACATTCCAGCCGAACGTAGCACGGCGGATGCACTGGCCAACGCCGCAGTCGCAACCATTTTGGAAACGGCCTCTGCTTCTGCTCCAGCGCAAGCACTAGAAACGACGGGCGCTGCTGATGAAGACCTTGACGAGGATGAAGTCGAGGACGATGCAGACGAACTCCCCTCGCTTGGTGATATCTATGGTTACGAAGACGATGAGGACAATGAGGAAGCAGCACTGGACGATGTGCTCAAAGCTCAAGAACGTGCTGATTGATTGAGGCGATCAGTTTTTTCCTGAACCCCCGATCCCCCGCCATGAACGCCTCCAGCATGTGCGGGATCAGCGTCACAGCATCGACCGCCTCGCCATAGGCTTGCGCATGCAGCGCGGCGTAGCGGTCGAGGTCGGCTTTCAAGCTGGCCGGGCAGGCTAAGGTCAGTTTGACGCTCTCGGTCTTGGGCAGCGGCCCCAGCCGCAGTTTCCTGGTCGTGCTCATCGCGAAGTCCCCTTGTTGAAGAACAGCGGCTGGTAGGGCCGCAGCACCAGATCGCGGTTGACGATGATGCGCACCGGCAAGCCGGGGCGGCTGGTCAGCGTGGGTTGGATGTTGAGGTTGCGCCGGGTCACTTCCTGGCCGACTTGGTTCACGGTGTCCTGCAGGCTGTCGCGCCCGGCGATGATGACGCGATCACCGTCCTGGCGGTTCTCGGGTGCGGCCAGTTCGGCACCGACGCCCAGCAGTGTGGTCAGCACGGCACCAGCAAAGATCCGATCCCAATGCCAGTCAACGTCGTCTTCCAGACCGGCATAGCCCGCCGGGTCGGTGCCGATCAGGTTGTCGAGCGTAAGCGAAGACGTGTCCGGCAGGATGATACGGTTCCACACCACCTGCACGCGGCTCTGCCCGTAGCTGACCTGGCTGTTGTACTTGCCCAGGATGCGCGAACCCTGCGGGATCAGTAGGAACTTGCCAGTGGCCGTGTCATAGATCGGCTCCGTCACCGTGGCGATCACGTCGCCCGGCAGGTCGGACTGGATGCCCGTAACCAGTGCCCCGGCAATGACCGTTCCGGCCATCACCTGATACGGCGAGGTGGGCATTTGCAGGTTGCCGGAATTCCGGGTTTCCGTAGAGCCGTCTGTCAGGAACGCCTCTTTCTGGTCTTGCCGGTTTTGCACGGCAGTCGGATCAGCAGGCTGGGCCGCCGTCGAGGCCGGGCCAGCGGCCAGTGGATCGAAAGCGGCATTGGCGGCGAAGCCTGGTGCGGCAGCGACCTGCGACTGCGCCACGGGCGCTGCTTGCGGGGAACCCGTGCGGAAGAACACCGATGAAGCTGCCGCTGCTTCTTCTTCCTTGCGTAGCGCATCGTTGGGGTCGTAGCCGGGCGCGACATAGGTGGCGGCGACCGGCTGCTGCGAATTGACGATGGCTGGCCCCAGGTCGCCGGGCAAAGGAGGCCCCAGCTCCGGCACGTCAGGCGGCAGCGCTGGCAGCATGGAATAGTCCGTCGGCAGCGCATCCAGCCCTTCCGAGCGCGAGACGCGATCCACGTTGTACAGTTCCGTGGATTCGCCTGCACCGCGTTGCTGCGGTTGCAGTGACCAGATCAGCGCGCCCATCACGCCAACCGACAGGCCGCTGGCGAGGATGGCCAGCGTGCGCCGGTTCAGTCGCGTGACCGGGCTCGGCTGAGCGCGCAGCGCCACCGCCTCGGGTGCTACCTTGTCCACCTGAGGCGTGGCAAGGTCGGGGGTATCGTCCTGGCTCATGCTCAGTTCCCCCCGGCGATGCCATCCGTGCGCTCGATGCGCACCACATCGCCCTTGTCGGCCTCCAGGCGCAGTTCGGCCGCGCCGAACAGCCGATCCACGATGTAGTACGGCGAGCGGAAGCGGTAATTCACCAGTTGCCCATCGCCCTGCGCACCGATGACAAACAGCGGCGGCAGCTCGCCCTGGGCGATGCCTGCCGGGAACTGGATATAAACCTTCTCGCCATCATCGAAGGCACGCAGCGGCTTCCAGGGTGGATTGCTGCCGCTGATTGCATAGCGAAAGCGGATGTTCTCCAGCGACAGGCCCGCATCGACCGGCGCGGCAGCGTTGGCAGCCTGTGCCTGGCGCTGCAAGGCCAGCATCCGGTCTTTCGGGTAGTTCCAGGACACCGAAGCCATCCATGCCTTGTCGGTCGAAGTCAGTTCCAGCAGGTACGTCCTGCGACTGGTGGTGATGACCAGATTGGTCTTCAAGCTGGAACGGATTGGTTTGACCAGCACATTGACCCGCAGATCGGCCCCGCTGCCGCTAGAGGTGTCGCCCACGATCCAGCGCGCCGTGTCGCCCGCAGCGACCGTCACCAGTTCCTCGCCGGGCTGGAGCGCGATCACCGTCACGCGGCCCACGGACGCATAGACCTGGTACAGCGCACCATCGGTAAAAGGCCAGACCTGGATCGCATTGACGTAGCCCTCGCGGGTCGGCGCGATCCGCGCTTCGGCATTGGCGAGGGATACGCGCATCTTCTCGTCGGCAGGCTCCGGTGCCACCGGGGCCGAATCAACGTCCGGCAGCGACTTCAACTGCGCGGGCAATGCCAACGGCTCGGGCACCGCCACGATTTCGATGGGCTTGGGCGGCTCGGGCAATGGCTGGGCCTGCACCAGCTCATCGAGCGAGATCACTGGCGGCGGTTTGCCCTGCGTGGCGCAGCCCGCATACAGGACAGTCGATGCCAGCAGGATCACTGGCAATGCGTTTTTACGGAAACGTGCATTCATGGTTTGGCTCCTTCAGAAGAATCCAGTTCACGGCTCCACGACAGGCCATTGACGTAGATGCCCAGCGGGTTGCGGCGCAGGCGTTCTTCGGTGCGCGGGGTCTGCTGCACGATGGACACCACCGCCGTCCATCGCTCCAGCCCGGCAGCCGCACCATTGACGTAACGGCGTTCCGTCCAGCGCACGTTGAACGACGCATCGCTGGCGCGAACCACACTGGTGATCTGCACCGTCACTGACTCCTTGCCGATGCGGGCGAACGGGTCATTCACCCGCGCATAGTCGTTGAGCACCGCCGCGCCCCGATCGGTGGTGTAGTCGTAGGCATCGAGCCAGTTCTGGCGCACGACGATGGGGTCGATGGACAGCGAGCGCACCAGCGTCACGAAGCGCGCGATGTGGTGCGCCGTCTGCGCATCGGTGGGCCGGTACGGCGTGGCCGCTTCGCCCACGGTGCGCACCTGGCCGGACTGATCGACCTCGATGACGTAGGGCGTGACGATGGACTGGGCCGATCGCCACACCAGGCCGCCGGCCATCAGCAGCGCGAGCACCAGGCAGCCGAAGGCCATCAACCGCCAGTTCTTGGCCTGCACGCGGGACGAGCCGATGCGCTCGTCCCAGACCTGGGCGGCGGCTTGATACGGAGTGGCAGGCTGCGGCGTATCGGCATAGCGCACCTGCGGTCGTTTGAATCGCATGTAGTTCTCCTTGAAAGTCAGCTATCGGAATCCCGCAGGCTCGGGCCTTGGCCCGAACCGCCGCCGTCGCCACCGCGCAGCGTGTGCGCGGCGGTGGTGGTGGCCTGGGTGAGTTGTTGGCGGCGTTGCAGGCGCTTGGCCCAGCCGGGTTGTTCCTGCGTCTGTGCGTTGGCATCGCCAGCAGCGGCTTGCCCGGAACCGGCAGCTCCACCGCCTGAACCACCATCGGTGCCGGAGCCTTGCCAGCCTGCTTTGAATGGCGCGGCCGCCTTGGCTGCCGCCGCTTTGATGCCGGCACCAGCGCGCTGGCCAGCGGCCTGTGCGCCGCCCTTGGCGACACTGCCCAGTCCAGCCATCGCGCCCTTGGCTCCGCCGCCCGCAGCGGCAGAACCGGCCTGGAAAGTCGACTTCGCGCTGCCAGCCGCCGAGGTCGCAGCCCGCGCACCAGACCCGGCGAGCTTGGCGGCAGCCGGTGCCATGCGCGCTCCGGCCATCACGGCTCCGCCCACGCCGGTGGCTGCGGCACCTACGGCAACCGCCGCGCCTGCGGCACCAATCGCAGCACCAGCCATTGCCCCGGCACCCAACTGCGGTGCGCCGGAGACCAGCCCGGTGGCGATGCCAGGGCCGAAGATCCCCAACGCCAGCAGCGTGAGCGAGGCCAGCATGATGACCACCGCATGGTCGATGGACGGCTCGGCCGGATGCACCTGGAACTCAGCAAACAGGCCCGAGCCGATGCCGACGATGACCGCCAGCACCAGCACCTTGATGCCCGAGGACACCACGTTTCCCAGCACCTTTTCGGCGAGGAAGCTGGTCTTGTTCCAAAGCGCGAACGGCACCAGCACGAAGCCCGCGAGCGTGGTCAGCTTGAACTCGATCAAGGTGATGAAGAGCTGGATCGCCAGCACGAAGAAGCACAGGATCACCACCGCCCAGGCCAGGAACATGACCACGATGGGCGTCATGTTCACGAACACCTCGGGGAAGCCCGCCATGTCGCTGACGGCTGGACAAGGCAACGGCCGTCCTTGAGTGCCGACCGCACGCAAGCGAAGCGCGCAGGCCCGAAGCTGGAAGCCGGGCCGAAGGCGTCAGCCGAGCGGAGCGAGGGAACGATGGAAGCCCGAACGGGGCGAGACGCCGTAGGCGGCTCGATGCGAAGCACGACAGCGCGACCGGCCATGCCCCCTTGGCCGGGGACGCCCACCAGACCTCAAGAAAAGGAATGAACCAGCTACAGCAACCTAGTGACCTACGGCCCGCTTTCTGATTAATCGAGCCGAGGCTACCTAGTTTGACGGCATCGCGGCGAACCAAGCTACGTGCGGCTGAAACAGCCTCAGAAGCCTTTCGACAAGTCTTTACCGTAACTGCTGCGTTACGATAGAAGCACTCGTATCGAATAAACACATTACTGAGTGCGGGGGACTAGCTAGTGCGTATCGAATCTATAACGCTGTCGAGCTTCCGGTGTTTTGGCCCTGACCCGACAACAGTGCCAATCTCGTCGGAGATAACGGCTGTCGTCGGTCCGAATGCGGCGGGCAAGACGGCACTCCTACACGCACTGTCCAAAATGTTCGGCGTGTCGCGCGAGCAGCGCACCGTGATGCGTTCGGATTTCCACCTGGGGGCGGAGGACGACCCCGACGACCGAGAAGCCAAGGATCTTTTCATTGACGTGCTGATCGGGTTACCCGAACTGGCCGACGGCACCGCAACGCCGGAGACGATCGCCCCCTCGTTTCGACACATGCAGATCGAACGGGAGGGGGAATCGCCAGTCTGTCGCTTGCGTCTCGAAGCTCGATGGGAAGACGACGGGACGGTGGAGGGCGAAGTTGCGCAGGACCTTTTCTGGGTGGACACACTCGACGATGATCCGGTTGAAAACCAATGCCATCCAGTCTCTGCGTCGGATCGAGGCCTGATCCAGTTCTACTACACACCCGCCAGCCGAGACGCGGCAGCTCAGGTTCGGGCAACGGCCGGCGCACTCGCCGCTCGCCTGCTCCGCGCGATCGAATGGTCATCCGAAACCGAGGAAGCCGTTCAGGAAACCGCTGAAAACCTCGCCACCGCGTTCGAGGGCGAATCGGCGATTGCCGCAATCGGTAAAGCCCTTCAAGCGCGTTGGTCGGGTCTTCACGACGACGTGGTCGATACGAAACCCAGACTCAGCCTAGTCAGTCGTCGGTTCGAGGAGATCGTCAACAAGATTGCCGTCATATTCGAGCAGGGTCCGGACGGTCAGGAACGCGGCCTCGACGCTTTGAGCGACGGACAGCAATCGCTTTTCTATTTCGCTCTGGCTGCGGCCGTTTTCGACCTGGAACGTAAGGTAGTGGACGGCACAGTTGAAGGATTTCGTGACGACACCCTACGTATCCCCGCGCTCACGCTGTTCGGTCTGGAAGAGCCGGAAAATCATCTCTCGCCTTACTTCCTCGCCCGCATCATTCGCCAGGTTCGCTCGCTGACTGATGCAGGGAGCGCACAAGCCATCGTCACCAGCCATTCACCCGCGGTGCTGAGCCGCGTCAATCCGCGTGAGGTCCGCTACTGCCGCTGCGATCCGAAAACACGTGTCTCATCAGTCAAAAAGATCAAGATTCCGGCAGGGACTGGCGAGGCTGCGAAGTTTGTCCGTGGCGCCATGCTCGCCTATCCCGAACTCTACTTCGCCCGGTTCGTCCTTCTCGTGGAAGGCGATTCGGAGCGGATCGTTCTGCCTCCCTTGGCTGAAGCGCTCGATCTTTTGATCGACCCTGCCTTCGTTGCTATTGTCCCCTTGGGTGGACGGCATGTGCAGCATTTTTGGCGCTTGTTGGCCCACCTTGGCATCCCGCATGCGACCCTCCTGGATCTTGACCTGGGGCGCGAAGGTGGTGGTTTTGGCCGGGTAAAGACTGCGATCGAAAAGCTTATCGACGTCAATGTGCCCAAGGAAAAGCTTTTAAAGATCGATAAGGGCATTCTGTCCGATGCGGATTTTGCAAAGATGCACACATGGGAAGATGCAGAAGATCAGAAGAATCTCAAGGCGTGGGTCGATAGCCTAAAACCTTATGGCGTCTATTTCTCAGCGCCATTGGATCTTGATCTAGCGATGCTGAAAGCGTTCCCCGATGCGTACCACGCCATCATTCCCAATGGGGGCGGCCCGAGAATGGCTGTCGATAAAGCGGCGGAAGTGGTGCTAGGGACCGCTGGGCCAGGGCTCAAACCCTACAGTGGGCCGTTCAAAGGCTACCCCGAACTTCTTCCCGCCTACCGCTATCACTTTCTCACCAACAGCAAGCCAGCAACGCACCTAGCCGCCCTAACACACGTCAAGAAAAAGGACTTGAAAGAAGGAATGCCAGCAGTGCTGGCAGAGATTCTCAAACATACCGCTAAGTCTTTGCGGAGGGACTAGCATGGCCGTGCTGTCGCGACGGGTGCGCCCGGAGGATTGGAAGCCAGTGGGTGTGGCTGCACTTGAAGCCAATGCGCTCAAGGTCGTCTGTGCGACAGATCATCGGTCCGTCATTGCTGGTCCCGGCGCGGGCAAGACAGAACTGCTCGCGCAACGCGCCGCTTATCTTCTTCAAACAAGTGCTTCACCCGCACCAAGGCGCATCCTCGCGATCAGTTTCAAGCGCGACGCTGCAACAAACCTCGCTGCACGCGTTCGCCAGCGCTGTCATCGCAGCCATGCCCAACGCTTCGACTCGATGACCTTCGATGCTTTTGCGAAAGGGTTGGTCGACCGCTTCGGTCAGGCGCTGCCCGAGCGCTGGCGGCCTCGGCCCGACTACGACATCATGTTGCCCGGTGATCGGGACTACCGTGACTTCCTGTATCAACAGGTCGGAGTCCCTCCAGCCTCAGTCGGCACCTATGCCGACCTCCAAGCGATTTCGGTAAAAATCTTCGAGCGCCGCTATCTGGTGGGATCGCCGCTCCCAGTGGGCGGTTGGCGTAATCCGACACCTTCCCAGTGGGCTGCGGATCGTTTCTGGCAAACGTCGCTTCATGAAGGCAGAAAGAGCGTCTTGTCATTTCCCATGATTGGACGACTCGCCGAACTTCTGTTGCGAGTTAATCCGATGGCGCGGGATGCGCTTCGACTGACGTACTCGCATCTGTTCATGGACGAGTTCCAGGACACGACACAGATCCAATATGACTTGGTACGCACCATCTTCCTCGGCACCGACACCGTGATTACGGCCGTTGGAGATAACAAACAACAGATTATGCGCTGGGCAATGGCGATGGACGATCCTTTCACCGCCTTTGAGGAGGACTTTGGCGCGACGCGAACGTCGCTCTACAACAATTATCGATCGTCGCCAGAGTTAGTGCGTATCCAGCACGTCTTGGCGCAGGCTTTGGACGCCCGAGCCGTGGCGCCGGTGTCGAAGACCGTCGGTACAGTTGATGGTGATAGTTGCGCCATTTGGGATTTTTCGACGCCAGAGATCGAGGCGAAGCGCTTGGCCGCTTTTGTCTCGACCGAGATGAGGACCCACTCACTCGGCCCGCGCGATTTTGTCTTGCTAGTCCGGCAGAAGGCTAACGAATACGCGTCGGTTCTCGAACCGGCCTTTGTAGATGCCGGGATTCCTCTACGCAACGAAGCTGAAATGGCCGGGACCATCCTGCTTCAGGATTTGCTGGTGGAGGCGGCATCCGAACTGATCGTAGCAGTTCTGCGTCTCGCCATGACTGCGCCGGCGGGCCGGCATTGGACGGTGTGCCAGGAGACGCTCATCACCCTAAGGGGAGTCGCTCCGGACGATGAGGTTTCGCAGGCCAGGCTGGCACAAGAATTGGACGCATACGTATTCAAACTCAGCGCCGCCCATCCCAACCCTCCGAAATCGAAGGCGGTGTCACGGTCGATCGTGGACGACATCCTGAGGTTTGTCGGTCGTGAGAGAGTGATCGCTGTTCATCCAGCTTACGGACAGGGCGGCTGGCTCGAAAAAGTGCTGGACTCAGCAGCAGAGCATCTATTGACGTCGTCGATCGGTGACATCGAGTGGTCTTCAGCCCTTGACACCTACGAAGGCACTCACGCGACCCCTCTGATGACGATCCATAAAAGCAAGGGACTCGAATACCACAGCGTCATATTTGTCGGATTAGATGATGGCGCATGGTGGAGTTTCTCCAACGATCAGATCGAGGCTACTGCTGGATTCTTTGTCGCGTTCACGCGTGCAAAACAGCGTGTCGTTTTCACATACTGCGCGCAGCGCGGCGCGCGAACAAAGATTGCGACTCTTTATCAGCTTCTGACCAAAGCTGGGATCAAAAGCATTCAGGGTGCCTAATCGGTGATCCGCATCTGTTGAGTTTCACTTCTTAGCGAGCAGGTCAAAAGGGCGGGCCTTAAGCTGAGTCAGTGTTCGCCAGATAAGGGAACAACCCGTATCGTCCGTGATGAGGGTTCTTTCCGAACATCAGCGACTGCTCGCGTTTCCTGATTGCATCAGGCGGATCGGTGTTCTCGACCACGATGACTTGTGTGTCAACGGGTACTACTTCAAGGTAAGCGTAGAACTGTTCCTGAAGGTCGGTGCCAGTCAAGTCATCTTCCGTTCCATCTGGTTCTCGATACGCAAGCAAGGGAGAATCGAGAACAACGAATCCGGTGTGCGGCGTCTGCCGCGCTCGGCAGAAAGCTAGCAGCCCGAGGGTGAAAGCCGCGTGTGTGATGGCGCGAAGACCCTTGCCAAACGCACTGCGCGACTTTCCGGCAATGACAAGGTCGCGAGTTTTGGAATCGAAGTACACATCTCCTGATTCTGGGAAATGCCAACCTGTCAGGATGCCTTCAACAGTCTTGGCAAAGCTGTGCGTGACGGTAGTGGGGATGTCTGCGTTGGCAAGCGCCCCGGTTTTGTCGTCATCGGCACCCTTCTCAAGATCGGCGCGGCGGCGTTCCATGTCTTGCACGGTGGCGTAGAGCGCCAACGCCTCGCGCACTTCGGCGCGCTTGTCGGCGAAGTCAGAATAGGATTTCCGAAGGGTCGATAGCCTGGGCGCAATCAGTTCTTCGACCGCCTCGGAGATTGACTCCAGTTCCCGTACAACGGAGGGCATCCTACGGTCAAAATTGGTACCCTCACGCTCAAGGCTTCGGACAGTTGCCGCGAGTTCAGCACGCAAGACCTCGATCTTGGCAATCTCCTTTCGCGCCGCCTGAACCACCGAATCAATGTCCCCGTTGCATTCAGCATCGGTGCTGTGATGGGCGGGAGCCGCCCCGCAGAGAGGACAATGCCCGGAGCCCAGGACGTTGAACAACGTTCCGCCTTCCTCGATAGCGCGTAGCCGTTCGATATCGGATGCGTAGTGCTTGTCGAGCAGGCTGAACCGCGCAAGCATCGCTCCGACTTCAGCGCGTCGCTCGCGGCTTTCCTCAAGTCTCTTGCGCAGTTCGCGTCGCTTCCCGGCGGCCTCTTGAAAGTCGGCTTCGGTGGTGTTCACTTGGGCCGCCTGCTGGCGGAGCGAAGTGTCGATCTTCTCCAGTTGCTCTTCCAGTTCCTTCGGGCTCTTGGTCAACTCCTTGAGTCGGTCACGGTAGTCGTCAAGAAGCTGATCAAGAAGCTGCAGTTGCGCTTCACGCGACAACGCTTCTGGTTCGCTCTTATTGCTGGCGACCAGTGCTGAGTCGTCCGTTCCGGTCAAAAGCAACTTGAACGTTGCGAGGTTCGGAGTGTTGGCTGTGGGATTGCCGTCAAAGAGAGGAGAGCTTTGCTGCGTGATCTCCGTCTCGTTGACGATCATCAGACGCGCAATGTTGCGAAAGCTCAGGCTATTGGTCTCGTTCCGCGAATTCCTGCGGACACGCTTGCCCCCAAGACCGCACAGGCCAAGCAAGAAAGAAGATAGGTTCGCGTCGTTCCTCTCGCTGTGCTTCTCGTCAAGCTGCTTGTAGGAAATGTCAATCGCTGGCGGTGTCTCATGCAGGTCTTCGTAAAGTCGAAACCCGCCACCGTCCATGCTGCGCCAGAGCGTGAAAGACTTACCGTCAAGCGTCTCAATACCCAGAAGAATAAGGTCGTAGCCAACGCGTTCTGGGATATCGCGCAAGGGCGGTTTACCACCAAGCATGAAGTCGATGGCTTCGACAATAAATGACTTCCCAGTGTTCGAAGCGCCGTAGATGACGTTCAGGCCGGGACCGAAGGTGACGGTTGATGGTTGCTTCTGCGGGCCAAAAAAGCCAAGGAAGCGCAAGCGGAAACCGGGAATCTCTGCCGTCATACTTCGCCTCCCAGGCTCCGCTCGACCTGCTGAAATTCCTCAACCCACTTGTCAAAGAAGCGACGCATGACACCCTTGAACTGTTCGTCCGTGAGATCGCCGAGGGTTTCGACAAGCCAAGTGGCGCGCTCCTTGAGAGCCACCAAGTAGTTGGAGGATACGGACGATAGAAAGGTCACGGCGTTCTCGCCCGCGCCGTACTTGATGCCGTCAGCCGTGACTTCACGCTCCACGAGGTCGCGGGTCATCATCAAAAGAAGCGATTGCTCGATCAGTTTTCGGCGCACAAGCAGTTCAGCCGAGGGCGTCGGCGTCGGCGGATGCAAGTTGTCAGGACCATTGATATCGCCTGTATGGACAAGAAGGTAGTCAAGGGCGACGAGCCTCTGCAGGTCGTAGGTTTGCGGATACGCCGCGCCCAGAATCGACACCGCGCGGATACCAGCCTCCAGTGGGCCATTGAACGTGATCGGCTTGGACTCCAGGCTCATGATCGTGTCCACCGTAGGCGATCCTCATTCACGAGTTGATGGCAGATTCCATCTCTATCTTTGGGGTTCGTGCAGGTGATGAGGGCGTTCGCCGTGATTTGCATGTCGCGGGCCGCCTTGGTGACGGCACAGGCCTTTTCGTAGCCATCGGCATGGTTCGCGTCATGTGTATCGATAACGCCGCCGTGGATGTCATCGAGCAAGGATTCAAAGGTGCCAGGCGGCACACTATCGCGCGCAAAGACGCGCAGTGACTCTGCCTCATAGAACGCTTCGCGCTGACGGCGAAAATGGTCCTTGAGCTTCGGCACGGACAGCGCCGAGGGATCAGTCACGACCACCCCCGTGTGCTCGCCGTATGCCCCGAGCAACTGTGTCACGTAGCGACTTTCGGTGGCAGCGACTTCTTGGGGAGGCTTTTCAGAAGCAGGCCGTGTTCGGAGTCCCCCGCCGAAGCGCGCGGCGTGAACCGGCGTGCTGCGGTGGTCGTCAACAAGCTGAAGCGCGGTTTTGGCGTCGAAGATCGAGAAGTCGAAGGAATCCACATAGGCGCGGAGTGCTGGATCGAGCGGCACCACTTGTGTGCTGGTGATCTCGTCCTTTACGTTCTTGTCCCAGTTGGCAATCAACTCTTCGCGCAGCTTCGCAGCGTTCGCCAACAAGCGGCTGAGCGATGTGCCCGCACCTCGGGGGGAAACAAAGTAGTAATGACGGGGTGTGACGTACTCACCGCTGTACGAGTACCAGATGACCTTGCCGAACTCAACCCAGACATCGCCGGGCCTGAGGGCATGATCGTAGTGCTTGCACTGGTAGTTATCCCATACACCCTTGAGGCGCCTGTCGTCTGAAAATCCGGCAATGTCTATCCCCATGTCACCAGCGCCCGAGAAGCGCTGGACATGCTTGTACTTCGCCGGGAGACAATAGTAGGCCCACTCTTCAACGAAGCCTTCCCACTCGTCTGGCGAGTAGGTCAACAGTCTTTGCTGTGGCGGAATGACGGGACCGTTCGCCACCTGCGCCGCGGTAACTGCGGTCGTGGGGCTCGACGGTTTGTTGATGTCCTTCCAACTCGCCGTCATGACGCACCTTGTCCTTGACCGTCATGAGGACGGAAGTACGGGTTCTTGTGTATCTGCGCCGCCTGGACCTTCTTCGTGAAGAACTCTGCGAGGTCGTCCTGTTGCTCAAGCAAACGCACGATTTCTTGGAGCGTCGAAAGAACCAAGACCTTGTGCTGTAGGAACTCGCGCACCGTGTGGACTGCGGGTTCCGTGTAATCGCTGGCGGAGATGAAGATGCCTCGAACTTCGGCGCGCGACATGAGGCGTACGAGATGCTCTGAAATTTCTGGTTTGCCGACTGGATTGCGGTACCACTTCATCTCGACGAAGTACAGCATCCCGCCAAGCTCAATCACTCCGTCGATCTGCTCAACGATCCCCTCCCTGGCATCACCGACCAAGTGGAAGGCTTTGTGAATGAGAACGCCGTAGGCCTGGAAGAGATTGTTGAGGGCTGTCTCCAACATCTTGCCGCGTTCCTGTGCCGTCGCCGAAGTACCAAACAGTGCATACAAAGCCTGCTTGGCGCTATCGATCCTGGAGGTGCGCTCGCGCTTCTCCGTTGCGATCCGCTGTGTCTCTGCCAGGCGCGCTTGCCGCTCCTCCTCACGGGCATTGTTCATGCGCGTGAAAGCATCTTTTTGGTTGACGACTTCGCGGATGCTGGCGACAAGGCCCTTGGCCTTGAGCTGGTCATCGGGCCAGCACGAATCAAAGCTCGCAAAATCCACAACGCGCCGCAGCACTTCACGCCGCTCGCGAAGAGCGGCTTCCCCCTTCGCGTTGAGGCGCTCAAGCACAGTGCGCACCATTTGGTACTTATTGACGTCCTTAGGGGTACTCCTCAAGTGAGCGGCCATGTCCGCAGTCATGGTGTCAGACACACCTGCGCCACGAAAGAAGACAAGCACATCCTGTTTCGATCGGTTGAGCAATGGGACAACATCCACCAAGAGATTGAACAGCTCCGGTGGATAGTGGAACGTGATGTCTGTAGAGGCACCGGTCACGCGCTACTCTCCTTACAAACACGCTTACCACCTTGAGAAAAGGTTTTGTGCTCCCCTGTCATAAGTCCTTTCCTACGCAGTCTTTAGCTGCTTGTGGGCCGTATGGTCGCGAACGGCTGGACCAGTAGGGAGCGCTCTGATGGCTCGCCCAGACACAGCTTCCGCCAGATCCAAGTCGGACTGCACTTGCAAGCTCATCCAGAATTGCGGGGTGTCCCCGAACCAGTGGGCAAGCCGCAACGCTGAATCGCCAGTGATCCCTCGCTTGCCATTGATGATCTGAGTAATCCTATTGGCGGGAACGCAAAGCTGGCGCGCCAATTCAGTCGGTGACACGCCAACGGCTTCCAGCTTTTGTGCGAGGACTTCACCCGGTTGATGGACTGCCGCAGTCATATTGACCTCGAAATGGACATGCTATCGCCCCTCGCTCCCACTGATTCGTCAGCGTCGGCGCGAGAAGTTGACGATGTACGTCAATCGTACATTACTTTTGCTTATTTGGGCAGGTAGCACATGCGAGTCCGTGAAGGCCGGAAGGCGTCAGGGGTCAAAGTCGAATGGCCGCGATTCGGCACGAAGTGCGGGGCGCAGCCCGCGAACCCGACGGCGGAACGCCGGGACGCCCGGTTATCGCTTGCGTTTCTTGGGGACGATCGTTCCGCGCGACTCGATCAGCCGCCGCGTGTTCTCCAGTTCCTTTTGCAGCACTTCGGCATCTGGCAGCACCATCCGGTAGTTCGCTGCCATCACCTTGGACGGCAAGCCCTCCAGCGCATATCGCGCCAGGGCGTGCCCCTTGTCCGCACACAAGATCAGGCCCACGGGCGGGTTCTCGTCGGCAAACGTCCAGTGCTCCTTCGCATAATTGCAGTACAGGTGCATCTGACCTACGTCGGCATGGGTCAGCGCACCGAGCTTCAAGTCGATGATGACCAAGCAGCGCAACCGACGATGGAAGAACAGCAGATCGACCCGATACCAGGTCTGGTCGATGCGCAACCGACGTTGCCGCCCGACGAAGGCGAAACCATCGCCCAGTTCGAGCAGGAAATCCTCCAGCCGCCGGATCAGGGCTTGCTCAAGGTCGGACTCCGAATACTCGTCCTTGAGGTCGAGGAACTCCAGCACATACGGGTCTTTGATCGCGTCGTCAGGGGTGACGGCATCCTCGGGCTTCGGCACGGCGCCCTTGACCAGCATCGCCGCCTTGTTCTTCGACAGCGCCGTGCGCTCGTAGAACTGGCTGTTGATCTGGCGATCGAGCTGGCGCACGCTCCATCCACCGCGCAGGGCTTCGGCCTCGTAGAACTGGCGGGCATGGCCGTCCTTGACCGACAGCAGCCGAACGTAGGCCGACCACGGCAGCGTGAAGGCTTGGGCCAGTTCATCGAGGCGCCAGGGACGCGCCACCGGCGCCGGGGAAGATTCGCTAGACACTGTCTGGCGAATTGGCCAGGTCAGGAAGAACGACCGCATCTGCTGCAAGTTCGGGCGGCTGAACCCGCGCCCGAACTGCGCGGTCAGGTCGGCGGACAGCCGCTCGATCAACTGCTCGCCGTAACCCGCGCGGCGCTTGCCTTGCTGCTCGGCTTGCACGATGCGGCGGCCGATTTCCCAATAGCTCGCCGTCATCAGCGCATTGACGCTGCGCGCCGTCGCGCGGCGGGCCGCATCGAGCACTTCCACAATGCCGCTGTGGATGCCGGCGTAGCCAGCCGGCAAGGCGGCGGGGGTTCCCCCCGCCGCTGAGGGTGTCTTCCTGCTCATGCCGTCGCCTCCACGGGGCGCGTTGCCCCGGTGATCGCCAGCCGCCGGCTGGCCACCAGTTCGGCCGCATCGCGCACCGGCTTGTCCTCGGTGTGGACGTAGTGCATGAACATTGCCACGGTCTTGTGGCCCGTCAGCGCCATGCCGACCTTGGTGGGCACGCCCGAATTGGCGATGTCGGTGGTCGAGCGGTGGCGGATGCCGTGCGTGCCGACGTGCGGCACGCCAGCGGCCTTGAGCACGCGCTTCCAGCCGCCATAGTACTCGCCGTGGGTCAGATGCCGGTTCGGGTCGTTGGGCGACGGCAGGACGTAGGGGCAGCCTTCCCGGCGCGGCGCCGTGGACAGCAGCCGATAGGCTTCCTCGCTCATGGGCTTGGAAATGCCGCCGGTCTTGCTGTCGGGCCAGACCACGCGGCGCTTCTCCAGGTCGATCCACTCCCATTCGAGCGGGCAGATTTCGGAGCGGCGGGCGGCGAACTCGAATTGCAGGCGGATCGCCAGCGGGATGACATAGTTCTCCAGTCCTTCCGCCTCCAGCGTCCCCAACTGGCGGAAGATCCGCACCAGCTCATCGTCCACGATGAGCCGGGTTTCCTTGCCGGGCGGGAACATCGGGACATGGCGGCACGGATTCGTCCCGTCGGGGCGCAGTCCCCACACTTCGGCCAGGTTGAACATCTTGCGCAGCACGCCGAAGGTGCGGTTCGCCTCGGCCGGCTTGTGGGCCAGCTTCTTCATCAGCGCGGCCACGTCCGGGCGCTTCACGTCCTGCACCTTCATCCGCCCCATGATCGGGATGATGCAGCGGTCGATGACACCCTGATAGCCGCGCTGGGTGCTGGGCTTGTTGCGCTGCTTGGAGTAGTCCTCCATGAAGGTGGTGCAATACTCCTTCATGGTCGGCGCCTTGCGGGCGGCGGCCTTGGCCGCACTGGGGTCGCCGCCCCGGCGCACCTCGGCCAGCCACTCCTGCGCCATGACGCGGGCCTGTTCCACGGTCAGTTCGCCATACAGGCCCAAGGCCGGCTTGCGGCGCTCGCCGGCGTTCGTACGGTACTGGAGCATGAACACCTTGCGGCCGGCCGGGGTGATCTTGCACAGGAAGCCGGGTACCACGGTGTCCCGCAGTTCGACGGCCTGCGCCTGGGGCTTCGCCGCATCGACGGCGGACTTGGTGAGCTTGATCTTTGCCATGATGACTCCTCGGAAACCCCGGTTTCCAAGAGCCACATGGGAGCCACGCGACCGGAAGCCGGGTCAAGTTTCGGAAAGCACCGGCATATGATGGACGCGCCTAAGTCCTTGATAAACCTGCTGTAGCGGGCTTAGGCGCAGTCCAGCGAAGTGCCGGGCTGGAGTCATCGTCAAACAAAAAAAGACTCGCCGGATGGGCGGGTCGGACAGCCCCGGCGGCACCGGATAGGTGCTGCCGGGTGGGAGCAATGGATGATTCAGTGGGCCGCGTGGCAATGGTGGGCTCGGTCTTTCTCGCCCAGCACGTTGAACAGGATGTTCAGCAGCAGGGCGCTGAGGGTGGTCATGGCGATGCCGCTGTGGGTGATCGGCTCCATCCAGTGGGGCAGGTGGGCGAAGAGGTCCGGCCTGACCACCGGCGCCATGCCCAGGCCGATGCTGACGGCCACCAGCAACTGGTTGCGGCGGTCGGTGATGTCGGCTTCATGGAGGATCTTGATGCCGGTGGCAGCCACCATGCCGAACATGGCGATGCCCGCGCCGCCGAGTACGGCCGGCGGGATGGAGGCCACCAGAAAGGCGGCCTTCGGCACCAGGCTCAGGGCCAGCAGGAACAGGCCGGCGGCCACCGTCACGTAGCGGCTGCGCACGCCGGTCATCTGCACCAGGCCGATGTTCTGGGCGAAGGACGAATGGGTGAAGGTGTTGAAGAAGCCGGCAACGAAGGAGGCGCCCGCGTCGCAGAGCAGGCCGCGGCGCAGGGCATTGGGGCAGATCTCGCGCCCGGTGATCTTGCCCAGGGCGAGGAACATGCCGGTGGACTCGACGAAGATGATCACCGTCACCAGGCACATGGACAGCACCGGTGCCAGCTCGAAGGTGGGCATGCCGAAATGCAGCGGCGTCACCACCTGCAGCCAGGGCGCCTGTCCCAGGCCATTGAGGTCGACCATGCCCAGGCAACCGGCCAGCACATAGCCGATGCCCATGCCGATCAACACCGAGACGTTGACCCAGAAGCCCCGCAGGAAGCGGTTCACCACCAGGATGATGGCCAGCACCAGTGCAGCCACGGCGAGGTACTGGAGGCCGCCGAACTCGGTGACCTTGCTGCCGCCCCCGGCCCAGTTCACCGCCACCGGGAACAGGCTCAGCCCGATGGAGGTGATGACCGTGCCGGTGACCAGCGGAGGGAAGAAGCGGACGATGCGGCTCATGAACGGCGCCAGGACCAGGCCGAACAGCCCGGCGGCGATGGTGGCGCCGAAGATGCCCTGGAGCCCCACGCCGGGCATGCCGGCCATCACCACCATGCTGCCCACGGCGGCGAAGCTGGCGCCCATCATCACCGGCATGCGGATGCCCACCGGGCCGATGCCGATGGATTGCACGAGGGTGGCGATGCCCGCCACCAGCAGGTCGGCGTTGATCAGGAAGGCGATCTCTTCCCGGGAGAGGCCGGCGGCCTGGCCGACGATGAGGGGAACGGCCACGGCGCCGCCGTACATCAGCAACACATGCTGGAGGCCGACCAGCAGCAGTTGCATCAGGGGTAGACGCTGGTCGGCCGGAGCCACAGCGGGGGCTGTCAGTTGGGTCATGCAACACCTCGGGCGCTTTTGTTCTTGTTGAGCCGTCGGGCCCATCGCCTCAGGTCGATGGGCCGGGGTATCGATGCAGCAGCCGGCACAGGCGTGCCGGGCAGGAGGGATAAAGGCGGGGGAGGGAGACGAGCCCGCCCCGCCGCGACGCGATAAAAAAGCCTACCCGGAGGTAGGCGAATCGCGGGCCGCAGAGCTTGGGGGAATGCGGCCCGCCGTGGGATCACTCGGTGCGTGCCCCCTGGGCGATCCAGGAGCCGATCAGCTCCCGCTCCTCGGGGGTCATCTGGGTGATGTTGCCCAGGGGCATGATCTGGCTGGCCACGGCCTGGGCCTGGATCTTGGGCGCCAGGGCCTGGATCTGCTGGGGCGTGTCGAACATCACGCCAGCCGGTGCCGCCGTGAACAGCGGGCTGGTGGGCTTGGCGGAGTGGCAGACGGTGCAGCGTTCCTGGATCACGCTGTGCACCTTGTCGAACTGCGGCGAGCCGTTGCTGACGCTGGCTTGGGGCGCCTGGCCGGCGGGCTGTTCGGCAGCCTGCGCGGGTGCGCTGGCCGGAGCCTGGGGCGCGCTGACGACCGGGGCCGGGGTCGCTGCCTTGTAGTTCGGCGAGGTGACGAAGGCCAGGCAGATCATGCCGAGGGCGCCGGCCGGCAGGGTCCAGGCAAAGCGGTTGCTCTCGTGGCGGGTGTTGAAGTAGTGGCGCACGAGGACGGCGATCACCGCGATACCGGCCAGGATCAGCCAGTTGTACTGGCTGCCGTAGGTGCTCGGGAAATGGTTGCTGATCATGATGAACAGCACCGGCAGGGTGAAGTAGTTGTTGTGGCGCGAGCGCAGCAGGCCCTTGGCCGGCAGGGCCGGGTCCGGGGTGCGGTTCTCTTCGATCGCCTTAACCAGTGCACGCTGTGCCGGCATGATGATGCGGAACACGTTGCCGACCATGATGGTGCCGATCAGGGCGCCGACGTGGATGTAGGCGCCACGGCCGCTGAATACCTGGGTGAAGCCCCAGGCTGCGCCGATCACCAGCACGAAGAGGATCAGGCCGAGCAGGGCGGGTTGCTTGCCCAGGGGCGAGTCGCAGAGCAGGTCGTAGATGAACCAGCCGGCGACCAGCGAGCCGATGCCGATACCGATGGCCGCTGCGGGCGAGAGGTCGACGCCGGGTGCGATCAGGTAGAGCGTGGGGTTGAGGTAGAAGACCACCGTCAGCAGGGCGACGCCCGACATCCAGGTGAAGTAGGCCTCCCATTTGAACCAGTGCAGGTTGTCCGGCATTTTCGGCGGTGCCAACTTGTATTTCTCCAGGTGGTAGATCCCGCCGCCGTGGATGGCCCAAAGGTCACCCGAGAGCCCGTCGCGCGGGTTCTTCCGGTTCAGGTTGTTCTCCAGCCAGACGAAATAGAAGGATGCGCCGATCCAGGCGATGCCGGTGATCATGTGTACCCAGCGAATGCTCAGGTTCAGCCATTCGGTCAGATGTGCTTCCACAGTACGTACCTCTTCCCCGGGATCGACACGCCGAACACCGGGCTTCTCTTATTAGTGGTGGGGGTCGAGGACCAGGTGCTCGTCCTCGGTGAAGTAATGCTCGTCGCAGTTGTTGCCTGAACCACTGCGATCAACCACCAGGAAGTCATCCCGCTTTTCGATCGTCAGCACCGGGTGGTGCCAGACGCCGCGATGGTAATTAACGCCCTGCCTGCCATTGGTGAGGAAGGCACGGACCAAGCCCGGTACAGGTGCATCGCCAAGTGGCGCGACCACGACCAGAAAGGGGTTGCCGAGCAGCGGGATGAAAGCCTGGCTGCCCAGCGGATGGCGCTCCAGCATGCGGATTCTCAGGGGCATTTCCAGGGCCTGGGCGCTGAAGATGCTGATGATCGCCCGGTCCTCCGGCTGGGCGGTCTCGA
This sequence comes from Metapseudomonas otitidis, assembly GCF_900111835.1. Taxonomy (GTDB): domain Bacteria; phylum Pseudomonadota; class Gammaproteobacteria; order Pseudomonadales; family Pseudomonadaceae; genus Metapseudomonas; species Metapseudomonas otitidis. The sequence goes on from NZ_FOJP01000006.1 coordinate 21,527, forward strand.
CCGTGGCCAGCTTGTGATAACGGCGGGTGGAGCCGTTGTTGATCATGAAGTAATCGCTGCCTTCGGTTTCGATCACGTCACCGAACGGGGCGAAGGCTTCCTTGGTCAGGGGCTCGATCTTGAGGATTCGCATGGCTGCTCTACTGATTCGTTTCAGGTGCCCGCGCCGGTAGGCGCGGGAGGAGTGGGGTGCCCGGGTGCAGGCGCCCCTTGCCCAGTGGCCGTGACAGCACCTGCGCGGAGCGCGTGGCTGCCCGGCGGTGGGCGTGCGAGGGGGAGGCAGGGCCTGGGGCGGAGTGGCGCCCAGGGTGTGGCAGGTGGCTCAGGGCCGGATGGTGCCCTGAGTCGCTGCGGCACCCGCCCCACGCTGCAACCGCGCAGGCCGCAGGGCTGCACGCCAGACCCGGGCGGGTCGGGGGGTGCAGTCGCGACGAGGCGGCGTGCTGGCTGGGGAGGGTGCGTGGATGCATTGTTGTTCTTCTGTGGTTACGCAAGGTCGGGTGGTCGGCTACATCACTTGCAGGCGGAACAGGGCGATCTTGTTGATTTCCGCCAGGGCCCGCTGGAACTCCGCCTCGGCGCTGTTGTGGATGCGCTCTTCGAAGGCCGCGAGGATCTGGTGCCGGTTGCTGCCCTTCACCGCCATGATGAACGGGAAGCCGAACTTGGCCTTGTAGGCATCGTTCAGTTCGGTGAAGCGGGCGAACTCGTCGGGCGTGCACTCATGGATGCCGGCCCCGGCCTGTTCGTTGGTGCTGGCTTCGGTCAGCTCGCCGCGCACGGCGGCCTTGCCGGCCAGGTCCGGGTGGGCATTGATCAAGGCCAGTTGCTGGTCATGGCTGGCGCTGAGGAGGATGTCGGCCATGCGCTGGTGCAGCGTTTCGATCTCGTCGAGGCTGGAATCCACGCCCAGGTCGTAGGCGCGTTCGGCCACCCAGGGTGAGTGTTCGTAGATGTCGGCGAAGGCGCTGACGAAGGCGTCCCGGGACAGGCCCGAGGGGGTGATGTGCTGGAAGCGGCTCATCAGGCGTTTCCTTTGAACGGGTGGTGGGTGTGCCAGTGGCGGGCGATGTCGACGCGGCGGGCGAACCAGACCTTGTCGTGCTGCTTCACGTAGTCGATGAAGCGTGCCAGCGAGGCCAGGCGTGCCGGGCGACCCAGCAGGCGGCAGTGCATGCCGATGGAGAGCATCTTCGGCGCGCCGGCGCTGCCTTCGGCATAGAGCACGTCGAAGGCGTCCTTGAGGTATTCGAAGAAGTCGTCGCCCTTGTTGAAGCCCTGCACCTGGGTGAAGCGCATGTCGTTGGTGTCCAGGGTGTAGGGGATGACCAGATGGGGCTTCTCCGGCGTGCTGGCCGGGTCCCAGTAGGGCAGGTCGTCGTCGTAGGTGTCCGAGTCGTAGAGGAAGCCGCCTTCTTCGCGCACCAGGCGGCGGGTGTTGGGACCGGTGCGGCCGGTGTACCAGCCCAGCGGACGCTGGCCGGTCAGCTCGGTAAGGATGCGGATGGCCTCCAGCAGGTGCTCGCGTTCCTGCTCCTCGCTCATGTACTGGTAGTCGATCCAGCGGTAACCGTGGCTGCAGATCTCGTGACCGGCCTCGACCATGGCGCGGATCACGTCCGGATGGCGCTGGGCGGCCATGGCCACGGCGAAGATGGTGAGCGGGATGCCCTGCTGTTCGAAGAGGCGCAGCAGGCGCCAGACACCTGCACGGCTGCCGTACTCGTAGAGGGATTCCATGCTCATGTTACGGGCGCCCTGCAGAGGCTGCGCGGCGACCATCTCCGAGAGGAAGGCTTCCGACTCCTTGTCCCCATGGAGGATGTTGCGCTCGCCGCCTTCCTCGTAGTTGAGGACGAAGGACAGGGCGATACGGGCCTCACCCGGCCAGTGCGGGTGGGGTGGGTTGGCGCCATAGCCGATCAGGTCGCGTGGGTAGTCGGAGCTCACTGCTGTGTTCCTTCTTCTGGTGCGTTCACAGGGGCAGGTGAACGTGATGCGTGATTGTATACAAACAAGCCTCGCACTTGTAAATCGATTATTTGCTCAGGGGCTGCCCGTGGTGCTTGCAAGAAATCTGCCCAGTCGGTCAGTTATTGATCGGCAAGCCCCTGTCAGGTGATGTTTGCAGCGTTCTGGCACGGTCGGCGAGTTGCGCATCGGCCGAGCGATCAGCTTGCACATTATTTTGTATACAGTTTTATTTTTGCTGAGGTATATTCGGACTCGTTTCGCGCCATGCGCTGCCCCGTGACGGGGCGTCCGGTGGCGCTCCGCATCATTGGAACGCATCAGAGGAGGCAAGGCCCTTGCAGGGCGCCGGACAGGCGTCGGGGGCTGGAGACGCAATGGGACGACTGACTACTCACGTACTGGATGCAGCCCACGGCTGCCCGGGCCATGACATCCGCATCGAGCTCTACCGTGTCGAAGACAGCGGGCTGGAGCTGATCACCCGCACCGCCACCAATGACGATGGACGTTGCGATGCGCCCCTGCTGCAGGGCGAGGACTATGCGACCGGGGTCTACCAGCTGCATTTCCATGCCGGCGACTACTACCGCAAGCGCGGCGTGCAACTGGCCGACCAGGCCTTTCTCGATGTGGTGGTGCTGCGCTTCGGTATCGATGCGAAGCAGGACCACTACCACGTCCCGCTGCTGATTTCCCCCTACAGCTACTCCACCTACCGGGGCAGCTAGAGAACCGACACCATCCTCGTGACTCTTCAACGAGTCCCTTTTCCCAGCCCGTTCACACTGCGGGCTTTTTTTTGCCTGGAATTTGGTGGGACGGGCCGCTCAGGCGCGAGCAGCCCGGATCGGCTGGCGGTTGCGGGGCGCTACCAGAGCACCGAGGACCAGAAGACCTGGCCGACGATCTCCAGCTCGGCCAGCGCCCGCTCTTCATCCGGGTACTCGTCCCGCTGGTAGCTGCGCAGGCGCACCTGGCCGGCGGGCAGGCGGTGGAGAATCTTCACCCGGAGCATGCCGGCATCGAGCAGGGCGTAGGTCTTGCCGTCGATGACTTCGCGGCGGCCACGGTCGATGCCGAGGATGGCGCCGTCCGGAAACAGGGGCGCCATGCTGTCGCCACAGACGATGACGCAGGCGGCGAGGGCCGGGTCGATCTGGCGCGCCTGAAGTGCATGTCGGCTGAAGCGGATACCCGAGTAGTCCAGCTCCTCCAGGGAGGTGCTGTTTTCCTCCAGAGATGTGGCTTCCTTCAGAAGTGGCAGCTCGATTTCGTACTCGTAGCGGGGTCCTTCGGATTCCCTGATGGTCATGGGGATGATTCCGTCCGGGATCTCGCGCGCCTCTTCATTGCCATCGGGGTCATGGGCCGATTGCACGAGCTGTCCCCCAATGCTGAGGGTCGGCATCTGCAGGCAGGCGAGTATCCGGTTGATTCTCGTCAGCCCGGGCTCGCGGCGACCGTTCAGCCAGTGCGCGACCGCGCCCTGGGTCACGCCGATCCGTTCGGCCAACTGCTCCTGGGTGACGCCCAGTTCTTTCATCCTGGCTTTGGCCAGCAGGTTCCATTTTTTCATGGAGGGCGACATTACGCGCCGTATTGCCATTCGCCAGTGACCTTGTGTATTACAGGGTTGTGTCATCGAATACGATACGTATTCTATCTTTGGGATGTTTCCGCAGGCGGGCGTTGTGATCCTCCTCCCGGTCAATCCGCCTTCTGGTGCTGGCGGTTGGGAGGAAGGGTGATGACGTCGGTTGCGGAGGTTTCGCCCTCCAACCGTCGCGTGGTTGCCCGCTCCTGGTATCCCGCGCGCTCCTGGGTTGGATGGGGTGCCAGGAAGGTGCCCTGTCCCACTCGGGCGGTCGCGTGGCCCCCGGCCAGGGCGGTGCAGCGACGGCTGGAGGGCTTTCTTACTGCGGGGACTGGCTGCCCCGGTGTTTCGCGAAAGGAGACGCGACGTGCAATTTGAGCTGACGGTTCTGTGCCTGGGCATCCACCGTGTCGAGGCGGGTGGACGCGTGTGGTGCTTCGCTTCCATCGCGCGCGAACCTGCGACCCGGGAGGAGCGCCGCTGCAACCGGGGCTACCTGGTGCAGCAGGTGACCGCCGAAGTACGGGTGTTCGAGGAGGTGGGGTGGTTGTCCGGCCCGACGCGGCTGAGCTTCAGGTGTTCGATCAGTGAGGAGCCGGGTGGCTCTTATCGGCCGCACCTGCTGGCGTTGTGTCACTGAGTGCCGAGGCGGAGGAGAGCCTCGCGGTCGGCGCGCGAGGCTCCGGGGCGGTCAGAGGAAGATGAACTTGGCGATGAAGATGGCGCAGAGCACGTAGAGGCTGAGGGACACCTCGCGGTAGCGGCCGGTGAAGGCCTTCATGGCGACGTAGCTGACGAAGCCCAGGGCGATGCCGTCGGCGACCGAGAAGGTCAGCGGCATCATGATCACGGTGACGATGGCGGGGATGGTCTCGGTGTGTTCGTCCCAGTCGATGTGGGCCATGCCGCCCATCATCAGCATGGCGACATAGATGAGGGCGCCAGCGGTGGCGTAGGCGGGGATCATCCCGGCCAGTGGGGCGAAGAACATCGCCGCGACGAACAGCACGCCCACGGTGACTGCGGTCAGGCCGGTCCTTCCGCCCGCAGCCACACCGGCTGCGCTTTCCACGTAGCTGGTCACCGGCGGTACGCCGAGCACGCCGCCGAACACGCTGGAGGCGCTGTCGGCCTTCATGGCCCTGGACAGGTTCTCGATGCGGCCGTCCTCCTTCACCAGGTTGGCGCGTTGGGCCACGCCCATCAGCGTCCCGGCGGTGTCGAACATGTGCACGAAGAGGAAGGCGAGGATGACGCTGACCATGGTCACGTTGAACGCGCCAGCAATGTCCATCGCCATGAAGGTGGGCGCCAGGCTCGGGGGCATGGAGAACACGCCGCCGAACTTGACGATGCCGAGGCCGACGCCGACCAGGGTGACGGTGAGGATGCTGATGAGGATGCCGCCGAATACGCGGCGGTATTCCAGCACCGCGATCATCAGGAAGCAGATGGCGGCGAGCAGTGGACCGGGGGAGGTCAGGTCGCCGATGTGCACCAGGGTCGAGGGGTGGGCGACGACGATGCCGGCCGTCTTCAGGCCGATCAGCCCGAGGAACAGGCCCACCCCGGCACCCATGGCGAAGCGCAGGCTGCTGGGGATGCTGTTGAGCAGCCATTCGCGGATGCGCGAGAAAGTCAGCACCATGAACAGCACGCCGGAGAGGAAGACCGCACCGAGGGCGATCTGCCAGCTGTAGCCCATGGTGTTGACCACGGTATAGGTGAAGAAGGCGTTGAGGCCCATCCCCGGTGCCAGGCCGACCGGCCAGTTGGCGTAGAGCCCCATGAGGAAGCAACCGAACGCGGCAGCCAGGCAGGTGGCGACGAAGGCGGCGCCGTGGTCGATGCCGGCGTCCGCCATGATGTTCGGGTTGACGAAGATGATGTAGGCCATGGTGATGAAGGTGGTGAGACCGGCGGCCAGTTCGGTCTTCACGGTGGTGCGGTGCTGGGTGAGCTTGAAGAGGCGGTCGAGCAGGCCCTGGGCAGGAGGGCTTTCGGCGTACAGGTTTTGTTCTTGTTGTCTGGTGCGTTCCACAGCAGGTACCTCTCATTCGTTGTTGTGAGCTTCTTCCCGGCTGGTTACCTGGGTCCCTTGCACTGAGGGAGAAGCCTTGAGGTGTTTGCCCGGCGGGCTGTCGCATTTTTCTGACTTTTGGGTCAGAAAGTATGCAGTCGGATTATGTGTTTGTGTACAAAAAAGTCAATTGGAGTTTGCGGGGCCTTGTGTACGGATTTTCACGGCCCTAGACTGCGACAGCTGGACTGACCGGTAAGACCACAACAACAAAGCCTCCGGTATCCGTGGCTCCCTGCTGCGCGCCGCGAAGGCAACCCAGGAGATCACTCCAATGCTCAAGTGGTGTTCGCGCTCGATTTTCCTTCAGGTCGTCATCGGCCTGGTCATCGGCATCCTCTGTGGCGTCGGCTTCCCCGAGTTCTCGGCGCAGCTCAAGCCCCTGGGGGATGGCTTCATCAAGCTGATCAAGATGCTCATCGCGCTGATCGTGTTCTGCGTGGTGGTCAGTGGCATCTCCGGTGCCGGCGACCTGAAGAAGGTGGGCCGCATCGGCTTCAAGTCGGTGGTGTACTTCGAGGTGCTGACGACCCTGGCGTTGCTGATTGGCCTGCTGGTGGCCTACGGCTCCGGGCTGGGGGAGGGTGCCAACATCAACCTCAGCGAGCTGCCGGCCGGCGATGCGGCGGCCTACACCTCGCGCACCGGCGACCTGCATGGGCCGGTGGCGTTCCTGATGGGGTTGATCCCCAACTCGGTACTGGGTGCCTTCGCCGATAACGACATCCTCCAGGTGCTGGTGTTCTCGGTGCTGTTCGGGTGCGCACTGAACATGGCCGGTGAGTCGGCGGCCGGCATTGCCCGGCTGATCGGTGAGCTGAGCCACGTGATCTTCCGGATCATGGGGATGATCGTGCGCCTGGCGCCGATCGGGGTGTTCGGTGCCATCGCCTTCACCACCAGCAAGTACGGCGTCGACTCCCTGCGCCACCTCGGCGGACTGGTGCTGGTGTTCTACCTGACCTGCACGGCCTTCGTGCTGCTGGTGCTGGGGACGGTGCTGCGGGTGTCGGGGCTGCGCCTGTTGCCGTTCCTCGGCTACCTGCGGGAGGAGTTGCTGATCGTGCTGGGTACCGCCTCGTCCGATGCGGTGCTGCCCCAGGTCATGCGCAAGCTGGAGCATCTGGGCATCCGCAGTTCCACCGTGGGGCTGGTGATCCCTACCGGCTACTCGTTCAACCTGGATGGTTTCTCCATCTACCTGACCCTGGCCATCGTCTTCATTGCCCATGCCACCGGCACGCCCCTGGCGATGAATGACCTGCTCACCATCCTGCTGGTCTCCCTGGTGACCTCCAAGGGCGCCCACGGCATCCCGGGATCGGCGCTGGTGATCCTCGCGGCAACCCTGGCGGCGGTGCCGGCGATCCCGGTGGTCGGGCTGGTGCTGGTGCTTTCGGTGGACTGGTTCATGGGCATCGGCCGGGCGCTGACCAACCTCATCGGCAACTGCGTGGCCACCGTCGCCATCGCCCGCTGGGAGCAGGACATCGACCTGCAGCGGGCCCGTGGCGTGCTGGCCGGCGAACAGGGGCTGGCCTTCAAGGCGCGGGCCTCTGCCGATTGAGTGCGGACCGACCGGGCAGGCATGATGCTGCCCGGCGTCGGGCCTGAATGGATCGAGGAGGAAGCGAATCCATGTCTACCACCCTGGTGGGGTCGGTTGTGCAGTCGTTGCGTGAAGCTATCGAGCAGGGCCGCTGGCCTGCCGGGGAGATGCTCCCGGGGCAGCGGGAGCTGGCCGACCAGCTCGGGGTCAGCCGGCCCTGCCTGCGGGAAGCCGTCACCGTGCTGGAGACCCTCGGCATGGTGCGCTCGCTGCCCGGCAAGGGGGTGCAGGTGCTGGCGCGGGAGGCCGTCGACGTGGCGGAGCCGCGCGTGGCGGCCGGGCATCGCATGGCCGATATCCTCGAGCTGCGCTATGCGCTGGAGCCCTTCATCGTGGGGTTGGTGGCGCAGTCCATCGCCAGTGCCGACCTCGATCGCCTGCGCCTGCGCCTGCTGGACCTGCGCGATGCTGCCGAGGACGGCGCGCTGGATGCCTTCGTCGAGGCCTACCTGGGGTTTCACCGCCTACTGGGCAGCCTCACCAGCAACCCCATCTTCCAGCACCTGGTCGGCCAGGCGGGTGACGCGCTGGCCCGCAGCGATGTGTTGCTGCGCCAGGGCGCCGACCAGCTTGAGGCCCGGGTGCGCGAGCACGAGGCGCTGGTCCAGGCCATTCGCCGCCGTGACAGCGTCCTGGCCGCTGACCTGATGCGCCAGCACCTGGCCAATGAGGCTCGCCGGCTCGACCTGCCGCTGCAGTTGCCGGAGTCGCCGATGAGTGCCTCCAAAGCGTGATGTTCTGTGAGCTACGAGCGGTTTGTGTACAATGCGCCACACTTTCATGCGGCTGATGGCTCGGGTGCTGGCGTAACGGCATCCCGCCGGCATAGTGTCAGCCCATTCCCGCTTTTGAACTTCACTGTGTGGTCCTCATGAACGACGTCGAGCAAAGTCTGAAGAAACCGCCGCGCGCCACCAAAGGCACGCGCAGTGGCACCCAGGACGAGGTGGTCTACGCGCACATCTTCGAAGCCATCCTCGAGCAGCGCCTGGCACCGGCCACCAAGCTCAGCGAGGAGGCCCTCGGCGAGATCTTCGGCGTGAGCCGCACCATCATTCGTCGCGCCCTGTCCCGCCTCGCCCACGAGGGCGTGGTGCTGCTGCGGCCGAACCGTGGGGCCGTGGTGGCCAGCCCGGGTGCCGAGGAAGCGCGGCAGATCTTTTACGCGCGCCGGATGATCGAGCGGGCCATTACCGAACTGGCCTGCAAGAACGCCACCCCCGAGCAGATCGCCGGGTTGCGCCAGATGGTGCTGGAGGAGCGCGCCTGCTTCGCCCGGGGCGATCGCGGGATGGGTATCCGCCTGTCCGGTGAGTTCCACCTCAAGCTGGCCGAGGCTGCTGGCAACTACACGCTGCTCGGCTTCCTGCGCAGCCTGATCTCGCAGACATCGCTGATCATCGCGCTCTACGAAAGCAGCAGTCGCACCCATTGTTCCGACGAGGAGCATGACCGGGTGATCGACGCGATAGAGGCGGGTGACGAGGACACCGCCGTGGAGCTGATGATGCGCCACATGGACAGCGTCGACGCCAAGCTGAATCTCGATGGCGAGACGGCTTCCGACGATCTGCACGCGGTGTTCTCGCACATCCTGCAGAACAAGAAGAAGGGCACCCGCGCGTCCCGCGGCGCCTGATTCACGTGGACATGAAAAAGCCCCGTTTCCGGGGCTTTTTCATGTCTGGCCATCCTAGCCCTGGCGAGCGGAGCCGGAGTGCGATTGCCGGTCCAGCTCACGGCAGGCGCGCTGGATCATGCCCTCGGTAATGGGGATCTCGCGTCCCTGGGCATCGATGATGGCGCCGCCCACCGGTTGCTCGGGTTTGAGCGGAACGACGCGACGGTTTTCGGTGCGGGTCTGCAGGCTCATGGGGAGGTCTCCTCATCAGGTGGTGTGCGCAGTCTAGGTCCCTCAGATGAAGGCAAGATGAAGGCGATAGCGCCGGGAAAACGTCACATCTTCGGGATCGGAAGCCCGAAGCAGGTGCCGTGCCAGCGCAGCCGCAGCGGTTGACCCGGGCGCGGCAGGAAACGTTCAGACGAGGTGTGCATGTCGATATTCCGAATGGGTCTGATCATCAATCCCCTGGCCGGCGTCGGTGGCCCTGCGGCATTGCGGGGCAGCGATGGTGTGGCCGGGCTCGCACTGGAGCGCGGCGCCGTGCCCCAGGCCCTGCAACGTACGCGCCTGGCCCTGGAGCCTCTGTTGGGGCTGGCGGAGCGCATCGAGTTCCTTTGCCTGCCTGGCGCCATGGGCGGTGAGTTACTGGCGCAGATGGGCTTTCGTCATCGCCTGCTGGGCACGCTGGACGGGCCGAGCGGTGCCGACGATACCCGCCGTGCGGTGCAGGCGACGCAGGAGGCGGGTGTCTCGCTGATCCTCTTCGCCGGTGGCGACGGTACGGCCCGGGATGTGGGGGACGTGGCGCGGGAAGGCCAGCCGGTGCTGGGCATCCCTGCCGGGGTGAAGATCCAGTCCGGCGTCTACGCCATCAGCCCCCACGCCGCTGGGGAGCTGGCCCGGCGCCTGGTGGAGGGCGGCCTGGTGCGCCTGGCCAGTGGCGAAGTGCGTGACCTGGACGAAGCGGCGCTGCGTGACGGGCGTGTGGCCTCGCGCTGGTACGGGGAGCTGACGGTACCGGTGGAGGGCCACTTCATGCAGCAGGTGAAGCAGGGTGGTGTGGAATCGGAGGAGCTGGTGCTGCTGGAGCTGGGCGACTGGCTGGCGGAGGAATGGCAGCCCGGCGTGCGCTACGTCTTCGGCCCGGGGTCGACCCTGCACGGGCTGGCCGCCAACCTGGGGCTGGATGGCACGCTGCTGGGCGTGGACGTGGTGGAGAACGGGCAGTTGATCGCCCGCGACGTGACGGAGGCCGAGTTGCTGGCGCTGGTATCGGACCACCCGGCGTTCATCCTGGTGACCGCCATTGGCGGCCAGGGCCACATCATCGGGCGCGGCAACCAGCAGATCAGCCCCCGCGTGCTGCGCGCCGTCGGGCTCGACCGCTTGAGGGTGGTGGCGACCAAGCGCAAGCTCGCGACCCTGGAGGGGCGGCCCTTGCTGGTGGACAGCGGTGATCCGGCGCTGGATGCCGCATTCCCGGATGCGATACGGGTCTGGTCGGGCTATCGCGAGGAGCTGCTGTATCCCGTAGGTTGGGCAGCGGAAGAGGGCGAGTAGGCCGATGGCTACAGCCTGATCGGCCAGGCCGACGGCCTTGAGTCGACTCCCCGCCCTGGCTTGGTGGCCGGGCGGTGGGTAGGGTGTGCAGGCCTGCTGTCCCGGCTCCCATGCCCGGCGCAATCTCCTCAGGGCTTATGGTTGGGGCGTCGAGCATGGGGACCGGGGCGGCAGGTTCCTTTTCCGGCTTCATCTCCCCTTTCGTTCTCCCTCTTCTCTCGCCTCCTTCCCACACTGTGCGCCAGCGCCATGACGTCCTGGATGTTTCCAGCTAGGGTGGCGCCTGGATTCGTGCCCGTTCGCCAGGGCGCCAGCAAGGGAGGCCGGCATGTGCAGCAAGGCATTCAGGTTCGTACTGGGCATTGGCCTGTGGTGGTTCTGCCTGGCCGGGTGGGCGGCCGTCGACGGCGGGCGCCTGGTGGAGGCGGCCCGTACCCAGGTGGGGGTGACCCTTGGCTATGACCCCGCCTACCGGCGCATTGCCTACCCCGGCGGGGATGTGCCACTTGCGACCGGTGTCTGCACCGACGTGGTCATCCGCGCGCTCCGCGCCCAGGGCCTGGACCTCCAGCAGCGCGTCCACGAGGACATGCGCCGGCACTTCTCTGCCTATCCCCGGCATTGGGGGCTGAAACGCCCCGACCCCGACATCGATCATCGCCGGGTGCCCAACCTGATGACTTGGTTCGACCGCCAGGGTCTGTCCCTCAAGGTCGGGCAGGCTGCTGCCGACTACCAACCCGGCGACATCGTCACCTGGGACCTGGGGCGTGGCCTGCAGCACATCGGCATCATTTCTGACCGGCGCAGCCGCGAGGGCACGCCGTTGGCGCTGCACAACATCGGCCAGGGGACGCGGGAGGAGGACATCCTGTTCCGCTGGCCGATCCTGGGTCATTACCGTTTCGCAGCGCACTGAAGCGCGCCTATCATCTCCCCACATTTTCCCCGGAGCTGGATCATGCCCAGTGAGACCCAACCGCCCTTCATCGGTCCGGACGACCGCGTGGTGCTGTTCGACGGCGTCTGCAAGCTCTGCAATGGCTGGGCACGCTTCCTGATCCGGCATGACCGTCGCGAGCGCCTCAAGCTGGCGTCGGTGCAGTCTCCCGAGGGGCAGGCGTTGCTCGCCTGGTACGGCCTGCCCACCGACCACTTCGAGACCCTGGCCTACATCGAGGGCCAGCGCCTGCATGTGCGCACCGATGCGGTGTTGCGGGTGCTCGGGCAATTGCCGGCGCCCTGGCACTGGCTGAGGCTCTTCCGCGTGGTGCCCGCGCCCGTGCGGGACTGGCTCTACGACCGCGTTGCCCTGAACCGCTACCGGCTCTTTGGTCGGCATCCGGTGTGCATGCTGCCCCATCCCGATCATGAGCGGCGCTTCCTGCATGGCGAGCGCTGATCCCAGGCTGTACGCCAGCCTGGCCCGCTGGGGGCTTGCGCTGTTGTTCCTCTACCACGGCATCGTGCCCAAGCTGCTCTGGCTGAGCCCGGGTGAACTGGAGATGATCCGCGCCCACGGTTTCGAGCAGGCGCGGCTCCTAGCGGCCCTGGCCGGTGTGGCCGAGGTGGTGCTGGCCCTGGCATTGCTGGTGGTGCGCAGGCGTCGCTGGCCGCTGGCCCTGAGTGCGCTGGCCTTGGTCGGCTTGCTGGTGGACGTGGCGGTGGTGGCGCCGGGCTTCCTGGTGCAGGCCTTCAACCCGGTGTCCACCAACCTGACGGCGTTGTTCCTCTGTGCCATCGGCTGGCTGGCGGAGCGCCCGGAAAACCCGCAGAGTGTCGCCTCTTCCCGTTGATCGAGTCCTAGCATGGGTCTGCTTTCCTCTCGCCGGCGCGGTGCCCTGCGCATGGCGGCGCAATTCGTCGCGCCCTACCGCGGCCGGGTGATCGGTGCCCTGCTGGCGCTGCTGTTCACCGCCGGCATCACCCTGTCCATGGGGCAGGGTATTCGCCTGTTGGTGGACCGTGGCCTGGCGACCCAGTCGCCAGAGGCGCTGAACCATTCGATCCTGTTCTTCTTCGCGCTGGTGGTGGCCCTGGCTGTGGGCACCTTCACCCGCTTCTACCTGGTGTCGTGGGTGGGCGAGCGCTTCGTGGCGGACATCCGCATGCGGGTGTTCAACCACCTCATCGAGCTGCACCCCGGCTTCTTCGAGAGCAACCGGGCCTCGGAAATCCAGTCACGGCTGACGGCCGACACGACCCTGCTGCAGTCGGTGATCGGCTCCTCGCTGTCCCTGGCGCTGCGCAACGGCATCATGCTGGTGGGCGGCATCGTGCTGCCCTTCATCACCAACCCCAAGCTGACCGGCATCGTGGTGGTGGCGTTGCCGCTGGTGGTAGCGCCGATCCTCCTGTTTGGTCGGCGGGTGCGCAGCCTGTCGCGGCAGAGCCAGGACCGCATCGCCGACGTGGGCAGCTACGTCGGCGAGACCCTGGGCCAGATCAAGACCGTGCAGGCCTACAACCACCAGGCCCAGGACCGGCTCCGCTTCGGCCACACCGTGGAAGGCGCCTTCGATACGGCACGCAAGCGCATCGCCCAGCGCGCCTGGCTGATCACCGTGGTGATCGTGCTGGTGTTGGGGGCGGTGGGGGTGATGCTCTGGGTGGGCGGGATGGACGTGATCGCCGGGCGTATCTCCGGCGGTGACCTGGCGGCGTTCGTCTTCTACAGCCTGATCGTCGGCTCGGCTTTCGGGGCCATCAGCGAGGTGATCGGCGAATTGCAGAGCGCAGCCGGTGCCGCCGAGCGCATCGCCGAACTCTTGGCGACGCACAGCCTGATCCAGGCCCCGCCCGCTGACCAGCTTCAGCACCTGCCGCCCCGGCCGGTCGGCGCGCTCCGCCTTGAGGCGGTGCGCTTCGCCTACCCCTCGCGCCCGGGTGTGCCTGCCATCGATGGCATCGACCTGGAGATTCGACCTGGCGAGACGCTGGCGTTGGTAGGGCCATCCGGTGCGGGCAAGTCGACTCTGTTCGACCTGCTGCTGCGCTTCTCCGATCCGGATTCCGGTGAGGTCCGGGTCGATGGGGTGCCGCTCCGGTCGCTGGACCCGGCCGACCTGCGCCGTTGCTTTGCCCTGGTGTCGCAGTCGCCGGCGCTGTTCTTCGGCAGCGTGGAGGAGAACATTCGTTATGGTTGCCCGGCTGCCACCGCCGAGCAGGTGGAGGCGGCGGCACGTGCCGCCCACGCCCACGAGTTCATTGCGCGCATGCCCGATGGCTATCGCACCCACCTCGGCGATGCCGGGGTCGGGCTGTCCGGCGGTCAGCGCCAGCGCCTGGCCATTGCCCGCGCGCTGCTGGTGGATGCGCCCATCCTGCTGCTGGACGAGGCGACCAGCGCGTTGGACGCCGAGAGCGAATACCAGATCCAGCAGGCGCTGCCGGCGTTGATGCAGGGGCGCACGACCCTGGTGATCGCTCACCGCCTGGCGACGGTGCAGCGGGCGGACCGCATCGCCGTGATCGACCAGGGCCGCCTGGTGGCGATCGGTACCCACGCCGAGCTGGTGCGCAGCAGCCCGCTGTATGCGCGCCTGGCCGAGCTGCAGTTTTCAACCCATGGGGACGCGGCGGGTGACCGCGCCTGAGGAGCTGTTGGTGTCAACGGAACTGAACGTGCTGGTGCTGGGTGGCTATGGCAATTTCGGCCGCCTGATCGTCCGGCGCCTGGCCAGTGTGCCCGGTGTGCGGGTGCTGGTGGCGGGGCGCAACCTGGAGAAGGCCCTGGCGCTGGCCGAGGCGCAAGGTGCCCGGGCGGTGCGGCTGGACATCGATGAGCCGGGGCTGGCGGAGGCGTTCTCGCGGCTCGACGTGCAGGTGGTGATCTCCACCGTGGGGCCGTTCCAGGGGCAGGACTACCGCGTCGCCGAGGCCGCCCTGGCGGCGGGCTCGCATTACATCGACCTGGCGGATGCGCGGGGCTTCGTGTGCGGCATCACCCGGCTGGACGAGGTGGCCCGCCAGCGCGGCGTATTGCTTTGCGCGGGGGCGAGCTCCGTGCCCGGCCTGAGTGCGGCGGTGGTGGATGAGCTGCTCCCCCGTTTCGGTCGCCTGGAGCGGATCGAGCACGGCATCAGCTCTTCGGAAAAGACGCCGGGCGTCTCCACCCTGGCGGCGGTACTCAACTATTGCGGGCGGCCGATTCGTTGCTGGCGGGATGGGCAGTGGCGCTCGGTATACGGTTGGCAGGACCTGCGGCTGCAGCGCTTCCGCGCGCCCATGGGGGCCCGCTGGATCGGCGCCTGCGATGTACCGGACCTGGAGCTTTTCCCCGCGCGTTACCCCGGGGTGCGGGAAGTGAGCTTCCGCGCCGGGGTCGGCCTGCGTCTGACCCAGTTCGGTACCTGGGCGCTGTCCTGGCTGGTGCGTGCCGGCCTGGTGCGTGACGCCGTTCGGCTTGCGCCGCTGCTGCGGCGCGGGGCGGTGATGCTGGAGCCGCTGGGGGACGGGCTGAGTGGCATGTTCGTGCAGCTGTCCGGCCAGGACCCGAGCGGGCTGCCGCTGACGCTCACCTGGGAGTTGCTCGCCCATGACAACGACGGCCCCAACATTCCCTGCATGGCGGCCGTGGCGCTGGTGCGCAAGTTGGCGAATGGCAGCCTTGTGGCGCGTGGGGCAATGCCCTGCATCGGCCTGTTCAGTACCCAGGAGTACCTGGCGGAGCTGGAGGGCATGCGGATCGAGACCCAGGTGCGCGAGGGGTGATCGCCAGGCATGAAAGAACCGGCCACCAGGGCCGGTTTTTTCAGGGGGCCGTCACTCAGCGGTATTCGCAGAGGTAGGCGGTGTCCTGGGCGACCTTGAGCTGGAACTTGCTGTTGGCCGGTACGGTGAACTGGGTGCCGGCGGCGAAGGTTTCCCATTGCTCGCTGCCCGGCAGCTTGACGGTCAGGGCGCCGGCGATGACGTGCATCACTTCCAGCTGGTTGGTGCCGAATTCGTAGTCACCAGCGGCCATGACGCCGATGGTGGCGGGGCCTTCGCTCATGCCGAAGGCGATGGATTTTACGGTGCCGTCGAAGTACTCGTTGACCTTGAACATGGGGCGGGCTCCTTGGAAAGGGGTCTAAAAAGGCTCGCCAGTATGCCGAAGGCGTCTGACAGCGTCACTAGTCCCTTTGGCCCGGCGCTGCGGGCAGGAGGAGGGGCAGCAGCCGGGCGGTATTGCGGGCGTCTTCCAGGGCGCGGTGCTGTTGCCCCTGGAAGCTGAGCCCAGCCAGTTGCAGGGCGGCATTGAGGCCGACCGGGCGCTTGAGCTGGCGGGCTTTCGCGAAGTGCTGCTTGAGGTTCAGGTGGGGGAGGCTGGCCAGCAGGCTGGTGAGCTGGTTCTGCCGCCACTCCTGCTCCAGCTGGCGGCGGTCGTAGTCGCCCCAGCTGCCCCAGCCCACCAGGCGGGGGCGATGGCTGTCGAGCCAGCGTTCGAAGCCCGTCCAGACGCTGGGCAGGGGCTGCGCGGCGTCGACATTGGCCTGGGTGATGTGGGTCAGTTCGCGGCAGAAGGTCGTCAGGCAGGGGCGGCGTTGCGGGCGCACGAAGCGCTGGAAGTGGTCCAGTTCTCGCCCTTCGGTGCTGACCAGGGTGGCGCCGATCTCGATGATTTCCATTTCTTCCATGGGCCAGCCGCCTTCGTCGGTGGTGGCTTCCAGGTCTATCACCAGCCAGTGCGGCATGGGGCTCTCCTTGGCGCCTGCAGGGTGTCTGCAATGGGCTGCGAGCGAGTATGGGGGCGCTTTCGCCGCACCGCAAACCGCGTGATAGGCTTCTTTGGACAGTCGAATGCGGAGGTGTGAGATGGCGAAGGTGAGCTTTATCGGGTTGGGCGTGATGGGGTTCCACATGGCCGGCCACCTGGCCTGCGAAGGGCACGAGGTGCGGGTCTACAACCGTACGCCGGAGAAGGCCCGGCTCTGGTGCGACGAGTTCGCCGGCGAGTGCTTCGCCACGCCACGCGAGGCGGCTGAGGGTTCCGAGTTCGTCATGACCTGTGTGGGCAATGACGATGACCTGCGTGCGGTACTGCTCGGCGATCAGGGTGCCTTTGCCGGCATGACGCCGGGCAGCCTGCTGGTCGATCACACCACGGCATCGGCATCCGTGGCCCGTGAGCTGGCGGTACTGGCGGCGGAGCGGGAGCTGGGCTTCCTCGATGCGCCGGTGTCCGGCGGCCAGTCCGGCGCCGAGAGCGGCATGCTGACCATCATGGTGGGTGGCGAGCGTGAGCTGTACGAGCGGGCGGCTCCGGTGATCGAGGCTTACGCGCGGATGAGCCGCCTGATGGGCCCCACCGGAAGTGGACAATTGACCAAGATGGTGAACCAGATCTGCGTGGGCGGTCTGCTGCAGGCGCTGTCCGAGGGGCTGCACTTCGCCCGCTGCGCCGGGCTGGATGCGGCGGCGGCGATGGAGGTGATCGGCAAGGGGGCGGCGCAGTCCTGGCAGCTCGACCACCGTCACCAGAGCATGCTGGAAGGCAAGTTCGACTTCGGCTTCGCGGTCGATCTGATGCGCAAGGACTACGCGATCGTCTTCGAGGAGGCGCAGCGCAACGGCATTGCGTTGCCGGTGACCGAGCTGGTGGATCGCTTCTATGCGGAAATCCAGCAGCAGGGCGGCGGTCGTTGGGATACCTCCAGCCTGATCACACGGTTAACCCGCTGACGCTTCAGGCGCGGAAGATGAAGTACACCGCGCCGAGCAGGCACAGCCCTGCCCAGAGGTAGTCCAGCTTCAGCGGCTGTTGCATGAAGTAGACGCTGAAGGGGACGAATACGGCGAGGGTGATGACCTCCTGCATGATCTTCAGCTGGGCGACCGACAGCGCGGTGTAGCCGATGCGGTTGGCAGGCACCTGCAGCAGGTATTCGAACAGGGCGATGCCCCAACTGATCAGTGCGGCAATGATCCACGGCTTGGTGTTCAGGGTCTTCAGGTGGCCGTACCAGGCGAAGGTCATGAAGACGTTGGAGAAGGTCAGGAGGATGGCAGTCTGCATCCAGATGGGCATGGCAGGGCTCCGGGCGTTGGGCGGGATGCCAGCCTAATGGGCGTGATGGTGGGATGAGAAGGGGGCGGGATGCGAGGGGGGTGGGGTTGGTCGGCAGCTGCGGCGCTGGCGCTTCTGGTGGCTGGTCTGGCGTGGTGGGGCTGGATGCTTCGCGCCCCTGTGTCCTCGGCGCCGAGCCTGGTGGTTCCACCGGCCTTTGCCCTGGCCAGGGAGTTCGGCTTCGGCGCCTATCGCCTGGCCTGGAGCGGGCGTGACCTGGACCTGCTCGATGGTGCGGGGCGTTCGTTGTGGCGCACGAAGGGGGGATTCCTCTCGGCCGGCAGGGCTGATCCTGTGGTGGGCTGCGAAGAACAGAGCCTGGAGGGGTTCCAGAGTGCCGGTCGTTGGCTGCAGGTCTTTGGTCACCTGCGCTGCACGGATGGCCGTATCAGCGCCTATCGCCTGGAGATGCAGGACGAGGGCGCGCGCGGCGTGCTTCTGTCCGTGACCCTGGGGGATCCGGCGCTCGACCGGGTTGTGCTGCGTTGGCAGCGCGAGCCCGACGAGCGATTCCAGGGCGTTGCCGATGCCGGAAATGGCAGTGCGGCCAGCGCGGGTGAGGGGAGGGGGCCGATACCCGAAGTGAAGGGGCGCTGGACGGTGGGGCCTTCCGAGTCGTTGCTGCTGCAATCGTCGAGCCGTACGTTCTACAGCGGACCGGGTGTGACGCGGGCATTCGATGCGGAATCCGCCGAAGTCGTTTCCCTTTCCGTGGAAGCGGGCAGCCTTGAGTTGCGGGTTGCCAGGCCTGCGCTATCGCCATGACCTTCCACTGGCTCCGATGCGCGGCGGGTGCGTTCAGGCCTCTCCACAGCGAGCTGCGCCGCGAGTAGAATCCGCGCTCCCATCAGCCCTGTCATTACTCAGCGATCATGATCTGCCGAGCAGGTTGCGGTGCCTGCTGCATAGCACCGTCCATTTCTTCCCCCATCCCCGGCATGCCCGATGGCAAGGCCGCGGGAGAGCGTTGTCTGCACCTGTCCCCCGAACATCTATGCCGTTTGTTTGGCAGGCCCGAGCGTCCGCAGGTCTGTTCGGCCTTCGATGCCGATCCTTTTGTCTGTGGCGAAACCCGTGAGGACGCTATACGTTTGCTGGGCTGGCTGGAACAAGAGACCGCTGTCGCGGTCAGTCACTCTGTCCGGTAGGCGTCCAAGAGGGACGAGGACTGGTCATCGAATAACAAGGAGAAGAAGGATGGTTTCGCTGCAACGTATCGCCGTGGCCTGCGGGCTGGGTGTCCTGCTGGCGTCGGCTGCCCACGCCGAGGACTGGAAGCTGGCCAAGGACGAGGATGGCATCAAGGTCTACCTCAGCGAGGTGTCCGGGTCCAAGTACAAGGCCTATCGCGGGGTCGTCACCATCAAGTCGGACGTCGCCACCCTGCGCAAGCTGCAGGAGGATGTGTCCGGCTCCTGCAAGTGGATCCACGAGTGCGAGCAGCAGAAGCTGCTGAAGCGAGAAGGTGCGGATAGCTGGACCTACACGCGCTTCAATACGCCCTGGCCGGTCACCCCTCGTGATTCGATCATTCATGCGGTGACCAGCGAAGGCGCTGATGGCAGCCTGACCCGTGTCCTCAAGGGCGAGCCGACCTACCTGCCGGAGGAGAAGGGCTACGTTCGCGTGGCGTCGGTTGAAGGGGAGTGGAAGTTCGTGCCGAAAGGGGCCGATGCGGTGGAGGTGACCTACCAGGTCCACACCGAGCCGGGTGGCAGCGTGCCGTCCTGGCTGGCCAACAGCTTCGTGGTCGATGCGCCGTTCAATACCCTGGACCACCTGCGCAAGCTGGCCGAGAAGAAATGATCTATCGCTGAAATGAAAAAAGGCTGCCAATTGGCAGCCTTTTTCGTGGAGTTCGCGCTTACTTGCGAGCGTTGAGCTCGACGTAGTCGCGCTGCTCCGGGCCGGTGTACAGCTGGCGCGGGCGGCCAATCTTGTACGGGCCGGAAAGCATTTCCTTCCAGTGGGAGATCCAGCCGACGGTGCGCGCCAGGGCGAAGATCACGGTGAACATGCTGGTGGGAATGCCGATGGCCTTCAGGATGATGCCGGAGTAGAAGTCCACGTTCGGGTAGAGGTTGCGCTCCTTGAAGTAAGGATCGTTGCGCGCGATCTCTTCCAGCTTCATGGCCAGTTCGAGTTGCGGGTCGTTGATGCCCAGTTCGGCCAGTACTTCATCGCAGGTCTGCTTCATGACCTTGGCGCGGGGGTCGAAGTTCTTGTAGACGCGGTGACCGAAGCCCATCAGCTTGAACGGATCGTTCTTGTCCTTGGCCTTGGCGACGTACTTCTCGATGTTGGAGACATCACCGATCTCGTCCAGCATGGTCAGTACTGCTTCGTTGGCGCCGCCGTGTGCCGGGCCCCAGAGGGCGGCGATGCCGGCAGCGATGCAGGCGAACGGGTTGGCGCCGGAGGAGCCGGCCAGGCGAACAGTGGAGGTGGAGGCGTTCTGCTCGTGGTCCGCATGCAGGATGAAGATGCGATCCATGGCCTTGGCCAGTACCGGGCTGATCGGTTTGATCTCGCACGGGGTGTTGAACATCATGTGCAGGAAGTTTTCCGCGTAGTTCAGGTCGTTACGCGGGTACATCATGGGCTGGCCCATGGAGTACTTGTAGACCATGGCGGCGATGGTCGGCATCTTGGCGACCAGGCGGATCGCGGAGATCTCGCGGTGGTGCGGGTCGTTGATGTCCAGGGAGTCGTGGTAGAAGGCGGAGAGGGCGCCGACTACGCCGCACATGATGGCCATCGGGTGGGCATCACGGCGGAAGCCGTTGAAGAAGCTCTTGAGCTGCTCGTGCACCATGGTGTGATTCTTCACGGTGCTGACGAACTTGGCCTTTTCCTCTGCGCTGGGGAGTTCACCGTTCAGCAGGAGGTAACAGGTCTCCAGGTAATCGGAGTTCTCGGCCAGTTGCTCGATGGGGTAGCCGCGGTGAAGCAGAATGCCCTTGTCGCCGTCGATGTAGGTGATCTTCGACTCGCAAGAGGCGGTAGACATAAAGCCAGGATCAAACGTGAAGCGCCCCGTGGAGGTCAGGCCCCGCACATCGATTACATCGGGACCTACGGTTCCGGACAGAACGGGCAGCTCGACGGGGGCTACGCCCTCGATGATCAACTGCGCTTTTTTGTCAGCCATAACGGCCTCCTATTTATGCTTGAAATCATCAGACAGCCCCCCACGCAGGGCCCGCACCACTATAGAGGTATAAATCCGAATGTCAATTTGGAGAAACCCATGTGGCAGGCGGGTTTGCGGGCATTTTTCAAGTAAAAAGGCGGCCTATTTACGCCTTTTATTTAGGGCGTGCAATCCGCTATTGGGTGGGGGGGATTGCGTTGTCATTAGTCAGCTAACTGTCTATACTCACGGCCCGACCTCAGGGGGCTTTGAAGGCCTGTAATCCGGAGGTTGGCACTCCCTTGGTGAGGGGTACCTGACCAGTGCACTTCCCGACAACTTGCCCTGATTGTTAGGGGCCTCAGTGTGAAAAAAAGCCGTGAATAGCCAACGACCTGTAAACCTAGATCTCAGGACCATCAAACTCCCGATCACAGCTTATACGTCCATTCTTCACCGCATCTCCGGCGTCATCCTCTTCATCGGCATCGCTGTGCTGCTTTATGCGCTCGGCAAGTCGCTTGAATCCGAGGCTGGCTTCGAGAGCGTGAAGGCGTGTCTGACCAGTCCGCTGGCCAAGCTTGTGATTTGGGGCCTGCTGTCCGCACTGCTCTATCACCTGGTAGCCGGCGTGCGCCACCTGGTAATGGACGCGGGTGTCGGTGAGACGCTCGAGGGCGGCAAGCGGGGCTCGAAAATCGTCATCGCAGTTTCGGCTGTGCTGATCATTCTCGCGGGGGTATGGGTATGGTAACCAACGTCACGAACTTCTCGCGTTCGGGTCTCTATGACTGGATGGCTCAGCGCGTTTCTGCAGTCGTTCTCGCGGCTTATTTCCTTTTCCTGCTGGGGTACCTCGTTGCTCACCCCGGACTGACCTTTGCCGATTGGCATGGTCTGTTCTCACAGAGCTGGATGCGCATTTTCAGTCTGCTCGGACTGGTCGCCCTGGGTGTTCATGCCTGGGTCGGCATGTGGACCATTTCCACTGACTACCTGACGCCGATGGCGCTGGGTCGTTGGGCGGTGGTCGTGCGTTTCCTGTTCCAGGCCGTTTGCGGTATGGCGATGTTCGCCTACTTCGTCTGGGGCGTTCAGATTCTGTGGGGTATCTGATTCATGGCTAACATTCGTACTCTTTCCTTCGATGCCATCATCGTCGGCGGTGGTGGTGCTGGCATGCGCGCTGCTCTGCAGCTGGCTCAGGGTGGTCACAAGACTGCCGTGGTGACCAAGGTCTTCCCGACCCGCTCCCATACCGTTTCCGCTCAAGGTGGCATCACCTGCGCCATCGCTTCGGCCGACCCGAACGACGATTGGCGCTGGCACATGTACGACACCGTCAAGGGCTCCGACTACATCGGTGACCAGGACGCTATCGAATACATGTGCTCCGTGGGGCCGGAGGCCGTGTTCGAGCTCGAGCACATGGGGCTGCCGTTCTCCCGTACCGAACAAGGCCGCATCTACCAGCGTCCGTTCGGCGGCCAGTCCAAGGACTTCGGCAAGGGCGGTCAGGCTGCTCGTACCTGCGCCGCAGCCGATCGTACCGGTCACGCGCTGCTGCACACCCTGTACCAGGCCAACCTGAAGAACGGTACCTCGTTCCTCAACGAGTGGTATGCCGTTGACCTGGTGAAGAACCAGGACGGCGCCATCGTCGGCATCATCGCCATCTGCATCGAGACCGGCGAGACCGTCTACATCCGCTCCAAGGCCGTCGTGCTGGCCACCGGTGGTGCAGGCCGTATCTACGCTTCCACCACCAATGCCCTGATCAACACCGGTGACGGTGTCGGCATGGCCCTGCGCGCTGGCGTGCCGGTCCAGGACATCGAGATGTGGCAGTTCCACCCGACCGGTATTGCCGGCGCTGGCGTACTGGTGACCGAAGGTTGCCGTGGTGAAGGTGGTTACCTGATCAACGCCCATGGCGAGCGCTTCATGGAGCGTTACGCTCCGAACGCCAAGGACCTGGCAGGCCGCGATGTGGTTGCCCGCTCCATGGTCAAGGAAGTGATCGCCGGCAACGGCGTCGGCCCGAACAAGGATCACGTGCTGCTGAAGCTGGACCACCTCGGTGAGGAAGTCCTGCACAGCCGCCTGCCCGGCATCTGCGAACTGTCTAAGACCTTCGCGCATGTCGACCCCGTTGTTGCGCCGATCCCGGTCATCCCGACCTGCCACTACATGATGGGCGGCGTTGCCACCAACATCCATGGCCAGGCCATTACTCAGGATGCCAACGGCAACGACACGATCATCGAAGGCCTGTTCGCGGTCGGCGAAGTCGCGTGCGTATCCGTGCATGGTGCCAACCGCCTGGGCGGCAACTCCCTGCTGGACCTCGTGGTCTTCGGTCGTGCGGCTGGCCTGCACCTCGAGAAGGCCCTCAAGGAAGGCATCGAGACCCGTGGCGCGAGCGACACCGACATCGAGCAATCCCTCAAGCGTCTGGCTGGTGTCAACGAGCGTTCCAGTGGTGAAGAAGTCGCCCCGCTGAAGCGCGAACTGCAACAGTGCATGCAGAACTACTTCGGTGTGTTCCGCACTGGCGAATACATGCAGAAGGGCATCGCCCAACTCGCCGACCTGCGCGAGCGCATCGCCGGCGTCAAGATCAACGATAAGTCCCAGGCTTTCAACACTGCGCGCATCGAAGCGCTGGAGTTGCAGAACCTGCTGGAAGTCGCGGAAGCCACTGCCATCGCCGCCGAGGTCCGCAAGGAGTCCCGTGGTGCCCATGCCCGCGAAGACTTCGAGGATCGGGACGACGAGAACTGGCTGTGCCATACCCTGTACTTCCCGGGTGAGAAGCGCGTATCCAAGCGCGCCGTCAACTTCGCGCCGAAGACCGTTCCGGCCTTCGAACCCAAAGTACGTACCTATTAAGGGTGGCCGACATGTCCAACACTCTCACTGTTAGCGTCTATCGCTACAACCCGGAGAGCGACAGCGCTCCGACCATGCAGGACTTCCAGGTTGATACCGGCGGCAAGGACATCATGGTTCTCGATGTCCTGGCCCTGATCAAGGAAAAGGACGAGGGTTTCTCCTACCGTCGTTCCTGCCGTGAAGGCGTCTGCGGCTCCGATGGCATGAACATCAACGGCAAGAACGGCCTGGCCTGCATCACCCCGCTGTCCGCTGCCGGGCTGAAGGGCGGCAAGCTGGTGATCCGTCCGCTGCCGGGCCTGCCGGTCATCCGTGACCTCGTCGTCGACATGAGCATCTTCTACAAGCAGTACGAGAAGGTGAAACCCTTCCTGCAGAACGACACGCCCGCTCCGGCGATCGAGCGTCTGCAGTCCCCGGAACAGCGCGAGAAGCTGGACGGTCTGTACGAGTGCATCCTGTGTGCTTGCTGCTCGACCTCCTGCCCGTCGTTCTGGTGGAACCCCGACAAGTTCCTCGGTCCCGCTGCGCTGCTGCAGGCCTACCGTTTCCTGGCCGACAGCCGCGACACCAAGACCGAAGAGCGTCTGGCTGCCCTGGATGACCCGTTCAGCGTATTCCGCTGCCGCGGCATCATGAACTGCGTGAACGTCTGCCCCAAGGGTCTGAACCCCACTAAGGCTATCGGTCACGTACGCAACATGTTGCTGCAAAGCGGTACCTGATGCGTTACATGCTGTACCCGTAACACCTGCGGCGCCTTTCGGGGCGCCGCAGTACAACCAGGACCGACGCTCACAAAGCCGAAGTCCTTATTTGAAATGATATAGATGACCAGCAGGGGCAACCGGGCTGGTGCCCGGACTATCTGCGGGATCCTGAGTGGCTTTCATCCTGGTCGCCGTACCCGGAGTTGAGGCTGCGATGCCGATTCCACGCCGGTGGTGTCCCCTTACCGAGGGTGACCAAGCATGCAAGAAAGCGAAATGCAGCGCATGTGGAACAGCGCCCACCTATCCGGTGGCAACGCTGCATATGTGGAAGAGCTCTATGAGCTTTACCTGCACGATCCCAACGCTGTGCCAGAAGAGTGGCGCACCTACTTCCAGAAGTTGCCGTCCGACGGCAATGCAGCCACCGACGTATCGCATTCTACCGTTCGCGACCATTTCGTCCTGCTCGCCAAGAATCAGCGCCGCGCTCAGCCGGTTTCCGCTGGCAGCGTCAGCACCGAGCACGAGAAGAAGCAGGTTGAAGTCCTGCGCCTGATCCAGGCCTTCCGCATGCGCGGCCATCAGGCGGCCCAGCTCGACCCCCTTGGCCTCTGGCAGCGCAAGGCCCCGGCCGATCTGGCGATCAATCACTACGGCCTGACCGATGCCGATCTCGACACCACCTTCCGTACCGGTGAGCTTTACATCGGCAAGGAAGAGGCAACCCTGCGCGAGATCCACCAGGCCCTGCAGCAAACCTATTGCAGCACCTTCGGCGCCGAGTTCACCCACATCGTCGATTCCGAGCAGCGCAAGTGGTTCCAGCAGCGTCTGGAAAGCGTGCGTGGCCGTCCGTCCTTCTCCCCTGAGGTCAAGAGCCACCTGCTCGAGCGCCTGACTGCGGCCGAAGGCCTGGAGAAGTACCTGGGTACCAAGTACCCGGGCACCAAGCGTTTCGGCCTGGAAGGTGGTGAAAGCCTCATTCCGATGCTGGACGAGATCATCCAGCGTTCCGGTGCATACGGTACCCAGGAGATCGTCATCGGCATGGCCCACCGGGGCCGCCTGAACGTACTGGTCAACACCTTCGGCAAGAACCCGCGCGACCTCTTCGACGAGTTCGAAGGCAAGAAGGTCGAGGGCCTGTCCTCCGGTGACGTGAAGTACCACCAGGGGTTCTCCTCCAACGTCATGACCGCTGGTGGCGAAGTTCACCTGGCCCTGGCGTTCAACCCCTCCCACCTGGAAATCGTTTCCCCGGTGGTGGAAGGTTCCGTTCGTGCCCGTCAGGATCGCCGCAGGGACAAGACTGGCGACAAGGTACTGCCGATCTCCATCCACGGCGACGCCGCCTTCGCAGGCCAGGGCGTGGTCATGGAAACCTTCCAGATGTCGCAGACCCGTGGCTACCGCACCGGCGGCACGGTTCACATCGTCATCAACAACCAGGTCGGTTTCACCACCAGCCGCCAGGAAGATGCGCGCTCCACCGAGTACGCCACCGACGTCGCCAAGATGATCCAGGCGCCGATCTTCCACGTGAACGGTGATGACCCCGAAGCCGTACTGTTCGTGACCCAGCTGGCCGTCGACTACCGCATGCAGTTCAAGCGCGACGTGGTGATCGACCTGGTCTGCTACCGTCGCCGTGGCCACAACGAGGCCGATGAGCCGTCCGGTACCCAGCCGCTGATGTACCAGCAGATCGCCAAGCAGCGCACCACCCGTGAGCTGTATGCCGATGCCCTGATCCAGGGTGGCGTGCTCGATGCCGAGCGCATCCAGGCCAAGATGGACGAGTACCGCACTGCGCTGGACAACGGCCAGCACGTGGTCAAGAGCCTGGTGAAGGAGCCCAACAAGGAGCTGTTCGTCGACTGGCGTCCGTACCTGGGCCATGCCTGGACCGCTCGTCACGACACCCGTTTCGACCTGAAGACCCTGCAGGAACTCTCCGCCAAGCTGCTGGAGATCCCGGAAGGTTTCGTCGTCCAGCGTCAGGTCTCGAAGATCCTCGAAGACCGCCAGAAGATGGGCGCCGGCGGCCTGCCGATCAACTGGGGCTACGCCGAGACCATGGCATACGCCACCCTGCTGTTCGAAGGCCACCCGGTTCGCATCACCGGCCAGGACGTGGGCCGCGGTACCTTCTCGCACCGCCACGCGGCGCTGCACAACCAGAAGGATGCCAGCACCTACCTGCCGCTGCAGAACCTGTTCGACGGCCAGCCGAGCTTCGAGCTTTACGACTCCTACCTCTCCGAGGAAGCCGTACTGGCGTTCGAATACGGCTACTCCACCACCACGCCCAACGCGCTGGTGATCTGGGAAGCCCAGTTCGGTGACTTCGCCAACGGCGCCCAGGTGGTGATCGACCAGTTCATCACCAGCGGCGAGCACAAGTGGGGCCGTCTGTGCGGCCTGACCATGCTGCTGCCGCACGGCTACGAAGGCCAGGGTCCGGAGCACTCCTCTGCGCGTCTGGAGCGCTACCTGCAGCTGTGCGCCGAGCACAACATCCAGGTTTGCGTGCCGACCACGCCGGCTCAGGTCTACCACATGCTGCGCCGCCAGGTGATTCGCCCGCTGCGCAAGCCGCTGGTTGCCCTTACGCCCAAGTCGCTGCTGCGTCACAAGCTGGCCATCTCCACCCTGGAAGATCTGGCCGAAGGCTCCTTCCAGACCGTCATCGGCGAGATCGATCCGATCGATCCGAAGAAGGTCGAGCGCCTCGTGCTCTGCAGCGGCAAGGTCTACTACGACCTGCTGGAGAAGCGTCGCACCGAAGGCCGCGAGGACATCGCGATCGTGCGTATCGAGCAGCTGTATCCGTTCCCGGAAGACGACCTGGCTGAGGTTCTGGCTGCCTACAAGAACCTCAAGCACATCGTCTGGTGCCAGGAAGAGCCCATGAACCAGGGCGCCTGGTACTGCAGCCAGCACCATATGCGTCGTGTGGCCAGCGCCCACAAGAAAGGCCTGTTCCTCGAGTACGCCGGGCGTGATGCCTCGGCCTCTCCGGCCTGTGGCTACGCCTCCATGCACGCCGAGCAGCAGGAAAAACTGCTGCAGGACGCCTTTACTGTTTAACGCCTTCGCGCAGAAAACCGAATCAGACAGGAAAAACACACAATGGCTATCGAGATCAAAGCCCCAACCTTCCCGGAATCGGTCGCCGACGGCACCGTGGCCACCTGGCACAAGAAGCCGGGCGACGCCGTCAAGCGTGACGAGCTGATCGTCGACATCGAGACCGACAAAGTTGTAATGGAAGTGCTGGCCGAGGCCGACGGCGTACTGGCAGAAATCGTCAAGAACGAGGGCGACACCGTTCTCAGTGGCGAACTGCTGGGCAAACTGAACGAAGGCGGCGCTGCTGCTGCCGCCCCGGCGGCCGCTGCTGCCCCGGCTCCGGCCGCTCAGGCTGCTGCCCCCGCTGCTGCTGGTGACGACGCCATCCTGTCCCCGGCCGCTCGCAAGCTGGCCGAGGAAAACGGCATCGACCCGAACAGCATCGCCGGCACCGGCAAAGGTGGCCGCGTAACCAAGGAAGACGTGGTTGCCGCTGTCGAGGCGAAGAAGAACGCCCCGGCCGCGCCGGCTGCCAAACCGGCTGCTCCGGCCGCCGAGGCGCCGGTATTCGCTGCGGGTGACCGCGTCGAGAAGCGCGTCCCGATGACCCGCCTGCGCGCCAAGGTTGCCGAGCGTCTGGTCGAAGCCCAGTCCACCATGGCCATGCTGACCACCTTCAACGAAGTCGACATGACCGAAGTCATGGCCCTGCGTTCGAAGTACAAGGACCTGTTCGAGAAGACCCACAACGGCGTTCGCCTGGGCTTCATGTCCTTCTTCGTCAAGGCGTCCGTCGAAGCGCTGAAGCGCTTCCCGGCTGTCAACGCCTCCATCGACGGCAACGACATCGTCTACCACGGCTACCAGGACATCGGCGTTGCCGTTTCCAGCGACCGTGGCCTGGTGGTTCCGGTCCTGCGCAACGCCGAGCTGATGAGCCTGGCCGAAGTCGAGAACGGCATCGCCACCTTCGGCAAGAAGGCCCGTGAGGGCAAGCTGTCCATCGACGAGATGACCGGTGGCACCTTCACCATCACCAACGGCGGTACCTTCGGTTCGATGATGTCGACCCCGATCGTCAACCCGCCTCAGGCTGCCATCCTCGGCATGCACAACATCATCCAGCGCCCCATGGCGATCAACGGCCAGGTTGTGATCCGGCCGATGATGTACCTGGCTCTGTCCTACGATCACCGTCTGATCGATGGCAAGGAAGCAGTCAGCTTCCTGGTGACCATCAAGAACCTGCTGGAAGACCCGGCTCGTCTGCTGCTGGACATCTGATCGGCGATCTCTCCAAACGGCGGCCCCGCAAGGGGCCGTCCGGTTTCATACGAGAAGGAATGAGTTATGACCCAGAAATTCGACGTGGTAGTGATTGGTGCGGGCCCTGGCGGTTACGTGGCAGCCATCAAGGCGGCCCAACTCGGCCTGAAGACCGCCTGCATCGAGAAGTACCAGGGTAAGGACGGCAAGACCGCGCTGGGCGGTACCTGCCTGAACGTCGGCTGCATCCCGTCGAAGGCGCTGCTGGACAGCTCGTACAAGTACCACGAGGCCCATGAGGCCTTCAAAGTGCACGGTATCGAAGCCAAGGGCGTCTCCATCGACGTGCCGACCATGGTTGGCCGCAAGGACACCATCGTCAAGAACCTGACCGGCGGCGTCAGCACCCTGTTCAAGGCCAACGGCGTCACCCTGCTGGAAGGCCACGGCAAGCTGCTGGCCAACAAGCAGGTCGAAGTCACCGGTCTGGATGGCAAGGTCCAGGTCGTCGAGGCCGAGAACGTGATCCTCGCCTCCGGCTCCAAGCCGGTCGAGATTCCCCCGGCCCCGGTTGACCAGGACGTCATCGTCGACTCCACCGGCGCGCTGGACTTCCAGTCCGTACCGAAGAAGCTGGGCGTGATCGGCGCTGGCGTCATCGGTCTGGAGCTGGGCTCCGTCTGGGCCCGCCTGGGCGCTGAAGTGACCGTCATCGAAGCTCTGGACAAGTTCCTGCCGGCCGCCGACGAGCAGATCGCCAAGGAAGCCCTGAAGATCCTGACCAAGCAGGGCCTGAAGATTCGCCTGGGCGCCCGCGTGACCGGCACCGACGTGAAGAAGAAGCAGGTCACTGTCAGCTTCACCGACGCCAACGGCGAGCAGAAGGAAGTCTTCGACAAGCTGATCGTCGCGGTCGGCCGTCGCCCGGTGACCACCGACCTGCTGGCCGCTGACAGCGGCGTCACCCTCGATGAGCGTGGCTACATCTACGTCGACGACCACTGCAAGACCAGCGTCCCCGGCGTCTACGCCATCGGTGACGTGGTACGTGGCGCCATGCTGGCTCACAAGGCCTCGGAAGAGGGCATCATGGTTGCCGAGCGCATCGCAGGCCACAAGGCCCAGATGAACTACGACCTGATCCCGTCCGTGATCTACACCCACCCGGAAATTGCATGGGTCGGCAAGACCGAGCAGTCCCTGAAGGCCGAAGGCGTCGAAATCAACGTCGGTACCTTCCCCTTCGCCGCCAGTGGCCGTGCCATGGCTGCCAATGACACGGCCGGCCTGGTCAAGGTCATCGCCGATGCCAAGACCGACCGCGTCCTGGGCGTCCATGTGATCGGCCCGAGCGCTGCCGAGCTGGTCCAGCAGGGCGCCATCGGCATGGAGTTCGGCACCAGTGCCGAAGACCTGGGCATGATGGTCTTCTCGCACCCGACCCTGTCCGAAGCGCTCCACGAAGCGGCCCTGGCCGTCAACGGTCACGCGATCCACATCGCCAACCGCAAGAAGCGCTGAGCACTATCCCCGGGGAGGGCGCGCGCGACCTTCCCGGGGCAGCAGAACCACGGTGGGCAGCCCGTCGTGAAGCCTTCGGGTGTTCACCGCGGAACGCTCGCCGGACTGCCCCAGGGCAGTCACAGGTGGCGCGGCACCACGAATGCAGCGCCGAATGCGCAATACCCAAACGAAGACGGTAGACAAGCATGAATCTCCACGAATATCAGGGTAAGCAGCTGTTCGCTGAATACGGCCTGCCCGTATCCAAGGGCTTTGCCGTAGACACCCCGGAAGAAGCCGCTGAAGCCTGCGACAAGATCGGTGGCAGCGAATGGGTCGTGAAGGCCCAGGTCCACGCCGGTGGCCGCGGTAAAGCGGGCGGCGTGAAGCTGGTCAAGAGCAAGGAAGACGCCAAGGCCTTCGCCGCCAACTGGCTGGGCAAGCGCCTGGTGACCTACCAGACTGACGCCAATGGTCAGCCGGTCAGCAAGATCCTGGTCGAGTCCTGCACCGATATCGCCAAGGAACTGTACCTGGGCGCCGTGGTAGACCGTTCCAGCCGCCGCATCGTGTTCATGGCCTCCACCGAAGGTGGCGTGGACATCGAGAAAGTAGCCCACGAGACTCCCGAGAAGATCCTCAAGGCCACCATCGATCCGCTGGTTGGCGCTCAGCCCTACCAGGGTCGCGAGCTGGCCTTCCAACTGGGCCTGCAAGGCGACCAGATCAAGCAGTTCACCCACATCTTCGTGAACCTGGCCAAGCTGTTCCAGGACTACGACCTGGCCCTGCTGGAAGTGAACCCGCTGGTCATCAAGGCCGACGGCAACCTGCACTGCCTGGACGCCAAGATCAACATCGACAGCAACGCCATGTACCGTCAGCCCAAGCTGCGCGCCATGCACGACCCGTCCCAGGACGACGCTCGTGAAGCCCATGCGCAGAAGTGGGAACTGAACTACGTCGCGCTGGAAGGCAACATCGGCTGCATGGTCAACGGCGCTGGCCTGGCCATGGGCACCATGGACATCGTCAACCTGCACGGTGGCAAGCCTGCCAACTTCCTCGACGTCGGTGGCGGCGCAACCAAAGAGCGCGTCACCGAGGCCTTCAAGATCATCCTGTCCGACAGCAACGTCGCTGCCGTACTGGTGAACATCTTCGGCGGTATCGTTCGTTGCGACATGATTGCCGAAGGCATCATCGGTGCAGTGAAGGAAGTCGGCGTGAAGATCCCGGTGGTCGTCCGTCTGGAAGGCAACAACGCCGAGCTCGGCGCCAAGGTACTGGCCGAGAGCGGTCTGAACATCATCGCGGCGACCAGCCTGACCGACGCTGCCCAGCAGGTCGTCAAGGCCGCGGAGGGTAAGTAATGAGCGTCCTGATCAATAAAGACACCAAAGTAATCTGCCAGGGCTTCACCGGCTCGCAGGGTACCTTCCACTCCGAACAAGCCATCGCCTACGGCACCAAGATGGTTGGCGGCGTGACCCCCGGCAAGGGCGGCACCACCCACCTCGGCCTGCCGGTGTTCAACACCGTCAAGGAAGCCGTGGAAGCCACCGGCGCCGATGCTTCGGTGATCTACGTTCCGGCCCCGTTCTGCAAGGACTCCATCCTTGAAGCAGCCTTCGGCGGCATCAAGCTGATCGTCTGCATCACCGAAGGCATCCCGACCATCGACATGCTGGAAGCCAAGGTCAAGTGCGACGAACTGGGCGTACGCCTGATCGGCCCGAACTGCCCCGGCGTCATCACCCCCGGCGAGTGCAAGATCGGCATCATGCCCGGTCACATCCACCTGCCGGGCAAGGTCGGCATCGTGTCCCGTTCGGGCACCCTGACCTATGAAGCCGTGAAGCAGACCACCGACGCCGGTTTCGGCCAGTCCACCTGCGTGGGCATCGGTGGCGACCCGATCCCGGGCTCCAACTTCATCGACATCCTGAAGCTGTTCCAGGAAGACCCGAAAACCGAAGCGATCGTCATGATCGGTGAGATCGGCGGTTCCGCTGAAGAAGAAGCTGCTGCCTACATCAAGGCCAACGTGACCAAGCCGGTGGTGTCCTACATCGCCGGTGTCACCGCACCGCCCGGCAAGCGCATGGGCCACGCCGGCGCCATCATCTCCGGCGGCAAGGGCACTGCGGACGAAAAGTTCGCCGCCCTGCAGGACGCTGGTGTGAAGACCGTGCGTTCCCTGGCCGACATCGGCAAGGCCCTGGCCGAGCTGACCGGCTGGGAAGTCAAGAACGCCTGAGCGTGATTGACTGATGGCGAAGGCCACCCTCGGGTGGCCTTCGTTTTTTCTGTCGCAATGTAGCCATGGCGACAACCGATTACAGCAAGCCGACAGCCTGACCTGCATCAGTGCCGCAAAACCGTCGGATTCGCTAGGCTTGCGACCTTCCTGCGCATGAACCCCAAAAGGGGGAGGGCGCGCACTAGTAGTGGTTTGCCCCAAACGGGCGGATGACGGTTCCCCTCACCCAAAGGGAAGCCCCCTCGGAACAATGAATTTCGACTCGTGGTATCCCTCTCTATGACTCGTTTGAAAGGCTCGGACCTCCTGGCCCTCGGCTTCATGACCTTTGCGCTCTTCCTGGGCGCCGGCAACATCATCTTCCCCCCCAGCGCCGGCATGGCGGCAGGCGAGAACGTCTGGTTCGCTGCGATGGGCTTTCTGCTGACCGGCGTCGGCCTGCCTTTGCTGACCGTCATTGCCCTGGCGCGGGTAGGTGGCGGCATGGATCGCCTGACCTCGCCCCTGGGCAAGGTGGCAGGGCTTCTGCTGGCCATTGCCGTGTACCTGGCCATAGGGCCTCTGTTCGCGACGCCGCGTACCGCTGTCGTCTCCTTCGAAATGGGCGTTGCCCCCTTCACCGGTGACAACCCCACGGCGCTGGCCCTCTATTCCTTGGTCTATTTCGCCTTCGCGCTGTTCCTCGCGCTCAACCCCGGGCGGCTGGTGGACAGCATTGGCAAGTTCATCACCCCGGTGCTGTTGTCGGCACTTCTGGTCCTGGGCGGTGCGGCGCTGTTCGCACCGGCGGGCGACATCGGTGCCAGCAACGACGCCTACGCCAAGGCCCCCTTCGTCGAGGGCTTCCTGCAGGGCTACCTGACCATGGACACCCTGGGCGCGCTGGTATTCGGCATCGTGATCGCCACGGCGATCCACGACCGTGGCATCTCCGAGCCGCGCCTGGTCACCCGTTACTCGGTGATCGCCGGCAGCATTGCTGCAATCGGCCTTTCCCTGGTCTACCTCACGCTGTTCTACCTCGGCGCCACCAGCCAGGGCATTGCCGGCGAGGCACAGAACGGTGTGCAGATCCTCACGGCCTATGTGCAGCACACCTTCGGGACCGCCGGTAGCCTGCTGCTGGCCCTGGTCATCACCCTGGCGTGCCTCACCACGGCCGTTGGCCTGCTTACGGCCTGTGGCGAGTTCTTCAGCGGCTTCCTGCCGTTCTCTTACCGCACGGTGGTCATCATCCTCGGCGTCTTCAGCCTGGTCGTTGCCAACCAGGGCCTGACACAGCTGATCAGCCTGTCGGTGCCGGTACTGGTAGGGCTCTACCCCCTGGCCATTGTGCTGGTTGCCTTGAGCCTGGCATCGAGCCTGTGGGTCGACGCCCGTCGGGTTTTCATCCCCACCATGGGCGTCGCCTTGGTATTCGGTGTGCTGGACGGCATCGGTGCAGCCGGCTTCAAGAGTTGGATACCTGGTTTCGTCGCGCAACTGCCGCTGGCAGATCAGAGCCTCGGCTGGTTGCTGCCGGTACTGGCAGTCCTTCTGGTCGCCGCTGTGCTGGACCGACTGCTGGGGGCCAAGGCACCACAAGTCGCCTGAGGTTCGTAGCCAAAAGAGACCGCCCACCGGGCGGTCTTTTCGTTTCCGGGGGCTTCAGAGCTTGCCTTCACAACCTCGCAGTGAGGTGCGCTCGAAGCGCTCTGGCAACCAGCTGGTGCGTTTCAGGGGCGGGCTCTCGAGTCCCTGGCGGGTGTCTCGCTCGTTACTGCCCTGTCGGGCGATCTCCTGGCGTGCCTCCAGGTTCTGGGCCACCGCGCCTGCCGAGCCGTGCGCATGGCTCAGCAGCGTAAAGCCGTTGGTCATCAATGCCAGTGCCGCCAGTGTGAGCAGGCGGCGCCTTGAGAGCTGCTGTTCCATGGCCACCTCAGCTTCGCCTTGCCGGGGGCGACAGGGGATGAGGATCGCTCAGCAACAGAGTCGGAACGGCCTGTGCCAGGCGTTCTCCCCAGCCGACCTGCGGCAGCACCGGTCGCGCCTGGCTGAAGCTGCCGCTCAGCACCAGAACGATAGTCACCACGATGGTGTAGAGGCCCAGGCTGGCCAGCGCGCCGTTGCGTGCGTAAGTGAGCGGGGAGGGGGTCATGGCTGCGATCCGTCATCGGGTTGGGGTGACCCAGAATCGCCAATACGGATTCGATGGAAAAACGCTCCCTGAGCATTTCAACTATCGACATGGACGATATCATCGCCACGAGCGTCAAATTTTATTGACGATGCTGGCGCAGTGTCATGCCAGCTCCGTCGTGGCAGGTTGCAATTTCCTTCCCGAATTTCAGGCGCTTCGGCAACACGAGCAGGTCTTGCGAAGCGGCGCTATTTCAAAGCTCGGAGGCTTGTGTTAAATAAATCGCACACAAGGTGCCTTACCCAAGCTTCAGGACAATTTCATGCCCCTACGCATCTGCATTCTGGAAACCGATATCCTTCGCCCTGAGCTCGTCGACGAGTACAAGGGCTACGGCAAGATGTTCGAACAGCTCTTCGCCAAGCAGCCCATAGAGGCCGAGTTTGTCACCTACAACGTGGTGGAAGGCCATTACCCGGCTGCCGGCGAGCGCTTCGATGCCTACCTGGTCACCGGCAGCAAGGCCGACTCCTTCGGCGACGATCCCTGGATCCAGACCCTGCGCACCTACCTGCTGGAGCGCTACAAGGCTGGCGATAAACTGCTCGGTATCTGCTTCGGCCACCAGTTGCTGGCCCTGCTGCTGGGCGGCAAGACCGAGCGCGCCACCCAGGGCTGGGGCGTTGGTACCCATGCTTATCGCGTCGAGAAACAGCCGGAGTGGATGAGTCCGGCGCTGGACGAGCTGACCCTGCTGATCAGCCACCAGGACCAGGTCACCCGCCTGCCCGAGAACGCCACCCTCATCGCCTCCAGCGAGTTCTGCCCCAATGCCGCCTACGCCATTGGCGAGCAGGTGCTGTGCTTCCAGGGGCACCCGGAGTTCGTTCACGACTACTCCCGTGCCTTGCTCAACATCCGCCAGCAGGCCCTGGGCGACCAGGTGTATGGCCAGGGCATCGCCAGCCTCGATCGCGACCACCAGGGCACGGCAGTGGCCGAGTGGATGATGCGCTTCGTGGCCAAAGGCCGCAGCGCCGCCTGAGTCTCCTCTCGCGCACGCACACGAACCGATGCCCGCATCAGCAGGCATCGTTTTTTTCAGGCCTGGGAAAGGGCTAGAGCCAGCCGGAGCGCTTGAAGCTGGCGAACAGGGCCGTGCAGCCCGCGGCGATGAAGCCCAGTACGCCGAAGTAGCCGTAGTGCCAGGTCAACTCCGGCATGTTCTGGAAGTTCATCCCGTAGATGCCCGCCACGGCGGTGGGGAACGCCAGGATTGCTGCCCAGGCGGCGAACTTGCGCTGCACCACGCTCTGGCGCGAGGACTCCAGCAGCAAGCCGATCTCGATGGCGTGGTCCGCCATCTCCCGCAGACCGGTAAGGTCTTCCAGCAGGCGACTCACGTGGATGGCGATGTCGCGGAAGTAGGGGCGCATGTTCTTGTCGATGAAAGGGAAGTCCAGGCGCTGCAGCTCCTGGCAGATTTCCGCCAGCGGACCGATGTAGCGGCGCAGGCGCAGCAGGTCGCGGCGCAGTCCCTGGATGTGCACCACATCGGCCTGGGTCAGCGGGCATTCCAGCACCCGCAGTTCCAGCGCTTCCAGGTCGGCGTGGTAGGTGTCGATCAGCGGCCGGTAGTTCTCGATCACGAAGGCCAGCAGCGCGTAGAGGACGAAGTCCTCGCCGTGCTCCAGCAGCAGCGGACGGGCCTCGCAACGCTGGCGGACCTGGGAGTAGGGCGCCGACTCGCCATAACGCGCGCTGATCACATAGCCGTTGCCGGCGAACAGCTGGGTTTCGATGAACACCAGCTGGCCGTTTTCCTTCACGGGGGAATAGAGCACCAGGAACAGCGCATCGCCGAAGGTTTCCAGCTTGGGGCGGGTGTGGCGCTGCAGGGCGTCTTCCAGCGCCAGTTCGTGCAGGCCGAACTGCCGCTGGAGCGTGGTCAGTTCCTCGGGGCCCGGGTCATGCAGGCCGATCCAGACGAAGTGGCCGGGCTTTCTCGCCCATTCGAGCCCCTCGTCGAGGCTGATGTTGGCAACGCGCTTGCCTTTGGAGTAGACGGCGGCAGCGACCACATGACCCATGTAAGTGTTCCCTGTGCGACTGGAGAGTGGGGCGAGCTTAACCCGCCCGGCGCATCAGCGGGGCGCCACGTTGCCCAGGGCCACGTGGGCGCTATCAGTCGGTGGCCAGTTCGCGGTCCATGCCCTCGATGCAGTCGAGCATGCGCTGGCGGCACTCCTCCATCAGCGCGGGCATGTCGTCGAGTGTCAGGCCGGCCGTGGGGATGGCCGGCAGCGCACGGATCAGCACCCGGCCACTGTTCCAACTGTTCAGCCGCAGTTGACGGACGTAGTTGCTGACGCACACGGGAATGATCGGCACTCCCGCGTTGATGGCCATCTGGAAAGCCCCGCGCTTGAACGGCAGCAGGCGTTTGCCCTGGTTGCGGGTGCCTTCGGGGAAGACCCAGATGGAGGTGTCGCGATTGCGCAGCGTTTCGGTGGTGGTGACCATCGCGTCGCGGGCGCGGCGGGCGTTGCCCCGGTCGATCAGCACATTGCCGGCCAGCCAATAGAGCTGGCCGAAGAAGGGAATCCATTTCAGGCTCTTCTTGCCGATGCTGACGGTACGTGGCGGTACCACCCGGCCCAGCACGTAGAGATCGAAGTTGGACTGGTGGTTGGCGATGATCACGCAGGGGTGGTCCCGGGTCAGCGTACTGACCTCGGCCTTGAGCTTCAAGCGCATGATGCACAGGCCTGGCAGCCCGTAGAGACGAGCACACAGGCGGCTGTTGTCGGGGTTGAACGGGCGGCACAGGCCCAGCAGCAGACCGGCGACGCCGGCGATGATGAAATGCACGCCCATCAGGACCATGCGCAGGAGAAAAAGCATCGGGCTCGCTCGATCAGGTAAAAGGCGCGCAGTGTACGGGTGTGCACTTTTGCCTGCAATCGCAGGCCACCGGGGTCAATGGCCGCGCCCCGGCGTGGGCAGCTCGGGCTCCAGTGCGCTGTATTCCCGCACCAGCCGAGCCACCGTGCCGTCGTCCATCACTTCGCCCAGCGCGGTATTGAAGTGCTGGATGAAATCGGCCCGGTACGGATAGGCCTCGGTGTTCAGGCGGGAGAACCCCAGGTGGCCATGCTCGGTGGACAGCGTCGGGCCCTCCACCAGGCGGCTGGCCTCGTCATGGCTCAGACTGCCGTCGCGGACCATGCGCTGCAGCTCCCAGAGGATCGACAGCCGGTCGTTGATGTACACGTCGGTGCGCTGGTGCAGCAGTTTCAGCAGGTTGGTGCGGTTGTCGCGGGCGTAGGACTGGTCGATCACCCCGGACTCCACCATGTCGCGGTAGCGCACGTCGTCCACCGTGACGAAGCCGCTGTTCAGGCCCACCCGCAACCCGGCATAGGCCCTGGGGAAGTCCTCGAAGTGGCGCTTGCCCGCCAGGCCCGGGCGGATGAACACCGCCAGGCGCTCCTCCAGGATCGGCCGGGAATATTCCATCCACGGCCGCTCTTCAGGCCGGTAGTAGGGCGGATAGAGGGCGAAGGCGCTGCCCTTGGCGATCTCCGCCAGGCCACGGGGCCAGGGGAGGGGACGGATGGACACGTGGTACTCCGGCATGCGCTTGAACACGCTGCGCAGGATGTCGGTGTACAGGCCCCGGGCCTCGCCGTTCTCCTCGTAGCTATAGGGCGGGTAGCCGGAATCGCAAAGGATGGTGACCTCGATGGGATCGGCCTCCGCGCGCCCCAGCAACAGGGCGCAGACGAAGGCGAGGCGCAGGAGCATACGCATGGCGGCCTCCGGGAATGCCGCGCCAGGCGCGGCGCGTGGTCAGATCCTGAAGCGGCTGAGCAGGCGATCCTGCTGGCCGACCTGATCCACCATCACCGCGCATTGGCGCACCTGCTGCTCGGCGCCGCCGGCCACCTCGTGGCTGATGTCGCGGATGTTGGTGGTGTTGCGGTTGATCTCTTCGGTGGTGGCGCTCTGTTCCTCGGCCGCCGTGGCGATCTGCAGGTTCATGTCGTTGATGCGGTTGATGGCCTCGCGGATGCGCCCGAGCATGTCGTTGGCCGCGCCGGCGTCCTCTGCCGTGCGGCTCGCGGTGTCGCGGCTCTGCTGCATGCGTTGCTCGGCCTGGCGTACACCGGTCTGCAACTGGTCGATCATCTGGCGGATTTCCTGGGTCGACTGCTGGGTGCGGGAGGCCAGGGAGCGCACCTCGTCCGCCACCACGGCGAAGCCCCGCCCTGATTCGCCCGCCCGCGCCGCCTCGATGGCCGCGTTGAGGGCCAGCAGGTTGGTCTGGTCGGCGATGCTGGTGATCACCGAGAGGATCGACTCGATGTTCTGGCTCAGCTTGGCCAGCTCGTTGATGGCCTGGCCGGTGTCCTCCATCTCGTCGGCCAGCTGCTTGATCGCCTGGGTGGAGTTGGAAACCACCCCCACGCCATTCTCGGTCTCCTCGTTGGCCGCCAAGGCAGCCTGGGCTGCGGCCTGGGCGTTGCGCGCCACCTCCTCGGCAGTGGAGGCCATCTCCTGCATGGCGGTGGCCAACTGGTCCAGCTCCTGCAGCTGCACCTGCAGGCGGCTGGCGGCCTGCTCGGCTTCGTGGGAGGTGAGCTGGGTACTGCCGCGAACCTGGCGGGAGCTGCTCATCACGTCGGCGATCAGCGTCTGCAGGTTCTGCAGGAAGCCGTTGAACTCGCGGGACAGCACGGAAATCTCGTCATTGCCCTCGGCCGGCAGGCGCCGGGTCAGGTCGCCCTCGCCGCTGTTGATCTCGCGCAGCGAGGCGGCCAGGCCGTCCAGCGGGCGCAGCAGGCTCTTCACCAGCAGGCTGAGCACCACCAGGCTGATCACCACGCCCAGCACAGTGCCGATCACGGCGCGCCAGCTCAGGGCATTGGCCTCGGCCATCACCTTGTCCTGGTCGAGGACCACGCCGATGTACCAGTCCATCCCCTTGAGGTTGGGCAGCGGGGTGAAGGAGACGAGCAGCTTCTTGCCTCCGGCTTCCACCTCCTGCAGCTCCTTGCGCAGCGCCGGGCTCTTGCCGTCGAACAGCTCGCTGTAGGACTTGCCGTTCAGCTTGGTGTCCGGGTGGGAAATGATGTTGCCGTCGCGGCTCAGCAGGAAGGCATAGCCGGCGCCGTTGAAATCCAGGGTGTTGACGGCATCGGCCACGGTCTTCAGGCGGATGTCACCGCCCATCACACCGAGGAATTTGCCGGCATCGGTGATGCGCGCAACGGCAGAAATGAGGATCTCGCCTGTGGTGGAGTCGGTGTAGGGCTCGGTGAGCACGGCCTGGCTGCCGTTCTTGCCGACTGCGTACCAGGGGCGCTGGCGACCGTCCCAGTCCGGCTTGGGCTGCCAGGACGCATCGTTCTTGATCGGCTTGCCGTCTGCCTCCAGTGCACCGAATACCAGGATGAATTCGTTGCGCAGCATGGGCGAATCGAACACCCGTTGGGTCTGCTCGGGGCTGTATTGGCTGTCGACGTTCTGCGCCATGAGGTCCATCAGGCGGAGCTTGGCGTTGAGCCAGTTCTCGATCTGCCGGGCCAGTGCGTTGCTGCTTTCGGAAATGCTGGACTCGGTCTGGGCGCGCAGCGTCTCGCGGACCTGGCTCACCTGGGAGAGGGACAACAGCGCGGTGGTCAGGAACAGCACGGCGGCTGCGGCGAGGCTGACCTTGTGGACGATTCTCATTCGGGACTCCCCAAGCGGATGGAAGGCTGGCGGCTACCGTCCCTGACTGCCCCACGCATTAAAAGTAATACAGGTTTGCCAAGCTCACCTGTCAACGTGCCATCACCCGTCGGAAAATGAGCGGCGCTCCACAACCGCTCCGCTGAGCGAGCGCGACCCGCCAGCATGAAAAAGCCCGGCGCTGGGCCGGGCTTCGGGGGCTTGCCGGGGGCGCTTAGCCCAGGTGCTGCTTGTCCAGCTCGATGGCCTGGTCGAGGGTTTCCAGCAGTGCCTTGCGCACCTTCAGCTTGGTGTTGCGATGGGCGGTCATGTTGATCTTCTTCAACTGCTGTGCGGCCGCCAGGGCGGTCGGCAGCAATGCTTCGGCCGGAACCACCTTGTCGAGGAAGCCGGCGTCCAGCGCGCCTTGCGGGTCGAACATCTCGCCGTTGATCACCGAGCGGTGGAAGGCGGACTTGCGCAGGCGGTCACGGGCCAGTTCGATGCCCACGTGGTGCATGGTCATGCCGATCTGCACCTCGTTCAGGCCGATGTTGAACGGCCCTTCGACGCCGATCCGGTAGTCGGCCGACAGCAGCAGGAAGGCACCCTTGGCCACGGCATGACCAGGGCAGGCAACGATGATGGGGTAGGGGTGGGCCAGCATGCGGCGGGCCAGGGTGGAGCCGGCGGCGACCAGGTTCACCGCGTTCTGCGGGCCGGAGGTCATCACCTTCAGGTCATAGCCGCCGGAGAGGATGCCCGGCTGGCCGGTGAGGATGACGATGGCGCGGTCCTGCTCGGCGCGGTCCAGCGCGGCATTGAAGGCGGCGATCACATCCGGGGAGATGGCGTTCACCTTGCCGTTGGACAGGGTCAGGGTGGCGATGCCGTCTTCGAGTTGGTAGGAGATCAGCTCACTCATGGCGGGAGTCCTTGTTGTGGAATGCGGCAGACGTTACCCACGGGCGGTGGGCAGGTAAAGCGCTTTGGCTGACTGGCAAGTCAGCCACCATGCGGGCTTCAGCGCATCCGCGAGGTTTTCTATCAGGCCGATACCCAAGACCAATTGGCCCCTGGCGCGACCGCTCCCTAGGGTGGCAGCGTTCCCCATTCCAGGAGGTCTTATGGACAAGTGGATCAATCGCGCTGCCATCATCCTCGCGCTCATCCTGCTCGGTGGTTCCGTGCTGCTCGCCCAGAGCGCCACCCTGAAAAGCCCAATGGGCGTGCTGCTGCTGTTCGTGCTCGGCGTCGTGGTCTCGTTCGGCTTCGTGTTCTTCGGCAGCCTCAAATTCGACGACGCCCCGCACCGTGCCGATGCCGAATCCGGGCGTCGGCCATAAGCGCATGAAAATTCTCAAAAAAATATTTGCATTCCGGAAAACACTCCACTAAATTAGCGCACCTCGACGGGGCCAACGCCTCAGAGAGATTCCGGTGAGGTGTCCGAGCGGTTGAAGGAGCACGCCTGGAAAGTGTGTATACGGGAAACCGTATCGAGGGTTCGAATCCCTCCCTCACCGCCACTTTCCGATACAAGCAAACCCCTGATATTCCTAGTGAAGTCAGGGGTTTTTGCTTTTCAGCGTCCGCACCTATACGTACCTGGCGCCGCCCGTATTGCCCTGCGCTCTTGTCCATTCCAGATCGGCGCTCTGCTGTTCCGCTCATCCCGGCCCTTACTGTCCCTGTGCTCCCTGGTCCTTTGTTGCGAGCATGCGTGCCCTGATCAAGCCCTGAGAGTTGGACCATGGCGGACTTGCCTGCCCAGTTTCCCGAATTCCTGCTGCCCCGCTGCACGCTGCGACGGATCCATCCCCGTGACGTCGGGGCGATCTTCGCCGGGTTGTCCCACCCCCAGGTGATCGCCCACTACGGCGTGTCCTACGACAGCCTGGAGGCGACGGACGAGCAGATGCGCTGGTACGACTCGCTCCTTGAGGAGCGCCGAGGTATCTGGTGGGGCATCGCCTTGCCGGGGCAGGACGAGTTGGTGGGCGCCTGCGGTTTCAACGACTGGTCCCACGCCGACCGCAGCCTCGACATCGGCTACTGGCTGATGCCGGAGCACTGGGGCCAGGGCCTGATGCAGGCCTGCCTGCCTAGCATCCTCCGCTTCGCCCTGGCCACCCTTGGCGTGCACCGCATTCACGCCGATGTGGAGCCCGAGAACCCCGCCAGCGCCCGTTTGCTGGAGCGTCTCGGCTTCGTGCTCGAGGGCACCCTGCGGGACGTGGAGTGCAAGGATGGCCGCTTCCTCAGCCTGCACCAGTACAGCCTGCTGGCCACCGATCCGGCAGGGCGAGCGTTGCTGGCTTCATCGCGCGGCGACTGACCCTCAGCGGCGCGTTGGGCTGCCTTTATAGGCATGGCGTTTCCATAGGGCTACCCAGTCCTGCGCCCAGCAGCAGCCATGGTCGAAGCCGGGCATCTCGATCACCTGTGACGGCGTCCCGGTGGGGGTGGCCGCCTGGAAGCGTTGCGCCAGTTCGGCGGGCGTGACCGGGTCGCGGTCGCCGACCAGGTGGACCTGGGGCAGCGCCCGCAGTTCGTCGTGGTGCTGGGCCGGGTTGTCCGAGGCGGTGAGGCGCGGGACGCGGTGCCAATCTGCCCAGGCGTCCGGGTCGAGGTTGCCGGCGACGGTGATGACCTGGCGCACATCCTTGCGTCGCGCCGCCACCAGCAGGGCGATGGCGGCCCCGCCGGAGTAGCCCACCAGCACCAGTTCCCTGGCCCCCAGGCGTGCCTTGAGGCGGTCCACGGCGTGGCTGGTGCCGGTCACCACGTCCGGGGCGAAGCGTGCCCCCGTCCAGTCCTGGGTCGTGCAGTGGCGGGTGCCCACGAACTGGCAGGGGCGGGCCAGGTAGGCGGCGCTGCCGTCCGGCTGCGCCAGGGCCAGTTGCAGGGCGAGCGGGGTGAGCGGAGTCGGGTTGGGCGAGGGCAGGGCAGGGGCGAGCCAGGCCAGCCCGTCGCCTTCCAGGTAAACGGTCAGCACCCCGCCAGCGCTGCTTTGCCGTGGGTGGTAGCTGCGCAGCACGAAGCGCCCTGCGTCCAGGTCCTCGGCCACCCAGCCGTGCGCCTGCGCCAGCGCATCGGCGTGCTGGGTGCGCTCGGCCGGGGAGGGCACCGTGGCGCAGCCGGCGAGGGTGGCCAGCAGCACCATCAGGGCCAGGTGCGCCCGGGCGTTCATGGCGCAGGCCTGGTCAGAACATCCAGCGCAGTTGCACCGAGGCGGTCTGCCCGAGGAAGCCTTCCTTGTGGGTGGCGTCGTAGCGGCCGGTGATCTCGGTACCAGAGGCGGTGGTGTAGGTCAGTCCGGCGCCGGCCCGCTGGCTCCAGGCCGGCTGATGGGTGCCGTAGGTGACGAACGCCGCGTCCGGTGCGCCGGCATAGGTCGAGGTGATGCTGGCGTCGCGGTTGTACAGGTCGTAGCCGGCGCCGAGGTTGGCGCTCACCTTGAGCTGGTCGCTCAGGGCGTGGGTCAGGGTGCCGTCCACGCCGAGCACCAGGGCGTCGGTGCTGCGGGACTTCACCTGCAGGTCCAGGCCGCCGGCACCTTTCTCGCGATAGGCCTCGTCCTCGATCCAGGTGTAATCCAGGCGGATGGACGGGGCGAAGGTGGTGCTCGGCGCCAGGGCGAAGCGGCGGTCCACTGCCACTCCGGCGTGAGCGGTCTTGCTGGTGTAGTCGGACTTCGCGCTGAGGCCTGCCAGGTCGATCTGCCGGCGCCCGTCATTGTTCATGCGACCCCCGTCGAGCTGGAACGACAGATCGCTCTGGGCATCCAGCGCGTGGCGGCCGTAGAGGATGAGCTGGTAGCTATCCACATCGGCGCTCTGCTTGGGGCCGCCGGAGTGGCTGGAGACGTCGGTCTTGGCGTAGGCGAAGGCCACGCCCAGGTCGGTGTCCGTCGAGAGGCTGCCGTCGAGGCCGGCCACCAGCCCCTGGGTGTCGGCGCTGTAGCCGTTCACCCCGTTGCGGCTGTCCTGGCGGGAATGGGTGGCGAAGGGCTTCAGCCAGAGGTGGCGGTCGCCCAGGAAGGCATCGCCTGACGACAGGCCGCGAGCGGTGTCGATGCGCGACTGCACCACGGCGTTGACGCTGCCGAGGGTGTCGCGGGCCAGGGACAGGGAGTTGCCGGTCAGCAGTGGCAGGGTTTGCTCGACCCGGTCATTCACCTCACCGGCATCGCCGCTGCCGAGGATGCTGTTCAGCGCCTGGGCCAGATCGGGCGAGTCGGTGCCACTGGCCAGCAGGGCGTCCCAGATCGAAGCGGCACCCCGTGCGCCGGGCTGGCTGGGGGAGACGGCCGCGCTGATGCTGGTCATGCCCGTGTCGCGCACCACCAGGTCCACCGCGTTGTTGCGGAACAACGCGGAGAAGGCATAGCGCAACGAGTTGTCGGTGACCTGCAGGCCGTTGTTGGTGACGCCGCCGTTGGCCGTCAGCACGTTGGTCAGGTCGCCGCCGGCGAAGGTGGGCTTCACGTCCACCGCGAAGGTGCCGCCGAGGTTGGCGCTGCCGCCCACTGCCAGGGTGCTGTAGCTGCCGCCGGCCGCGGCCAGCCCCAGGGTGCCGCTGGCGGTCTGGGTGAAGTTGCCGCCCACGCTGCTGGCAACGGCCGAACCGGTGGCGAGCGGGTTGGCGACCGTCGCGCCTTGTTTCAGGTACAGGCTGCCGGCGTTGTTCAGGTTGGCCAGGCTGCCGAGGGAAACGCCCCCCAGGAGGGTGCCCCCGGCCCGGTTGTCC
This sequence comes from Metapseudomonas otitidis, assembly GCF_900111835.1. Taxonomy (GTDB): domain Bacteria; phylum Pseudomonadota; class Gammaproteobacteria; order Pseudomonadales; family Pseudomonadaceae; genus Metapseudomonas; species Metapseudomonas otitidis. The sequence goes on from NZ_FOJP01000006.1 coordinate 66,450, forward strand.
ACGTTCAGCGCAACGCCGTTGTCCACCTGCACGGCCGTGGCGGCGCTGGCGACGGTGCCGGTGTTCATCACGCTGCCGCCGCTGGCCGAGGTCACGCGGATGCCCGCGCCGGTGGTGGTGAGGATGCCGCTGTTGCTGATGTCCACCGGCCCGCTGTTGGATTCGGCCAGCAGGCCGGTGAGGGCGTTGATGCGCCCGGCGTTGAACAGGCTGATCGTGCCCTGGGCGCTGGCGGCCGCCATGCCCGCGTCATGGGCGGCATTGATGAGGCCGCTGGCGGTGTTGGTGAGGGTCACGGTGCCGGTGCCGTTGGTGTAGGCGCTGATGCCGTGGAAGTCCGGGCTGACCTGGGCCAGGTTGGGGTTGCGGTTGGCGGTGATGCTGCCGCTGTTGGTCACCCTCACATTGCCGTCGGTGCCGGCTGCCACCACCGCGTCGTAGTGGTCGGCTACCACGGTGCCGCTGTTGGTGATTTCCGCACCGCCGTTGGCGGACCAGGCGATCAGGCCCTGCCGGGTGGTGGAGCGCACGCTGCCCTGGTTGTCGATGCGTGCGGTGCCCTGGTAGTTGATGGCCCGGGCGCCGGCCTGGAACGCATGGACCGTGCCCAGGTTGGTGATGCCCACATCCACCGGTGCAAGGCTGGCCGAGCCGCCATCGGCGTACAGGCCGCGGCCGTTGGCGACCGTCACCTGCCCACGGTTGATCACCGATACCGGGCCATTGTTGGAGGTGGCAGTGATGCCGTCCGAGTTGGTGCCGTAGCTGGTGACGGTGGCGGCGCTGTCCACGCGGATTTCATTGCGGGTGGACGTGTCGTTGCTCTCCGAGCGCAGCCAGACCGCGCCGAACGGGCCGGCCGAGGTGATGCTGACGCCGGAGCCGATCAGCAGGTTGGCGTTCCAGTCCGCCTGGCTGGAGTACATGTACACCGCCGGGTAGTCGCTGCGGTTCAGCACGGTGGTGCCGTCGATGGTCAGGGTCTGGGTGAAGTGGCCGGTGGCCGAGGGGTTGCTCAGCACCGCCACCGAGTTGGCCGTCACGTCGGTGACGGTCAGCGAGGAGGCTCCCGCGTTGCCCTGCATCTGGATGTCGGTCGGGCCGCATTGCAGCGAGGCCACGTTGCCGGACGTGGTACAGCCGGTCAGCGGCGTTGGCAGGGCGAAGGCGGAAGAGGCGCCGAGCAGAAGCGAAGCCTGGGCGATGTGTTGGGCAAGGCGACGGAGCGGAAAGGCGGTGGTGGTCAGCCGCATGGTGACGTCCCTGTTCAGGTGGTCGTATGGCGGGCACACCAGTGGCCCGCGGTCATGAAGGTTCCGGATGCCAGCGCGATGCCCCGGTCGCTGTACCCGATGCCCCATGCCGCTGCCGGACGGATCGTCGAATGGGTTTGCATTCGTGTCCTGTCTTCTGTGGCAATAGATATAACCCTATTTTCTTTGTAAGAAAATTCCTTGATGGCATGTTGCCTTTGGGTAAATCTGCCTCATCACCTGGATGATGAGTGCTGCCGACATGAAGTCTTCCCTTTTGCTGGCGCCGCTGGCCTTCCTGGCCACGCTGGCCCTGGCACAACCCACCACTCCCTCTCCCGATGACGACGAGATCGCTCGCCGGCTGATCGAGGCGTCCATCGCCCGCTATGCGGGGAGCTGCCCCTGTCCCTACAGCACCGCCCGCAACGGCAGCCGCTGCGGGCGGCGCAGTGCCCATGACCGGCCGGGCGGCGAGGCGCCCTTGTGCTTTCGCGAGGACGTCAGCGACGAGGCCATTGCCCGCTACCGCGCGCGCATGGCCCAGGAGTGACGATCCGGGGGATCAGGGTGGCCCGTATTGGATGCTGGCGCACCCGCTGGACAGCAGTAATTCGCCGTCATCGGCCTCGAACGCGGTGATGGTCCGGGTCTTGTCGACGGTCACGGAGATGATGCAGCGGTTGGGGTGGTGCACGTTGTCCCAGTAGTGGGTGGTGACCAGGGCATTGCCCTGCTGCTCCGTCGAGCTGCCCACCACTTCGCTGCGGTAGTAGGAGGTGTCGGTGGTCCAGCGCATCACCACCTGGCCATCGGCGAGGGGCGTCATCTCGTCGGGGCGGCCGAAGTAGCTGATGGCGTCTTCGGCAGGGCGCCCCATCCATTGGTTGCGGGCCAGTATCTCGGGGAGCGTGTCCATCTGGATGCAGCCGGACAGGGCGGCGGGCAGGGCGAACAGGGCGAGCAGGGCGCGTAGGGTCATGGGGGCCGTCTCCTCAGCGCTTGGGCGGGTTGCCGAGCAGGATGTCGAGGTCGCGCATCACCCCGTCGGTGCCGTTGCGCACCGCGCCGGGTGCCTGGTCATAGGCTGCTGGGGTCGTGAGGCCCCAGATCTGCGTACGGGTGACCTGGGCCAGCACGTCCGCCGTGGTGTTGCCGATCCGCAGCATGGCGTTGCCTTCGCGGTTCTGCGCGTCGCAGGCGAAGGTGTAGGCGCGGTCGACCCAGCTCTGTGGCACCGGTTTCCAGCCCTGCGGCGAGGCCAGGTTGGAGGGGGTGTTGGAGCGCATGTAGGCGGTGATGCCGTCGAACTTCACCAGGCGCTGGCGGCACTGGAACTGCATGCTGTAGTGCACGAAGTTCGGCGCCTCGGCGGATTCGAGCACCTGCACGACCCCGACGCTGCGCGGGGCCTCCGTTTCGCCTGAGACCCGGCGCTGCTCGGCCACCGACAGGGCGTCGGCGTAGAACATGTCGCGCTCCGGTGAATCGCCCGTGCCGAATATCACCCACCAGTCCGCGGCGAGGGCCGATTGCGGGGTCTGGGCCAGCAGGGCCAGCGTGGCGGCCCCGATCAGTCTGTTCCTAGTGTTCATGCGGTCTTCCCTGGTATGCCGGTCTGCGGCGCTGGGCGAACGGTAGCGAGCCCCCTGGGCGGCATGAATAGGGCGCATGGACTAGTGGCAGGGTGCTTGTTGGCGGACTGTGCGCCAGTGCGCAATGCGATGGGCCGGGGCCCTGAACGCAACACCCCCTGGAGTCGTGGACTCCAGGGGGTGTTGTCTGGCGCGGGAGCGGCTCAGCGCTCGAGCACGTAGGTTTCGCCCCAGATGGAGTCGTCCTTGACCGGCTTGGCGTTGAGCTTGACCGGGCGGTACTGCAGGTTCGCCAGGGCCTTGCTCATCTTCATGTAGCCGTACTTGGACGGATCGCTGGCGCTGCGGAACTCCTGCAGGCCGGTGGGGATGCGCACCATGTAGAGCGCCGAGAGCTGGCAGTCGAGCTTGTCATTGGCCACGCGCCGGCAGTCGCTCTGCTCGAAGCCGACGTTGGGGGCCTCCGGGTAGAAGCCGTCCACCAGCACCGCCTCGCCTGGGGCCACCTCGAAGGTGGCGAAGGGCTTCTTCAGGTCGCTGTAGGCCTCGATGCTGGCCACCTTGCGTTCCTTGATGTCCGCCACCCAGCCACCCGCCGAGGTCTGCCGGGTGACGTCGTAGGCGTTGTTGCCCCAGCTCACGCATTCGCCGCTGACCACTCGTACGGCTGCGCAATAGCTCTGGTTCACCGTCTCGGTCTGGTACTGCGGGTCCTGCCAGCGTTGGCCCCGGTCGAACTCGCTGAACGCCTTCTCCACCAGCGTCACCAGGCCCAGGGGGGAGGGGGTGATGTCGCGATTGGCCTGGGGGTTGGGCGCGGTGGTGCGCGGAGAGTTGTAGACGCTGCCCATCAGGTCGTACTGGCCGGGTTCGACGATGTAGACCTGGTACAGGGTGCGGCCGAACACGGTCTGGTAGTGAGAGCCGTGCACGCCGATCTTCTCGGCCTTCATGTTGTTGCCAACATGGAGCACCCGCTTGGGGTTGGCGCGGTTGCGCCATACGGCGGTGCCGGTGCGCAGCTTCTCGAAGCGCACCGTGTCGTCATTGTTCTCGAAGTCGTACTGCTGGCTGTCGAGGTTGATGGTGGTGGTCACCACCACCGCCATGCCGGAGGCCAGCGCCGCCTCGAACAGGTCGTCGGTGGCGGCGTGCAGCTGGCGGGCCTGGCTGACCACTTCCTGCTCGTACTGGCGCTGCTGGTCCATCAGCGACGGCGGCGCCACGCAGCCGCCGAGCAGGGCGAGCGAGAGGGCAAGGAGACTGAGGCAGGGGAGTCCGTTCTTCATGGGCGTTCCTTCGGGAGGCGGGCCTGGAAGCCCGCCGGGCTGGGCGGGCAGGGATCGAGGTCGCCGAGCATAGCGACGGTGCCCGTCACGGTACGCCAACCGGCTCACGCTTGGCGGTGGGCTAGTACATCCGTACTAGGGAAGGGTGCTCCCTGCAGGAGCCGGGAGCTGAGGGGGTCAGAGCGGTTTGATGGTGCCGAGGCGGTCGTTGATGACGTAGGTGCGGTTGCTCTTGTCGATCAGGATGATCTCGGCGCCCGGCTGGCCGTCCTGGTCGCTGACGGAGAGGATCGAGTACTCGGTCGAGTTGATCGGGTAGTCCTTCTGGGTGTTATCCGCCGGGTGGAGGATGGTGATCCTGTCCAGCTTGTTGGGGTTTCAGCGTTTTTGGGCGCACTTTGTTATAGGCTCCGGATGGTCAGCATATCGGCGTCGAGCGTACGCTGAGCCGCCCCCCATTCAGTGCTGCAGGGATGCCGCCCGTCGTCCGACCGGTGGCTTCCATCCATACTCCCCGGCAGAGCTGCGCGCTGCGCGCTACCCTGAAAACCGATGCAGTCGATCGTTGTGTACAAGCCAAGCCGTGGCCGGCCCCTCGGGCCCGGTCACACCCGGAGCCCGCGTCCGTGGGCACGGGTGGGGCGGCGCCGCCAGGCGCCGCAGGTCGAGTCCCTCGACCCCAGCGTCACACTCATCCATCGCCAGAGAGGAGGTCTTGAACATGAGCACCACCTTCCACGATGACGTCAGCAGCAATGTCTTGCGCCGTATGAAAGAGGGCGGTTTCGATTTCGCCCGCGTTCACCCCATCGAGTTCTACGCCATCTTCCCCGATGAGGACCGGGCCCGGATGGCCGCACGCAATTTCCGTGGTGAATCGCTCAACGCCCAGGTCTCCCCACGGGATGACGGGGCCTGGCACCTGCAAGTGAGCAAGGTGATGTACGCCACCCACGCCGGCATCGGCGACTTCGAGCATGACCTGGAGGAGCTGGTGGTTCCCCTGGGCGGTGTACTCGATGGCTGGGGGGTCACCCAGGAGGTGCCGGCGCAGCCGCGCTGAGCCCTGTTTCCTTGCCCATGCCGGCCAACCTTCGGGTTGGCCGGTTTCGTTCTGGGAGGCGGCGGGTCAGCGTTCGTCGCGGCGGAACTGCCCGGGCGAGACGCCCTTCCAGCGCTTGAAGGCGTGGATGAAGTTGGACACCTCGCCGTAGCCCAGGCGCTCGGCGATCTCCTCCAGGCGCAGGGCGGTGGAGTGCAGCAGCTCCTCGGCCAGAGTGCCCAGCACTTCGTCCTGCAACTGGCGGAAGCTGGTGCCTTCGGCGTCCAGGCGGCGCCTGAGGGTGCGCGAAGTCATGTGCAGCTGGGCGGCCAGGCTTTCCATGTCCACCCGCTGGCCCGGTCGGCCCAGCAGCAGGTCGCGGATGCGGCTGGCAAAACCGTCGCGTTGGCGACGGCGGTCCAGCAGGGCGCGGCACTGGGCCTCGCAGTAGGCGGCCGCCTGGGGGTTGGCACCGGGCAGGGGCAGGTCCAGCAGGGTGCGGTCGAAGGTGATGCAGTTGTGCGCCGCGCCGAAGGTCGGCTCTACGCCCAGCAGCGCACGCCAGGGCGTGGTATCGGCCGGAGCGGGGAGGGCGAAGCAGGCCCGGCGCACCGGCAGGCCGCCGCCGGCCAGGTCACGGTGCACGCTGAGCGCGCCGGATACGTCGCGTTCCAGTACGAAGCCGCGCAGGTCCTCGGGAAGCGACGAGGGGATCAGGTGCAGCTGCGCCGCGTCCCCCACCTCATCGAGACGCAGGCCGTGGAAGGCATAGGTCAGGTCCTGGTAGCGCAGGCCCAGCTCCACCGCGCTGCGGTAGGTGCTGCTGCTGAGCAGCGCATAGCCCCAGATGCCGTAGGTGTTCAGGCGGTAGCGCCGGCCGGCTTCGAGGCCGATGCCCGGACGATCCCCCAGCCCCCGGGCGATGTTGCGCAGCAGGCTCAGTTCCTGGGCCGCGTTCACCTCCGAGCCGGGGTCGCCCAGCAGCTGCCAGTCGAGCCCGGTACCGGCCAGGCAGTGCTCCAGGCTCAGGCCGTGGTCGAGGCCGAACTGGATCATCAGCTGCACGCTGGTGGCGCTGCGACGGTGGGATGTGGGAGCAGGGCAGGTCATGGTGGCTTGAGCAGGTTGTCCGGAACTCACAATCAGGTGTCCGACTATGCCATAACCCGAACCCGGTGGCGGAACTAGGATGCATGCAGCCTCGCGGACAGGACCTGCCGCGCGGTTCCAGCCAACGGGAGATAACAATGACCAACACTTCCCCGAGTGGCGCGCCCCTGCGCGTGCTCATCATTGGCGCCGGTTTCGGTGGCATCGGCCTGGCGATCCAGCTGTTGAAGGCGGGCATCCGCGATTTCCAGATCCTGGAAAAAGGCGATGACGTCGGCGGCACCTGGCGCGACAACAGCTACCCCGGCGCCGCCTGCGACGTGCCTTCGCACCTGTATTCCTACTCCTTCGAGCCCAAGGCCGACTGGTCGCGCAAGTTCGCGCCCCAGGCCGAGATCTTCGCCTACCAGCGCCACTGCGCCGACAAGTACGGCCTGCGACCCCACATCCGCTTCGGCTGTGAAGTAGCCGAGGCGACGTTCGACGAAGGCGACGGCACCTGGCAGGTACGCAGCACCGCTGGCGAGACCTTCCGTGCCCGCGCCCTGGTGAGTGCCTGCGGCCAGCTGAATCGTCCGGCCTGGCCCAAGGTGCCGGGGCTGGAACGCTTCCGGGGTGCGTTATTCCACTCCGCCCGCTGGGACCACGGCTACTCCCTGGAAGGCAAGCGGGTAGCGGTGATCGGCACCGGCGCCAGTGCCATCCAGTTCGTCCCGCAGATCGCCCCCAAGGTCGCCCGGCTGAGCCTGTTCCAGCGCTCGGCGGCCTATGTGATCCACAAGCCCGACCGCGCCTACCGGCCCTGGGAGCTGGCGCTGATGCGTCGCCTGCCGGCGTTGCAGAAGGTCGACCGGCTGCTCAAGTACGTGCAGCACGAGTCACGGGTGCTGGCCTTCTCGGTGTTCCCGCCGCTGATGAAACTGATGCGGGCGCGCTTCCACCGGCACCTCGCGCGCGGCATCGCCGACCCCGTGCTGCGCCAGCGCCTGGTGCCGGACTACCCCCTGGGCTGCAAACGCATCCTCATCTCCAACGACTTCTACCCGGCGCTGGATCGCGACAACGTCGAGGTGGTGGATTGTGGCATCAGCGAAGTCACCGAGGAAGCCGTGATCGCCCGTGACGGCCGGCGCATCGAGGTGGACGCCATCATCCTCGGCACCGGCTTCACCGCCACCGACTTCCTCGCCCCGATGACCCTGCGTGGGCGTGGCGGACGCGACCTTAACGAAGCCTGGCGCGACGGCGCCGAGGCCTTCCTCGGCATCAGCGTCAGCGGCTTCCCCAACCTCTTCATGCTCTACGGGCCGAACACCAACCTCGGGCACAACTCCATCCTCTACATGCTGGAAAGCCAGTTCCGCTATGTGCTCGACGGCATCCGCGCCCTCGATGGCCTGCGCTACCTGGACCTCAAGCCCGACGTGCAGCACCGCTTCAACCAGCGCCTGCAGCAGGCCGTGCGCCACACCGTGTGGGAGCAGGGTTGCCAGAGTTGGTACAAGACCGCCGACGGGCGCAACACCAACAACTGGCCCGGTTTCACCTTCACCTACCGCCGGCAAACCCGCCGCCTGGAGCTGGAACACTATGACTGCGTCCGTTGACTTCACCGCCCCCGCGCCCGGTCAGGCGGCCCTGCGCGGCATCCTGCGGGGTGCCCTGACGCTGCTGTTCCGCGGGTTGATGCGCCCGCCGCTGCCGGTCCCGCTGCAGCGCGCCATTCTGCGCGGGCTCACCGCCAGCACCCTGGCGCCCCGCGGCGTCACCCGCGAGGCGGCGCAGCTCGCCGGCCGACCCTGCGAATGGCACCGCCCACCGGGCGGTGGCGATGCCGTGCTGCTGTACCTGCACGGCGGCGCCTTCATCACCGGCTCGCCCGCCACCCACCGTGCCATCGCCGGCAACCTGGCCAAGCGCGCCGGTATCGACGTCTGCGCGCTGGACTACCGCCTGGCACCGGAACACCCGTTCCCCGCCGGCCGGGATGACGCCGTGGCGGCCTACCAGGCCCTGCTGGAGAGCGGCCATGCCGCCTCGCGCATCGTCATCGGCGGCGACTCCGCCGGCGGCAACCTCACCCTGGTCACCGCCCTGCGCCTGCGCCAGCTCGGCCTGCCGGCACCGGCCGCCCTGGTGTGCTACTCGCCGGTCACCGACCTCAGCGGCAACGCCCTGCACCAGCCACCGGCCGGCGACCCGCTGATCCACCCGAAGTGGATGGAGCTGGCCGCCGACCTCTATTGCCCACCGGGCATGGAGCGCCGGGACCCGGCCCTGTCGCCGCTGTTCGATGATCTCGGGCACCTGCCGCCGCTGCTGGTGCAGGTGGCAGAGGATGAACTGCTGCGCGACGACAGCCTGCGCCTGGTGGCCAGGCTCCGCGAGGCGGGTGGCTGGGTCCGCCTGGAGCGCTACCCCGGGCTCTGGCACGTGTTCCAGGCCCACGCCGGCCTGCTGCGCAGCGCCGATGAGGCCCTGGCGAGCACCGCCGGGTTCATCCGCCACTGGCTCGACCACCCGCAGGAGGGCTGAGATGACCACCCTCCTCATCACCGGCGCAGCCTCCGGCATCGGCGCCGCCACCGCCCGGCTGTTCCACGAGCGCGGCTGGCAGGTGGGCCTGCTGGACCGCGATGCCGAGGCCCTCGCCACCCAGGCCGCGGCCCTTGGCAATGTCTGGCACCGCGCGCTGGACGTGACCGACCTGGGCGCCGTGCAGCAGGCCCTGGCCGACTTCTGCGGGCAGCACGGCGGGCAGCTGCGCCTGCTGTTCAACTGCGCCGGCATCCTGCGCTTCGGCTATTTCGAGCAGATCGACGTGGCCGAGCACGCGCGCATCCTCGCCATCAACGTGCAGGGCGTGGTGCAGATGACCCACGCCGCCTTTCCCTATCTCAAGGCCACGCCGGGCGCGCAGGTCATCAACATGGGGTCGGCGTCGGGGGTCTACGGCACGCCGCACATGGCCAGCTACTCCGCCTCCAAGTTCGCCGTGCGCGGCTTCACCGAGGCGCTGGAACTGGAGTGGCGGCGCCATGGCATCCGCGTCGGCGACCTGATGCCACCGTTCGTGCGCACGCCCATGGTCAGCCGGCAGACCTTCGAGCCGCCGGCCCTGCGTCGCCTCGGCGTCAACCTCCAGGCCGAGGACGTGGCCGAAGCCTGCTGGCAACAGGCCCAGGGCGCGGCCGTGCACCGTCCCATCAGCGTCGCCTTCCGCCTGCTGTACCTGGCCGGGCAGCTCTCGCCGGCCTGGGTCAACCGCTGGGTCATGAAGGTGTTGAGCCGGGAGTGAGCGGGCAGGGCGGAGGGCCGTGACGCCCTCCGTCCCCTCGACCGGGCCGGGGGCTTTGCCTCAGACTCCGCCGACGGAGGCAACCCCATGACCGATATCCTGATCCTCACCCACGCTGATTTCTGTTCCCCCGGCCACCTGGCCACCGTGCTGGAGCGCGAAGGCATCGCCTACAGCGTCCTGCGTGCCGACCATGGCGAGCTGGACGGCATCGACCTCGACCGGCCCCGGGCCGTCGCGGTGATGGGCGGCCCGATGAGCGTCAACGACCCGCTGCCCTGGATCGACACCGAGCTGGCCGCCCTGCGCCATTTCATCGCCCGCGACATCCCCATCATCGGCCACTGCCTGGGCGGCCAGTTGCTGGCCCGTGCCCTGGGCGCCGCCGTGCACCGCATGCCCTACACCGAGATCGGCTGGCAGCCGTTGGAGCAACGCGCCGATGCCCAGGGCAGCCCCTGGACGGCGCACCTGCCGGCGGAGTTCCCGGTCTACCAGTGGCACAGCGACACCTTCGACCTGCCCGAAGGCGCGCGCTGGCTGTTCGACAGCCCCTGGTGCCCCAACCAGGGGTTCTCCTGGGGGGACAAGATCCTCGCCCTGCAGGGGCACCCGGAGATGACCGAGGAGCTGGTACGCCTCTGGCTCACCGACTGGGCCCACCTGCTGGACGAGACCCAGCCCAGCCAGCAACCCCGCCAGGTGATGCTGGATGACCTGCCCCGGCGCGTCGCCGAGCTGAACCAGGTGGCCGAGGGCTTCTACCGCCACTGGCTCGACCTGGCCTTCCCCGAACGCGCCTGATGCCCACGGGGCGGCTCGCCGCCCCGCTCCCTGCGACAGGGTGGCGCAGCCACCTTCCGTCCTCTCCCCGGGCAGCCCGGCGTGCGTGACCTAGACTCCTTTCTGCCGCGCAAAAAGACGGAACGCAGCGGCGATCCCCACCGTCCTAGCTTCAAGCCGCCGCCAAACGGGGCGCGGCGTCCCGATCCGCTCCCAGGGCTGCACCGCTGTGGTGCAGGGAATTTCTGGCCTGGTTGCAACTGCTTGATCGGGAAGGATTTTCGTCGCTGGCACGGCGCTTGCGACGGCTCGGTGGTCGGTAGCGACAAGGAGTCCGGCATGGCCCGCACCTTTTATGACGAGATGTACGACGCGAGCGGCAATTGCCGTCCGCACTACCGGGAGTTCGCCCGCTGGTTGGCCGAAACCCCCGAAGAACTGCTTGCCCAGCGGCGGCGCGAAGCCGACCTGCTGTTCCACCGGGCCGGTATCACCTTCACCCTCTACGGGGACGAGCAGGGCACCGAGCGCCTGATTCCCTTCGACACCATCCCCCGCGCCATCCCCATGAGCGAATGGCGTGTGGTCGAGCGGGGTTGCATCCAGCGCGTCAAGGCGCTGAACCTGTTCCTCGCCGACCTCTACCACGAGCAACGCATCATCAAGGCCGGGATCATCCCCGCCGAGCAGGTGCTGGCCAACGAGGGCTACCAGATCGCCATGCAGGGCCTGGACCTGCACCGCGACATCTACGCCCACATCGCCGGGGTCGACCTGGTGCGCGACGGCGACGGCACCTACTACGTGCTGGAGGACAACCTGCGCACCCCCAGCGGCGTCAGCTACATGCTCGAAGACCGCAAGATGATGATGCGGCTGTTCCCCGAGCTGTTCGCCGCCCAGCGCGTCGCCCCCATCGACCACTACCCGAACCTGCTGCTGGAAACGCTCAAGAGCTCCAGCCCGCTGGACAACCCCAGCGTGGTGGTGCTGACCCCCGGTCGCTTCAACAGCGCCTACTTCGAGCACGCCTTCCTGGCGCGCGAGATGGGCGTCGAGCTGGTGGAAGGCGCCGACCTGTTCGTGCGTGACGACCGCGTGTTCATGCGCACCACCTCCGGCCCGCAGCCGGTGGACGTGATCTACCGCCGCCTGGACGACGCCTTCCTCGATCCCCTGGCCTTCAACCCCGAGTCCATGCTCGGCGTGCCCGGCCTGCTGGCGGCGTACCGTTCGGGCAACGTGGTGCTGGCCAACGCCATCGGCACCGGCGTCGCCGACGACAAGTCGGTGTACCCCTATGTCGGCGACATGATCCGCTTCTACCTCGACGAGGAGCCCATCCTGCGCAACGTGCCCACCTGGCAATGCCGCAAGCCGGAGGAACTGTCCCACGTCCTCGCCCACCTCCCCGAACTGGTGATCAAGGAAACCCAGGGCTCCGGCGGCTACGGCATGCTCGTCGGGCCGGCCGCCACGGCGGCCGAGATCGAGGCGTTCCGCGAGCGCCTCAAGGCCCGTCCCGACGCCTACATCGCCCAGCCCACTCTGTGCCTGTCCACCTGCCCGACCTTCGTCGAGAAGGGCATCGCCCCGCGCCACATCGACCTGCGCCCCTTCGTGCTCTCCGGCCGTGAAACCCGGCTGGTGCCCGGCGGGCTGACCCGGGTGGCGCTGCGCGAGGGCTCCCTGGTCGTCAACTCGTCACAGGGCGGTGGTACCAAGGACACCTGGATCGTGGAGGACTGACCGTGCTGAGCCGTACTGCCTCCGACCTGTACTGGATGTCGCGCTACCTGGAGCGCGCCGAGAACCTCGCCCGCATGCTGGACGTCAGCTACTCGCTGTCGCTGATGCCCCAGGATGGCCGTGGCGACGGGCTGGAAGAACTGGCCATGCCGCTGCTGATCACCGGCACGCTGGACGCCTACCTGACCCGCCACGGGCAGCTGCACGCCGAGCGCATGCTGCACTTCTTCGCCCTCGATGCCGACAACCCGGCCAGCATCTACAGCTGCCTGCGTGCCGCGCGGACCAACGCCCACGCCGTGCGCGGGCGCATCACCGCCGACATGTGGGAGAACATCAACGCCACCTGGCTGGAGATGCGCGGCATCGCCGCCGAAGGCCTCGGCCGCTACGGCATCAAGCGTTTCTGCGACTGGGTGAAGGAGCGTTCCCACCTGTTCCGGGGGGCCACCTTCGGCACCATCATGCGTCACGACGCCTACCGCTTCATTCGCCTGGGCACCTTCATCGAACGGGCCGACAACACCCTGCGCCTGCTCGATGCCCGCTACGAAATGCTCGGCGAGGACGCCGAACAGGTCAGCGACACCTCCGCCCGCGGCTACTACCAGTGGAGTGCGCTGCTGCGGGCGCTGTCCTCCTTCGAGGCCTACAACGAGGTCTACCGGGGCTCCCCGGGCACCCGCCAGGTCTCCGAGCTGCTGCTGCTGCGCCCCGACGTGCCGCGCTCGCTGCGGGCCTGCATGGAGGAGCTGAACCTGATCCTCTCCGGGCTGCCCGGCGAGAACGGCCGCCCGGCCCAGCGGCTCGCCGCCGAGCTGGACGCCCGCCTGCGCTACACGAGCATCGACGAAATCCTCGGTGAGGGCCTGCACGGCTGGCTCACCGACTTCATCCTGCTGGTTCGCCAGCTGGCCAGAGCCATCCACAGTTCCTACCTGGAGGCCGTATGAAACTGTCCATCCGCCACGAAACCACCTATCGCTACGACGACCAGGTTCGCGCGAGCATCCAGTACCTGCGCCTGACCCCCCACGACAGCGAGCGACAGCACGTGCTGAGCTGGGAGCTGGACCTGCCGCGCCCGGTGCGCGCGCAGCTGGACCCGTACGGCAACATCCTCCACGTGCTGACCCTGGACGAGCCCCATGAAGCCATCGTCATCGGTGCCCGTGGCCAGGTGGAGATCGACGAGAGCCGCGAAGCCGAGCACGACCCCCAGTCCGCGCTGCCGTTCCTGCGCAGCACCCGGCTGACCGCAGCGGACGAGGCCCTGCGTGCCTTCGCCCACCAGTGCTGCCCGGCCAACACCGGGCGCGACGGGCTCATCACCCTGATGGAGGCCCTGCACGAACACATGCCCTACAAGGCCGGCGTCACCGCCGTCGACAGCACCGCTGCCGAAGCCTTCGCCGGGCGTGCCGGCGTCTGCCAGGACCACACCCACGCCTTCCTCGCCTGCGCCCGCACCCTCGGTGTGCCGGCGCGCTTCGTCTCCGGCTACCTGTACCGCGACGGCGACAGCCAACTGGTCAGCCATGCCTGGGCGGAGGCCTGGCTGGAGGGGGCTTGGTACAGCTTCGACGTCACCAACCGGTTGTCCCGCCCCGAACGCCACCTGAAGCTGGCGGTGGGGCTGGACTACCTCGACGCCTGCCCCGTGCGCGGGATGCGCCGGGGCGGCGGGGAGCAGATGCACGCGCGGGTCGACCTCGACCCGCCGCCGCTGCTGATGGTCCAGGAACAGCAGTAACGCGGTCCCCCGACGCTCCGCCGCACCCCGGCGTTTGACTGCCCGCCTGCCACCCGGCAGGCCACCAGCCGGGAATGCCGCCCGAACATGGGCAGGGCGGGGCGCCTACAACAACAGGAGCCTGACATGACCTACTGCGTCGCCATGCACCTCGCCGATGGCCTGGTGTTCGTCTCCGATTCCCGCACCAACGCGGGCATCGACCACATCGCCACCTTCCGCAAGCTGTTCACCTTCGGCGTGCCGGGCGAGCGGCTGATCGTGCTGCAGAGCGCCGGCAACCTGGCCACCTCGCAGTCGGTGGTCAACCTGCTCAAGCAGCGCCTGGGCAGCACCCTGGTGAACCTCGACAGCGTGCCGACCCTGTACGACGCCACCGCCTTGGTCGCCGAGACCATCCGCGAGGTGGTGGCCCGGGACGGCGCACCGCTGGCGGGCAACACCGACCTGACCTGCTCCTTTCTCGTCGGCGGGCAGATCGCCGGCCAGCCGCCGGCGCTGTACAGCATCTACCCCCAGGGCAACTTCATTCAGGCCACCGAAGACACCCCCTTCCTGCAACTGGGCGAGAGCAAGTACGGCAAGCCCATCCTCGACCGCAACCTCACCTACCGCACCGGCCTGGAAGAGGCCCTGCGCTGCGCCCTGGTGTCGTTCGACTCCACCATCCGAAGCAACCTCTCCGTCGGCATGCCACTGGACCTCTTGGTCTACCACACCGACAGCCTCATCCACCCGGTGGGCTACCGCGTCACCGAAGACGACGAGTACTACCAGGGCATCCGCCGCGACTGGGCCGCCGGCCTGCACGAACTCCTCAGCCAACTGCCACCGCCGCCGGCGGACTACAACGTCTGATCACGCACCGTGCGTCGATCCTGACGGGCCATCATTGCTTCGGAACTCGGTAGCACGCCAAGAATCCCAGGCAAAAAAAGAGCGACGCTTGTGGCGTCGCTCTCGTGCCCTGGGGGCGGGTGGCGGGACGGGCCGCCGGCTGGGAAGGTGCCCGGCGCAAGGCCGGGAACCGGACGGCCCGGCTTCTTGTGGAAGCGCGGGCCGTTGGGCCGCGAGGCGGCCCGGGGCGTCAGCCGATGGTCATCAGGCTGGCGTTGCCGCCGGCGGCGGCGGTGTTGACGCTGAGGGAGCGTTCGATCAGCAGGCGCTCCAGCGGTACGGCGGTTTCCCCACGGGACAGGCCCTGGACGCCGATGATCGCGCCCTTGCGGGCGGCGACCTGCTGGCAGATCTCGCGCAGCTGATCGGAATCACCGTGGTGCAGCACGGCGTCGAACGCCACGTCCTCGCTCTTCCAATCGGCGACCAGCTGGATGCGCGACTGAACCGCCTTCGGCAGTTTCGCGCGCAGGGCCTTGGTCACTTCGCCGTCCTGCCAGACCACGCGGTTGCCCACCGACAGCGCGCCCGCCAGCTGGACCAGCAGGTCGGCTTCGTCGTCGGCCAGGCCCAGCACGTTCTCGCGGGGCAGCAGCAGGTAAGTGTTGCGCTCGCCGGTCGGGCCGGGGAGGGTGCGGCTCAGGCCGCTCTGGGACAGCTCGGCGAAGCGGTCGCAGAGGCTGGCCAGCTCGCCACGGCCTTCCTTCGCGGCCCACTCCTTGAGGGCGGCCAGCGGTTTGCCCTGGCGCTCTTCCTGGAGCGTGCGCAGACCGGCGTCGGCCTGTTGCTCGTCGAGGCGCTGGAAGGTGCGGGTGACCGCATCGTCCGGGCGGGTGGCGAGCAGGCGGTACATGTACAGCGGGCCGCCGGCTTTCGGGCCGGTGCCGGAGAGGCCTTCACCGCCGAAGGGCTGCACGCCGACCACGGCGCCGACCATGTTGCGGTTGACGTAGAGGTTGCCGGCGTGGGCCTTGTCCACCACCTTGGCGATGGTTTCGTCGATGCGGGTGTGCACGCCCAGGGTCAGGCCGTAGCCGGTGGCGTTGATCTGGTCCAGCAGCTGGTCCAGGTTCTCGCGCTTGTAGCGCAGCACGTGCAGCACCGGGCCGAACACTTCGCGCTCCAGCTCATCCAGGCCTTCCAGTTCGATCAGGGTCGGCATGACGAAGGTGCCGCGGCTCATCACGTCGCCTTCGGTGCGGGCGACCTGGTAGACGTGGCGGCCTTTCTTGCGCATGGCTTCGATGTGGCGGTCGATACCGGCCTTGGCTTCGGCGTCGATCACCGGGCCGATGTCGACGATGATGTTGTCCGGGTTGCCCAGGCGGCATTCGGCCATGGCGCCCTTGAGCATCTCCAGTGCGCGGTCGGCCACGTCTTCCTGCAGGCACAGCACGCGCAGGGCGGAGCAGCGCTGGCCGGCGCTGTCGAAGGCGGAGGCGACCACGTCGTTGACCACCTGCTCCAGCAGGGCGGAGGAGTCGACGATCATGGCGTTCTGGCCGCCGGTCTCGGCGATCAGCGGGATCGGGCGACCCTGGGCGTCCAGGCGGCCGGCGACGTTGCGGGCGAGGATGCCGGCGACTTCGGTGGAGCCGGTGAACATCACGCCTTTGACGCGCTCGTCGTTCACCAGGGCGGCGCCCACGGTGTGGCCTTCACCCGGCAGCAGCTGCACGGCGCCTTCGGGGATGCCGGCCTGCAGCAGGATGCGCACGGCCTGGGCGGCCACCAGCGGGGTCTGCTCGGCGGGCTTGGCCAGCACGGTGTTGCCGGCAGCCAGCGCGGCGACCACCTGGCCGGTGAAGATCGCCAGGGGGAAGTTCCACGGGCTGATGCAGACCACCGGGCCCAGCGGGCGGTGGCTGTCGTTGGCGAAGTCGTGGCGGGCCTGGGCGGCGTAGTAGCGCAGGAAGTCCACGGCCTCGCGCACTTCGGCGATGGCGTTGGCGAAGGTCTTGCCGGCCTCGCGGCACAGCAGGCCCATCAGCGGCTGGATCTCGGCCTCCATCAGGTCGGCGGCGCGGTCCAGGGCGGCGGCGCGCTCCACCGGCGGGGTGGCCTGCCAGATGGGGGCGGCGGTCAGCGAGGCGAGCACGGCGTTGCCGACGTCTTCGAGGCTGGCGTTCTGCACGTGGCCGACGACGTCGCGGCGGTCGGCCGGGTTGAGCACCGGCAGGCTCTCGCCTTCGGAGACCGGGCAGCCCAGCATCGGGCGGGCGCGCCAGTCGGCATGGCCACTGCCGAGCAGGGCGCTGGAGAGGGAGCCCAGGCGGTGCTCGTTGGCCAGGTCGATGCCGCTGGAGTTCACCCGGCCGGCGCCGTACAGGTCACGGGGCAGGGGGATGCGCGGGTGCGGTTTGCCGAGGGTGCCTTCGGCAGCGGCCATGGCTTCGATACTGGCAACCGGGTCTTCCACCAGTTGTTTGATGGAGATGGAGCTGTCGGCGATGCGGTTGACGAACGAGGTGTTGGCGCCGTTTTCCAGCAGGCGACGCACCAGGTAGGCCAGCAGCGTTTCATGGGTGCCCACCGGGGCGTAGATGCGGCAGGGGCGGTTCAGCTTGCCGTCGGCGATCTTGCCCACCACTTGCTCGTACAGCGGTTCGCCCATGCCGTGCAGGCACTGGAACTCGTACTGGCCCGGGTAATAGTTCTGCCCGGCGATGTGGTAGATGGCCGAGAGGGTGTGGGCGTTGTGGGTGGCGAACTGCGGGTAGATGGCGTCCGGCACGGCCAGCAGCTTGCGCGCGCAGGCCACGTAGGACACGTCGGTGTAGACCTTGCGGGTGTAGACCGGGAAGCCTTCCAGGCCGTCGACCTGGGCGCGCTTGATCTCGCTGTCCCAGTAGGCGCCCTTGACCAGGCGAATCATCAGGCGGTGACGGCTGCGGCGGGCCAGGTCGATGACGTAGTCGATCACGTACGGGCAGCGCTTCTGGTACGCCTGGATGACGAAACCGATGCCGTTCCAGCCCTTCAGGCCCGGCTCGAAGCACATGCGCTCCAGCAGGTCGAGGGAGATTTCCAGGCGGTCGGCTTCCTCGGCGTCGATGTTCAGGCCGATGTCGTACTGCTTGGCCAGCAGGGTCAGGGCCAGCACGCGCGGGTACAGCTCGTCCATCACGCGCTCGTACTGGGCGCGGCTGTAGCGCGGGTGCAGGGCGGAGAGCTTGATGGAGATGCCCGGGCCTTCGTAGATGCCGCGACCGTGGGAGGCCTTGCCGATGGAGTGGATGGCCTGCTCGTAGGAGGCGTAGTAGCGCTGGGCGTCCTCTTCGGTCAGCGCGGCTTCGCCGAGCATGTCGTAGGAGTAGCGGAAGCCCTTGGATTCGAACTTGTTGGCGTTGGCCAGGGCCTCGGCGATGGTTTCGCCGGTGACGAACTGCTCGCCCATCAGGCGCATGGCCATGTCCACGCCCTTGCGGATCAGCGGTTCGCCGCTCTTGCCGATGATGCGGTTCAGCGAGCTGGAGAGGCCGGCTTCGTTGTGGGTGGACACCAGCTTGCCGGTGATCAGCAGGCCCCAGGAGGCGGCGTTGACGAACATCGACGGGCTCTGGCCCAGGTGCTGCTGCCAGTTGCCGTTGCTGATCTTGTCGCGGATCAGGGCATCACGGGTGCCCTTGTCCGGGATGCGCAGCAGGGCTTCGGCCAGGCACATCAGCGCCACGCCTTCCTGGGAGGACAGGGAGAACTCCTGCAGCAGGCCCTGCACCAGGCCGGCACGGCCGCCGGCGCTCTTCTGGTTGCGCAGCTTCTCGGCGATGCCGTAGGCGAGCTTGTAGGTGGCTTCGGCCATCTCGGCGGGCAGGCGGGCCTGCTCCAGCAGCATGGGCACCACTTCTTCCTCGGGGCGGCGGTAGGCGGCGGTGATCGCGGCGCGCAGGACCGACTGCGGGAGGATGCTCTCGGCGAATTCGAGGAAGGGCTGGTAGACCGGGTCGAGGAGGGCCTCCACCGCTTCACTGTCGCCCTCGGCCAGGCGCGCGGCGATGCTTTGCAGCTCCGGCAGGGTGGTGCCGCTCTCGAGGGTCTCGAGGTAGCTGTAGATCGCTTGCTTGATCAGCCAGTGGGGCGTGCGGTCGATGCGGCGGGCGGCTTCCTTGAGACGCTCGCGGGTCGCCTCATCGAGTTTCACGCCAAGGGTAGTGGTGGTGGCCATTTCTTGTCCTCGTCAGCTGCCGTGGTCGGCACGGCGGATTGCGGCGCCAAGAGTAGCTGTGCCGAAGTCGGGGTGCAACCAGGTGCAACCTTGATATTTCGCTGTCTCCAGCAAGCCTGGGAAACCCCGCACCGCCTCGGTGCGCGCGGGGTTGCGCGATGCCTGTGGAGGTGCAACCGGTCGTCGGGAAAACGCGGCGAGGGGCGCGTTTCCATACTAGTCCGAGTTGGTTGCACCTGCCTGGGGTCGGCGCCGTTTCTGGCGCAGGGGCTCCAGCAGCGGCTTGAGGCCGTTGTGGTCGATCTCCTGCATCAGGGCCAGCAGGCGGCCGATCTCGCCCTTGGGGAAGCCCTCGCGGGCGAACCAGTTGAGGTAGTGGCCGGGCAGGTCGGCGATCAGGCGGCCCTTGTACTTGCCGTAGGGCATCTCGCGGGTCACCAGCAGCAGGAGGTCTTCGGGGTTCATCGGGCCGGGCGGGGTCGGGGAGGGGCGGCTAGGATAACCCCAGACCGGTCGCGCTGAGTTGAGGTCGGTCGCTCAAGTCGCTATTTTCTGAGCCGCCTCATCATTAGTCTGCTAAACATATCGGCCGCAGACTGCCCGGAACCCCGCATGAGCCCCAGTACCCCATCGCTGCGCCGCGAGGAGCCCTTGAAGGGCATCCTGCTGATCTGCGTGGCGATCTTCCTGTTCTCCAGCCACGACGCCATCTCCAAATACCTGTCGGCCTTCTACCCGATCATCATGGTGGTGTGGGTGCGCTACCTGGTGCACACGCTGCTGTTGGCCGGCTACCTGCTGCCGCAGCAGGGCTTGCGGGTGCTGCGGGCGAAGCGCCCCGGGCTGCAGGTGGCGCGGGCGTTGTGCCTGATCGGGGTGAGCCTGCTGTTCACCACCGGGTTGCGCTACATCCCCCTGGCGGAGGCGACCTCGGTGATCTTCCTGGCGCCGCTGCTGGTCACGGCGTTGTCGGTGCCACTGCTGAAGGAGCGCGTCACCCGCGGGCAATGGGTGGCGGTCCTGCTGGGGCTGGGTGGGGTGCTGCTGATCGTGCGGCCCGGGGGCGCGCTGTTCACCCCGGCGGTGCTCCTGCCGGTTTCGGCTGCGGTGTGCTTCGCCTTCTACCAGTTGCTGACGCGCATCCTCTCGCGCTACGACAGCCCGGCCACCACCAACTTCATAACCGGCCTCACCAACACCCTGATCATGAGCACCCTGGTGCCGTTCTTCTGGAGCCTGCCCACCACCACCGGCCACGGCCTGCTGATGCTGGCCCTGGGCGCCTGCGGCATGGGCGGGCACATGCTGCTGACCCAGGCGTTCCGGTATGCCTCGCCGGCCTTGCTGGCACCGTTCAGCTACGGGCAGATCGTCTTCGCCGGGTTGCTCGGCTACCTGCTCTTCGACCACGCGCCGGATGCCATCGGCGTGGTTGGCATCGCCATCATCGTCGGCAGCGGCCTGTTCACGGCGTACGCCCAGCGGCGCTGAGCTCGTCGGCGGTGCGTGCCAGGGAGCGGCAGGCCTGGGCGTTCTCCACGTAGTCCTTCAGCCAGCGCAGCACCTCCACCGGCTCCCAGCGGGTCGGGTCGAACAGCGCATACACCAGCCCCTGGTAGCCCACCACGTCCAGCGGCCGGTGGTAGCCCGCCCGCTGGAACAGCGCCTCGATCTCCGCCAGGCAGGTGTTGAAGTGCACCCGGGTGAAGGGCGTCTTGCCGTCGGTCACCAGCCCCTCCAGCAGCAGTTCGTCCACCGCTTCGCGTACTTCGGACACCGCCATGCGGTTGACCGTGTACTTCAACTGCATCACGTCGACCATCCCTGTTCTCCTCATCAGTGCAGGCACCGCGCCCCATGGCGGCTTCCAGCCGGCCGGCGTGGTGCAGGGTTGTCCGGACCGCCGGCAACGCGCAGCGGCAGCGGGTGTTTCCGGGAACGGATCATCCCAGGGATTTGTGACAGCGGTTTTGGCAAGGGCATGGGGGCTGAAGGCATCATCGGACGATTCTCATTGAATACTGTATGAATATACATATACTCGTTGAACTCATCCCCTGGCAACAAAACTCCGATGAAGAACCGCTGTCAGTGAGTGCCTCTCCACGCTGTACGGGAATCCCCTGATCCATGATCCGTTTCGTCCTGCTGCTCTCCCTCCTGCTGGCCGGTACCGCCCAGGCCACCGCGCCGCGCACCTTCCAGGAAGCCAAGAAAGCCGCCTGGAAGCTCTACGCTTCCCACCCTGTCGAGTTCTATTGCGGCTGCCGCTACAGCGGCAACAAGGTGGACCTCAAGAGCTGTGGCTACGTCCCGCGGACCAATGCCAAACGCGCCAGCCGCATCGAGTGGGAGCACATCGTCCCGGCCTGGGTCATCGGCCACCAGCGCAAGTGCTGGCAGAACGGCGGCCGCGAGAACTGCGCCCGTCACGATGACGCCTACCGCCGGGCCGAAGCCGACCTGCACAACCTGGTGCCGAGCATCGGCGAGGTGAACGGCGACCGCAGCAACTACGGTTTCGGCTGGCTGCCCCAGGCGCCCAGCCAGTACGGCGCCTGCCCGATGGTGGTGGACTTCAAGGCACGCAAGGCCATGCCGCGCCAGCAGATCCGCGGGATGATCGCGCGCACCTACTTCTACATGAGCGAACGCTACGGCCTGCGCCTGTCCAAGCAGGACCGCCAGCTCTACACCGCCTGGAACAAGCAGTACCCGGTGGAAGCCTGGGAGCGGAACCGCAACCAGCGCGTGGCCTGTGTGATGGGACACGGCAACCACTTCGTGGGGGCGGTGAATTTGAAGGCGTGCAAGTGAGGGCGCGCTGGTCTTTGTCAGCGAGCCACCCTTGAAGGGTTGGGCGGCTCGCTGGTAGCGCCCGGGCAAGAAGATTTTGTAGGACAAGGTATTGTTTGCGAATGATAAAGCTTGTCATTTGTGATAGCGTGCGGCGCATTCCTACAACTACCTTCACCTCGTCTTGCAAGGAACCGCCTTTCGATGCGCCGTACCCTTCTGTCCCTCTGCCTGCTCCAGGCTGCCGCCCCCGCTTTCAGTGCCGAACCACCACTCTCCGCCGACGGCACCGGTTCGCTGGAACTCAATGCCCTGAACATCGATGCCCAGGCTGAAGCATGGGAGCGCGCGGATGGGCCGGTGAAGGGCTACAAGGCGACCCGGTCAGCCAGCGCCACGCGCACCGATACGGCCTTGCATGAAACCCCGCAGTCGGTGACCGTGGTCCCCCGCGACGTGGTCGAGGACACCGGGGCAACGCGCCTGCAGGAGGCGCTGGACTACGCCGGTGGCGTCGGTCGCGCCAATAACTTCGGGGGCCAGGGGCTGACCACCTTTACCGTGCGCGGCTTCACCACCGGCGAGTTCTATCGCAATGGCTTCCCCATCAACCGGGGTTATCCCAATGCGCCGGACGCCAACACCATCGAGCGCCTTGAAGTCCTGCGCGGGCCGGCGTCGAGCCTCTATGGCCGTGGCGATCCGGGCGGCACCTTCAACGTGGTGACCAAGCAGCCCCAGGCCGAGCGCAAGACCACGCTCGGCGCGCAGGTTACCGACCAGGGCCTGTACCGCAGCACCCTGGACACCACTGGCGCATTCGACGAGGAAGGCCGCGTGACCTACCGCCTGAACCTGCTGGGGGAGGGGGGCGACAGCTTCCGCGACAACGTCGAGAGCGAGCGCTACGACGTGGCGCCGGTCATCAGCTGGCAGGCCACCGACGACACGCGCATCACCCTCGAAGCCGACCTGATGCGCAACAACCATCCCCTCGACCGGGGCCTGACCCGCTACCCCAACCAGGCCGGTAACCCCTCTCGCGACACCAATGCCTGGGGCTCGGGCAGTGACAACCGGCTGCACAACGACAACGACATGCTGCAACTGCGCTTCGAGCATGCCCTCAACGCCGACTGGACCCTCGCTGGCGGCGTGCAGGACCTCAACGGCACCCTGCAGGGCAACGCCATCGAAGCCAACGGGCTGCAGGCTGACGGGCGCACCCTGGGGCGCAACTTCAACTACCGCAAGCTGGACTGGAGCGACCGCGACTACCAGCTCAACCTCACTGGCCACTTCGACACCTTCGGCCTGGCACACACCCTGCTGACTGGCGTGGAATACGAGGACTACCACTACAGGTCCATCATCCGCCGCTCCGGCGGTTCGACCGGCGACTACACCGTGGACATCTTCAACCCCGCCACCGGCCAGGCACGTCCGGCACTGACCCGCGTGACCACCCACGACAAGGAAAACCTCACCACCTGGGCGGCGTTCGTCCAGGACCAGGTCGCCCTCACCGAACGCTTCAAGGTGCTGGCGGGCGTACGTGTGGAGCGCTACGAGCACGATTACGACAACCGTCTGCCAGGCAGCCGCGACTGGAGCACGGCGGACACCGCCACCACCCCGCGCCTGGGGGTGATCTACGACCTCACCGATAGCCTGGCGCTGTATGCCAACGCGTCGAAGTCCTTCAAGCCCAACACCGGTGCGAGTCGCCAGGGCGATGGCTTCAATCCTGAGGAAGGCAAGGCCTACGAGGTGGGCCTGAAGTGGGAGTCGCCGGACCAGCAGCTCAGCGTCGACGCGGCCATCTACCACATCGTCAAGCAGAACGTGCTCACCCTCGATCCCCTGGATTCTGCCTTCAGCGTTGCCGCCGGCGAAGTACGCAGCCGTGGCTTCGACCTCAACATCGCCGGCAACCTCACCCCTGAGTGGCGCATGACCGGCGGCTACGCCTTTGTCGATGCCGAGGTGACCCGCGACAACAGCCTGAAGAAGGGTACCCGCCTGGCCAATATCCCGCGCAACAGCTTCAGCCTGCTCAACGTCTACGAGTTCCAGGACGGCGCCGCCAAGGGCCTGGGCCTGGGTGCCGGCGTGCGCTACGTGGACGACCGCGCCGGGCAGACCTCCTCCAGCACCTATGTGATGAAGGGCTATACCGTCGTCGACCTGCTCAGCTTCTACCAACTGACGCCGCAGGTACGTCTGAACCTGGACGTGAAGAACCTGCTCAACGAGGAGTACGAGGAGGGCGCCTTCAACCTCTATGCCTACCCCGGCGCGCCGCGCACCGTACAGGCCGGCATCGCCTACACCTTCTAGCCGCTGCCGTACGCCAGCCGTGCGGAGATGTGGCGGTGCGTGCCGTCAGTCCTCGTAGCGGCTGGTCGGGTCGCGATCCTGGGAGTAGTGCCTGGCCAGTGGGAAGGCCGGCAGCCAGGACTCGCGTCGGATCACCCAGCTCTCGTAGGTCGGCATCAATTGGTCGGGCGCGTCCAGCGCCCCCAGGTTGACCTCCACCTCATCGCCCGAACGGTTGAACACCGATGACCCGCACCGGGGGCAGAAATGCCGGCCTGCGTAGGCGTGGGCGGTCCCTTCGAGGGTCACCGCCGCCTCGGGGAAGATCGCCGAGGCATGGAACAGCGCCCCGTGATGCTTGCGGCAGTCCAGGCAGTGGCACAGCCCGACCCGGTACGGCCGACCCTCCGCCACCAGGCGCAGGTCGCCACACAGGCAGCCTCCGGTGAATCGTTCCATCTCCTACCCTCCTGTTTCATCAGTCCACCTGGGTTCGACCCGTCCTTGTCCCCGGCAGGTTCCATCCCGTCGGGTGTATGGCCTTTCCCACCTCGATCTGTGCCTATGCCATGGCACGCGATGCCCCTAGGATCGGCGCTCAACCAGGGAGGATAGGGCGATGGAAGAGGGTATCGAGGCAAGCGATTTCGGTGGGCTGCAGGTACGGCAGCTGGTACCGGACGACCTGGAACTGATCTGCAGGCACCGCGAGGCGATGTTCCTCGAAGCCGGAGGTGATCCGGCTGCGCTGCGGGTGATGACCGAGCACTTCCGCCCCTGGCTGCGGGTGCGCCTGGAGGACGGCCGCTACTACGGCTTCATGGTGATGGACGAGGGCAGCCCGGCGGCTGGCATCGGCCTGATGAGCATCGACTGGCCACCGCACCCGGCCCACCCGACCCAGGAGCAGCGCGGCTACGTGCTCAACGTTTACGTCGAGCCGGCCTACCGGCGTCGGGGGCTGGCGACGGCGCTGATGAAGCTGGCGGAAGCCGAGTTCGCCCGGCGCGGCCTGGGCTTCGCCGTGCTGCACGCCACCGAGGTCGGCCGCCCGGTGTACCAGGCCCTCGGCTGGGCAGCCACCCGCGAGATGACCAAGACCCTCGGCTGAGGCACTTCCGCACCCTGTGGTTTCCGGCGCGATCATCGCGCTGTCCTGCCAAGCCCCCTCGCTGTCCGCCAATGCCCTCAGCGCCCGGAGGCACCTGGCGTAACGTGGCGCGCTACCCACCACAACAAGCGCCGTGCCGCCTGGCACGGTAGAAGAGGGGAGTGCGATGCCGAAACCCGCGAACCTGCTGATTCCCGCCCTGCTGGCCCTGGCCGGGCTGCTCGGCGGCTGTGGCGAAGAGGCCAAGCCGGCCGCGCCGCAGAACGCCGCCACCCTGGCACCGGCCGACCCGGCCCTGGCCAAGGTCTATGACACCAGCTGCAAGCTGTGCCACGCCAACCCCGCCTCCGGGGCGCCGCAGAGCGGTGACGCCGCCGCCTGGGCGCCGCGTGTCGCCCAAGGCACCGACAGCCTGCTGGACCACAGCATCAACGGCTTCAAGGGCATGCCACCGATGGGCATGTGCATGCAGTGCTCGGAAGAACAGTTCCTGGCGCTGATTTCCTTCATGTCCGGTCAGCACCTCGAATAAGGCGTCCCCCATGGCTATGAACCTCACCCGACGCCAGCTGCTGCAACGGGCCGGCGTCGCCGGCGCCTTCACCGCGCTGGCCTGCACCCCGGCGCTGGCGGAACTGGCCCGCGCGCCCCGGCTGATCCCCTGGCGCAACTGGTCCGGTGGGCAGAGCTGCCTGCCCCAGGCACGCCTCGCCCCGCAGAGCCTGGACGAGCTGGTCCAGGTCATCCGCCAGGCCGAAGGCAAGGTCCGCCCGGTGGGCTCGGCCCACTCCTTCAGCGCCCTGGTGCCCACCGACGGCACCCTGGTGTCGCTGGCCTACTTCAACGGCCTGCTCGCCCATGACCCGGCCACCCTGCAGGCGGAGTTCGCCGCCGGCACGCCGATGTCCCTGATGGGGCCGGCGCTGCAGACGGTCGGCCAGGCGCTGCCGAACATGGCCGACATCGACTACCAGACCCTGGCCGGGGCGATCGCCACCTCGACCCACGGCACCGGCGTCGGCTTCGGCTCCTATTCCTCACAGGTCACCGGCCTGCAACTGGTGACCGCCAGCGGCGAGGTGCTGGACTGCGACGCCCAGCGCCACCCCGAGGTGTTCAACGCCGCGCGGGTGTCCCTGGGGGCCCTGGGCGTGGCGACGCGGGTGCGCCTGCAGAACCGCGAGGCCTATCGCCTGCGCGAGAAGCAGTGGATCGCCAGCACCGAGGAACTGCTGGAGGACGTGGGCAACCTCACCCGCGACAACCAGCACTGGGAGATGCTGGTGATCACCCATTCCGACTACGCGCTGTCCGTCGCCCTCAACGAGACCACCGACCCGGCCACGCCACCGCTGGACCCGGAGGAGGAGGGCGGCAACGGCTTCGTGAAGATCATCGAGAACCTCGACAAGTACGGCAGCGACTTCCCCGCCGCACGCCGCGCGCTGCTCAACAGCCTGCGCCACATCGCCAGCTTCGACGACCGGGTCGGCGACTCCCACGAGATCTACGCCAACGTGCGCAACGTGCGCTTCAACGAGATGGAGTACTCGGTGCCCGCCGAGCATGGCCCAGCCTGCCTGCGGGAGATCCTCGCGCTGATCCGCGACAAGGACCTGCGCACCTGGTTCCCCATCGAGTACCGCTACGTGAAGGCCGACGACATCCCCCTGAGCATGTTCGAGGGCCGCGACAGCTGCTCCATCTCCGTGCACCAGCACTACAGCATGGACCACCACAACTTCTTCGCCGCCGTCGAACCGATCTTCTGGAAGTACGCCGGCCGGCCGCACTGGGGCAAGCTGCACACGCTCAACGCGCGCACCCTGCAGGCGCTCTACCCGCGCTGGAAGGAATTCACCGAGGTGCGCCAGGCGCTGGACCCGAGCGGCAAGTTCCTCAATGCGCACCTGTCCTCGATCCTCGGCGTGGCCGGATAACAAGGAGAAGCCATGAACCGTCGCAAATTCCTCGTCGGCACGGCCGGTGCCGGCGTATTGCTCGCCGGTGTCGGCGCCTGGCTGCGGCCGGCCGACAAGGGCGCCCCGTACAGCGATTACTTCGCCCGCCTGAACCGCGAGCTGAAGGCCCAGGGGCCGATGCACCCGGTGATGCTGATCGACCTCGACCGGCTGGACCACAACATCGACGTGGTGATGCAGTCGGTGCGTCGTGCCGGCAAGTCGCTTCGCCTGGTGGAGAAGTCCCTGCCGTCGCCGCAACTGCTGGACTACATCGCCAAGCGTGCCGGCACCCAGCGGCTGATGTCGTTCCACCAGCCCTTCCTCAACCACGACGCCGAGCGCTTCCCCGAGTCGGACATCCTGCTCGGCAAGCCCCTGCCGGTGCGTGCGGCGCAGCTGTTCTACGAGGCTCATCGCGGCCCGTTCGACCCGGCCCGGCAGCTGCAGTGGCTGCTCGACACCCCCGAGCGACTGGCGCAGTACCTGGCGCTGGCCAAGGCCCTGAACATCCGCATGCGCATCAACATCGAACTGGACGTGGGGCTGCACCGGGGCGGCGTGCAGGACACGGCCGGCCTCGGGCGGATGCTCGAGCTGATCGGTGCCAACCCGCAGCACCTGGAGTTCGCGGGCTTCATGGGCTACGACCCCTTCGTCGGCATGGGCGTGCCCGGCATCCTCGGCTCACCCGAGGCGCTCTTCGCCAAGGTGATGACGCTGTACGACGGCTTCGTCGACTACGCCCGCACCCGGCACCCAACGCTGTGGCGCCCGGACCTGACCCTGAACACCGCCGGCAGCCCCAGCTACCGCATGCACGAGCGCGAGCGCACCAGCAGCGAGGTCTCGGTGGGCTCGGCACTGCTCAAGCCCACCCACTACGACCTGCCCTCCCTGGAGGAGCACCAGCCGGCGGCCTACATCGCCACCCCGGTGCTCAAGAGCACCGGCGCGGTGCGCATTCCGGCGCTGGACGGCAAGTCGGCGCTGTTCTCCTGGTGGGACCCGAACCAGCGCGAGACCTTCTTCATCTACGGCGGCAACTGGATGGCCGAGCCGGAGTCGCCCAAGGGCCTGCAGTTCAACGGCCTCTACGGGCGCAGTTCCAACCAGGAAATGATCAATGGCTCCCACGCTGTCGGCCTGTCCGTGGATGACCAGGTGTTCCTGCGGCCGACCCAGTCCGAATCCATCCTCCTGCAGTTCGGCGACCTGCTGGCGGTGCGTGACGGGCGCATCGTCGAGCAGTGGCCGGTGTACAGCTGAGCGCAGGGTCAGCCACCCCTGGGTGAAGCGCTTTGCGAGCAGCGCTCGCTCCTGCGGTCGACGCCAACTGACTGAGAGAACCCCAGGCCATTGCCTGGGGTTCTGCGTTCCGGGAAGGTTCAGAGGCTGAACGGCAGGTTCAGCTTGGCCCAGAGCATCTCGCCTTCCGGGCGGTTCTCCACGGCGAACTCCTTGGCCCAGCGCATCTCCACGCTGGCGTACTTGAGGAAGGTCAGGTGCACCGCCGGGCCGATGGCGAAGACCTGCCCGCGCACGCCGTCGTCCACGTCCTCGCCCATGAAGGTCACCGTGCGGCCGAACTGCTTGTCGTCGGTGGTCTGTTTCACGTAGTAGCCGTTCAGGCCCAGGCGCAGGTTGTCGGTCACCCGGTAGCTGGTGGAGTAGTCGAAGTGGAACAGCTGGCCGGACTGGTAGTCGGTGTCCGGGTTCTCCTTGTTGAAGCTGTAGGTGGCCTTGACCGACAGCTCGGTGCGCTCGCTGGGCTGCCAGGTGGCCGAGAGCAGCGGCTTGTAGGTGACGAAGTTGTTGCCGGTGTTGGCCGGCCGCGCGGCATCGTAGCTGCCGGTGGGCAGGGTGATCTCCAGGGCGGCGCCCAGGGTCAGGTCCTTGCCCATGTCCCAGAGAATCAGCGGCGCGATGGTGGTGTCGCCCTGGGCTTCGCGGCGGCTCTGCTGGCCGAACAGCGCCACCTGCTGGCGCATGTACGGCTGCGCCACGTAGCCACCGACCCGGCCGCCCAGCAGCCGCAGCGGACTGAGGTAGTCCAGGCGCGGGATGATCGCGTCGGAGGTGATCTTCACCTCCGGCACCTTGCCGCCCAGGGAGCTGATGTCCAGCTTCTTAGACTCGTAGTGGTTGTAGTAGAGGTTGAAGGCGAACATGTGGTCCGGAAGGCTGTTCACGTCCAGCGGCAGGACGAAGAAGCCATCGGTGCCGGGGCCGATGTTGTCGACACCGTTCTCGGTGGCCTGGGCGGCCAGTGGCAGGGCGATGGCGAGGGCGGCTGCAGAGGGAAGCAGCCAAGTGGCACGGTTCGGGTTCATGGGGGGGCTCATTGTTATTGTGTGTGGACGCCGCCGGAGGGCCCCTCGGGCGGCGCCATAGGAATAAGCGCTGGCGGCCTGGCGGAGCAGGGCATTGCCGGACAGGCAGGGGGCATTGAAGGCCAGGCTGCAATACGCTGTTACAACCCCTCTTGGGTCGATCCCGAACGCGTTATGATGGCCACCCTGCGCGCCTGGCCCCACAACAAGAACCCTCAGGCGCCGGATTCGGATGTGCCTGCCATGACCCTCACGCCCCTCGACGCCCAGTACGATCTGGCCCAGGTTTCACCCTTCCTGCTGCAGACCCTGGCGGAGGTGGTGAGCGACCGGGGCATCAGCAGCGAACGCCTGTGCCGTGGCCTGGGCTTCACCCCCGATGACCTCCAGGACCCGGCCCAGCGCATCTCCTACCGCCAGGCGGCGACCCTGATCCAGCGCGCCCTCGCGGCCTTCCCGGAAGGGGGGCTGGGGCTGTGGGTGGGGCACCGCAACGTGCTCGGTACTCTCGGCCTGCTCGGCCACGTGCTGTCGCTGTGCAAGACCCTGCGCGACGCCTTCGAGGTGGGCCTGCGTTTCCAGCACACCGCTGGCAGCATGGCCGTCTACAGCCTGCACGAGGGGGCCGCCGAGAGCTTCGTGGAGGTGGTGTGCCGGCTGCCCTACGCCGATGTGCAGGTGTTTGCGGTGGAAGAGTTCTTCGCCAGCCTGATGGTCTACAACCGCGCCCTGGCCAGCGCCGAATTCCAGCCCCTGAGCTTCGAGTTCACCCATGGCGCGCCGCCCTACGTCGAGCAGTACCAGCGTCTGCTGGGGCCGAACCTGCACTTCGGTTGCCTGCACAACCGCATGGTGTTCGCCAGCCACTGGCTGGACAGGACGCTGCCCGGCCACCAGCCGGTGGCCCTGCGGCAGGCCCTGCAATTGCTGGAGCTGGAAAGCGCCCAGGTGCAGCAGAAGGCCAGCCTCCTGCAGACCGTGGAGCGCGCCATCGCCCGCGACCTGCCCCAGGGCAGCCCCATAGACGCCGTGGCCCACGGGCTGAACATGAGCAGCCGGACCCTGCGCCGGCGCCTGAGCGAGCACGGCATCACCTTCGAAACCCTGCTGGAACAGGTGCGCCGGGCGCGGGCCATGAGCTTGTTAAGTAACCCGGATATGCCCATCGAGCGCATCGCCGAAGCGCTCGGCTACAGCGACGTGCGTGGCTTTCGCCGGGCCTTCAAACGCTGGACCGGACAGAGCCCCTCGGCCAGCCGTGACGAGGCGATAGCCGCCGGTTGAGGCCGGACACAGATGGCCGGGCGGATCCACCACCCGACCGAAGTGCGATTCAGTACTGGCAGAAGCGGATGCGATTGCCGAACGGGTCGTGGACCTGCATCTCCTGCCCCCAGTCCTGCTCGACAATGTTTGGCCGGCCGTAGCTGTAGTGCTTGCCGATCAGTTCGTCATGCAGGGCAGCGATGTTGCGCATGGGCACGAAGATCGTGGCGCCTGGGCTGGCGTCGCCATGGTGTTCGGACAGGTGCAGCTTGAGCCCGGCGCGGTCCAGACCCAGGTACAGCGGTAGATTCGCCTCGAAGCGATGCTCGAATTCGACCGAGAAGCCGAGGAAGTCGCAGTAGAACTCGCGCGCCTTGCCTTCATCGAACATCCGCAGGATGGGAATGCTGCGCTCGAACACGATGCCCTGGGTGTCGTCGCGAAGCTGGGCCGAGGCGGTGTTCCAGTCGCGGTAGCCGAGCTGTTGGGCGACCAGTTCGAGGGCGGCGGAGTGGCTGATGTCGTGACTGCTTGTGGCTAGCAGGGCCCGCAGCCGCTTGGCCATGACTTTGGCGTTTTGGATGGTTTGCATGTTGCCTCCAGATGTCGAAGCTTATGGGGCTCGCGTTGCCGGTCTTCGACATTCAAGAGGGTGCTGAACGGGAGACGGTGGAGCGATGCATTCACCATTCCCGAAGGATGCGAGCGGCAGGCTGCATCAGCCTCGGCGGATCGTAGTCGAGGCGATTCGTTGAGGGAAGGTCCGCCGAGCCAGGTGGACTTGCCGCCCGCCCAGGGCATCAACAGCTGGTAGTACCGAGGTTGCCAACGCCATCGGTCTTCGCCTGGCGCCGTAAGGCGAGTAGCGCCAAGGATGCTACCCAGGTGACCGAGACTCCGTAGTTGAGCCGCTGGTAGAGGCCGAACAGCTGGCCATCGGCGAGGGCCCTGCCCATCAGCACTACCGTCACCAGGGCCAGCACCACGCAGAGCGCTGAAAATACCCCGAAGCCGGGGGCATCGAGTAGACGTCTGCCGAGGAACACCCACAGGGCGCTGGCCAGGGTCAGCGAGGCGAACATCAACAGCCCCGCCAGGTTGTGCACCTGCTGCGATACGGACGGCTGCGTCGGCGCGCAACCCTGGTCGCAGGCAAAGTAACCCGTGGCGAAACTGGCCAGACCGTGGAGGAGGATCAGGGAGGCACTCACCAGCGCGAGACGCGATGCCTGAAAGCGCCTCGCCACACCCACCGCGAAGAGCACGAACAGCACCCCCAACGGAAGGTTGTTCACCCAGGCGGAGAAGCCTTGTGTTGGGGCGCCTGTGGCCCCCAACTGGCTCATCGCCTGGTCGAGATGGCTATAGCCCGGATAGGCGAGCGCGGTCAGTGCGACACCCGCGAACAGCCAGAACGGAATCAGCACGCCCAGCCCCAGCAGGGCCCGGTCAATCGTCTTCACGGCAGCACTCCCAATCATCATGGATTGCGTTCCGGCTCTTGCAGAATCGCGGCCCCATGCTAGGGGACCCCCATGCAATGGGTTACCGTTTTTTTTGCAAGGCAGCTTGCGCATGCGTCATCCTGTCGCCCCATCGATCCACGGATGGCCACCGATGACCAGACGCCTGCCCAGCACCTCTGCCTTGCTCGCCCTGGAAGCCGCCGCGCGCCACCAGAGCTTCGCCAGGGCCGCACATGAACTCTCATTGAGCGAGGGGGCTATCAGCCGGCAGATCGCCAAGCTGGAGCAGTTCCTCGGGGTGCACCTGTTCCTCCGTGCGGGCAACCGAGTCGAGCTCTCGAGCGCCGGTGTTCGCTACGCGGCGCAGATGCGCACGGTGTTAGCGGATATGGAGCGGCATACCCGCCAGGCGATGAGTGAGACAACCACTGGCGTTGCCTTGGAGATCGGGGTCATCCCCACCTTGGCCAGCCGCTGGTTGATTCCTCGGCTCGCGCGCTTCCGTCAACGCCATCCCGATATCGAGATCAACCTGCGCGAGCGTACGCAGCCCTTCACTCTGGAGGACAGCGACCTGCATGCGGCGATCAACTACGACCATCCCATCTGGCGCTCCATGCAGGTGCAGCCGTTGTTCGAGGAGCCAATGGTCGCGGTCTGCCACCCGCACTTGGCGGGCGAGGCGCCCGCCCGCATGCCCCTCTTGCACAAACATGGGAGCCCCAATGGCTGGCCGCGCTATGCCGAGTTGACCGGCATGGCCCTGTCCAGCGCGACTACGGGGCCGGTCTATGACCGCTACGCCTTGCTCATCGAGGCTGCCAAGGTGGGTTTCGGCATGGCGCTGGTGCCGAGACGCTACGTCGAGGGTGACCTGGATGAAGGGAGGCTGAGTGCGCCCTGGCCGACTCTGGCGCAACTCTGCGAGCGTTATGTGCTGGTGACCCGTCCCCTGGCCGAGTCACCGCCTGCACTCGTGACCTTCAGCCGCTGGCTACTCGCCGAGGGCGAAGCCTCATAGCCTGTGCGGTCTCAACCCATCTCCACCCGCCACCAGCTGGGGAGCAGCCGGCGGATCTCGGGTTGGGCGAAGCGCTCGTCCATCAGGTGCACCACGCCCCGGTCACCCTGGGTGCGGATCACCCGGCCGGCGGCCTGCACCACTTTCTGCAGGCCCGGGTAGAGGTAGGTGTAGTCGTAGCCGGCCTGGAAGATTGCGCCCATGCGCTGCTTCAACTGCTCGTTCACCGGGTTCACCTGGGGCAGGCCGAGGGTGGCGATGAAGGCACCGATGAGGCGCTCGCCGGGCAGGTCGATGCCTTCGCCGAAGGCCCCGCCGAGCACGGCGAAGCCGATGCCGCGCCCGCCCTCGGTGAAGCGTTCGAGAAAGGCCAGGCGCTCGGCCTCGCCCATGCTCCGCGACTGGCTCCAGGCCGGGATGAAGGGGTGGCGCTCGGCGAACAGCGTGGCCACCTGTTCCAGGTACTGGTAGCTGCTGAAGAACGCCAGGTAATGGCCGGGGCGCTGGTAGAACTGGTCGGCCATCAGTTCGACGATGGGCTCCAGTGATTGCGTCCGGTGCTGGTAGCGGGTGGAGAGGCGCTGGGCCACCCGCACCTGCAGCTGCTCGGCGGTGAAGGGGGATTGCACCTCCAGCCACGGCGTGTTGCCTGGCACCCCCAGCAGGTCGCTGTAGTAGCGGCGCGGGTTGAGGGTGGCGGAGAACAGCACGGTGGAGCGACTGGCTTCCAGGCGCGGGCCGATGAAGGGGGCCGGCACCAGGTTGCGCAGGCACAGGGTGGACTGGCGGTTGCGGCCGCTGCCGTAGGCGTTCAGGTCGAACAGCGAATGGGTGTCGAAGAGTTCGGCCATGCGGGTGAAGTGCAGGGCGTCGAAGTAGAACGTCATCAGCGCCGGGTCCAGCGGCGCGCCGGGTTGTTCCGCCAGGTGGTCGGTGATGGCGGTGACCGCGTTCTGCAGCGCGCTCAGCAGCTTCTGCGGGGGTTCGTCGTAGGCCTGGTAATCCGTCAACTGGGCCTTGTTCAGCTCGCTCCAGCTGCGCTGCACCCGCTCCAGGGGCTTCCTCAGCGGGCCGGGCACGCTGCGGACCAGGGCCTTCAGCGCGCCCTGGCGCAACTCGGCGCTGTACATGGCGCGGGCGCGCTCCACCAGGTTGTGGGCTTCGTCCACCAGCACGCCCACCTGCCACTGGTTGAGCTGGGCAAGGCCGAAGAGCAGGGCGCCGAGGTCGAAGTAGTAGTTGTAGTCCCCCACCACGACGTCGCTCCAGCGCGCCATCTCCTGGCCCAGGTAATAGGGACAGACGTTGTGGGCCAGGGCCACCTCGCGCAGGGCGGCGCGGTCCAGCCAGCGCCGTTCCGCAGCTGCCTCGCGGGCAGCCGGCAGGCGGTCGTAGAAGCCCCGTGCCAGGGGGCAGGCGTCGCCGTGGCAGGCGCTGCCGGGGTGTTCGCAGGCCTTGTCGCGGGCGCTCAGCTCCAGCACCCGCACGGGCAACGCGTCCACGCTGTCGCGCAGGGTCGCCAGGCTGTGCAGGGCCAGTTGCCGGCCGGGGGTCTTGGCGGCGAGGAAGAACAGGCGCTCCAGGCGCCCGCCGCCCAGGGCCTTTAGCTGGGGGAACAGGGTGGCCAGGGTCTTGCCGATGCCGGTAGGCGCCTGGGCCATCAGGCAGCAGCCGGTGCTGGCGGCCTTGTACACCGCCTCGGCCAGTTCCCGCTGGCCGAGGCGGAAGCTGGCATGGGGAAAGCGCAGGGCCTGCAGGGCACCGTCGCGCCGGGCCTGGTGGGCCAGCTCCTGTTCGGCCCAGGCGAGGAAGGCCTGGCACTGGGCCTCGAAGAAGGCCCGCAGTTCGGCGGCGCTGGCGCGGGTGGTGAAGGTGGTTTCCTTCTGGCTGGCGACATCGAGGTAGACCAAGGCCAGCTCCACCTCGTCCAGCCCGCGTTCGGCGCACAGCAGCCAGCCGTAGACGCGCACCTGAGCCCAGTGCAGGTGACGGTGGTTGTCGGGCTGGCGGGCCAGGTCGCCGCGGTGGGTCTTCACCTCTTCCAGGCGGTTGCCTGCCGGGTCGTAGCCGTCGGCGCGGCCGCGCACCTGCAGCGGTCCGAACGCGCCGGCCAGGGGGACTTCGCGCTGGTAGCCGTCGCCCCGCCGGGCCGCCACCAGGGCGTGGCCGGCGATGCCCTCCTGGGCTGTGGGGGAGGGGGTGAAGCGCAGGTCGAGGTCGCCGCGCTTGGCGGTGAACTCGCACAGGGCCCGCACCGCCACGCGGTAGGTCATGCCGTGAGGGCCTCGGTGTCGGCCCATTGCACGTAGCACACGCTCACCGGCATGCCGTGCTCGACGCAGAAGTCCAGCCAGCGCAGCTGGTTGTCCTGCAGGCGGTCGCCGGGGCCCTTCACTTCGATCATCTGGTAGCGCCCCTGGCCGGGCCAGAAGCGGATCAGGTCCGGCAGCCCGGCACGGTTGGCCTTGATGTTCTGCAGCAGGCGGCGGAACCAGTGCTTCAGGTGGTCGGCCGGCAGGCAATGCAGGGCCTGCTCCAGCAAGGGCTCGTCCAACACGCCCCAGTAGACGAAGGGCGATTGCAGGCCGTGCTTGGTGCGGTAGGTGTGGCGCATGGCGTCGCGCCAGCTGCCGTCGTCCAGCCGGGCCAGGCAGGCGGCGAAGCGCTCGGCGCGCCGGGCATGGAAGTCCGGGGCCAGCAGGTCGGCCGGGCCGGCATGGAAGGGGTGGAAGAAGGCCCCGGGCAGCGGGTGGAAGATGGCCTCCCAGCACAGCAGGCCGAACAGCGAGTTGATCAGCGTGTTCTCGACGTAGTGCACCGGCCCGTCGTCGTCGCTGAGGTGAGCCAGCACGCTGTGCTCCACCGAGACGAACGGCTCGGGGCGCGGCAGGTGAAGGTCCAGCCGCTCTACCGGTGCCGGCTTGCGGGCGCCGGCGCGGGGCAGGCCGAGCTTGCGCTGCAGGCGTGGGAGGATGCGCGCCAGGTGCTGGCGCTCTTCCTCGTCGCCGGGGGCTTCGGCCAGGGCCAGGGCGAGCGCGTGGGCCTGCTCGAAGGCTTCCAGGCGCTCCAGTACCCGCAGCTGGCGGATGCGTGCGCCGGGCCAGGGGCAGTCGCGGTAGACGGCCAGGGCCAGGTCCAGCTCGCCAAGGCGTTCGCAGTGCTGGCCGAGCTGGAACAGCAGCCGCGCGCGCCGGCCTTGCAGCCAGGGGTTGTCGTTGGCCGGGGGGATGTCCGCCAGCAGCGTGGCCGGGCAGGCGTCGCCGGCTTCCAGCCGCTCGCGGCACTGGTGCAGGTGCAGGTACAGGTCCACGTCGTCGCGGTGGCGGAAGCCGCGGGCATCGGCTTCCAGCGCCACCTGCTCGTACTGGTGGATGCCCAGGTCGGCGAGCACGAACTCGGACCAGTCCTGGGTCAGGTTGCCGAAGAACATCAGCCGCAGCCGGTCGCACAGGGGCATCAGGCGCAGCGCGTAGACGCGGTCGTCCAGCGTCGGGCACCAGGCATCGAAGGGGCGCGGTTCGGGGTACAGGGGCTGCAGCCGCGCCAGTTGCTCGGCCTTGCGTGCGTCACCCCGGCCCAGCTGGGCGCCGAAGCAGGCGGCGATCTCCGGTTTGCGCAGCAGGGCGAACAGCTGCTCCAGGTCCAGCGCGGGCGCTGCATCCACCCAGCCCAGCGCCAGCAGCGGGCGCACCGCTTCGCGGGTGGGGCCGATCTCGGCGTACACCAGCTTGCTCTCGCGAAAGCGCTCGCCCTTGCGCATCACCATGCGCACCAGCAGCGCCTGGGCTTCGCGCGGCAGCCCGGCGAAGGCGGCGAGGAAGGCGCGTTCCTCGTCCAGCAGCAGGTCGTCGTAGCGCGAGCCGATCCAGTCGAGCACGGTGCGGAAGTTGTTCAGGTAATAGAACGGGTCGTCGAGGGCGCTGGGCATGGCGGAACAGGGTGGGCGGATGGCTGGCTATTTATACAGCTATCCGCGCCGGCGCCCAACCGGATTTCGATCAGTGGGGTGGCCCGTGCCGCCACCCCGCCGTGCCTCAGTAGAAGACCACCGAGGCCAGCCGATCCAGCGAGTCGCCCAGCTTGTAGCTGAAGGGGCGGCCAAGGGCGCCGGCCAGGTGCTCGCATTTCACCGCCAGGTCGGTGTGGGAATAGAAATCCACCTTGGCGTTCTCGTGATTGACGGTGCCGACGGGGCCGATGATGAACTCGAACTGCTTCAGGCCGCGTTTGTTGCGGAAGGGGGTCGAGCGGTCGGTAATGGCCGAGGTGACCTGCACCTTCTGCTGGCTCACCAGGGCCTGCAGGTCCGGGTCGGCGAAACGCACTTCCACCGGGATCTCGTCGTAGGAGTAAGCGCTGGCGAGGTCCTTCACCATCAGGGTGCGGTAGGGGCCTTCCTCTTCCGGCACCTTCATGCCGATGAAGGGCAGGGCGGGTTCGAACTGCGCGGTGACGTTGCACATCACCTCGCTCTGCATGTTCAGCGAGCCCTTCAGGGCTGCGTTGACCAGGTCGGTCATGCCGAACGCCACGCTGAGGGACACCGCGTCGAGGGTGAAGTGGGCGTCGTACTCGCGGGGCAGTTCGAGGGCTTTTTCCCGTGCGCGGGGGAGGCTCGGGGGCATGTCGTCGGGGTGCAGGGTCAGGTGCATGTCCAGCGGTGCTTGGCGGGCATCGACGATGGCCTTGAGGGCGGCCTGCAGGGCGCTCTTCTGGGCCGGTTCCAGGCCGCCGAAGATCGGTTCGCTGAGCACCAGCTCCGTGCCCAGGCTGTTCTTGATGCGTGGGGTGATGCGGGTCGGGTCGATGCCTTGTGCCTGCATCAGCGCCTCCAGCTGCTCGCGGTAGACCGGCAGGAGCTCGTCGCCGAACGGTGCCTTGCGCACCGAGCGCTCGAAGGTGAGGGTGGCGAAATCACTGTCGCAGCCCCCCAGCAGGAGCGTGGTGGCGAGCAGGGGCAGGGCGAGTATCCGTGTGGTCATCGTGCGTCCTTGTCTGACGAGGGGCGGCATTGGACCACAAAACGGTTCGGCCCTGCCGCCATCGGGTTCACACCCGATCCGCCCGGCGGATTCAGAGGCCGTACTTCTTGACCTTGTCGAACAGGGTGGTCTTGGCCATGCCGAGGCTGAGGGCGGCCTGGCTGATGTTGCCGGCGTGGCGCTCCAGGGCCTGGCCGATGAGGTTGCGCTCGAAGACTTCCACCGCTTCGGCGAAGGACGGGGCATTGCCGTCGGGCGCCTGGCCGCTCTTTTTCAGCGCCGGCAGGCCGAGGGCGTAGCGCTCGGCGACGTTGCGCAGCTCGCGCACGTTGCCCGGCCAGTCGTGGGCCATGAGGCTGGAGGCGGTGGCGTTGTCCAGGGTGGGCGCGGGGCGGTCGAAGCGCAGGGAGGCGAGCTGCAGGAAATGCTCGAAGAGCATGAGGATGTCTTCGCGCCGCTCGCGCAGGGGCGGCAGTTCCAGGGTCACCACGTTGAGGCGGTAGTACAGGTCGCTGCGGAAGGTGCCGGCCTTGCCTGCGTCGTCCAGGTCGGTCTTGGTGGCGGCGATCACCCGGCAGTCCACCGGGATCGGCTGGTTCGAGCCGAGGCGCTCCAGGGTCTGCTCCTGCAGCACGCGGAGGAACTTGATCTGCAGGTTGATGGGCATGCTCTCGATCTCGTCGAGGAACAGGGTGCCCTTGTTGGCGTGCTCGATCTTGCCGATGCGGCGCTTGCCGGCGCCGGTGAAGGCGTGGGCCTCGTGGCCGAAGATCTCGCTGTCGAACAGGTTTTCCGGCAGGCCGCCGCAGTTGAGGGCGACGAACTCGTGGTCGCGGCGGCGGCTGTAGTCGTGCAGGCAGCGGGCGACCAGCTCCTTGCCGGTGCCGGTCTCGCCTTCGATCAGTACGTTGGCGGCGGTGTCGGCGACGTTGGCGATCAGCTCGCGCAGGGCCTGGATTGCCGGGGAGCGGCCGATGATGCGCTGCTCCAGGGACTGGCGCCCGGCCAGTTGGCGGCGCAGGGCGCTGACCTCGCGGTCGAGGCTGCGTTTTTCCAGGGCACGGCGGGCGACCTCCACCAGGCGCTCGGGGGAAAAGGGTTTCTCCATGAAGTCGTAGGCGCCGTCGCGCATGGCGTTGACCGCCATGCTGATGTCGCCGTGGCCGGTGATCAGCACCACCGGCAGGCTGCGGTCGCGCGCCTTGAGGCGGCTGAGCAGCTCCAGGCCGTCGATGCCCGGCAGGCGGATGTCGGTGATGACGATGCCGGCGAAGTCGGCGCCGACCTGGGCCAGCGCGTCCTCGGCACTGCCGACGCCGATGCAGGGGATGTCCTCGAGGATCAGCGCCTGCTGGCAGCCCAGCAGCACGTGGGGATCGTCTTCGACGATGAGGACGGTGAGGGGCTCGGTCATGTCGGGGTCCTCGGCGCGGGCTCGCGGTGAGCGGCGTAGGGCAGGAGCAGTTCGAAGGCGGTGCCGCCGGCTTCCGGGTGGCGCACGCCGAGGCTGCCGCCGGCAGCGGTGGCCAGGCTGGCGGAGAGGGTCAGCCCCAGGCCGAGGCCGTGCTCGCCGGGCTTGGTGGTGAAGAAGGGCTCGAACAGGTGCACGCGGGCGTCGGGGGCGATGCCGGGGCCGTTGTCGCGTACTTCCAGGCGGTAGCGGCCCTGTTCGTCGCGGCCTTCCAGCCAGATCTGGCCGTCGTCGTGGCCGGCAAGGGCGTCCAGGGCGTTGGCGATGAGGTTGACCAGGATCTGCTCCAGGCGCGTCTGGTCGATGGCCAGTTCGGCTTCGGCGCAGGTGCGGTGCAGGGTGATGGGGCTCTTCTCCAGTCGGGTGTGGAGGATGAACAGCGCGGCGTCCACGGCCTTGCCGAGGGAGGCCTGGCCATGGTCGTCGGCGCGGCGGGCGAAGGCGCGCAGGCTGGCGGTGATGCGGCCCATGCGGTCCACCAGTTCGTTGATGGCGGTGAGGTTGGTGCTGGCCACGTCGAGGGCGCCCCGGGCGAGGAAGCGCACGGTGTTGCCGGAGAGGGTGCGCAGGGCGGCGAGGGGCTGGTTGAGTTCGTGGGCGATGCTGGTGGACATCTGCCCGATGACCGCCAGCTTGCCGGCCTGCACCAGGCCGTCCTGGGCCTTGCGCAGATTTTCCTCGGTCTGCTTGCGCTCGCGGATCTCGTCCATCAGGCGCTGGTTGCTGGCGATGAGGTCCTGGGTGCGCTCGCCGATCTTGCGTTCCAGTTCGTTGTTGGCGGCCAGCAGGGCTTCGCGGGCGGCGAGGCGGGTGGCGAGGACCTTGCGCCGTTCGTTCCAGGCGATGCCGAGGAAGGCCAGCAGGGCCAGCCCGGCGGCGGCGAGCAGGCCGTGGATCACCGCTTCGCGGCGCAGGTCGGCCAGGGGCGAGAGCAGGGTGAAGTGCCAGCGGGTGTCGTTGAGGAGGCGCGCCTGCGAGAGGTAGGCGACGCTGCCGGTACCTTCGCCGTTGGGGAAGCTGATGATCTCCAGGCCTTCGCCCAGGTCCTGGCGGGCGCTGGGCTGCCATTCGTCGAGGGCCGACCAGTGGTATTGCAGGCTGCGGGCCAGGCGCTCCCGGTCGTCGGCGGACAGCGGGCGGACCGCCTTCATGCGCAGGGCCGGGTCGCTGGAGAGGATGATGATGCCGTTCTCGTCGCTGACGAAGGCGTGCAGGCGGGCCTTTTCCCAGCGCTCCTGCAGGGCCTCCAGCTTCACCTTGACCACGGCGACGCCGATGATCCGCTGCTGGTAGCGCAGGCCGTGGGCCAGGTAGTAGCCGGCTTCGCCGGTGGTGCTGCCGATGCCGTAGAAGCGGCCCGGCAGGCCTTTCATGGCGTCCTGGTAGTAGGCGCGGAAGGCCAGGTCTTCACCGAGGAAGCTGTCGGCATCGCGCCAGTTGCTGGTGGCCAGCACACGGCCTTCGGTGTCGAGCAGGAAGGTGGCGCGGCTGCCGCTGCGGCGGTTGAGCCCTTCGAGGTAGTCGTTGACGAGGTTGCGCCGGTAGGGCGTGGGGTTGAGCAGCAGGTGGCTGACGCTGGACTCCAGCTCCAGCAGGCTGGGCAGGTAGGTGTAGCGGTTGATCTCGCTCTCAACGGCGCGGGCGTGGAGTTCCAGCTGGCGTTCGCCGTTGCTGGCCAGGGCGCGGATGCCGGCCTGTTCGCTGAGGTGATAGACCACCCAGCCGGCGCCCAGCATGGCCAGGAGCAGCAGGAGGGTCAGCGAGAGGTGGCGGAGCAGGCGCGGCTTCACGGTGAGGGCGGGCGGGACGGCACGGAGGCTGGTGGTGGGGCATTGCA
Organism: Metapseudomonas otitidis; assembly: GCF_900111835.1. GTDB lineage: Bacteria > Pseudomonadota > Gammaproteobacteria > Pseudomonadales > Pseudomonadaceae > Metapseudomonas > Metapseudomonas otitidis. The sequence goes on from NZ_FOJP01000006.1 coordinate 107,947, forward strand.
TCATAGTCATCCGGGCCGTGCCAGCCCGCCGCCCGGTCGGCGGCGGGCCGCCTGGGTCAGTGTTTCACCACCCGGCCGACACCACGGCCGCGAGGGTCGGAAGCGGTTTCCAGGGTGCTGCCATCGACGCGGATGGCCTGGATGTCGCCCATGTTCCAGCCCTGGTCCTCCAGGGTGTAGCCCATGGCCTTGAGCTGCTCGGCCACCGGCCCGGTGAGCGGGGCGTGGGCGTCGTAGTAGATCGTGTCCTTGGGCAGCAGCTGGTGATGCACGCGCTGGGCGGCCACGGCCTTCTCCAGGGGCAGCTTGAAGTCGTAGACGTTGTTCAGCACCTGGAAGATCGAGGTGAAGATGCGCGAGCCGCCGGGGGTGCCGAGCACCAGGCTGACCTTGCCGTCGCGGGTGACGATGCTCGGGCTCATGGAGGAGAGCATGCGCTTGCCGGGTTCGATGGCGTTGGCGTCGCTGCCGACCACGCCAAAGGCGTTGGCCACGCCGGGCTTGGCGCTGAAGTCGTCCATCTCGTCGTTGAGCAGGAAGCCGGCGCCCTTGACCACCACGCCGCTGCCGAAGTCCCAGTTGAGGGTGTAGGTGTTGCTGACGGCGTTGCCCTGGGCATCGACGATGGAGAAGTGGGTGGTCTGGTGCGGTTCCAGGCCGGGGCGGACCTTCTCGGTGGCGGAGATGGCGCCGGGGTTCACCTCGCGGGCGCGCTGGGCGATGTAGGCCGGGTCGGTCAGCTGCTGCACCGGCACCTTGGAGAAGTCCGGGTCGCCCAGGTAGTCGGCGCGGTCGGCGAACACGCGCTTCTCGATCTCGGCGAGCAGGTGGATGTAGCGCGCGGAGTTCAGCTCGACGCCTTTGAAGTCGGCGGCGCGGGCTTCCTTGATGCCGATCAGCTGGGCCAGGGCGATGCCGCCGGAGCTGGGCAGCGGGGCGGTGTAGAGGGTGTTGCCCTGCCAGTCGATGCGCATGGGCTCGCGCCACTTGGCGCGGTAGCCGGCCAGGTCTTCGGCGCTGATCAGGCCGTTGTCCTGTTTCATCTGGGCGACCAGCAGCTGGGCGGTCTTGCCCTTGTAGAACTCGTCCGGGCCGTTGGCGGCGATGCGTTCGAGGGTGCTGGCCAGCTCCGGCTGCTTGAAGGTCTGGCCGGGCTTGAGGGTGCCGAAGTAGTCGTTGAAGTTGGTCTTGCCGTTGAACAGGGCGAGGGCGTCCTCGCGATACTGGTACTGCTGCTGGGCGACCTTGAAGCCGTTGCGGGCGTAGCCGATGGCGGGGGTGATCAGCTCGCTCCAGGGCTTGCTGCCGAAGCGCTGGTGGGCCTCCCACAGGCCCATCACGGTGCCGGGTACGCCGGCGGCACGGGCGCCGACCAGGCTGAGGTTCTCGATCACTTCGCCCTTGTCGTCCAGGTACATGGTCTTGCTGGCGGCCTTGGGGGCGATCTCGCGGTAGTCGAGGAAGTAGGGCTTGCCGTCCATGTACAGCGTCATGAAGCCGCCGCCGCCGATGTTGCCGGCCTCGGGGTAGGTGACGGCGAGGGTGAAGGCGGTGGCGACGGCAGCGTCCACGGCGTTGCCGCCGGCCTTGAGGACGTCGGCGGCGACCTGGGCGCCGTAGCTGTCCGGTGCGGCGACGGCGCCGCCTTCAAGGGGCGCGGCGAGGACGCTGCCGTGGGCGGCGGCCAGGAGCAGGCCGAGGGCGAGGGGGCTGAGGCGCTTCGAGTGCATGACGGGTTCCCTGTTGTTGTTGTGAAGAGGGGAAAGGCCCCCGGCAGGCCGGGGGCGGTGAGGCGTCAGTGTTGCAGGATCTTGGCGAGGAACTGCTGGGCGCGGTCGGAGCGCTGGCTGACGTCGCCGAAGAACTCGTCCTTGGCGCAGTCTTCGACGATCTGCCCGCGGTCCATGAAGATGACCCGGTCGGCGACCTTGCGGGCGAAGCCCATCTCGTGGGTCACGCACATCATGGTCATGCCTTCTTGGGCCAGCTCGACCATCACGTCGAGCACTTCGTTGACCATCTCCGGGTCCAGCGCGGAGGTGGGTTCGTCGAACAGCATCACCACCGGGTCCATGGCCAGGGCGCGGGCGATGGCGACGCGCTGCTGCTGGCCGCCGGAGAGCTGGCCGGGGTGCTTGTGGGCGTGGGCCTTGAGGCCGACGCGGTCGAGCAGCTTGAGGCCCTTGTCCAGCGCTTCGGCCTTGCCCCGGCCGAGGACCTTGACCTGGGCGATGGTGAGGTTCTCGGTGATGGACAGGTGCGGGAACAGCTCGAAGTGCTGGAACACCATGCCGACGCGGGAGCGCAGCTTGGGCAGGTCGGTGTTCTTGTCGGCGATGGAGGTGCCGTCGACGATGATGTCGCCCTTCTGGAAGGGTTCCAGGGCGTTGACGCACTTGATCAGGGTGGACTTGCCGGAGCCGGACGGGCCGCAGACCACGACCACTTCGCCCTTCTTCACCTCGGTGCTGCAGTCGGTCAGCACCTGGAAGTCCCCGTACCACTTGTTGACGTTCTTGATGGAAATCATACGGCTAACCTTTTCTGCAGGAGTTTGACCAGCTGGGAGGCGATGAAGCTGATGCTGAAGTAGACCAGGCCGGCGAAGATGAGGAACTCATGGGGCTGGCCGATGATGTCGCCACGGGAACGGGCGGCATTGAGGAAGTCCATCAGGCCGACGGTGTACACCAGCGAGGTGTCCTGGAACAGGATGATGCTCTGCTGCAGCAGCAGCGGGGTCATCTTGCGGAAGGCCTGGGGCAGGATGATCAGCCGCATGCACTGGCCGTAGGTCATGCCCAGGGCCTGTGCCGCGCCCATCTGGCCCTTGGGGATGGCCTGGATGCCGGCACGGACGATCTCGCAGAAGTAGGCGGCCTCGAACATCATGAAGGCCACCAGGCACGAGGTGAACGCGCCGACCGGGGTGTCCTCGCCGGTGATCCAGCGCAGGATGAAGGGCACCGCGAAGTAGAACCAGGTGATCACCAGCAGCAGCGGGATCGAGCGGAAGTAGTTCACGTACAGCCCGGCGATCTTCGACAGCAGCGGGTTGTGGGACAGGCGCATCAGGGCCAGCAGGGTGCCCAGGGCGACGCCGCCCAGCACGCCCAGCACCATCAGCTGCAGGGTCATCAGCAGTCCGTCGGCGAGGCCGGGAAGGGCGGGGATGATCGCGGAGAAATCCATCATTTACCCCATACGGCGATCAGGCCGGGCACGGCGACCTTCCGCTCCACCAGACGCATGAGCAGCATCAGGCTCATGTTCAGGGTGAAGTAGATGAGGGTGGCCAGGGTGAAGGCTTCGAACAGGTTGGCGGAGAACTCGGCGGTCTGCTTGGTCTGCGCCAGCAGCTCCATCAGGCCGATCAGCGAGGCCACCGAGGAGTTCTTGAAGATGTTGAGGAACTCGCTGGTCAGCGGCGGAATGATGATGCGGAAGGCCTGCGGCAGCAGCACGTAGCGGTAGATGGCCGGCAGGCCGAAGCCCAGGGCACGGGCGGCGCCGAGCTGGCCCTTGGGCAGGGCCTGGATACCGGTGCGCACCTGCTCGCAGACGCGGGCAGCGGTGAACAGGCCGAGGCACACGACCACGCTGAGGTAGGCGGAGGTGGCCGGGTTGAGGTCCTGCTTGAACCAGATTTCCAGCGGTTCGGGCAGAAGGTCCGGTACCAGGAAGTACCAGAGGAACAGCTGCACCAGCAGCGGTACGTTGCGGAAGATCTCCACGTAGGTGGTGGCAATGCCGGACACCAGGCGGTTCGGCACGGTGCGCATCACGCCGAGCAGCGAGCCCAGCAGCAAGGCGACGATCCAGGCCACCAGGGCGATGGCGATGGTCCAGCCCAGGCCGGTGACGAACCAGTCCAGGTAGATTTCATCGCCGATGCCGGTGGACTTGAAGAATACGCCCCAGTCCCAGTTGTAATTCATCAGGGTGGTCCCCTCAGGGTCTTTGTCGGTCTGCGGTTGACGGCAGCGGAAGGGGGCGCCCCCTGCCGCTGGCAGGGGGACGGGACGAAGGCGGCGTGGTACGCCCGTTCGCCCTCACGCCCGGCCCGCCTCCTTGTGGGAGGCGGGCGCAACAGGTCAGATTTCTTCGGCCGACTTGTCGGTGGGGGTGGCGATCAGCTTCTTCAGCTCGTCGCTCATGGGGAAGTTCAGGTTCAGGTTCTTCGGCGGGATGGGCTGGGTGAACCACTTGTCGTAGATGCCGTTGATCTCGCCGGAGGCGAAGACGTCGGCGATGGCCTTGTCGACCACCTTCTTGAAGGCTTCGTCGCCCTTGCGAACCATGCAGCCGTATATCTCGTAGGACTGCGGCTGGCCGGTGACGACCCAGTCGTCGGGCTTCTTGGCCTTGGCCATCTCACCGTAGAGCAGGGCGTCGTCCATCATGAAGGCGACGGCGCGGCCGGACTCGAGCATCAGGAAGGACTCGCCGTGGTCCTTGGCGGAGATGATGTTCATGCCCATCTGCTTCTCGGCATTCATGGACTTGAGCAGGCGCTCGGAGGTGGTGCCGGCGGTGGTCACCACGTTCTTGCCCTTGAGGTCGGCGAAGTCGTTGATGCCGGCGGTCTTCTTCGACAGCAGGCGGGTGCCGACTTCGAAGATGCCGACGGAGAAGTCGACCTGCTTCTGGCGCTCGAGGTTGTTGGTGGTGGAGCCGCACTCGATGTCCACGGTGCCGTTCTGCACCAGCGGGATGCGGGTCTGGGAGGTGACCAGGTTGTAGCGGACCTTCAGGTCCGGCAGGGCCAGCTCCTTCTTCACGGCTTCGACGACCTTCAGTTGCAGGTCATGGGAGTAGCCGATGGGCTTGCCCGGCTCGGTGCCGAGGTAGGAGAACGGGATGGAGGCGTCACGGTGACCGAGGACGATGGTGCCGCTGTCCTTGATCTTCTTCAGGGTGCCGGTCAGTTCGTCGGCGATGGCGGGAGCGGAAATCAGGGTCGCAGCGATGGCGGCGGCCAGAACCTTGGGAAGGGTACGCATGTGTTTCAGTCCTCGACTTTGTTTGTTCTTATCGGCGCGATGCGGTTTTCGGCGCCGTCGGGGATCTGTAATGGCAGGATGCGTGCCATCTGTATGGTGTTGGGATTTGTTTGTAAGTAATTGAATTTATTGGCTTTTATTTTTATGGGTGGTTGGGCTCGGAAGGGCTTTGTTCGGTGGTTCGGATATTGGAGGTAAAGGCGTTCGGTTATCCGAACGTAGAGGGTGGTGTGTCGGTTGGGTTGTTGTTGGGCGGGAGGGCTGGTTATCGAGGCTCACTGGGGGCGTCTGTTTCGCCTTGCCGGGCGAGTTACTTTTCTCAATCGCCAGAAAAGTAACCAAAAGGGCTCGCCCCGACATCCGGCCCCGGCTTCGCCGGGGTTCTCTCGCTCCATCGTTGCTCCGGGGGCCGACGCGATGGGCCATCCATGGCCTGGCGCGTCTCTCACGGCATCCATGCCGTTCGTCCCCCTGCGCAACGACTGCGCTCGGCCTCCTGACGGGGCACTGTCCCCGCCTCACCATTTGGCGTCAGGCAGCAGCGCAGTGTGCGCTCATGACGTGCTGATGGAGTGCCAGGAACAAGGAACGGTCACCGCCAGACGTGCTGTGAAGGGCTGCATCAAAAGCCAGGGGCGGGCGCTGACGGAAGCGGCTGCAGCCCGCCCTGACGGCGGGCTGCGGGGAGGGGATCAGTGGGTCTGCCAGGCGTTCCAGCGCTGGGCGATGGTTTCGCCGTGGTCGCGCCAGTATTTGAAGTTGAGGGTGATCTGGCCGTCGCGGTGGGCGCTGGGCAGGTCGGCGGCGAGGTCGGCGGGGATCTGCGGGAGGCTCTGCAGGTTCACCGGGGTGTAGCCGGTGGCGACGGCGAAGTCGGCCTGCGGCTTGATGCCGGTGGCGAAGCCGAGGAAGCGCTTGGCGGCGTCGAGGTGCTTGGCGCCACGGGGGATGACGAGGAAGTCCCCGGTCACCAGGTTCTGCTCCCAGCCGATGGCCACCGGTGAGCCGGAGCGCTTGAGGGCGGTGACGCGGCCGTTCCAGAACATGCCGAGGCTGGCCTGGCCGGAGCTGAGCAGCTTCTGCGATTCGTCACCGTTACCCCACCAGACGATGTCCTGCTTGATGGTGTCGAGCTTCTTGAAGGCGCGGTCCAGGTCCAGCGGGTAGAGTTTGTCGGCGGGTACGCCGTCGGCCAGCAGGGCCATTTCCAGCACGCCGGGGCTCGGCCATTTGTAGAGGGCACGCTTGCCGGGGTAGGCCTGGGTGTCGAAGAGGCTGGACCAGCCCTGCGGGGCCTTGGCGTGGCGTTCGGTGTTGTAGCCGAGGATGAAGGAGAAGTAGAACGAGCCCACGCCGTAGATGGTGACGAAGCTCGGGTCGATGTTGCGCTGGGCGATCTGCTTCAGGTCCAGGGGTTCCAGCAGGCCTTCGCGGCCCAGGCGCAGGACCTGGTCGGCTTCGACGTCGATCACGTCCCAGGTGACGTCGCCGGCCTTGATCATCTGCCGCAGCTTGTCGTAGTCGGTGGGGCCGGCCTGGTTCACGCGGATGCCGGTTTCCTGCTCGAAGGGCTTGGCCCAGGCGGCTTCCTGGGCAGCCTGGGTGGTGCCACCCCAGCTGGTGAAGGTGAGCGTCTGTTCGGCGCTGTGCGGGGTGAGGCCGGGGAGGGCGGCCAGGAGGAGGGAGAGCGCCAGTGTGGTGTTTTTCTTGTTCATGATCCTGTCCCAGGATGGGTTTCCATGGTCGACTCGCGGCGCCAGGGGCGCGGAGGCAAGGCTGGCCAGGATGAACCCGGGGCTGGATCTCGTCCGGGAGATCATGATGGCCGGCGCCACTATCGCACTCCGCGAAGGGCTCTAGAAGGGGCGCGGGAGCCTCTTTGTCCGACAATTGAAGCAGTTCGCGATTGGTGACGCCGAGCGCACTTTTCGCGCCGTTCCTGGCGGCCACGATGGGCCTGGAACGGACCGGGGCGGCCATGCCGCCCCGGTGTGTTCAGTGACTGCCAGCAGCCTTGTTCAGGTCGCTTTCGTTCCACTCGGTGTAGACGCAGGCGTCGGCGGTGGCCCAGCGCACGCACACCGCATCGCCCGGCTTGAGCGGCATGCCGGCGGCGGAGAGTGCCTTGACAGTGAGCGCGGTGCCGCCGTCGGTGACCACGCTGCAGGTCTGGCTTTCGCCGAGGAACAGCACTTCGCTGACGCGGGCGCGGATCTGGTTCCAGCCGGCGGCCAGGGGCTCCTGCTCGGCCTGCTGGAGGCTCAGGGCCTGGGCCTTCTCCGGGCGCACCATCAGCAGCACGTCCTGGTCCTGGGTGAGGTTGGCGGTGAGGCGGATGGCCAGCGGCTGGTTCTCGAAGCTGGCCACGGCGTTGCCCCGGGCCTTGAGCCGCAGGAAGTTGGAGTTGCCGAGGAAGGAGGCGACGAAGGCATTCGGCGGGTTCTGGTAGAGGTCGTAGCCGCTGCCCAGTCCGACGATGCGGCCGTGGCTGAAGATGGCGATGCGCTGGGACAGGCGCATGGCTTCTTCCTGGTCGTGGGTGACGTAGACGATGGTGATGCCGAGGCGGCGATGCAGCTGGCGCAGCTCGTCCTGCAGGTCTTCACGCAGCTTCTTGTCGAGGGCGCCGAGGGGTTCGTCCATCAGCAGGATGCGTGGCTCGTAGACCAGCGCACGGGCGATGGCGACGCGCTGCTGCTGGCCGCCGGAGAGCTGGGCGGGGCGGCGGTGGGCGAAGGTGTCCAGCTGCACCAGCTTGAGCATGGCGTCGACGCGGCGTTCACGCTCGGCGCGGGGCATCTTGCGGATGTCCAGGGGGAAGCCGATGTTGTCGCGCACCGAGAGGTGCGGGAACAGCGAGTAGCGCTGGAACACCATGCCGATGTCGCGCTTGTGCGGCGGCACGTTCACCAGGGACTGGCCGTCGACGAGGATTTCGCCGCTGCTCGGGGTCTCGAAGCCGGCGAGCATGGACAGGGTGGTGCTCTTGCCGGAGCCGCTGGAGCCGAGGAAGGTGAGGAACTCGCCGTCCTTGATGTCCAGGTTGATGCTGTCCACTGCGGTGAAGTCGCCGTAGTGCTTGTTCAGGTTGCGCAGGCTGACCAGGGTCTTGTCGGCCTGGTGAGCGGGATCTTTGACTGCACTCATGGGGGTACTCCTGGGCGCCTCAGGCGGCGCGAATCTCGTTGCGCCGACGCAGTACGGCGGCGATCACCATGACCAGTACGGAGAGGCCGATCAGCAGCGTCGAAGCGACGGCGATCACGGGCGTCAGGTCCTGGCGGAGGGTGGTCCACATCTTGACGGGCAGGGTCTGCAGGGTCGGGCTGGCCATCATCACGCTCAGCACCACTTCGTCCCAGGACACCAGGAAGGCGAACAGGGCGCCGGCGACCATGCCGGGGCGGATCGCCGGGAAGGTGACCCTGAACACCGCCTGCAGGCGCGAGGCGCCGCAGATCACCGCTGCATCCTCGATGGACTGATCGAACAGCTTCAGCGAGTTGATGATGGAGATGATGGTGAAGGGCAGGGCGACGATCACATGGCTCACCACGAAGGCGAACAGGGTGCCGGTGAAGCCGAGCTTGAGGAACAGCGCGTAGACGGCCACGGCGATGATCACCAGCGGCACGATCATCGGCAGGGTGAACAGCCCGTAGAGCATCTCGCGGCCGGGGAAGCGCCCGCGCACCAGGGCGAAGGCGGTCGGCAGGCCGAGGGCGACGGCGCAGACGGTGGTCAGCACGGCGACCTTGAGGCTGGCCAGGGCGGCGTTCATCCAGTCGGGGTTGGAGAAGAACTGGCCGTACCACTTCAGCGTCCAGCCCGGCGGCGGGAATACCAGCCACTGGGACGAGCCGAACGACAGCAGGACGATGAACAGGATCGGCAGCAGCAGGAACAGGGCGATCACGCCGGTGACGCCGTAGAGGCCCAGGCGCATGCGCAGGCTCATGGCGGAGGGGGTCAGGAGCATGTCGACTTACCTCGCGTTGCTGGCACCCACCGGGGATTCCGGCTGGAGCTTCAGGTAGACGTAGAACAGCACCAGGGTGATCAGCACCAGCAACGCGGCGGCGGCACTGGCCAGGCCCCAGTTCAGGAACGACTGCACCTGCTGGATGATGAATTCCGGGAGCATCATGTTCTGCGCACCGCCGAGCAGGGCCGGGGTGACGTAGTAGCCCAGGGACATGACGAAGACCATCAGGCCGCCGGAGAACAGGCCGGGACGGCACAGCGGCAGGAACACCCGGAAGAAGTTGGTCCAGGGGCTGGCGCCACAGACCGAGCCGGCCTGCAGGATCATCGGGTCGATGGCCTGCATGGTGGCCTGCAGGGGCAGGACGATGAACGGGATCATGATGTAGGTCATGCCGATCACCACGCCGGTCAGGTTGTGCACCATCTCCAGCGGCTGGTCGATCACGCCCAGGGCCATCAGCACCTTGTTGATCACCCCGGAGGCCTGCAGCAGCACCAGCCAGGAGTAGGTGCGGGCCAGCAGGCTGGTCCACATCGACAGCAGCACGATGTTCAGCATCCAACGGCCCCAGCCGCGTGGCACCAGGGTGATGGCCCAGGCCAGGGGGAAGCCCAGCAGCAGGCTGAACAGGGTCACCAGGCCCGCCACCGAGAAGGTGTTGATCAGCACCCGGGAGTAGGCCGAGTTGGCGAACAGCTGGGCGTAGTTGCCGAGGCCGGGCTCCGGCTCCAGCACGCCGCGCAGCAGCAGGCCGATCAGCGGGGCGAGGAAGAACAGGCCGAGGAACAACAGGGCCGGGCCGAGGTTGCCGAAGCCCTTCCAGCGTTGTGCGAGGCTCGGGCCTTGGTGGGCGGCCGCGCCACCGGTAGCGCGGGCTGCGCTACCGGTGGCGGGCTGACGGGGCATGCTCGCCGTCATTTTCATTTGACCAGCCATTCGTTCCACCGTGTGGCGATGGCCGGACCGTTCTTGGCCCAGTAGGCGAAGTCCAGGGTGACCTGTTCGCTGGCGTAGGCGGTCGGCAGGTTGGGGGCCAGTACGGAGTCGAGGCGCTGGACGCTGTCGACGTTGACCGGGGCGTAGGCGGTGAGGTTGGAGAAGTCGGCCTGGCCCTTGGCGCTGCTGGCGTTGGCCAGGAACTTCATGGCCGCGTCCTTGTTCTTGGCGCCCTTGGGGATGACCAGGAAATCGGCCATGACCAGGTTCTGCTTCCAGCTCACGCCCACCGGGGCGCCGTCTTCCTGGAGGGCGTAGATGCGGCCGTTCCAGAACTGGCCGAGGGTGGCTTCACCGGAGGCCAGCAGTTGCTGGGACTGGGCGCCGCCGCCCCACCAGACGATGTCCTTCTTGATGGTGTCGAGCTTCTTGAAGGCGCGGTCCAGGTCCAGCGGGTAGAGCTTGTCGGCGGGCACGCCGTCGGCCAGCAGGGCCAGTTCGAGCACGCCGGGGCTCGGCCATTTGTAGAGGGCGCGCTTGCCGGGGTAGGTCTTGGTGTCGAACAGGGCGCTCCAGTCCACCGGCTTGTTGGCGCCGAGCTTGCCCTCGTTGTAGCCGAGCACGAAGGAGAAGAAGAAGGAGCCGACGCCGTGGTCGGAGACGAAGCGGGGGTCGATCTTGTCGCGTTGGATCTGGGTGAAGTCCAGGGGCTCCAGCAGGCCTTCGGCGGCAGCACGCAGGGCGAAGTCGGCTTCCACGTCGACCACGTCCCACTGGACGTTGCCGCTCTCGACCATGGCTTTCAGCTTGCCGTAGTCGGTGGGGCCGTCCTGCACGACGGTGATGCCGCTGGCCTTGCTGAACGGGTCGGCCCAGGCCTGCTTCTGCGCATCCTGGGTGGTACCGCCCCAGCTGACGAAGTTCACGCTCTCGGCCGCCATGGCCAGGGTGCTGGCGGTTCCCAGCAGGCCGGCGATCAGTGCGGCAGATACACCTTTTTTCAACACCATTGTGACGCCCTCATTTGTTGTGTTTGTGAGCGGGCTGCTACGCCCGCTTTTCGGGAGCAGTGGGGTCCATCGGAGCCTGTGTGGCGACCGTGCCAGGGGCCTGTTTTCACGCTGTCCGTGACGGGCTCGCCTGGCTGAAACTGTTCGGTCTACGGAATATCATATTATGGTATTCCAAACTTTGTGCAAGCACTTTGCCGTGCCGGTCGTCCTGCTGCAGCGCGATTCCCGAGGGGGCCGGCGGGCCACGGGATGCGCGGCCCGCTGCCGCCTTCAGCCGGTGAAGGGAATGCTTTCCACCACCTCCAGGTCGTAGCCGGTCAGGCCGGCGTATTTCAACGGTGGGCCGAGGTGGCGCAGCTTGCCCACGCCCAGGTCCTGGAGGATCTGGGCGCCGGTGCCCACCTCGGAGTAGATGCGTGATTGCGAGCGGGTGTACTGGCGCGGTGGCAGGGTGAGCTGCGGCACGCGCTCCAGCAGCGCCTGGGAGGACTCGTGGTTGGCCAGCACCACCACCACGCCGTGGCCTTCCTCGGCGACGCGCTGCAGGGCGGCCCAGAGGGTCCAGTTGGCCGGGCCGTGGTACTCGGCGCCGACCAGGTCGCGCAGCGGGTCGATGACGTGGACGCGGGCCAGGGTGGGGTGGTTGCGGTCGATCTCGCCCATCACCATGGCCATGTGCACGCCGCCTTCGATGCGGTCCTCGTAGGTGAACAGGCGGAAGGTGCCGTGCACGGTGGGCAGCTCGCGCTCGCCGATGCGCACCACGGTGTGCTCGTGGCTGAGGCGGTAGTGGATGAGGTCGGCGATGGTGCCGATCTTGATGCCGTGCTTCTCGGCGAAGCGCTCCAGGTCCGGGCGACGGGCCATGCTGCCGTCGTCGTTCATCACTTCGACGATCACCGAGGCTGGGCTGAAGCCGGCCAGGCGCGCCAGGTCGCAGCCGGCCTCGGTGTGGCCGGCACGGGTCAGCACGCCGCCTTCGCGGGCGCGCAGGGGGAAGATGTGGCCGGGCTGCACCAGGTCTTCCGGCACGGCGTCCGCCGCCACGGCAGCGGCCACGGTGCGGGCGCGGTCGGCGGCGGAGATGCCGGTGGTGACGCCGGTGGCGGCTTCGATGGAGACGGTGAAGGCGGTGCTGAAGGCGCTGCCGTTGCTCGGCACCATCTGCTCCAGGCCGAGGCGCTGGCAGTGCTCGTCGGTCAGGGTCAGGCAGATCAGGCCACGGGCCTCCCGGGCCATGAAGTTGATGGCCTCGGGGGTGCAGCGTTCGGCGGCCAGCAGCAGGTCGCCTTCGTTCTCGCGGTCTTCGTCATCCACCAGCAGCACCATCTTGCCCTGGCGGTAATCGGCGATGAGTTCTTCGATGGGGTGGAAGGCCATGGGCTTCTCTCTGTGGGGTGTAAGACGTAATGTGGTATACCATAATACGAATTAACGCGAGAGGTCACCATGAAGGCTTACTGGATTGCTCATGTAGACGTAGAGGACGCCGATCAATACAGCCAGTACACCCAGCGCGCGCCGGCGGCGTTCGCCCGCTACGGGGCGCGCTTCCTGGCACGGGGCGGGCGCAGCGAGGCGCTGGAAGGGCGTGACACCCCGCAGCGCAGCGTGGTGATCGAGTTCGACTCCTACGAGCAGGCATTGGCCTGCTACCACTCGCCGGAATACCAGGAGGCCCGCCGCCACCGCGAAGGCGTGGCACGGGCCGAGGTGATCATCGTCGAGGGCATGGCGCCCTGAGCCGGGCGGCTTGCGTTCCGCACGCGCCCCTGAGGGGCGACGCGGTGATGGCGGCTAGCGGATGAAGTGCACCTTGCCGCTGTCGTCGTTGCCCATGTAGATGCCGTAGACCCCCGCCTGGCGTTCCTCGATATAGCGTTCGAGGATCTGCCGGATGGCGGGGTAGTAGATGGCGTCCCAGGGAATCTCGTCGGGGGCGAAGAAGCGGCAGTCCTGGGTTTCCGGGCCGTACTGGCCGGTGTCTTCCAGGACGATGGCGCGGAAGATGATGTAGACCTCGCTGATGCGCGGCACGCTGAAGATGGAGTAGGGCGAAAGGATCTCGGCGCGCACGCCGCTCTCTTCCCATACCTCGCGCAGGGCCGCCTGCTCGGTGGTCTCGTTGCCTTCCATGAAGCCCGCCGGCAGGGTCCAGGTGCCCGGACGCGGCGGGATGGCGCGCTGGCAGAGCAGGTACTTGCCGTCCCGCTCGATGATGCAGCCGGCGATGATCTTCGGGTTGACGTAGTGGATGTAGCCGCAGGCGCGGCACATCAGGCGTTCATGGGTGTCGCCCGCCGGCCGCTGGAGGCCGAGGTCCTGGCTGCCGCACTGGGCGCAGAAGTTCGGGCGACTCATGTTCAGCGGCCTATGCGTGGCTCTTTGAGGGCGATGGGGGCGGTGATCTCGGGCAGGTCGCCGCTCTCGTCCTGCTTGCGCTTGAGGTACTCCAGCGCCACCTTCGCGGCCGCGCGGACGTGGTCCACCGAGGCCTGGTGGGCGGCCAGCGGGTCGCCGCTCTTGATGGCCTCGACGATGCGCTCCATCTCCTGGTTGCTGGCGCCGCGACGGTTCTCCTGGGACACCGAGGTGGCGCGCAGGTAGCTGATGCGGGCCTGCAGCTGGCGCAGCTGGGTGGCGGCGATGTGGTTGCCGGAGCCTTCCAGCAGCACGTCATAGAAGCCCTGGACGGAGTCGAGCACCTGTTGCAGCTCGCCGTCCTTGAGGGCCTTGCGGTTCTCTTCCAGGGCCTTTTCCAGCGCCTTGATGTCCTTAGCCTTGGCCCGCAGGGTGAACAGCTGGACGATCAGGCCTTCGAGCACGCAGCGCAGCTCGTAGATGTCGACGGCGTCTTCCAGGGTGATGATGGCCACGCGCGGGCCCTTGGCATCGGCGAATTCCACCAGCCCTTCGGATTCCAGGTGGCGCAGGGCCTCGCGCACCGAGGTACGGCTCACGCCCAGGCGGTCGCAGAGGTCGCGTTCCACGAGGCGGTCACCGGGCAGGAGCTGGAAGTTCATGATGGCGCTTCGCAGCTTGTCCAGCACGATTTCACGGAGCGTGACGGGGTTGCGATTGACCTTGAAGCTGTCGTCGAGTGGCAGGCGTTTCATGGGGTCCGCTCTTTATGGGCTGTCCATGCGAAACGAGCACGATGCGCAGTGATCGTGCTCGTCATCTAAACAGCCGGGGTTTGACTGGAGGCTTCGGCGTCGGCTTCGGCGAAGGCTTCCCGGGCGAGCCGGAAACTGTCCACGGCTGCGGGAACGCCGCAATAGATACCGACCTGAAGCAGGATTTCGCGTATTTGTTCACGACTCAGACCGTTGCGCAAGGCGCCCCGCACGTGCAGCTTGAGCTCGTGCGGCCGGTTCAGGGCCGAAATCATGGCCAAGTTTATCATGCTGCGTTCCTGGGGCGACAAACCCTCACGGCCCCAGACATGGCCCCAGCAGTACTCGGTGACCATCTCCTGCAGCGGGCGTGTGAAGTCGTCGGCGTTCTCGATGGAGCGCTTCACGTAGGCCTCGCCCAGCACGCGGGTGCGGATCTCCAGGCCCTTCTCGTATTTCTCGTTGCTCATGCGTCCAGCTCCCGGCGGCTCACAGGCCGCCCATGAGGGTGTATTTGATTTCCAGGTAGTCCTCGATGCCGTAGTGCGAGCCTTCGCGGCCCAGGCCCGAGGCCTTGATGCCGCCGAACGGCGCGACTTCGGTGGAGATCAGCCCTTCGTTGATGCCGACCATCCCGTACTCCAGCGCCTCGCTCATGCGCCAGGCGCGGCCCAGGTCGCGGGTGTAGCAGTAGGCCGCGAGGCCGAACTCGGTGTCATTGGCCAGGCGCACGGCCTTGGCTTCGTCATGGAAACGGAACACCGCCGCCAGCGGGCCGAAGGTTTCCTCGCGGGCCACCTTCATGCCGGTGTTGACCTCGGCCAGCACCGTGGGCGGGTAGAAGCCGTGGCCCAGCGGGTGGCGCTCGCCGCCACAGAGCAGGCGGGCGCCCTGGGCGAGGGCGTCGCGCACGTGGTCTTCCACCTTGGCCACGGCGCGCTCGTTGATCAGCGGGCCCTGGGTGACGCCCTCGTCGAAGCCGCTGCCGACCTTCAGTTGCGCCACGCGCTCGGCCAGGCGGGCGACGAAGGCATCGTGGATGCCGTCCTGCACCAGGAAGCGGTTGACGCACACGCAGGTCTGCCCGGCGTTGCGGAACTTGGCCACCAGGGCGCCTTCCACGGCGCGCTCCAGGTCGGCGTCGTCGAAGACGATGAAGGGCGCATTGCCGCCCAGCTCCAGGGACACCTTCTTCAGGGTCGGCGCGCACTGGGCCATCAGCAGCTTGCCGATGGCGGTGGAGCCGGTGAAGGAGAGCTTGCGCACGGCCGGGCTGGCGGTCAGCTCGCCGCCGATGGCCACGGCGTCGCCGGTGATGACGTTGAACACCCCGGCCGGGATGCCCGCCTGCTCGGCCAGGGCCGCCAGGGCCAGGGCGGAGAAGGGCGTCTCCGGTGCCGGCTTGACGATGCACGGGCAGCCGGCGGCCAGGGCCGGGCCGGCCTTGCGGGTGATCATCGCGGCGGGGAAGTTCCACGGGGTGATGGCGGCGACCACGCCGATGGGCTCCTTGGTCACCACGATGCGTGCATCGCCCTTGTGGCTGGGGATGGTGTCGCCGTAGATGCGCTTGGCCTCCTCGGCGAACCATTCGATGAAGCTGGCGGCGTAGACGATCTCGCCGCGCGCCTCGGCCAGGGGCTTGCCCTGTTCCAGGGTGAGGATCTGCGCCAGGGTCTCGGTGTGCTCGATCATCAGCGCATGCCAACGCTTCAGGCGTGCACTGCGCTCCTTGGCGGTCAGTGCGCGCCAGGCCGGCCAGGCGCGTTCGGCGGCCGCGATGGCCTGCCGGGCCTCTGCGGCGCCGAGGTTCGGCACCTGGCCGATGCAGGCACCGGTGGCGGGGTTGAAGATGTCCTGTCGCGCGCCGTCGGCGGCGTCCAGCCACTGGCCGTCGATGTAGGCCTGCTGGCGGAAGAGGGGGGAAGCGGTCGGGTTCATGCCCACTCCAGAAAGAAAAAAGAGGCCGTGGGGTGACAGATCACGGCCCCATAAAGGGGATCAGGCGAGGGGCGGCACCGCACCCAGCTTGCCCTTGTGATAGAGCATCGGGATGACCGGCTCCTCGGGCAGGATCAGGTTCTTCACCGCGCCGACGATGATGGCGTGGTCGCCACCGTCGTACTCGCGCCACAGCTCGCACTCGATGATCGCCGTGGCCTTGGCCAGCAGCGGGTTGCCCAGCTCGCTCAGGTGCCAGTCGATGCCCTTGGCCTTGTCCTTGCCCTTGCCGGCGAAGGCATAGGCCTCGGTGGTCTGCTCGGCGGCCAGCAGGTGGATGGCGAAGCGCTTGCTGTCCCGCAGCACCGGGTAGGTGTCGGAGGCGTAGTTGGGGCAGAACAGCACCAGGGCCGGGTCGATCGACAGGGCGCTGAAGGCGCTGGCGGTGATGCCGACGATCTGGCCGTCCGCGTCGAGGGTGGTGACCACGGTCACGCCCGACGGGAAGCGGCTCATCACGTCTTTGTAGATACCGGGTTCGATCATGGCGTGCCTCTCAGCGCATCACGAAGGGGTCAGGCATCGGCGCCTGGGACAGGTTGATCCACACCGTCTTCTGCTCGGTGTAGGCGATCACCGACTCGATGCCGCTCTCGCGGCCATAGCCGCTGTTCTTGAAGCCGCCGATGGGCGCCATGGCGGACACCGCGCGGTAGGTGTTGACCCAGACGATGCCCGAGCGGATGTCCCGGGCCAGGCGATGGGCGCGGCCCAGGTCGCGGGTCCAGATGCCGGCGGCGAGGCCGAACTGCGAGTCGTTGG
The DNA here is from genome assembly GCF_900111835.1 of Metapseudomonas otitidis. Taxonomy (GTDB): domain Bacteria; phylum Pseudomonadota; class Gammaproteobacteria; order Pseudomonadales; family Pseudomonadaceae; genus Metapseudomonas; species Metapseudomonas otitidis. The sequence goes on from NZ_FOJP01000006.1 coordinate 124,766, forward strand.
CGATCGCCAGGGCTTCGGCCTCGTCCTTGAAGCGGATCACCGAGGCCACCGGGCCGAACACCTCCTCCTGCATGATCTTCATCGAGTTGCGGTCGCACTCGAACAGCGTCGGCTCGTAGAACCAGCCCTGTTCCAGGTGCGCCGGGCGCTTGCCGCCCAGGCGCAGGCGTGCGCCCTCGGCCAGGGCGTCGGCCACCAGGCCCTCGACCACGGCGAGCTGCTGCGCGGTGGCCATGGGGCCCATCTCGCTGGCGTCGTCCTGCGGGTTGCCGATACGGATGCGCTGGGCGCGTTCGATCAGGCGGCTGACGAATTCGTCGTAGATGCTGTCCTGCACCAGCAGGCGCGAGCCGGACACGCAGCTCTGCCCGGAGGCGGCGTAGATGCCGGCCACGGCGCCGTTGATGGCGCTGTCCAGGTCGGCGTCGGCGAAGATGATGTTCGGCGACTTGCCGCCCAGCTCCAGGGACAGCTTGGCGAAGTTCTCCGCGCTGCTGCGCACCACGTGGCGGGCGGTGGCGGCGCCGCCGGTGAAGGCGATCTTGCGCACCAGCGGGTGGCGGGTGAGAGCAGCGCCGGTGCTCGGGCCGTAGCCGGTCACCACGTTGACCACGCCCGCCGGGAAGCCGGCTTCGAGGGCCAGGCGCGCCAGTTCGAGGATGGTTGCCGAGGCGTGCTCGGACGGCTTGAGCACGATGGTGTTGCCGGCGGCCAGGGCCGGGGCCAGCTTGATCGCCGTCAGGTACAGCGGGCTGTTCCAGGGAATGATCCCGGCCACCACGCCCAGCGGCTCGTGCACGGTGTAGGCGAACATGTCCGGCTTGTCGATCGGCAGGGTGCCGCCTTCCAGCTTGTCCGCCAGGCCGGCGGTGTAGTGGAAGAACTCCGGCAGGTAGCCGACCTGGCCGCGGGTCTCGCGGATCAGCTTGCCGTTGTCACGGCTTTCCAGCTGGGCCAGGTGCTCCTTGTTCTCGGCGATCAGGTCGCCCAGGCGGCGCAGCAGCTTGCCCCGCGCGGTGGCGGTGAGGCTGCGCCAGGCCGGCGCTTCGAAGGCGGCCTGGGCGGCCTGGACGGCGCGCTCGACGTCGGCTTCGTCCGCGTCGGGCAGCTCGGCCCAGGGTTCGGCCAGGGCCGGGTTGAGGCTCTGGAAGGTCTTGCCGGACAGGGCGTCGACCCATGCCCCGCCGATGCACATCTGGAAGCGTGCGAGTGTCATGCAACGATCCCCTTGATTGGATTGGGTCGGGCCTGTGCCGTGGCCAGGAAGTCCAGCAACAGCTGGTTGACCAGGCGCGGCGACTCGACCGGCATCATATGCCGTTGTTCGGCCAGTACGGCGGCCCGCGCACCGGGAATGCGCTGGGCGAGCTGCTCGGCCATCTCCGGCGTCGAGCCCGGGTCCAGTTCGCCGGTGGCGATCAGGGTCGGCACGCGGATGTTGCCCAGGTCGTCGGCGCGGTACATGTCCTGGGTGGCGAACAGCTCATAGGTGGTCAGGTAGCCCTGCGGGTCGTTGCTCGCCAGGGTCTGGCGGATCGCCGCGATCTGCGCCGGGTTGGCAGCCTGGTACTCACGGCTGAACCAGCGCGACAGCGCCGCCTCGGCGTTGGCGTCCGGCCCGTGCTGGGCGGCCTGGGCAGTGCGGGCGATGACGCCGGCACGCTGCTCCGGCGTGCGGTTGAACACGCTGTTGAGCACCACCAGGCCCTGCAGGTACTGGGGGTAGTGCAGGGCGAAGGCGCGGGCCACCAGCCCGCCCATGGAGAAGCCGATCACCGTGACCTGGGTCAGGCCCAGGTGATCGAGCAACTCGCGCAACTGGTCGGCGTAACCGAGCAGCTCGGTGCCGGGCTCCGGGCGTGGGCTGTCGCCATGACCCAGCATGTCGTAGGCGATCACGCGGTACTGCGTGGCCAGGCCGACGACCTGGCCGCCCCACATTTCTTTGTTGAGGCCCACACCGTGGATCAGCACCACGGGTTGGCCTTGTCCGGTCGCCAGGTAGCTGGTGCCGGCGGGGGTACGTTCAGCGGTGAGCCGAATCATGGAGCGCTCCTGCACTTCTTGTTGGATCAGCGGTTCTGCTCGGCTTTCTCGGCAGCCAGCTCTTCCAGATCGATGTAGCGGTTGCCGATGCGCGGGTGCAGGCGGCCACCGTCGGCGGCGCCGAGCACGACGATGATCTCGTCGGCACGCGGGGCGTCCTCGATCTGCATTTCCAGGGTGATGTAGTGGGAGCGCAGGCCTTCGTCGTCCTTGTGCATCATCGGGATCTGGATGGAGGTGCCGGGGCCACCGCGCTTGTTGGTGAAGCTCAGGTAGCTCTTGGCGTCCACCGCCTGGCGGTAGTGGTTGCCGAAGCGCAGGGTGTGGATCACCGCCGAGGCGTGCTCGATCTCACCGTCTGCACCGACCACGGCCGCCTTGCCGTAGGCCTCGATCTTGTCGGCACCGCCGACCAGGGCCACCAGGCGCTCGACCATCAGGGCGCCGAGGTCGGAGCAGTTGGCCTTGATCTCGGGCTTGAGGTCTTCCACGAAACCGCGGCCCAGCCAGGGGTTCTTGATCACGACAGCCAGCCCGGCCATGGTCACGGGCTTCTCGGCGGCCTTGCCGCCTTCGATGAAGGTTTCTTCGACGTAGCTGACGATCTTGCGGATTTCAAAACTCATGAATGGCTCCAGTCAGGTGGGCGGAAGTGTCTGTGCGTATGATGGTATACCATAATATCAGCAGTGCAAGTATCAGCTGTGACTTTCTGAAGGGGTGCAGATGGCCGGCGCCGTGTAGCCACATGCCGAGACGGTTGCAGGAAGGTGGAGGAGACCGGCGTGGCGTGCTGCCGAAGGGCCGGTTAACAGGCGGGACAACGGGCGCGCGTACCCGGGCGCGGCCGGGTACGCGTCAGCCCGCTATGGAAGAGCGGCTATTCGTAAAGACTGCCGCACAGCAGAAAGGTGGCGGCACAGCGCCAGGGGTTGGCGCCTGCCAGGCCCTGGCGGGCACCGAAGTCGCTGTCGTCGGCCCAGGCCAGGGCGCCGTCGAGGAAGTCCTCGATGGTGTCGTGGGCCCAGGCGCCGGTCTCCGGGGCGGCGAGGGCGCGCAGGCGGTCTTCGCGCAGGGCGCGGACGAAGGCGAGGAAGCTGGCGGCGTCCTCCACCTGCTCCAGCCGCTCGTTCAGCGTGGCGCTCATGCCGGCGCCTCGCTGCGGCGGATCTGTTCGAGGATGCTCGGGTCGTCGATCGCGCCGTCGTCCAGCAGCAGGAACAGCTTGCTGATGATCTCGCTGGTGCGCGCGTCGCTGTCGGCGAAGGGCAGGTAGAGGTCATCTGCCGGCTTGCCGGCCGGGACGATGCACAGGTAGTTGCCCGGCTCGATATGGATGACGCCGCTGCCCAGGTGCAGCCGGTAGCGCGCGCGGCTGCCGGTGATGTGGGCGTGGTGGCCCTCGCAGCGCACGTTGGCCAGCCCCAGGTTGCCCACCAGGGCCTGCACCAGTTCGGCGCGGCGCTGGATGACCTCGGCGCTGCCGGCGTGGGTGCCGGTCTCACCGGTGAAGGCCACGGAGACGATCAGGTCGGCGTCGCGCAGGGTTTCGGAGAACACCAGCGGCGGGACCTCCTCCAGGGGCAGGCGCGCGCGGTCGCGGACGAATTCGATGGCCTGCAGGGTGATGGTCTCGGTCAGCGGCAGGTAGCGCTGCGCATCGGGGAAGTCGACGAAGGCGTACAGGCCCTGGCCCCAGTTGCGGAATACCTCCTCGCCGTCGTGGGTGGTCCAGCCCCGGGCCCGCAGCAGGCGGGCGGCCACGGCGCTGCGCAGCACGTGACCGGCGAAGCGCATGGACTTCAGGCCGTTCTCCCGTTCGGCCGGGGTCAGCAGGTACAGCTCGCGGAACACCTGCTTGAAGGGCTGCACCCGGCGCTGGGCCACCAGGGCCTGCTGCCAGGCGGAGAGCGCGCCGGCCTGGTACAGGTGCAGCGGGTGGGCGATCAGCAGCGGGCCTTCGATGGGGCGCGCCGGTCCGGTCAGCGGGCGCAGGGCGAAGGCGTCGCCGTCCAGCCAGCCCAGCAGGCCGTCGCCATCGCGCAGTACCAGGTGGTCCAGCAGCAGGCGCGCCGCCGGCATGCGCAGCAGCTGGCGCAGTTGCGCCGGCTCCAGGGCTTCGCCCCGGGCCATCATGGTTTCCAGGGTCAGGCGGAAGCGGCGGATCTGGTCCTTCATGCGGCCCTGCAGGGCCTTCAGCTCCGCGTGGCCGTCGTGCTTGCGCAGGGCGGCGGGCACCGACTTCAGGCGCTTGCCGCCCTTGCTGGCGACCATGACCGGGTTGAGGCCCTGCAACTCCAGCCACAGGTCGTAGCCGTCCAGGTGCAGGCGGTCCGGGGTCTGTTCGGCGATCTCCGCTTCCATCGCCCATTCCAGGCGGGTGGCGTCGCCGTAGCCGGCGGTGCGGGCGAGGTTCTCCAGGCCGGCCTGGATGGAGGCCTGGGAGTTGGCCTGGCGTTCGGCACCGTAGCGCTCGACTTCGCGGTGGTAGCGCTTGAGGGCCAGGTAGCGCTCGCGGGTTTCGTCCGTGCCGCTTGTGGGCAGCAGGCCGTAGGCGCGCAGGGCGGCCTGGGCGTGGCGTTGCAGCTTCTTCTCCAGGGCCTTGCGCTCCAGGCCGCGGAAGGCGTCCAGCAGCAGGCGGGTGTTGGGGAAGGCCCAGGGGGTGCCTTCCAGCGCGGTGAAGTAGTCGGCCAGGTGCCCGGCGTCGGCCTGGTCCAGGGCGGCTTGCAGGGCGTCGCGGTCCACCACGCCCAGCTCCGGGTCGTCGCTGCTCTGCAGGTCTTCCACCAGGTGCCCGCTGTGGTCGACGGCCAGCGCCAGGTCGAGGTAGAGGCGCTGCAGGGGCTTCAGGTCGCTCCAGCCGAGGGCGTCCAGCACCGCTTCGCTGGCTGCACCGCTGAAGGGCAGGGCGGTGAGCAGGCTGGCGCGGGGGAAGCCGGCGAGCTGTTCGGCCAGTGCGGCCTCTTCGTCCTTTTCCAGGTGGCCGACGTCGAGCAGGGCGGTCAGTACGCGGCCCTGATGGTTTTCGTAGTGCCTTTCGAGGGCTTCTGGCTCCAGGCCGAGGCGTGCCAGCTCGCGCACGCCGGCCAGCAACCAGTGGGCGGTGGAGGTGCCGCGCTCGCCGATCAGGCTGCGCAGCTGCTCGGCGCTTTCCGGCAGTTGGGCCAACGAGCGCTGGACGAAGTCGGCGTTGAGCGCGTCCAGCCGTTGTTCGCCTGGGCTGCCGCCTGCTGCGAGCGGCGGCAGGGTGCACAGGCTCTCGGCCCAGGTGCGCACGGCGTGCTCGTGCCGGGCGGCATCCAGGCGGCCGGCGTCGGCCAGGCCCACGGCGAAGCGCCGGATGGCGTCCTCGGCCCTGCCCTGGTAGCTCCCGGCCAGCCGTGGGTGATAGGCGTCTTCGAGGGGGTTGCGGCGGTCCCAGTCGCCGCTGAGCAGCCACTGGGCAACGTCCAGCCAGGCATTGTCGACGGGGTGTTCGGCCAGCAGCTCCAGGCAGTCTGCCAGGTTGGGGGTGGTCCAGGCGTTGGCGGGGTCGTGCCAGTAATAGCGGGCCACGTAGCCAGGGCGGAGGGCGTGGTCGCTGTCCTCGAAGGCGTGGGCCAGCATGTGCCGCACGCGCCGCTCCAGGGCCTGGAAGCTGCGGGTGCTCGGGTAGGCGGCGACACCGGCGCTGCTGGTGATCTGCAGCAGGCGTTGGCGGGTGTAGAGGTGTTCGGTTTCGTCGTGGCCCAAGCTGCGCGGGAAGACCAGGGCGTCCACCAGGGCCTGCTGGCCGTCGGGGCCGGCTTCGGCGAGGAAGGCGTTGGCCAGGGCCAGGCCGTCCACCTCATCCCAGAACGGGTGATGGTGGCCGTCTTCGGCCAGCAGCGCGTCGCGTTCGGGCAGGGCATCCAGGGTGCGGTCGAGGAAGGCTTCGAGCAGGGCGATGCGGGCCTGCTGATGGGCATCGGCTTGGTAGTGCTGCATGGGGGGTGTCCGTTCGTGTTGGGGGTCAGCCGCCGACCAGGGGCACCAGGCGCAGGAAGGTGAGCCGGGCCTGGGCGGGCAGGTCGAGGGAATGGTCGAGGTCGTTGAGCATCTGGCCGTCGAGAAGGATGCGGTAGCGGCGCTGGCGAAAGCCCTCCAGGGCGCGCTGCACTTCGGCTTCGGCGTCGATCCGGGGGGCATCGGGGCGCTCGGCGTGCGGCTTGATGGCGCCTCGCGCGGCCTGGCGGCGGATCTCGTCGTCGCTGAGGTAGTCGCCAGGGGGGCTGGCCTGGAGGCGGTCCAGCCAGCCGGCGACCGTCCGTTCGGCCACCTGGTGCAGCACCACCCGGCGGATCAGCTCGCCCAGGGTGAGCCGGGAGTCCGCCAGGTGCAGGTTGAGGTCGGGGGTGAAGGCTTCGTTGCGGGCCCCGCGAAGGACCAGGCTCTCGACGTGCAGCTCGGTGCTCATGCTGGCCCTCCAGGCCGGCGATTCAGGTGAGCGAGCGTAGCGCTGGCGAGGCCGGCGGAAAAGGCCGACTGCGCGGGTTCGTGGCGGCGGTCACGGCGTCTTGCGGCCGCTCATGTGGCGCAGGTAGGCGACCAGTTGTTCCAGCTGCGCGTCATCGATGACCTGGGCGGGGAAGGCCGGCATGCGCGCTTCCGGCCAGCGGCGCAGGCTCTGCGGGTCGCGGATGTAGCGTTGCAGGAAGCCCTCGGCGAAGTATTCGGTGGGGTTGTAGGGCAGGTTCAGGTCGGGGCCGAACTGGGCGTCCCCGGCGCCGTTGAGGCGGTGGCAGGCCAGGCAGTTCTTCTGGAACAGGGCGAAGCCGGCCTGGACGTCGGCGCCGGCATCCGAGGCTGGCAGCAGCGCAGGGAAGCGCTCAGCGACGGAGGCCAGGGCGCGGATCTTCACCACCTGGAAGGGCCATTGCTCGGGGCTGATGCCGCCGGCTTCGGGGGCGGTCCACACCAGGTAGAAGGGGCCGGCGCTGGGCTTGTCCTTGGCCAGGCCCGGCCAGGGCTTGGCCGGGTCTTCCACGGCCAGCCAGGCGCGGGCGCCCTCGCGGGCCAGCAGCGGGGCGGCGCTGAGTTCGGCGGCGAAGCCGTCGGCCGCCACGGCCTGCAGGTGCTGCTCCGGTGCCACCCCGGGCAGCAGGGCCGCCAAGGGCACGGCCCGGTAGGTCATGGCGCGCTTGTAGGCGACGTCCTGGGGGATGCGCACCTCCTGGGCCTGGGGATGGGCGAGCAGCTCGGCGGTACTCAGGGTGCGGGTACCGCCGGGCAGTTCCAGGGTCAGGTCGGCGGCGCGGGCCAGGCCGGTGGCAAGCAGCAGGGCAAGGAGCAGGTGGCGCATCAGGGGGCGTTCTCCAACAGGGGCTTGAGCCGGGTGTAGCCGCCGGCATTCTGCACGTTGGTATAGCCCCGGGCGAGCAGGTCGTCCTGGGCGATGCCGGAGCGCCGGCCGCTGCGGCAGTACAGGACGATGGGGGTGGACTTGTCCGGGGCGACCTCGGCGATGCGCTCGCCGATGTCTTCGAAGCCGATGTAGCGGGCACCGGGGAGCGCACCTTCCTGGATCTCCTCCGGCGTACGCACATCGATCAGCACGGCGCCCTCCTGCTTCAGGGCCTCCAGGGCGGCGGCCTGGTCGACGTCGCCGGCGACCGCGTGGAGGCTGAGGGAGAGGGCGAGCGGGGTGATCAGATAGCGCATGGGTTCAGTTCCTTCCAAACAGTGACCGGTTGGACCCTAGCACACTCCAAAAAGGCTGTCCGACCGCTTTGGAACGCGGGTTCCAGCCCTGTGGGGGATGTCGTTTTGATGGCGTGCGGACGCTCCTTGCCCGCGCTGCGCCGCATTGAGCGGGGCGTAGCGCAGGCAGGCGGTGGTCAACCGACCAGGCGAGTCAGATTGGGAAGGATCAGGATGAGCGTGGTGGCAAAGACGATAAGGCTCGCCTGCCGCATCTTCGGCTGTTTGAACATGGCCAACTGCCTTTCTTCTTGTTGGGGCGCGGCGTCGGGCCCTTACGGCCTGGCCTGGTGCTGGCGCCCCGTGGCGTTGCTGATCGACCGCTCCGGCATGACCCGGCAACGGCCCCTTGCCCGTTGAACACTAGGTGCGGCCCGCCCGGCGGCTTAGAACGCTTGGGATCAAGCCGCCGGCCTTTACCCTCGGCTTTGCCATAGCGGCAGGGGCGAGCCTTGGGCCAGAGCCTCGCGTTGACCCCGGGGTCAGCCGACCGTTCGTCTGAGCGCCGTGGTCAATGGCGCTGAGCAGTTCGGTCATTGAGCCGGCGGGCGTCGCCGTTAAGGTAGACCCACCGCGGTCGGCCCCGGGTCGGCCCGTCTGCCTAACGACAAGAGAGAACGCCATGACCGAAGCATTTATCTACGACGCGGTGCGCACGCCCCGCGGCAAGGGCAAGAAGGACGGGGCGCTGCACAGCGTCAAGCCGGTCAACCTGATCGCCGGGCTGCTCAGGGCCCTGGAGGCGCGCAACAAGTTGGATACCAGCCAGGTGGACGACATCGTCCTCGGCTGCGTGACCCCGGTGGGCGACCAGGGCGCCGACATCGCCAAGACCGCCGCGCTGGTGGCCGACTGGGACGAGACCGTCTCGGGCCAGCAGATCAACCGCTTCTGCGCGTCGGGCCTGGAGGCCGTGAACCTCGCCGCGATGAAGGTGCGCTCCGGTTTCGAGGACCTGGTGGTGGCCGGCGGCGTGGAATCCATGTCGCGCATCCCCATGGGCTCTGACGGTGGCGCCTGGGCCATGGACCCGGAAACCAACCTGCACACCAACTTCGTGCCCCAGGGCATCGGCGCCGACCTGATCGCCACCCTGGAAGGCTTCAGCCGCCAGGACGTGGACGCCTTCGCCCTGCGCTCCCAGCAGAAGGCCGCCCGCGCCAGCGCCGACGGCTCGTTCAGCAAATCCCTGGTGCCGGTCACCGACCAGAACGGCATCGTGCTGCTGGACCACGACGAGTTCATCCGGGGCGAATCCACCCTCGAAGGCCTCGGCGCGCTCAAGCCGAGCTTCGAGATGATGGGCCAGATGGGCTTCGACGCCACCGCGCTGCGCAAGTACAGCCAAGTCGAACGCATCCACCACGTGCACACCCCGGGCAACAGTTCCGGCATCGTCGACGGCGCCGCCGCGATGCTCATCGGCTCCGCAGCCAAGGGCAAGGAACTGGGCCTCAAGCCCCGCGCACGCATCGTCGCCACGGCGGTGACCAGCACCGACCCGACCATCATGCTCACCGGCCCGGCGCCGGCCACCCGCAAGGCCCTGGCCAAGGCCGGGCTGTCGGTGGCGGACATCGACCTGTTCGAGGTCAACGAAGCCTTCGCCTCGGTGGTGATGAAGTTCATGAAGGACATGGGCGTGCCGGAGGAGAAGGTCAACGTCAACGGCGGTTCCATCGCCATGGGCCACCCCCTGGGCGCCACCGGTTGCGCCATCCTCGGCACCCTGCTCGACGAGCTGGAGAAGCGCCAGCTGCGCTACGGCCTGGCCACTTTGTGTGTCGGCGGCGGCATGGGTATCGCGACAATTATCGAGCGAGTTTGAGGCCGGAGAACAGAAATGACTGACGCCATCCGTTACGAAAAGGGCCAGGACAATATCGTCGTCCTGACCATCGACATGCCCGGCCAGAGCGCCAACACCATGAACGCGGTGTACCGCGAGGCCATGGGCGCCATCGTGGACCGCCTGGAAGCAGAGAAGGGCGACATCGCCGGGGTCATCGTCACCTCCGCCAAGAAGACCTTCTTCGCCGGCGGCGACCTCAATGAGCTGATCAAGGTCACCCAGGCCGATGCCAACGGCTTCTACCAGATGATCCTCAAGATCAAGGGCCAGCTGCGCCGCCTGGAAAGCCTCGGCAAGCCCGTGGTCGCCGCCATCAACGGTGCGGCCCTGGGCGGCGGCTGGGAAATCTGCCTGGCCTGCCACCACCGCATCGCCCTTGACGAGAGCCACGTCCAGCTCGGCCTGCCGGAAGTCACCCTGGGCCTGCTGCCCGGTGGCGGCGGCGTGGTGCGCATGGTGCGCCTGCTGGGCATCGAGAAGGCGCTGCCGTACCTCGCCGAAGGCAAGAAGGTGCGCCCGGACCAGGCCCTCAAGGCCGGCCTGATCCACGACATCGCCAAGGACCGCGACGAGCTGCTGGCCAAGGCCCGCGCCTTCATCGCCGCCAACCCCACGGCCGTGCAGCCCTGGGACGTGAAGGGCTACAAGATCCCCGGCGGCACCCCGTCGACCCCGGCCGTGGCGCAGATGCTGGCCATCGCCCCGAGCGTACTGCGGGACAAGACCAAGGGCTGCTTCCCGGCGCCGGAGAAGATCATGTGCGCCGCCGTCGAAGGCACCCAGGTGGACTTCGACACCGCCCAGCTGATCGAAGCGCGCTACTTCACCGAGCTGACCACCGGCCAGGTGGCGAAGAACATGATCGGCACCTTCTGGTTCCAGCTGAACGAGATCAACGCCGGCAGCTCCCGACCCAAGGGCCCGGCCCGCCATGAAACGAAGAAGGTCGGCGTGCTCGGCGCCGGCATGATGGGCGCGGGCATCGCCTACGTCTCCGCCGCCGCCGGCATCGAGGTGGTGCTCAAGGACGTGTCCATCGAGGCCGCCGAGAAGGGCAAGGCCTACTCCGCCGGCCTGCTGGACAAGAAGGTCGCCCGTGGCCACATGAGCGCGGAGAAGCGCGACGCCTTCCTCGCCCGCATCAAGCCGACCGTGGATGACGCCGACTTCGACGGCTGCGACCTGATCATCGAGGCGGTGTTCGAGAACCGCGAGCTGAAGGGCAAGGTCACCGCCGCCGCCGAGGCCAGCGCCCTGGCCGATGCTGTGATCGCCTCCAACACCTCCACGCTGCCCATCACCGGGCTGGCCACCGCCGTGGCCAAGCCGGAGAAGTTCATCGGCCTGCACTTCTTCAGCCCGGTCGACAAGATGCCGCTGGTGGAGATCATCCGTGGCGAGAAGACCTCGGACGAGACCCTGGCCCGTGGCTTCGACTACGTGCTGCAGATCAAGAAGACCCCCATCGTGGTCAACGACAGCCGGGGCTTCTTCACCTCGCGGGTGTTCGGCACCTTCACCAACGAAGGCATCGCCATGCTCGGCGAGGGCGTGTCGGCGGCGATGATCGAGAACGAGACCCGCAAGGCCGGCATGCCGGTGGGCCCGCTGGCGATCTCCGACGAGGTCTCCATGAGCCTGATGACCCACATCCGCAACCAGACCGCCGCCGACCTCAAGGCCGAAGGCAAGGCGATGCCGCAGCACCCGGCCTTTGCCGTGATCGACCTGATGGTCAACGAGTTCAAGCGCCCCGGCAAAGCGGCCGGCGGCGGCTTCTACGAGTACCCGGCAGGCGGCAAGAAGCACCTGTGGCCGGAGCTGAAGGCGCGCTTCGAGAAGGCCGACCGGCAGATCCCGCAGGAAGACGTGCGCGACCGCATCCTGTTCATCCAGGCCATCGAGACCGTGCGCTGCGTGGAGGAGGGCGTGCTGCTGTCCACCGCCGACGCCAACATCGGTTCGATCTTCGGCATCGGCTTCGCCGCCTGGACCGGCGGGGCGCTGCAGTTCATCAACCAGTACGGCCTGGACGACTTCGTCGCCCGTGCCCGCTACCTGGCCGAGCAGTACGGCGAGCGCTTCGAGCCGCCGGCGCTGCTGCTGGAGAAGGCGGCGAAAGGGGAAACCTTCTGAGCCCCGCGCGGGTCTGTCACCACAGGCCCGCACCCTGCTGAAAAACGTGCGGATAGCGACCTGCAGGGCGCTGTCCGCACGCGCTCGGGCGACTGCCGGCCGTTATAATGCGCGGCATTCTGCCTAGGAGCCTTCATGTCGAGCCACGCCCTGCACAACGTCATCGCAATCATCTGGTTCATCGTCTGCTGGGTCGGCTATACCCGCTACGCCATCTGGAAGGGCCGCGACACCCCCTGCCTCGCCTCGGTCATGCACCTCTACCGCGAGGACTGGATGCGCCGGCTGCTGATGCGCGACAACCGCATCGCCGATGCCAGCGTGATCGCCAACCTGGAGCGCAACGCGTCGTTCTTCGCCTCCAGCACCCTCATCATCCTCGCCGGCGTGCTCACGGTGCTGGGCTCCACCGAGCGCGCGGTGTCGATCCTCGCCGACCTGCCGTTCGTGCAGTCGGCCACCCGGGGCATCTCCGAGGTCAAGCTGCTGTCCATCGCGGTGGTGTTCGTCTACTCCTTCTTCACCTTCAGCTGGTGCATGCGCCAGTACAACTTCGCCGCCGTGCTGGTGGGGTCGGCGCCGCTGATCGGTGAGCGCAACGTGGGGGACCAGGAGCGCAAGGACTTCGCCGAGCGCACCGCGCGGGTCATCTCCCTGGCGGCCAACCAGTTCAACCTGGGCCTGCGCAGCTACTACTTCGGCCTGGCCATGCTGGCCTGGTTCATCAACCCCTGGTTCTTCATGATCGTGACGGCGGGCGTGGTGCTGGTGCTGTACCGCCGCGAGTTCCATTCCGCCGTTCTGGACGTGATGGTCTACACCCCGACCCGGGCGCCCGAGCCGCCCAAGGAGAAAGAGGAATGAGTCTGCCGTTCTGGTGTGTGCTTCTCGCTGTGCTGTTGACCTACATCCCACGGATTTTCGTGGGCAAGGCAATGAAGGAGGAGGGCAGTGGTTACGACAACCACAACCCCCGGATCCAGCAGGCGCGCCTCACCGGGCTCGGGGCGCGGGCGCTGGCGGCGCACCTCAACAGCATCGAGATATTCCCGCTGTTCCTCGGCGGGGTGCTGATGGCCCACACCACCGACACCCGTGGTTGGCTGGTGGACGGCCTGGCGCTGACCTTCATCGCGGCGCGGCTGGTGTTCCTGTTCTGCTACTTGCGCGACCTGTCGACGCTTCGCAGCCTGGCCTGGTTCGTCAGCCTGCTGTGCTGCCTGGTGCTGATGCTCAGCCCGGCACTCTGATCCCATGGCCCCGGCCAGGCCGGGGCACCCTCCTGCCGAGCGCTGCCTTGCTGGCAGTGCCCGGCCTTTCAAGGCATTCCCGCTCGTACAACCTCACCCATCACGGGCGGCGGAAGGCTGCCCGGCGGAGGCATCCCGGGTGGCCGGGCGGGCCGGTTCGGCCTGGGGCGGCTGGCTGGCCGCGAGCAATGAATCCAGCGCCTGGGAGGCGGACTCCTCGGCAGCGGCGAGGCGGTCTTCGGTGGTGGGTTCGCAGGCACTGAGCGCCAGCGTGAGGACGAGGCAGAGGGGCAGGGCGAGGCGTTTGCGCACGGTGGTCCTCCTGGACAAGGCGGACGGTAGGGCATGAGGCCGCCAGCTGGGGCTGGCGGCCTGCAGGTTACTGCTGGGTGCCGCCTTGCGGGGCGGCCGGCGAAGTGGTTTCGCCCGGTGCAGTGCTGGGGGCGGCAGGGGCGGGTGCCGGCTGGGTCGGCGGAGTCGCTTCCGGTTGCGTAGTGGCCGGCGGGGTCGCCGGTTGGGCGGCTTTCTCATCCGAGGGCTTGTCGCAGGCGGCCAGGCCCAGGGCAGAGGCGAGCAACAGGCTGTAGGCGAGAGGCTTTTTCATGTAGGTCTCCTTGGTCCGATGAATGTCGAGACCCCCTTTCGAACCCCATGGTCGGCCGGAAGTTCAGTCGGGCCTGCCCGGCGGTTGGCCGGCGGCGGTATCATGCGCGCCTTACCGCCAACGCCATGGGAAGTACCGGATGAGCGAAAACCCGATCTTCGACAACGCCCAGCGATTCCTCGCTGTGCTGCGTCACTGCCAGGTCCTCGGGATGCGCGTGCACAGCGCCGACCGCCAGGGTCTGACCCTCTGCCTGCCGTACAGCGAGCAGATCATCGGCAACCCGGAGACTGGCGTGATCCATGGCGGCGCCATCACCACATTGATGGACACCACCTGCGGCATCTCCACCGTGTGCGTGCTGCCGTCCTTCGAGATCTGCCCGACCCTGGACCTGCGCATCGACTACATGCACCCGGCCGAGCCGAACAAGGACGTCTACGGGTTCGCCGAGTGCTACCGCGTCACCCCGAACGTGATCTTCACCCGTGGCTACGCCTACCAGGACGACCCCGAGCAGCCCATCGCCCACGTGGTCGGCGCCTTCATGCGCATGGGCAAGGCCATCGGCGGGAAGACCGGGAAATCCGGAGGTGCGGCATGAGCCTGGACCTGAGCGCCCTGGTGCGCGAAGCCCACGAGAAGAACGACTACGACGCCCTGGTGAGTGCCATTCCCTATGCGCGCCTGCTGGGCATCGAATGCCTGCGCTTGGGCGACGACATGGTCTTCCGCCTGCCCGCCAGCAAGGACAGCATCGGCAACCCGACCTTGCCGGCGATCCACGGCGGGGTGATCGCGGGGTTCATGGAACACGCCGCGATGCTGCACCTGCTGACCTTCATGGGCACGCCACATTTGCCCAAAATCATCGACTTCTCGATAGATTACCTGCGCGCCGGGCACTATCGTGACACTTACGCCCACTGCCAGGTCTGGCGACAGGGGCGGCGCGTCGCCAACGTCGCCATCACCGCCTGGCAAACCACTCAGACCGAGCCCATCGCCACCGCTCGAGCCCACTTCAAGGTCGACGAACCCTGACCCGTGGCCGGGCGCGATGCGCCCGGTCCATGCAACAAGGAATCCTGGATGGATGCGCTCCTGATCCTCGGCGGCCTGCTGTCGATCCTCTTCAGCCTGGTCTGGCTGATCATGCTGGCTTTCGGTACCAGCCTGCTGTGGGGCTTCGGCAGCCTGCTGCTGCCGCCGATCACCCTGGCCTACATCGCGGCGCACTGGCGCACCGCGCGCAAGGCCGTGATGCTCCTCGCGCTGGGCATCATCCCGCTGGTGGTGGGCCTGACCATGCTGGCCTACCGCGACCCCGAGCGCCTGCATGCGCTGCTCAGCCTCGACTGGGCCAAGCCGGAGAAGCAGGCCCCGGGCGAGCTGGCCATCCACCTGCGGGGCGAGCTCAACGGCGAGCCCTTCCTGCCCCAGCAGGCCGAGCTGATCGACGGCGTGCTGAGCCTGCGCGAAGGGCAGGACTTCTTCGCACGGCGCGAGGTGAGCATCCGCCTGCCCAGCCAGCCCGAAGGCGACGTGCGCCTGGACATCCTCCCGGAAGACCCGGGCAGCAAGCCCGAAGTGGAAATAAGCTGGCTGCTCCCCGAGCAGGATCTGCCGGAGGCCCGCCGCCTGAGCAAGGGCTACACCCTGCACCTGGACCTCAAGCGCACTGGCCCCAACACGCTGGCCGGCGGCTTCCACCTGGTGCTGCCGCCGCAACTGCGCACCACCCTGAGCGGCGACCTGGAGCTGTTCACCGACCGCCTGCGCTACGCCAACGGCCAGGTCGACCTGCGCCACGACTCCCAGGACACCCTCGCCTACGTCGCCCGTGACTACCTGCAGCGTCGTTTCGCCACCCGCGAGGTGCAGGTCACTCACCTGCCCCCGGTGAGCCTGCCGGCCCGCGACCTGGACCTGGACGTGGAGGCCCGCATCGACGGCGTGGCCCAGCGCCTGCCGCTGCAGTTCTTCAAGAGCGACCTGCGTGGCTGGGGCATCCGTGGCGATGCCTTCCCGCCGTTGCCGGCCGTGGAGGCCAAGCCCGCCACCGCCGAGGCCGAGCCCGAAGAGGCGCGCCCCAGCCGCCCGGTTGACCGCCGCCAGCGCTTCTCCCTGGAGCGCCTGCTGACCAACCCCAACCGCTACCAGAACCTCACCGTACGGGTGCAGACCGCCCGAGGCAGCCAGGTGGAAGGGCGCTTCACCGGGATCAACCCCGATGGCCAGGTGGTGATCCAGCGCAACGTCTCCGGCGCCGGTTCCGCCAGCTTCGTGCTGCGTCCCGAGGAAATCGCCCGGATCGAATTGCTGGAGCCCTGAGCCCGCTTCCACCCCGCCAGGCGTGCGCTCCCGCGCATCCTGGCGACGCCGCTCGTAGCGTCGTGTGAAAAAAGCCCTTGAAATTCCACAGCATGGCCCCATCTCGGCTGACATCCGCCGCCCCTGCGGCTTCAACCGTCCTTGGAGCTAGATGACCATGAGTGTGGAAACTCAAAAAGAAACCCTGGGCTTCCAGACCGAGGTGAAGCAACTGCTTCACCTGATGATCCATTCCCTCTATTCGAACAAGGAAATCTTCCTCCGCGAGTTGATTTCCAACGCCTCCGACGCCGCCGACAAGCTGCGTTTCGAAGCCCTGGCCAAGCCCGAGCTGCTCGAAGGCGGTGCCGAGCTGAAGATCCGCGTGAGCTTCGACAAGGACGCCAAGACCGTCACCCTCGAAGACAACGGCATCGGCATGAGCCGCGATGAAGTCATCGCCCACCTCGGCACCATCGCCAAGTCCGGCACCGCCGACTTCCTGAAGAACCTGTCGGGCGACCAGAAGAAGGATTCGCACCTGATCGGCCAGTTCGGCGTGGGCTTCTACTCCGCCTTCATCGTCGCCGACAAGGTAGACGTGTTCACCCGTCGCGCCGGCCTCTCCGCCGCCGATGGCGTGCACTGGTCCTCCCGCGGCGAGGGCGAATTCGACATCGCCAACGTCGAGAAGGCCGAGCGCGGCACCCGCATCGTCCTGCACCTGAAGGCCGGCGAGGAAGAGTTCGCCGATGGCTGGCGCCTGCGCAACGTCATCAAGAAGTACTCCGACCACATTGCCCTGCCCATCGAACTGCCGAAGGAGCACCACGGCGAAGAGAAGGACAAACCGGCCGAGCCGGAGTGGGAAACCGTCAACCGTGCCAGCGCCCTGTGGACCCGTCCGCGCACCGAGGTGAAGGACGAGGAGTACCAGGAGTTCTACAAGCACATCGCCCATGACTTCGAGAACCCGCTGTCCTGGAGCCACAACAAGGTCGAAGGCAAGCTGGAATACACCTCGCTGCTCTATGTACCGGGCCGCGCACCGTTCGACCTGTACCACCGCGAAGCGCCGAAGGGCCTCAAGCTCTACGTCCAGCGCGTGTTCATCATGGACCAGGCCGAGCAGTTCCTGCCGCTGTACCTGCGCTTCATCAAGGGCGTGGTGGACTCCAACGACCTGTCCCTGAACGTCTCCCGCGAGATCCTCCAGAACGGCCCGGTGATCGACTCCATGAAGTCGGCACTGACCAAGCGCGTGCTGGACATGCTGGAGAAACTGGCCAAGAACGAACCCGAGCAATACAAGGGCTTCTGGAAGAACTTCGGCCAGGTCCTCAAGGAAGGCCCGGCGGAAGACTTCGCCAACAAGGAGAAGATCGCCGGCCTGCTGCGCTTCGCCTCCACCCACGACGAGAGCGGCGAGCAGAGCGTCGGCCTGGTCGACTACCTCGGCCGCCTGAAGGACGGCCAGGACAAGGTCTACTACCTCACCGGCGAATCCTACGCCCAGGTGAAGAACAGCCCGCACCTGGAAGTCTTCCGCAAGAAAGGCATCGAAGTGCTGCTGCTCACCGACCGCATCGACGAGTGGCTGATGAGCTACCTCACCGAGTTCGACGGCAAGCAGTTCGTCGACGTCGCCCGTGGCGACCTGGACCTCGGCAAGCTGGACTCGGAAGAGGACAAGAAGGCCCAGGAAGAAGTCGCCAAGGCCAAGGAAGGGCTGGTGGAGCGCCTGAAGGGCGCACTGGGCGAGCAGGTGGCCGAGGTGCGTGTCTCCCACCGCCTGACCGACTCCCCGGCGATCCTCGCCATCGGCGAACAGGACCTGGGCCTGCAGATGCGCCAGATCCTCGAAGCCAGCGGGCAGAAGGTGCCGGACTCCAAGCCCATCTTCGAGTTCAACCCCAGCCACCCGCTGATCGAGAAGCTGGACAACGAGCAGGATGAAGAGCGCTTCGGCGAACTGTCCCACATCCTCTTCGACCAGGCCGCCCTGGCCGCCGGCGACAGCCTGAAGGACCCGGCCGCCTACGTGCGCCGCCTGAACAAGCTGCTGGTGGAACTCTCCGCCTGAGTCGAACGGTCGTAACCGCTGCCATGAAAAAGCCCGCGTCAGCGGGCTTTTTCATGGGGCATTGGCGATCAGAAAATGCCTTTCTTGCTGGCCTCCAGGATGGTGGCCTTGTTGTTGTCGTAGTGAACCTGGTTGATTTTGGTGAAGGGGTTGGCCACGAAGGCGCCCGGAAGCAGGAGGATCTGGATCCAGGTGCGGACGCCATCCTCCTTGGTCAGCGTGGCCAGCACCTGCCCGTTGCGATCGCGGTAGATGGTTTCGGTGATCACGCGGTCTTCACCGGTTGCCGGAATGACGGCGAACGTCAAGCCGCTGATCACGGCCAGCGCCATGCTCCCGTGGCCATCGTTGGTCACCTTGACCTCCGCCGTGATGTCGGCATCGCCAAAGCCTTCGTTGACCGACGAGAACAGGTTCGACTCCTGGTAGGCCTTGCCAACGATGTCGGACCACGACTTGACCACGGCCGGTGCAGCCGTGCTGTCCGCATCGTTCATCTTCATCCGGCCTTCCACGACATAACGCAGCGAAGGCTTCTGTTCCTTGGCTGCCGGCCAGGCGCCCAGGTCAGCGGTTTCGCCGGAGCGGACGCCCGCGCAACCGGTGAGCAGGGCCAGGCCCAGGAAGAGGGCGGAGATTCGCAGGAGACGGGTCATTTCGTGTGTTTCCCAAGGTCGGATTGATACTGGTTGAGCAGGTCGTCGAGCGCACTGCGGCGCTCCGGGCTGCCGTCGACGGTGCCCATCGAGTAGAGCGAGACGCTGTGTTCGGCGTGCTGGCGGGTCTGGTAGCTGTAGAGCAGCTTGCCTTGCGCATCGCTGACCTGGAGGCGGCCGCTGACGTTGGACTCGTCGATGTGGGTCGTGCCGCCGAACCAGATGTAGCCGGTCAGGGTCACGATGGCGAAGGGGAAGTAGCCGCCATAGGGCCGACGGTGGACGTTGTAGGTGTCGAAGCTGAACGAGAGCACCTGGTCATCGGCCGCGACGGCCTGGCCGGGCATGCGCACATTGCTGAACCGATTGCTCGCCTTGAGGTAGTTGCCCAGGCTGAGGGTCATGCCGGTGGACTGGGTCTTTCCGGCATTCCAGTTGACGAAGGTCTTGTCGGTGACCTCCACGCTGGCCAGGGCGACGCTTTGCTGGCTGGTGGTGGCGGTCTTGTCGGGAGTTGGGAAATCCGTGCCCTGGGGCACGGTAGCGCACCCCGTCAGCATGGACAGGGCGAGAAGGACAGCGGCGAAAGGCCCCTTCATGTCACGCTCCTTGTGAGGGAAATGGTCGAGTGTTCTTGGCGCCGGAAAAACGGCGGCGGAATGATGCCGATATGATGGCGCGCTCGCAATGGGGCGCGGTGAATCCGTGCAGCGAAACGCGAAACCCTGCACGAATGGCCGGCGGAGCCTGTCCAAACGGTCGCATGCGCTCGGTGCGCGGTGGCGCTAAGCTCCACTGCCGGCCGATGAGGCCCGCCGAGTGGCTGCCCAATCCCATCCGTCCCGAGAGAGGTGATCCATGACCCAGATCCGTGCCCATGCCATCCGTTACGAACTCGACGGGCAGGCCTTCGAAGGCCAACTGGTCTACGACCCCAGCGTGCAGGACCCGCGCCCCGGGCTGGTGATGGCGCCCAACTGGTTCGGCATCACCGAGACCGCCGTGGAAACGGCACGCCAGGTGGCCGAGGAGCGGCGTGTGGTGCTGGTGGCGGACCTCTATGGCGCCGAGGTGCGGCCGAAGGATGCCGAGGCGGCGGCTACCGCCATGCAGCCGCTGAAGGAGGATCGCGCCTTGCTGCGCCGCCGCATGCAGGCTGCGCTGCAGGCCCTGCTGGAGCAACACGCGGTGGCCATCGATCCCCAGCGTCTTGCGGCCTTCGGCTTCTGCTTCGGCGGCACCTGCGCGCTGGAGCTGGGCCGTGCCGGGGCCGAGCTCAAGGCTTTCGTCTCCTTCCATGGTGCGCTGGACACCCCCGACCCCGCCGACGCCCGCCACATCAAGGGCGCCGTGCTGGTGCTGGACGGCGCCTCCGACCCGCTGGTACCGCGCACGCAACTGCCGGCCTTCGCCGAGGAAATGAGCGCTGCCGGGGTCGACTGGCAACTGCTCAGCTACGGCGGAGCGGTGCATTCCTTCACCGATCCCGAGGCGAATCGCCCCGGCGTCGCGCAGTACCACCCCAAGGTGGCGCGACGGGCCTTCGCCGCCATGGACGCGTTGCTGGACGAAGTCTTCCTGTAGCGGCCAGCCGGCGCTTGGCAAGGGGGCGAGATGATGGCATTTTGCCGGAGCCCCGCCCCCTGATTTCCGCCCATCGGCATTTGACCGGATGGGCAAGAGGGCATTGACTCCAGACACGCCAGTCGCTGCCCTCGAGACCCACCCGATGTTCGAGTTCTCCCGGTTCTTCTTCGACAACGACCAGCCCACGCTGCTGGTCTTCGGCAGTCACAATCCCTGGCTGGTGCTGCTGTCGGTCTGCATCGCCATCTTCACCTCCGCCATGGCCCTGCAACTGGCCGGCATGGCCCGTCTCAGCCGCGTCCCGCTGTACCGCCAACTGGCCATCGGCACCGGTGCCGTGGCCCTGGGTGGCGGCGTCTGGGCCATGCACTTCATCGGCATGCTGGCCTTCCAGCTGTGCGCCGCCGTGCGCTACGACCCCGGCCTGACCGTGCTCTCCATGCTGCCCAGCCTGTTCGCCTCCTGGATCGCGCTCAACCTGCTGTCGCGCCGCCGGGTGTCGCCGGTGCAGTTCGTCATGGGTGGCGTGCTGGTGGGGGCGGGGATCGGTGCCATGCACTACAGCGGCATGGCGGCCATGCAACTGGCGCCGCTGCTGCGCTACGACCCGCTGATGTTCGGGCTGTCGATCCTGGTCGCCGTGGTGCTGGCGATCATTGCCCTTTGGGTGCGTTTCGGCCTGCGGGGACGCGTCAGCGGGGTGCGCGCCATCCTGCTCAGCGGCACGGTGATGGGGCTGGCCATCAGCGGCATGCACTACACCGGCATGGCGGCGGCGCGTTTCACCGGCATTGAGGAGTTCAGCATGCCGCAGCCGGTGGTGGGCGCGGCCTACCTGGCGATGGCGGTGGCCATGGCCACCGTGGCCCTGAGCCTGCTGGTGGCGGCGGTCAACGGCCTGTTGCGCTACCGCGAGCTGTTCCGCGAACTGGAGGCCGGCCGCGACCACCTCAACTCGCTGCTGGATGCCGCCTTCGAGGTGATCTTCACCATCGACCACCAGGGCGTCATCCGCTCCGTCAACAATGCCGTCTCCGGCCTGTATGGCTGGCAACCCGAGGAGCTGATCGGCCGTCACATGAGCCTGCTGATGCCCGAGCGGCATTCCCGGCAGTTCACCGAGGCGCTGGAGCAATACCGGCTGACCGGGATGTCCCGTCTTTCCGGCAGCGAGCTGGAGGTGTCGGGCATCGGCCGCGATGGGCGGGAGATTCCCGTGCGGGTCAGCCTGGGCGTGACCCAGCGCGACGGCAACCCCTGGTTCGTGGTGTTCGTCGCCGACATCAGCGAGCGCAAGGCCATGGAGCAGGCCCTGCGTGACAGCGAGCAGCAGTACCGCTCGCTGATCCGCAACATCCCCGGCGTGTCCTTCCGCTGCCTGATGGACGA
The DNA here is from genome assembly GCF_900111835.1 of Metapseudomonas otitidis. Classification (GTDB taxonomy): domain Bacteria; phylum Pseudomonadota; class Gammaproteobacteria; order Pseudomonadales; family Pseudomonadaceae; genus Metapseudomonas; species Metapseudomonas otitidis. Next base: position 146,400 of record NZ_FOJP01000006.1, read on the forward strand.
GCGCTGCAGCACCCGCTTCGTCAGCGACGCGGTGCGCCGCGTCACCGGCTGGCCGGCGGAGTCCTTCATGAGTGGCGAGCGCTCGCTGATCGAGCTGTGCCACCCGGATGACCGCGAGCGGGTGCTGGACGAGGTCAACGACGCCGCCCGCCTGGGGCGCAGCTACGTGGTGGAGTACCGCCTGTTCGACCGCGATGGCCACGAGCACTGGGTGTGGGAGAGCGGCAGCGTCGACGTCGATGCCCAGGGTGTGCCGCGCTGGGTGGACGGCGTGATGCTGGACCAGACCGAGACCAAGCTGCGCAACGCCGAATACGAGGGCAAGGTGACCGCCATCAGCAAGGCCATGGCGCTGATCGAGTTCGACCTCACCGGCCACGTGCTGGAGGTGAACGAGAACTTCCTCGACCTGTTCGGCTACACCCGCGAGGAACTCATCGGCCAGCACCACCGCATCTTCTGCGACGCCGACCTGGTGGCCAGCGAGCGCTACCGCCTGTTCTGGGAAGACCTGCGCGAGGGCCATTTCCGCTCCGGGGAGTACCGCCGGCTCGGCAAGGACGGGCGCGATGTTTGGATCCAGGCCACCTACAACCCGATCCTCGATGCCGACGGTCGCCCCTTCAAGATCCTCAAGCTGGCCACCGACCTGACCCCACGTCGGATGATGGAGCAGGACCTGCGCAACGCCCGCGACCGCGCCGAGCAGGCCGCCGCTGCCCGCAGCAGCTTCCTGGCCAACATGAGCCACGAGATCCGCACGCCGATGAACGCCATCATCGGCTTCACCGAACTGCTGCTGGACACGCCCCTGGGCGAAACCCAGCGCCGCCACCTGCGCACCGTGCAGCATTCCTCGCGCTCCCTGCTGGGCTTGCTCAACGACATCCTCGACACCGCCAAGCTCGACCGGGGCGCCATCGAGCTGGAGGACATCGATTTCTCCCTGCGCGAACTCTGCGAACAGGTCTGCGACTCACAGCGCCTGGGCGCCGAGCGCAAGGGGCTGAGCCTGGAGCTGAACTACGCCGAGCACCTGGGCGACTACTTCCGCGGCGACCCGTTGCGCCTGCAGCAGGTGGTCACCAATTTGCTGGGCAACGCCGTCAAGTTCACCGAGCGAGGCCGCGTGCGCCTGGTGGTGGACGGCGCCCCCGGCGCCCTGCGCCTGGCCATCCACGACACCGGCATCGGCATCGCCGCCGACCGCCTGGAGAAGATCTTCGACCCCTTCGCCCAGGCCGACGCCTCCATGAGCCGGCGTTTTGGCGGCACTGGGCTGGGCACCACCATCTCCCGCCAACTGGTGGAACTGATGGGCGGGCGCATCCGTGTCGAGAGCCGGGAAGGCGAGGGCAGCGTGTTCACCGTCGAGGTGCCGCTGGCCGCCGGTGAGCGCGCCCATGTCAATGCACTGCGCCAGAGCGCACCCACCTTGCCACCGCTGCGCATCCTGGCAGCGGACGACGTGGCGCAGAACCTGGAGCTGCTCACCCTTAACCTCGAACGCCTGGGGCACCGCGTGCACGGCGTGGAAGACGGCGCAGCCGCGGTCGCCGCCTTTGGCGAGCAGGCCTTCGACCTGGTCCTGATGGACGTGCAGATGCCCGGCATGGACGGCCTGGAAGCCAGCTGTGCGATCCGCCAGCGCGAGCAGGCCGAAGGCCGGCGCCCGGTGCCGATCATCGCCCTGACCGCCAGCGTGCTCGACCGCGACCGGCAGAACGCGCTGGACGCCGGCATGAACGGCTTTGCCGGCAAGCCCCTGGACATGGCCGAGCTGCTGCACGAGATGGCCCGGCTGCTGGGCGTGGAGCCGGGCCGTGATACCGACCCGGCAGCGGCCCAGGCACCGGCGGACCCGGATGCGCTGTTCGACTGGGTCCGGGGCCAGCAGCTGTGGGGCGGCGCCGTGCAGATGGCCGCCGCCATCGTGCGCTTCCTCGACGAGCAGGAGCGGCTTCTCGGCCACCTGCGCGAGGCTGTCCGGCAGGGCGACTTCAGCGACGTGGTGGCCAACGCCCACCGCCTGCGCGGCGCCGCCGCCAACCTCGGGCTGGACGAGATGGCCGCCTGCGCCGCCGAGCTGGAGCATGCCGGCAGTGGCGGCCAGCCGCAGGCCCTGGAGGCGCTGCTGCAACAACTGGCGGCTATCATGACCAGGGTCCGCGCCGCGGTCCCGGTGTTCCCGGCGGAGGCCAAGGTGGCGTCCGCGCCGGTCCCGCGGGAGGCCCTGCTGGAGGCCAGCCGCCGTCTGGCCGCCGAGCTGGCCCGCGGCGGGCTGGACGACGAGGCCCTCGCCCTGTTGCGCCAGGGGCTGGAGGGGCAGGCCGCCCAGGCACGCCTGCACGCGCTGCAACATGCCATTGACGATTTCGACTTCGACCAGGCCCTCCAGCAGCTCACCGAGCTGCAGGCCTGGCTGGAGACAGGAGAGCTATCCCCATCATGAGCCCGACTTCGCCGGACCCGCGCCAGTGCCTGCTGCTGGTGGACGACGAACCCACCAACCTGCAGGTGCTGCGCCACATCCTCCAGGACGACTACCGCCTGCTGTTCGCCAAGGACGGGCCCAAGGCCCTGGAACTGGCCGGCCGCGAGCGGCCCGCCCTGGTCCTGCTGGACGTGATGATGCCGGGCATGACCGGCCATGAGGTGTGCCAGCAGCTCAAGAACGACCCGGCCACCCGCGAGATCCCGGTGATCTTCGTCACCGCCCTGGCCGATACCGAGGATGAGGCCAAGGGCTTCGAGGTCGGCGCCGTCGACTACATCACCAAGCCGGTCAGCCCGGCCATCGTCAAGGCGCGGGTGCGCACCCACCTGTCCCTGGTGCGCATGGACGAACTCAAGCGCACCCGCCTGGAGATCGTCCAGCGGCTCGGCCTCGCCGCCGAATACAAGGACAACGAGACCGGCCTGCACGTCATCCGCATGAGCCATTACTCGCGCATCCTCGCCCGCGCCCTGGGCTGGAGCGAGGCCGACTGCGACGACCTGCTCAACGCCGCACCGATGCACGACGTGGGCAAGATCGGCATCCCCGATGCCGTGCTGCGCAAGCCAGGCAAGCTGGATGCGGACGAGTGGGCGGTGATGCGCCAGCACGTCAGCATCGGCGCCAAGATCATCGGCGAGCACCCCTCCGGATTGCTGCGCATGGCCCAGCGCATCGCCCTGACCCACCACGAGAAGTGGGACGGCAGTGGCTACCCCAACGGCCTGGCGGGTGAAGACATCCCCATCGAGGGCCGCATCGTCGCCATTGCCGACGTGTTCGACGCCCTCACCAGCGAGCGTCCCTACAAGCAGGCCTGGCCGGTGGAGGAGGCGGTGGCCTTCCTCCGCGAGCAGAGCGGTCAGCACTTCGACCCGGACCTGGTGGAGCTGTTCATCCAGCAACTGCCCGCCGTGCTGGAGGTCAAGGCGCGCTGGGCCGAAGGGCGCACGGCGTAGCCTCGCCCCAGGGTGGGCCGGGCGGCGCTCCGCTTCAGCCCACCGCCGTCTTCACGCCAAAACAATGCCCCAGCTCGGGGAAGCGCCCCTGGCGCACGTCCTCGGCATAGGCCGCCAGGGCCTGCTCGATGCTCGGCGCCAGCGCCGCATAACGCTTGACGAAGCGTGGCTGGTAGTCGCCGAACAGGCCCAGCGCATCCTCGGTCACCAGCACCTGGCCGTCGCAGGCCGGTGACGCGCCGATGCCGATGGTGGGGATCACCAGTTCCTCGCTCAGGTGCCGGGCCAGCGGCTCGGCGATGCCCTCCAGCACCACCGCGAAGGCCCCGGCTGCCTGCATCGCCAGGGCATCGCGGCGCACCCGTTCGGCGCCGGCTGCCTCCAGCCCTTGGGCCTTGAAGCCGCCCAGCACGTTCACCTGCTGCGGCATCAGCCCCACGTGGGCCAGCACCGGTACGCCGCGCGCCACCAGGAAGGCCACGGTTTCGGCCAGCGCCTCGCCGGCCTCCAGCTTCACCGCGGCCGCCCCGGTTTCCCGCAGCACCCGCGCCGCAGCGTGGAAAGCCTGCTCCGGGCTGGCCTGGTAGCTGCCGAAGGGCAGGTCGACCGCCACGCAGGCCCGTTCCGAGCCGCGCATCACCGCCTGGCCGTGGGCGATCATCATCTCCAGGCTCACCCCCAGCGTGCTGGGCAGGCCGTAGAGCACCATGCCCAGCGAGTCGCCGACGATGATCAGGTCCGCCTGGGCGTCCACCCAGCGCGCCATCGGCGTGCTGTAGGCGGTCAGCGACACGATGCTGCCGGGGCCCTTGCGCCGGGCGAGTTCGGGGACGCTGATGCGGGAAACGCGGGTGTGGCTGCTCATGACGGACTCCGGGGGAGGGCAATGGAAACGCGAGGCAGGCTACCATCGGCCTTTCGCTTCCCACTTGAGCAGAAGAGACAGCCCATGCCGCACCGGGGACAAGATGCCGTGATCCCGCCGATCCCCACCTGCGCGCGCCTGCCGCGCCCGGTGTACCCGCGCATGTTCGACATTCCGGGAGGCCACCCCATCGCCCTGCACAGCCACCCCTGGGTGCAGTTCACCTACGCCCGCTCCGGGCTCATGCAGGTGCTGACCGAAGACCACAGCTACCTGGTGCCGCCACAGTGCGCCCTGTGGGTCCCGCCGGGCCTGGCCCACACCGCCTCCAGCGAGGGCACCCTGGAATTCCGTAGCCTCTACCTGGACGCCAGCATCCTCGATGGCTTCCAGCGGCCCTGTGCCGTGCTGCAGGTCACCCCGTTGCTGCGGGAGCTGATGGAGCGCGCCGCCAACTTCACCCCGGACTACCCCGAGGACGGCGTCGAAGCGCGCCTGCTGCGGGTGCTGGTGGACGAGATCCGCGCCTTGCCCGAGGCGCCCTTCAAGCTGCCGCTGCCCACCGACCCGCGCCTCAGGCGCATCACCGACAGCCTGCGCGCCGACCCCGGCGATGGGCGTGGCATCGAGGCCTGGGCCCAGGAGGTGGGCGCCACCCGCCGCACCCTCGCACGGCTGTTCCAGGCCCAGACGCGACTCTCCTTCAGCGAATGGCGGCAACGCCTGCGCCTGCTCGCCGCGCTGCCACGCCTGGCCGAAGGCGTCAGCGTCACCGCGCTGGCGGGCGAGCTCGGCTACGACTCCACCTCTGCCTTCATCGCCCTGTTCCAGCGCCACTACGGCTGCACCCCGGGTGCCTGGGCCAAGCGCCTGGGCGGGGCCGCCTGACCGATGCGGGAGGCCGCCCAACCGGCGCGCCTTCCCCTGCCTGACCTGACCGTCGCCCGGGGGCGAGGGTGACCGATGCTGCCGATTTGGGTTAACGCGCCCGGGGGGATCTCCCTAGGATCGAACCTGCCTGTGATTGCACAACAACAAGCTCCATCCGGTTCCCGGGCGAACCTCACATCGGCTGCCTCATACAACAAGGTCAAGAAAATGAGCGTATCTATGTCGGTCAACGGCTCCTCATCCAACGAGCTGAGGCGCGGCGCACTGGGCGTCGGCTTCATCATCTTCTTCGTGGTCTCCGCCGCCAGCCCGCTGAGCGTCATCGCCGGCGGCTTCCCCATCGGCATCATGCTGGGCAACGGCCCGGGCACGCCGGCGCTGCTGGTCCTGGCGCTGCTGGTGCTGCTGGCGTTCTCGGTCGGCTACACCACCATGTCCCGCCATGTGACCAACGCCGGCGGCTTCTACGCCTTCTCCTCCCGGGGGCTTGGCGGGCTGGCGGGTGGTGCCGCCGGCGTCCTCGCCATGTGCGCCTACAACATCCTCCAGGTGGGGCTCTACGGCATGTTCGGCGGCGTCGCGGCCGGCACCCTGTCCAACGTCTTCGGGCTGGACCTGCCCTGGTGGGCGTACTCGCTGCTGGCCATGCTGAGCATCGCAATCCTCGGCTACCGCAACATCGACCTCTCGGCACGGCTGCTGTCGGTCATCGTCATCGCCGAGTACCTGGCGATCCTCACTCTCGACGTGGCGATCCTGCGCAGCGGCGGCGACAGCGGCATCAACTTCGCCTCCTTCGAGCCGTCCCACGTCCTCAGCGGCGCGCCCGCCATCGGCCTGCTGTTCTGCTTCGCCGCCTTCATCGGCTTCGAGGCCACCACCATCTACGGCGAGGAGGCCAAGGACCCGCAGCGCACCATCCCCATCGCCACCTACGCCTCGGTCCTGCTGATCGGCTGCTTCTATGCGCTGTCCATCTGGTCCCTGGTGATCGGCGTCGGGGTCGACAAGATCGTCCCGACCCTGCTGGCCCTGCCGGACCCGACCACCTTCATCTACGGCATGTCCGACCACTTCGTCGGGCCGGGCCTGACCTCGCTGATCCGCGTGCTGTTCATGGTCAGCATCTATGCCGGCCTGCTGGCCTTCCACAACGCCGCCGCCCGCTACTTCTACGCCATCGGCCGCGACGGCCTGCTGCCGCGCCAGCTCGGCACCACCCACCGGCTGCACCAGAGCCCGCACATGGGGTCGGCCCTGCAGAGCCTGATCGCGGCGGTGGTGGTGCTGGCCTTCGCCGCCCTGGGGGCCGACCCGATCCTGCAGCTGTTCGCCTGGTTCTCCAGCCTCGCCACCCTCTGCCTGGTGCTGCTGATGGCACTGACCTCGGCGGCGGTGCTGGTGTACTTCAGCCGCCACCCCGAGCTGCGCCTGGGCATCCTGCGCAGCCGCATCCTCCCGGGTTTCTCCTGCATCGCCCTGCTGGGTGTGCTGGGCATCGCGGTGCTGCACTTCGACGTGCTCACCGGCTCCAGCAAGCTCCTGTCCTACGGGCTGTGCGCGGTGATCCCGGTGGCGCTGCTGCTCGGCGTCGCCATGGCGGCGCGGCTGCGCAAGCTCTCCCCCGAGCGCTTCCACGCCCTGGGCAGCCACAAGCTGTAGCGGCGCCTTTCCCAACGCAAACCCTGTAGCCGCCGGCCCAAGCGGTGGCACGTGAATGGAAGACGGTCATGCACGACTATCGAATGCTCATCGACGGCGCCTGGGTAGCAGGCGAAAACGGTCACTTCGAGGTGATCAACCCCGCCAGCGGACGTGCCTTCGCGCAGTGTCCCGCCGGCTCCCTGGAGCAGGTCGACCAGGCCGTACACGCGGCCCAGGTGGCCTTCCGCCAATGGCGGCTTAGCAGCCACGCCACCCGCTGCACGGCCCTGCAGCGCATTGCCGACGACATCGAGGCCGAAGCCGAGGCCCTGGCCACCCTGGTGGTGCAGGAGCAGGGCAAGCCCTTCGCCCTGGCGATGTCGGAGATCATGGGCGGCGCCGCCTGGACCCGCTACAGCGCCGAAAGCGAGATCCCCGTGCGGCTGGTGGAGGACACCCCGACCCAGCGCATCGAACTGCACCACAAGCCGCTGGGCGTGGTGGCCTCCATCACCCCCTGGAACTGGCCGTTCATGATCGCCGTGTGGCACATCATGCCCGCCCTGCGCGCCGGCAACTGCGTGGTCAGCAAACCCTCCAGCCTCACGCCCCTGAGCACCCTCAAGCTGGTGGAAATCATCGCCCGCCACGTGCCCCGGGGCGTGATCAACATCGTCACCGGCGAGCGCGGCTTCGGCGGCGCCATCGCCAGCCACCCGGGCATCCGCAAGATCGTCTTCACCGGCTCCACCGCCACCGGCCAGAGCGTGATGCGTGCCGCCGCCGGCAACCTCAAGCGGCTGACCCTGGAACTGGGCGGCAACGATGCCGGCATCGTCCTGCCCGGCACGCCAGTGGAGCAGGTGGCCGAGGCCATCTTCCAGGCCGCCTTCCTCAACATGGGGCAGACCTGCGCCGCGCTGAAGCGCCTCTACATCCATGAGTCCCAGTACCAGGCGTTCTCCCAGGCCCTGGTCGAACTGGCCGGGCGCCAGGTGATCGGCGACGGCCTGGAAGCCGACGTCACCTTCGGCCCGGTTCAGAACGCCGAGCAGCTGGCGCTGGTGGAGAACCTGGTGGCCGATGCCCAGGCCCGGGGCGGCCGCGTGCTGTGTGGCGGCGCACGGCTGGACCGGGAGGGCTTCTTCTACCCGCCGACCCTGGTTGCCGACGTCACCGACGGCCAGCGCCTGGTGGACGAGGAGCAGTTCGGCCCCGTGCTGCCGCTGATCGCCTACCGCGATGTCGAGGACGTCCTGGCCCGCGCCAACGCCAGCGACATGGGCCTGGGCGGCTCCGTCTGGGGCGCCGATGCCGGCGAGGCCCAGGCACTCGCCCAGCGCCTGGAAAGCGGCGTGGCCTGGGTCAACTGCCACGCCCAGATCCAGCCCAACACCCCCTTCGGCGGCTGCAAGCTTTCCGGCTTCGGCGTCGAGTTCGGATTGGAGGGCCTGCTGGAGTTCACCACCCAGCAGTTGCTCTACGTACGCAAGCAACAAGGCCAGTGAGGAGCAGCACCATGTACGAGCGCTACAAGACCGCCGAGAAGAAGTTCTGGCACCCCATGAGTGCCTCCGCCGCCGCCCATCGCGGCAAGACCCTGGTCATCGCCCGGGGCGACGGCAACCACATCACCGACATCGACGGCAACCGCCTGCTGGATGGCGTCGGCGGGCTGTGGAACGTCAACGTCGGGCACAACCGCGCCGAAGTGAAGGTCGCCATCGCCGCGCAACTGGACGAGCTGGCCTACTACCAGACCTTCGACGGCATCGCCCACCCCCGGGTCTTCGACCTGGCCGACCGGCTCACCGCGATGTTCGCCCAGGAGCGCATGACCCGGGTGCTGTTCAACTCCGGCGGCTCGGACGCCGTGGAAACCGCCCTGAAGATGGCCCGCCAGTACTGGATCGCCGCCGGCCAGCCCGGTCGCACGCGCTTCCTGTCGCTGCGCAACGGCTACCACGGCGTGCACATCGGTGGCACCTCGGTGGGGGGCAACGGCGTGTACCACTACAACCACGGCCCGCTGCTGGGCGGCTGCCACCTGCTGGACACCCCCTGGCTCTACCGCAACCCCTGGGACTGCCGCGACCCGGAGCAACTGGTGGAGCACTGCATCCGCCAGCTCGAAGAGCAGATCGCCCTGCTCGGCGCCCAGACCATCGCCGCCTTCATCGCCGAGCCGGTGCAGGGCGCCGGTGGCGTGATCGTGCCGCCGGCCACCTACTGGAAGCGCCTGCGTGAGGTCTGCGACCGCCACGAAATCCTGCTGATCGCCGACGAAGTGGTCACCGGCTTCGGCCGCTCCGGCTGCATGCTCGGCAGCCGTGGCTGGGGCGTCGCCCCCGACATCCTCTGCCTGGCCAAGGGCATCTCCGCCGGCTACATCCCCCTGGGCGCCACGCTGTTCAACCAGCGCATCAGCGACGCCATCGAGCACGGCCCCGGCTTCAGCAACGTGGTCATGCACGGCTACACCTACAGCGGGCACCCCACCGCCTGCGCCGCCGCCCTGGCGGTGCTGGACATCGTCGAAGCCGAGGACCTGCCCGGCAACGCCGCACGGGTCGGGGCGGCGCTCATCGAGCAGCTGCTGCCCCTGGCCGAACGCTACGACGTGGTGGGCGAGGTGCGTGGCAAGGGGCTGATGATCGCCCTCGACCTGGTGGCCGACAAACGCACCCGGCAACCCCTGGACCCGGCTGCCGGCCACGCCGCACGCATTGCCGAGAGCGCCCGTGCCGAAGGCGTGCTGGTACGCCCGGTGGGCAACAAGATCATCCTCTCGCCGCCGTTGACCCTGACCCTGGACGAAGCCGGCACCCTCGCGGCCGCGCTCGACGCAGCGCTCGCCCAGAACCGCTGACCACGCGGCCCCGCCCGCGCGGCCAGCGCCGCGCGGGCCTTCCTCTGCCCAGAAGACCTACAACAACCTCCCAGCGCGGATGAGGAGCATCAGTCATGCAGCAACGAAAAACCGGCAAGGCCATCACCGGCGGATTCATCCTGGCCCTGGGGCTCGGCGGCCAGGCCAGCGTCCATGAGCTCTACGCCGACGACGACACCCACCTGAACGCGGATGTCCTCGCCGTGTTCGGCTGGATGAACAGCCGCAAGAACTACGACGGCACCTCGGGCGGCTCCACCTGGCGCGAAGGCTTCGTCAAGTACGGCCTCAGCGGCGACCAGGGGCTTGGCGACCGTGGCAGCGCCTACGGCGCCCTCAACTGGGTCAGCTCCGGCACCTGGGGCGATGGCGATGCCGGCGGCAACACGATCGGCCGCGAGCGCACCACCCGGATCGAGGACGCCTACCTGGGCTGGCGCTCCGGCGACCTGCTGCCGCAGCTGGGCCAGGACGGCCTGGACCTCTCCGCCGGCCGCCAGGTGGTCAAGCTGGGGCGCGGCTTCATCGTCAACGACGACGGCCCCAACCTCGGCCAGGGCCCGGCCGACGGTGCCCTCGACCGTGGCGGTGCCTACTACATTGCCGCACGCCATGCCTTCGACCGCACCGCCGTCGTGCGCCTGGGCGGCGAGGACGGCCTGCACGGCAGCGCGGTGTGGCTGAAGTCGGACAACCGCGCCCAGGCCGAAACCGAGCTTGCCGCCGGCACCCTGGACTACACCGGCCAGGCCGGCACCCTGGGCCTGACCTGGGTGCATGGCCTCGACGTGACCGACCGCTGGGCCAGCGACTTCCAGAAGCAGCGCGAAGGCATGGACATCGTCAGCCTGCGCGGGGAGGGCGATGCCGGCATCGAACACGCCCACTTCGCCTTCGAATACGCCTGGCAGGACAAGGACGCCGGCCGCGAGAAGGCCTGGTACGCCGAGGCCGGCTACACCTTCGCCGAGCTGCCCTGGACCCCGGACCTCACCTACCGCTACACCCGCTACTCCGAAGGCTGGGATGCGCTGTTCACCGGCCTCAGCACCACCTACGGCACCTGGTTCCAGGGCGAGGTGGCGGCCAACTACGCTGGGCCGTTCAACCGCAACACCGGCATCCACCACCTTGGCCTGACGCTGCAACCCACCGAGACGGTGAAGGTCGGCGCGCTGTACTTCGACTTCCACACCCTGCACGACCGCCAGAGCCTCGACCTGGATGCCCGCGAGCTGGACCTCTACGTCGAATGGGCGGCCACCGAGCACCTGATCATCACGCCGCTGATCGGTCTCTACCAGCCGGACAAAAGCGCCAGCAACGGCGGCAACCAGGCGGGCGGCAATGGCACCAATGTCTACAGCCAGCTGGTGGTGGCGGTGCCGTTCTAGGACAGAAGGCGGGCCTGGCCGCTGGCGTTCAGGCCCGCAATCGACCCCATGCAGCGGATTGCAAATCCGCTGCATGTTCCCCCGGCGTCAGCCGCCCGAACCCCCTTGCCGCTGCATGTTGGCGGCGATGCGGCGAGTGGTGTCCACCAGCATGTCGGTCACCGTTTCCTGGCGCAGCAGCTTGAAGTCGTGGGTGGGGCCGACCACGGAGAGGCTGCCGAGGATGCTCTTGTCATCGAGGCTGAGGATGGGCGCGGCGATGCCGGTGAGGCCGATGTTCAGCTCGTCGCGGGTCAGGCAGTAGCCGTCCTTGCGGATGCGCTTGGCGGCCCGTGCGAACTCCGACCAGCTGCCGGCGCTGTAGGGGTTGCCGGGGTCCTTCGAAATGCGTTCCTCGAACAGCTTCTGCAGGCGCTTGCCCTTCTGGTAGGCCACCAGCACCTTCGACTGTGCGCCCCGGAACAGGGGCAGCGGCTGCCCCCGGCCGAAGGCGAAGTGGTAGGTGTCGCTGTTCTCGGTGATGTAGGTGTTGATGATGCGGTCGTCGTAGAAGACGCTGGCGAACACCGCCAGCCCGGTCTCTTCCGCCAGGGCATGCATCAGCTCGCGGCCGGCGCTGAGGATCGGGTCGTACTGCCGCATCATCCAGTCCAGTTCGATGATGCGTGGCCCCAGCCCATAGCTGCCGGCACCCACCCGGGTGAGCAGGCCGGCTTCGCACAAGTCCTTCACGTAGCGGTACACCGTGGCGCGGGAAAGCCCCATGCGCGAGGCGATGGTGTCCGGGTCCACCTGGAGTTGGTCGGGGCCGAAGAGGTCGAGGACGGCCAGGGTCTTGCTCAAGCTGCTCATTGGGGGGCGTACCTGCGGGGCGGGCTGGGCGGTGGACGGAACGATACCGCGTTATGGCGTTTGAAAGGGGCTGAAAAATCTCATTTATCTCGTATTTTGAGCTTTTCGAATCGTAATGCGTTGTAGCGCGTCATTCCGAGTGGAATAAATCTCACATCGAGTCATGCAACCCAGTGAGATCGCTTCCCATGAATGGTGCCGAACTGCTCATCAAGGCCGCTGTCGCCAGCGGGATCGAATACTGCTTCGCCAACCCCGGGACCACCGAGATTCCCCTGGTCGCCGCCCTGGCCGGCGAGCCCCGCCTGAAGCCCGTGCTGTCGCTGTTCGAAGGGGTCTGCACCGGCGCTGCTGACGGCTACGGCCGCATCGCCGAGCGGCCGGCGCTGACCCTGACCCACCTGGGGCCGGGCTTCGCCAACGGCATTGCCAACCTGCACAACGCCCGCCGCGCCCACACGCCGATCGTCAACGTGATCGGCGACCACGCCTCCTGGCACGTCAACTACGACCCGCCCCTGGCCAGCGACATCGATGCCCTGGCCGGCGCCGTGTCCGGCTGGGTGCGCACCACCCGCAGTGCCGCGCTGATCGGTGAGGACTTGCAGAGCGCCGTGCAGGCTGCCTGGCAGCCCCGTGGCCAGGTCGCCAGCCTGGTGCTGCCGATGGACTTCCAGGCCCAGGCGGTCGGCCCGCTGCGGCCCCTTACGGCCATTCGCGCGCCGCAGCGCCGCTACGACGACGCCAAGGTGGAGGCGCTGGCCCGCGCACTGCGTGCCGGCAAGCGCCTGGTGTTCATCGTTGGCGACAGCGGCCTGTCAGACGTCGGCCTGAAGGCGGCCGGTCGCCTGGCCTGCCTGCCGGGCGTGCGCTGCTTCGCCGAGACCTTCCCGCGTCTCAGCCAGCGGGGCGGCGGCCTGCCCGACCTGGATCGGCTGCCGTACTTCCCCGAGGTGGCTATCGAGATACTCGACCAGTACGACGCGGTGGTCTGTGCCGGCGTGCCCGAGCCCATCAGCTACTTCGGCTACGAGGGCATCCCCTCGCGCCTCGCCGAGCGCGACCGGTTGCTGCACCTGGCCGAGGTGGGGGACGACGTGGCCGCCGCCCTCGATGCGCTGGCCGAGCTGATGGAGGCGCCGGACTGGGTGGCGACCCCGGTGGGTGTCGAGCTGCCGGCGGCCGATGCCGCCCTCACGCCGCAGTCCGTCGGCCGGGTGCTGGCGGCGGCCCTGCCGGAAGACAGCATCGTCTCGGTGGAGGGGGGCACCTGCGGCTACCCGTTCTTCACCGCCTCGGCCAACGCCGCGCGGCACCGGGTGATGACCAACACCGGCGGCGCCATCGGCCAGGGGATTCCGGTGGGCTTCGGTGCGGCCCTGGCCGAGCGCGGCAACCGGGTGTTCTGCCTGCAGTCCGACGGCAGCGCCCAGTACACCATCCAGACGCTGTGGAGCATCGCCCGCGAGCAATTGCCGGTGGTGATCCTCATCGCCGCCAACCACCGCTACGCAATCCTGCAGAACGAGCTGCGCCGCTTCGGCGTCAGCGAACTCGGCCCCGAAGCGCTGAGCCTCACCGAGCTGGACCGCCCCCGGGTCGACTGGAAGGCCCTGGCCAAGGGCTACGGTGTGCCCGCCAGCACCGTCCACAGCAACGCCGAGCTGCAGCGCGCCCTGGCGCTCGCCAGCGCGGCGGACGGTCCCTGCCTGATCGAAATGGCACTCTGACGGAGGCCCGCCCATGCACCCGATTCCCTTGCTTCCCAGTGTTCGCGCGTTCCTCGCCACGCCCCGCCAGCTGTTCATCGGCGGCACCTGGCAGGAGGCCGCCAGCGGGCGCCGCTTCAGCGTCGAGAACCCGGCCGATGAGTCGCCGATCGCCGAAGTGGCCCAGGGCGCGGCGGCGGATGTGGACGCCGCCGTCGCCGCCGCCCGTGCCGCCTTCGAAGGCCCCTGGCGGCGCGAGACCCCCGCCCGGCGTGGCCTGTTGCTGTGGCGCCTGGCCGAGCTGATCGAGGCCCACCAGGAGGAGCTGGCGCAGCTGATCACCCTGGAGAACGGCAAGCCCATCGCCAATGCCCGGGGCGAGGCCGCCAGCGCGGCCAACATCATTCGCTACTTCGCCGGCTGGCCCACCAAGATCGAGGGCGGCACGCTGCCGGTGTCGCCGGCCAGCGGGCCGATGCTCAACTACACCCTGCGCGAACCGGTGGGCGTCTGCGCGCTCATCGTGCCGTGGAACTTCCCGCTGACCATGTGCGTGTGGAAGCTCGGCCCGGCCCTGGCCACCGGCTGCACCGCCGTGCTCAAGCCCGCCGAGCAGACCCCGCTGGTGGCGGTGCGCCTGGTGCAACTGATCGAGGCGGCGGGCTTCCCCGCCGGCGTGGTCAACCTGGTGACCGGCTTCGGCGTGGACACCGGCGCGCCGCTGGCGCAGCACCCGGACGTGGACAAGATCGCCTTCACCGGCTCGACCCAGATCGGCCGGCTGATCGCCCAGGCGGCCACCGGCAACATGAAGAAGGTGTCCCTGGAGCTGGGCGGCAAGTCGCCGAACATCATCCTGCCGGATGCCGACATCGCCCGCGCCGCCAAGGGCGCTGCCGACGGCATCTTCTACAACCAGGGCCAGGTGTGCACCGCCGGCTCCCGGCTCTATGTCCACGACAGCGTGCTGGAGCCGGTGCTGGACGAACTGCGCCGGCACGCCGCCGCCCATGTGCTGGGCGCGGGCCTGGTACCTTCCACCACCCTCGGGCCGCTGGTCTCCGGCCGCCAATGGGGCACCGTCAGCGGCTACCTGCAGCGTGGCCTGGCCGAGGGTGCCGAACTGGTGTGCGGCGGTGCTCGCCCCGGGCACCTGGAGCGCGGCCACTTCATCGAACCGACGGTGTTCCTCGACCGCGCCGAGCGCGCCTGCATCGCCCGGGAAGAGATCTTCGGCCCGGTGCTCACGGTGATGCGCTGGTCCGACCTGGACGACCTGGTGCTGCGCGCCAACGACTCGCCCTACGGACTGGCCGCCGGGGTCTGGACCCGCGATCTGCGCTCGGCGCACCGCATCGCCGCCGCGCTCAAGGCCGGCTCGGTGTGGATCAACTGCTGGAACGTGGTCGACCCGGCCTCGCCCTTCGGCGGCTACAAGCAATCCGGCTGGGGCCGGGAAATGAGCAAGCACGTGATCGACGCGTACACCGAGACCAAGAGCGTGTACGTCGATCTCGCCTGACGCACCCACGACAAGAGGAACGAACATGGATCTGGAACTGAACGGCCGCGTGGCCATCGTCACCGGCGGCGGCATGGGCATCGGCAAGGAGGTCGCCCGCTTCCTGTCCCAGGAGGGCTGCAAGGTGGTGGTCTGTGCGCGGCGCATGGAATACCTGAAGCAGGCCGCCGAGGAGATCAGCGCCGAAACCGGCAACGAGGTGCTGCCGCTGTTCTGCGACACCAACGACATGTCCGCCGTGGCCGACATGGTCAGCGAGACCCAGCGCCACTTCGGCCGTATCGACATCCTGGTCAATGGCGCCGCCGCGCCCTCGGGCGTGGTGCGCAACGACATCGAGCACGCCGGCGACGATGAGTTGCTGGCGGACCTGAACACCAAGGTCATCGGCTACTTCCGCTGTGCCAAGGCCGTGACGCCGCACATGAAGGCCGCCGGGTTCGGCCGCATCATCAACATCGGTGGCCTCACCGGGCGCGGCAGCAAGGTGCTGTCGGGCATGCGCAACCTGGCCATCGCCCACATGACCAAGACGCTCTCCGACCAGCTCGGCCCCTTCGGCGTCACCGTCAACCTGATCCACCCCGGCGTGGTGGACACCCCGCACATCCAGGAGCTGTACGAGCGTGAAGGCCTCAAGCAGGGCAAGACGCCGCAGCAGGTGGAGCAGGGCTACATCGACGCCACGCCCATCCGCCGCACCCTGCAACCCATCGAGATGGGCTGGCTGATCGGCTTCCTGGCATCACCCAAGGCCGGCGCGGTCACGGGCGAATCCATCGGCATCGATGGCGGCCTGACCCGCGGCATCTTCATCTGAGGAGGACCAGACATGAGTAACGGAACGCTGCTCGTCGCCACCGTCGGCCAGGCCGTGATCCGCAGTGCCGACCAGGGCCGCAGCTGGCACCGCCTGGGGCTCGGCCAGCCGCTGGAGTTCGACGCCATCACCCGCTCGCTGAGCCTCAGCCCGCAGGCGCCGGAGGTGATTTACGCCGGCGCCGACGTGGGCCTGATCGTCAGCCGCGACGTGGGCAACAGCTGGACGCGGGTGGAGTCGCCGTTCAACGGCCAGACCGTGTGGAAGGTCGCCGTGGACCCGCAGGACCCGCAGCGGATCTTCGTCGGCACCGGCGCCCCGTCCCGCGCGGTGCTCTGGCGCAGCCTGGATGCCGGCGCCAGCTGGTACCGGGTGCCGGTGGAGATCCCCGAGTTCTGCGGCGGGGTGAACCGCCCCCGGCTGCTGGCCTTCGCCTATGACCCGACCGACCGCCAGCAGGTCTGGTTCGGCCTGGAGGAGGGCGGCCTGTTCCACAGCCGCGACGGCGGCGACACCTTCACCCGCGTCGATGACCGCCTGCTGTGGGACTACCACTCGGACATCCACAACATCCAGGTGCTGCCCAACCACGGGCGCAAGGTGATCGTGGTCGCCTGTGTCAACGCCGTCTACCGCAGTGTCGACGAGGGCCTGACCTGGGAGGGCACCCTGGCCCGCGAAGCCTTCGGGCTCTACTACGTGCGTGCGCTGAACGCCCCGCTGGGCAGCCAGGACACGCTCTTCCTGAGCATCTCCGACGGCACGCCGGGCACCACCAGCAAGATCCTGGTCTCCCGCGATTGCGCGGCGAGCTGGGAGGTCCTGCCCCTGCCGCAGCAGCCCAACTCCTGTGTCTGGGCCATCGCCTTCGACCCGTCCAACCCGCGTCGCATCGTGGCCGGGACCAAGTACGGCCACCTGTTCACCTCGGAGAACGGCGGCGATGGCTGGCAGAAGCAGTGGCGCGACTTCAGCGAGATCGCCGACGTGCTCTGGACCCCGGCGGTGGCCGACATCCGTCCGGCGCACCAGTCCATCGTCACCCCGACCATCGCCACCCAACCCTGAGGAGACCGCCATGAAAGTCGAGGTCGTACGGACCCACCTGTCGCTCTTCGTGCGCGACCCGGCGCACTCCGCGCGCTGGTACGCGGACATCCTCGGGATGCACGAGAGCGCCCGGGGCGAGCGCTGGATCATGATGGCGTTCGGCAGCAAGCACCACGACATCGCCCTGATCGAGGCCGAGCCCGGCGCCCAGCAGGGCGGCCTGGGGTTGCAGCACTACGGGCTGGAGATCGCCGGCGACATGGACACGCTGCGGGGCCTCTACGGCATGTTGCTGGCCAAGGGCGTGGAGGTGGTGAAGATCACCGACCACGAGATCGGCCACGGGGTGTACTTCAACGACCCGGACGGCAACCGCCTCGAATTCTTCCTCGAAACCGACCACGACGACGCACGGGCCAAGGCGCGCTTCAAGGCCGCCGGCGCACCGAGCCGTCATTTCCATCTCGACCCCCTCTGAGGAGCCACTGATGAAACCGAACACCTTCGCCCACTACCACATCCGCAAGTGGTACAGCTTCGTCGAGGAAACCCTGGCCAACGAGAGCGGCCAGCTGGCCGACGGCGAGCCGCTGTTCAAGTACGTGGTCGCGGCGGCGATCCACAACCCCTATGCCAGTCGCTTCAGCCAGGACCTCGCCGAGCTGGTGGAAGGCTCGCCGGAACTGGGCCGCGAGTTCGGTCGGCGCATCCGGGAACTGGCCGGGGAGCGTGCCATCGAGAGCTACGGCAAGGCCTGCCTGGTGGGCACCCAGTGCGAGTACGAGCACGGCAACGCCTTCCTCACCAACCCGGCGGCCGACCCGGTGCGCGTGGCGCTCGGGGGCGGCAAGTCCTGGGTGCCGTCCACTGGCAAGCGGGGCGCGCCGGGGGCGACCATCGACGTGCCGCTGGCCCACAAGGACGCACTCTACGTGCGCTCCCACTACGACACGGTTTCCGTGTCCTTCGGCGACGGCCCCGCGCCGGACGAGGTGATCATCATCTGGGCCTTCGCCACCCGTGGCCGCCTGCATGCGCGCCTGGGCGGCCTGGCAGCCAAGGACATCCAGGGCGACAACGGCCTGGTCTGAGTAGCGCCTTGGCGCCGGGGGAGACGTGATGGTTGCGCACAGCCTGTTCTTCAACAACCGCAGCGGCCTGCGGCTGCACCACCTGCGCTGGGGCGAGCCCGGCGGCATTCCGGTGCTGCTGCTGCACGGCTTGCGCGCCTATGCCCAGACCTGGGAGGCGCTGGCCGGCGCCCTGGGGCCGGGCTACTGCTGTCATGCCCTGGACCAGCGCGGCCGGGGCCTGAGCGACTGGGCCGACTGGCCCAGCTACCGCACCGAGGTCTACGTGGACGACCTGGAGGATTGGGTGGCGCATCTGGGGCTCGGGCGCTTCGTGCTGGTGGGGCACTCCCTGGGAGGCGCCAACGCGCTGGAGTATGCGCGGCGCAATCCGGGGCGGCTGCGGGCGCTGGTGATCGAGGACATCGGCCCCGGCTCGTCCAGCAGCGGCCAGGGCGCCGAGCGCATCCGCCGGGAGATGCGCGAGACGCCCCTGCGCTTCGCCGACTGGGCCGAGGCGGAGGCCTTCTGGCGCCAGGCGCGCAGCGGGCTCTCGGCGCAGGGGCTGGCCGCGCGCCTGGCCCATTCGATGAAAGCCGATGGCCAGGGCGTCACCTGGCGGCATGACCAGCAGGGCATCGCCGAGGCCCGCCTGAGCATCGAGCCGACGGACCTGTGGCCGGCGGTGCGGGCGCTCGACTGCCCGGCGCTGTTCATCCGCGGCGGCCGCTCGGACTTCCTGCCACCGGCGATGCTGGCGGCCCTGCGCGAGGCCAATCCGAACATTGCGACGGCGGAAATCGCCAATGCCAGCCACTATGTGCACGACGAGCAGGGCACGGCCTTCAATCGCCTGGTGGCCCTGTACCTCGACGAGCAGCTGGCACGACAACAACAAGAAGCGGGTGAGAGAGCATGAGACGCGAACGCACGGAGGTGGTGATCGTCGGCGCGGGGCCGAACGGCATCACGGCGGCCCACTACATGGGCCTGTACGGCATCGATTGCGTGGTGCTGGAACTGGCCGAGGAGATCCTGCCCTATCCACGCGCGGTGGGCATGGACGACGAGGCGCTGCGGGTGCTGCAGACCGTCGGCGTGGCCGACCTGGCCCACCGCGACATGATCAGCAACGTCCCGCTGCGCTACTACAACGCGCGGGGCGTGTGCTTCGCCGAGGTGAAGCCGAGCACCGCCCAGTACGGCTGGCCGATGCGCAACATCTTCATGCAGCAGTTGCTCGAACGCACCCTGCGGGACGAACTGGCCGGGCGCGAGCACGTGGATGTCCGCCTGGGCCATGAAATGCTGGCGCTGGAGCAGGACGACGACGGCGTGACGCTCCAGGTCAAGGATCGCCAGGGCGAGGTCTACGCGCTCCAGGCCCGCTACGTGATCGCGGCGGACGGCGGTCGTTCGGCGGTGCGCAAGCAGCTGGGCATCGAGCTGGTGGGGCTGACCCACCCGCGCAAGTGGGTGGTGGTGGACGCCACCAACGATTCCCTGGATGCGCCCTACACGGCCCTGCACGCCGACCCGCAGCGGCCCTTCGTGTGCATCTACCTGCCGTACCGCCAGCGCCGCTGGGAATTCATGCTGATGGAGCACGAGGACGAGGCGAAGATGTGCGAGGAGGCCAACATCCGCCGGCTCATCCGTGGCCACATCGGCGAGGCCGTGGACCAGCTGGAGATCGTCCGCATCCGCGCCTACACCCACAACTCGAGGGTGGCCGAGCGCTTCGTGGAAGGGCGGGTGGCGCTGATCGGCGATGCCGCGCACATCTCCCCGCCCTGGGCCGGGCAGGGGCTCAACTCCGGCCTGCGCGACGTGGCCAACCTGTGCTGGAAGATCGCCGCCGTGCTCAAGGGCCGTGCGCGCCCGGCGCTGCTGCAGACCTACGACACCGAGCGCCGTGGGCACGCGCTGGACCTCATCTCGCTGGCCGACAACATGGGCGCCGTGCTGGGCCTGACCAACCCGCTGATGGCCGGAGTGCGGGACTGGATGTTCCAAGCGGTGAACACCGTCGACAGCCTGCGTTCGCACCTGCTGGAGTTCAAGTTCAAGCCCAAGGCGACCATCTCCAAGGGCTTCGTCCACCACGAGCGCCCCGACCTGCGCGAAGGCGACCTGGAAGGGCAATTGTTCATCCAGCCCTTTGTCGAGGACGGCAAGGGCCGCCGCGAGCGCCTGGACGAGGTGCTGGGCCCCTGGTTCGCGGTGATCGGCTACCGGGTCAACCCCGCAGCGGGGCTGTCGGCACAGACCCGTGCCTTCTGGGACGGGCTGGAGACGCGCTTCATCCAGGTCAACCGCTCGCGCAGCGGCCCTGGTCGTCACCAGCCCCTGGTGGCCGAGGGCGCCATCAGCGTGGAGGACGTCGATAACCAGCTGGGCGACTGGTTCGCCAGCGCCCGCGACAGCATCGTGGTGGTGCGGCCGGATCGCTTCATCGCCGCCATCACCACCCCCGAGCGCCTGGACGAAGTGCTGGGCAAGCTGGCGAGGCAACTGGCGTGAGCCGGGGTGCCGGGCTGGCGGCCGCCCTGTTGCAGGCCCAGGCCAGCGCGACGCCGCTGGCGCCCGCCTGCGGCGAGGGGCTGACGCTGGACGACGGGTTGCAGGTGCAGCACCAGGCGCTGGCCCGGCGCCTGGCAGCAGGTGAGCGCCTGACGGGGTGGAAGGTGGCCTTCGCCGGTGCCGCTGCCCAGCGCCGCTTCGGCCTGAGCGAGCCGGTGTACGGCACGCTGACCGACGCCATGTGCGTGCCGCCGGGTGCCACGCTGGCGCTGAGCGGGCTGGTCCAGCCGAAGCTGGAGGTGGAACTGGCGCTGATCCTCGGTGCGCCGCTGCGGCCGGGCACTTGGGACGACGCGGCACTGCTCGGGGCGGTGACGGCGGTGGCGCCGGCGTTCGAGGTGGCGGATTGCCGCTGGTCGGGATGGAGGTTCGGCGCGGGGGCGTTCCTTGCGGACAACGCGGCGGCGGCCCTCTACTGCCTGGGCGAACCCCAGGCATTCGGCCCGGCGCATCACGCCGGGCTGGACTGGCAACTGGAATCCGAGGGCGCCGTGCTGGGTGCGGGCAGCAGCCCGGGGGAGGGCGATGCGCCGTTGCCCAATGCCTGCTGGGCCTTGCGTCGCCTGCTGGCCGACGGCGCCTCGTTGCAGCCCGGCCAGGTGATTCTCAGCGGGGCGCTGCTGCCGCCGCTGGACATCCGGCCGGTGGAGTACCGCTTGCGGATGCTGGGCACGGAACTTGCCCTGAGGTTCGTCCAGGACGATTCCTGAGCCAGGGAGGCGTGCTCAATGGCTGGCGCCGCTCGGCGCCGGAGGAGAGACCCAGATGTTGGCTGAAGTGCGTTCCTTCGATGATTCCCAGCAACACGCCGGCTCGATCCTGGGCTGGAACCAGGTCTACGACCAGCTGGGGCGGGGCCACCTGTCCAGCGAGCTGCAGCAGGTGGCCGCCGAGCGCTTCCAGATCTTCCAGGAAACCCTGGACAAGCGGGTGGTGCAGCACGGCTGCGCGCCCCGTGGGCGGCTGTGCATCGCCATGTCGCTGGGGACGGGGCGCTTCCCGGTGGTGCAGGGCTACGAGGCCGGCCCGCAGAGCGTGCCGTTGCTGCGCGACGGCGAGGAGTTCCTGCTGCACGCGCCGGAGGGCATGAGCTTCTTCGCCATCAACATCGACGCCGAGCGGTTCGCCCGCCTGGCGGAGGTCGAGCTGTCCCGCGAGCAGCTCGGTGCCCTGCGCACGCAGCCGCAGATGGCCGTCTCCCGTGCGGTGCTGGAGCGGGTGCGGAGCCGGATCCAGCCGGTGTTCAGCGCGCTGGTCAAGGGTGACATCGCCCTGGACCGGGCCTGCGAGGCGCGTCTTGAAGAGCAGTTGCTGGAGACCTTCCTCGACCTGTTCATCCATGCGCGGGACACCCCCCGGGACCGCCGTGGCAATGTCGCCGTGTCGGCCTACCTGGTGCGCAAGTGCCAGGAAATCGCCCTGGCCAACACCGACGAGTTGCCGAGCATCCTCGCGCTCTGCGAGCAACTGCGGGTCAGCCGTCGCACCCTGCAGAGCAGCTTCCAGCTGGTGGCCGGCATGCGCCCGGTGGAATACCTGCGCACCCTGCGCCTGAATGCGGTGCGCCGCCGCCTGACCAGCACGCCCGCGAGCGTGCTGAACGTCGGTGAGGCGGCGGCGGAGCAGGGCTTCTATCACCTCAGCCATTTCTCGGCGCGCTACCGCGAGCTGTTTGGCGAATGCCCCTCGGAAACGCGGCGGCCCTGAACGGGCGCCTCAATGGGCGGCGAAGCGCTGGGCGCCCAGGGCGGCCATCTGCTCGGGGTTGCCCGAGCGGGTGATGCTGCAGGCGTTCCAGAGGTCTTCCAGGCTGTGCCGTTGTGCGGCGTCGAGGGCGGCCTGGAGGTAGCCGGGGTAGTGCAGGGTGCCGCCGCCCAGAACGATGCGCTGGGGGTTGAGCAGGTTGACCAGGGTGGCGATGCCCAGGCCGAGGCAGTGGCCGGCCTGGCGGACGAGGGCCTGGGTGGCCGGATCGCCGGCGGCCAGCCGGGCGTTGAGGGTGGCGGCATCCACCCCGGCCCGGGCCAGGAGGCTGGCGCCGCTGGCCAACTGATCCAGCGTGCGCGGGCCGTCGTCGGTGGCGAGGGGGATGCTGCCCAGTTCGCCCGCCCAGCCACGGCTGCCCTCCAGCACCCGGCCGCCTTGCTGGATGGCCGCGCCAATGCCGGTGCCGATCATGACGACGGCGGTGTCGACGTTCGGTTCGGCGGCGGTTTCGTGGTGCAGGGCGGCCCTGACGTCATTGATCAGTCGCACCCGGCCGGCGAGGGAGGCGAGGTCGTCGGCCTTCAGGCCCTGCAGGGCGGGCAGCACGTCCGACAGCCGCAGTTCGTGGTCGCCGATCACCAGCCCCGGCAGGGCGATGCCGATGCGCTCCACCGGCTCGCCCAGGTCCTGGATGAACGCCGCGAGGGCCTGTTTCAGGTGCGCCGGGGTGAAGTCCGGGCCGGTGGCCACCTTGCGGCTCCGGGGGTTGCCGGGCTCGCCGGCAAGCATGAGCAGCTTGGTTCCGCCGACATCGACGCCGAGTACGGCCATGGTGAGGCTCCTGGTCAGGGGGAGGGGCCTTATGAGACCACAGGCGAGGGAAAACGATGCAGGCCGTCAGGGGAGCGCGACCAGGCCTCGCTGGAGGTGCTCGATGGCCCGTTCGGCCCGGCTGGACAGGGGCCACTCGGCACGGTGGATCAGCCAGAGCCTGTCCACCACCTGCGCCTCCGGCGTGGCGACCTGGATTGCGGCCTGGTTGGCGAAGGCCTGGCGGGCGTAGCGCGGCAGCACGGCGAAGCCGAGGCCACGGGCGACGGGTTCGAGGATCAGGCCGACCTGGTTGCTGAAGCCGCGCAGCGGCAGGCTGTGCAGGCCCGGATGGCCGGGGAAGCAGCGGCTCAGCAGGCGGCCGGCCATGGCCTGGCCGTCGGGGTGGTCGATCATGCCCAGGCGCTGCAGGTCGCTCCAGTCGCGGGCCTGTTCGCCCGCCGGCAGGACCAGCTCCAGGGGCTCCTCGGCGAACAGCCGGGCCTCCAGGCGGGCGTCGTCCGGCCTGAGGCTGACCAGCCCCAGCTCGAAGCGGTTGTCCAGCACGGCGGCGAGCACTTCGCTGTCCGGCGCGAAACGGTGGCGCACCACCAGGCCCGGATTGGCCTGCTGCAGGTCCAGCAGCAGGGGGTAGAGCACCAGGCCGATGCTGCCGGGGCTGATGAGGCTGATGTCGCCCTCGTCGGCCCGGGCCTCGTCCAGCCGCTGCCGCAGGCGCTGGTCGGCGCGCTGCAGTTCGCTGCAGTAGTCCAGCAGGGCGTGGCCGGCGGGTGTCAGTTCGATCTGCCGGGGCCGGCGGATCAGCAGCGGGCCGAGGCGTTCTTCCAGGTGGCGGATGTGCTGGCTGACTGCAGCCTGGGTGAGGTCGAGGCGTTCGGCCGTGCGGGTGAAGTTGCCCAGCTCGGCCAGGTGTTCGAAGGTCAACAGCCATTGGGGATTAAGCATAACGATAACTTATCAATTCAATAATCGTGGCGTGGTTCTAATTATAGCGATGCGTCCTTAGGCTGCTCCCATCATCAACGACAGGAGCTTTCGCCATGACCGCGACCTATCCCCGCAGCTTTTCCCACATTGGCCTTTCGGTGACCGACCTCGATGCGGCGGTGACCTTCTACACCGAGGTGCTCGGCTGGTACCTGATCATGCCGCCCACCACCATCACCGAGGACGACTCGGCCATCGGCGTGATGTGCACCGACGTGTTCGGTGCGGGGTGGGGCTCATTCCGCATCGCCCACCTGTCCACCGGTGATCGCATCGGCGTGGAGATCTTCCAGTTCCCCAATGCCGAGCGTCCGTCCGGCGAGTTCCAGTACTGGAAGGGCGGGGTGTTCCACTTCTGCGTGCAGGACCCGGACGTGGAGGGCCTGGCGGCCCGGATCGTCGCCGCCGGCGGCAAGCAGCGCATGCCGATCCGTGAGTACTTCCCCGGCGAGAAGCCGTACCGGATGGTTTACATGGAAGACCCCTTCGGCAACATCCTGGAGATCTACAGCCACAGCTATGAGCTGACCTACGCCGCTGGCGCCTACCAGTGACCGGCTGCGCCGGCCGCCCTAGCCGTGCTCGGCGGGGCGGTCGTTGGCCTGGCGGAAGGCGTTGGGCGACTGGCCGCTGAGGCGGCGGAAGAAGCGCGAGAAGTAGGTGGGATCGCTGAAGCCCAGGCTGTCGGAGACCTGGGTGATGGTCATGTTGGTGTAGATGAGGCTGCGCCGCGCCTCCAGCAACAGGCGCTGGTGGATGATCTGCAGCGCGCTCTGGCCCGCCAGCCGGCGGCACAGGGTATTGAGGTGGACGCTGGAGAGGTCCAGCCGGTGGGCGAGGGTCTCCACCGTGAGGTGTTCGCGGTAGTGCTGCTCCACCAGCTTGATGTAGCGGCCCAGCAACTGCCGGTTGCGCTCGTCGCGGCCGCTGGGCGGGGTGTTCTGCTGGCGCTGGCGGGTGATCCATACCACCAGCACGTTGACCAGGGACGCCAGCACCAGGTCGCGGGAGGCGGCGCTGCCTTCGTACTCCTGCAACAGGGCGGCGAACAGCGTGCTGATGTAGCGGCGGTCGCGGCCCACCGGGTAGCAGCCCGAGGAGGCCAGCACCGCCAGCGGCGCGCCCAGCTGCTGTTCCAGGCGTTCCACCAGCGGCGCGCCGAGGCTGAGCACGTAGCCCTCGATGTTCTCGGAGAACTGGAAGCCGTGGACGCACAGCGGCGGCGTCACCTGGATGGAGGGTTCGTCGACCGGGCTGCGCCGGCCTTCCACCTCCACCACCGCCTGGCCGCGCTGCACGTAGAGCAGCTGGAACAGGTCGGCATGGCGGTGCGGCTTAATCTCCCAGTGGTGCAGGCTGCTGCGCTTGGGAATGGACTCGCAATGCAGCAGGTCGGGGGTCGGCCAGGCCTGGTTCTCGCCGTAGAGCTTGAACACGGGCACGCCGGGGATGCGGTCGGTCATGGAGGGCCTGGTACGGATCAGCGGTGGATGGCTGCCCGATAATCGGACGCTGTTTTTAAAAGTGCAATTCCTGGTGCGGAAAACACCCTTCTTTTCCCATTCTTGTCAGCAAAAATGCAGAGGCATCCAAGCCACTCGTTTGCGGTCGCTGCCAGCCATCGGGCCGCAACGCCTCACTGAGAGACAAGAACAATGAAAACCCAGGTTGCCATCATCGGTGCCGGTCCTTCGGGCCTGCTGCTCGGCCAGTTGCTGCACAAGGCCGGTATCGACACCCTCATCATCGAACGCCAGACCCCCGACTACGTTCTCGGCCGCATCCGTGCCGGCGTGCTGGAGCAGGGCACGGTGGACATGCTCCGCGAGGCCGGCGTGAGTGCCCGGATGGACGCCGAGGGGCTGGTGCACGAGGGCGTCGAGCTGGTGTTCGACGGCAAGCGGGTGCCGATCCACCTGAGCGAACTCACCGGCGGCAAGAGCGTGATGGTCTACGGCCAGACCGAGGTCACCCGCGACCTGATGGAGGCCCGCGCCGCCAGCGGTGCGCCGACCCTCTACGGTGCCAGCAACGTGGCGCTGCACGAGCTGAAGGGCGAGCGCCCCTACGTCACCTTCGAGCACGCTGGAGAGCGGGTCCGGGTCGACTGCGACTACATCGCCGGCTGCGACGGCTTCCACGGCGTGTCGCGCCAGAGCATCCCGGCCGGTGTGCTCACCGAGTACGAGCGCGTGTACCCCTTCGGCTGGCTGGGCCTGCTGTCCGACACCCCGCCGGTTCACGAGGAACTCATCTACGCCCAGCACCCGCGCGGCTTCTCCCTGTGCAGCCAGCGTTCCCTGACCCGCAGCCGCTACTACCTGCAGGTGCCGCTGACGGACAAGGTGGAGGACTGGTCCGACGAGCGCTTCTGGACCGAGCTGAAGGCGCGCTTGCCGGAGGAGGTGGCCGAGCGTCTGGTGACCGGGCCGTCCCTGGAGAAGAGCATCGCCCCGCTGCGCAGTTTCGTGGTGGAGCCCATGCAGTACGGCCACCTGTTCCTGGTGGGGGATGCCGCCCACATCGTCCCGCCCACCGGCGCCAAGGGCCTGAACCTGGCGGCGTCCGACGTCTGCTACCTCTACCGCATCTTGGTCAAGGTCTACCGCGAGTGCCGCACCGACCTGCTGGAGAAGTACTCCGAACTGGCCCTGCGCCGGGTCTGGAAGGGCGAACGCTTCAGCTGGTTCATGACCAACCTGCTGCACGACTTCAACGGCCACCAGGACGCCTGGGACCAGAAGATGCAGCAGGCCGACCGCGAGTACTTCCTCAGCTCCCGGGCGGGGCTGGTGAACATCGCCGAGAACTATGTGGGCCTGCCTTACGAACGGGTGGAGTGAGGCCTGTTCGGCAGCTGTGGAAGGCCCCCGGTGACCCAGGTTGCCGGGGGCTTTTTCATGAGTCGAGTGCTGTTGCTGCGGCGCTCGCCCGCCTAACGCGGCAGTTCGATCCGCTCCTGTTCCCCCGGCACCACCGGCCAGTCGGCCGCTGCCCAGCGCTGGCGGGCCGCGTCGATCAGGGCCGGGTCGCTGGCGACGAAGTTCCAGTTCATCCGCCTCGGGCCGTCCAGGGGGGCGCCGCCGATCATCACCAGGTGCGCTTCGCTGCAGGCGCTGAGGCTGAAGGTCTCGCCCTCGGGGAGCACGGTGAGGCTGTGGCGTTCCAGGGGCTGGTCGTCGAGCAGGGCTTCGCCGTCCAGCAGGTAGAGGGCGCGCTGCGGGTGTTCGTCGGGCAGCAGCAGGGTGGCGCCGGTCTGCAGGCGCAGCTCGGCGTAGAGGGTGGGGCTGGTGACCGGCACGGGGGATTCCAGGCAGAAGCCGTGGCCGGCGATGAGGCGGATGCTCACCCCCAGGCTGTCCTGCTGCGGCAGGCTGGCGGCGGGGTGGTGGCTGTAGCGGGGGGCGCCTTGCTCCTGCTCGCGGGGCAGGGCGAGCCACACCTGCAGGCCGTGCAGGCGCGAGCCGCTGGCGAGCAGCTCGGCCGGGGTGCGCTCGACATGGGCGACGCCGGCGCCGGCGGTCATCCAGCTGACGTCACCGGGGCCCACGCGTTGGTCGGAGCCGAGGCTGTCCTTGTGCTGCAGCGTGCCCTCGAACAGGTAGGTGAGGGTGGAGAGGCCGATGTGCGGATGCTGGCGCACATTCATGCCCTGCCCGGGGGCGAAGGCGGTGGCGAGCATGTGGTCGAAGAACACGAAGGGGCCGACGCTGCGGCACTGGGCCGAGGGGATCGGCCGGAGGATGGACAGCCCCGCCACGTCTTCGGGGCGGGGGCGGATCACGAGGGGGCTGGTCATGGGCGGCTCCGGCGGGCTGAGCGACAAGCATAGCGCCGCGCCGGAGCCGGTGGCGTCACTGGCTGAAGTTGCCTTCGGCCAGGCGCGTTTCGATCTTCACCTCGGTGGTGGTCATCAGCTTGTGGATCGGGCACTTGTCGGCGATGCGCAGCAGGGTGGCGCGCTGCTCGTCGGTGAGGGCGCCGCGCAGGGTCAGCTTCACGCTCACGCCGTAGTGGCCCTCCTTCTCGCGGCTGCTGTCGTGGACCACTTCCACGCCCACGCCGGTCAGCGGAATGTCGTGCTGGCGCGCGTAGTAGGTGACGGTCAGTGCCTTGCAGGCGCCGAGGGCGGTGTCGAAGTAGTCATGGGGTTCGGGCGCGCTGCCGTCGCCGCCCAGGGTCTTGGGCATGTCGGTGAACAGCTCGTGGGTTTCGTCGACGCGGATGGCGTGGCGGTAGCCGTCGGCGGATTCGGTGGTGACGGTGATGGTCATCGGCAGTCCTCGGGTCGTGGGTTCATGGGGCTCCCGGCGTGTGCACGGGGGCCGTGGTGTTTGGAGCCTGCAAGCGGGCCGGGTGTTCCCGGGATTTTCCGTCCGCCATGGCGTTGCGGGCGCTGGCCGGGCGCGCCAGCGGGTCGTACCAGAGCTCCGCGCGGCCGAGGGGCGCCGTGTCGGGCAGGTCGGGGTTCTGCAGTTCGATCACCCGGCGCTGGTCCAGGCGGGCGCGGCGGATGCTCTCGCCGTGGCGGCGCTGGAACAGCCTCTCGAAGCTGCCATCGGCAATGGCCCGCTCCAGCCCGCGCTCGAGGGCAGCCGTGAGGTCTGGGCGCGCCTTCGAGGTGAAGAAATAGAGGGCGGTGGGGTAGTGCAGCACCAGGTGCTCGTCGACGACAAGGTTGAGCCCCTGCTCGCGGGCTCGCTGCTCCTCGTCCCAGGCCACCACCACCTCGCGTGGGAACAGCTCGAAGCGCTTGGCCTGGAGCATGCGGAACAGGCCTTCGTAGCTCGGCGAGGTGAGCACGGTCAGGCCGTTGGCACGCAGGATGGCGGTGTCGGGCCAGTCATGGCGCTGGCCGATGCGCAGCGTCTTGAGGTCGTCCAGGCTGTTGATGCTGGCCAGGCGCTGGGCCTGGTCTGCCCGTACCAGCGGGACGCGCCAGCCGATCAGGCCCTTGTAGATGGGGATGCGGATGGGCGCGAGCACCGCTTCGCGCTCCCGCGTGGTCATGGCCCACATCACCTGGAAGTTGCCGTCGTTCTGCTCCAGGGAGTACTGGGCGCGGGACTGCGGCACAGGTTCGAGGCTGGGCTCCAGGCGGTAGTCGCCGCCGCTGTGGTCCAGGGCCAGCCGCAGCAGCTCGACCACGTATGCCTCCGGGTCGGCACCGTGGGAATGCATCGGGTAGACCAGGCGTTCGGCGGCGCCGACGGTGCAGGCAACACAGGCGAGAAGCAGCGGGAGGCAGCGTTTCATGGCGAAGGCTCTCGTGGCAGCTGGGCAAGCATAATCCGTAAATCCGGTCAGATCATTCTCTGAACCCGGCAAGCGAAGCGCGGGTCTACCTCGGCAAGCACCCTGGAGGACCTTGCCTTGCCCCTGACCCGAACCTGCCTGGCCACACTGCTGGCGTTCTGCGCGCTGGCGGCGCAGGCGCGTGACTACCACTACAGCGACGCGCACCTGCATTACGTGGACTTCTTCCAGGAAAGCGACGGCATGCGCCCGCTGCTTGAGGCCATGGACAAGGGCGCCATCGACCACGTGATGATTGCCGGCGTGCCGGTGGCCAAGAAGTGGCACGAGGACGAGCCCAAGCGCCCGCGCTACTACGCCGGCGACGATGCCGGCGCCTACTGGTACAGCGCCACCGACGTGCTGGTGGCCGATGCGGTGAAGCGCCTGCCGGAGGCGCAACGCGGGCGCTTCCATCCCTTCCTCAGCGGCTTCAACCCCAACGACAAGAACGCCGATGCCCACATCCGCCGGATGCTGGAGCTGGACCCGGGGCTGTGGCAGGGGATCGGCGAGGTGTTCACCCGCCACGACGACCTCACCGCCCTGATCGACGGCGACACGCCACGGGCCAACAACGAGGCCATGGCCCGCGTCTACCACCTGGCCGCCGAATACGACCTGCCGGTGATGCTGCACTCCAACATCACCTCCAAGCGCGAGCGCAACCCGCTGTACCTGGCGGAGCTGGAAGAGCCGCTGCGCAACCACCCCCACGTGCGCTTCATCTGGGCCCACGCCGGCACCAGCAAGGAGATCCACCGCCACCAGACGAAGCTGGACTTCCTCCTGCCGACCCTGGAGCGCCTGCTGGAGAGCTACCCGAACCTGTATGTCGACCTGTCCTGGACGGTGCTGCAGCCCTACCTGCTGGACCGGGACGGCCGCGCCGACCCCCAGTGGGTGGCGCTGGTGAAGCGCTACCCCAAGCGCTTCATGCTCGGCTCCGACGTGGTCGGCCGCTTCGACGGCCTGGGCGAGTACCTGAGCGCCTACGACCCCTTCCTTGATGCCTTGCCCGAGGCGGTGGCGCGCCAGGTGGCACGGGACAACTTCCTCGCCGTGCTGCCGCGCCACGTGCGCCCGGCCAAGGGCGCGGCCGACTGAGCCGGCCCGGCCCAGGGCGCCTGGGCCGGGCGGGGGCTCACAGGGTGAGCTGCAGGCGCTTGACCAGGGCGCCGGGGAGCAGGGAAGAGAGGGTCTGGCGTTCGCCGTAGGTGCTGGCGGAGAGCCGCAGCTGGCGTTCGGCGGTGAGGGCTTCGAGCTGCTCGCCGAAGAGGTCGAAGAGGCTGTCGTCGAAGCGCATGGTGCTGACCGGCGCCTGGATGCGGCCGTCCTCCACCCAGAAGGTGGCGAAGCGGGTCATGCCGGTGATGCGGGCGGCGGGCAGGTCGGACCAGTTCAGGTACCAGAGGTTGCCGATGTAGAGCCCGGTGCCGAGGGCGGCGAGGGCGTCCGCCTCGGGCAGGGTGCCGGCGTCCATCACCAGGGCCAGGGGGCTCTCGTCGCCGCTGGCGCCGTTGCCGGCCAGGCCGTATTCCCGGGCGCTGCGCGAACCCACCAGGCGACCGGTGAGGCGCCCTTGTTCGATGAGGGCGACATCGCTGCGCGGCGAGCCTTCGGCGGTGAAGGCCGGGGACAGGGCACCGGCCACCTGTTCGTGCAGGCCCAGCAGCGGGCTGAAGCGGGCGCCGTCGCCGTCCAGGCGTTGCAGCGGGCTTTCCTTGGTCGCCAGGGCGCGGGCGGAGAAGCCGCCCCAGCAGAGCATGCCGGTGATCTCCTCCAGCGCCGCCGGGGCGATGTAGGCGCGGTAGCCGCCGGGTGCCAGCACCCGCAGTGGCTTGCCCAGGTGCTCCAGCTGGGCGCGGGCGGCGGCGAAGCGGCGATGGAATTCGTCGTCGTTCCAGCCCTGGCCGGCGTAGTCGGCCTTCACCGCCTGGCCGTTGGCGTGGAACAGGCTGAAGTCGAAGTTGAAGCAATGGGCGCTGTGCCAGCCGAAGGCGCCCCAGCTGTTGGCGAAGCCCCGGTAGAGCGGGCCGGCGGCGTAGATGCCGACCAGGTCCAGGCCTTCGGCGGCGGCGCGGATGCAGGGCAGCACAGCGGCCGGGTCGGGCAGCGGCTGGGTGTCGACGTGGCGCCGCTGCCAGGGCGTGCGGTCGGGCATCAGGTAGGGATCGGGCGGCAACTGGCCGATCACCGCGCGCAGGCGTTCGAGGCCGTCGGCCAGGCGCTGGCGGTCTTCGTCCGGCTGGCCGGAGAGGGTGACGGCCATCTGCGCCTGGCGCTCGGCGGCGATCAGCTGCAGGGTGGCCCCGGCCTGGGACACGTGGCCGGCCTGGCGCACGCGGGCGTGGTTGAAGCGGATGAAGTCGGAGGCCTCAGCGCTGTACCACAGGGTGAAGTCCTCGCCGGGGCGCATGGCCTGGCGCAGGGCGTCGGCGAGGGTGGCGAAGCCGGCTTCGCGGGCGTCGATCTGGATGCTCATCAGGCGGCACCTCCGAATACGTCGACCTGGCTGAATACGCAGGCGGGGGAGGCATGGCCCACCCGCACCACCTGGTTGGGCTCGCCCTTGCCGCAGAAGGGCGTGCCGAGCACTTCGAAGGTGCTGGCATCGCCCACCGCCGCGAGGCTGCGCCAGAAACTGGCGGAGATGCCCCGGTAGTTGGGGTTCTTCACCACGCCCTTGAGCTCGCCGTTCTCGATGAGCTGGCCCCATTCGCAGCCGAACTGGAACTTGTTGCGGGCGTCGTCGATGGACCAGGAGCGGTTGGTGGTCATCAGGATGCCGCGCTCGATGCCGCCGATCAGCTGCTCCAGGCGCTGGTCGCCGGGCTCGATGTTGAGGTTGGCCATGCGGTCGATGGGCGCGCGGTTCCAGCTGCAGGCGCGGCTGTTGGCGACGCCCGGCAGGCCGCTGCGTTGCTGCGAGAGGGCGCCGCCGAGGGGGCGCAGGAGCAGGCCCTTCTCGATCAGCAGGGTCTTCCGGGCGGCGCTACCATCGTCGTCGTGGCCGTAGCTGGCCAGTTCCTCGGGGATGCCCGGGTCGAAGCTGACGTTGAGCAGCGCCGAGCCGTATTGGTAGTGGCCGAAGTCTTCCTGGCGGATGAAGCTGGTGCCGGCGTAGTTGCGCTCGTCGCCGAGGATGCGGTCCAGCTCCAGCGGGTGGCCGATGGATTCGTGGATCTGCAGCATTATCTGCTCAGGCATCAGCAGCAGGTCACGCGGACCTTCCGGGGTGTTGGGTGCCAGCAGCAGCTGCAGCGCCTCGTCGGCCACGCGCGGGGCCGCGCCGCGCAGCCCCAGGCGCTGGATGACCTCGGCGCCGCCCTGCTGGCCGCCGTGGTAGCCACCGAAGCTGCGGGTCTGGCTGTCATGGCCGTCGAAGGCGGTGACGCTGGCGCCGGGGTAGACGAATTGCAGTTCCTGCCAGTGCTCGGCGCCGGCGCTATTGAGGTAGAGCTGCTCGTGGCGGTCGACGCTGAGCAGCAGGGTCCAGTTGACCAGGCGCGGGTCGGCGGGCACCGCGGCGGATTCCTCGCGCAGCAGTTCGATGCGCTCGGCGATGCCGGGCAGCGGCCGGTCGAGGCCGGGGGAGCGGTAGTCGGCGTGGCCCTGGGGCGGCGCGACGCGGGCGTCGACCAGGTTGTACGGGGCGATCAGCCGGGCGCGCGCTTCGGCCAGGTCGAGGGCGCGCTGCAGGCCGGCGGTGCTGAGGTCGCTGGTGGCGGCATAGGCTTCGACGCCGCCGATGCGCACGCTGAGCATGGCGCCCAGGTCGCTGGAGAAGAACGGCGGCTCGGCGACGTTGCGCCGTACCTGGCAGTGCTCACCGCTCTGGCGGACGATGCGCAGGGCGTGGAAATCGGCGCGGCTGCGCAGGGTGGAGAACTGCTGCTTGAGTCGTTCGAACACGGGGCACTCCCAGGAAGCGGAAAGGCGAGCGCGCATGGTCGCGCGGCACGCGCGGATGGACAAGAACGGGGGCGGAAAGGTGTTGTGACATTTGCACGGTGGGTCGCCGAGGGCCGTCATCGCTCAAGGGCGCGACTTCGCTGGAGTCAGGAATGGGTAAATAGGCGGTAAAGAGGCTTTGCCTGGCCCCGCCGAGTGCTTATCGTGCACGCTCTCGCACGAACCGACCGCAGAATCATGCCCTCGATCCAAGACCCGCACGCTCGTCCCGCCCGGCGCTGGCCGCTCATCCTCGTCTGTCTGTTCGCCCTGGTGGCGCTGATCTGGTGGCTGTGGCCCGCCGCCTCCGGCTACAAGGCCGAGGAGCCCCGCACCCGTCCGGGAGCGGCCGGCATGGCGCGCCCGGGCTTCGGCCCGTTCAGCGGCCCGGTGCCGGTGCGCGTGGCCGCCGCCACCCAGGGTGACTTCCCCGTCTACTACAAGGCCCTCGGCACGGTCACCGCGCTGAACACGGTGAACGTCAAGGCCCGCGTCAGCGGCGAGGTGGTCAAGCTGGCCTTCGAGGAAGGGCAGCAGGTCAAGGCCGGCGACCTGCTGGCGGTGATCGACCCGCGCCCCTACGAGGTGGCGTTGCAGCAGGCCGAAGGCACGCTCTTGCAGAGCCAGGCGCAGCTGAAGAACGCCGAGATCGACCTGGCCCGCTACCGTGGCCTGTACGCCGAGGACAGCATCGCCAAGCAGACCCTGGACACCCAGGAAGCGCTGGTGGGCCAGTACAAGGGCACGGTCAAGGCCAACCAGGCCGCCGTCGCCGAGGCCAAGCTGAACCTCAGCTTCACCCAGGTGCGCGCGCCGGTGGCCGGCCGCGTCGGCCTGCGCCAGGTGGACCTGGGCAACCAGGTCGGCACCGGCGACACCACGCCGCTGGTGGTGATCACCCAGAACCGTCCCATCAGCGTCACCTTCACCCTGCCGGAGAACCAGTTGCCCGGCGTGGTCAGCCGCTTCCGCAGCGGCCAGGCGATGCCGGTGGAGGCCTGGGACCGGGGCGACACCCTGAAGCAGGCCGAGGGCGTGCTGCAGAGCCTGGACAACCAGATCGACACCACCACCGGAACCCTGAAGTTCAAGGCGCGCTTCGCCAACGACAGCGAGACCCTGTTCCCCAACCAGTTCGTCAACGTGCGCCTGCTGGCCGACACCCTGGCCCAGGCCGTGCTGGTGCCCTCGGCCGCGGTGCAGTTCGGCAGCCAGGGCACCTTCGCCTACGTGCTGGACGGCGAGAAGAAGGTGCGGGTGCAGAAGCTCGAAACCGGCCCCAGCGACGGTGAGCGCACGGTGATCCGCAGCGGCCTCAAGGCCGGCGAGCGGGTGGTGCTGGAAGGCACCGACCGCCTGCGCGACGGCAGCGAAGTGGAAGTGGTGCACGACAGCGATGCCGTGCCGGCCGCGCCGAGCGAGCAATTGCAAGGCGCCGACAAGGGCGAGCAGGGCGGCAAGGCTGAACAAGGCGTATGAACATCTCCCGCCTGTTCATCCTGCGGCCGGTCGCCACCACGCTGAGCATGCTGGCGATCCTTCTGGCCGGCCTGATCGCCTACCGCCTGCTGCCGGTGTCGGCGCTGCCGGAGGTGGACTACCCGACCATCCGCGTGATGACGCTCTACCCGGGTGCCAGCCCGGACGTGATGACCAGCGCCGTGACCGCGCCGCTGGAGCGCCAGTTCGGGCAGATGCCGGGGCTGGACCAGATGTCCTCCACCAGTTCCGGCGGCGCCTCGGTGATCACCCTGCGCTTCAACCTGGACGTGCAGCTGGACGTGGCCGAGCAGGAAGTGCAGGCGGCCATCAACGCCGCCACCAACCTGCTGCCCAATGACCTGCCGGCGCCGCCGGTCTACAACAAGGTCAACCCCGCCGACACCCCGGTGCTGACCGTGGCGGTGATGTCGCGGACCTTGCCGCTGCCGCAGCTGCACACCCTGGTGGACACGCGCATGGCGCAGAAGCTGTCGCAGATCAGCGGCGTCGGCATGGTCAGCATCGCCGGTGGCCAGCGCCAGGCGGTGCGCATCAAGGTCAACCCGGAGGCACTCGCGGCCAACGGCCTGAACCTCTCCAGCGTGCGTTCGCTGATCACCGCGTCCAACGTCAACCAGCCCAAGGGCAACTTCGACGGCCCGACGCGCACCTCCATGCTGGATGCCAACGACCAGCTGAAGTCGGCGGACGAGTACGCCAACCTGATCCTCGCCTACAAGAACGGTGCGGCGCTGCGCCTGAAGGACGTGGCCACCATCGTCGAAGGCGCCGAGAACGAGCGCCTGGCCGCCTGGGCCAACCAGAACCAGGCGGTGCTGCTGAACATCCAGCGCCAGCCCGGCGCCAACGTCATCGAGGTGGTGGACCGCATCCAGGAGCTGCTGCCGAAGATGACCGCCAATCTGCCGGCGGGCCTGGACGTGATGGTGCTGACCGACCGCACCCAGACCATCCGAGCCTCGGTGCGCGACGTGCAGCACGAGCTGATGCTGGCCATCGCCCTGGTGGTGATGGTGACCTTCCTGTTCCTGCGCCGCTTCAGCGCCACGCTGATTCCCTCCATCGCCGTGCCGCTGTCCCTGGTGGGCACCTTCGGGGTGATGTACCTGGCCGGCTTCTCGGTGAACAACCTGACGCTGATGGCCCTGACCATCGCCACCGGCTTCGTGGTGGACGACGCCATCGTCATGCTGGAGAACATCGCCCGCCACCTGGAGGAGGGCGCCACGCCGCTGGAGGCCGCGCTCAAGGGCGCCCGGCAGATCGGCTTCACGCTGATCTCCCTGACCTTCTCGCTGATCGCCGTGCTGATCCCGCTGCTGTTCATGGCCGACGTGGTGGGGCGGCTGTTCCGCGAGTTCGCCATCACCCTGGCGGTGGCCATCCTGATCTCCCTGGTGGTGTCGCTGACCCTGACGCCGATGATGTGCGCGCGGCTGCTCAAGCCCGAGCCGGAGGAGAAGGAGCAGGGCCGTTTCTACCGCGCCAGCGGCGCCTTCATCGACGGCATGATCGAGCGCTATTCCCATGGCCTGCGCTGGGTGCTGCGCCACCAGGTGCTGACCCTGCTGGTGGCCCTCGGCACCCTGGCGCTGACCGTGGTGCTGTACCTGGCGGTGCCCAAGGGCTTCTTCCCGGTGCAGGACACCGGCGTCATCCAGGGCATCACCGAGGCGCCGCAGTCGGTGTCGTTCCGCGCCATGGGCGAGCGCCAGCAGCAGGCGGCCGAGGTGATCCTCAAGGACCCGGCGGTGGCCAGCCTGACCTCCTACATCGGCGTCGACGGCGACAACGTCACCCTCAACAGCGGGCGCATGCTGATCAACCTCAAGCCCCACGGCGAGCGCGACGTCACCGCCAGCGAAGTGATCCAGCGCCTGCAGCCGCAGCTGGAGCGCCTGGTGGGCATCCGCCTGTACCTGCAGCCGGTGCAGGACCTGACCATCGAGGACCGGGTCAGCCGTACCCAGTTCCAGTTCAGCATGGAGTCCCCGGACGCCGAGCTGCTGCGCGAGTGGACCGGCAAGCTGGTGGACGCCTTGCGCCAACAGCCGGAGCTGGCTGACGTGGCCAGCGACCTGCAGGACAAGGGCCTGCAGGTGTACCTGGACATCGACCGCGACATGGCCGGGCGCCTGGGCGTGGAGGTCTCGGCCATCACCGACGCGCTCTACGACGCCTTCGGCCAGCGGCAGATCTCCACCATCTTCACCCAGGCCAGCCAGTACCGCGTGGTGCTGGAGTCTGCCACCGGTGATCGTATCGGGCCCAAGGCCCTGGAGCAGCTGCGGGTGGCCGGCACCGACGGCGTGCAGGTGCCGCTCGCGACCCTGGCGCGCATCCAGGAGCGCCAGTCGTCCCTGGTGGTGAACCACATCAGCCAGTTCCCGGCGGTGAACCTCTCCTTCAACCTGGCGCCGGGCGTGGCCCTGGGCGAGGCGGTGCAGGTGATCGAGCGGGTGCAGCAGGAGATCGGCCTGCCGGAAGGCATCCAGACCCGCTTCCAGGGTGCGGCGGCGGCCTTCGAGGCCTCGCTGTCGAGCACGCTGCTGCTGATCCTGGCGGCGGTGGTGACCATGTACATCGTCCTCGGCGTGCTCTATGAGAGCTACATCCACCCGGTGACCATCCTCTCCACGCTGCCCTCGGCGGGCGTCGGCGCCTTGCTGGCGCTGCTGCTCTCGGGCAATGACCTGGGGCTGATCGCCATCATCGGCATCATCCTGCTGATCGGCATCGTCAAGAAGAACGCGATCATGATGATCGACTTCGCCCTGGAGGCCGAGCGCCACCAGGGCATGGCGCCGGAGGAGGCCATCTACCAGGCGGCGCTGCTGCGCTTCCGGCCGATCCTGATGACCACCCTGGCCGCGCTGTTCGGCGCCGTGCCGCTGATGCTCGCCAGCGGTTCCGGCGCGGAGCTGCGCCAGCCCCTGGGCCTGGTGATGGTGGGCGGCCTGCTGGTGAGCCAGGTGCTGACGCTGTTCACCACGCCGGTCATCTACCTGTTCTTCGACCGCCTCTCGCGGCGCTTCACCGGCCGCAGCGCGGCAGGGGTGGCTGCATGATGCGCCTTGTGCCGGCTGCCCCGGCCGGAGCGGCGCCGTGAACCTGTCCGCTCCCTTCATCCGCCGGCCGGTGGCGACCCTGCTGCTGAGCCTGGCGATCATGCTGCTGGGCGGCATGAGCTTCGGCCTGTTGCCGGTCTCCCCGCTGCCGCAGATGGACTTCCCGGTGATCACCGTGCAGGCCAGCCTGCCCGGTGCCAGCCCGGAGATCATGGCCTCCAGCGTCACCACGCCGCTGGAGCGCTCCCTGGGCACGCTTTCGGGCATCACCCAGATGACCAGCCGCACCAGCCAGGGCTCGACGCGGATCATCATCCAGTTCGACCTGGACCGGGACATCAACGGCGCCGCCCGCGACGTGCAGGCGGCCATCAACGCCTCGCGCAACCTGCTGCCCAGCGGCATGCGCAGCATGCCCACCTACAAGAAGGTCAACCCCTCCCAGGCGCCGATCATGGTGCTGTCGCTGACCTCCGACGTGCTGGAGAAGGGCCAGCTGTACGACCTGGCCTCGACCATCCTGGCCCAGAGCCTGTCCCAGGTTAAGGGCGTGGGCGAGGTGCAGATCGGCGGCAGTTCGCTGCCGGCGGTGCGGGTGGAGCTGGAGCCGCAGTTGCTCAACCAGTACGGCATCGCCCTGGATGACGTGCGCAAGACCATCGCCGCCGCCAACCAGCGCCGCCCCAAGGGCGCGGTGGAAGACGCCGAGCGCCACTGGCAGGTGGGCGCCAGCGACCAGCTAGAGAAGGCCGCCGACTATGCGCCGCTGATCCTCCGCTACCAGGACGGCGCGGCCCTGCGCCTGGGCGATGTGGCCAAGGTGCGCGACGCCGTGGAGGACCGTTACAACAGCGGCTTCTTCAATGACCAGGACGCGGTGCTGCTGGTGATCAACCGCCAGGCCGGCGCCAACATCATCGAGACCATCGAAAGCATCAAGGCCCAGCTGCCGGCGTTGCAGGCAGTGCTGCCGGCCAGCGTCAAGCTGAACCTGGCGATGGACCGCTCACCGGTGATCCGCGCGACCCTGCACGAGGCCGAGCGCACCCTGCTGATCGCCGTGGCGCTGGTGATACTGGTCGTCTACCTGTTCCTCGGCAGCCTGCGCGCCTCGCTGATCCCGGCGCTGGCGGTGCCGGTGTCGCTGGTGGGCACCTTCGCGGTGATGTACCTGTGCGGCTTCTCCCTCAACGTGCTGTCGCTGATGGCGCTGATTCTCGCCGCCGGGCTGGTGGTGGACGACGCCATCGTGGTGCTGGAGAACATCGCCCGGCACATCAACGAGGGCATGCCGCCGTTCAAGGCGGCGCTGCAGGGCACCCGCGAGGTGGGCTTCACCCTGCTGTCGATGAACCTGTCGCTGGTGGTGGTGTTCGTCTCCATCCTGTTCATGGGCGGCATCATCGACCGCATGTTCCGCGAGTTCTCGCTGACCCTGACGGCGGCCATCCTGGTGTCGCTGCTGGTGTCGCTGACGCTCACGCCGATGCTCTGCGCGCGCTGGCTCAAGCCCCACGTGCCGGATGCCGACAGCCGCATGCAACGCTGGAGCGAGGCCATCCACGAGCGCATGACGCGGCTCTATGACGTGAGCCTCGGCTGGGCCCTGCGCCACCCGCGCCTGACCCTGGCCAGCCTGCTGGTGACCATCGGCCTCAACGTCGCGCTCTATGTGATCGTGCCCAAGACCTTCCTGCCGCAGCAGGACACCGGCCAGTTGATCGGCTTCATCCGTGGCGACGACGGCCTGTCGTTCAGCGTGATGCAGCCGAAGATGGAAATCTTCCGCCGCGCGGTGCTCAAGGACCCGGCGGTGGAGAGCGTGGCCGGCTTCATCGGTGGCAGCGGCGGCATCAACAACGCCTTCATGATCGTGCGGCTGAAGCCGATCAAGGAGCGCCAGCTCTCCGCCCAGAAGGTGATCGAGCGGCTGCGCAAGGAGATGCCCCAGGTGCCCGGCGGCCGGCTGATGCTGATGGCCGACCAGGACATCATGACCGGCGGCTCCCGCGAGCAGCGCAGCTCCCAGTACGAGTACGTGCTGCAGGCCGGCGAGCTGGCCGACCTGCGCACCTGGCTGCCCAAGGTGACCGACGCGTTGAAATCCCTGCCGGAGCTGACCGCCATCGACGCGCGGGAAGGCGAGGGCGCCCAGCAGGTGACCCTGAAGGTGGACCGGGACGCGGCCAAGCGCCTGGGCATCGACATGGCGATGGTTACCACGGTGCTCAACAACGCCTACAGCCAGCGGCAGATCTCCACCATCTACGACACCCTCAACCAGTACCAGGTGGTGATGGAGGTGAACCCGAAGTACGCCCAGGACCCGTCGACCCTGGAGCAGGTGCAGGTGATCACCGCCGACGGCCAGCGCGTGCCGCTCTCGGCTATCGCCCGCTACGAGCGCAGCCTGGAGAACGACCGGGTCAACCACGAGGGCCAGTTCGCCTCGGAGAGCATTTCCTTCGACCTGGCGCCAGGGGTGAGCCTGGACCAGGCCACCGTGGCCATCGAACGGGCAGTGGCGGCCATCGGCATGCCCAGCAGCGTGATCGCGCGCCTGGGCGGCACCGCCGACGCCTTCGCCAGCAGCCAGCAGAACCAGCCGTGGATGATCCTCGCCGCGCTGCTGCTGGTGTACCTGGTGCTGGGCATCCTCTACGAGAGCTACATCCACCCGCTGACCATCCTCTCGACGCTGCCGTCGGCGGGGGTGGGCGCGCTGCTGACCATCCAGCTGCTGGGTGGCGAGTTCAGCCTGATCTCGCTGCTGGGGCTGTTCCTGCTCATCGGCATCGTCAAGAAGAACGCCATCCTGATGATCGACCTGGCGCTGCAGCTGGAGCGCAACGACGGCCTGTCGCCGGCGGAGTCGATCCACCGCGCCTGCCTGCTGCGCCTGCGACCGATCCTGATGACCACCCTGGCTGCCATCCTCGGTGCCGTGCCGTTGCTGATCGGCGGCGCCGAGGGCGCGGAGATGCGCCAGCCGCTGGGCGTGACCATCATCGGCGGCCTGGTGCTGAGCCAGATCCT
Organism: Metapseudomonas otitidis; assembly: GCF_900111835.1. Classification (GTDB taxonomy): domain Bacteria; phylum Pseudomonadota; class Gammaproteobacteria; order Pseudomonadales; family Pseudomonadaceae; genus Metapseudomonas; species Metapseudomonas otitidis. The sequence continues at coordinate 187,527 of NZ_FOJP01000006.1, forward strand.
CACCCTCTACACCACCCCCGTGGTCTACCTGTACCTCGACCGCCTGCGCCACCGCTTCAACCGCTGGCGCGGCGTGCGCACCGACGCTTCGCTGGAGACACCGCTATGAACCCCCATGCCCGCCTTCTGTTCCCGGCCCTGGCCCTTGCGGTCGCCCTGGCCGGCTGCGCCGTGGGCCCCGACTACCAGCGCCCGGACGCAGCCAGCGCTGCCCAGTTCAAGCACGTGGAGGGCTGGAAGGCCGCCGCGCCAGCCGACACCCTGGCCCGTGGCGCCTGGTGGGAGCTGTACAACGACCCGGTGCTGAACGACCTGCAGCAGCGCCTGGAGCGTTCCAACCAGACCCTCGCCCAGTCCGTTGCCCAGTACCGCCAGGCCCAGGCGCTGGCCCGTGGCGCGAGTGCCTCGTTCTTCCCCTCGGTGAACGCCAACGCCAGCAAGACCCGCTCCGGCCAGGGCGGCGGCAGCAGCACCGTGCGCCTGTCCGACGGCTCCACCGTCAACAGCGGCGGGGGCAGCGGCGCCATCTCCAACAGCTACAGCGCCACCCTGGGCGTGAGCTGGGAGCTGGACCTGTGGGGCAAGCTGCGCCGCCAGCTGGAGGCGGACGACGCCAGCCTCCAGGCCAGCGCCGCCGACCTGGCGGCCGTGCGCCTCAGCCAGCAGTCGCAGCTGGCGCAGAGCTACCTGCAGTTGCGCGTGCTCGACGCCCAGAAGCGCCTGCTGGACGCCACCGTCGAGGCCTACAAGCGCGCCCTGAAGCTCACCGAGAACCAGTTCCGCGCCGGCATCGTCACCCGTGCCGACGTGGCCCAGGCCACCACCCAGCTGAGAAGCACCGAGGCCCAGGCCATCGACCTGAAGTACCAGCGGGCGCAGCTGGAGAACGCCATCGCGGTGCTGATCGGCGAGCCGCCGTCGGCCTTCAGCCTGGCGGAGGTGGAGGGCATCCCCAGCCTGCCGGCGGTTCCGGCCCTGGTGCCGAGCCAGTTGCTGGAGCGCCGCCCCGACGTGGCTTCGGCTGAGCGCAAGGTCATGGCCGCCAACGCCCAGATCGGCGTGGCCAAGGCCGCGTACTACCCGAGCCTCAACCTCACCGCCAGCGGCGGCTACCGCACCAGCAGCCTGCACGACTGGATCACCACGCCCAACCGCTTCTGGTCCATCGGCCCCGAGTTCGCCCTCAACCTGTTCGACGGCGGCCGCATCCGCTCCCAGGTAGAGCAGGCCGAGGCCGGCTACGACCAGACCGTCGCCACCTACCGGCAGACCGTGCTTACCAGCTTCCGCGAGGTGGAGGACTACCTGGTGCAACTGGCCGTGCTGGAAGAGGAGAGCGGGGTGCAGCAGCAGGCGCTGGACGCCGCCCGCGAGGCCCTGCGCCTGGTCAGCAACCAGTACAAGGCCGGCACGCAGGACTACAGCAGCGTGGTCAGCAGCCAGGCCACGGCGCTGTCCAACGAGCGCAGCGTGCTCACCCTCACCGGCAGCCGCCTCACTGCCAGCGTGCAGCTCATCGCCGCCATGGGCGGTGGCTGGGATCGCGCCGGGCTGGAGCAGGTGGATGCGGATGATAAGGACCTACCGACCCGCTAGGCTTTGTACGACAAGTGCCTGCGCATCGGTGATGCTGCGTTGAAAACGCTCTCAGAATGCTCATTTACAGCACGTAAACTGCGCTTCTTCGAGCGTTTTCGCCTTGCCTGACCTTCGCTCGACGACTTTTCGTACAGAGCCTACGGCCTGCGTGCTGTCTGGTGGGTAACGGGGGCGGATCGAGCGCTGCCGAGGGTTGGGCAGCAGCGGGGGAGGCCCGGCGCGGCGAGTGCCGGCCGGGCGAGGGGATCAGCGGGACTTGCGGTTGACCACCTGGGCGGCCTTGACGATGTCTTCGCCGATGTCGGGGGTGTACTGGTCCCAGACCGGCTTCATGGCGGCACGCCAGGCCGCGCGCTCCTCGGGGGTGAGGGTGATGATCTGGGCCTTGCCGGCCGCCTGGATGCGCTGGCGGTCCGCCTGGTTCTGCTGGGCGGCGGCGTTGTTCACGGCGAAGGTGACCTCGTCGATGATGGCTTCCAGCTCGGTGCGGGTCTGGTGCGGAATGGCGAACCAGAAGCGCGAGTTGCTCACCAGCATGTAGTCCAGGGCGCCGTGGTTGGTCTCGATGATGTAGGGCTGCACAGTGTCGAGGTTCTGGCTGGCGAAGTTCGACCAGGTGTTCTCGGTGCCCTGTACCTGGCCACCCTTGAGCGCATCGAAGGTCTGGGCGAAGGGCATGGGCACGGCTTTGGCGCCGATCTGGGCGAACTGCGACTCCAGCACGTTGGATGCCTGGATGCGGAAGGCCAGGCCCTTGGCATCCGCCGGGGTGTGCAACGGGCGGTTGGCGGAAAGCTGCTTCATGCCGTTGTGCCAGAAAGCCAGGCCGATGATGTTCTTGTCCTCCATGGCGCGCAGCAGCTGGCGGCCCTTGGCGCGCTTCTGGAAGCGGTTGACCGCGTCCTGGTCATCGAACAGGAAGGGCAGGTCGAACAGCTGCAGCTGCTTGGTGTACTGGTCGAACTTGGCCAGGGAGGGGGCGAGCATGTCCACCTTGCCGTCCTGCAGGGCCTGCAGCTCGTCGGCATCGCCGAACAGCGTGGAGTTGGGGTAGACCTCGACCTTCACCAGGCCGGGCAGGCGTTTCTCCACCAACTGCTTGAACAGCAAGGCGCCCTGGCCCTTCGGGGTGTCGTCGGCGACGACATGGGAGAAGCGGATGGTGATGGGGCCGGTTTCCGCCGCGAGGGCGTGGCCGCTGGCGAGGGTAAGCGCGCAGGTCAGGGCAGCGATGTACTTCTTGATCATGGTGTGTGCCTTTTTTGTTCTGGGCAGACAGTAGGTGGCCGCGACATGCGGACAGTGCCGGCTGGACGGTGCCGCTCGTGGCAGCTCCGACAGGCGCGGTTCTCATGGTATCGCCCCGTCCGGTACATGGCCGGGAGGTGACGGTTCGGCAGGGTGTGGCAGGGCCAGGCAGTCCTTCGCCGACCGGCGATTATCCCAGAGTAGACGCTGCTACGAGGGGTAGCATTGCTCAGTTCTGCGATGCGGTCGTGGTTGTGACGGGGAAGTCCATCTGCAGGCGCGTAGCTACTTGCGCCAAGGGAACCCCTGGAGCGCCATCAGTCCGCTGTGAGACCGCCACCGGACTGTTCCTCCATGAAAGAGAAGTTGAAAGCCGTGAGTGCTTGGCCGGTCAGGGCTCTTCGCCGTACCTCGACGATTCGCAGATGGTCATTGGAATTGGTGGCCTGGCTCGCCTGGGTGGAAGGCGGCTGGGTCGACGGTCAGTTCTTCGAGCGCTGGGGTGTCGGTTATGACCTTCTGCGCGCGGTAGCGGGCCAACTCTTCAGTGATCTCTGCGCTGACGGCGGCGATCTCGTTGCGCAGCCAGCTGTGCGCCGGGGAGCTGTGTTGCCGTTGGTGCCAGACCTGGGAGACGGTGAAGTCCTCTACGGTCACGGGTGGGTCGAACAGTTGCAGGGGGATTTCCTTGGCGATGCGATGGGCCGTCAGCTCGGCAATCATGCCGATCATGTCGGTCTGCGCCACCAGCACATGGGCAAGCAGGAAGTGCGGCACCGTGAGCGCCGTGTTGCACCGGATGGCGTACTGCTCGTAGAGCCCGTCGATAGCCTCCTTCACCGCGCCATGGTTGCTGCTGACGCGCAGGTGCTTGGCTGAGCGGAACTGCTCGAGGGAGAGGCTGCCGTTGATCTGGGGGTGGCCGATGCGGGCCACCGACTTCAGGCGGTCGGAAAACAGGTTGCGCGAGTGGAAGCTTGCCGGTGCGGTCTTCTCGTTCCAGATCACCAGGTCGAGCTTGCCGTCCTTGAGCTGCTCGAGGTCGTCCTTTGGGCGCAGCGGCTGGAGGGTCAGCTCGACGCCCGGTGCCTTCTCGCCCAGGCGTTGCATCAATTGCGGCAGGAGTATGAAACCGATGTAGTCGGTGGTGGCGATCTTGAAGGTGCCGCTGAAGCGTTGCGGTTCAAAGTCGTTGACCGGCTTCAGCAGCGCTTCCAGCGCATCGAGGCTGTGTTGCAGGGGGGCTTGCAACGCTTCTGCGCGCTGGGTGGGGAGCATGCCGCGGCCCATGGACACGAAAAGAGGGTCGTCGAACAGTGCGCGCAGCCTCGTCAGCGTGTGGCTCACTGCGGACTGGGACATGTGGAGCTGCTGCGCGGTGCGGGTGACGTTGCATTCGCGCAGCATGCACAGGAATACCTGCAAGGACTTCATGTCGACGTTCTGCATGTGGCCGTCCGTCTGGCGTTGCGGGGGCGCTTTTTATACCAGTTCGAAGACGATGGCGACGATTCAGACCATGCTGACTTGTTTGTGCGCGAACCCCTTGCGGCGCTCCATCAGCTGTAGGGCCTGTGCCTGGGCAGCCTCCAGGAGGCGGTGCTCATCGACTTGGGTGCTGCGCCCGTTCTCGAGAACGATGCGGCCATCGACCATGACCGTATGCACATTCGCCCCGCGTGCCGAGTACACAAGATTCCACAGCAGGTTGCTGTCCTCGCCTTGCCATACGACGGGGCGGAGGTTGGGCTGGTCGAGGTCGAGCAGCAGCAGGTCGGCGCGCTTGCCCACCTCTATCGAGCCGATCTCGCGGTCCATGCCCAGCACCCTCGCACCGTCCAGGGTGGCCATGCGCAGTGCGACAGGCGCGGGAAGTGCGGCGGCATCCAGGCGGTGGACCTTCTGCAGCAACGAGGCGAATTTCATTTCCTCGAACAGGTCCAGGCTGTTGTTGCAGACATTGCCGTCGGTGCCCAGGCCGACCTTGACGCCGGCTGCTTGCAGCTCAGGAATGCGGGCGACACCGCTGGCCAGCTTGGCGTTGCTGCTGGGGCAGTGGACCACCGAGGTGCCGCTGTCGGCCAGGCGCATGATTTCCTCATCGTTCAGCCATACGCAGTGGGCGAGCAGGGTGCTCTCCCCGAGGATGCCCCGTTCATCGAGCAGGGCGATGGAGCGCTTGCCGAAGTGGGCGAGCACCGCCGCTTCTTCTTCCTGCTGTTCGCAGGCATGGGTGTGGATGCCGACACCCAGTTCCCGGGCCCAGTCGCGGGCACGTGTGTAGGCGTACGTTGAGCAGTAGAACAGGTGCTCCAGGCCCATCCACACGCGGACGCGGCCGTCATGGCTCATGTGGTGGGTTTCGACCAGGCGATTGTTGTCTTCCGGCTTTTCGAAGAAATCCTTGCCCGGGAGGTCGGCGGCGTAGGGGGCGAGGTGCACGCGGATGCCGACTTCGCCGGCGGCGTCAGCACAACGGTGCATGAACCGGTACATGTCCATCACGCAGGTGGTGCCGTTCTGCAACGCCTCCAGGTAGCAGAGCCGGGCAGCGTGGTAGGCGTCCTCGGCATTCATGGCGCGGTGCTCCAGCTGGTAGTGGGGCAGCCACTCCATCAACTGCATGTTCTCCACCACGCCCCGCATCAGGCTGGAGTGTGAGTGGGCGTCCACCAGCCCAGGCATCAGGGCCATCCTGCCCTTGCAGTCGATGACCTTGGCTGCATCTGGCAGGGGCATCTGCGCGCCCTGGCCGATGGCCTCGATGCGGCCGTCCCGGACCACCAGGTTGCCGTTAGCGAGCACCCGGTCATGCGGGTCGACGGTGAAGATGATGGCGTTGCGGATAACGGTGACGGACATGGCGATCTCCTAGGACTGCACGCGGACGACCAGAAACACCGAAAGCACGGCCACTGCCCACATGATCGGCTTGACCGTGGCGGCCTTGCCGGTGAGCAGCTTGAGCAGCACGTAGAGGATGAAGCCGAGGGCGATACCCAGCGTCATCGAGTAGGTGAGGGGGATCAGCACGATCACCATGAAGGCGGGAATGGCTTCCTCGTAGGTCAGCCAGTCGATCTTGGTGATGGTGTCCATCATGAACACGCCGATCATCACCAGCACCGGTGCTGTGGCGATCGCCGGTACCAGCGCCAGCAAGGGTGAGAGGAACAGGAACGGGAGGAACAGCAGCGCCGCGACCAGCGCCACCATCCCGGTGCGACCGCCTTGGGAAATGCCGGCAATGGATTCGATGTAGACGATGGCGGGGCTGGTGCCCAGGGGGGCCGACGCCAGGGACGAAAGTGCGTCGACGTGCATGGATTGCTTGATGCGGCGTGGCTCGCCCTTGGCGTCCTTGAGGTTGCCGGCTTCCGAGATGCCGAGGAAGGCCGAGAGCGCTTCGAAGAAGTTGGTGAAGACCAGCACGAAGATGTAGGGGAGGTAGTCGATGTGCAGCGCGCCCAGCAGGTCGATCTGGCCGATGAAGCTGAAATCCGGTGCGGCGAACAGGCCTTGCCAGTTGACCAGGGTGGCGCTGGTCGAGCCTTCCGGTGCGAACGCACTGGCGTCACCCCAGAGGCGGCCGATGGGGATGGCCATCAGGGTCGTGGTGATGATGCCGAGGATCAAGGCGCCCGGGACTCTGCGCACCACCAGAGTGATGGTGACCACCAGGCCGGCGAGGAAGGTCAGGATGACCGGGTCGAAGGGGGCGGCGTGGACCACGGTGAAGGGGTGGCTGACGATGAAGCGTGCATTGACCAGGCCGATCAGCGCGATGAACAGGCCCATGCCGCAAGCGATGGCGTTGCGCAGGTTGGCGGGAATGCCTTCGATCACTTTCTGGCGAACGTTGAAGAAGGCCAGCAGGGTGAAGGCCAGGCTGCTCCAGAGCACGCAGCCCAGGGCCACCTGCAGGGGTATGTCGGCGCCGACCACCATGGTGTAGGCGAAGAGGATGTTGATGCCCATGCCTGGCGCGATGAGGATCGGGTTGCGAGCGTAGAGCGCCATGGCCAGGGTACCCAGGAAGCTCACCAGCACCGTGGCGGTCACCCCGGCGGAAAACGGGATGCCGGCCGCTGAGTTGATGTCCGGATTGACCACGATGACATAGGCCGCCGCCAGGAAGGTGGTGATGCCGGCGAGGGTTTCCCGTCGCAGTGACGAGCCTTCGGCGCTGATTCGGAAATAGTGGTCCAGCCAGTGCGCGAGTTTGCCTGGCCAACGGGTCGGCGTGGCGGGCAGGGTCACCTGATGGTTCATGTGCGTCTCCTCGAGTCGGCAAGGCTCATGGCTTGTTGATTGTTTTTGGATGCAGGGAGCGCGGTGCTTTCCGAGGCCTGGCCTCGACAGTCTTCAAGTGGTCGCTGGGTTCCTCGCAGGGGAGTGGTCAGGCCGCCGAGGCAGCGAAGATGCCGGACATGACGACGAAGCCCGGAAGGCGTTTGAGGCGGTCGGTCCAGCGGCGGATTGCCGGGTAGTCGAGCAGTTCGATCCCGCCTTCGTTGGCGAGCATCACGTAGGGGAAGCAGGCGATGTCGGCGATGGTCGGGTGCTGGCCACGGCAGACCCAGCCGCCTTCCTCGCGTTCGCTGAACCAGAGGCGCTCTTCCAGTACGCGGAACAGGTCGTGTGCACCCTGGCGAGCCTGGTCGGCGTTCAGTGGGTAGCCGAAGACCTCTGCCAGGCGTGCAGCCGAGGCGGTGGTGGTGATGCCGTCGGCGAAGGCCAGCCACATGTTGACTTCGCCCAAGCGTTGCGGGTCATCAAGGGGGTACCACTGGCCGCTGGGGTCGTAGCGTGCGGCCAGGTAGCCGAGGATGGCTTGGGCGTCGCGCAAGATGAAACCGTTGTCGTCGATAACCGGGAGCTGGCCAAGGGGGTTGAGTGCGAGAAAGGCATCCCCCTTGTGTTCCTTGCCTGGGTGGAATTCGACTTCGCGGGTTTCGTAGCTGACGCCGAGCAGGCTCATCAGCAGGCGCAGCTTGTAGCAGTTGCCGGACAGTTCGTAGTTGTAGAGCGTGATCATCGGCGGCCTCAAAGGTCCAGGACCAGCAGGTTGGAATGGCTGCGTGAGACGCAGGGCATCAGGCAGTCGTTGCGCTGCCGCTCTTCCTCGTTTAGGAACAGGTCGCGGTGTTCGGGCAGGCCATCGAGTACGGCTGTGCGGCAGGTGCCGCAGACACCTTGTTCGCAGGAGGTGTCGAGGGCGATGCCTTGCGCTTTCAAGGCGTCCGCCAGGCTGACTTCGCCGGGCACCTCGAATTCCTTTCCCGAGCGTTGCAGGCGCACCCTGAAGGCGCGCCCGGCAACGGGTACCTGTGGATTGGTGAAACGCTCGTGGTGCACGCGCTCCTCGGTGATGCCGAGTCGGGCGGCGAGTGCGAGCACGGCGTCAATCAGCGCTCCGGGACCGCAGACATAGAGGTGAGTGGCGGCATCGACATTGCTCAGCAGCAATTGCAGGCGATCAACGGTCTGCTCGGGGGTGAGGCCTGTGTGGAGGCAGCTGTGTCGCAGTTGGTGCAGGCGCTCGGGAAAGGCCACCAGGGCTTCGCTGCGGACGAAATAGTGCAGCTCATAGGTGCTCTTGCGAGCCTGCAGGGTGGCGCCCATGGCAAGCAGCGGCGTGATGCCTATACCCCCGGCGATGAGCAGTGCGGGGGCGTCCGGGTGCAGGCGGAAGAGGTTCTTGGGGGCCGAGATCTTCAGGGTGTCACCGACGGTGACCTGTTCGTGAAGGGAGCGCGAGCCGCCCCGTGAGGCGGGTTCGAGCTTGACGCCGATGAGCAGGTGATCACGCTCGTCCGGCCCGTTGAGCAGGGAGTACTGGCGCTTGAATCCATTGGGTGTCAGCACCTCGATGTGGGCGCCGGCCTCGAAGTGTGGGGGTTGGGTTTCGGTCCGCAGGGTAAGGGCGAGGACTTCGCCGCCGGTGAGCTGGCGGGCCACGACCCGTGCCGCCAGGTCTGGGGCTGGGCGACGTGGCACAAGCCTGGAAACGACAGCGGAGGCGGCTGGTGCGGCGGACTGGGTGACGGGTTCGGGAAGCGCCCGGGCGGAGCGCTCCAGATGACGGCGCAGGGCGCTCAAGGTCAGGTTGTGCTCGCGCAGTTGAAGGGCTTCGGTACGGCCGTCATCGGTGCATGAGCTGTGTACGAGCGTGTTCTCCCGGTCCAGGGGTTGCAGCCAGAAGTGCAGTCGTCGGCCCTCCGGCCAATCCAGTTGCAGTGCCAGGTCATCGGGCTTCGAGGCGGTGGCGGCACCCCAGGTTGCCGGGGCGTAGTCGGCCAGGGCAGTGAGCAGCACTTGGGTATCGACCCGGAACGGCAGGCTGCGCAGTACCAGGGGCAAAGGGATGGGGCGTGGCTGTTCGAGCTGTGCTTCGCCCGCCCTGAAGGAGAGGTTGACCCAGATGTACCCACCTGTTTCGGTGGCCGCGAACCCCCGGGCGCAGAGGCTGGTCGGCGGGGTGCTTTGCGAGGCGGCCGGAATCCGTGTGCAGCGCCCGTCCTCGCTGCGATATTGCCAACCGTGATACTGGCAGCGCAGCTGGTCGCCCAGGTTGACGCCAAGGGTGAAGCGTACGCTTCGATGGGGGCAGCGGTTTTCCCAGGCGTTGACCTGGCCGGCATCGTCCCGCCAGAGCGCCAGTTCGATGCCGTGCAGCTTCCCATGGAATACATGACGCGGAGCCAGGTCGCGACTGTGCGCGACCGGATGCCAGCGGTCGTCGATAGGGGGCATGTTCGATCCTCTGTGTGTTTCAGTCGGCTTGGTAGGTGCTGTAGCGGATGCCTTTGCCTTGCAGCCAGCGGCGATAGGTGCTGGAGAGGGCGTCGGCTCGGGTCGGGATTTCGTAGCGCGGGTCCAGGGGCAGGCCTCGTGGCCGGTGGTTGGAGAGGATCATCAGGTCCTGGCCGAAGATGGTCTGCTGGAACAGTCGCAGGTCGCGGTCGCTGCTGGTGCTGTCGATATAGGCCAGCACGACGTGGGCGATGCAGCGCTCCTCGTCCAGCGGTTGTACGAACAGGCAGATGACGTCGCGCCGGTGAGGCTGTTCCGGGCTGGTCTTGTAGAGAAGGGCGCAGAAGGGGCGGGTGACGCGGTAGACGTAGTGGGCCTCCATGCCTTCCTTGGCGGCGGCGGCGGCCAGGGGCTGGAAGATGCGGCAGTCGGTGGAGATGATTTCGTCACTGTCTGCTTCGATCTTCACCTGGTAGGGGCTGATGTCCGTATGAGGTTCAGCGCCAAGCAGCCCGGTGTGGACGTAGGGGAAGTGCGCCATGTCGAGGAAGTTCTCGATCACGCGCAGCCCCGAGGCATGCACCTGCATGGAGCCGGCGCCGAGGATGCGGCGGTCGGGCTCGTCGAATTCGGGGATCGGGAACAGTGGTGCCGACGGTTCGCCCAGGCAGACCCAATGCGTGTGGTGGCGGGTCAGCGTGGGGTAGTGTCGCGTCGGTGTGGTGGTTGAGCAGGCGCTGAACTGGCCTTGCTGGTCCTTGCGGTAGCTGATGGGCTGGCCAAGCAAGTGGGTGTGGCCGGTCGCTCCGTTGGCCAGGTCCTCGGTGACCGCCAAGGGATACCACTGGTCGTGGATGATGGATTCGATCGTCATTGGGGGCCTCGCCAGGCATTCGTTGTTCTTGTTTGGTACGACGTTAGGAAAAATGGCGAGGGGCGACTAACGCATAGTCTTCATAGCTGGTATTCGCGGGCCGGGTCGCTTGTCCATCCGTTGTTCAGGACGGCCGTTTCGGCGCGAGACCACCTGGCGAGAGGTGTCGAGTCAGCTTCCTTGCGGGAAGTCCATCTGGAAGCGCGTCCAACCGTCCGCGCTCACGCAGCGGACTTCGCCGCCGTGGGCGCGGACGATGGAGCGGGTGATGGCCAGGCCGAGCCCGGCATGCTCGGCCTGGCCTTCGCGGCGGGCCGGGTCGGCGCGGAAGAAGCGGTCGAACAGGCGTGGTTGCAGTTCGGCGGGGATGGCCGGGCCCTGGTTGGCCACCTCCAGGCGCAACGAGGGGCCGGCGGGGTGGGCGCTGAGTTCGATGGCGCCGCCGGCCGGGGTGAAGCGCAGGGCGTTGTCCAGCAGGTTGGAGAGGGCGCGGCGCAGCATGGCGCGGTCACCCTCCAGCTGGCCGCTGCCGGAACAGGTGAGGCGGATGCCGCCTTCCTCGGCCAGGGGAGCGAAGAACTCGGCCAGTGCCTCCAGCTCGTCGGCCAGTACCAGGGGCTCGCGGCGGGTGGTGAGCAGGCCGTGCTCGGCCTTGGCCAGGAACAGCATGTCGTTGACCATCTGCGCCAGGTGCTGCAGCTCCTCCAGGTTGGAGTGCAGGGCTTCGCGGTAGGTGGCCAGGTCGCGGGGCTGGGCGAGGGTGACCTGGGTCTGGGTCAGTAGGTTGGACAGCGGGGTGCGCAGCTCGTGGGCGATGTCGCCGGAGAAGGCGGAGAGCCGCTGGAAGGCGTCTTCCAGGCGCGCCAGCATGGCGTTGAAGGCGCCCACCAGGTCGCTCAGCTCGGCCGGCACGCTGGCCGGGTCGAGGCGGGTGGTGAGGGAGTGGGCGGAGATGCCGGCGGCCACCTCGGCCATCTGCCGCAGGGGGCGCAGGCCGCTGCGTACGGCCCAGGCGCCGAGCAGTGCGGTGGCCAGGGCGCTGAGGCCGACGGTGAGCCAGATCAACCGCTGCATGCGTTCGAGGAAGTGCTGGTGGTGGGTGATGTCCAGCCGCAGGTCCAGGCGCGGGCTGTCGGCTTGGCCGGGGAGCAACTCGGTGCCGTAGGCGCGCCAGGCGGTCTCGCCATGCTGGGCGTGTGCGGCAGCGGCCTGGCTGTCGAACCACAGCTCGCCTTGGGGGCCGAGGATGCGCAGGGCGAGGTCGGGTTGGCGTTGCAGCTCGGCGTGCAGGTCGTCTTCCCGCGCGGCGAGGGCTTCGGCGCTGCCCACCGGGCCGAGCAGGCTGCGCAGGGCTTCGGCGCGGCTGGCCAGCAGCTGGTTGTCCAGTTCGAGGAAGTGCGCTTCGCTGGCCCGGTCGAACAGGGCGCCGGCGATGAGCGAGACGCTGGCGGTGGCTGCGGCGAACAGCAGGCTGAGGCGGGCGCCGAGGGACAGGCGCATCAGGCGTCCCGCGCCTCGAGCACGTAGCCCATGCCGCGCACGGTGTGGATCAGGCGGGTGGGCCAGGCGTCGTCCACCTTGGCCCGCAGGCGGCGGATGGCGACTTCGATGACGTTGGTGTCGCTGTCGAAGTTCATGTCCCAGACCTGGGAGGCGATCAGCGATTTGGGCAGCACTTCGCCCTGGCGCCGCAGCAGCAGCTCCAGCAGGGCGAACTCCTTGGCGGTGAGGTCGATGCGCTGGCCGCCGCGTTCCACCCGGCGGCGCAGCAGGTCGAGGCGCAGGTCCGCCAGTTGCAGGCTGGTGTCCTGCTGGCCGGTGGTGCCCCGGCGCAACAGGGTGCGCACCCGCGCCAGCAGTTCGGCGAAGGCGAAGGGCTTGACCAGGTAGTCGTCGGCGCCCAGCTCCAGGCCGCGCACGCGGTCCTCGACGGCATCGCGGGCGGTGAGGAACAGCACGGGCGTCTCCAGGCCGGCTTCGCGCAGGGTGCGCAGTACCTGCCAGCCGTCGCGGCCGGGGAGCATCACGTCGAGGATGATCAGGTCGTGGTCGCCGGTCAGCGCCAGGTGCTGGCCGGCGATGCCGTCGCTGGCCAGGTCGACCAGGAAACCGGCTTCGCCCAGCCCCTGGCGCAGGTACTGACCGGTCTTGGGTTCGTCTTCGACGATGAGCAGTTTCATGGCGGGCCTGTGTCGTGGGGGTTCCTTTATACCGTGCCGGGCCGGCGCGGTGGGCCTGGCTGACAAAGTTGTAATGTGCCGGTAAGCCAGGCGCCAGTGGCAGGGCGGCAGGATGGGGGCCTGTCCATCAGGAGACCCTGTCATGAAACGATCCGCCCTTGTTCTCGCCTGCGGCCTGTTCCTCAGCCTGCCCGTGCTGGCCGACGGTGCCGCCACCTTCGCGTTCGGCCACCCGGCCAAGGCCGCCGACGCCGGCCGTACCGTGGAGATCACCCTGGGTGACATGTACTACGAGCCCGCCAGCCTGCAGGTGAAGGCCGGCGAGACGGTGCGCTTCGTGCTGAAGAACACCGGCAGCCTGCTCCACGAGTTCAACCTCGGCGATGCGGCCATGCATGCCCGCCACCAGCAGGAAATGCTGAAGATGCAGCAGATGGGGATGCTCACCCCCACCGGCATGAATATGAAGCACGACATGGGCGCCATGGATCACAGCCAGATGGGGCACGACATGGCTGGCATGGACATGGCTGGCATGGATCACGGGGCGATGATGAAGCACGACGACCCCAACAGCGTGCTGGTGGAGCCGGGCAAGACGGCCGAGCTGACCTGGACCTTCACCCAGGCCACCGGGCTGGAGTTCGCCTGCAACATCCCCGGCCACTACCAGGCCGGCATGGTCGGCAAGATGGAGGTCAAGCCCTGATGCGCGCGCTGATGGGCGCTGGCTTGCTGGCCCTGGCGGCCGACGCCGGGGCCGGCACCTATGAGCTGGTGATCGATGAGGGGCGCGTGGCCTTGAGCGATGGCAGCCGGCCGGCGCTGACCATCAACGGCCAGTCGCCCGCGCCGGAGCTGCGTTTCAAGGAAGGCGAGGAGGTGCAGATCCGCGTGACCAACCGCCTGGACCGAGACACTTCGCTGCACTGGCACGGGCTGATCGTGCCCTACGACCAGGACGGCGTGCCGGGCATCAGTTTCCCGGGCATCAAGCCTGGGCAGACCTTCACCTACCGCTTCCGCGTGCAGCAGTCGGGCACCTACTGGTATCACGCCCACAGTGACTTCCAGGAGCAGGAGGGGCTGTACGGGCCGCTGGTGATCGAGCCGAGCGGGCGCGAGCCGTACCGCTACGACCGCGAGTACACGGTGATGCTGTTCGACTGGCAGGACGAAAAGCCCGAGCGCACCCTCGCCAACCTGAAGAAGGACGCCGAGTACTACAACGACCACAAGCGCACCCTGGGTGATTTCTTTGCCGATGCCGCCCGCGATGGCGTCTGGGCGACCCTCAAGGACCGCTGGGGCTGGGGCGACATGCGCATGTCGCCGACGGACATCGCCGATGTCAGCGGGTTTCGCTTCCTGGTCAACGGCCGCGACGCGGAGCAGAACTGGACGGCGCTGTTCAAGCCGGGCGAGCGGGTGCGCCTGCGCATCATCAACGCCTCGGGCATGAGCTACTACGACCTGCGCATCCCCGGCCTGCCGATGACGGTGGTGCAGGCGGATGGCAACGACGTGCTGCCGGTGACGGTGGACCAGGTGCGGCTGGCGGTGGCCGAGACCTATGACGTGATCGTGCAGCCCCGGGAGGATCGGGCCTATACGCTGTTCGCCGCCTCCATGGACCGCCGTGGCTACGCCCGCGCCACCCTGGCGCCCCGGCCGGGCATGGTGGCCGAGGTGCCGGCCCTCGGGCCGCCGCGCCTGCTGAGCATGGCCGACATGGGCATGGATCACGCCATGCCGGGGATGGACCACGGTGCGATGGCGGGTATGGGCGATGCAGAAATGGCCGGGATGGACCATGCCGCCATGGGCCACGGGATGCCGGCCGCCGGTGGCAACCCGGACTACGCGCCGGGCAGCGGCATCGCCCCCGAGCCGGTGGAGGGCGGGCGGGTGCTGGTCTACGGCGACCTCAAGGCGATGCGCCCGGATGCCCGCTACCGCGCGCCGGACCGCACCATCGAGCTGAAGCTCACCGGCAACATGGAGCGCTACTTCTGGTCCTTCGACGGGGTGAAGTACTCCGAGGCCGAGCCCATCCGCCTGCGCTACGGGGAGCGGGTGCGCTTCCGCTTCGTCAACCAGACGATGATGAACCACCCGATGCACCTGCACGGCATGTGGATGCAGCTGGACAAGGGCAACGGCCGGCTCAACCCGCTCAAGCACGTGGTCAACGTGGCGCCCGGCAGCACGCTGGAAGTGGACGTGCCGGCCGATGCCATCGGCCAGTGGGCGTTTCACTGCCACCTGATCTACCACATGGCCAGCGGCATGTTCCGCAAGGTGATCGTCGAGGCGCCCGACGGCAGCAGCCGCTCCCTGGGCGAGGCCATGCAACCGATGGAGGAGGCTGCTCATGCGGGTCATTGAATGGGGGGTGCTGGCGGCATTGGCCAGCCCGATGTCCTGGGCGATGGAGATGGACGCCATGCCGGTCGGCTACCTGGGGTTCGATCACCTGGAGCAGCGCTTCCACGGCAACGACACCCAGCTGGCCTGGGAGCTGGAGGGCTGGTACGGCACCGACACCCACAAGCTGGTGCTGAAGAACGAAGGCGCCCGGGATGCCGGTGGGCCGACCACGTCGAGCCGCACCGAGCTGCTGTACCGGCGGATGTTCAGCGACTTCTTCGACTGGCAGGCGGGCGTGGCCCATGACGACCAGCCAGGGCCGGCGCGCAGCCATGCGCTGGTGGGGATCAAGGGGCTGGCACCGCAGTGGTTCGAGGTGGAGGGCAACCTGCTGGTGAGCGAACGGGGCGATCCGTCGCTGCGCCTGGAGGCGGAATACCAGGTGCTGCTGACCCAGCGGCTGGTGCTGGAGCCCCGGCTGGAATACGACCTGGCCCTG
This sequence comes from Metapseudomonas otitidis, assembly GCF_900111835.1. Lineage (GTDB taxonomy): Bacteria > Pseudomonadota > Gammaproteobacteria > Pseudomonadales > Pseudomonadaceae > Metapseudomonas > Metapseudomonas otitidis. The sequence continues at coordinate 203,053 of NZ_FOJP01000006.1, forward strand.
GCGGACGACCGCGACCTGGATCGCGGCGCCGGCAGCGGCACGCTGGAGGCGGGGTTGCGCCTGCACTGGCGGGTGACGCCGGCGTTCTCGCCTTACCTGGGCTATGAGTGGGAGCGCACCCACGGCCGCAGCGGGGACTGGCTCCGCGCAGCCGGCGAGCCGGACGAGGAGGGCGCCTGGGTGCTGGGGCTGCGCTTCTGGCTGTAAGGGGCCGGGCGTGTCGCCGAGGTTTTGCGGCAGGCCCGGGCTGTATACAATTGCGCGGTTCTCTCCCCCGCCAGGTCGCCTCTCATGCAGCATCCCGCCGAACACTCGCCGCTGGGCAAGTCCAGTGAGTACATCAGCACCTACAGCCCGCAGCTGCTGTTCCCCATTTCCCGCGTGGCGAAGTGGAGCGAGTTGGGGCTGACGGCGGAGACCCTTCCTTATAAGGGCGTGGATTTCTGGAACTGCTACGAGCTGTCGTGGCTGACCCCGTCGGGCAAGCCGGTGGTGGCCATCGGCGAGTTCGCCATCCCGGCCGATTCCCCGAACATCATCGAGTCGAAGTCCTTCAAGCTGTACCTCAACTCCCTCAACCAGAGCGCCTTTGCCACGGTGGCGGAACTGGTGGCGGTGCTGGAGAAGGACCTGTCGGCCGCTGCAGGGGCCGAGGTGAAGGTGCGCGTGCGCAGCCTGGCGGAGGTGGAGGCCGAGGGTGTGGCCCGCGCCGCCGGGATCTGCATCGATGACCTGGATGTGAGCATTGACCACTACGACCATCCGCAACCGGAGCTGCTGCGCGCCGATGCCGCCGAGGTGGTGGAGGAGGCGCTGCACAGCCACCTGCTGAAATCCAACTGCCCGGTCACCGGCCAGCCGGACTGGGGCACGCTGGTGGTGCAGTACAAGGGGGCTCGCCTGGATCACGCCAGCTTCCTGGCCTACCTGGTGAGCTTCCGCCAGCATTGCGACTTCCATGAGCAGTGCGTCGAGCGGGTCTTCCTCGACCTGCTGCGCCTGCTCGAGCCCGAGCACCTGACGGTGCAGGCACGCTATGTGCGCCGCGGCGGGCTGGACATCAACCCCTACCGCAGCACGCACCCCATCAGCCCGGACAACGGTCGGCTGGTGCGGCAGTAACTGATTCCGGGCTGCGCCCGGCGGCAAGCTGAAACGAAGAACCCCGGCACCTGGCCGGGGTTCCTGCATTCAGGGTGGGGGTCAGATGCCCATGCTGACCAGGCTCTGCATGATGTTGCGCAACGTGCCGGCCAGGGTCGGGTGGCTCAGCTCGAAACGCTCGACGGCCAGGTTGACACCGTCCACCAGGCTGTCTTCCGAGGTGTGGGCTTCGTTCGCCAGCTTCAGTTCGATGTCGCGGATCAGGCCGTTGAGGTGGGCGCGCTCTTCCGCATCCATCGGGGCGTCTTGGGCCAGTTGGTCGCGCAGTTCGTTCAGTTGCTGCTGCAGGCGTTCGGACATGGTGTTCTCCCTTTTGACATGACTCAGGAGTGGACCGCCGTCTGACGGCAAAAGGTCCCGGTGCCTGTGAGATTAATCCAGGCGGGGCGGCGCTGCCTGATCGTGATCAATGCCGTTACAAAACGGGGTCAGGGCTTCTCGCCCTTCTGCCGGCGGCTCGCCAGGTCGTCGAGGCAGTCGGGCAGCTCGCCGAGGTGGTCGATCACCGAATGGGCGCCGAGGCGATACAGCTCCAGGGTGGCGCGGGCGCGCCGGGCGTCGCGCTCGTTGGCCGGCAGTGCCTGCCAGTCCCCCAGGGCGTGGCCGCAGAGTCGGCCACTGGCGGCGAGGCCGACGGTCCACAGCCCGGCGTTGAGGCCGGCCTGGAGCAGGCGGGGTTCGCCGCTGACCAGCACGCAGCCTTCCAGGCGTTCGACGCCGAGGCCGGCGAGGGCGTTCCAGCAGCTGTCCGGGGCTGGCCAGGGGCGCCCGGTGCCGGCCTGGGCCGGTGGGAGCGAGTCGGGCAGCGACTGGGCGAGCACCGTGGTGACGTGTTCGGGTAGCTCTTCCAGCCAGGCAGCGGGGATGTTCTGACTGGCCAGGCGGTCGAGGAGGGCGTCCAGGCCCGGTGCCGGTTCGGCACGCTCGTGGGCGGCCTCGACCAGGGCATCCTGCAGGCGGGCCCGCTCGGCTGGGCGGGGGCGACGTTTCAGCAGCGCTTCCAACTGGTCGGTCGGGGCGAGGGGGGCGACCTCATCCAGCTGCCCGTCGGTGTGGCGCGCAACGGTGCGCTGCAGGGCCAGGGGCAGGGTCCGGGCGCCGAAGTCCACCAGGCAGCCGGTCAGGCCGAGGAGCAGGGCGGTGAAAGGGGGCGGCGGGGTGCTGGGCATGGGCGGGTCATCCTGACGTGGGCGCTTCCAGCCTAGCTGCCCGGGATGACGCGCAGGTTACGGTTCCGTGACGGCCGGCAGGCCCTGGAAGATGCGCCGCAGGGCTTCCGGTACGGGGACCGGGCGGTTGCTGGCGTGGTCGACCCAGACCAGTTTGCAGTGGCCTTCGCCATGGACCACGCCAGGTGCCTCCAGGGTGCCCAGGCGGTGCTCGACCACCAGGCTGGAGTTGCCCAGCGTGCCGGCGTAGAGCTCCACCACCACGGTGGCCGGGTGTACGACGGGCCGCAGGTAGGTGTGCAGGGTCTGCAGCACCACCGGGCCCTGGGCCACGTGGTTCATGGCGATGCCATTGCGCTCGAACCAGGCGACGCGGGCTTCTTCCAGGTACTGGATATAGAGGGTGTTGTTGACGTGGCCGTAGCTGTCCATATCGCCCCAGCGCACGGGGATGTGAGCTACATGGAGTAAATTCTTTTCCGCCATTGGTCGCGTTACCTATGCTGCCTATTGGCCATCCAATGGCCGTATACTGCGCGCCTTGTCGGGCGGCCCGCTGGGGGCGCCACACTACTTTTCCCTAGGAGAGACTGCAATGCGAATGATCGGTGCGGGTTGGCTCGATCGAATGGGCCGCCTGCTGGCGGTCGCCGGCCTGGTGGCGCTGCCGCTGGTGGCCCAGGCTGCGGATGAAGACCCGTGGGAGGGCGTCAACCGCGCGGTGTTCAGCTTCAACGACACGGTCGACACCTACGCCCTGAAGCCGATCGCCCAGGGCTACCAGTACGTGACGCCGCAGTTCGTGGAAGACGGCGTGCACAACGTCTTCCGCAACGTCGGTGACGTCGGCAACCTGGCCAACGACCTGCTGCAGGGCAAGCTGCACGCGGCGGGCGTGGACACCAGCCGGCTGATCTTCAACACCACCTTCGGCGTGCTTGGCGTGTTCGACGTGGCGACCCGCATGGGGCTGCAGCGCAGCGACGAGGACTTCGGCCAGACCCTGGGCACCTGGGGCGTGGGCAGCGGCCCTTACGTGGTGCTGCCGCTGTTGGGCCCGAGCACCCTGCGCGATGCGCCGGCGCGCTTCGTCGACAGCTACACCACGCCCTATCCCTACATCGACCACGTGCCGACCCGTAACGTGATCCTCGGGGTGAACACCGTGGACACCCGTGCCAGCCTGCTGTCGGCGGAGAAGATGATCACCGGCGACAAGTACGTGTTCATCCGCAACGCCTACCTGCAGAACCGCGAGTTCAAGGTGCGCGATGGCGAGGTCGAGGACGATTTCTGATCGCCTCCCTCGTTTTGCGGGTATGAAAAAGGCGGCCAATGGGCCGCCTTCTTTCTATGTGCGCCGATCAGCTCATCGAGGTGATGGCGAGGCCGATGGACATGCGCCCATCGTCGCCGGCCGATATGCGGACCACCTCGGCTTCGGCGTCCAGGCCCTTGAGCTCGGCGTGGTCGGACGGGATGTGGACGCGCACCTTGTCACCTATCGACAGGTGGGCATCGGCTTCCAGCTGCATGCCGGTGCTCGACAGGTCGCGGCACAGGGCCGGGTACTCGCGGCCTCCATGGTGCAGAACGACCTGCGCCTCGACCTGCATGCGGATGAAGTCGCGCTTCTCGCTGTAAGAACGATGATCGTTCTGACTCATTATCTGCTGTCCTCTGGTATTGGATGGACTGACCCCCGGCCTCTTATAACTCCCGCTCTTTTCATGTGTAAAGGCAGGTTTCGACAATCGGCGCACGCTTGAATCGCCCTGCGGATGGGAGTACCGTCTGCGCCTTGAAGCGAACCCCTTACCCGCATCCGGCCTAGGTCGGTGCCTCAACCAGCCCACCCCCGGCGCCGTTTGCCTGGATACTCCATGCACAATACCAGTGCCAAGCTGCTGATCATCGACGACGACGAGGTTGTCCGCACCAGCCTCGCAGCCTATCTGGAAGACAGTGGTTTCAACGTCCTGCAGGCAGGTAATGGTCTGCAGGGGTTGCAGGTCTTCGAGCAGGAACATCCCGATCTGATCATCTGCGACCTGCGCATGCCCCAGGTCGACGGGCTGGAACTCATCCGCCGCATCAACCAGCTGGAAACCGACACGCCGGTGATCGTCGTGTCCGGTGCTGGTGTGATGAGCGACGCCGTCGAAGCCCTGCGCCTCGGAGCGGCGGACTACCTGATCAAGCCCCTGGAAGACCTGGCGGTGCTGGAGCACTCCGTGCGCCGCGCGCTGGATCGCCACGCCCTGCGGCTGGAGAACCAGCGTTACCGCGAGGAGCTGGAAGCCGCCAACCGCGAACTCCAGGCCAGCCTGCACCTGCTGCAGGAAGACCAGAACGCCGGGCGCCAGGTGCAGATGAACATGCTGCCGGTCACGCCCTGGACGGTGGACGGGCTGCACTTCGCCCACCAGATCATCCCGTCCCTCTACCTGTCGGGGGACTTCGTCGACTACTTCCGGGTCGACGAGCGGCGCATCGCCTTCTACCTGGCGGATGTCTCCGGCCATGGCGCCTCGTCCGCCTTCGTCACCGTCCTGCTCAAGTTCATGACCACCCGGCTGCTCTACGAGTCGCGCCGTGGCGGTACCTTGCCGGAGTTCAAGCCCTCCGAGGTGCTCGGCCACATCAACCGTGGCCTGATCAACTGCAAGCTGGGCAAGCACGTGACCATGCTGGGCGGGGTGATCGACGAGGAGAGCGGCAAGCTGACCTACAGCATCGGCGGGCACCTGCCCCTGCCTGTGCTGTACAGCGAAGGCCAGGCGCATTACCTCACAGGGCGCGGCCTGCCCGTTGGCCTGTTCGAGGAAGCGGCCTACGAGGACCAGGTGATGGACCTGCCGACCTCGTTCAGCCTGACGCTGATGTCCGACGGCATCCTGGACCTTTTGCCGGGCGACACGCTCAAAGAGAAAGAAGCTGCCCTGCCGGAAATCGTGCAGGCAGCCGGTGGATCCCTGGATGGCCTCAAGAAGGCCTTTGGCCTGGCCAACCTGGGGGATATGCCAGATGATATCGCCTTGCTGGTGTTGAGCAGGAACCTTGCATGAGTACCGGTAAAATCCAGTTTGCCGAGCAGGACGGCACCTTTGTCCTGAAGTTCGTCGGTGAAATCCGCCTGACCCTGTGTTCGGCCCTGGACGCCACTATCGAGAAGATTTTCTCCGCGCTTAACTTTTCGGCGATCGTCATCGACCTGACCGAAACGCGCAGCATCGACAGCACCACCTTGGGCCTGCTGGCCAAGCTGTCGATCCTCTCCCGGCAGAAGGTCGGGCTCTTGCCCACCGTCGTCACCACCCACCCGGACATCACCCGGCTGTTGCAGTCGATGGGCTTCGATCAGGTGTTCAACATCGTCGACAAGCCGCTGCCGTGCCCTGAGTGCCTGGAGGACCTGCCGCCCCAGGACCAGACCGAGGACGTGGTGCGCACCAAGGTGCTCGAAGCACACCGCATCCTGATGGGGCTGAACGAGTCCAACCGCGAAGCCTTCCATGATCTGGTCAGCGCGCTCGAGCGCAGCTGACCTTTCAACCTTCCCCGCTTGAACCTGATGCGCCTGGCCGTTGCAGCCAGGCGCTTTCGTATCAGGCGCGTGCCTTGAGCAGGGCTTCGAGCTTTTCCTGATCCCGGGCGAACAGGCGGATGCCCTCGGCCAGCTTCTCGGTGGCCATCGCGTCTTCGTTGAACTGCCAGCGGAAGGCCGGCTGATCCAGTGTCTGGCGCGGTTCTGCCGTGCCCTCGGCGCTCAGCTGGCGAACCAGCTGGCCGTCATCTTCGGCCAGCTTCTGCAGCAGGTCCGGGCTGATGGTCAGGCGGTCGCAGCCGGCCAGGGCCTCGATCTGCCCCAGGTTGCGGAAGCTGGCACCCATTACCACCGTCTCGTAGCCGTGGGCCTTGTAGTAGCGGTAGATGCGCGAGACCGACTGCACGCCCGGGTCCTCGGCGCCCGCGTAGTCGCGGCCTTCGGCCTTCTTGTACCAGTCGTAGATGCGCCCGACGAAGGGAGAGATCAGGAACACCCCGGCCTCGGCGCAGGCGACCGCCTGGGCGAAGTTGAACAGCAGGGTCAGGTTGGTCTGGATGCCGCTGCGCTCCAGGCGTTCGGCGGCGCGAATGCCTTCCCAGGTGGAGGCGATCTTGATCAGCACGCGCTCGCGGCCGATGCCGGCCTTGTCATACAGCTCCACCAGGCGCTCGGCACGGCGCAGGGTCGCCTCGGTATCGAAGGACAGGCGCGCGTCCACTTCGGTGGAGATGCGCCCCGGAATCACCTTGAGGATCTCCTGGCCCACGGCCACCCCGAAACGATCGCATGCCAGCCCAAGGTCGCCAGCGCTGCCCGCCACGGCCTGGTCCAGCAGATCGGCGTAGCGGGGCAGGGCTGCTGCCTTGAGCAGCAGCGAGGGGTTGGTGGTGGCATCCACCGGCTTGAGGCGGGCGATGGCATCCAGGTCGCCGGTGTCGGCCACCACGGTGGTGAACTGCTTCAGTTGGTCCAGCTTGGAAGTCATGACGAGGCCTTGTCGTTGCAGATTGCGTGACCTTACCCGAGCAGCCCGGGCGGGCTCAACGGGCGGCCAGGGGAATTTCATGGCGGCGCTGCCGCCACGTTCGTCAGACCATGGCCGCGAAAAAAATTCCGTATTTCCTTGCGGGTTTTCCGTGCTGGTTCGTCTTTATTGATGAGGGCCCGCTGAGCGGGTGGGGTGGCGCAGGAAGGCCGCCTCGGTGCCGACACGCCACAGGCAACAGACCAGAAGGAGCTTCGCCATGCCCCACAGCGACCATTCCCGATTGCGCCAGATGCTGCAGGACGCCGGCCTGAAGGCCAGCCTGCCGCGCCTGAAGGTGCTGGAGATACTCTGCGACGCGCAGAACGAAGACGGCGGCATCTCCACCCGCCTGCTGCACCAGCGGCTGAACGCCGCCGGCGAGCCGCTCTCCCTGGTCAGCGTGCGGCAGGTGCTGGGGCGGATGCTGGAAAGCGGCCTGGTGGTGCCGGAGGGGCACAAGGGCTATGCCCTGGCCCCGCAGAACGCGGCTCAGTGGCCGCGCAGCAGGTCGATGGCCTGATCGAGCAGTTCCAGCGGCGCCTGGGTCTTGTGCACGTCCACCGAGAGCAGTTGGCGGAAGCGTCGTGCCCCCGGGAATCCCTGGGCCAGGCCCAGCACGTGGCGGGTGATGTGATGCATCTGCCCGCCCTCGGCGATGTGCCGCTCGATGTAGGGGCGCATGGCCTCCAGTGCGGCGGCGCGGGTGATCGGCTGGGCCTCCGAGCCGAACAGGCGCCCATCCACCGATGCCAGCAGGTAGGGATTGTGGTAGGCCTCGCGGCCCAGCATCACGCCATCGAAGGTAGTCAGGTGCGCCTCGCACTCATCGAGGGTCTTGATGCCGCCGTTGAGGATGATCTCCAGGTCCGGGAAGTCCCGCTTCAGCTGGGCGGCCACGTCATAGCGCAGCGGCGGGATCTCGCGGTTCTCCTTCGGTGAGAGTCCTTCGAGGATGGCAATGCGTGCATGCACGGTGAAGCTCCGGCAGCCGGCCTCCCGCACCTGCCCGACAAAATCGCAGAGCGCCTCGTAGCTGTCGCGGCCATTGATGCCGATGCGGTGCTTGACCGTCACCGGGATCTCCACCGCATCGCGCATGGCCTTCACGCAGTCGGCCACCAGCGTCGGGTGCCCCATCAGACATGCGCCGATCATGTTGTTCTGCACCCGGTCGCTGGGGCAGCCGACGTTGAGGTTCACCTCGTCGTAACCCGCTTCCTGCGCCAGCCGCGCGCAGGCTGCCAGGTCGGCCGGCACGCTACCGCCCAGCTGCAGCGCCAGCGGATGCTCCTGCTCGTCATGGCGGAGGAAGCGAGCGCGATCCCCGTGCAGGATCGCACCAGTGGTCACCATCTCCGTGTACAGCAGCGCGTGCCGGGACAGTTGGCGGAGGAAGAAGCGGCAATGCCGGTCGGTCCAATCCATCATCGGCGCCACGGAGAAGCGGCGGGACAGCGCAGGGCTCGTTGTTTCTGGCGTAGAGCTTGATTCTAGGGGCATTTTGGTACGTCTGATTTCTGCCCGTTTTACCCCGTTTCACTGGTTCTCGGGCCGCGCTCGCTACAGGTAGCAAGTCAAACTCGCCGTGTAGCAAATAGGGAAATGGGCACGATCACCAGCGGAAACGGAAAGACGGTAGTGTGGGTTGCACCGCTCAGATCCGTGTCTGGCGCGAAGGGCGCGCAGTTTATCAAGAATCCCGAGTCATCGATTGAAAGCAGCTTCTTGGAGCAAGCCTCTCGTCGTGAGAGCGCGATTCGCGCTTTATCTCGTTAGGCAGTATCTGCATGGGCGGTGCTCTACTACAGTCATTGCTCCAGACCATGGAGGGGTGATCGATGCGTATTGTGCTCTTGGCGGTTGCTGCGGCGGCTCTGATTCCTGTCGCTGCGTCTGCAGAGGAACTGATCGGCGGCGGGCTGAAGGTGGTCTCGGTCGAGCTGCTGGCGGAGTCCCAGGCGGTGATAGAACTCGACAATGGAAGCAGCGGCACGGAGGTCTTGTGGGTCGATTGCGCGTTGGGCGAGTGGGGATACAACGGGGAGGAGGCCGGATTTCCGGTCAAGTCTGACGAAAAATCCCAGGCCATTGCTTACCGCGCCTGCAAGGACGCGTCCAACACTTCGCCGTTGGTCCAGCAGCCTGGCAGTTGGCGCTGATGCAAAGCCCGTAATGGCGGGCTTTTCGGTGTGTCCCTAGGCTTGACGCCGGGCCCAGGGAGGGTTTACGTGCCGGGCGCTGGTCAGATAATCACGGGCGGTGCCGGTTCTGGCCGGTGCTTCTTATGGTCGTCGGAGTTGGACCAGCCACCGCCCAGTCCGAAGTCCACGGTCTGTTTCTCCAGCGAGTAACCCACGTTGGCATCGCCGTAATAGCCTTCCCCCTGGTAGCCGACGCCGATGTTCGGGCGGATCGACTGACTGGAGAACACGTAATCGAGGCCTACCGAGACAACGGCTTCGTTGTCCTCGTCGTTCGAGAAGGCCTTGATCCCCAGGGCAGGGCCTTCGCCAAACACGTAGCTGATGCCGATCCCGAAGCCGACATCACTGGCCGATGCGCCGGCGCTCATCAGGATCAGTGCGGTTCCGGCCAGCACATGCATTGTCTTTCTCATCGTTCCATCTCCTCGTTGTCCAGCGGGCTACCTCGTCGGCAAGCATAGTTGCAGGCTGGGCAATCGACCTGTGAAGGATGGGGAGGAGATGAACCGGGAGGGGCAAGCCGCTTCGCTCAGCATTTGGTAACGGGCGCGATGGGTGATCTTGGTTCGGAGATTTCCGACCACGCGATGCCGTGCCGGCAAGTCCGTCACAGCCCTGCCATGTCACCCGCGACAACACCCCGCAAGCCGTGCTATCAAGCCGTCCGTCGGCAGGTGCTGCGCGTAAAGGCCAAATGCCATTAATCTCCGCGCGCCCGGCCCAGGCCTTGCCCTGCAACCCACTGGCGGCGGGGTGAATCCAGGAGTTGTCGCAGTCGCAGGACATCGGATGTCGTCGTTTTTCACGCCTTTCTCCGTTATTGATCGCACCCTCGTTGGCGCGTCCTGCCCGATGAGCCGGTTGCGGCCGCTCCCCCTCATTATTTCGGTCTTCGCCCGGTCTGCCGGTGGCGAAGGCCTTGGCTTTTAAAACAAGGAGAGTCTCCATGAGCATCGTCTCGAAGCGTGCCCTGCTGCCGGTCCTGGCAGCCATGGCCCTGGCCGGCCTGTCCGGCTGCGCCACCGAAACCTCCACCGCCGTCGCGGTGCAGCAGGTCGAGAGCGTCAACCGTCCCTACAGCGGCCCGCGTGCACCCATCGCCGTCGGCAAGTTCGACAACCGCTCCAGCTACATGCGCGGCATCTTCTCCGACGGCGTCGACCGCCTCGGTGGCCAGGCCAAGACCATCCTCATCACCCACCTGCAGCAGACCAACCGCTTCAACGTGCTGGACCGCGACAACATGAGCGAGATCCAGCAGGAAGCCGCCATCAAGGGCCAGGCCCAGCGCCTGAAGGGGGCCGACTACGTGGTGACCGGTGATGTCACCGAGTTCGGCCGCAAGGAAGTGGGCGACCACCAGCTGTTCGGCATCCTCGGCCGTGGCAAGACCCAGATCGCCTACGCCAAGGTGGCGCTGAACATCGTCAACATCTCCACCTCCGAAGTCGTCTATTCCACCCAGGGTGCGGGCGAATACGCCCTGTCCAACCGTGAAGTGATCGGCTTCGGCGGCACTGCCAGCTACGACTCCACCCTCAACGGCAAGGTGCTCGACCTGGCCATGCGCGAAGCCGTCAACAAGCTGGTCGCGGCCGTCGACAGCGGCGCCTGGAAACCGCAGAACTGAAACAAGGACGTCATGCAATGCAACCGATGAACACCTCGCTCGCCGCGCTGCTGCTGGCGAGCGCCATGCTGGCCGGCTGCAGCGGGCCCAAGACCCTCTACCAGTGGGAGGGCTACCAGACCCAGGTCAACCAGTACTTCAAGGGCGAGTCCAAGGAAGCCCAGGTGGAGGCGCTGGAAGCCGACCTGCAGAAGATCAAGGCCAAGAACGGCGCCGTGCCGCCGGGCTACCACGCCCAGCTCGGCCTGCTGTATTCCAGCATCGGCAAGGATGACCAGATGGTGCGTGAGTTCGAAACCGAGAAGGCGTTGTTCCCCGAGTCCGCCACCTACATGGACATGCTGCTGAAGAACGCCAAGGGAGGTGCGCAATGAGCCTTCGCCACCTGTCCCGACTGCTGGTCTGCTGCGTCCTCGGCGCCCTGGTCACCGGCTGCGCCTCGACCCAGAAGAGCGTCGACTACTCCGCCTACAAGGAGGCCCGCCCGCGCTCGATCCTGGTGCTGCCGCCGCTGAACGAGTCGCCGGATGTCAAGGCCACCTACGGCATGATGTCCCAGGTCACCTACCCGCTGGCCGAGGCCGGTTACTACGTGCTGCCGGTGGCCCTGGTGGACGAGACCTTCCGCCAGAACGGCCTGACTTCCCCGGGCGATATCCACCAACTGCCGCCGGCCAAGCTGCATGAGGTCTACGGGGCTGATGCGGCGCTGTACATCACCGTCACCCAGTACGGCACCCAGTACATGGTGTTCAGCAGCGCCGCCATCGTCACTGCCAGCGCCCGCCTGGTGGACCTGAAGACCGGCACCACCCTGTGGACCGGCTCGGCCAGTGCCTCCAGCGAAGAGGGCAACAACAACAACGGGGGCGGCCTGGTCGGCATGCTGGTCACCGCAGCCGTCAAGCAGATCATCAACAGCTCCGTCGAGGATGCCGCCTATCCCATCGCCGGTATCACTAGTGCCCGGCTGCTTTCCACCGGTTACAACGGTGGCCTGCTCTACGGTCCGCGTTCGCCGAAGTACGGCACCGACTGATCCGTTCGGCGCCCCTTCACGGGGCGCCATCCCCCCAGCCGGGCTTCTGCTCAGTGGAAGTCCCGGCTGCGCACATCCAGCCCGGTCAACAGCTCGGACAGGTCCCGCAGGCGTCCGGCGATCACGTGGCGCACCCCGTCCGCACACTCGAAGTGACCGTCCACCCGCATCAGCTGCGAGCGCAGCAAGGCCTGGCGCTGGCGTTCGGCCAGGTCGCGCCAGACCACCACGTTGATCATGCCGAACTCGTCCTCCAGGGTGACGAAGGTCACTCCGCTGGCGGTTTGCGGGCGCTGCCGGCCGACCACCAGGCCCGCGACGCTGATGGGGCGCCCCGATTCCACCTCGGCCAGCTCCCGCGAACTGCGGCAGCGCTGGGCCCGCAAGGCGCCGCGCAGCAGCGTCAGCGGGTGGGGCCCCAGGGTGGTGCCGAGGGTGGCGTAGTCGGCCATCAGGTTCTCGCCGACGCTGGGCAGCGGCAGGGCCACCGGCGCTTCGACCGGAGCGGGCAGGGCGGCGAACAGCGGCAGTTGCGGCTCCACGGCGGCGATGGCCCAGCGCGCGCGGTGACGGTGCCCAGCGAGGGCCCGCAGGGCGCCGGCATCGGCCAGCCGCTCACGGGCGCGGGCATCCAGGCGGGCGCGCAGGCAGAGGTCGGTCACGTCCTGGAAGGGGGCTTGCCGGCGTGCCTGTCCGATGGCCTCGGCGTCGTCCTGGCGGAAGCCTTTCACCAGGCGCAGGCCAAGACGGATGGCCGGCTGCGGCTCGCCTTCGTCCTCCAGGCTGCAGTCCCAGTCGCTGTAGCGCACGTCCACCGGGCGCACGCGGATGCCGTGGCGGCGCGCGTCCTGCAGCACCTGGTCGGGGCTGTAGAAGCCCATCGGCCAGCTGTTCACCAGGGCGCAGGCGTAGGCTGCCGGCTCGTGGCACTTGAGCCAGCAGCTGGCGTAGGTGAGCAGGGCGAAGCTGGCCGCGTGGGACTCGGGAAAGCCATAGCTGCCGAAGCCCTTGATCTGCTCGAAGATGCGCGCGGTGAACTCGGGGGTGTAGCCCTTCTTCAGCATCCGCTCGGTCAGCCGGATGCGGTGCGGCTCCAGCCCGCCATGACGCTTCCAGGCGGCCATGGCCCGGCGCAACTGGTCCGCTTCCCCGGCGGTGTATTCCGCCGCCACCACCGCCAGCTCCATGACCTGCTCCTGGAACAGCGGCACCCCCAGGGTTCGCTCGAAGACCGGGATCAGCTCCTTGGAGGGGTACTCCACCTTTTCCTCGCCGTTACGCCGCCGCAGGTAAGGGTGGACCATGTCGCCCTGGATCGGGCCGGGGCGGACGATGGCCACCTGGATCACCAGGTCGTAGAAGGTCTGCGGCCGCAGGCGTGGCAACATGGCCATCTGCGCACGCGACTCGATCTGGAACACCCCGACGGTGTCGGCCTTGCTGATCATCGCGTAGGTGGCCGCGTCTTCCCGGGGCAGGCTGGCCAGGGTCCAGCGCTGGCCCCGGTAGGCGGCCAGCAGGTCGAAGCAGCGGCGCAGGGCGCTGAGCATGCCCAGGGCCAGTACGTCCACCTTGAGCAGGCCGACGGCATCGAGGTCGTCCTTGTCCCACTGGATCACCGTGCGCTCGGCCATGCTGGCGTTCTCCACCGGCACCAGCGTCGGCAGCGGGTGCTCGGAGATGACGAAGCCTCCCGGGTGCTGGGACAGGTGGCGGGGGAAGCCGATCAGCTCGCCGCACAGCACCAGGATGCGGTGCAGCAGCGGGCTGCCCGGGTCGAAGCCCGCCTCGCGCAGGCGCGCCTCGGTGGGCAGGTGGTCGCTCCAGCGTCTGCAGCAGGTGGCCAGGGCGTTGATGGCATCGGCCGGCAGCCCGAGGGCCTTGGCCACGTCACGCACCGCACCGGCGGCGTGGTAGGTGTTGACCACGGCGGTCAGCGCGGCCCGATCACGGCCGTAGCGGCGGAACACGTACTGGATGACCTCTTCCCGGCGCTCGTGCTCGAAGTCGACGTCGATGTCCGGCGGCTCCTTGCGCTCGCGGGAGAGAAAGCGCTCGAACAGCAGCCGGCTGTGGGCCGGGTCCAGTTCGGTGATGCCGAGCACGAAGCACACCACCGAGTTGGCCGCCGAGCCCCGGCCCTGGCAGAGGATGGCCTGCTCCCGGGCGAAGCGGACGATGTCGTGGACGGTGAGGAAGTAGCTCTCGTAGCCCAGCTCGGTGATCAGGGCCAGCTCATGCTCGATCTGGGTACGGACCTTCTCGCTGGCTCCGCCTGGCCAGCGCCAGCACGCGCCGTCTTCCACCAGCTGGCGCAGCCAGGTGGCGGGCGTATGGCCTTCCGGCACCAACTCGCGGGGGTAGTGGTACTTCAATTGGCCCAGGTCGAAGCGGCAGCGTTCGGCGATGCGCAGGGTCTCGGCCATCAGCTCGGGCGGGTAGAGCGCGGCCAGCTCCTCGCGGCGGCGCAGGTGCCGCTCCCCGTTGGGGAACAGCCGTGCCCCGGCCTCGGCGACAGGCAGGTGATGGCGGATGGCGGTCATGCAGTCCTGCAGGGCGCGCCGGCCCCGGGCATGCATGTGCACGTCGCCACAGGCTACCGCCGGTATCGCCAGTTGGCGGGCCAGGTGAAGGTGACGTTGCAGCCGGACGTCGTCGTCTGCCCCCCGGTGCAGCTCGACGCCCAGCCACAGCCGGCCGGGGAAGCGCGCCAGCCAGCGCTGGCCGGCCTCGGGGCAACTGGTCGGCGTGGGCAACCAGATCGCCAGCAATCCCTCCAGGGGCACTTCGAAGTCCGCGTCCAGCAGGCGGTAGTCGCCTTTCTGCGCCCGTCGGCGGGCGCGGGTGATCAACTGACACAGCGCCTGGTAGCCGGCGATGTCCTCCACCAGCAGCACCAGGCGCTCGCCGTCGGGCCCTTGCAGCTCGCTGCCGAGGATCAGCGCCACGTCCGTGGCCTTGGCGGCCTGCCAGGCCCGCACGGCACCGGCCAGGGTGCATTCGTCGGTGATCGCCAGGGCGCGGTAGCCCAGTTGCCGGGCGCGCTCGAAGAGTTCCGCTGCGCTGGAGGCACCGCGCTGGAAGCTGAAGTTGGACAGGCAGTGCAGCTCGGCGTAGTCCGGCGCGCTCATGCGAACCAGCCCTGCAACTGCAGCGGGCCTGTTTCACCCAGCGGACGAAAGGCCCAGCCCTGCTGGCCCCGATGGGTCAGCACGCGGTAGTAGTCGCGGCGGATGTCGTCACCGTCCCACCAGCCGGACTCGATGCGCTCGGGCCCGCCCAGCAGGCGCACCGAGCCTTCCGGCAGGGGCTGGGGCGCGGCCAGCAGCCAGGCCGGGCGTGGCCCCGTGGCCGGCAGCGGGGTCGCCAGGGGCACGAAGCACGGGCGCCAGGCCCGTTCGGGGCGGTGGTCGGCCTGGGTCATCAGGCCCTGCACGGCGTCGTCGCCCAGGCGCGCGCGCAGGCGTTCGCGCAGTTGCTCCCAGCCGAGGCTCTGCTGGGGGCGGTCATCGAACAGGCTGTAACGGTCCGGCACGAAGGCCGGCAGGTCTTCCGCGTCCACGCGCAGGGCGATGACCGGGCCGGGCAGTTGCAGGGCCTCCAGGCGGCCGCGGGCGAACTCCAGCAGCAGGGCCGCCTCGCGTTCGGCATTCAGCAGGCCCACCTCGACGAGGGTCGGCGCGCCCGTGCGGTGTTCCAGGTACAGGCTGAAGCGCTGCACCCCCTGGTCGCGGCTGGCCAGGTAGGCAGCCAGGTCGGCGGTCATGCGGCGCAGGGGGAAGAGCAGAGCCTGGGCGGACTCCACCTCGAAGTTCAGCTCGATGCGGGTGCTGAAGCGGTCCGCCGGGCGGTAGAAGGCCAGCGCCTGGGGCTGTCGGCCGAGCAGGGTGTCGAGGTGCTGCAGCACCCCGTCCGGGAAGCGTCGTGCCAGTTCGTTGCGCGGCAGGGCCAGCACCTGTGTCACCTGGCGCAGGCCCATGCGGGCCAGGGCGGTGGCCTGCGACGGCTCCAGGCCGATGCGGGCGAGCGGCAGCGCGCCGATGGCCGAGGGCAGGGCCGGGTCGTCCACGGCCAGGCCGTCGTGCACGTTGGCCAGGGCGCGTGCAGCCGCCGGGTTGGGCGCCAGGGTGATGCGGTGGCGAAAGCCCAGGGCTTGCAGCTCGGCCCGCAGGCGGGCCTCGAAGCGTGGCCAGGGGCCGAACAGGCCCAGGCTGCTGTGCACCTCCAGCAGCAGGCAGCGTGGGTAGTGCAGGCTGACCTGAGAGCTGAAGCCGTAGGCCCAGGCGGCGAGGAACAGGCGCCAGCGCTCGATGGCCTCGGTGTCGTACTCGGCCTGTTCGAAGCCTGAGGTCAGGGCTTGGGCGGCGCTCAGGGCCATCCCCGGGCGCAGCCCCAGGGCCCGCGCCGGTTCGCTGACTGCCTGCAGGATGCGCCGCTGGGCGGGACCGGTGAGCAGCACCAGCGGCACCTGGCGGTCATCCCGGCCGCGCAGCACGCCGTCCAGCGCCAACTGGGGCAAGAGGATGCAGGCCCAGCGCACGGTCAGGGTCCCACCCGCGCATCCAGCGGGATCGGTCGGGCACTGGGCTGGCCGCCCCGGCACTTGATCACCCGCAGGCGCGCCGGGTTGGCTTCGATGGCCAGGCGCAGGGCGGCGGGCGAGGGGTTCTGGGCTTCCCCCAGGGAACGGTAGGCGAAGGCCAGGGTCTGGCCGCTTTCGGCGGCTACCTGCAGGCGACGCAGGGCGCGGTCGTCGGCCCGGTCCGGCCAGGCCAGCACGGCGCCGCAGCTGCCGGAGCGCAGGCACTGCTCGGCGGCCCACAGGGCATCCCGACCCTGGGCCTGGACCAGGCTGAGCTGACCCAGGTCCACCCCGGCGGCCTGCCAGGCGGGCGGGTAGGGCAGGTGGGGCGGCCCCACCAGCACGATGCGCTCACCGGCCTGGCTGAGGCGGGCAAGGGTGGGCAGCAGCAGGCTCAGTTCGCCGACACCGGGCAGGCCCACCAGCAGCTCGCTCAGGGCCGCTTCCGGCCAGCCGCCGCCAGGCAGTACGGCGTCCAGCGCGGCGTGCCCGCTGGGGTAGCGGCTGGCAGGTGCAGCGGGCGTGGCCTGGCCGCGCCAGAGGCGGCGCTCGTTGAACAGGCGGTCGAGGGCGACGACGGTGGACATGGGAAGGTGTGTCGTAAATTACTGTATATAAATACAGTAATTTCACTCCCCGAAGGCGGTCAAGCTGCCGTGCGGCGTCCGGATGGGTGGCGCGTCAGTGCACCTCGATGCGGTTGCGGCCTTCCGCCTTGGCCCGGTACAGGGCCATGTCGCTGCGGGACAGGGCGCCGGCGGCGGTGATGTCGTCGGCGCCCAGGGTGGTGATGCCGATGCTCACCGTCAGGGGGATGCGCTCGCCCTGGTACAGCAGTGGCACGTCTTCCAGGCGCTGCTGCAGGCGCTGGGCGAAGACCATGGCGCTGCGGTGGTCGGCGTCGTTGAGCACCACGGCGAACTCTTCGCCGCCCATGCGCCCGGCGAAGTCGACCCGGCGCATCTGCTCGCTGAGCAGGGCGGCGAAGTGGCGCAGGGCCTCGTCGCCGGCGCTGTGCCCCCAGCGGTCGTTGATGCCCTTGAAGTGGTCCAGGTCGAACATCAGCAGTGCTGCGCCGCTGTTGCCGGGCCGTTGCAGGCGGGCCAGCTGCTCTTCCAGGCGGGTCATGAAGTGCCGGCGGTTGGGCAGTTGGGTGAGGAAGTCGGTGATGGCCAGGGCCTGCAGCTCGGCCTCGATGCGCTTCTGCTCGCTGATGTCGGTGATGAAGCCGTGCCAGAGCACGCTGCCATCGCCCAGGCGCTTGGGATGGGCATTGCCCAGGCGCCAGCCCACTTCGCCGCTGGCCAGGCACACGCGGTATTCCCGGTGCCAGGGGGTGAGGGCCATGGCGGAGGTTTCCAGGGCGTTGAGGTAGCCCGGCAGGTCGTCGGGGTGGATCAGCGCGAGGATGCGTTCGCGCCCGACCTTCACCTGCTCGGGGGAGAGGCCGTAGATGTCCAGGCTGCCGGCGCTGACGTAGCGGTATTCGCCGCGGCCGTCGGGGTGGCGCAGGTACTGGAAGACCATGCCGGGGATCTCGTTGGTGAGGTCCGTCAGCAATTCGATGTTCTGTTCCAGCCGGCGGGCCATGCGCTTCATCTCGGTGATGTCGGTGGTGGTGCCGATCATCCGCAGGGCACGGCCCTGTTCGTCGCGCTCGACCACCTTGCCGCGGCTGCTGACCCAGATGTAGCTGCCGTCCTTGCGTTGCAGGCGGTGTTCCACCTGGTAGTCGGGGGTGCGCTGCTCGAAGTGGTCGAGCATGGTGCGACGCACGTAGTCCAGGTCATCAGGATGGATGCGGCCGTAGCTGTCCTCGATGCGGTCGCTGATTTCCCCGACGGCGTAGCCGAGCATGGACTTCCAGCCCGGCGAGTAGTGGATGCGTCCGTTGACCACGTCGCGGTCCCAGATGCCGGTGCCGCTGCCGGCCACGGCCAGGGCCAGGCGCTGCTCGTTTTCCTTGAGGGCGGTGGTCTCGTCCTGCATGCGTTGCAGGCGCTGCTGCTGGTCCAGCAACTCGGCCGCCAAGTGGGCGAAGTCGGCCAGGGCCGTGGTGTCGAGGTTGTCTGCCAGGGGGGCGGTGTCGAGCAGGATGAGGCGGGCGTCGGTGCCGGGCAGGGGCTGGTGATGAAGGGCGCGCAGCTCGGGCGATTGCCCATGGCAGGCGGCCACGACCTGTTCCGCAGGTGATCCGTCACAGGCGAGCAGGCCCTCGGCGCCCAGAAGGGCTGCCGCACGCACACGAAAAAGCCGCCGCACCAGGTGCAGCAGGGGGGTGAAGCTCGTCGCCGGGGGTGTCACGTAGGACCTCTGGAGCTGTATCGGTGGGTGCCATGGTTTCAGGGCGCCTGTCCATGGCGTGCCCGGCGAGCCGGGCCGGGTCGTGCAACCGGGAGCGACGTGACTGCTGTCGTCCCTTGGATGCTAGATCAATGCAGGCCACTGGCCAGTGGCCAGGACCGGTCATTCATCGGCTGCCCGCGTGCCGTCCGTCCGGGGGCGCGCCGTGGCGGGGGGCCACGGCGCGTACCGGTCAGGCGCCGCAATCGCTCTGCAGGCTGGCCTGGGTGATGTTGCTGTCGGCCGGCACGCTGCGGGTCAGCCAGACGTTGCCGCCAATGACCGAACCTTTACCGATGGTGATGCGCCCGAGGATGGTGGCGCCGGCGTAGATCACCACGTCGTCCTCGACGATGGGGTGGCGGGGCTGGCCCTTCTGCAGGTTGCCCGACTCGTCCGCGGGGAAGCGCTTGGCGCCCAGGGTCACCGCCTGGTAGATGCGCACGCGCTCGCCGATGATCGCCGTTTCGCCGATCACCACGCCGGTGCCGTGGTCGATGAAGAAGCTCTTGCCGATGGTGGCGCCGGGGTGGATGTCGATGCCGGTGGCCGAGTGGGCGATCTCGGCGATGATGCGCGCCACCAGCGGCAGGCCGTTCTTGTAGAAGTAGTGCGCCAGGCGGTGGTGGATGACCGCGTGGATGCCGGGGTAGCACAGCAGCACTTCGTCGACGCTGCGGGCGGCCGGGTCGCCCTGGAAGGCGGCCAGCACGTCGCTGTCCAGCAGGCGGCGCAGTTGCGGCAGGGCGGCGGCGAAGCCCTGGACGATGGTGATGGCCTCGCACTCGATGTCGGCGGCGCTGGTGCTGTTCTGCCGGGCGGTGTAGCCCAGCTCGCGGCGCACCTCGCCGGCCAGGGCGTTGAGCGCCACGTCCAGGGTGTGGCCGACGTAGAAGTCTTCGCTTTCTTCGCGCAGGTCCGCCGGGCCGAGGCGCATGGGGAAGAGTGCGCCGCTGATGGCTTCGATGATCTGGCCGATGGTGGTGCGCGAGGGCAGCTCGCGTCCGCCGCGATCCTGGCCGCGACCGTTGCGGCTGCGCCACTCTTCGCGGGCGCTGCGCAACTCGCTGACGATCTGGTCCAGCTGCCAGTTGACCGGGCGGCAGCCGGTGGAAACGTAGGGGAACTTGTTCATGGACGATCCTGTGAGGGCGCAAGGCAGGGCGATAGCCTTGCGCAGGAGGGCTTCGCTCGGCAAGGGGTTTGCGCTCAGTCGGCGGGAATCAGTCCCTGCACCTCTTCCTTGCGCTTCATGCTCGCGGTGGTGCCCACCGAGGCGAGGATGATGGCGCCGATGGCGGCCCACTGCAGCAGCGTCAGCTTTTCACCGAGGAACAGCAGCCCGGAGAGCGCCCCCAGGGCCGGCTCGATGCTCATCAGAGTGCCGAATGTCCGCGCCGGCATGCGTTGCAGGGCGTACATCTCCAGGGTGTAGGGAATGGCCGTGGAGAGCAGCGCCACCCCCAGCGCGGTGGGGATCAGGGCCAGGTTGAGCAGGTCGGTGCCGGCATGGACCACGCCGAAGGGTGCGGCGGCGAAGGCGGCAACGATCACCCCCAGGCAGGCGCTCTGCATGCCGTGGTCCGCCCCGGCGCGCTGGCCGAAGATGATGTACAGCCCCCAGCACACGCCGGCGCCGAGCGCGTAGGCAGCGCCCAGCGGGTCGATGCCGCTGGCGTTGGCACCCACCGGCAGGAGCAGCAACAGGCCGGCCACCGCCAGGGCGATCCAGACGAAGTCCAGCAGGCGCCGCGAGGAGAAGATCGCCACCGCCAGCGGCCCGGTGAACTCCAGTGCCACCGCCACGCCCAGGGGCACCGTGCGCAGGGACATGTAGAACAGCAGGTTCATGAAGCCCAGGGCCACGCCATAGGCCACCACGCTGCCCAGGGCGCCGGTGTTGATGCGGGCGCGCCACGGGCGCAGCACCAGGATCAGGAAGATCGCGGCGAACACCAGGCGCAGGGTGGTGGTGCCTTCGGCGCCGATGAGGGGGAACAGGCTCTTGGCCAGGGACGCGCCGCTCTGCACGGAGGTCATGGCGATGATCAGCACGCCGACGGGCAGGAGCGTCGCGGCCAGGTTGCGGGACTGGGTCATGGTTTTCCGGATCAGGCAGGGAAGGGCGCGTGCTTGTGGTGCGCCGGGATGTGCAACATAATGCGCAAATTCATCTCAATGAGCAATATATTGCCCAAGCCCATGGACCGACCCAACGTACTGGAACACGTCTCCGAGAACGTTCGCCGTCTGCGCAAGGCGCTGGGCATGAGCCAGGATGCGCTCGCTACGGAATCCGGGGTGAGCCGGCGGATGATCGTCGGCATCGAGGCCGGGGACGTGAACGTCAGCCTGGCGACTCTGGACCGCATTGCCGAGGCCCTGGGGGTGCTGTTCCCCGACCTGGTGCAGGCGCCGAGCCGCCCGGATCGCTCGCGCATCGAAGCGGTGGCCTGGGTCGGCGAAGACCCGCGCAGCCGCGCCGTGCTGCTGGCCAGCGCCCCGGCGCGGCGCGAGGTGGAGCTGTGGTCCTGGGCCCTGGAGCCGGGCGAGCGCTACGCCTCGGAGGCGGATGCCGAGGGCTGGCGGGAGATGGTCTACGTCATCGAGGGGGAGCTGACGCTGGAACTGCCGGAGGGGCCGGTGACGGTCCGAGCGGGGGACTTCCATGTGTTCGCCAGCAGCCAGCCCTATGCCTACTCGAACCTGGGCACGGCGCCCCTGCGCTACCTGCGCAACGTGGTGAGCTGAGCCTGTTCAGGCCTGCTCGGGCGCCTCGTCCTCGTCTTCTTCATCGTCGTCATTGCTGCCGCTGAAGGCCTCCATGCACACCAGGTGGTGCTCGCCCTGGTCGCTGTCGATCCGCCAGCTGCCATCGGCTTCGGCGCGGGCCTGCTGCACCTGCTCGGCACTGAATTGCCAGACGCGACGGTCGCGGCCGTCGATGCATTCGATGCGCAGGGCTCCGTCGACCAGGTCGAATTGCCAGGCATGCAGGCCGTCGATCTCCAGCATGTCGCTGTTGCCGAGGGTGTCGAGGAGGGTGGTCGGTTCGCTCATGGTGCGGCTCGGGTGCTGTGAAAAGGCCGCGATGATAGAGCACGCCCGTCGCCAGGGCGACCCTGGGCTCAGGGCGTGCCGCTGCCCACCAGGCGATCGGCTTCGCTGATGTAGGCGTTGCCGGTCTTGCGGGCGTACAGGCACAGCTCGTTGCCGCTGCGCCCTTTCATGTGCGGCTGGGGGTAGCGCCCGGTGATCATCAGCGCGGTGAGGCCGAGGCGATCGTCGAACACCACGGTCTGGCCGGCGGGCTTTGCATCCTTGAGTTTGCTGACGGCGGTGCAGGCCGCCAGCACGCGGCGGTCGTGCTGTTTCCAGGCATCGTCGCTGGACGCCAGGGCGTTGCCGGCGCAGCACAGCAGGGTGATCAGAAGGCAGGGGGTGCGGCTCACGGAGGTTCTCCAGGGTGAAGGCCAGGCACCGCCCATTCCGTGACAGGCCGCTTGTCGGCCTGCCGCGTCGGGAATGGAGGGTGCGTACAGCTCCTAGACCACGGCCGTCTGGATTGGTTTGGGCCGGATCACGCCGTTCAGCGGCCACCGAGCATGCTGCCGAGCACGCCGTCGCGACGGACCAGGCCGTGGAACAGCGCGGCGCCCAGGTGCGCCAGGACGCAGGCC
Source organism: Metapseudomonas otitidis (assembly GCF_900111835.1). Classification (GTDB taxonomy): domain Bacteria; phylum Pseudomonadota; class Gammaproteobacteria; order Pseudomonadales; family Pseudomonadaceae; genus Metapseudomonas; species Metapseudomonas otitidis. Next base: position 225,441 of record NZ_FOJP01000006.1, read on the forward strand.
AGCAACAGGTAGGCGAGCCAGCGGTGGGCGCTGCGCAGCACCGCGTAGAGCTGGGCGTCGTGCGGGGCGATGGCCGGCAACTGCAGGGCGCTGCCCAGCTGCACCGGGTAGCCGCCGGCGGAGAGCATGCCCCAGCCCACCAGGGGCATGGCCAGCATCAGGCCGTAGAGCAGCACATGGGAGGCATGGGCCAGGCGTTGCTGCCAGGCCGGCATGTCGGTCGGCAGTGGCGGCGCCGGCCGGCGCAGGCGTACGCCCAGCCTCAGCACGGCGAGCACCAGCAGGGCGACACCCAGCGGTTTGTGCACGGCCACCAGGGTGGTGTGCCAGGGGCTGAGCTCCACCACCATGCCGGCACCGATGAACAGCATGGCCAGGATCAGGATCGCCATCAGCCAGTGCAGCAGGCGGGCGAGCGGGGTGAAGACGGGGCGGGTGGAATTCATGGCTGGGCTCCGGGGCGAGGGGCGGGGGCGCCTTCGTGGGTGCGGCGGTTGAAGGACACGGCGTAGGCGGCCGAGCGGGCGGCGAGGATCGGGTCGGCCGAGGGCTCGATGCCGTCGGGCAGCACCAGCGGGTCGAAGTTGATGTCGCGGCAGTCTCCTCGGTCCTCGGGCTGGGCGCGGTCGATCACCAGGGTGCCGGCCTCCACCTGCTGGCGCTCGGCGGGCCAGGCGCGGGACGGGTCGTCCACCGGGTCGCCGTCCTCGGCCAGGGTCAGCACCAGGTGCCAGCGCAGCGGGCCCTGGGCCAGGCGGCGGTGGAGGTCGTGGGCGAGGAAGTCCGGGTCGTCCACCTGGGCGTCCAGGGGTTCGTAGGGCGCTTCCGGCACCATCGCCCAGCGCACGTAGCGGGGCTGGCCCTCGGTGTTCACCAGGCGGAAGGCATTGAGGCCGTGGTAGCGGGCGTTGGCGAAGCTGTTGGACGGCTTGTTGGTCTGGGCCCACTGGCGGAAGGCCGCGCTCTCCGGGTGGGCGTCGAAGAAGGCCTGCACCTTCGCCGGGTCCGGCTTGCCGGTGGCCGGATCGGGGGCCGAGGCGAGCACCTGCTCGAAGAAGGCCTCCACCGTGCCCACCGCCAGCACCGCCGGGGTGTTCATCCCGGTGCGCCACTCCTGGCCGTCGGCGCTGCGCAGGCGCAGGGCCAGGCTGCGCACCGGCACGCTGGCATCGGCGGCGAAGGGGTTGCTGCCGCCGATGGCCAGGCGCCCGGTCACCGGGATGTCGCCCGGGGCGAAGACCTGGGCGCGGGAATAAGCGGCAGCCGCGCCGCTGGACTGGAACTGGCCGCTGATGCACAGGCCCTTCGCGTGGTTCTTGCGGTAGCCGGGGTAGTGGCCGGCGTTGGCTTCGAAGGTGTCGATGATGCGCTGCGGCGTGAGGCGCTGCGGGCCGATCCAGCCGGCAGTCCAGGCGAAGGCGCCGGCCAGCCCGGCGACCGCCAGGCCGATCAGCGAGAGCCGGCCGGCGAGCTGGGCGCGGCTGAGGGGGGAAGGGGTCATGGATGGCTCCTCTGGCCAGGTCATTGAGCCGGTGGGACGTACGAGCGGAGGATTTATTCCCGCCGGCTGGAATAAAGTTGCGGCTGGGGCGTCTTCCTCCACAGCATCCTTGCCCCGAGCCCCGTTCCCCATGCATGACATCGATGACGACGAACTTCGCGAACTGCTGCAGCGCCTGCGCCGTTTCGCCCTCTGGCTGACCCGCGAGCCCGCCAGTGCCGATGACCTGGTGCAGGCCACGGTGGAGCGCGCCCTGGGCGATCGCCAGGGGCCGCGCCAGGCCGAGAGCCTGCGGGCCTGGCTGTTCGCCATCCTCTACCGCAAGTTCCTCGACGGGCAGCGGCGTGCTCGGCGCTACGCCAAGGTGCTGGGCTTCTTCGGCCTGGCCGGTGCCGACGAGACCCCGTCGCTGGAGGCGCAGGTGGAGGCACGCTCGACCCTCGACGCTTTCGCCCGCCTGCCGGCCGAGCAGCGCGCGCTGCTGGTGCTGGTGGGGGTGGAGGGGCTCAGCTACAAGGAGGCCGCCGAGGCCCTGGATCTGCCCATCGGCACCGTCATGTCCCGCCTCTCCCGCGCGCGCAAGGCCCTGCGCGCGCTGGCCGAGGGCGAAATCGCATCCCCTTCGTTGCGGATACTCAAATGACTTCCTTCGAACCCAGCGAACACGATCTTCACGCCTACCTGGACGGCCAGCTTGACCCCGCGCAGGCCCGCCTGGTGGAGGCCTGGCTGGCCCGCCACCCCGAGGCTGCCGCCCAGGTGGAGGGCTGGCGCCAGGACATGCAGCACCTGCGTACCGGCCTCGCCGACCTGCAGGGGCTGCCGCCCAACCCGGCGCTGGACCCGCGTGCCATCCGCCGTGCGCGGCTGGCCCGACAACGGCGCCAATGGGCGACGGCGGCCGCATTGCTGCTGGCCCTGGGGCTGGGGGGCGTGGGTGGCTGGCAGGCCCGTGAGCAGACCCTGCTGGCGGACATCCCGCCCATGCAGGACGCCCTGGAGGCGCACCGCCTGTTCGCCCTGGGCAGCGTCGCGGTGGATGTGCAGGGCGATGCCGGCAACCTCCAGGCCTGGCTGGACCGGCGTTTCACCCACGCGTCGCGTATTCCCGACCTGTCGCCCTACGGCTTGCGCCCGGTGGGTGGGCGGCTGCTGACCAACGAGCAGGGGGCGGCGGCGATCCTGCTGTTCGAGGACGCCAACGGCCAGCGGGTCAGCCTGTACCTGCGCTCGCCCGGCGCGCTCTATGCCGAGATGCCCAGCGGCAGCCGCCAGGACGGTGACCTGGAGGCGCGCTACTGGTCGCGCAATGGCTACAACTACGCGCTGGTGGGCCCCAGCGGTGATCCGCGTGGTGCGGTGGTGCAGCGGGCGCTTTCGCTGTAAGGGGCGGGCGCTGTGAGGGACAGCCCCGCGTACTGTGGCGGGGCCGGCGCGCTTACATGCCGTTGGTGAAGGCGGGGTTGCTGAAGTCGATGCTGGCACGCACCGGCTGCAGGGCGCTGGCGTACTTGGCGAGGATGTCCAGGTCGTAGTCCAGGCGGTCGCGGATGCGCTGGTCGTCTTCGCTGACCACCTCGGCGCCGTTGAGCACCTTCTCCACGCCGCGGACGATCAGGTGTTCGGGCAGGTAGCAGAGGCGGCAGTTCTTGTAGCTGGAGGCGCGCAGCTCGCTGATCGGGTAGCCGCCGCCGATGCCGGAGGAGACGCCCACCAGCAGCCCCGGCTTGTGGGCCAGTTCGGCCTTGCTGGCATAGATGAAGAAGTTCTTGATGGCCGGGCAGGCCATGCCGTTCCACTCGGGGGCGATGATCACCACCGCGTCGGCGGCCTTCAGCTGTTGCTGGAAGCCGGCCCAGGGGCCGGTGTCTTCGGCGGGCCACAGTGGCAGCGGTTGCTGGCCGAGGTCGATGACCGAGGTGCCGGCCTCATCGGCCAGCTTCAGGTCGACCAGGCGTTGGCGGATGAAGCGGGCGACCTTGCCGGACTGGCTGTTGGCGCGGCTGGAGCCGGCCACGATGGCGTAGTTGAGCATTGTGTTGTCCTTGCAGGAACGAGGAAGGGGGAGGGGCAGGCTAGCGAGCGGCACGCCGGCGAACAAGCGCCGGCGTGCCAGGGCGTGGAGCCGATGGCGTCAGACCTTGAACTGGTCCATCAGGCCCTGCTGGTGGTTGGCCAGGCGGTTTAGGTTCTGGCTGACCTCGGCCGACTCCCGTGCCCGCACCGAGAGGGATTCGGTGACATCGCGGATGGCGGCGACGTTGCGGTTGATCTCCTCGGCCACGGCGCTCTGCTCCTCGGCGGCGCTGGCGATCTGCAGGTTCATGTCGGTGATCACGGTGACGGCATCGCCGATCTTGCGCAGCGAGGTCACCGTCTGGCCGACCTGCTCGACGCTGTTCTGGGCCTGGCGGTGGCTGCTGTGCATGGAGCCGACCACTTCGCGGGTGCCGTGTTGCAGGCCTTCGATGACCTGGCGGATCTCTTCCACCGAGTCCTGGGTGCGCTTGGCCAGGCTGCGCACCTCGTCGGCGACCACGGCGAAGCCGCGGCCGGCTTCACCTGCGCGGGCGGCTTCGATGGCGGCGTTGAGGGCCAGCAGGTTGGTCTGCTCGGCGATGGCGCGGATCACCTCCAGCACGGAGCCGATCTGCTCGCTGCTGCTGGAGAGGCCTTGCACCTCTTCCATGGCGGCGCTCATCTCGCTGGCCAGCTGCTCGATGGCGCTGGTGGTGCGGTCGATCATCGCCAGGCCTTCCTGTGTGGCCAGGTCGGCGCCCCGTGCGGCTTCGGCGGCCTGGGCGGCGCTGTGGGCCACGTCGTGGGCAGTGGCACTCATCTCGTTGGAGGCGGTGGCCACCTGGTCGACTTCCTTGTACTGCTGCTGCATGCCGGCGCTGGTCTGCTCGGCGATGGAGGAGGCCTGGTCGGCAGTGCCCCGGGCATCCTGAACCGAGCGCTTCACGTCGGCGATGATCGGCTGCAGCTTGTCAAGGAAGCGGTTGAACCAGCCGGCCAGCTCGCCCAGTTCATCCTGGCGGGCGTACTCCAGGCGGCGGGTGAGGTCGCCTTCGCCGCTGGCGATGTTCTTCAGCATGGCGGCCACGCCGAGGATCGGCCGGGTGACGCCGAGGGCGGTGAGCCACATCAGGCCGAGGCCGAGCACGGCGGCGGCGAGGCCGATGAGGGCCGAAACCAGGCTGCTGGCGTCGCGCTGGGCGTCCAGCTCCTGCTGCAGCTTGATGGCGGGGGCGAGCAGTACTTTGTCCGGCACTTCCAGCAGCACGCTCCAGGGCGAGGCGGTGGGGATCGGCTTGAAGGGCTCCATCACCCGCAGCATGCCGTCCTTGTCGACGTTGCTGGGCTTGCCGCTCTGGAGGGCAGAGGTGAGGGCGGCGGCGTCGGCACCGAAGACGGCGTCGAGCTTCTGGCTGAGCTTGCCGATGTCCTGGCTGTGGCCGGCGAGCAGGCCGGCGGGGCTGAGGATGCTGATGTGGGCCTTGCCGTCGTACAGCTCCTGGCTGCCTTGCTGGCTGAGCTGCTGGAGGCTGTCGAGGCTGATGTCCAGGCCCATGACGCCGACGACCTTGTCGTTCTGAATCAGCGGGAAGGCGATGCTGGTCATGAGGATCTTGCGGTCGCCGACATCGTCGAAGTAGGGCTCCAGCACGCAGGAGTCGCGGGTCTGGATGGGGCAGGTGTACCAGGCGTTGTAGGGCGAGCCGCTGGGGCCGGTGCTGTCGTCCGCGAGCATCTTCTCGTCCATGGTTTCCGACAGCAGCTTGCCGGGCGTGGCCTGGGACCAGTAGAGGGCGAAGCGGCCCTTTTCGTTGCTGCCCAGCTCGCCCTGTTCGGTGAACAGTTCGTCCTTGCCGTCCAGGGCGTTGGGCTCGAACACCACGTAGAGGCCCAGCAGGCTGGGGTTGGCCTCCAGGCTGGTGCGCACCTGGCGGGTCAGGTCCTCGCGCAGGTCGAAGGCGTCGAGGAAGCGCTTCTCGGCCTGTTCCTTGAGGAACAGTATCTGGCGGGAAAAACCCTTGCCGTACTGGTAGGCGTCCATGAAGTAGCGCTGGATGCGGATGGCCTGCAGTTCGCCACGCGCCTGCATCCGTTGTCGGGCGCTGTGGTCGAGCATCTGGGAGCTGGAGGCCTTCACCAGTTCGGCGCTGCGTTTGGACTGGTAGAGGGAGGCGCCTACCAGGAGGGTCACGATGGCCAGCAGGCAGAGGCCGGCGAGCAGGGTGATCTTCCACTGGATGGAAAGGCGACTGAACGGCATGGTCTTTTCCTTCTTCTCGTCAGACTACAAGGCGGCTATCGGCCAGTTGGCCACTTACTTGATCAGGCCGGTCCTGGCGATGGAGCTTCCAACTCGAAACGACTGCTGCGGGCGCAGCATGCAAGGATTATGCACGCATCGTTCAGCATTCTGAACATATATCCGTTTTGACAGTATCGTTCGCTTTCGGCAGAGTACGCCGCTTTTTTTGCCGCTCTCCTTGAACAGGGCGGCCTTCGGGAGAGTGGAATGAATGCGGTGATCGTGGCAGTCGGCGTGATGCTGGTGCTGAGCCTGCTGCGCGTGCACGTGGTGCTGGCGCTGATCCTGGGTGCGCTGGTGGGCGGCCTGCTGGGTGGGCTTGGCGTGGACGGCACGCTGGAGGCCTTCAACAAGGGGCTGGGCGGTGGTGCGACCGTTGCGCTGTCCTACGCGATGCTGGGGGCCTTTGCCGTGGCAATTTCCCGCTCCGGGCTAGCCCATGCGCTGGCCGACCGGGTGCTGGCGCTGGTGGGGCGCCAGGATGGCAACGGCGGCGGTGCCCTGAAATGGGGCCTGGTGGCGCTGTTGCTGGGCGTTGCGATCGCTTCGCAGAACATCCTGCCGATCCACATCGCCTTCATCCCGCTGCTGGTGCCGCCGCTGCTGTACGTGTTGACCCGCCTGCAGATCGACCGCCGGCTGGTGGCCTGCGTGATCACCTTCGGCCTGATCACGCCGTACATGTTCCTGCCGGTGGGCTTCGGCAACATCTTCCTCAACGAGATCCTGCTGGCCAACGTGGCCCGCAGCGGGGCGGACATCAGTGGCGTCAGCGTCACCCAGGCGATGGCCATCCCGGCGCTGGGCATGGTCGCGGGCCTGCTGATCGCGGTGCTGTTCAGCTATCGGCGCAAGCGTGTCTACGACCTGGAGCGCATCGCCGCTGCCGAGCAGGTGGAGGTGGCCTACGACCGCCGCAGCCTGCTGGCGGCCGGGGCGGCCATTGTCGCCGCCTTCGTGGTGCAGCTGTGGCTGGACTCGATGATCGTCGGCGCACTGGTGGGCTTCCTGCTGTTCTCCGCCAGCGGCGTGGTGCGCTGGCGCCAGGTGGACGACCTGTTCACCGAGGGCATGAAGATGATGGCGATGATCGGCTTCATCATGATCGCCGCCGCCGGCTTCGCCGAGGTGATGCGCGCCACTGGCCAGGTGGCCACCCTGGTGGAGGCCTCCGCCGGGCTGATCGGCAACAGCAAGGCGCTTGGCGCGCTGCTGATGCTGCTGGTGGGGCTGCTGGTGACCATGGGCATCGGCTCGTCGTTCTCCACGGTGCCGATCATCGCGGCGATCTTCGTGCCGCTGTGTCTGCAGCTGGGCTTCAGCCCGCTGGCCATCGTCTCCATCGTCGGCACCGCCGGCGCACTGGGAGACGCCGGTTCGCCGGCCTCCGACTCGACGCTGGGCCCTACCTCCGGCCTGAACGTGGACGGCCAGCACAACCACATCTGGGACACCGTGGTGCCCACCTTCCTGCATTACAACCTGCCCCTGCTGGCCTTCGGCTGGCTGGCGGCCATGGTGTTGTGACGGAGCGCTCGTTCCGCCGCGTTTTCCCCACGATTCGCTATAGCTAATGAAGGGACAGCCGATACCTCGGCTGTCCCCCTTTCGTTTTCCCGGTCTGCCGCCCTGAGGAATGGATACATGCGCCTGACACTCAAAACCAAGGTCCTGCTGCTGGCGCTCGCGCCGGTGATACTGTTCGCCGTCGTGCTCAGCGGCGCAGCAGCCAAGGTCCTGCTGAGCCTCGCCGAGGGTGAGGTGAAGGAAACCCGCGAGCGTCTGATCGATGAGAACCGCCGTGAACTGCAGCATTACATGCAGATCGCCCTGGGCTCGGTGCAGATGCTGTATGACGCGTCGGCCGCCAATGACATGGTGAGCCGCGAAAAAGCCATCGAGATCCTGAAGAAGATCAAGTACGGCAAGGACAGCTACTTCTTCGCCTACGACTCCCAGGTGATCCGCCTGTTCCGTGGCGACAGCCCAGTGGACGTGGGCAAGAGCTTCTCCGGCCGCAAGGACGTCAACGGCGTGGCCGTGAACGACGAACTGGTCCGGGTCGCCAAGGATGACAGCCGCTACGTGTTCTACAGCTCGCCCTTGCCGGGCAACGAGAGCGTGCAGGTGCCCAAGCTCGCCTACAGCTATTACCTGCCCAAGTGGGACATGGCCCTGGGCACGGCGGTGAACCTGGACGGCGTCGAGGCCCAGGTGGCCGAGGTGCAGGAGGCGATCGACGCGCGCATCAGCACCATCCTCACCAGCATCGTGGTGATTGCGGTGATTTTGCTGGTGGTATTCGGCATCGTCGGCACGACCCTGGCCAACGCCTTCCTGCGTCCGTTGCAGCAGATCAAGGCCAACCTTGACGACATCGCCGCCGGTGACGGTGACCTGACCCACCGCCTGCCGATCAACAGCCAGGACGAGCTGGGCGAGCTGGCTGGCTCCTTCAACCGCTTCGTCGAGAAGATCCACGGCCTGGTGCGCCAGATCGTCGAGATGACCGTGCAGCTCACCGGCCTGGTGGACCAGGTGTCCGCCCAGGCCCACCGCTCCGAGCAGGCCATGGAGCGCCAGCGCCACGAGACCGACCAGGTGGCTACGGCCATCAACGAGATGAGCGCCGCCGCCCATGAGGTGGCCCAGAGCGCCCAGGGGGCTGCCGAGGCCGCACAGAAGACCGACCAGGAAGGCCAGGCCGCCAAGCGCGTGGTGGACGGCAGCATCACCCGTATCCATTCGCTGGTGGGTGACATCCGCGAGAGCGGCGTGTCCCTGGACAGCCTGCAGCAGGACGTGCAGTCCATCGTCAGCGTGCTGGGGGTGATCCGCTCCATTGCCGAGCAGACCAACCTGCTGGCCCTCAACGCCGCCATCGAGGCGGCCCGCGCGGGTGAGGCCGGTCGCGGCTTCGCCGTGGTGGCCGACGAGGTGCGTGCCCTGGCCAGCCGCACCCAGCAGAGCACCCAGGAAATCCAGGGCATGATCGACCGCCTGCAACAGGGCACCCAGGAAGCGGTGACCGCCATGCGCCGCTCCAGCGATGCCGGCGAGGTCACCAGCGAGCAGGCCAACCAGGCCGGCGCCTCGCTGGACGCCATCGCCGGGCTGATCGGCACCATCAACGCCATGAACGCGCAGATCGCCAGCGCTGCCGAGGAGCAGACGGCGGTGGCCGAGGAGATCAACCGCAGCGTGCACCAGATCGCCGTGGCCGTGGACAGCGTCGCCGACGACACCCGCCAGGGTGCCGAGACCGCCCGCTCCCTGGCCGCCCTGGGCGACCGCCTGGGTGCACTGGTGCGTCAGTTCCGCATCTGATTGCCGGCCCGTTCGGCTCGGGGCGCGAGGCCATTCGTGTTCCGGGCTGAAGCCCGGGCCAAGGCGACTCCACCCCTGGCGCTTTCGGGCGCTGCACCTGCAAAGTCTTCGCACTTTGTGCCGACACTGGCGGACTAAACCGGTAACCCCACTGGATACCGCCCGCCCATGTCCGCCTCTCGCTATCCCCTCGAACTTCGCTCGCTGATCCTGCTGCTGGTGCTGGTCTCCCTGGCCTTCATCTGGATCCTGCTGCCGTTCTATGGCGCCGCCTTCTGGGCGGTGGTGCTGGCAGTGGTGTTCGCACCACTGCAACGCCGCCTGGCCCTGCGCCTGGGTGGGCGGGGCAACCTGTCGGCGCTGCTGACCTTGGGGGTGTGCCTGCTGGTGGCGATCATCCCGGTGTGCCTGATCGGCCTGCTGCTGGTGCAGCAGGGGGCCGATCTGTACAGCCGTCTGGAGTCCGGCGAGCTGGACCTGGGCATGTACCTGGAACGCTTCATCGACCTGCTCCCGCAGGCGCTACAGCATCAGTTGGGGCGCTTCGGCCTGGACAACCTGAACGGCCTGCGTGACCGCCTGGTGGGTGCCGCCACCCAGGGCAGCCAGTTCCTTGCGACCCAGGCGTTCTCCATCGGGCAGGACACCTTCCAGGTGGTGATCGGCTTCTTCCTGATGCTCTACCTGCTGTTCTTCTTCCTCCGCGACGGCCCGGAAATCGTGCGGCACATCCGCACGGCGGTGCCCTTGGCGGATCACCACAAGCGTCGCCTGCAGCTGAAGTTCACCCGTGTGGTGCGGGCGACGGTCAAGGGCAACGTGGTGGTGGCGGTGATCCAGGGCGGGTTGGGTGGCGTGGTGTTCTGGCTGCTGGACATCCCCAGTGCATTGCTCTGGGGCGTGCTGATGGCCTTCCTGTCCCTGCTGCCGGCAGTGGGCTCGGGGCTGATCTGGGCGCCGGTGGCGGCCTGGCTGATGCTCAGCGGTGACCTCTGGCAGGGCGTGGTGCTGGTGCTGGTGGGCGTGCTGGTGATCGGCATGGTGGACAACCTGCTGCGGCCGATCCTGGTGGGCAAGGACACGCGCATGCCGGACTACCTGGTGCTGCTCTCCACCCTGGGCGGGATTTCGCTGTTCGGCCTCAATGGCTTCGTCATCGGCCCGCTGGTGGCGGCGCTGTTCATGGCCAGCTGGGGGTTGTTCGTCAGCACCCGTCGGCGGGTCCGCCTGCCTTAAGGCGCTGCCCGCAGGCGGCGGAAGGTGAGGCTGATGCGCGGGCCGGCGGCTTCGGTCCGGGGAATGGCGTGCAGCCAGTGGGCCTGGACGGCCTGGTCCATGTAGAGCAGCGAGCCGGACGGTAGCGTCCAGGCCACTTCGTGCTCGCGGTCGGCCTTGCTGCGGAAGCGGATCTCGCGGGAGTCCCCGAGGGAGAGGATGGCCACCCCGGTGCCGGATTCCAGCACCTCGCACTCATCGGAATGAAAGCCCATGGATGACTGGCCGTCTTCGTAGAGGTTGAGCAGGCAGTTGTTGGCAGAGAAGCCAATGACCGGCTGCAGGCGCTCGCCAAGCCGTTGGGCCCAGGCCGGTAGTGGCGTGGCGGGGTAGTGGATCTGCGAGTAGTTGTAGGCGACCCCGTAGCTGGCAGTGCGCCGCGCGCGCATGCGGGTGTCCCAGGTGACCGTTTCGAGCAGTTGGCGCAAGTGGCTGTCCGGCTCGTCGAGGAAATCGGGGATGAACAGCAGGTCGGGTCTTGGGTGCACGGCTTCGTCCTTGATGGGGTGCGGCGGCGGGGCGCCCGCTGGAGCAGGCTGCCGATGATGCCGGGACTTGCCGGCTGGCGCCATGGTCTTGCTGGTTTCACCTGCCTGGAGGCGGAAGGGGAGGGGACCCCGAAGTGAACGGCCATGAAAAAGCCCGGCATTCGCCGGGCTTTTTCGTTGCTGCCGTGGGGCACTCAGTGGCCGAGTGCGACCAGGCTGGAGTGCTGGACCAGGTCCAGCAGCGGCTGCGGGTAGACGCCGAGCAGGAAGGTGAGCAGGGCGACGATCAGCAGCATGATGCCGCCGGCGCGCTGGGCCCAGTGCAGGTCGGCGTCGTGACGACGCAGGTTCGGCTCCACCAGGAACAGCGTGACCATGACCCGCAGGTAATAGAACACGCCGATGGCACTGCCCAGGATCATCACGCCCAGCAGCAGCCAGAGGTGGGATTCGACACCGGCGGCGATGACGAAGAACTTGCCGATGAAGCCCGCAGTGAGCGGAATGCCGGCGAGCGACAGCATCATCACGGTGAGCACGGCGGTCAGGTACGGACGGCGCCAGAACAGGCCGCGGTATTCGTACAGGGCGTCGCAGTCACGGCCGTTGTAGGGCGTGGACATCAGGGTCACCACACCGAACGCACCCAGGCTGGTCAGCACGTAGGTGGCCAGGTAGACGCCGATGGCCTCCACGGCCATGCCCTTGGTGGCGATCAGGGCGATCAGCAGGTAGCCGAAGTGGGCGATGGAGGAGTAGCCCAGCAGGCGCTTGATGTTGCTTTGCAGCAGGGCCAGCAGGTTGCCGAACAGGATCGAGGCGACGGCGATGGCGGCCAGCAGGTCGTTCAGCCAGCCACCGGCAGTGGCCGGGGAGATCTGGTACAGGCGAACCAGCACGGCGAACACGGCGACCTTGCTGGCGGTGGCCAGGAAGGCCGACACCGGGGCCGGGGAGCCTTCGTAGACGTCCGGCGTCCAGAGGTGGAAGGGCACCAGGGACAGTTTGAACGCCAGACCGACCAGCATCATGCCGATGCCCAGTTGCACCAGGCCACCGGGCACGCCCTGGCCGGAGAACTTGGCGCCGATGCCGGCGAAGCTCAGGGTGCCGGCGTCGGCGTAGAGCAGGGCCATGCCGAACAGCAGGAAGGCGGAACCGGCGGCCGAAAGCACCATGTACTTGATGCCGGCTTCCAGTGAGCGCTTGTTGAAGAAGGCATACGCCACCATGCCGTAGACCGGCACCGACAGCAGTTCCAGGCCGATGAACAGGCCGGCCATGTGCTGCGCGGTGACCAGCACCAGGCCACCGCAGGCGGACAGGAGGATCAGCAGGTACATCTCCTCGCGGTTGCCCGGGTAGCCCTGGCCAGTGTTGCCGCCCAGGTAGGCGTGGATCAGGGTGACGCACGCCAGGGTAGAGGCCAGTACCAGCGCCATGTAGTAGCAGCCGAAGGTGTCGACCTTCAGCAGCGGGGTCACCTCGATGGGGGTGACGCCCAGCGCCGGGATGATGGCCAGCAGGGCGGCGTTGAGGCCGACCACCGACAGGCCGAAGGTGAGGGTGTGGTTACGCTTCCAGGCCACGGCCAGCATCACTGCGACGACAGTGGCGCAGGCAACCAGCAGCGGCAGCAGGGCGATCAGGTGTTGAGTCGTGAATTCCACAGCGTGATGTTCCATGACAGCTACCGGGCCGAGGCGAGTTGGGTGAAGGCTGCATCCAGCCACTGATGCACGCCGTGCATGCTGGCAGCGGAGGTGTCCAGCACCGGTTGCGGGTAGACGCCCAGGAGGATCAGCAGCACGGCGAGGCCGAGCACCATGATCAGTTCGCGGGGCTTGAGGCCCTGCAGCGGCGCGTCGGACTTGGCGGCACCGAAGTGGGCGCGGTGGATCATGATCAGCGAATAGACCGAGCCGAACACCAGGCCGGTGGCGGCGATGATGGTCACCCACATGGCCTTCTCGAAGGAGCCCAGGAGGATCAGGAACTCACCCACGAAGTTGCCGGTGCCGGGCAGGCCGAGGGCTGCGGCAGCGAAGAACAGGCTGATGGCCGGCAGGTAGGGCATGCGGCTCCAGATGCCACCCATCTGGCGCATGTCGCGGGTGTGCAGGCGCTCATACAACTGGCCACAGAGAATGAACAGCGCGGCGGCCGACAGGCCGTGGGCCATCATCTGTACCACTGCACCCTGCAGCGCGATCTGGCTGCCGGAGTAGATGGCGATCAGCACGAAGCCCATGTGCGAGACGCTGGAGAAGGCCACCAGGCGCTTGATGTCGGTCTGCGCGAAGGAGAGCAGGGCGCCGTAGACGATGGCGAACACGCCGAGCCAGTGGGCGATGGGCGCGAACTCGGCCGAGGCGTTGGGGAACAGCGGCAGGGCGAAGCGCATCAGGCCGTAGGCAGCGGTCTTCAGCAGGATGCCGGCCAGGTCCACGGAGCCTGCGGTGGGCGCCTGGGCGTGGGCATCCGGCAGCCAGGAGTGGAACGGCACCACCGGGAACTTCACCGCGAAGGCGATGAAGAAGCCCAGCATCAGCAGGTACTCGGCAGTGGGCGTGAGCGGCGTCTTCAGCAGGTCGGCGTAGTTGAAGGTCAGCACGCCGGTGGCGTTGTAGTGCACCAGCACCAGGCCGAGGATCGCCACCAGCATCACCAGACCACTGGCCTGGGTGAAGATGAAGAACTTGGTGGCGGCGTAGATGCGGGTCTTGCCCTTGCTGCCGCTGTGACCCCAGAGCGCGATGAGGAAGTACATCGGCACCAGCATCATTTCCCAGAAGAAGAAGAACAGGAACAGGTCGACGGCCAGGAACACGCCGACCACGCCGCCGAGGATCCACATCAGGTTGAGGTGGAAGAAGCCGACGCGGTTCTGGATCTCGTTCCAGGAGCACAGCACGGACAGCACGCCGAGCAGGCCGGTGAGGGTCACCATCAGCACCGACAGGCCATCCATCGCGAGGTGGATGGTGATGCCGAAGCGCTCGATCCAGTTGACCTTGAATTCGTGCGCCCAGACCGGATCGGCACCCGGGGCAGGGGCCAGGGTGAAGTCGCCGGTGGCCCACAGCCAGAGGCCGAGGCCGAACAGCAGGGACATGGTCAGCAGCGCAATCCAGCGAGGCAGGGTGGTGCCGAAGCGCTCACCTTGCCAGCACAGCAGGCCGCCGATGAAGGGAATCAGGATTAGCCAGGGCAGAATCATGACGGGCTCAATTCCTTAAGAAGATTCAGGTCAGCAGCACGGCGCCGAGCACCAGCACGGCACCACCCACCAGGGAGACCGCGTACCAGCGCAGCTGGCCGGTCTGGCTGCTGCTCAGCATGCCGTTGCCGCCACGAACGAGGCGCGGGATCAGGCCGATGCCGGAGTCGATCGGGTCGTTGCCCAGCAGGCGGGTGGCCAGCAGGTAGGGCTTGACGAACAGCTTGTCGTAGAGCCAGTCGAAGCCCCAGGCGGCGTACCACCAGGCCCCGAGGAAGCGGCCCGGTGCACTCTGGGCGACGGCGCTGACGAAGCGACGCTTGCCGAGGAAGAGCAGTGCGGCCAGCAGGATGCCCGCCAGGGCGATGGCGCCCGAGGCGATTTCCAGGCTGTGCTTGGCTTCGCCACCGGCATGGCCGACGCTCTGCGGCAGCACGCCGGCCAGCGGCGGGGTGATCAGCGCACCGATGAAGGTGGACAGCACGATCAGCACCGACAGCGGCAGCCAGTGGGCCACACCGTGGCCGGCATGGGCCTCGGTCTTCGCTTCGCCGTGGAAGGCGATGAAGATCAGGCGGAAGGTGTAGATCGAGGTCAGGAAGGCACCCGCCAGGCCTGCGTAGAGCAGCCACTGGTGACCGCTGGCGAAGGCTTCCCAGAGGATCTCGTCCTTGGAGTAGAAGCCCGCGGTGACCAGGGGCAGAGCCGCCAGGGCCGCGCCGCCGACGATGAAGCTGGCGTAGGCGAGGGGGAGCTTCTTCCACAGGCCGCCCATCTTGAAGATGTTCTGCTCGTGGTGGCAGGCGTTGATCACCGCACCGGAGGCAAGGAACAGCAGGGCCTTGAAGAACGCGTGGGTCATCAGGTGGAAGATCGCCGCGTCCCATGCCCCCACGCCCAGGGCGAGGAACATGTAGCCGATCTGGCTCATGGTGGAGTAGGCGAGGATGCGCTTGATGTCGGTCTGCACCAGCGCGGCGAAGCCGGCCAGCACCAGGGTGACGCCACCGACGATGCCCACCAGTTCGAGGATCTCGGGGGTGAGCAGGAACAGGCCGTGGGTCCGGGCGATCAGGTAGACGCCCGCGGTGACCATGGTGGCCGCGTGGATCAGCGCGGAAACCGGGGTCGGGCCGGCCATGGCGTCGGCCAGCCAGGTCTGCAGCGGCAGTTGGGCGGATTTGCCCACGGCGCCGCCGAGCAGCATCAGGGTGGCGAACCACAGCCAGCTGTCACCGGCCACGTACTTCTCGGGTGCCAGCTTCATCAGCTCCTGGATGTTCAGGGTGCCGAGGTGCATGAACAGGATGAACAGGCCGATGGCCATGAACACGTCGCCGATGCGGGTGACGATGAAGGCCTTGAGCGCGGCGTTACCGTTGTTCGGGTTGCTGTAGTAGAAGCCGATCAGCAGGTAGGAGCAGAGGCCCACGCCTTCCCAGCCGAAGTACAGGAACAGCAGGTTATCGCCCAGCACCAGGAACAGCATGCTGGTGATGAACAGGTTGGTGTACGAGAAGAAGCGCGAGTAGCCCTCTTCACCGCGCATGTACCAGGAGGCGAACAGGTGGATCAGGAAGCCGACGCCGGTGACCACGCCGAGCATGGTGACCGATAGGCCGTCCAGGTAGAGCGTGAAGCTGGGCGCGAAGTTGTTCACGCTCATCCAATGCCAGAGCACCTGGGTGTAGACACCGCCTTCCGGCGGCGACACGTGGAACTGCCAGATGACCCAGGCCGCCGTGAGGGCAGAGAGGCCGACGGAGCCGACGCCGATCACGGCGGAGGCGTTTTCGGAGAGACGCCCGCGGGAGAACGACAGGACGAACCAGCCGAGCAGCGGGAACAGGAAGGTCAGGAATAGAAGGTTCATCCGCGCATCTCGCTGGCAGCGTCGATATCGAGGGTGTGGAAGCGGCGATACAGCTGCAGCAGGATCGCCAGGCCGATGCTGGCCTCGGCGGCTGCGAGGGTGATCACCAGAATGAACATGATCTGGCCGTCGGCCTGGGCCCAGCGGGCACCGGCGACCACGAAGGCCAGGGCGGCCGAGTTCATCATGACTTCCAGGCTCATGAGGACGAAGAGGATGTTACGGCGCACCATCAGGCCGGCGAGCCCGAGGGCGAAGAGGATGCCGGCGACGGCGAGCCCGTGTTCCAGTGGGATTGCACTCATGGCATTACTCCTTCGCTTCGTAGCGGCCGAGGTGGTAGGCCGCGACCAATGCCGCCAGCAGCAGCATGGAGGCGAGCTCCACGGCCAGCAGGTAGGGGCCGAACAGGCTGATGCCGACGGCTTTCGCGTCCACGGTGGTGTGGCCGATGGCAGCGCCGCTCTGCTGGCTGAACAGCACGTACAGCAGCTCGGCGAGCAGGGCGAAGGAGAGGGCGGCAGGGCTGACCCAGATACCGGGCGTGAGCCACTTGCGTTCCTGCTCCACCACGGCCGGGCCGAGGTTGAGCATCATCACCACGAAGACGAACAGCACCATGATGGCGCCCGCGTAGACGATGATCTCCAGGGCGCCGGCGAAGGGCGCACCCAGGGCGAAGAAGCACATCGACACCGACAGCAGCGAGACGATGAGGTAGAGCAGGGCATGCACCGGATTGGTGTTGGTGATCACCCGCAGGGTGGACACCACGGCGACGCCGGCAGCGAAATAGAAAGCGAATTCCACGCAACGTCTCCTTAGGGCAGCAGGCTCTTCACGTTGATCGGTTCGGCCTCGTTCTGCGCGGCACCTTTCGGTTTGCCGGCAATGGCCATGCCCGCCACGCGATAGAAGTTGTAGTCCGGATTCTTGCCGGGGCCGGAGATCAGCAGGTCTTCCTTCTCGTAGACCAGGTCCTGGCGCTTGTACTCGCCCATCTCGAAATCCGGCGTCAGCTGGATCGCGGTGGTGGGACAGGCCTCTTCGCACAGGCCGCAGAAGATGCAGCGGGAGAAGTTGATGCGGAAGAACTCGGGGTACCAGCGGCCGTCTTCGGTCTCGGCCTTCTGCAGCGAGATGCAGCCGACCGGGCAGGCCACGGCGCACAGGTTGCAGGCCACGCAGCGCTCTTCGCCGTCGGGGTCGCGGGTCAGCACGATGCGGCCACGGTAGCGCGGCGGCAGGTACACGGGCTCTTCGGGGTATTGCAGGGTGTCACGCTTGCGGAAGCCGTGGGAGAACACCATCACCAGGCTGCGAAGCTGGGTGAAGGTGCCGGCTACCACGTCATAGATGTACTTGATCATGGGCTTCTCCTTACTGGGCCGCGAGCACGACGGCGCCGGTCACCAGCAGGTTGATCAGGGTCAGCGGGAGGCAGAACTTCCAGCTGAAGGCCATCACCTGGTCATAGCGCGGACGCGGGATCGACGCGCGGAGCAGGATGAACAGCATGATGAAGAAGGCGGTCTTCAGGGCGAACCAGATGAACGGGATCTGCGGCAGGAGGCCGAACGGACCGTGCCAGCCGCCGAAGAACAGGGTCACCAGCAGCGCGGACACCAGCACGATGCCGATGTACTCGCCGACGAAGAACATGCCCCATTTCATGCCGGCGTACTCGATGTGGTAGCCGTCGGCCAGTTCCTGCTCCGCTTCCGGCTGGTCGAAGGGGTGACGGTGGGTCACGGCGACGCCGGCGATGAAGAAGGTACAGAAGCCGAAGAACTGCGGAATGATGAACCACAGGTGCTGGGCCTGGTATTCGACGATGTCGCGCAGGTTGAACGAGCCGACCTGGGCGACGATGCCCATCAGCGACAGCGCCAGGAACACCTCGTAGGAGACGGTCTGGGCCGAGGCGCGCAGGCTGCCGAGCAGGGCGAACTTGTTGTTGCTCGACCAGCCGGCGAAGAGCACCGCGTAGACGGTGATGCCGGCCATGGCGAAGAAGAACAGGATGCCGATGTTCAGGTCCGCGACGCCCCAGGTGGGGGTGATCGGCACCACGGCGAAGGCGATGAGCAGGGCGCTCATGGCGATCACCGGAGCGAGGGTGAAGATCATCTTGTCGGCGAACGGCGGGGTCCAGTCTTCCTTGAAGAACATCTTCAGCATGTCGGCGGCGATCTGGAACATGCCGAACGGGCCGACGCGGTTTGGACCGTAGCGGTCCTGCCACCAGCCCAGCAGGCGCCGCTCGATGAAGCTGAGCAGGGCGCCGCAGATGACCACGGCAAGCAGGATCACCACGGCCTTGACCACCGCGATGACGATGTCGATCAGCTCGGGAGTGAGCCAGCTCATTGCGCGGCCTCCTGCAGCAGGGTGACGGTGGCACCAGCCAGCGCGGCCGGCATGCCCGGCAGACCGGCGGGTAGGCCCACCAGGCCGACGGCCAGCTCTTCGCGTACTTGCAGCGGCAGGCGCAGGGCCTGGCCGTTGACCCGTACGGTCAGTTGCGCGCCATCGTTCACGCCGAGGCGGTCCGCCTCATCCTTGGCCAGGGCCACGTAGGCCTCGGGAATGCGTGCCTGGATCGGCGCGGCGCGGGAGGAGTTCTCCTCGCTGCCGAACAGGTGATGCAGCGGGACGACCTGCCAGGTGCCTTGCGCCGGGTTGAACGGCGCGGCGACGGCGAACCAGGGCAGGACATTGCCCTTGGCTTCGATCAGGCGTACGCCCGGATCACCGGCACGCAGGTGGCCGCCCACTTCGTCCTGGAACTTGTTCCAGGCCTGGGGCGAGTTCCAGCCCGGGGACCAGGCGAACGGGATCTGCTGACGGGGCTCGGCGCTGCCGGCGTAGCCTTCCATGGAGAAGGCGAACGGGGAGTCTTGGTCCTGCGGTTGGCGGGGCTCGTGCACGCTGATGTTGGCGCGCATGGCGGTGCGGCCGCTGTAACGGTGAGGTTCGCGTGCGAGCTTGAGGCCCTTGATACGGAACGAGGCGCTCGGGGCGGCATCGCGGATGCCGGCGAGCAGCGGGGAGGTCTCGGCGCAGGCGCTGGTGACCTGGTCCAGCTGGGTCCAGTCGACCGGCTTGCCTTGCAAGGTACTGTGCAGGGCGTGCAGCCAGCGCCAGCCCTCACGAACGAGGATGTTGGCGTCGTAGTAGCTCGGCTCGAACACCTGGAAGAAGCGCTGGGCACGACCTTCCTGGCTGACCAGCGTGCCGTCGCCTTCGGCAAAGGAGGCGGCCGGCAGCACGAGGTGGGCGCGCTCGGTGGTGGCGGTCTGCTGGTGATCGGCGACGATCACGGCCTTGGCTGCGGCCAGGGCAGCGTCCACCTTGGCGGTTTCGGCGCGGCGGTAGAGGTCGTTCTCGAGGATGACGACCGCGTCGGCCTGGCCGGAGGTCAGGGCTTCCAGGGCGGCGTCCACGGATTTCCCACCGAGCTCTTCACCCAGGAGCAGGGCCAGGCCCATGCTGTTGGCTTCCGGTACAACCAGGCTGATGGAGCCATTCTTATCGCGGTTCTTCAGGGCGCTGGCGATGTTCGCGGCGGCTTCGATGAGGGCTTTTTCGCCCAGGGAAGCGCCGGAGACGATCAGCGGGCGCTTGGCGGCCAGCAGGGCATCGGCAATGCGCTGGACCAGCTCGCGGGCCTCGGCCTCCAGCCCGTCCACGGCGGGTGCGTTCGGGTCGATGGCGTGGGCCACGGCGAAGCCGATACGGGCCAGGTCAGCCGGGGCGGCATGCACGCTTTCGGTGGCGACGTCGTCGAGGCGGGTCTCGGTGACACTGGCGATGAACAGCGGGTTCAGGGCGTGCTGGGCGACGTTCTGCACGGCTGCCATGTGCCAGTCCTGGATCTTCATCGAGGCGGCGATCTCGGTGGCCTTGCCCTTCACTGCCTGGCGCAGGGCGAGTGCCACGCGTGCAGCGGTCTGGGTGAGGTCTTCGCCGAGGACGAAGACGGCGTCGTGGTCTTCGATCTCGCGCAGGGTCGGCACCGGCAGCGGGCCGTTCTGCAGCACGTCGCGGATCAGGCGGATGTTGGCCAGCTCACCGGCGGCGATGCCGGAGTAGTAGTTGGCCTCGCCCACCAGCTCACGCAGGGCGAAGTTGCTTTCCAGGCTGGCGCGGGGCGAACCGATGCCGATGACGCGCTTGCCCTTGAGCAGTTCGGCGGCCTTGTCCAGCGCTGCGTCGATGCTCAGCGGAGCACCTGCCAGCAGCGGCTGGCGAGGACGGTCTTCGCGGTTGACGTAGCCGTAGCCGAAGCGGCCGCGGTCGCAGAGGAAGTAGTGGTTCACCGAGCCGTTGAAGCGGTTCTCGATGCGGCGGATCTCGCCGTAGCGCTCACCGGGGCTGATGTTGCAGCCGCTGGAGCAGCCGTGGCAGATGCTCGGGGCGAACTGCATGTCCCACTTGCGGTTGTAGCGCTCGGAGTGGGTCTTGTCGGTGAACACGCCCGTGGGGCAGACCTCGAC
The DNA here is from genome assembly GCF_900111835.1 of Metapseudomonas otitidis. Classification (GTDB taxonomy): domain Bacteria; phylum Pseudomonadota; class Gammaproteobacteria; order Pseudomonadales; family Pseudomonadaceae; genus Metapseudomonas; species Metapseudomonas otitidis. Next base: position 245,945 of record NZ_FOJP01000006.1, read on the forward strand.
GAGGTTGCCGGAGAATTCGCTTTCCAGCGTGCCGTTCTCGACGCGGCCGAAATAGACGTTGTCGTGGGCGCCGTAGACGCCCAGGTCGGTGCCACCGGCGTAGTCCTTGTAGTAGCGCACGCAGCGGTAGCAGGCGATGCAGCGGTTCATCTCGTGGGCGATGAACGGGCCGAGTTCCTGGTTCTGGTGGGTGCGCTTGGTGAAGCGGTAGCGACGGGCGTTGTGGCCGGTCATCACCGTCATGTCCTGCAGGTGGCAGTGACCACCTTCCTCGCACACGGGGCAGTCGTGCGGGTGGTTGGTCATCAGCCATTCGACGACGCTGGCGCGGAACTGCTTCGCCTCTTCGTCTTCGATGGAGATCCAGGTGTTGTCAGTGGCAGGGGTCATGCAGGACATGACGAGGCGACCGCGTTTGTCGTTCTCGTCGGTGTACTGCTTGACCGCGCACTGGCGGCAGGCGCCGACGCTACCGAGCGCCGGGTGCCAGCAGAAGTAGGGGATGTCGAGTCCGAGTGACAGACAGGCCTGCAGGAGGTTGTCTGCACCATCGACTTCGAGCGTCTTGCCGTCTACGTGGATAGTGGCCATGGTTCAGTCTTCATCTGCCCGTTACCGGGCTTGGCTAATGGAATCTGGTTGCGATCGGGGCCGCTTGTGGCGGCCGCCAACCGTCGGAACTGGCTCTTATGCGCCGACCACTTCGGGTCGGTTCGCCGGTGCGTTGCGGGCAATGCCTGCCTCGAACTCCGGTCGGAAATACTTCAGTGCGCTACCCAGTGGCTCGACGGCACCCGGAGCGTGGGCGCAGAAGGTCTTGCCTGGGCCGAGGAAATTCACCAGGCCCTCGAGGGTCTCGAGGTCGCCGGCCTGTCCTTCGCCACGCTCGAGGGCGCGCAGGACCTTGACGCTCCAGGGCAGGCCATCCCGGCAAGGGGTGCACCAGCCGCAGGACTCGCGGGCGAAGAACTCTTCCATGTTGCGCAGCAGCGAGACCATGTTGATGCTGTCGTCCACGGCGAGTGCCAGGCCGGTGCCCATGCGGGTGCCGACCTTGGCGATGCCGGCGGCGTACATGGAGGCATCCAGGTGCTCGGGCAGCAGGAAACCGGTGCCGGCGCCGCCGGGCTGCCAGGCCTTCAGCTTGAAGCCGTCGCGCATGCCGCCAGCGTAGTCCTCGAACAGCTCGCGGGCGCTGACGCCGAAGGGTAGCTCCCAGAGGCCGGGGTTCTTCACCTTGCCGGAGAAGCCCATGAGCTTGGTGCCCATGTCTTCGCTGCCCGGACGGGCGAGGGATTTGTACCAGTCCACGCCGTTGGCAACGATCGCCGGGACGTTGCAGAGAGTCTCGACGTTGTTGACGCAGGTGGGCTTGCCCCAGACGCCGACGGCGGCGGGGAAGGGCGGCTTGGCGCGCGGGTTGGCGCGGCGCCCTTCGAGGGAGTTGATCAGTGCGGTTTCTTCACCGCAGATGTAGCGGCCGGCGCCCGTGTGGACGAACAACTCGAAGTCGAAGCCCGACCCGAGGATGTTCTTGCCCAGCAGGCCGGCGGCCTTGGCTTCGTCGATGGCGCGGTTGAGATTGCGCGCCGCGTCGACGTACTCGCCACGCAGGAAGATGTAGCCACGGTAGGCCTTGAGCGCGCGGGCGCTGATCAGCATACCTTCCACCAGCAGGTGGGGCAGTTGCTCCATCAGCAGGCGGTCCTTCCAGGTGTTGGGCTCCATTTCATCCGCGTTGCACAGCAGGTAGCGGATGTTCATGGATTCGTCGGCGGGCATCAGACCCCACTTCACACCGGTGGGGAAGCCTGCGCCGCCACGGCCCTTGAGACCGGAGTCCTTGACCTGCTGGACGATGTCGGCCTGGGCCATCTCGCCCAGTGCCTTGCGCGCGGCGGCATAGCCGTTCTTCTGCTGGTATTCCTCCAGCCAGACGGGCTGGGCGTCGTCACGCAGGCGCCAGGTCAGCGGGTGGGTTTCCGCGCTGCGCTGGATGCGGTTCGACGGACCGATGGAGGTGAGGGTCTTCATTGATAGGCCTCCAGCAGTTGCGAGACGCCGTCGGCGCTGACGTTGCCGTAGGTGTCGTCATCGATCATCAGGGCCGGTGCCTTGTCGCAGTTGCCGAGGCAGCACACCGGCAGCAGGGTGAAGCGGTTGTCGGCGGTGGTCTGGCCAAGGCCGATGCCGAGCTGTTCCTGGATACGGCCCAGCACGGATTCATGGCCACCGATGAAGCAGGTCATGCTGTCGCACACACGGATCACGTGGCGGCCGACCGGCTGGCGGAAGATCTGGCTGTAGAAGGTGGCAACGCCTTCGACGTCGCTGGCAGGGATGCCGAGGATCTCGCCGATGGCGTCAGCAGCGCCGTCCGGCACCCAGCCGCGCTCCTTCTGGACGATCTTGAGGGCTTCGATGGACGCCGCGCGCGGGTCCTCGTAGTGGTGCATCTCGTGCTCGATGGCCGAGCGTTCGGTTTCGCTGAGGACGAAACGGTCGGTCTGGATAATGCTCATGTCAGCGGTCCACGTCAGCCATAACGAAGTCGATACTGCCCAGGTAGGCGATCAGGTCGGCCACCATGCTGCCGCGGATCACCGAGGGGATCTGCTGCAGGTGGGCGAAGCTGGGCGTCCGGATCCGGGTGCGGTAGCTCATGGTGCTGCCATCGCTCGTCAGGTAGTAGCTGTTGATGCCCTTGGTCGCCTCGATCATCTGGAAGGCTTCGTTGGCCGGCATGACCGGGCCCCAGGAAACCTGCAGGAAGTGGGTGATCAGGGTTTCGATGTGCTGCAGCGTGCGCTCTTTCGGCGGCGGCGTGGTCAGCGGGTGGTCGGCCTTGTACGGGCCTTCCGGCATGTTCTTCAGGCACTGGTCGATGATGCGGATGCTCTGGCGCATCTCTTCCACGCGGACCATGCAGCGGTCGTAGGCGTCTCCGTTGTGGGCCAGCGGGACTTCGAACTCGAAGTTCTCGTAGCCGGAATAGGGGCGGGCCTTGCGCAGGTCGAAGTCACAGCCGGTGGCACGCAGGCCGGCACCGGTGGTGCCCCATTCCAGGGCTTCCTTGGTGTTGTACTGCGCAACGCCGATGGTGCGGCCTTTGAGGATGCTGTTCTGCAGCGCGGCCTTGGTGTACTCGTCCAGGCGCTTGGGCAGCCAATCGACGAATTCCTTGACCAGCTTGTCCCAGCCGCGCGGCAGGTCATGGGCGACACCGCCGATGCGGTACCAGGCCGGGTGCAGGCGGAAGCCGGTGATGGCTTCGATGACCTTGTAGGCGCGTTGACGGTCGGTGAAGGTGAAGAACACCGGGGTCATGGCGCCCACGTCCTGGATGTAGGTGCCCAGGAACAGCAGGTGGCTGGTGATGCGGAAGAACTCCGCCAGCATGATGCGGATGGTGTCGACCTTCTGCGGTACCTGAATGCCGGCGAGCTTCTCGACGGCCAGTACGTACGGCAGGTTGTTCATCACCCCGCCGAGGTAGTCGATGCGGTCGGTGTAGGGGATGAAGCTGTGCCAGGACTGGCGCTCGGCCATCTTCTCGGCGCCACGGTGGTGGTAGCCGATGTCCGGGACGCAGTCGACGATCTCTTCACCGTCCAGCTGCAGCACGATGCGGAAGGCACCGTGGGCGGAGGGGTGGTTGGGGCCGAGGTTGAGGAACATGTAGTCCTCGTTCTCGCCCTGGCGCTTCATGCCCCAGTCCTCGGGGTTGAAGCGGGCGGCTTCTTCCTCGAGCTGCTGCTTGGCCAGCGTGAGGCTGAAGGGGTCGAATTCGGTGGCGCGCGCCGGGTAGTCCTTGCGCAGCGGGTGACCCTGCCAGGTCGGCGGCATCATGATGCGGGTCAGGTGCGGGTGCCCGGTGAAGGTGATGCCGTAGAGGTCCCAGACCTCGCGTTCGTACCAGTTGGCGTTGGGCCAGATCCTGGTGACGCTGGGCAGGTTGAGGTCGCCCTCGGACAAGGCGACCTTGATCATCACGTCACTATTACGTTCCAGCGAGATCAGGTGGTAGAACACCGTGAAGTCGGCGCCCGGCAGGCCGCGGCGCTGGGTGCGCAGACGCTCGTCGACGCCATGCAGGTCGTACAGCATGACGAAGGGGCGGGGGGCGTTGCGCAGGAAGGTCAGTACTTCGACAAGTTTTTCGCGGGGGACCCAGATCACCGGCATGCCGGTGCGGGTTGCCTGGATGGTGAAGCTCTCGGCGCCGAAGCGGGAGTTCAGCTCAACGACGACATCTTGGTCGTCAGCCTTGTAAGGCGGAATAGACAGAACGGTGTCTGCAGTCATGGTCTCGGTCGCTTTCGGTCAACGTACAGAGTGAAACGGGCCTTCTCGTGGAAAGACCCGTATCAGACTTCGTCGGGGCTGCGCAGGTTGGTGACCTGAATACGCTGTTCGCGGCGCTGTTCCTTCTGCGACGGCATTTCGGCACGGTAGATGCCTTGGTCGCCGACGACCCAGGAAAGCGGGCGGCGCTCCTGGCCGATGGATTCCTGCAGCAGCATGAGGCCTTGCAGGAATGCCTCCGGGCGGGGAGGGCAGCCAGGGATGTACACGTCCACGGGGAGGAACTTGTCCACACCCTGGACCACCGAGTAGATGTCGTACATGCCACCGGAATTGGCGCACGAGCCCATCGAGATCACCCACTTGGGCTCCAGCATCTGCTCGTAGAGGCGCTGGATGATCGGCGCCATCTTGATGAAGCAGGTGCCGGCGATGACCATGAAGTCAGCCTGGCGGGGTGATGCACGAATGACTTCGGCACCGAAGCGGGCGATGTCGTGGGGCGCAGTGAAGGCGGTGGTCATCTCCACGTAGCAGCACGACAGACCGAAGTTGTACGGCCACAGGGAGTTCTTGCGACCCCAGTTGACCGCGTTGCTCAGAACATCCTCGAGCTTGCCCATGAAGATGTTCTTGTGGACCTGATCTTCTAGCAGAGGGTCAGTGACGACCTCCCGCTCGCCGATCGGGTACTGCTCGTTGGGAACAGTCGGATCGATCCGAGTAAGTTTGTATTGCATTGCCAAAGCCTCATTGTTTTAGCTTCGCCTGCCGATTACGACGACCTTCGGGGGCCCAGTCGAGGGCTCCGATGCGCCAGAGATAGGCAAGACCTGCCAACAGAATTGCTATGAAAATGGTGGCCTCGATGAGCCCGGCCCATCCGCTTTCGCGAACAGATACGGCCCATGCGAAGAGAAAGAGGGCTTCGACGTCGAAGATCACGAAGAGCATCGCGACCAGATAGAACTTGGCGGAGAGGCGGAGGCGGGCGCTGCCGGTGGGGAGCATCCCGGATTCGAAGGGGTCGTTCTTGGCGCGGCCGAAGGCGCGGCTACCGAGGAGGGCTGAGACGCCGAGCATGAATGCGATCAGGCCGAAGACGCCCAGCAGGAAAACAGCGAAACCCCAGTTATGGGACAGGATGGCAGTGGCTTCCGACATGCCCGAACTCCTTCTACAAGGAACGGCGTTCACTCGTGTTATTAGGGTTATGCCGGAGCAGAAGCACCCGGCAATCTATTCGAACAATTTTATGCCCGTAAGGGGGAACAAGTAAATTTTTCAGGTCGAAAAATTAACTCCGAGGGCAGTAAAAGGACCTTGTACTGCTATGAAAGCCAGATGGGTCGCGGGTTTCAGTTTTTTGTTAGGCCTTGGTCGGATTGCGTCGCTATGCCGCAGCGGCAAGTTAGATGGCCTGTAGTTGATATTCATTCTCGTTTGACTGGAGAATATTTAATCACTACCTAATTAATCCTACAGAGGCGACTAAAAGTTACCGGTGCATTAGCGCCAACTACTACAAAGGTAGCGGTTTCTATCCCGAATAATTCTGGCAGCGGCTTATTGAGGCACCCTGAATGCTGTACTAGCGTACCAGCTGCGCTTTTTCAGAGCGTTTCCCCTGTTTCCCGGCGGTACTCAGGGGGTCAATCGGACCCCCATGTCCTCGGCCTTTCCGGGCTTGGTGGTCTCATCAAAACATCAAGAAAAGAGGGAACTGCCCATGAGGCTCGCTACGCGCCTGCGCTGCAGCATCATCTTGTTGTCCTGCCTGTTGCCAACCTTCCAAGCCCACGCCGAACTCGGTGACTACGGTGCCTGGAAGACACTTCTCAACCTGACCTCTCCGCCCAAGGCTGATAACCCCGTGCGGGCCGAGCAGCGCGTTGGCCCCTACCCGATGCTGGCCAACCCGGCCGGTTTCAAGTCCGGCTTCACGCCGACGGCCTACTTCGCCTGGCAGACCGTCCAGCTTGCACCGGAGACCGGGGCGGTATGCGGTGACGGCTCACCCTACAAGTTCTTCGTCAACCGGATGCCGAACACCAGCAACACCCTGATCTACATGGAAGGCGGCGGCGCCTGCTGGGACTACGCCAGCTGTTCCGGCCAGGCCGGCATCCGCGGCGCGCGCAACCCCAATGGCATTCCGGATGACTACATGAAGCTGGCGAACCCCCAAGCCAGCCTGGTCAGCCCCTTCGTCGTGCGCCTCCACCCGTACTCCCGGGTGAAGACCCAGGGCTGGAACATCGTCTACATCCCCTATTGCACCGGTGACCTGTATGCCGGCGACAAGGTAGCGGTCTATGACGACCCGAGCGGGAAGAAGCCTCCCCTGGTCTGGCACCACAACGGCTTGCGCAACGGCCGGGCAGTGCTCGGCTGGCTGAAGGACAACCTGGAGCGCCCCGGCCAGATGCTCTCCACCGGCTGCAGTGCCGGCGGTGCGGGCAGCCTGATCAGTCACTCGGTGCTTCGCCAGGACCTCGCGCCTGATCGCGGCTTCCTGATCGACGACTCCGGGCCGGTTTTCAGCGCTGCCGTGGGCGGCGACAGCCAGACCTACCCCTCGCTGCCACTGCAGAACCTCATCCGCAGCGCCTGGGGGCTTGACCAGGGGCCGCTGCAGTTCCTGCAGTCGCGCCTGCCGGGCGTGAGTCTCTCCAACCTGGGCAGCCTCTACCCGGCCCTGGCGGCCAACTTCCCGGGGGACCGCCTGGGTCACACGCACTTCTGGCAGGACCTGAACTACTCGTCCTATTCCTATGAGCGGTTCTACCCGGAAATCGCCAATGCTCCGGACAAGGCCGCCAAGGAGGCGCTGATCAAGGCCAAGTGGCAGGTGGACACCGCGCGCCTGCGCGACACCCTGGCCAACCTGCCGAACTTCGGGGGCTATTTCCCGCAGTACCGGGCTCTTAACGAGAGCCACTGCACCACCATCGTCGACTTCGCCAACGGCGATATCCAGGAGCAGGGTCTGGAGCTCAGCCACTTCATCGACAACGTGCTGAATGGCCAAGGTCCGGTGCTGGACGCCTCCGAGCTCAGCGATTCGGCGGACCGAGCCAAGCCCAACAACCCGATCTACGACGCCATCAACAAACTGCTCTGAACCTGCCGGGGCGCCTTGCGCGCCCCGGTCACCTCACTGATAGGCCTGCTCCCGGGCTTCCTGCAGCCGTTGGCGCAGGTACTCGTTGCGAGACAGGCCATCCGGTATTGCCTCCAACGCCATCACTTCCTCGACGATGCGTTTCTCATCCTGCTTGTAGCGCTTGAACTGCGGTGAAGGCTGCTGCGCCAGTGCTTTCTCGCGGGCCTCGCTGGCCTCCTGGTAGCGGCGGAGCAGGGCGTTTGCACGGCTCTTCTGCTCCTCCGGATCGCTCTCGGTCGCCTGGATCAGCGCAATCTGCAGCATCAGCGATTCGCTCGCCGCCAGCTCGCCTCGCGCCTCGCGCTCCTCCAGCCCCTTGCGCAACCGCTCGGCTTCCGCCTCCCGTTCCGCCTCCGGCAACTGGGAGGCCTTGTCGAAGAAGCCCCGGTACTCGCTGTCGAACGCCAAGCGTTTGGAGTAGGCATCCACCAGCGTCGGATCCACGGCTGGCTTGGTCTCTGTCTCTGCTTTTGGGGGTTGCTCGCCAGGCTGTTCGGCGCGGGCTGTTGCGGGGGCGCTGGCGGTTGGTGCCGCTGCAACGGGAGCAACTGCCTCGGTATCCGCTTGCAGGCGCCAATAGAGGGTGGCGCTGGCCGTCGTAATCGCGAGCGCGATGGCGCTCAGCAGCAGTGTCTTGTTGGGCATCGTGCCTCCTGCATGGTGTGAAATGCCGGGAAGCTTAGTCGACGCGATCCTTCCTACGCGGCACCCAGGCCCAGACCATCCGGCAGCGGATCGGCTCGGCACCGCTCTCGTCGGTCACGCGCACCTCCACGGTCACCTCGCCCTTTTCCTCGTCTTCGATCCGGCGCAATTGCTCGGGTGAGAGCCGCGCCTCGGCCCTGAGGCCGCCACTCGCCCGCCGCAGGTAATCCACGTGCAGGGTACGGATCAGCGGAATGCGGGTGTCCGGCACGCTCATGCCCACCAGGATGCCCGTCGCCGACTCCGCCAGCAGCGCCATGGCAGCGGCGTGCACCCCGCCGATGTGGTTCTGCACGCGCTTGCGGTTGGCCAGGCTCATCACCGCCCGGTCGCGGCCCAGGTGGTGGACGCGGATGCGCCCGGTGCCGGCGAACTTCACCTGGCTGCCGATCAGCAGGCTCAGCAAGGGTGTGTGCAGTGCAGCAGGGAGGCGGGTGATCAGCCAGGTGGCTTTGGCGAGGCGGTTGGTCGGCATGGCGAGGCTCGTGGTGAGTGAGCCGCCAGTCTTCCAGTGTCAAAAGGGACCGGCCATTGCTGGCCGGTCGGAGTGCCCTGGCAGTTCGGCCAGTGGCGGAGGGGTCAGAGGATGCGCCGACGGTCTTCCCGGGTGATCACCACCGTCGCCGAGCGCGGCCGGCGACCCGGGCCGTCCGGCCAGGTGCTGGTCAGGTTGGTCGGGGTCGAGCCCTCGCCCGGGTGCTGGATGTTGACGAACAGCGTGCGGAAGTCCGGCGTCGCCGTGATCCCGGTGATCTCCGCGCCCAGCGGTCCCACCAGGAAGCGCTTCATCTCCCCGGTGCGCGGGTCCACCACCAGCATCTGGTTGTTGCCGAACGGGCCGGATGCCAGCTGGCTGCCGCTCATGTCGGTCTGGATCCACAGGCGGCCGTCCTCGTCGAACCACAACCCGTCCGGGCTGGCGAGGATGGTGCCGGCGTCTAGCGGCTGGCCGTTCGGGCCACGGCTGTCGCTCTGCGGGCCGGCCAGCAGGAACAGGTTCCAGTTGAAGCGTGCGCCCGCGTAGTCACGGCTCTGCTCGCGCCAGCGGATGATGTGACCGTAGGCATTGTTCGGGCGCGGGTTGGGTGCGTCCGGCGTGGTGCGCGCGGTGTTGTTGGTCAGGGTGAAGTACACCTCGCCGTTGTCCGGGTTCACCGCGCCCCATTCCGGGCGGTCCATCTTGGTCGCACCCACGGTGTCGGCAGCCAGGCGGGTGTTCACCAGCACATCGCCCTGGTCGGCGAAGGTCACGCCGGCCTTCTGGCAGGCCTGCTGGAAGACCGGGTCGTTGATGTCCAGGGCCAGCCACTGGCCGCTGCCATCGGCGTTGAAGCGCGCTACGTAGAGCGTGCCGTCGTCCAGCAGGCGATGGTTGCGCTTGCCCGGGCGGAAGGTGTCGCGGCTCACGTACTTGTAGATGTACTCGTTCTGCGAATCGTCGCCGGAGTAGCAGACCACCCGGCGCCCTGGTTTCACCGGCGCGAAGATCAGGCCCTCGTGGGCGAAGCGGCCCAGGGCCGTGCGCTTGACCGGTATGGAGGTGGGGTCGAACGGGTCGATCTCCACGATCCAGCCGAACTGGTTCGGCTCGTTGCGGTAGTCGCCCTTGGCATCGGCGGCCTTGCGGGTCGCGTCGAAGCGCTCGAACTCATCGCCCGCCAGCGTTTCCCAGCCGAAGCGGCTGGTGTTACGCAGGCCATAGCGCTTCAGTTCGCGGGGCAGGTCGGCGTCGCGGGTGGCGAAGTAGCCGGCCCAGTTCTCCTCGCAGGTCAGGTAGGTGCCCCAGGGGGTGAAACCGTTGGAGCAGTTGTTCTGGGTGCCGCGCGACTGGGTGCCGTCCGGGCTGTAGCGGGTCTGCATCAGCGCGTGGCCGCGTGCCGGGCCGCTGATGCGCATCGGTGTCGCCGCGGTGATGCGGCGGTTGCGCGGGCTGGGCACTACATTCCACTCGCCACGCACGTCACGGCGGATTTCCACCACCGACACGCCATGGGCGTTGATCTCCTTGCGGACCTCCTCGGCACTGGTGCGCTTGCCGTTCACCACGGTCGGGCCGTTCGGGTGCAGCAGCGGCGCGTCGATGTACTCGTGGTTCAGCACCAGCAGGCCGTGGTCCGAGCGCGCACCGATGCCGTGGCGGGCATCGATGGGGAAGAAGTGCATGCCGTCGTGGTGCATGCCGGTCTGCTCGGCCTGGTCCTGGGCGCTGTTGCTGGCGTCATCGGCGAAGGCCGGGTAGCGGCCGGTGATGGGCGTACCCCACGGAATGAACGCGGTGGCCTTGTAGCCCGGCGGCACCGTCACGGTATCGGCGCGGCCGGTGGGAATGCCCTCGAAGCCCAGGCGCTTGCGCGGGCGGAAGGGGAAGCCCAGGCCGCGTGCCTCGGCCTCGATCTCGGTGGCCTGGGCCTGGCCGGGCAGGCTCACGCCAAGGAAGGCGAGGGCGCCCAGGGTGGCGCCACCGGCCAGCACCTCACGGCGCTTCAGGCCGGCGATCAGATCATTGATGTGCAGGTTTTCCGAGCCGTTGCTGGGCAGCTCGTCGCCGTTGCCGAACAGCACGGCGGTGTCGTTGTTTTCGTGGTTCAAGGCATGTCTCCATACGGGCGAATCGACGGAGACCTGACGCTAAAGCCCAAAAGCGACCGGAAAATGACAGCGCCATCCAGCAGCGTGAGCCGGTACGCAGAATCGTCAGCGTGGACCGATGGCGAAGATCAGCGCACCGCCCTGCAACTGGCGGATCACCCGGTCACGGTCGGCGCTGGCCAGCACCAGGCAGCCATTGCTGCGTCCCGCCACACTGTGGGCCTCGATGAAGTCGCGTTCCATGTAGTTCCGCGCATGCACCACGATGGCCCGCGCCATCGCATTGCGGTTGCTGCGGCTCAGCCCTTCCAGGCGCATGGAGAGGCCGTGGCCCGGGGCCTCGCTCTGGAACACCTCGGCCGTGCGGAACACCCCGAGTGACGAAGCCAGGCTGCCCGGTCGATCGGAAAAACGCTCCGCGTAGCCATCGTGGTCCGCGTCCGAGCCGCGCCCGTGGGCCACGCGAAACCGCCCCAGCAGCGCGTGGCTGCGCCGCTCGAACAGCAGGAAGCGTGGCTCGCTGGAGCGCTGGCCGTAATCCACGACGGCGAAATGCGGGTGGTGATCGCGGCGAAGCCGCTCTAGGATTCCAGGCAGTTCGCGCGCCGGCACCCACTGGCGCAAGTCGTCGGCCAGGGCGGCAACAGGCGAGAGCAACAGCAGGAAGAGGGCGAGGGATCGGCGCATGGAGGCGGTCTCGTTGGAGCAGCCGCCCCTAAACCCCGGAGTCACGGAGGACGCAAGATGAGGGACAGGTATCGACGCGGTCAGCCAGGGATCGAAGGCCGCACCCAGGCGACCCGCAAGGGGTCGCCGGTGGGGCACGGAGCGTCAGCGCTTGCCCATGGAGCGGCGCGAGCCGCGCGGCGGCATGCCGGGGCGCTGGCCACGGTCGTGGCCTTTCAGGGTCTGGTACCAGGGCAGGTTCTGCTTCGGCTTTTTCTCGGTCGCCTCGGTGCTGGTCTCGGGGGCGGCCGGAGCGTCGGTGTCTTGAAGGGTGTCGTTCATACAAGGTCCATGGCGCCTTGGCGCCGGTCACTGGAGAGTCTGGCCAATCAGGCCGGGCGCCATCATATCGCAAGTCGCTGGAAGCGCCCTCATCCTCGACGGAGGCACCCTGACCTGTATCAAGGTGATTTCCGTGGAGTTATCGGATGATCCCCACCATCACAAGGAAATGGACTGAAAAATGAAGCAGCCAAGCAAACAGGTTCGAGGCTGGATCGTCACCGCGCTCGTGGTCGCCGCGCTCGGCGCCGGCGCCTGGTGGGTGCTGCGCCCGGTCGGCCTGGGAGAGGGCTTCGCCAGCGGCAATGGCCGCATCGAGGCCACTGAAGTGGACGTGGCCACCAAGCTGGCCGGCCGCGTGGCCGAAATCCTCGTGGACGAGGGCGACTTCGTGAAGACCGGCCAGGTGGTCGCGCGCATGGACACCCAGGTGCTCCAGGCCCAGCTCGCCCAGGCTGAAGCCCAGGTGCGCCAGACCGAGAACGCCCGCCTCACCGCTCAGGCCCTGGTGGCCCAGCGGCAGAGCGAGCAGGCCACCGCCGAAGCCGTGGTCGGCCAGCGCGAGGCCGAGCTGACCGCCGCCAGCAAGCGCTTCACCCGTACCGAGGCCCTGGTCAAGCGCAATGCCTTGCCCCAACAGCAACTGGACGATGACCGCGCCGTGATGCAGAGCGCCCAGGCTGCCCTGGTCGCCTCGCGCTCCCAGGTGGTCTCGGCCAAGGCCGGCATCGAAGCCGCCCGTTCCCAGGTGATCGAGGCCGAATCCGCCATCGAAGCCGCACGCGCTTCCGTCACCCGCCTGGCGGCCGACATCGAGGACAGCCTGCTCAAGGCCCCGCGCGACGGCCGCGTGCAGTACCGCGTCGCCCAGCCCGGCGAAGTGCTGGGAGCCGGTGGCAAGCTGCTCAACCTGGTGGACCTGGGCGACGTCTACATGACCTTCTTCCTCCCCGCGCCCCAGGCCGGCCGCGTCACCCTCGGCTCCGAAGCGCGGCTGGTGATCGACGCCGTGCCGCAGTACGTCATCCCCGCCAAGGTCTCCTACGTCGCCAGCGTCGCCCAGTTCACCCCCAAGACCGTGGAAACCGCCAGCGAGCGCGAAAAACTGGTGTTCCGCGTCAAGGCCCGCATCGACCCGGCGCTGCTCAAGCAGCACATCACCGCCGTGAAGACCGGCGTACCCGGCATGGCCTACCTCAAGCTGGATGAAGCGGCCACCTGGCCCGAGCACCTCGAAATCAAGGTGCCCTGATGGACGCCGTCAGCCACGTGGCGCAGCTGAGCGGGGTCTCGCTGCGCTACGGCGACACCTTCGCCCTGAACGATGTCGACCTGGCCATCCCCGCCAACTGCATGGTCGGGCTGATCGGCCCCGACGGTGTCGGCAAGTCCAGCCTCCTGGCGCTGCTCTCCGGCGCCCGGCGCATGCAGGACGGCAGCATCCGCGTGCTCGACGGCGACATGCGCTCGGCCCGTCACCGCCGTGCCATCTGCCAGCGGGTCGCCTACATGCCCCAGGGGCTGGGCAAGAACCTCTACCCGACGCTCACCGTGTTCGAGAACGTCGACTTCTTCGGACGCCTGTTCGGCCACGACCGCGCCGAACGCGAACGGCGCATCGACGACCTGCTGCGCAGCACCGGCCTCGACCCCTTCCGCGAACGGCCTGCCGGCAAGCTCTCCGGTGGCATGAAACAGAAGCTCGGCCTGTGCTGCGCGCTGATCCACGACCCCGACCTGCTGATCCTCGACGAGCCCACCACCGGCGTCGACCCGTTGTCGCGCAACCAGTTCTGGGAACTGATCGGGCGCATCCGCCAGGGCCGCGAAGGCATGAGCGTGCTGGTGGCCACCGCCTATATGGAAGAGGCGGACCGCTTCGACAGCCTGGTGGCCATGGACGCCGGCCGGGTACTCGCCACCGGCACCCCGGCCGAGATCCGCCAGCGCACCGGCTGCGACACCCTCGAAGAAGCCTTCATCGCCCTGCTGCCCGAAGAGAAGCGCAGCGGCCACCACCGCCTGAGCATCCCGCCCCGCGAGCGCGGCAACGGCGAGATCGCCATCGAAGCCGAAGGGCTCACCTGCCGCTTCGGTGATTTCGTCGCCGTGGACCGCGTGAGCTTCCGCATCGAGCGCGGCGAGATCTTCGGCTTCCTCGGCTCCAACGGCTGCGGCAAGTCCACCACCATGAAGATGCTCACCGGCCTGCTGCCGGCCAGCGAAGGGCGCTGCGCCCTGTTCGGGCAGGATGTCGACGCCAGCGACCTGGCCACCCGCCGGCGGGTCGGCTACATGTCCCAGGCCTTCTCCCTCTACGGTGAACTGACGGTGCGGCAGAACCTCGAACTGCACGCCCGGCTGTTCCACCTCCCGCCCGAGCGCATCGGCCCGCGGGTGGACGAAATGCTCCAGCGCTTCGACCTCGACGGCGTGCAGGACGAGCTGCCCGAAGGCCTGCCACTGGGCATCCGCCAGCGCCTTTCGCTGGCCGTGGCGGTGATCCACGGCCCCGAGCTGCTGATCCTCGATGAACCCACCTCCGGCGTGGACCCGGTGGCCCGCGACGGCTTCTGGGAGCTGATGATCGACCTCTCGCGCAACGACGGCGTCACCATCTTCATCTCCACCCACTTCATGAACGAAGCCGAGCGCTGCGACCGCATCTCCCTCATGCACGCTGGGCGCGTGCTGGACAGCGACACCCCCGCCGGCCTCATGGCCAAGCGCAACCTACCCACTCTGGAAGCCACCTTCATCGCCTACCTCGAAGAGGCCGCCGGCATCAGCGGCCAATCGCCCCAGGCCGCGCCGGTGCTGGCAAAGGGCGGGGAGGGCGCGAGCAAGGACCGGGGCTTCAGCTTCGCCCGCCTGTTCAGCTACGCCCGGCGCGAAAGCATGGAGCTGCGCCGTGACCCGATCCGCCTGACCCTCGCGCTGCTGGGCACCGTGCTGCTGATGTTCATCATCGGCTACGGCATCAGCATGGATGTCGAAGACCTCTCCTATGCCGTGCTCGACCGTGACCAGACCACCACCAGCGAGGCCTATGCCCTCAACCTGGCCGGCTCGCGCTATTTCATCGAGCGCGCACCGATCCACGACTACGCCGAACTGGACCGGCGCATGCGCAGCGGCGAGCTGAGCCTGGCGGTGGAGATCCCGCCGGGCTTCGGTCGCGACCTCAAGCGCGGCGCCCGGCCCACCGTCGGCGTGTGGGTCGACGGTGCCATGCCCACCCGCGCCAACACCGTCAAGGGCTACGTGCAGGGCCTGCATCTGGAGTACCTCGCCGAACTGGCGCGGCGCTCGCCCTCCGGCGGCTACACCACGGCAGTCACCACCGAAGTGCGCTACCGCTACAACCCCGACGTGGAGAGCCTGGAAGCCATGGTGCCGGCGGTGATCCCGCTGCTGCTGATCATGATCCCGGCCATGCTCACCGCCCTCGGTGTGGTGCGCGAGAAGGAACTGGGTTCCATCACCAACCTCTACGTCACGCCGGTCACCCGCCTGGAGTTCCTCCTTGGCAAGCAGCTGCCCTACGTCGCCATGGGCATGATCAACTTCCTGCTCATGGTGGCCCTGGCCGTGGTGGTGTTCGGGGTGTCCCTCAAGGGCAGCTTCGTCACCCTGGTGCTGGCCGCGCTGTGCTACGTCATCACCGCCACCGGGCTCGGCCTGCTGCTGTCCACCTTCATGCGCAGCCAGATCGCCGCCGTGTTCGGCGTGGCCATCGCCACCATGGTCCCGGCGATCCAGTTCTCCGGGCTGATCCACCCGGTGTCGTCCCTGGAGGGGGCGGCCGCCCTGGTCGGGCAGGCCTACCCGGCCACCCACTTCCTCATCATCAGCCGCGGGGTGTTTTCCAAGGCCCTGGGGTTCAGCGACCTGGCCGGCTACTTCGTGCCCCTGCTGATCACCATCCCCGTGCTGCTCGGCCTCAGCGTCCTGTCGCTGAAGAAGCAGGAGGTCTGACATGGGCAGCCTGAGCAACATCCTGCAACTGGGGCTCAAGGAGTTCCGCAGCCTGCAGCGTGACTACGCCATGCTGGCGCTGATCCTCTGGGCCTTCAGCATGGGCGTCTACAGCTCCGCCACCGGCCTGCCGGAAACCCTCCACCACGCGCCCATCGCCGTGGTCGACGAGGACCGCTCGCAGCTCTCCAACCGCCTGGTCAATGCCTTCCAGCCGCCGTACTTCCGCACGCCCGAGCTGATCGACCAGGCCGGCATGGACCGTGGCATGGACACCGGTCGCTACACCTTCACCCTCGACATCCCGCCGGACTTCCAGCGCGACGTGCTCGCCGGGCGCAACCCGGTGGTGCAGCTCAACGTCGACGCCACGCAGATCGGCCAGGCCTTCAGCGGCGCCGGCTACGTGCAGAACATCATCTCCACCGAGGTCAACGAATTCGTCGCCCGGCACCGGGGCCAGCAGGCCATGCCGGTGGAACTGGAGATGCGCACCCTGTTCAACCCCAACCTCACCCAGGCCTGGTTCGGCGGGGTGATGGAGGTGATCAACCAGATCACCATGCTCTCCATCATCCTCACCGGCGCCGCACTGATCCGCGAGCGCGAACATGGCACCGTCGAGCATCTGCTGGTGATGCCGCTCACCGCCTTCGAGATCATGCTGGCCAAGGTCTGGTCCATGGGGCTGGTGGTGCTGGTGGCCACCGCGCTGAGCCTGGTGTTCGTGGTACGCGGCTGGCTGGCCGTGCCCATCAGCGGCTCGCTCTCGCTGTTCCTGGTAGGGGCCGCGCTGCACCTGTTCGCCACCACCTCCATGGGGATCTTCCTCGGCACCGTTGCCCGCTCCATGCCGCAGCTCGGGTTGCTCACCATCCTGGTGCTGATGCCGCTGCAGATCCTCTCCGGTGCCACCACCCCGCGCGAGAGCATGCCGGAGCTGGTGCAGCACGTGATGCTGATCGCCCCCACCACCCACTTCGTCGCCCTGGCCCAGGGCATCCTCTATCGTGGCGCCGGCCTCGACATCGTCTGGCCGCAGTTCCTCGCCATCCTCGCCATCGGCAGTGCCTTCTTCCTCGCCGCCCTGCGCCGCTTCCGCGCCACCATCACGCAGATGGCCTGATGCGGGCCCGGCGCGGTGACGGGGGCGTCCCCGTCACCGCCGCGTGGCTCAGGCCTCCTCCAGCACCACCACCCGCTGCCCGGCGCGCACCGGCGAGCCGGGTTGCACGCGGACTTCGCGGACCACGCCATCGCGCGGGGCGGTGAGGGGGATCTCCATCTTCATCGACTCCAGGATCACCAGCACATCGCCGGCCTTCACGCTGGCGCCGGCCTCCACCTGCACCTGCCAGAGGTTGCCGGCGATATGGCTTTCGATGGCGTGCTGGCCGGCGTCCAGCGGGGCGTCCTCGCCCAGCTCCGGCGCCGGGTCCTCGCTGTCGAAATGGGCCTGGCCGGAGGCGAGCCAGCGTTCCCGCTCGGCGTTGAAGGCCGCCTGCTGTTGGGCGCGGAAGGCGGCGATGCCCTCGGCCTCGGCGGCGAGGAAGGCCTGGTAGTCCGCCAGACGCAGTTCGCTGTGCTCGATGCGCAGCGGGAAGCGCCCCAGGGGAAAGTCGCGGCGGATGCGCAGCAGCTCCTCGGCACTCACCGGGTAGAAGCGGATCTGGTCGAAGAAGCGCAGCAGCCAGGGCTTGCCGTCGAAGGCGGCCACCTCGCGGTAGCGGTTCCACATCTGCAGGGTGCGGCCGACGAACTGGTAGCCGCCGGGGCCTTCCATGCCGTAGACGCACATGTAGGCGCCGCCGATGCCCACCGAGTTCTCCGCGGTCCAGGTGCGCGCCGGGTTGTACTTGGTGGTCACCAGGCGGTGGCGCGGGTCCAGCGGGGTGGCCACCGGCGCGCCGAGGTAGACGTCGCCCAGGCCCATCACCAGGTAGCGGGCGTCGAACACCGTGCGCTGCACCTCGTCGAGGTTGGGCAGGTCGTTGATGCGGCGGATGAATTCCAGGTTGCTCGGGCACCAGGGCGCGTCCTTGCGCACGGTGGTCATGTACTTCTCGATGGCCAACTGGCAAGCCGGGTCGTCCCAGGACAGCGGCAGGTGGACGATGCGCGACGGCACCTTGAGATCGCCAGCGGCGCAGACGCCGTCCCAGAGCCCCGCGACCACTTGCAGCAGGCGTTCCAGGGGCAGGGTTTCCGGCTGGTAGTGCACCTGCAGCGAGCGGATGCCCGGGGTGAGGTCGATGACGCCTTGCAGCGCCTCGGCCTCCAGCGCCTGCATCAGCGCGTGACCCCGGAAGCGCAGCACCAGGTCCAGCTCCGCCGCGCCGATCTCCAGCAGCAGGTGGGTGTCGCCGGAGAGGCGTGCGACCAGGCGTGTGGCGTCCTGACCGAGGTCGAGGACGATGGGGCTCGAAAGCTCGGCCGCGCCTCTAGGCGCGGATTCATCCGCGATTTGGCTGCTACCCGCATCGCGAATGAATTCGCTCCCACGAAGAGTGTTGCATTCGCGGTCACCTGCCTTGGCCAGCTCCCGCGCCGTGGCGATATCCACCGGCTCGAAGCGCACCTTGTCGCCGGCCTTGAGCTGGCCGAGCTGCCAGAGGTCGGCCTCGATCACCGTCACCGGGCAGACGAAGCCGCCCAGGCTGGGGCCGTCCGGGCCGAGGATCACCGGCATGTCGCCGGTGAAGTCCACCGCGCCGATGGCGTAGGGGTTGTCGTGGATGTTGGAGGGGTGCAGGCCGGCCTCGCCGCCGCTCTCGCGCACCCATTCCGGCTTCGGGCCGATCAGGCGCACGCCGGTGCGGCTGGAGTTGAAGTGCACTTCCCAGGCGGTGGCGAAGAAGGTCTCGATGGAGGCCGCGGTGAAGTATTCCGGTGCGCCGTGGGGGCCGTAGATCACGCGGAGGCGGCGCACCTCGGGCAGCGGTGGGTACAGGGCTTCGGGCAGGCGGGCGCCGGCTGCGCGGTCGGCCAAGGGCGCCAGGTGCAGCACGTCGCCGGCCCGCAGGGCCCGGCCGCCGTGGCCGCCGAACTGGCCGAGGGTGAAGGTGCTCTTGCTGCCCAGGTAGTCCGGCACCTGCAGGCCGCCGCGCAGGCACAGGTAGCTGCGTGCGCCGGCCCCGGCAAGTGTGCCGAGGGCGAGGGTGGCGCCGGCGGGCACTAGGATCGCGGTGCCCAATGGCTGTGGCTGGCCGTCGAGACTGAGCGGGATCGGCGCGCCGGTGACGGCCACCACCGCGTCGGTGTTGAAGCGCAGGGTGGGGCCGCTCATGGTGATTTCCAGCGCGGCGGCGCCTTCCTCGTTGCCCAGCAGGCGGTTGCCCAGGCGCAGGGCGCGGCTGTCCATGGGGCCGGATGGTGGCACGCCCACGGCCCAGTAGCCGAGGCGGCCGGGGTAGTCCTGCACGGTGGTCTGGGTGCCGGCGCCGAGCACCTCGACGGTGTGGGCGCGGTAGGCGAGGTGTTCCAGGCAGCGGGTCCAGGGCTGGCCGCTGGCGAAGGGCGCATCGGCCAGGATCTGCCGCAGGTAGTCGAGGTTGCTTTCCACGCCGTAGAGCTGCGTGTCGGCCAGGGCGCGGTCGAGGGCGACGCTGGCCTCATCGCGGTTCGCTGCCCAGGTGATCAGCTTGGCGATCATCGGGTCGAAGTAGGGCGGGATCTCGCAGCCCGCTTCCACCCAGGTGTCGATGCGCAGGGCGCGGCCGTCCGCCTCGGGGAAGCGCACGGCGGTGAGCAGCCCGGGGCTGGGCTGGAAGTCGCGGCCCGGGTCCTCGGCGTAGAGCCGCGCCTGGATGGCGTGGCCGCTGGGGCGCAGGCCCTTCGCCAGCTCGGCGAGCGGGGGCAGGGTGCCGGCGGCCAGCTCGACCATCCAGCGCACCAGGTCGACGCCCCAGACCTGTTCGGTGACGCCGTGCTCCACCTGCAGGCGGGTGTTCACTTCCAGGAAGTAGAAGCGCTCGGCCTCGCTGTCGTAGACGAATTCCACGGTGCCGGCGCTGCGGTAGCTGACCGCCCTGGCCAGCTGGATGGCGGCGGCGCAGAGCGCCTCGGCCATGCCGGCGGGCAGGTTGGGCGCGGGGGTTTCCTCCAGCACCTTCTGGTTGCGCCGCTGCACCGAGCAGTCGCGCACGCCGAGGGCGATCACCTCGCCCTGGCCATCGCCGAACACCTGCACCTCCAGGTGGCGGGCCCGCTGGATGTACTTCTCGATGAACACCCCGGCGTCACTGAAGTTGTTCTGCCCCAGGCGCTTCACCGCCTCGAAGGCTTCGCTCAACTCGCTGGCCGAGCGGCATACGCGCATGCCGATGCCGCCACCGCCGGCGGTGCTTTTCAGCATCACCGGGTAGCCCACCTGCTCGCCGGCCACCAGCGCCGCGTCGAGGCTTTCCAGCAGTTCAGTGCCTTCGAGCATCGGCACCCCCTCGGCCTTGGCCAGGGCACGGGCGGTGTGCTTGAGGCCGAACACGCGCAGCTGCGCTGGCGTCGGCCCGACGAAGGCGATGCCGGCCGCCTCGCAGGCCTCGGCGAAGGCGGCGTTCTCGGAGAGGAAGCCGTAGCCGGGGTGGATCGCCTGGGCGCCGCTCTCACGGGCCACGGCGAGGATCTTGTCCACCACCAGGTAGGTGCTGGCGGCCGGGCCGTCGCCCAGGCTGTGGGCCTCGTCGGCCTGCTGGATGTGCAGGCTGGCGACATCCGCCTCGGCGTACACGGCGACGCCGCGCACGTCGAGCTGGCGCAGGGTGCGGAGGATGCGGCAGGCGATGGCGCCGCGGTTGGCGATCAGGAGTTTCTTGAACATTGCAGAACCCTCGAAAGGGATGGCGGGCCGTCCCGCCGTGTTCGTCTGCACCACGGTCGTCCGTGGCTGGCGTGCTGTGACCTGCAGGAGCCCGCTCTGCGGGCGAAGCGTTCGCGAGCAGAGCTCGCTCCTACGGTCGTGGTCCGGGGTTCTTGCCGAGGCATTGCCCCGAACGGCTCTGGCACAGGAGGAACAACCAGCGGCGAATCAGTCCCATACCAGCACCTGCGCCGGAGTCGGGTTCCAGCCGTTGCAGGGGTTGTTCAGCTGCGGGCAGTTGGAGATGAGGACGATGATGTCCATGTGGGCCAGCAGCTCGACGTACTTGCCGGGGGCGGAGATGCCGTCCTCGAAGGTGAGGCCGCCTTCGGGGGTGACCGGCACGTTCATGAAGAAGTTGATGTTGGCGCTGATGTCGCGCTTGGCCAGGCGGCCGTCGTGCAGGCTGGCGCGCAGGAAGTTGTCGCGGCAGCTGTGCATGTAGCGGGTGCCGAGGGCGTAGCGCACGGTGTTGCTTTCCTGGGCGCAGGCGCCGCCGAGGGTGTCGTGGCGGCCGCAGGTGTCGGCGACGATGCTCAGCATCGGGTTGCCGAGGTTGGACCAGAGCACGCTGCCGGGGCCGAGGTAGACGCGGTTCTGCTTGCGCAGGGTGCGTTGCACGTCATAGCGCTCGCGCGGGTTGCGCGCGCTGTAGAAGAGGGTGTCCACCGCCTGGTTGCCCTCCAGGTCGAGCAGGCGCAGGGTCTGGCCGGCCTTCACTTCGGTCATGAAGGGTTCGCCGGCGGCGATCACGGCGGTGTAGACGGCGGCTTCGGGGTGTTTGTCGCTGGGAGTCGGGTTCATCGGGTGGCCCTCAGATGTACAGGCGTTCGGTGTTGTGGAAGCCGCGGCCGTTCTCCGGGCGCGAGGTGCGGCAGAGCAGGGTGATGCCGTCGCTCTCGACCTTGTGCCAGGCCAGCTGCACGGGCTTGGGCGCGTAGACGGGGTCGGGGTCCATGGGGTGCTGCAGGGCGGTGAGCACCACCAGGGTGTCCATCGGCGCGTACAGCTCGATGTAATCGCCGGCCTGGCTGTTGCCGGGCGCGAAGTGGAAGCAGCCGTCGGCGTCCACGGTGACCTTGCTGAACAGGTTCAGGCACATCAGCAGGTCCTGCAGGTTCAGGTCCCACTTGCCCATTTCCACCAGCAGGTTGTCGACGCCGTTGCGGAAGAAGCCGTTGCGCAGTTCCTGGTAGCGGCCCTGGCCGTACTTCTCGCGCACTTCCTCGGCGTTGAGCACGCCGCCGAAGCTGTCGTGCCAGCCGCAGCTGTCGGCGGTGATGGCGGCGAGCACGCGGCCCATGTCCGAGTACAGGCAGTGGCCGGCGGTGAGCTTGGCGGTGTGCTGGCACTTGAGGCTGTCCGGCAGGTTCAGGCGCTCGCTCTTCTCGGTGGCGTTGAACAGCAGCAGGCTGACGTTGGCGCCGCCCTCGATGTCGCTGATGCGCAGCAACTGGCCGCGCTTGAGGACGAAGGAGGTGTGGCCGCCGCCGGGGACGGTTTCCTCAAAGAGGGTGGGGCGCAGGGCCAGGGATGCGGTCATGGGCAGGCTCCTTTCAATGGGCCGGGGCGGTCTGCAGGGCGCGGGTGACCCGCTCCGGCAGGGCTTCGACGGCGGCGCGCGCGGCGCGGCGGTCGCTGTTCAGGGGGATGTCGTAGGTGATGCGCGCGCCGTAGGCGTTGGGCGCGTGCGGGTCGTGGCGGACCTTGTCGAAGACCATCAGCCGGGTGCCGAGGCTGAAGCCTTCGGCCAGGTCGTGGGTGACCATGAACACGGTCAGCCGGGTTTCCTGCCACAGGCCCAGCAGCAGCTCGTGCATGTCCTTGCGGATGCCCGGGTCGAGGGCGCCGAAGGGCTCGTCGAGCAGCAGCACGCGTGGCTTCATCACCAGGGCCTGGGCGATGGCCAGGCGCTGCTGCATGCCGCCGGAGAGCTGCGCGGGGTATTTGCCCTGCGCGTGGCCGAGGCCGACCTTGGCCAGCATGGCGGCGGCCTGCTCGCGGGCCTCGCGCCGGGCGCTGCCGAAGAGGCGGCCGGGCAGGGGCGAGCGGGGCAGCTCCAGGCCGAGTGCGACGTTGTCCAGCACCGTCAGGTGGGGGAACACCGAGTAGCGCTGGAACACCACGCCGCGGCTGGCGTCGGGCTCGGCCACCAGGGGCTGGCCGTCCAGCAGCAGCTGGCCACGGCTGGGTGTTTCCTGGCCCAGCAGCATGCGCAGGAAGGTGGACTTGCCGCAGCCCGAGGCACCGACCAGGGTGCAGAACTCGCCTTCGTTCACCTTGAGGTTGAGGTTCTCCAGCACCACCTGGTCGCCGTAGGCCTGCCACAGGTTCTTCACTTCGATGAAGGCGCTCATGCCTGGGCTCCTTCGTACCAGGGGAAGGCCAGGCGGGTGAGCTGGCGCAGGCTCAGGTCCATCAGCCAGGCGAGCAGGGTGATCCACACCACGTACGGCAGGATCACGTCCATGGCCAGGTAGCGGCGGACCAGGAAGATGCGGTAGCCGAGGCCGTCGGTGGAGGCGATGGCCTCGGCGGCGATGAGGAACAGCCAGGCCGAGCCCAGCACCAGGCGCAGGGAGATGAGCAGACGCGGCAGCAGCTGCGGCAGCACCACGCGCAGGATCAGGGTCCATGTGTTGGCACCCAGGGTCTGCGCCTTGATCAGCAGCTCGCGTGGGATTTCCCGGGCGCGCTGCTCCAGGTCGCGGGCCAGCACCGGGGTGATGCCGATGACGATCAGCATCACCTTGGACAGCTCGCCGAGGCCGAAGACGATGAACAGGATCGGCAGGATCGCCAGCGGCGGCACCATCGACAGCACCGTGAGCAGCGGCGACAGCGGCGCGCCGAACAGCGGCAGGGTGCCGGCGGCGATGCCCAGGCACAGGCCCAGCAGCGCGGCGATGGCCAGGCCCGTGGCCAGGCGCTTGAGGCTGGAGGCGCTGTCCTGCCAGAACAGGTAGTCGCCGGAGCGCTTGTCCTCGGTGAAGGCCAGGCGCTGCACCGCCTCGACCATCTGAGTGGCGCTGGGCAGCAGCTTGTCGTTGGGGTTCTCCGCCAGACGCGATGCCGAGCCGGTGAAGTAGGCCAGCAACAGCAGGGCGAAGGGCAGCAGGATCAGCAGCAGCCTTCCTGCACGGTCCGGGTGGCGGTTGATCAGGCGCATGGCGAGCACTCGGTGGCGTGGGGCGGCGCAGGCGGGGCCGGGGTGGCGCCCGCCAGCGGTTGGGGGCGGCTCAGAGCGTGCCGTCGGCGGCCATCTGCACGTAGGTCGGGTCGAAGCGCAGCTTCACGTTGGCCTTGTCGCCGGTGACCAGCCCCTTGGCGAAGCCCATGCCCACTGCGTGGGCGTCCTTGGCGCCTTCACCCAGCAGGCCGTGGGCGAAGGAGAAGGTGGCCACCTTGTCCATGGTCGCCGGCAGTTTCGGGCTGGTGACGAACTCCAGGGCTTCGGCCGGCGTGCCGAACAGGCGGGTGGCGTCCAGCTGGGCCTGGTAACCCGCCAGGTCGGTGCCCGAGGCCTTGGCCATGTGTGTCAGGGCGGCGGTGCTCTCGACAGTGCCGGCCTTCATCAGCGCGACGATCTCGAACCAGGCGCCGGTCAGCGCCTTGCCCAGGGCCGGGTTGTCCTTCAGGGTCTCGGTGTTCACCACCATCATGTCCATGATTTCGCCGGGCACCTTGCTGGAGTCGAAGACCAGGCTGGTGCCGGGCTTGGCCTTGATCTCGGCGAGCATCGGGTTCCAGGTGGTCACCGCCTGCACCTCGTCGGTGTCGAAGGCGGCGGCGATGTCGGCATCGGAGGTGTTCACCACCTGCACGTCCTTCTCGGCCAGGTGGGCGCGCTCCAGGGCGCGGGCCAGCAGGTAGTGGGAGACGGACAGCTCCACCAGGTTCACCGGCAGGCCCTTGAGGTCGCCGAGGGTCTTGCCTTCACCCTTGAGCACGATGCCGTCGTTGCCGTTGGAGAAGTCGCTGACGATCAGCGCGGTGCTGTCCACGCCGCCGGCGGCGGGGATGGTCAGGGCGTCCATGTTGGTCATGGTGCAACCGTCGAACTGGCCCGCTGTGTACTGGTTGATGGATTCGACGTAGTCGTTGAGCTGGGTGACCTTGATCTCGATGCCGTACTTCTTCGCCCACTTGTCGACGATGCCCTGGGTGGCACCGTACTCCCACGGCATCCAGCCGGCGTAGATCGTCCAGCAGACGTCGAAGCTGCTCTTCTGGGCGGCGGAGGCGTTGAGGCTGAAGGCCGCAGCGAGGGCGGCGGCAGCGAGGGCGAACAGACGGGGTTTGCGCATGGGGTACCTCCAGTTCGGTTGAGGGCGGGCGGAGCGGCGCGGCACATCCCGATCAAGGGGCGCGTTCTCCCGGGCTTTTGTCCCGCCGTGTAACCTCGCTGGAGGTCGCCAGCTCTCGGACCAGTCATCCGCCTGCGCGGACCGGAACCCTAGCCAGCCATTGCAAATTGTGGTGCCGCGATCCCGGTGGGCCGGGTAGCTCCTGCACGCCAGTCACAAAGCGAAGGCCGTGCCAACACGGGCAAAGGCCCGCAGCAGAAGGGCCAGGCGCCGCCCCGTGGTTCGTCGGCCGCCCTCCGGCGCCCAGGGATGGGGCGTGCTGCCTCGCCGTGGTGCGTGGAAATACGCCGTAAAGGATTTTGCCGAGGGCAGGTTGCGCACCGCCGCACCGGCCCGCTGTCGAATCCGGCGGGAGCAATCCCGGGTGCCGACATTCGTGGGCACCGTCCCAGCGGTCGAAGGAGGCCGCCATGTCCAATCGAACCCTGTTGCTGATGGCTTTACTGGGCCTGCCCCTGACGGGCTGCGCCGCCTATGACTACGACGACTACCGCGAGTACCCGCGCCAGTCCGGCGGCTACTACCGCGTCGAGTCCTATCCCGGCTACCCGACGTACCCCACCTACATCATCCGCGAGCGCCGCTATGCACCGCCGCCTCCGCCACCCGTGGTGCGCGGCTGGCCGGAACGGCGTGACCCGCCGCGCTACGAGCGCCACGAGTACCAGCGCCAGGACTGGCGCCAGCAACCCCGGAACGACTGGGACGAACGCCGCCACGACTACACCCCGCGCCTGCAGAACTGGGGCGGCCAGCCGGACGGCGGACCCCGCTACTGGCAGGGCCGTGACCGCCACGACCGTCACGACCACGATGGCCGCGGCGGCTGGGGGCGCTAGCTCAGCGGGTCGAGGCCGGTGGGGTGCGGGCGTCCTCGTCGAGGATCAGCCCGCGCATCGCCTCGGCAGCCGGTGACAGGGTGCGCCCGGCGCGGCTGACCAGGCCGTAGGCCGAGCGTTGCGACAGCAGGCCGGGCGCCAGCTCCAGCAGGGCCAGGCGCCCGGCCTCGATCTCTTCGGCCACCACGTCCAGTGGCGCCATGCTCAGCACGTCGCTTTCCGCCACCAGCGCCTTCAGCACCATGAAGTTGTCGCACTCGATGCCCAGCGGCTGGCCGCTTTCCGCCAACTGCCCCAGGGCCTGCGCCACCTCGGCGGGCACCTGGGTGCCGGCCAGCGGGTAGGCTGCCAGGTCGGCCGCCGTCAGCCGGTGCTGGTGTTGGCCCAGCAGCGGGTGCCCCGGTCGGCAGAAGATCACCCCGGGCCAGCTGCGCAGCGGCGTGACCTCCAGCTGCGGGTCGTCGCGCAGTTCCCGCACATCGGCCACGAACAGCTCCAGGGCATCGTCCAGCAGGCGCTGGTGCAGGCTGTACCAGGTGTCGATGGCCAGTTGCACCCGCACCCCGGGGTGTGCCCCGGCGAAGCGCCCCAGCGCCCGGGGCACCAGGCGGGCGGCGGGGTAGGGGCCGGCACCCAGGCGCAGTTCGCCGCTGCCCAGGTTGTCCAACTGGGAGACCGCACTGCGCAGCGCGCGGTCGCCGTCCAGCAGGCGCCGGGCGTGTTCCAGCACCAGCCGGCCGTGGGCGGTCAGGCTCACCTGGCGTGGCCCCCGGTCCAGCAGGCGGCAGCCCAGGCCGTTCTCCAGGGCCTGGATGCTGCGGCTCAGTGCCGGCTGGCTGAGGTTCACCGCCTCGGCGGCACGGGCGAAGTGGCCGTGTTCGGCCAGGGCGACGAAGTGACGGAGCTGGCGAAGGTCGTTCATGCGTTGCCTGCATTGAAAGCTGGATAAGAATGCATTGGCATTATCATTCGGCCGCTGCCAGCCTGTCTGCGCTCATCCACAACAACAACGAGCCGACCATGCGACTGACTACCCGCTTCAGCGGCCTGCTGCTGGCCGCGACCCTGCCCCTGGGGGCCGACGCCGCCCTGCCCGACGAAACCCTGAAAGCCAGCATTAACCCCGAACTGGCCGAACACACCCGGCACTTCAACCAGAAGGTCTACCAGGTGGCCGACAACGTCTGGTCGGCAGTGGGCTGGAACCTCGCCAACAGCGTGATGATCGAGGCGCCCGAGGGGCTGATCATCGTCGACACCGGCGAGTCGGTGGACCAGTCGCGCAAGGTCCTCGCCGAGTTCCGCAAGATCAGCGACAAGCCCATCAAGGCCATCGTCTACACCCACTTCCACCCGGACCACATCAACGGTGTGAAGGCCTTCGTCAGCGAAGAGCAGGTGAAGAACGGCGAGGTGCGCATCTACGCCCAGGAAACCCTGCTGGACAACGTCGTCACCCAGGGCTCGCTGGTGGGGCCGATCCTCGCCATGCGCTCGGGCTACAGCTTCGGCGTTGCGCTCTCCGACGAGGACAAGCGCGACATGAACGCCGGCCTCGGCCCGCTGGCCCACGAGGGCGCCTCCACCTTCATCGCCCCTACCGACACCTTCCGCGACAGCCTCGACACCACCATCGCCGGGCTTAAGGTGCAGTTCCTCCACGTGCCCAGCGAGGCGCCGGACGAAATCGTCCTCTACCTGCCGGACAACCGCGTGCTCATCAGCGCCGAGGTGACCCAGGGCCCGACCCTGCCCAACGTCCACACCCTGCGCGGCACCAAGTTCCGCGACCCGGTGGTGTGGGTGGCGAGCCTGGACAAGCTGCGGGCCTTCCAGGCCGACGTGATGGTGCCGCTGCACGGCCAGCCGGTGAGCGGGCGGGAGAAGGTGGAGGAGGTGCTGCGCATGACCCGCGACGCCATCGCCTACATCCACGACCAGACCGTGCGCTGGATGAACAAGGGCCTGACCCCCGACGAGCTGGTGGAGAAGGTCAAGCTGCCGCCGCACCTGGCTGGCTACACGCCCTACCTGCGCGAGTACTACGGCACCGTGAAGCACAGCGTGCGGCAGATCTACCAGGGCTACCTGGGCTGGTTCCAGGGCGACCCGGTGGACCTCGACCCCATCCCGCCGGCGGAGAAGGCCAAGCGCCTGATCGCCCTCATGGGCGGTCGCGACAAGGTGCTGATGGCGGCCGGCGATGCCTACCTGAAGGGAGACTGGCAATGGGCGGCCGAACTGTCCGGCTACGCCATCCGCGTCGACCACGACGACAAACTCGCCCGCGACATCAAGGCCCGCAGCTTCCGCCGCCTGGGCTACGCCAGCATGAACATCAACTGGCGCAACTGGTACCTGATGAGTGCCATGGAGCTGGAAGGCAAGCTGGAGGGCGACGTGGCGCTGGAAATGTCCCGCCGGGTGCGCGCTGCCTTCCTCTCCCCGGACATGCTGAAGAACCTGCCGGCACGCATCTTCCTGCAGAACTGGGTGACGCGCATCGACCCGGAGAAGAGCGGCGACGTCGAACTGGCCCTGGGCTTCGCCTTCCCCGACATCGACGAAGCCTGGACCCTGGAGGTGCGCCGCGGCGTGGCCCAGCTCAAGTCCGGCATCGACCCCGCCGTGCCCCTGCGCCTGACCCTCGACAAGCGCTACCTGGACACCGTCATCAGCGGCGAGAACAGCTTGCTCAAGGGTGCGCTGCTGGGGGACGTGAAGGTCGACGGCAACCTGCTGGACATCAAGACCTTCCTCGGTTGCTTCGACTTCGAGGACGCCCCCATCGCCCTCACCGTGCGTTGAGCCGGGCAGGGCGCCGGGGCGCCCTGCCAACCAAAAGTGCGGAGAGCCGTGCCGCCGCCAGGCGGCACACTCTGTCTCCCGCCCCTCACGATGGAGACACCATGCACCTGCCTTCCTTCCTCAAGGGCGCGCTGGCCATGTTCTGGCTGGTGGCGCTGCTCAACGTCATCTACCCCTTCGGCGAGACCCTGCACCGGCCGCTGCTGCTGGTTTCCGCCCTGGTCCTCCTGGCCCATGTCGGCGAGGCCGCGCTGTTCAACCGCAAGCTGCGGGCCCGGCCTTCGCCCTGGCTGGAGCGCATCCAGGTCCTGCTGTTCGGCTTCCTGCACCTGCGCAGCCTGCGTTGAGGCCGGGGGCCATCGCCTGTCATGGCCCTGTAATGGCAACTGCGTAGGAGATGTCGGACCCCGTCGCACCTGGCGGGGTCCCGTCCGTTGAACGATTGGCTGAACCTGGAGCGGGGTGGCGTGTTCAAAACCCTGTCGATGCGCCAGGGGGCGCCGACTTGCGAGGACGCATGCAAGGAGTCCACACCATGAAGATTTCCGCCGAACTGGCGTTGAACAATGCGCGCACGCAACTGGCCCTGATGCGCAGCGCGCCGGACCGCCGGGCGCTTGCCTACCGCTTCGCGGTGGCGCGCGGCTACATCGATGCGCTGCACGATTTCGCCGTGATCGACGCCCAGCAGTGGCGTCAACTGCTCGACGAGGCCGATGCCTTGCGCCTGGAAGCCGATACCGCGTTGCACAGCCTGCCCGTGGCCCACCTCCCACTGGGCCGCAGCGTCGCCGAGCCGTCCCCGGCCCAGGTGGCCTGACCGCCTGCACATTGCCGGCCCGGTGGCGGGCGCCGTATGCTCGGCGCCTTTCCCACCGAGGCCGGATGCGATGTTCTCTTCCCGACAGGCCATGCTGGGCCAGATGGAAGTCGCCCATTGCAGCGGCACCGGCCATCGCTTCGCCAAGCACAGCCACGACGAATGCGTCGTCGGGGTCAACCTCGTCGGCGTGGAAGAGGTGTGGCTGGACCGGCGCACCTTCAGCGCACAACCGGGCGACATCACCCTCTACAACCCCGGCCAGATCCAGGGCGGCGGCGTGAAGGAGGGAGAGCCTTGGCGCTTCGCCGGCCTCTACCTCTGCGCAGACCGACTGGCTGCCGACTTCGGCCTGGCCCACCTTGAGTTCGAGCGTGCCTGCTGGCGCCAGCCGCGCCTGGGCCAGTGCCTCAGCGAAGCGGTCGTGCTGGGCCTGCAGGCCGATCCCCACGCCCGCGAGCGCGCCGAGGAGCGCCTGCTGGAGGCGCTGGCGCACCTGGTGGATGCCTGCGCCGCACGCCTGCCGCGCAGCACCGCCCTCGGGCGCGGCCCGGTGGCCCGGGTCCAGGCCCTGCTCGCCGACCGCCTGCAGGACACACCCGACCTGGAGGAAATGGCTGCGCTGGTGGGCGTCTCGCGTTTCCACCTGCTGCGCGCCTTCCAGAAGGAAACCGGCCTGAGCCCGCGCCAGTGGGCCATGCAACTGCGCACCTGCCGCGCCCGTGGGCTGCTGCGGGCGGGCGTGCCGGCCACCGACGTGGCCCACGCCCTGGGCTTCGCCGACCAGAGCCACCTCAACCGGCACTTCCGCGCCGCCTACGGCATCACCCCCGGTGAACTGGGACGGCGCCTGCGCGGCCAGGCTGCAATCTGATCCAAGTCCGCCCTGGGGCGAGCCGGCATACTCGCGCCTTTCTGGCCGTGCCCTGGGAGCATTCGATGTCGATGGTGTTCATTTCCGCCTTTCTGTTCGGCGTGGCGTTCTGCCTGTCGCCCGGTGCCGTGCTGGCCGAGACCCTGCGCCGGGGCCTGCTGCATGGCTTCCGCCCGGCGCTGATGGTGCAGGTGGGCTCCCTGGCTGGCGATGCCCTCTGGGCGCTGCTGGGGCTGGCCGGGCTGACCCTGCTGCTGGCCCAGGACGCGGTGCGCGTGCCGCTGACCCTGGCCTGCGCCGCCTACCTCGCCTGGCTCGGCTGGCGCAGCCTGGAGGATGCCTGGAGGCTGCCCGAGGCCGACGACGAAGCCGCGCCAGCGGCGGACCGGGGCGCCTTGCTGACCGGCGCAGCGATCTCCCTGACCAACCCGAAGAACATCGTCTACTGGGGCGCCCTGGGCAGTGCCCTGGCCGGCATCGTCGGCGAGGCCCCGAGCCTGGCCCAGACCGCCACCTTCTTTGCCGGCTTCATGACCGCCTCGGTGGCCTGCTGCTTCCTCTGCGCCGGCCTGGTGGCCTGGCTGCGGCGCAACGCCTCGGCTTTCTGGCAGCGGGCTAGCCACGGCCTGTGCGGCGTGCTCCTGCTGGGCCTGGCAGCGCTCGCTCTGCGCGGGCTGTAGCCACTGGACGGCGGCGCCCGCGCTGAGGCAGGCTGCCGGGCCCGTGTCCCTGCTGGAGCGTGCCATGTCCGCTGAATTCCGCCGTCCCGTCCCCCTCACCAAGGCCTATCGCCTGCTCAACCACGGCCCCACCGTGCTGGTCAGCGCCGCCCATGGCGGCAAGCGCAACGTCATGGCCGCCGCCTGGGCGATGCCCCTGGACTTCGACCCGCCGAAGGTGGCCGTGGTGTTGGACAAGTCCACCTGGACCCGGCGCCTGCTGGAGGCCGACGGCCATTTCGTGCTCAGCGTGCCGGCCCGCCACCAGGTGGACCTGGTACAGACCCTCGGCTCCAGCTCGGGCCATGAACTGGACGCCGCCGGGCACGACAAGTTCGCCACCTGGCAGGTCGGGCACTTCCCGGGCGAACAGGTTGCTGCGCCGCTGATCGACGGCTGCGTCGCCTGGCTGGAATGCCGCCTGCTGCCGGAAGCGCACATTCAGCAGGGCTACGACCTCTTCCTCGGCGAAGTCATCGCCGCCCAGGCCGACAGCCGGGTGTTCAGCGAAGGCCGCTGGCATTTCGACGGCCAGGACGACCTGCGCACCCTCCACCACGTCGCCGGTGGGCATTACCTGGTGATCGGTGAGGGTGTGGACGGGAAGGCGTTGTTGAACGGGGAATAGGGCGTACGCCCGCTTACCTTGTGAGTACCAAAACAGCTCTTCTGCTCTAGCGCGCTCGGCGCGCTGGGGTCAGCTGGTGCTCCCAATCGCGCAGGTGCAGCAGCACGTCGGCCAGGGCCTGGGCGGCGGTGGAGAGTTGGTGGCTGGCGAGGCGCAGCAGGCCGACGCGGCGTTCCACTTGCGGGGTGTCGAGGGGGACGCAGCGGGCGCCCAGTTCTTCCATCTGCTGGATGCACAGGCTGGGGACGGCACTGACGCCCAGGCCCTGGGCGACCATGCGGCCGACGGTGACCAGTTGGTGGCTTTCGAAGGCGACGGGCAGGTGGCCGTGGCGGGCGGCGACGCTGTCTTCCAGCAGCAGGCGCACGGCCGAGGGGCGTTGCAGGGTGATGAAGGGTTCGCCCAGCAGCTCCGCCCAGCTCACCGTGTCGCGTTCGGCCAGCGCGCAGCCGGCCGGCACCACGGCGACGAAGCGGTCGCTGTAGAAGGGTGTGAAGGCCAGGCCTTCCAGGCTCGACGGCTCGAAGGCGATGCCCAGTTCCACGCGGTGGCTGCGCACCATTTCCAGTACCTGTTCATTGATCACGTCATGCACGGCGACGTTCACCTTCGGGTGGCGGTCGCGGAACGCCTTCAGCGCCACCGGCAGCAGGTTGCTGGCGAAGGAGGGCATGGCGGCGATGGCGACCTTGCCCAGTTGCAGGGTGAAGTGCTGGTGCAGCAGCTCTTCGGCGTCGTCCCAGTCGGCCAGCAGGCGCCGGGCGATGGGCAGCAGGGTCTCGCCCTCGGGTGTGAGGGCGACGCTGCGGGTGGTGCGCACCAGCAACTGCCCGCCGAGGGATTCCTCCAGGGTCTTGATCGCCAGGGAGAGGGCCGGCTGGGACAGGTGCAGGCGTTCGCAGGCCTGGGCGAAGCTCAGGCTCTGGGCGACGGCGAGGAAGGCGCGCAGTTGCTTGACGGTCATTTATCAGGATTTCGGATCAATGCTGAGGAAAAACAAAATTAACAAATGAGTCCGTGCGCGAGAAGCTGCATCCCACTCACCGGCCGGCAGGCCAGGCAGAACAACAACAGAGGATCAGCGATGAGCGGACTCGACAAGCGTGTAGGCAGTTACGCGGAAGCCCTCGACGGGCTCACCGATGGCATGACCGTCCTGGCCGGGGGCTTCGGCCTCTGCGGCATTCCGGAGAATCTGATCGCCGAGATCCGGCGGCGCGGGGTGCGTGACCTCACCGTGGTCTCCAACAACTGCGGCGTCGATGGCTTCGGCCTGGGCGTGCTGCTGGAGGACCGGCAGATCCGCAAGATGATCGCCTCCTACGTGGGCGAGAACGCGCTGTTCGAGCAGCAGCTGCTCTCCGGTGAGCTGGAGGTGGAACTCACGCCCCAGGGCACCCTGGCCGAGAAGCTGCGCGCCGGCGGCGCCGGCATCCCGGCCTTCTACACCGCCACCGGCTACGGCACCCCGGTGGCCGAGGGCAAGGAAGCGCGCCAGTTCAACGGCCGTCACTACATCCTCGAACCGTCCATCACCGGTGACTTCGCCATCGTCAAGGGCTGGAAGGCCGACCATTACGGCAACGTGATCTACCGCCACACCGCGCGCAACTTCAACCCGGTGGTGGCCACCGCCGGGCGCATCACGGTGGTGGAGGTGGAGGAGATCGTCGAGCCGGGCGAGCTGGACCCGGCGCAGATCCACACCCCGGGCATCTATGTCGACCGCATCATCCAGGGCTCCTTCGAGAAGCGCATCGAAAAGCGCACCACTCGCTGACCACGACACGACGAATCCGAGGAAACCGACATGGCACTGACCCGCGAACAGATGGCCCAGCGCGTGGCCCGCGAACTGAAGGACGGCTACTACGTGAACCTGGGGATCGGCATCCCCACCCTGGTGGCCAACTACGTGCCCGAGGGCATGGAAGTGATGCTGCAGTCCGAGAACGGCCTGCTGGGCATGGGCGCCTTCCCCACCGAGGCGGAAGTGGACGCCGACATGATCAACGCCGGCAAGCAGACCGTCACGGCGGTCAAGGGCGCGGCGATCTTCGACTCCTCCGAGTCCTTCGCGATGATCCGCGGCGGGCACGTGGACCTCACCGTGCTGGGGGCGTTCGAGGTGGACGTCAACGGCAACATCGCCTCCTGGATGATCCCCGGCAAGCTGGTCAAGGGCATGGGCGGCGCGATGGACCTGGTGGCCGGTGCCGACAACATCATCGTCACCATGACCCACGCCTCGAAGGACGGCGAGTCCAAGCTGCTGCGCCATTGCAGCCTGCCGCTGACCGGGTGCGGCTGCATCCGCAAGGTGCTCACCGACCTGGCCTACCTGGAGATCGAGAACGGCACCTTCATCCTCCGCGAGCGCGCCCCCGGGGTGAGCGTGGAGGAGATCGTCGCCAAGACCGCCGGCCCGTTGGTGGTGCCGGACGATGTGATCGAAATGAGCTTCTGATTACCCTGCCGCCCCGACGCGCCGCCACCACGCATGGCGGTTCCCGGGGCGGTTTTTTATTGACCGGCCAGGTCCGTCGTGGCGTGGCCGAGAGGAGGAATCGACATGCAAGACGTCGTCATCGTTGCCGCCACCCGTACCGCCGTCGGCAGCTTCCAGGGCTCGCTGGCCAACATCCCCGCGTCGGAGCTGGGCGCCGCCGTGATCCGCCAGTTGCTGGCCCAGACCGGCCTCGACGGGGCCCAGGTCGACGAGGTCATCCTCGGCCAGGTACTCACCGCAGGCTCCGGCCAGAACCCCGCCCGCCAGGCCGCCATCCTCGCCGGGCTGCCCCACGCCGTGCCGGCCCTGACCCTGAACAAGGTCTGCGGCTCCGGCCTCAAGGCCCTGCACCTCGCGGCCCAGGCCATCCGCTGCGGCGATGCCGAGGTGGTGATCGCTGGCGGCCAGGAGAATATGAGCCTCGCCCCCTACGTGATGCCCGGTGCCCGTACCGGGCTGCGCATGGGCCACGCCAAGCTGGTGGACACCATGATCCAGGACGGCCTGTGGGACGCCTTCAACGACTACCACATGGGCATCACCGCCGAGAACCTGGTGGAAAAGTACGGCATCAGCCGGGAAGCCCAGGACGCCTTCGCCGCCGCCTCCCAGCAGAAGGCCTGCGCGGCCATCGAAGGTGGGCGCTTCAAGGACGAGATCACCCCCATCCTGATCCCGCAGAAGAAGGGCGAGCCCATCGCCTTC
>NZ_FOJP01000004.1:0-42547 GCF_900111835.1 Metapseudomonas otitidis
CCGGCCCACGCCGCCTTCGGTGGCTACAAGAAATCCGGCGTCGGCCGCGAAACCCACAAGATGATGCTCGACCACTACCAGCAGACCAAGAACCTGCTGGTCAGCTACGACATCAACCCCCTGGGCTTCTTCTAACCCCACCCGCTCCACGAAAAACGCGGCCTCGGCCGCGTTTTTCGTTTCAGCCAGCCCCCACACGCACCGGGTCGCGGCGACAAACGTAGGATGGGCTGAGCTGTGCGAAGCCCATCATTGCAGGCCAGGGCACGGAGCGATGCGGTTCGCCGAGCTCACCGCATCCTACGGATGCGACCGTGCGTGGATCAATCCACCGCCGGAGCCGTGCCGTGGGAGCGGTTTCAACCGCGAAGAGCGTCGCGAATGAATTCGCTCCCACGGGGTGCTGCCCGGTGGTGGCGACATCGCCCGTAGGGTGGGCTTCAGCCCACGCTGACCAACGCTGAGGGCATCAGCCGATGCCCAGGCACATGTACTTCTGCTCGATGTAGTCGTCGATGCCGTATCTGGAGCCTTCGCGGCCGAGGCCGGATTGCTTGATGCCGCCGAAGGGGGCGACTTCGGTGGAGATGAGGCCTTCGTTGACGCCGACCATGCCGTATTCGAGGGCTTCGCTGACCCGCCAGGCGCGGCCGAGGTCGCGGGTGTAGAGGTAGGAGGCGAGGCCGAATTCGGTGTCGTTGGCCATGGCGATGGCCTGCTCCTCGGTGTCGAAGCGGAAGATCGGTGCCAGCGGGCCGAAGGTCTCGT
The DNA here is from genome assembly GCF_900111835.1 of Metapseudomonas otitidis. Classification (GTDB taxonomy): domain Bacteria; phylum Pseudomonadota; class Gammaproteobacteria; order Pseudomonadales; family Pseudomonadaceae; genus Metapseudomonas; species Metapseudomonas otitidis. Next base: position 769 of record NZ_FOJP01000004.1, read on the forward strand.
CGCGGGCCACCAGCATCTCCGGGGTCACCTCGCCGAGCACGGTGGGCTCGAAGAAGTTGCCGCCCAGGGCGTGGGGCTTGCCGCCGGCCAGGACGCGGGCACCCTTGGCGATGGCGTCGGCGATGTGTTCCTCCACCTTGGCCACGGCCTTGGCGTTGATCAGCGGGCCCTGCTGGGCGCCGTCGTCGTCGGCCGGGGCCACCTTGAGGGCGTTGACCGCCGCCACCAGGCGCCGGGCGAATTCGTCGTAGACGCCGCGCTGCACCAGCAGGCGGTTGGTGCACACGCAGGTCTGCCCGGTGTTGCGGAACTTGGAGCCGAGGGCGCCCTGCACGGCGGCGTCGAGGTCGGCGTCGTCGAAGACGATGAAGGGCGCGTTGCCGCCCAGTTCCAGGCTGACCTTCTTGATGGTCTCGGCGCACTGGGCCATCAGCAGCTTGCCGATGCCGGTGGAGCCGGTGAAGGAGAGTTTCTGCACCAACGGGTTGCCGGTCAGTTCGGCGCCGATCTCCCGCGAGCGGGTGCCGGGGACGATGTTCAGCACCCCGGCGGGAATCCCGGCGCGCTCGCCGAGCGCGGCCAGGGCGAGGGCGGACAGCGGCGTCTCCGAGGCGGGCTTGAGCACCACGGTGCAGCCGGCGGCCAGGGCCGGGCCGACCTTGCGGGTGATCATGGCGTTGGGGAAGTTCCACGGGGTGATGGCGGCGACCACGCCGATGGCCTGCTTGATCACCACCAGGCGGCGGCCGGGCTTGTCGTGGGGGATGACGTCGCCGTAGACGCGCTTGGCCTCTTCGGCGAACCACTCGATGAAGCTGGCGCCGTAGGCGATCTCGCCCCGGCTCTCGGCCAGGGGCTTGCCCTGTTCCCAACTGAGCAGGCGGGCCAGGTCTTCCTGGTTGGCCATGATCAGCTCGTACCAGCGACGCAGGATGGTGCTGCGCTCCTTGGCGGTGCGGGCGCGCCAGGCGGGCAGGGCGGCCTGGGCGGCGTCGATGGCGCGGGCGGTTTCCACCCGGCCGAGGGAGGCGACTTCGGCGATCAGCTCGCCGTTGGCGGGGTTGGTCACGGCGAAGCGCGCGTCGTCGTCGGCTTCGATCCACTGGCCGTTCACGTAGGCCTGTTCGCGCAGCAGGTTGAGGTCATCGAGGGTCATCGGTCTGCCTTCTTTCGGACGGTCGTCGCCCGTTCCCGGTGCTGCGTGCAGCACCGGGGCGGACGTTGATGGGGGGGGCGGGTCGGGAATGCGGGTCAGTAGACGCTGCCGGCGCTGGACGGCGGCGCGGGCGTGCCCTTGAAGCGGCCGGCGAGGCCTTGCAGGGCCTTCATCAGCAGGCTGGTGTCGACGCCGACGGCGACGAAGCTGCAGCCCAGCTCCAGGTAGCGGCGGGCCAGGGCCTCGTCGGCGCTGAGGATGCCGACGGCCTTGCCGGCGCGGCGGATGCGGGCGATGGCGTCTTCGATAGCGGCCTGCACCGCGGGGTGACCGGGGTTGCCGCGATGGCCCATGGCGGCGGAGAGGTCGGCCGGGCCGATGAACACGCCGTCCACGCCCTCCACGGCGGCGATGGCGTCGAGGTTGGCCAGGCCGTCGAGGTTCTCGATCTGCACCAGCAGGCACATCTGTTCGTCGGCCTTGTCCAGGTAGCCGGGGATGCTGTTCCAGCGCGAGGCACGGGCCAGGGCGCTGCCGACGCCCCGGATGCCGAACGGCGGGTAGCGCATGGCACGCACCAGTTCGGCGGCCTGGGCGGCGGAGTCCACCATGGGCACCAGCAGGGTCTGCACGCCGATGTCGAGCAGTTGCTTGATCAGCACCGGGTCGCCGATGGGCGGGCGGATGATCGGCTGGGCAGGGTAGGGCGCCACGGCCTGCAACTGGCCGAGCAGGCTGCGCAGGTCGTTGGGGGCGTGCTCGCCGTCGATCAGCAGCCAGTCGAAGCCGGCGTTGGCGGCCAGCTCCGCGCAGTACGGGTCGGCCAGGCCGAGCCACAGGCCGACCTGGGCCTCACCGGCCAGGAGGCGTTGCTTGAAGGTGTTGACGGGCATGTCCATGGGGACTCCTCGTGGGCGGTGGTTCAGACGAAGCGGCAGGCGATCGAGCCCAGCTGGTCATAGTCGACATGGAAGGTGTCGCCGGGGCGGGCGGCCACCGGGCGGGTGAAGGAGCCGCCGAGGATGATCTGCCCGGCTTCCAGGGTGACGTCGTAGGGCGCCAGCTTGTTGGCCAGCCAGGCCACGCCCTTGGCCGGGTGGTTGAGCACGGCGGCGGAGACGCCGGATTCCTCGATCACGCCGTTGCGGTAGAGCACGGCGGGCACGCGGCGCAGGTCGATCTCGGTGGGGCGCACGGCGCGTCCGCCCATCACCACGCCGGCGTTGGCGGCGTTGTCGGAGATGGTGTCGAAGACCTTGCGGGTGGCCTGGGTCTGCGGGTCCACCTGCTGGATGCGGGCGTCGATGATCTCCAGGGCGGGGATGACCCACTCGGTGGCGTCGAGCACGTCGAACAGGGTGACGTTCGGCCCGCGCAGCGGCTTGCCGAGGACGAAGGCCAGCTCCACTTCCACGCGGGGGACGATGAAGCGCTCGAAGGGGATGTCGGTGCCTTCGTCGAAGAACATGTCATCCAGCAGCGCGCCGTAGTCCGGCTCGGTGATGTTGGAGGACACCTGCATGGCGCGGGAGGTGAGGCCGATCTTGTGGCCCACCAGCTTGCGCCCGTCGCTGATCTTCTGCGCCACCCAGGCGCGCTGGATGGCGTAGGCGTCTTCGATGGTGATGCCGGGGTGGTCCAGGGAGAACTGGCGGATCTGCTGCCGCGAGCGTTCGGCGGCGTCGAGTCGGGCGGCGGCCTGCTGGATCAGGGTGGCGTCGAGCATGGTGGGGTCTCTCTTAGCGTGGGTTGACCAGGGCGGCGGGGGTGCGCAGCACCAGTCCGGCGCCGAGGGCGATGAAGAAGGCCAGGACGAACAGCGCGAGGCTGGCGCTCTGGGTGGTGTCGCGCATCCAGCCGATGAGGTAGGGCGCGAGGAACGAGGCGATGCTGCCGAAGGAGCTGATGAGGCCGATGCCGGCGGCCTGGGCCTTGTCGGAGAGGAAGGCCGGCGGCAACTGCCAGAACATCGGCAGGGCGGCGCTGGCGCCCATGCCGGCGATGATCAGGCCGGCCAGCACGGGGATCGCGCTGGTGGGCGCGAGGCCGCTGCTGGCGATGCCCACGGCGCACATCAGCAGCGGCACGCTGAGGTGCCAGCGGCGTTCGCGGTGGCGGTCCGAGGAGCGGCCGCAGGCGAGCATGAAGAACACCCCGGCGAGGTAGGGCACGGCGCTGAGCAGGCCGACCTGGCTGTCGCGGGCGACGCCGGCGCCGTGGATCAGGGTGGGCATCCAGAAGGCCAGGGTGTTCACCGCGAGCATCACGGCGAAGTAGATGGCCACCAGCAGCCAGACGTGGCGGTCGCGCAGGATGCCGGCGAAGGAGGTGATCGGCTTGCGCTGTTCCTCCTGGGCCATGTCTTCGCGCAGCTGGCGCTTCTGGGCGTCGTCGAGCCAGGCGACGTCATCGAAGCGCTCCGGCAGGCGCGCCCAGACCAGCAGGCCGAGCAGCACCACGGGGGCGCCTTCGAGGAGGAACATCCACTGCCAGCCGCGCAGGCCGAGGGCGTCGTGGAAGCCTTCGAGGATGGCGCCGGACAGCGGGCCGCCGATGACCCCGGCCATGGGCACTGCGATGGCGAACAGGGCGGTGATCTGCGCGCGGCGGCGGGCCGGGTACCAGCGGTTGAGGTAGACGAGGATGCCGGGGAAGAAGCCGGCCTCGGCGACCCCCAGCAAAAAGCGCAGGACGTAGAAGCCGGTGGCGCCCTGCACCAGGAACATGCTGGTGGAGAGCACGCCCCAGACCACCATCAGGGTGGCGATCCAGCGGCGCGGGCCGACGCGGTCGAGGGCGAGGTTGCTGGGCACGCCGAACAGCGCGTAGGCGATGAAGAACAGGCCGGCGCCGAAGCCGTAGACGGTGTCGCTGAACTGCAGGTCGGCGCTCATCTGCATCTTGGCGAAGCCGATGTTTATGCGGTCCAGGTGGGCGAACAGGTAGCACACCAGCAGCAGCGGCATGAGCCGCCAGGTGACGGTGCGGTGGGTGGTGTCGCGGGTGGCGTGGTCAGCGCCGGTGGGGCAGGCGGTGTGGGCGGTGCTCATGGTCTTGTACTTCTTGTTGGGAGTCGCGTCGGGGTGCGCGGCGCGGGGCGTTGCCACCCCGCGCCGGCGGTGGGCCGGGGGTCAGCCGGCCTGGCCCTTGAGGAAGGCGTGCACGTTGTTGAGCTTGTAGTTGAGCTCGGCGTCCAGCTCGGTCATCTCGAAGGAGAGGGCCAGCAGGCGCCGGGCCTGGAGCGCGGCGAAGTGGCCGCTGATCACCTCGAACAGCGCATCGGCCACCTGGCGGCGGGTGGCCAGGTCGCGGCCGGCGCCCACCTTGAGGGTCATGTGGACGAAGGCGTAGTCGTGCTGGCCGTCGGCCATGCGCCAGGTGTCCAGGCGTACGGCACGGCTGCGGATGCCGCCGAGGGGGAAGACCCCGGAGGCACCCAGGCAGGCGTGGACCTTCTCGAACAGGCCGGGCAGGTCGGCCTCGGCTTCGATGTTGTGGGTGTATTCGGCGATGAAGTGGGGCATGGGGCGGTCCTCAGAGGCGGCTGCCGGTGGGGTTGCCGCCGGGGTTGGAGGCCTGGGCGGCGGGAATGGCCGAGCCGTCCTGGGGGGTGACCGGGAAGATGGCGTTGATCTGGCCGGTACCGGAGGAGCCGAAGTAGGGGGTCACGACCTCTGCCTTGCCGTCGTACTTCGACCAGCCGAGGGCACCGAGCAGCATGGCGGTGTCGTGCATGAAGCCTTCGCCATGCCCCTTGACGGCGTACTCGGGGAGCATGGCGCAGAAGTCTTCCCATTCGCCGTCCTGCCACATCTGCACCACGCGGTGGTCGAGGGTCTCCAGGAAGGGGCTCCAGACCTTGGTGGCGAACTCGGGGGCCTGGCCGTTCTGGGCGAAGCGGTGGGACAGCGAGCCACTGGCGAGGAAGGCGACGTTGCCGTCGTAGTGCTTCTCCACGGCCTGGCGCATGGCCCAGCCGAGGCGGGCGCTGTCGTTGAGGTAGTGGGAGGTGCACAGGGCGGAGACGGAGATGACCTTGAAGTGGCGGTCGGTGTTCATGTAGCGCATGGGCACCAGGGTGCCGTACTCGGGGGCGAGGGTGGTGGCGTCGTGGGCCATGGTCTCCACGCCCAGGCGGTTGCATTCCTCGGCCAGCAGGCGGCCCAGCTCGGGGTTGCCGGGGAAGGCGTAGTCCATGTTGCTGATGAAGTGCGGCAGTTCGTTGCTGGTGTAGAGCCCTTCGAACTGGGCGGCGCAGTTGACGTGGTAGTTGGCGTTGACCAGCCAGTGGGTGTCGAACACCACGATGGTGTCGACGTTCAGTTCGCGGCAGCGGCGACCGATCTCGATGTGCCCGTCGATGGCGGCCTGGCGGAAGCCGTGGCGCGGGCCGGGCAGCTCCGACAGGTACATGGAGGGGACGTGGGTGATCTTGGCAGCCAGAGCAACGTTGCCCATGACGGTTCTCCTGGTGGCGGGCGCCTGGTGGGGCGGCCGGGATTCTTGTGGTTGTGGATGCACGCCAGCTGATACGACGCCCTGGGTGCCGGGTTCCGGCACCTGGGCGTTCTGCATGAGTACCCGGCGTGGCTACACGCCCCAGCGGGGAATGTGGTGGCTCCCCATGGAAATGCACACGTTCTTGATCTCGGCGAACACTTCGAAGCTGTACTGGCCGCCTTCGCGGCCGGTGCCGGAGCCCTTCACACCGCCGAACGGCTGGCGCAGGTCGCGCACGTTCTGGCTGTTGATGAACACCATGCCGGCTTCGATGCCACGGGCCAGGCGGTGGGCCTTGCCGATGTCCTGGGTCCAGATGTAGGAGGCCAGGCCGTATTCGGTGTCGTTGGCCAGGCGCAGGGCCTCGGCCTCGTCCTTGAACGTCATCAGGCACACCACCGGGCCGAAGATCTCTTCCTGGGCGATGCGCATGCGGTTGTCCACGTCGGCGAAGACGGTGGGCTGGATGAACTGGCCCCTGGACAGGTGCGCGGGCAGGTTGGCCGGGCGCTCCAGGCCGCCGGCCAGCAGGGTGGCGCCTTCCTCGATGCCGATGCGGATGTAGCCGGTGACCTTGTCGTAGTGGGCCTGGGTGATCATCGAGCCGACCTGGGTCTTCGGGTCCTGCGGGTCGCCGACGATCAGGCGCTTGGCGCGGGCGGCGAACTCGGCGACGAAGCGGTCGTAGACGGTCTCCTGGATGAAGATGCGGCTGCCGGCGGTGCAGCGCTCGCCGTTGAGCGAGAAGATGGTGAACAGCGCGGCGTCGAGGGCGCGGTCGAGGTCGGCGTCATCGAAGATCAGCACCGGGGACTTGCCGCCCAGCTCCATGGAGTACTTCTTCAGGCCGGCGGTCTGCATGATCTTGCGGCCGGTGGCGGTGCCGCCGGTGAAGGAGATGGCGCGCACGTCCGGGTGGCGGACCAGGGCGTCGCCGGCGGTGGCGCCGTAACCCTGCACCACGTTGAGCACGCCCTTGGGGATGCCGGCTTCCAGCGCCAGGCGACCCAGTTCGTTGGCGGTCAGCGGCGACAGTTCGCTCATCTTCAGCACGGCGGTGTTGCCCAGGGCCAGGCAGGGTGCGGTCTTCCAGGTGGCGGTCATGAACGGCACGTTCCACGGGGAGACCAGGCCGCACACGCCCACCGGCTGGTAGAGGGTGTAGTTGAGCATCTGGTCGTCCACCGGGTAGCTGTGGCCGTCCATGCGGGTGCAGACCTCGGCGAAGAACTCGAAGTTGTGCGAGGCGCGGGGGATCAGCACGTTCTTGGTCTGGTGGATCGGCAGGCCGGTGTCCAGGGTCTCCAGCTCGGCCAGCTTGGGCACGTTCGCATCGATCAGTTCACCCAGCTTGCGCATCAGCCTGGCGCGCTCCTTGGCCGGGGTGTTGGCCCACTTGGGGAAGGCGTCCTTAGCGGCGGCGACGGCCGCGGCGATCTCTTCGGCGCCGCCGCTGGCGACTTCGCCGATGGCGTCCATGGTGGCCGGGTTGTAGTTGGCGAAGGTCTCTTTGCTTTCGACTTCCTGGCCGTTGATCCAGTGCTTGATCATGCTGCTCATGCCTCTTGTTTGCGGGCGAAGAACTCGGCTTCGCTGACGATTCGGTTGACCAGGCGGCCGACGCCTTCCACTTCCACCACCACTTCATCGCCCGGCACCACGTCGGCCAGGCCCTCCGGCGTGCCGGTGGCGATCATGTCGCCCGGCTGCAGGGTCATGAAGCTGGAGAAGTATTCGATCAGGTAGGGGATGTCGAAGATCATGTCGGCGGTGGTGCCTTCCTGCTTCAGCTCGCCGTTGATCCAGGTGCGCAGCCTGAGCTTCGACGGGTCCGGTACGTCGGCGGCGTCGACGATCCAGGGGCCGACCGGGGTGGTGCAGTCGCGGTTCTTCACCCGCAGGTTGGGGCGGTAGTAGTTCTCGAGGAAGTCGCGGATGGCGTAGTCGTTGCAGACGGTGTAGCCGGCCAGGTACTGCAGGGCGTCCTCGCGCTTGACGTTGCGCGCGGGCTTGCCGATCACCGCCACCAGTTCGCACTCGTAGTGCATGTAGGCGACGTTGTCCGGGCGCCAGGTGACCTGGTTGTGGCCGGTGTAGGTGCCGGGGGACTTGATGAAGGCCAGCGGCTCGGTGGGCGCCTTGAAGGCCAGTTCGGCGGCGTGGTCGGCGTAGTTGAGGCCGAGGGCGAACATGCTGCCGGTGGCCGGGGGCAGCCACTCGACCTGGTCTTCGGCCAGCAGGCGGCCATCGGCGAGGCGGACGGCGTTGCCGTCTTCGACGGTCACGGCGTGGATGTCGCCCTGGTAACGGATGCGTGCGTGTTTCATCAGGGGCTCCTTATTCCGCAACCACGGTGTTGGCGAGGCGGCCGAGGCCGTCGATCTCCACCACCACCTCGTCGCCGGGCTGCACGTCGACACGGCCTTCCGGGGTGCCGGTGATCAGCACGTCGCCTTCGTGCAGGGTCATGAACTCGCTGATCTCGGCGATCAGCTGGGGGATGCTGCGCACCAGGTTGGCGGTGCTGTTCTCCTGGCGCAGCTTGCCGTTCACCCGCAGGCGGATGCCCAGGGCGTGCGGGTTGCCGATGCTCTCGGCCGGCACCAGCTCGTCGGAGAGGGCGCAGAAGCCGTCGCGGCACTTGGCTTTCACCGCCGGGCGGTAGTAGCTCGTTTCCGGCAGGCTGAACTCGTTGACGATGACGTAGCCGGCCACGTGGGCCAGGGCGTCCTCGGCGCTGACGCGGCTGGCGTCGCGGCCGATCACCACACCCAGGGCCGGGCCCGGCTGCAGGCGCTCGCCGGCCGGGAAGGGCACGGCGCCGCCGTCGTGGTTGCGGGTGTTCGGGGTCTTGATGAAGAGCACCGGCTTGACCGGCGGCTTCTGGTAGGGCGGCTCGTTGAACTCGGGCAGTCGGCTTTCCAGCAGCCCCTTGTAGTTCAGCGCGACGCCGAACAGGGTGCCTTGGGCGACTTCGCTAGTGGCGCGACGCATGGATCTGTTCACTCCTGACGCAGGTGGGGCTGGGCCCCGATGAAAAAACCAGGTGGGCTCGACGGTGGGAGCGCAGCACCTGAAAACCGTTAACTCATTAACAGGTTAACTTTTATAGTTAATATGTTAACGACAATCAAGCCTTGGTCGTGCGATCGGGCTGTGGCTATTTAAAGCGCGGAGGGCAAACGGGACTTGTCGCTGGCTGCCAAACCGAGTTGCACCGGGTTGCCAGGCGGGGGCTTACAGGCTGTGGCAGCAGGAAGGTAATTGCCTCGGTTCGGCGGTTGTTGATTAAATTCTTCACCTTCACTTCCCACCGAGACCGCCTGATGTCGACCCCACGACCGTCCCTGACCCTGACCCTGCTGCAGGCCCGCGAGGCCGCCATGGCCTTCTTCAGGCCGCTGCTCAACCAGCACGGGCTGACCGAGCAGCAGTGGCGGGTCATCCGCATCCTGCGCCAGTCCGGCGAGATGGAAAGCCACCAGCTGGCGCAGCAGGCCTGCATCCTCAAGCCGAGCATGACCGGCGTGCTGGCGCGCCTGGAGCGTGATGGCGTGGTGCGCCGCTGGAAGTCCGCCCAGGACCAGCGCCGGGTCTTCGTCGGCCTGACCGAGAAGGGCCAGCAGTGTTTCGTGTCCATGAGCGATGGCATGGAGCGCAACTACCAGAAGATCCACCAGCAGTTCGGCGAGGCCAAGCTGCAGCAGCTCCTGGACCTGCTCAACGAGCTGAAGCAGATCAAGCCCTGAGCCCCGCGGAGGCGGCCACGATGGCGGTGTCCTCGCCCATCCCCAACATCGACATCGGCCAGGTCTATGACCAGCGCTACGCCGATGCCGATGTGCACTACGAGGCCCTCGGCAAGCTTGCCGACTTCTTCGGCCGCAACATGCCGGTGCACCGCCACGACCGCTTCTTCCAGGTGCACTACGTCAAGAGCGGCACCGTGCGGGTGTTCCTCGACGACGAGGGCTTCGTCCAGGAAGGGCCGATGTTCTTCCTCACCCCGCCCACCGTCACCCACGCCTTCGTCACCGATGCGGAAAGCGACGGCCATGTGCTGACCGTGCGCCAGCAACTGGTGTGGCCGCTGCTGGAGGCCCACGCCGGGCTCGCCAGCGGTCCGCGCATCGCGCCGTTGTGCGTGTCGGTGGGGGCGCTGGAGCCGCGCTACGAAGGGGAGGTGGCACGCCTGAACCTGTTGTTCGACGAACTGCGCCAGGAATTCGCCGACAGCCGACCGGGCCGCGCCCTGAGCCTGGTGGCGCTGACCGAGCTGATCTTCATCAGCCTGTTGCGCCTCTCCAGCCGCTCCCTGGCCGCCCAGCCGGCCCGCCGCGAGGACCTGCACATCTTCCAGCGCTTCAACGTGCTGATCGAGCAGCGCTACCCCGAGCACTGGGGCCTGGGCCAGTATGCCGATGCCCTGGGCGTGACCGAGGCACGGCTCAACGAGGTGTGCCGACGCATCGCCGGCATGCCCTCCAAGCGCCTGGTGTTCGAACGGCTGATGCAGGAAGCGCGGCGCCTGCTGCTGTTCACCGGGGAGTCGGTGAACGGCATCGGCTACCGCCTGGGCTTCAAGGACCCGGCCTACTTCAGCCGCTTCTTCACTCGCCACGCCGGGATGACCCCGGGGGCCTACCGCAGCAGCCGAGGGGCGGAATGAAATGAGCGTGCTGATCGTCTTCACGGGTCTGCCGGGCACCGGCAAGACCACGCTCGCATCGCGCCTGGCCCGCGAGCTGGGCGCGGTGTACCTGCGGCTCGACGTGATCGAGCAGGCCATCCGCGAGGCCGGCATCGCCGCCGACGTGGGCACCAGCGGCTACCGCGTGGCCAATGGCCTGGCCCTGGGCAACCTGCGGCTGGGGCATCGGGTGGTGGTGGATTGCGTCAACCCGGTGGCCGAGAGCCGCCAGGCCTGGGCACAGGTGGCAGCCGACGCCGGCGCGAGGCTGTGCGACGTGCGGGTGATCTGCAGTGACGCGGCCGAGCACCGGCGCCGGGTCGAGACGCGCCAGGGCGACATCCCGGGCCTGGTGCCGCCCAGCTGGGCGTCCGTGCAGCGGCATGCGTTCGACCCGTGGGAGAGCCCGCCCTTCACCGTCGACACGGCCCGGCTGACGGTGGGCGCGGCACTGGAGGCGATCCGCACCCACCTATCGCTTCCGGCCTAGAACCCTCCACGCTCACGCCGGCACCGAGCCACCGCCGGGGCGCGCCGAATGCCGGCTCCCCGGCAGCCCGTGTGGCCACCGGGGAGACGCGACGGGGCTCAGAACAGCGGCAGGGTGTAGCCGAGGATCAGCCGGTTCTCGTCCACGTCGGTGGTCAGCCCGTTGCTGGAGCGGAAGGTGGCGTTGCGCAGGCGCACGTTGAAGCCCTTCAGCGGGCCGTCCTGGAAGACGTAGGCCAGGTCGGTGTCGCGCTCCCACTCCTTGCCGTTGCGCACGCTGGCCGTCTGCACGTGTTCACCGCTCACGTAGCGGGTCATGAAGCTCAGGCCGGGGATGCCCAGGGCGGCGAAGTCGAAGTCGTAGCGCGCCTGCCAGGCGTCCGTCTCGGCCTTGGTGAAGACGTTGAAGGTCACCAGGTTGACCGAGTACGGGTCCAGCCCCGGGTAGGCGAAGTCGCCGTCGCCGGAGAGGTTCTGGTAGCCCAGGCCGACCTTGTGGGCGCCCATGCCGAGGGTGAGCATGCCGTTGAAGAAGCGGTTGTCGATGCGCCCGCCGTCCACCCGCTTGGCGCTGCGGTAGCGGTGGTCGCCGTGCTCGCCGGTGTCGAAGTAGCGCAGGTCGGTCTTCAGCGTCACCCCGTCGCCGAGGGTGGCGTTGTGCACCAGGCCGACGAAGTGCTGGCGGTAGATGTCCTCCATCTGTGCGGCGTAGTAGCTGAGGGTCAGCCCCGGGTTGACCGCGTAGCTGCCGCCGATCAGGTCCAGGTGTGCGCTTTCCACGCCGCCGTAGTTCATCTCGTCGTTGCTGGAGGAGTCACGCAGGTTGATCTTCTCCAGCCGGCCGACGTTCAGCGTCAGCCCATCCACGTCCTGGGAGGTCAGCAGGCCGCCGGAGTAGGTGGAGGAGAGCAGGCGCACGTCGTTGTAGGCGGCCACCGGCAGCTGCGGCTGCAGGGTGCCGAGCTTCAGCACGCTGCGCGCCAGGCGCAGCTTGGCGGTCACGCCCAGCTCGCTGTAGGTGTCCTCGGGCTCGTGGCTCTGGGCACCGTAGGGCAGCAGGCCGGTGCCGCGCCGGCCCTTGCCGGAGTCGAGCTTGATGGCGGTCTGGCCCATGGCGTCCAGACCGAAGCCGACGGTGCCTTCGGTGAAGCCGGACTCGTAGCGCAGGGTGAAGCCCTGGGCCCATTCCTCGGCCTTGGCCTGGGCGGCGCCGTGCTGGCGGAAGTCGCGGTTCATGTACATGTTGCGGGCTTCGACGCTGGCCTTGCTGTCGGCCAGGAAGTCGGCCCGTGCCACGCCACCGAGGCCCAGCGCGGGGCCCAGCAGGCAGGCGAGTGCCAGCGGTTTCGGGGTCCTGATCATTGTTCTTGTCTCCAGGATTGAGTGGAAACCATCGCCGTCGGGTGGGCGATGGCGGGCATACTCTAGGCATTTAGTTAATATTTTAACAATACGGATGGAGATCGACCTTGGTTGGGTGGGTGACCTTTTCGTGTGTATAAATTTGTTTAACTAATTGATTTATATGAATTTAATTGAATTCGGGACGCGAGATGAGCCCGCCCGAGACGCAGCGGCCTCGCGAAGAGGTGTTGACAGTGCGCGCAATAAAATTAACTTATTAACGGAATTGCGTTCCCCGTCCCGCCCTACAAGAACAACAAGGAGCCACCCCGATGAAGATCCTTCCCCTCGCTACCCTGTGCCTGGCCCTGCCGCTGGCGCACCTGGCCCAGGCCGCCGATGTGATCACCCTCAAGGTGGCGCATTTCCTGCCTTCCACCTCCAACGCCCAGGCCAACATCATCGAGCCCTGGTGCGCGCAGCTGACCGAGGAGTCCGCCGGTCGCCTGCGTTGCCAGCTCTACCCCTCGATGCAGCTCGGCGGCACGCCGGCCAAGCTCGCCGACATGGCGCGCAACGGCGTGGCCGACATCGTCTGGACCGCCCCGGCCTATTCCGCCGGCAAGTTCCCCCGGGTCGAGGCGCTGGAGCTGCCGTTCGTGCTGCCCAGCGGCGGTGCGCGGGGCAACGCCATCATCTGGGACTACTACGAGCGCTACGCCAAGGACGACTTCAAGGGCTACAAGGTGCTGGTGGTCCACGGTGACGGCGGCATGAGCCTGCACACCCGTGGCCAGCCGGTGAAGACCCTGGCGGACCTGGCCGGGCTGAAGCTGCGGGCCTCCAGCCGCACCGCCGCCAAGACCGTCGAAAGCCTGGGCGCGACCCCGGTGAGCATGCCGCCGGCGCAGATGACCGAAGCCATCTCCAAGGGCGTGGTGGATGGTGCCCTGGCCGCCTGGGAAGTGGTGCCCGCCACCAAGCTCGACGAAGTGACCCAGTTCCACACCGACGTGCCGGAAGGGCAGCCCGCCGTGGGCTACACCGTGCTGGCGATGCTGATGAACCCGCGCAAGTTCGACAGCCTGCCGCCGGACCTGCAGGCCATCATCGAGCGCAACAGTGGCAAGGCCCTGTCGGAACGCTTCGCCAGCGCCTGGGACAAGGCCACCGATACCGCCGTCGCCGCCACCCCGGCCGACGCGCGGGTGACCTTCGCCGAGGCCGACTACGAAGCCCTGCGCAAGGCCTCGGCCGGTGCCGTCGAGCAGTGGATCAGCGAGGCCGACGGCAAGGGCCTGGACGGCCGTGCCCTGGTCGACGGCGTGCGCACCCTCGCCAGCGAGGCCCGGTAAGCACCATGAAGGAATCCCTGGATTTCACCCCGGCGGCGGACCTCGGTCCGCTGCAGCGGGGGCTGCTGCGGGTGGCCGAGGCCTTCGCCCTGGCCGGTGGCCTGGTGCTGATCGCCCTGGTGGGCATGTCCATGCTCTCCATCATCGGCCGCAAGCTGTTCTCCACCCCGGTGCGCGGTGACATGGAGCTGATGGAAGTCGGCGCGGCCATCGCCATCGCCGCCTTCCTGCCGCTGTGCGAACTGCGCGGCATGCACATCCGCGTCGATGCCCTGAGCAACTGGCTGCCGGCGGGCATCCGCCGTGGCCTGGACACCCTGGCCCACCTGCTGTGCGCCGCCGCGGCCGGCCTGCTGGCCTGGCGCACCGCACTGCAGATGGTCGACAACCGCGAATACGGCGATGCCACCACGCTGCTCTCGCTGCCGCTGTGGATCCCCCTGGCGCTGATCGTGCCCAGCCTGGGCCTGCTCGCCCTGTGCGCGCTGGCCCGAGCGGCGCGGGTACTGGGTGGCGGGGGTGCGGCATGAGCGGCCTCGCCCTCGGGCTGATCGCCCTCGCCATCACCATGAGCCTCCTGCTGCTGCGGGTACACATCGGCATCACCATGCTGGTGGGCGGCGCCGCCTGCTTCTGGGCGGTCAACGACGGTGACCTGTCCTCGCTGCTGTTCACCCTCAACGACCTAGCCTATTCGCGGCTGTCCAACTACGACCTGGCGGTGATCCCGCTGTTCGTGCTGATGGGCCAGTTCGCTACCCACGGCGGCCTGTCGCGGGCCATCTTCCGCTGCGCCTCGGCCTTCATCGGCCACTGGAAGGGCGGCATGGGCCTGTCCGCCATCGGCGCCTGCGCCGGCTTCGGGGCCATCTGCGGCTCGTCCCTGGCCACTGCCGCCACCATGAGCCACGTGGCTCTGCCGGAGCTGCGCCGGCACAACTATTCCGGGCGCCTGGCCACCGCCACGGTGGCGGCGGGTGGCACCCTGGGCATCCTCATCCCGCCGTCGGTGCCGCTGATCATCTACGCGGTGCTGACCCAGGAATCCATCGCCAAGCTGTTCGTCGCCGCCATCGTGCCGGGGGTGATCGCCATCCTCGGCTACATGCTGGTGCTGCGGATCATGGTGGCGCGGGACGAGAGCCAGGCCACCGTCTCCCCCCGTGCCAGCACGGCGGAGCGGCTGCGCGCGCTGCTGGGCGTGAGCCCGGTGATCGGCGTGTTCCTGGTGGTGATCGTCGGCATCTACGGTGGCTGGGCCAACCCCACCGAGGCGGCCTCCATCGGCGCCGCCGCCTGTGGCGTGCTCGCCGTGCTGCAGGGCGGCATGCGCTGGAGCGGGCTGCGCGCCAGCCTGCTGGGCACCGCCGAGACCACCGCGATGATCTTCCTCGTGCTGCTGGGTGCCGACCTGCTCAACTCCGGCCTGGCGCTGACCCAGATGCCCGGCGAGCTGGCGGCCTGGGTGATCGGCAGCGGCCTGGCGCCGATGCTGGTGCTGATCCTGATCCTCGCCCTGTACCTGCTGCTGGGCTGCGTGATGGATTCGCTGGCGATGATCCTGCTGACCATCCCGATCTTCTACCCGATGATCATGGGCCTGGATTTCTTCGGCCTCGGCGAGACGGAGAAGTCCATCTGGTTCGGCATCCTCGCGCTGATGGTGGTGGAGATCGGCCTGATCCACCCGCCCCTGGGCATGAACCTGTTCATCGTCCAGCGCGCCGCCGGCGACGTGCCCTACGGCGAGACGGCACGGGGCATCGTGCCCTTCCTCTGTTCCGACCTGGTGCGCATCGCCCTGCTGGTGGCCTTCCCCGGGCTCAGCCTGTGGCTGCTCAGCCTCTGATCCAGCCGGCCGCCTGCGGGCGGCCGTTTCCTTCCTGCCGCTGCGGAACCCGCCCATGACCCCGACCGTTGCCCAGCCCCAGCGCCTGATCGTGCTGCTGGCCGCCCTGGTGGCCTTCGCCCCGCTGTCGATCGACATGTACCTGCCGAGCCTGCCGCGCATCGCCGCCGACCTGGGCGCGCCGGAGTCGGCGGTGCAGCTGACCATCGGCGTGTTCCTCGCCGGGCTGTGCCTGGGCATGCTCGCCTACGGGCCGCTGTCCGACCGCTACGGCCGGCGCCGCCTGCTGCTGGGTGGCATCGCCTTGTACCTGGTGGCCAGCCTCGGCTGCGTGCTGGCCAGCGGCGTCGAGGCACTGATCGCCTGGCGCCTGCTGCAGGCCCTCGGCGGGGCCGCGGCCTCGGTGCTGGCGCGGGCCATCGTGCGGGACCTGTTCCCCCTGCGCGACGCGGCGCGGGTGCTCTCGCTGATGCACCTGGTGACCATGTTCGCCACCCTGGTGGCGCCGCTGCTGGGCGGCTACCTGATGCTGATGGCCGGCTGGCGCTCGCTGTTCGTGGTGCTGATGGTGTTCGCCGGGCTGTGCCTGCTGGCCACCGCCTGGAAGATCCCCGAGACGCACCTGCCGGAGGCCCGTGGCCGCACCCTGGGCGAGGCCTTTCGCGCCTACGGGCGCATGGCGCTGCAGCCGCTGGCGCTGGGCTACATCTTCTGCATGGGCCTGTGCTTCGCCGGCATGTTCGCCTTCATCACCGCCTCGCCCTTCGTCTACATCGGCTACTTCGGCGTCTCGCCCCTGGGCTATGCCTGGCTGTTCGGGCTGAACATCGCCGGCATCATCGTCGCCACCTTCCTGAATGCCCGGCTGGTGGGGCGCGTGTCGCCCGAGCACATGCTGGCCTGGGGCACCGCCGTGGCCGCCGTGGCCGGACTGGCCCTGGCCGGCGTGGGGCTCGCCGGGGTCGGCGGGTTGCCGGCGGTGGTGGCCTGCGTGGTGGCGTACGTCAGCGTCACCGGGTTGCTCGGCGCCAACTGCCTGGCCTGCCTGCTGGCGGCCTATCCGGGGCAGGCCGGTGCGGCGGCCGGGCTGGCGGTGGCCACCCAGTTCGGCCTGGGCACCGCCTGCAGCGCGCTGGTCAGTGCCCTGTACGACGGCACCCCGCTGCCCATGTGCCTGGTGATCGGCGCCACCGGCATCGGTTGCCTGCTGGCCTACCGGCTGGCCCGGCGCGCATCCCACAGGCAATAGAGCAGCAACAGCACGCCGGCTGCAGCCAGCACCGGCGGCGCGCCCAGCTGCGCCGCCAGCAGGCCGGCGAGCAGCCCGCCGATGGCGTCGAAGCCGAAGCGCACCGAGGTGTACAGCGACACCACCCGCCCGCGCAGGGTCTCCGGGGCTGAACTCTGCAGCACGATGTTGGTGCCGACGTTGCTGCTGGAGATGCCGAAGCCCAATACCGCCATCGCCACCAGCGACAGCCATAGCTGCGTGCTCCAGGCGAACACCAGCATGGCCAGCCCGCTGGCCGCCGCCGACGCGAGGATGACCCGGGGCAGGGCGCTCGGCGCCCGGTGGCTGGCCAGCAGCACACTGGAGGCCAGCGAGCCGAGCCCGGCCGCCCCCCAGAGCCAGCCGAGGGTGGTGGCATCACCGGCGAAGATGTCCTTGGCGAACACCGGCAGCAGCACCACGTAGCTGGAGGCGGTGAGGTTGACCGCCATCACGCTGAGCATCATCGCCTTCACCGCCGGCGTGCCCCGTGCATAGGCCACCCCTTCGCCGAACACGTTGCGGAACGAGCCGCTGGCCCGCGGGATCGGCCCCATGCGCACCCACCACAGGCCCAGCATCAGCGCGCCGTAGGAGAGGGCGTTGAGGGCGAAGCACAGCGCCTCGCTGACCACCCCCAGCAGCAGCCCGGCCAGGGGCGGGCCGACGAAGCGGGCGAGGGTGAAGAGCATGGCGTTCAGTGCCAGGGCGTTGGCCAGGTCCTCGCGCTCGTCGACGAAGCGGCTGAGCAGCGACTGGCGCAGCGGCGTGTCCACCGCGTTGAGCACCCCCAGCAGCCCGGCCATGAATACGATCAGCCCCGGCCCGATCAGGCCGCTGGCGGTCAGCGCCGCCAGGGTGGCGGCCTGCACCCCGAGCAGCGCCTCCACTGCGATCAGCAGGCGGCGCTTGTCGTGCCGGTCGATCCAGGCGCCGGCCAGCGGGCCCACCAGCAACTGCGGCAGCAGCGCTACGAAGGTCACCAGCCCCAGCAGCGCCGAGGAGCCGGTGAGGCGGTACACCAGCCAGGCCAGCGCCACCTGCTGGATCCAGGTGCCCAGGGTGGAAACGGCATGGCCGAAGAAGTACAGGCGGAAGTTGCGGTGGCGCAGGGCACGCAGGGCGGTGGGCCAGGTCATGGTCGGGCGGCGGCAAGGGGGCGGGGCGCTCATGCTAATGAAAAACGCCGTTCATTAACATATTCATGTCTGTCGCGACGGGTGCCTCTCGGGCCGAGCGGGGCAGGGCGTCGGCAGCGCTTGGAAAGCCAGGCATGAAATCGCGAAAATCCCATGGAAAGTACAATCGACCCTGTGGAACGTCCATTCAGGGGGATCGTTCATATCTTCATAATGTGCCCGAACCCCACCGGGTAGTCAGACCGCATGTCACGCATGCCGGGTGTTCCGGAGCGTTCGCGGTAGCGCCTGCCTGCGACCAACAATAACCAGGGCCTCCAGATGAAAAAGACAAATCCCCTGCTCGACGCACTGCGGGAAATCCTCCCCGCCATCGCCGCCAATGCCGCCCAGGCCGAGCGTGATCGCATGGTCCCCGCCGAGAACATCGCCATGCTCAAGGGCATCGGCATGCACCGCGCCTTCCAGCCCCGTGCCTACGGCGGCCTGGAGATCTCCCTGCCGGAATTCACCGAGTGCGTCATCGCCCTGGCCGGCGCCTGTGCCAGCACCGCCTGGGCCTTCAGCCTGCTGTGCACCCACAGCCACCAGCTGGCGATGTTCCCCAAGCAACTGCAGGACGAAATCTGGGGCAAGAACCCGGACGCCACCGCCAGCAGCTCCATCGCCCCCTTCGGCCGCATCGAGGAAGTGGACGGCGGCGTGCGCTTCAACGGCGAGATGGGCTGGAGCAGCGGTTGCGACCACGCCGAGTGGGCCATCGTCGGCTGCCGCCGGCAGAACGCCGAGGGTGAGCTGGTCTACTGCTTCGCCGTGCTGCCGCGCAGCGACTACGAGATCCGTGACGACTGGTTCGCCGCCGGCATGCGCGGCAGCGGCACCAAGACCCTGGTGATCAAGGACGCCTTCGTCCCCAACCACCGCATCCAGGCCGCCAAGGACATGATGGAAGGCCGCTCCGCCGGCTTCGGCCTGTACCCCGACAGCAAGATCTTCTACACCCCGTACCGCCCGTACTTCGCCAGCGGCTTCGCCTCCATCAGCCTGGGCATCGCCGAGCGCATGCTGGAGGCCTTCAAGGAAAAGACCAAAAACCGCGTGCGGGCCTACACCGGCGCCAGCGTCGGCACCGCCACACCGGCACTGATGCGCCTGGCCGAGTCGACCCACCAGGTGGCCGCCGCCCGCGCCTTCCTGGAGAAGACCTGGCAGGACCACGCCGCCCATGGCGAGCGCCACGAGTACCCGAGCCGCGAGACCCTGGCCTACTGGCGCACCAACCAGGCCTACGCCGTGAAGATGTGCATCCAGGCCGTGGACCGCCTGTTCGAAGCCGCTGGCGGCACCGCCTGGTTCGAGGGCAACGAGATGCAGCGCCTGTTCCGTGACTCGCACATGACCGGCGCCCACGCCTACACCGACTACGACGTCTGCGCGCAGATCCTCGGCCGCGAGCTGATGGGCCTGGAGCCGGACCCGAGCATGGTCTGACCCCGCCACCCGATAACAAGAACGCCGCCCTCGCCAGCAGGGCGGCCAGCGAGACGACTATGACTACCCAAGCGTGCTTCGACCCGCGCGACTTCCGTCGCGCGCTGGGCAACTTCGCCACCGGCGTGACCATCGTCACCGCCGCCACCGCCTCGGGCGAGAAGGCCGGCGTCACCGCCAACAGCTTCAACTCCGTGTCCCTCGACCCGCCGCTGATCCTCTGGAGCATCGACAAGCGCTCCGGCAGCCTGCCGGTGTTCGAGGCGGCCAGCCACTTCGCGGTGAACATCCTGGCCGCCGACCAGATCGACCTGTCCAACCGCTTCGCCCGCTCCAAGGACGACAAGTTCGCCGGCTTCGAGCACGAGGTCGGCCTTGGCGGCTCCCCGCTGTTCGCCGACTGCTCGGCGCGCTTCCAGTGCGAGAAGTGGGCGCAGATCGAGGGCGGCGACCACTGGATCCTGATCGGCAAGGTGGTGGCCTTCGACGACTTCGGCCGCTCCCCGCTGCTCTACCACCAGGGCGCCTATTCCATGGTCCTGCCCCATGCGCGGATGACCCGCAAGGAAGAGGAGCGCCCCGCCACCAGCGCCTTCCAGGGTCGCCTGCGGCACAACCTCTACTACCTCATGACCCAGGCCCTGCGCAGCTACCAGGCCGCCTACCAGCCGCGCCAGCTGTCCACCGGCCTGCGCACCAGCGAGGCGCGCATGCTGATGGTGCTGGAGAACGACGCCGGCCTCGACGAGTGCGGCCTGCAGCGCGAAGTGGCGATGCCCAGGCGCGAGATCGAGGAAGCGGCCGCCATCCTCCGGCGCAAGGACATGGTGGTGGAGCAGGGCGGCAGCTACGCCCTCACGCCGCTGGGCGTGGAGCAGGCCGAAGCGCTCTGGAGCATCGCCCAGGAGCAGCAGGACAGCGTCTTCAGCCAGTTCAGCGCCGAAGAGGTGGAGACCTTCCGCAGCGTGCTCAAGGCCATCATCGCCGCCTGATCCGCGCCGGCAGGCTCGGTCAAGCGCCGGGCAGGGTCGTGCAAGACCCTGCCCGGCGGCTTTCCTAGAGTGCCCGGCACGTCGCCCTTCCCACCTTCCTCGCCGGGGCGGCGCCCGGGAGGATGCATGCTGTTCCGCGACACCCGAAAGGACTGGGTCCGCCAACTCGACACCCTGCTGCGGCAGGTGCTCGCCGACCCCGGCCAAACGCCCGCCCAACTCCCCGACCGCGCACTCTCCGACCCCCTGGAGGACCTGCGCCAGGCCCTGCTGGAGGCGCAGCGCCTGGGTGCCGACCTGGCGCGCTGCCAGCGCGAGCACGCGGCTGACCAGGCCCGCCTCGCCGATCTTGCACGGCAGCTCACCCAGCTCGAAGGGCAGCAGGCCGAGACCCTCCAGGCCTTCGACGCCGAACGCCGGCACTGGGCCCAGGCCCAGCGCGACTGGGCGCTGGAAACCCACGTCTGGGAGCAGACCCGCGCCACCCTCACCGAGGGCTGCTGGGACCTGCAGGTGGCCAACGGGCGCCTCGACGACCCCCACAGCCTGATGCGCATCTCCAACCAGTTCCGCGCCGTGCTCGGCTACCGCCCGGACGAACTGCCCGATGGCTGGGACAGCCAGGTGGGCATCACCCACCCCGAGGACCTGCCCCGGGTGCTGGGGCTGTTCGAGCGGGAGATCGCCGACCCCGCCGGCAGCGGCGAATACGTGGTGGAGTACCGCATGCGCCATCGCCAGCGCGGCTACATCTGGTGCCGCGAGCGCGGGCGTGCGGTGCGCGACGAAGGCGGCCGGCTGTACCGAGTGATCGGCGCCGTGCGCGACATCAGCGACGAGCGCGCCCTGCACCTGGCCCACGAGCAGCGCCAGCGGCGCAACCAGCAGGCCTACGGGCAGATCGCCCAGGTGGTGGGGGTGATCAAGGGCATCGCCGAGCAGACCAACCTGCTGGCCCTGAATGCCGCCATCGAAGCCGCGCGGGCCGGTGATGTCGGCCGGGGCTTCTCGGTGGTCGCCGACGAGGTGAAGAAGCTCGCCGGCAACACCCGCCAGGCCACCCAGGAGATCCAGGCCATGCTCGACGCCCAGGCCCGCGAGGCCGAGGCGCCGGAGAGCGCCCCGGCCTGAGCCTCAGCCGCGGGACACGCGGATCGCGTAGTGGCGCTTCTTGCCCAGGCTCAGGGTCCAGCCCTGGGCCTCGGCCGGCAGCGGCGCGTCGAGGTCGCGCACCTCCACCCCGTCCAGGCGCACGCCACCGCCGGCGGCCAGGCGCCGGGCCGCGCCACGGGAGGGCTGCAGGCCGGCATCCAGCAACAGGTCGATCAGCGTCGCGCCCTGCGCCAGCGCCTCGGCCGACAGCTCCAGCTGCACCGCCGCCAGGTCGCCCTGGCCGCCGCCGAACAGCGCCGCTGCCGTGGCTTCCGCCTCACGGGCCGCCGCCTCGCCGTGGGCCAGGGCGGTGGCGTGGTTGGCCAGCACCACTTTGGCGGCGTTCAGCTCGGCGCCCTTGAGCGCTGCCAGGCGGGCGATCTCGTCCAGCTCCAGTTCGGTGAACAGGGCCAGGAAGCGGGCCACATCGCGGTCGTCGCAGTTGCGCCAGAACTGCCAGAAGGCATAGGGCGCCAGGCGGTCGGCGTTGAGCCACACCGCGCCATTGGCGGACTTGCCCATCTTGCGCCCGTCGCTGGTGGTCAGCAGCGGCATGGTCAGCCCGTAGAGCGGCGCGGTGCCCTGGCGGCGCCCCAGCTCCACGCCGTTGATGATGTTCGCCCACTGGTCCGCACCGCCCAGCTGCAGGGTGCAGCCATGCCGGCGCGCCAGCTCGGTGAAGTCGTGGGCCTGCAGCAGGGTGTAGCCGAACTCCTGGAAGGACAGCGAGTGCTCGCGGTCCAGGCGCTGGCGCACCGCGTCGAAGGTCAGCAGGCGGTTGACCGAGAAATGCCGCCCCACCTGGTTGAGGAAGGCCAGGTAGCCGATGCCGTCGAGCCACTCGGCGTTGTCCACCACCCGCGCGCCGGGGGCGTCGAGGTCGACGTAGCGGCCGAAGGCGGAGGTGATGCCGGCGATGTTCGCCTGGATCTGCGCCTCGCTCAGCATCGGCCGGCTCTCGTCACGGAAGCTGGGATCGCCGATGCGCGTGGTGGCCCCGCCGATCAGCAGGATCGGGTGGTGGCCGAAGCGCTGCATCCAGCGCATCAGCATCAGGCCCTGCAGGTGGCCGACGTGGAGGCTGTCGGCGGTGGCGTCGAAGCCCAGGTAGAGGCTGACCGGGCCCTGGGCGAGGTGCTGGCGCAGGCCTTCCAGGTCGGTGCACTGGTGCACGAAGCCACGGGCTTGCAGCAGGGCGAGGAGGTCGGGGGTGGTGTTCATGGTGTCTCCTTGGTTGGGCCCGAGGAGACCGGGGATTCCGAGCCGCCTCAGGCGGATCGGATGAGCACGCGGCTACCGCCTGGAATCAGGAGTCGGGTAGGCGTAATAGGCGGCCGCGAGGCGGATCGTTAACGTATTCATGGTCTCGCATTCTAGCGGCATGAAAGGCCGCGTCAATGCGCGGTGGATCATGGAATGGGTTCTTTCTGCGGAGGGCCTTGTCGCTGTCCCATCAGCCGGCATGACGTCAGCGTGCGTCTCGGCGGTTTGGCTCAGGCCCCTGCCGGCTTCGCCTGGAACCGCCCCCGCAGCACCAGTGCGATACCACCCAGCACCGCCACCGACACCAGCGCCAGGCGCAGGCTGATGGCTTCCCCCAGCAGCAGGGCGCCCCCGAGGGCGGCCAGGACCGGGACGCTCAGCTGCACGCTGGCGGCCTGCAGGGCGCCCAGACCGGGGAGGGCGCTGTACCAGATGGCGTAGCCGATGCCGGAAGTGAGCGCGCCGGAGAGCAGCGCATAGGCCAGGCCCGGGCCGTCCCAGCTCAACTGGCCGAGGAAGGGCAGCAGCAACAGCCCGCCCAGGGGCAGGGCGCGGATGAAGTTGCCCGCCGTGGCCGCCAGCGGCGGGCCGGCCTGGCGGCCGAGCAGGGTGTAGGCGCCCCAGGCCAGGCCTGCCAGCAGCATCAGCAGGGCGCCGCCCAGAGGCGGGGCGCTGGCGCCGGGCAGCAACAGGACCACCAGCCCGCCGCCGGCCAGCAGGAAGCCGATGCTCTGCAGCGGCCCCAGGCGTTCGCCACGCAGCAGGCCCACCGCGCCCATGCTCAGCTGCACCGCGCCGAACAGCAGCAGTGCGCCGCTGCCCGCATCCAGTTGCAGGTAGGCGTAGGAGAAGGCGGCGGCATAGACGAACAGCGCAGTGGCGGCCCGCCAGTTGCCGCTGGGGGCCAGGGGCGGGCGGCGCAGGCGCAGCAGCAGGCCGAGCACCAGGGCACCGGCCACCAGGCGCAGCACGGTGAAGCTCACCGCGTCCACGGCGGTGTGCTTGAGGGCCAGGCGACAGAGCAGCGAGTTGCCGGCGAAGGCCAGCATGGCCAGGGCGGTGAGCAGCAGGATGCGTGGAGCGGGCATGGGCCTCCGGGCGTGGGCGCCGTGGTCAGCGGCGCAGGTAGGCCGAGAAGTCGATGTCGCTGGCGCAGAGGATCGCCTGCACCCGGTTGTGCACGTTGAGCTTGCGCAGGATGGCCGAGACGTGGGCCTTCACCGTGGTCTCGGCGATGTCCAGGTTGTAGGCGATCTGCTTGTTGGATTCGCCCTTGGTCATGCGCTCCAGCACCAGCAGCTGCTTGCGGGTCAGCGCCTGCAGCAGCTCCGGCGGGATGGCGTGCTCGTCCTGGCCCCGGCGCGGCGCGGCCTTCTGGGTGCGGATGATGTCCGAGGGCAGGTAGACGTTGCCGTTGAGGATCTGCTCGATGGCCTCGGTCATCTGCGCGCGCGGCGAGGACTTGGTGATGAAACCCACTGCGCCGTAGGTGATGGCCTGCAGCACCACCTGCTTGTCCTGCTCGGCGGAGACGATCACCACCGGGATGGTCGGCGCCTCGTTGCGCAGGTTGATCAGGCCGTTGAGGCCGTGCATGCCGGGCATGTTCAGGTCGAGCAGGATGAGGTCGAGGTCGTCGTGCTCCTGAGTCAGGCCGAGGGCGCTGTCCAGGTCGGCGGTCTCCATGACTTCGCTGTCGGGGAAGCCGTCGCTGATGACGTTGTGGATGGCTTCGCGGAACAGGGGGTGATCGTCGGCGATCAGGATCTTGTACATGGCCAGGTCACCTCGTTGTTGTGGTTGTGGGTGGACGGCGATCAGGGGAAGGGCTGCGGTTCGGCCGGTGTCAGCGGCAGGCCGGCCTGCTGCCAGGCGTCGATGCCGTCACGGTACCAGTAGAGGTTGCGGTAGCCCAGTGCGTGGGCGCGGCGGGCGGCGTTCCAGCCCAGCCAGCAATCGGAGCGGCAGTAGAACACCAGGGGCCAGTCCTTGTCGCCCTGGCTGATGCGTTCGAGGTTGCGGCTGAAGTAGGCCTGCCAGTCCGGGGTCAGGGCGCCGTCGCCGGTGTTGGCCAGCCACAGGCTGCCGGGCAGGTTGGCGTGGACCTCGTCGGGGATGAAGCGCTCGTTCAGCCAGGTGCGCCGGTAGACGTCCACCAGGCGGGTACGCGGCTCGCGGGCCAGCAACTGGCGCAGGCCCTCGGTGTCGAGGGTGCGGGCCTGCTCGTGCCGGGCCGGGGTGGGGCTGCGGTACTGGGTGATGCGGTAGCCGTCCGGGGAGAACAGCGGGGCGGTAGTGTCCGCCGCCCAGGCAGGGACGGACAGCAGGCAGAGCAGCAGGGCCTTCTGGATGAGGCGCATGGCGAGGTTCTCATTGTTCTTGTCGGCCCATTACATGCCAGGGCGGGAGCCTTGCAAATCCTACGTTCTACGGATTGAAGCAGTACCAAAGTAGTAGGTCGGGGCCCCGTGGTCGGCGGCTGGGGCGGGGCAAGGCCCCATCAGTCGGGGCTTGGCGAGCTGCGGGTCGGGCCTGGTGAGAGAGGGCTGGGCACCGGTCGCCGTTTTCTTCGAACCCGGGGCGGGCTCGGGCCCTCCAATCCCGGGTAGGGCACGCGGGGCCGTGCCGTGGCGGGTTCGGTCACCCGATCGGCCGGTGCGCAGGGGCTCGCCGACCCCTACCAAATCAGGACCGGAACTCCGTCGAAAGTAGCATTCGGAGCCCTCCGGGCCGGTGTTTAACTCGAGGCGCCGGAATGCTCCGGCCCCCAATAAGAAGAGGATCGACCCATGTGGACCAAACCCGCCTTTACCGACCTGCGCATTGGCTTCGAAGTGACGCTGTACTTCGCCAACCGCTGATCCGAAGCGCCCCGGTCCGCCGGGGCGTCCTGGGGGTTCTCCCATGCATATCCGCATTCTCGGGTCCGCCGCTGGCGGCGGATTCCCGCAGTGGAACTGCCACTGCCGCAACTGCGCCGGCCTGCGTGCCGGCACCCTCGACGCCGAGGCGCGCACCCAGTCGTCCATCGCCCTGAGCGACGACGGGGTGAACTGGGTGCTGTGCAACGCCTCGCCCGACATCCGCGCGCAGATCGAGTCCTTCGCGCCGCTGCGTCCGGCCCGCCGCCTGCGGGATACCGGCATCGCGGCGGTGCTGCTGATGGACAGCCAGATCGACCACGTCACCGGCCTGCTCAGCCTGCGCGAGGGCTGCCCGCACGCGGTCTGGTGCACCGAGATGGTCCACCAGGACCTGACCCGGGGCTTCCCGCTGTTCGAGATGCTCCGGCACTGGAACGGCGGCCTGGCCTGGAACCCCATTGCGCTGGACGGCGAACCCTTCGTCATCCCCGCGTGCCCGGGGCTGCGCTTCACCGCGATCCCCCTGCGCAGCAGCGCGCCACCCTATTCGCCGCACCGGGGCAACCCGCACCCGGGGGACAACATCGGCCTGTTCATCGAGGACCTGCGCAGCGGCGGCTCGCTGTTCTACGCGCCGGGCCTGGGGCAGGTGGACGAGGCCCTGCTGGGCTGGATGCGCCGCGCCGATTGCCTGCTGGTGGACGGCACGCTCTGGCGCGATGACGAGATGCGCCTGTGCGAGGTGGGCGACAAGCTCGGCAGCGAGATGGGCCACCTGCCCCAGAGCGGGCCGGGCGGCATGATCGAGGTGCTGGACGGCATCCCCGGCCCGCGCAAGGTGCTCATCCACATCAACAACACCAACCCCATCCTCGACGCCGGCTCCGCCGAGCGGGCCGAACTGGCCCGCCATGGCATCGAGGTGGCGCGGGACGGAATGGACATCCGGCTATAGGAGCCTTGCCCATGAGCCAGCACGCCATGACCCCGGCGGCATTCGAGCAGGCCCTGCGCGCCAAGGGCGCCTGCTACCACATCCACCACCCGTTCCACGTCGCCATGTACGAGGGCCGCGCCAGCCGCGAGCAGATCCAGGGCTGGGTGGCCAACCGCTTCTACTACCAGGTGTGCATCCCGCTGAAGGATGCGGCGATCCTCGCCAACTGCCCGGACCGCGACACCCGCCGCGAGTGGATCCAGCGCATCCAGGACCACGACGGCGCACCGGGCGAGGCCGGCGGCATCGAGGCCTGGCTGCGCCTGGCCGAGGCGGTGGGGCTGGACCGCGAGCAGGTGCTGTCCCAGGAGCTGGTGCTGCCGGGGGTGCGTTTCGCCGTGGACGCCTACGTCAACTTCGCCCGCCGCGCCAGCTGGCAGGAGGCGGCCAGCAGCTCGCTGACCGAACTCTTCGCGCCGCAGATCCACCAGTCGCGCCTCGACGCCTGGCCCACCCACTACCCGTGGATCGACCCGGCCGGCTACGACTACTTCCGCTCGCGCCTGTCCCAGGCCCGGCGCGACGTGGAGCACGGCCTGCGCATCACCCTCGCGCACTACCGCACGGCGGAGCAGCAGGCGCGGATGCTGGAGATCCTGCAGTTCAAGCTCGATGTGCTGTGGAGCATGCTCGACGCCATGAGCATGGCCTACGAGCTGGAGCGCCCGCCCTACCACACGGTGACCCGCGAGCGGGTCTGGCACCGGGGGCTGGGGCTATGAGCGAGGACCTGCGCATCCGCGTACCGGCCCTGCGCCGGGGCTTCCGCTTCCAGTTCGAGCCGGCCCAGGGCTGCCACGTGCTGCTCTACCCGGAAGGCATGGTGAAGCTCAACGAGAGCGCCGGGCTGATCCTCGAACGGGTGGACGGCCAGCGCAGCGTCGCCACCATCATCGACCAGCTCGCCGAGCGCTTCCCCGGCGTGCCGGGGCTGGACGAGGACATCCTCGCCTTCATGGAGGTGGCCAGTGCTCAGTTCTGGATCGAGCTGCGTTGAACCGCTCGGCGCTGCCAGCCCGCCCGGCCCGCCCCTGTGGCTGCTCGCGGAGCTGACGTACCGCTGCCCGCTGCAGTGCCCCTATTGCTCCAACCCCCTGGACTTCGACCGCCAGGGCGAGGAACTGAGCACCGCCGAGTGGATCGAGGTGTTCCGCCAGGCCCGTGAGCTGGGCGCGGCGCAGCTGGGGTTTTCCGGCGGCGAGCCGCTGGTGCGCCAGGACCTGGCCGAGCTGATCCGCGCGGCGCGTGGCTTGGGCTACTACACCAACCTCATCACCTCCGGCATCGGCCTCACCGAGGCGCGCATCGCCGAGTTCGCCGAGGCGGGGCTGGACCATATCCAGGTCAGCTTCCAGGCCGCCGACGAGGCGGTGAACAACCTGCTGGCCGGCTCGCGCAAGGCCTTCGCCCAGAAGCTGGCCATGGCCCGGGCGGTGAAGGCGGCGGGCTACCCGATGGTGCTCAACTTCGTCACCCACCGGCACAACATCGATCACATCGAACGCATCATCGAGCTGTGCCTGGCGCTGGAGGCGGACTACGTCGAACTCGCCACCTGCCAGTTCTACGGCTGGGCCGAGCTGAACCGCGCCGGCCTGCTGCCGACCCGCGAGCAACTGGCCCGTGCCGAGGCGGTGACCCACGCCTACCGGGAAAAGCTGGCGGCCGAGAACCACCCCTGCAAGCTGATCTTCGTCACCCCGGACTACTACGAGGAGCGCCCCAAGGCCTGCATGAACGGCTGGGGCAACCTGTTCCTCGACATCACCCCCGACGGCACCGCGCTGCCCTGCCACAGCGCCCGGCAACTGCCGGTGCAGTTCCCCAACGTGCGTGAACACAGCATCCGCCACATCTGGCAGGACTCATTCGGCTTCAACCGCTTTCGCGGTGATGCCTGGATGCCCGAACCGTGCCGTTCCTGCGACGAGAAGGACCGCGACTTCGGCGGCTGCCGCTGCCAGGCCTTCATGCTCACCGGGGATGCCAGCAACGCCGACCCGGTGTGCAGCAAATCGAAGCACCACGGCATCATCCTCGACGCCCGCCGCCAGGCCGAGGAGGCGCCCGGCGGGCTGGACGAGCTGGTGTTCCGCAACCCGGCCAACGCCCGGCTGATCGCCAAGGCGTGACCCTTGCCGAGGCCCTGAACGGAGGCCGTCATGCCGTCAACTGCCCAGCCTTTCGGGACCTGGCCGAGCACCTTCAGCGCGATCGATGCAGCCACCGCCAGTTGTGACTTCGGCGAGCTGCGCGTCGCGCCCGAGGGGCTGCTGTGGAGCCGTTTCGACCCGCGCGATGCGCGCACCACCCTGTGGTTGTGGCAGGGCGGCGCGCCCCGCTGCCTGACCCCGCCGGGGCAGTCGGTGCGCAGCCGCGTGCACGAGTACGGCGGGGGCGCCTTCTGTGTGCTGGACGGCGCCGTGGCCTTCGTCGACGAGGCCGACCAGCAGCTCTGGATTCAGCCCCTCGACGGCGACCCGCTGTGCCTTGCCGGCGCGCCGGGCAGCCGCCTGGGTGACCTGGCCTTCGACCGCCAGGGCCGGGCAGTGCTGGCGGTGGAGGAGCAGCACGGTAATGGGCCGGTGCGCAATCGCCTGGTCAGCCTCGACCTGGGCGACGGCCAGCGCCGGGTCGTGGCCGAGGGGGCCGACTTCTACGCTGCGCCGACCCTCTCCGAGGACGGCCTGCGCCTGGCCTGGATCGAGTGGGACCGGCCCGCCCAGCCCTGGACCAGCACCCGCCTGTGCTGCGCCTGGCGCGAGGCCATGGGTGGCTGGTCGGCGCCGCGCGTGGTGGCGGGGGAGGGCGGTGGCGAATCCCTGCAGCAACCGCGCTTCGACGCCCGGCGGCGCCTGCTCTGCCTCAGCGACCGCGACGGGGCCTGGCGCCCCTGGGGCGAGACGGCCGATGGCTGGCTGCCGCTGCCGGGCTGCGCGCGGCTGGACCACGCGCCGGCACCCTGGCAGCTGGGGCTGTGCACCTGGCTGTCGCTGGCGCCCGGCCACCTGCTGCTGAGCCGCTTCGAAGGCGGCTTCGGCCAACTGGTGGAGCAGCAGGGCCACGCCGAGCGGCGCCTGGCCCCGGAGTGGACCCGCTTCCGTGCCCTGGCGGCGGATGCGCGGGCCTTCTACTGCATCGCCCATGCACCGGACCGGTCACCGGCGGTGCTGGCCGTGGACCGAATCGGGGGCGAGGTGCAGGTGCTGGCCGGGGGCGAGCTGCCGTTGCCGGCCGAGGCCGTGCCCAGGCCCGAGGCCATCACCTTCGCCAGCGACGGCGAGCCGGCCCACGGCTTCTTCTACCCGCCGTGCAACCCGGCCTGCGAGGGTCCGGCGGATGAGCGGCCGCCGCTGCTGGTGTTCGTCCATGGCGGGCCGACTTCGGCCTGCTACCCGCAGTTCGACCCGCGCATCCTGTTCTGGACCCAGCGCGGTTTCGCCGTGTTCGACCTCAACTACCGGGGCAGCAGCGGTTATGGCCGTGCCTACCGTCAGGGGTTGCAGGGGCGCTGGGGCGAGGTGGACGTGGCGGATGCGCGGGCGGTGGTCGCCCACCTGGCCGGGCTTGGGCGCATCGACCCGGCGCGGGCCTTCATCCGTGGCGCCAGCGCCGGCGGCTTCACCACCCTGCTAGCCCTGGCCGGGGACACGCCGTTCCGCGCCGGCACCAGCCTCTACGGCGTCAGCGAGCCCCTGGCGCTGCGCCGGGTGACCCACAAGTTCGAGGCCGATTACCTCGACTGGCTGATCGGCGACCCCGTGCGCGATGCCGCTCGCTACCACGCCCGCAGCCCGGCCCTGCACCCGGAGGCGATCCGCGCGCCGGTGCTGTTCTTCCAGGGCGGCCGCGACGTGGTGGTGGTGCCGGAGCAGACCCGGGCCATGGCCGACGCCCTGCAGCGCCTCGGCCGCGAGGCCCAGGTGCACCTCTACCCGGAGGAGGGCCACGGCTTCCGCCAGGCCGCCAACCTGGCCCATGCGCTGGAGGCGGAGTACGGGTTCTATCAGCGGTGGTTGTGAGGCCTCAGTGCGTGCCGTGGGCGTGCCCGGCGTCCACCCGCACCTGCCCCTGGAACAGGGCGAACTGGCGGATGCGGGCGGCCGGTTGCCGGGCTTCCGCCTCGCGGGCCTTGCCTTGCAGCGTGCCGATCCGGGCTTCGGGTACGCCGGCATCGCGCAGGGTGGCGCTGTCCAGCAGGCTGTCGCCGGCACAGAGCACCACGCGCCAGCCCTCGGCAGTGCGCTGCAGCAGTGCCCGGCCGCCACGCTCGCCCTGGGTCCAGCCGGCGATGGCGTAATCCTCGACCGTGCTGACCGGCCCGACATCCAGCGGCGCGCCGGGCTTTTCCCAGGTGTGTTTCATCAGGTGCTCGATCTGCTGGGTCTCGTCGGCCAGGGCAAGCGGGCTGCCCAGGCTCAACAGGCCCAGAAGGGCCAGCGTTCGCAGGGTGGTCATGGGGCGTCTCCTTTCATGGGGCTTCAGAAGCCCATCTTCACGCCGACCTGGGCCGAGGTGCCGGGCATGGGGTAGCCGGTGCGGTAGGCGTAGTCGCGGTCGAACAGGTTTTCCACGGCGAGGAAGACCTCGCCCACTTCGCCGAGGGCCGGCACGGCATGGCCGACCCGCAGATTGACCACGGTGAAGGCGTCCACCTGCTCGGTGTTGCTGGCGCCGTTGACCCGCTCTTCCTGCAGGACGTACATGCGGCTCTGGTACTGGGCATCGGTGCTGACGCGCCAGGGGCCCTGTGCGTAGGTGACTCCCAGGGAGACGGAGCGCTCGGGGGCATACGGCAGGGTCTTGAGGGTCGGGTCCAGCCAGGTGAGGCCGAGGAAGCTGCTCCAGTTGGCGTTCCAGCGCTGCTGCCAGCTGGCCTCGCTGCCGCGCACTTCGTAGTCGCCGAGGTTGATGTAGGTCGGTTGCGACACGGCAGGCGGGAAGGCGAAGAGGTAGCGGTTCTCGAGCTTGTCCTGGAACACGGCCAGGTCGAGGGTGGCGCTGTCGGTGGGGTTGAACTTCACGCCCAGTTCGCGGTGGTCCAGGCGCTCGGGGTCCAGCTCGCGCCAGGTCTGCCCGAGGGCGGGGATCAGGTGGGAGAGCACCGAGGTTTCCAGCCCGGGGTAGTTCACCCCTCGGGAGACGTTGGCTCGCAGCTCCAGGTTGCGGGTGGAGAGCACCACCCCGGCATGGGGCGCCTGCTCGCTGGCGTAGACATTGTGGTCGTAGGTGCGGATGCCGGCGGAGGGGGTGAGGGTCCAGTCCGGCCCCAGGTCGATGGCCTGGCTGATTGCGATATGCGGGGAGACCAGGCGCAAGGTCGGGGTGTCGAACTGGTCCTGCGGGGCGGGTGCGACGCGGCGGAAGGTGACGTCGCCCCGGGTTTCGTCGATGTCCAGGCCCAGCGCCAGCTCGCCCTGGGACCAGGGTTGCAGGGTTTCTTCCCAGCGCAGCCCCTGGAGGACGAAGTCGGTGATGGTGTCGCCGTCCAGTCCGGTCTGCTCCAGGGCGCTGCCGCGACCTTCGTTGCGGTACAGCTTGAGGCTGCCCTGGGCCTGCTCGTAGTCATGCGCGAGGGTCAGGGCGGCGAGGGTTCCTCGGGTGCGGAAGCGTCCGTTGCGGGTTTCCGGCTTGTGCAACTGGCCGGGATCGGAGGCTTCGTTGTCGGCGTGCAGCAGCAGCAAGTGGGTCGACCAGTTTTCATTCAGGCGGTAGCCCAGTTGGCCGAGGCCGTTGTTGAGCCGGCCGTCGCCATCGGCACGGTCGCCGTCGGAGTGGGCACTGCCTTGGGCCAGGGTGTAGTCCCAGTCGCCGTTGCGCCCGCTGAGGGCGGCCTGTTCGGTGACGGTGCGGAAGCTGCCGCCGGTCAATTGCAGTTCGCCGTGATGGTTGTCACCCGGTCCGGCCTGGCGCGGGGCCAGGTCGATGGCGGCGAAGGTGTTGCCGAAGCGCTGTGGTTGCGGCCCTTTGTAGACGGTGACG
Source organism: Metapseudomonas otitidis (assembly GCF_900111835.1). Lineage (GTDB taxonomy): Bacteria > Pseudomonadota > Gammaproteobacteria > Pseudomonadales > Pseudomonadaceae > Metapseudomonas > Metapseudomonas otitidis. The sequence continues at coordinate 33,302 of NZ_FOJP01000004.1, forward strand.
CTTTGCATGCCATGGATGGGCAGCAGGTCGAGGAGCGGGTGGTTCCAGACCGGCATGTAGAACGGTACGCCGTCGATGTAGGTCTTGATTTCGCTGCCCGGGCGGCTGGCGCCCATGCCGCGGATGTAGACCGCACCCCCTTCGGCGCCCCCGAAGGCGCCTACCGGGTTGAAGCGCGAGACGGTGACGCCTGGGGTTCGACGCAGGGCGGAGGACAGGTCGAGGGCATTCAGGTCGCGGATCTGCTCCTGGCCGACCACGGTGGCGAGGCTGCCGAAGCGGTCGGTTTCGTTCTGGTCGATCACCGGCGAGTCCACCACCTGGGTGGTGTCCAGCTCCAGGGCGGCGGCTTGGGTGAGGCCGCTCATGCCGGTAAGGGCCAGGGTCATGGCGTGACGCAGTAGGGGGCTGTTCATCCGCGATTCCTTGTTGGGTTTTTGTTGTGCGGTGCTGTTCGCTGGCCGGGTTCAGAGCGATTCGAGAAAGCGCAGCAGGGCCAGGCGGTCGTCGGTGGCCAGGGCCACGACCCTGTCGCGCGAGCCCTGGGCTTCGCCGCCGTGCCAGAGGATGGCTTCCAGCAGGCTTTCGGCGCGGCCGTCGTGCAGGTACTGGGTGTGCCCGCTGACGGTGGCGGTGAGGCCGATGCCCCACAGCGGCGGTGTCCGCCATTCGCTGCCGCTGGCGAGGAACTCGGGGCGACCGTCGGCCAGGCCTGGCCCCATGTCGTGCAGCAGCAGGTCGGTGTAGGGGTAGATGTGCTGCTGGGCGAGCTCCGCTTCGGCGGCCTCGCCGGTGGTGTAGGAGGGGCGGTGGCAGGCGGCGCACCCCAGCTCGCTGAACACGGCCTTGCCGCGCAGGACGTCTGGACTGCCCGCCTCGCGACGCATGGGCACGGCGAGGTGGCGGGTATAGAACAGTACGCTGTCGAGGACCGATTCGCTGACCTCGGGCTGGCTGCCCTGGGGCGCTTCCCGACAGGCGGACTGCGCGCCGGTGCAGTCGTCATGGGCGAACACGCTGCTGCTCAGGCCCATGTCGCCGGCGAAGGCGGCGGCGTTCTGCTGGCGCAGGCTGGGTTGCCCGGCCTTCCAGCCGAAGCGGCCGATGACCGTGCGGGCACTGGCTTCGTCCCAGACCCGGTTGAGGCGGCCGCTCACCTGGCCGTGGCTCGCCTGGTCGCGCGCGTTGGCTTCGAGCTCTGCGTCGGGAATGGCCTCCAGCAGGCCGAGGCCGATCATCGGCGGGGCGACACGCAATGACATCAGGGTGTCGGGGTGGAGCGGGCCGTAGCCGAGGTCGCGGATCTCGATCTTCGGTTGGCGCAGGTGCACGTCGGTGCCGTCGGCCAGGGTCACGCTGCTGCGGGTGTACTCCAGCCACACACGGCCTTCGGGGCGGTGGCCTTCGAGGGCGTTGTCCTGCAGCTGTCCGCCATAGACCGGCTCGGCGAGCACGCCGTTGCGCACCAGGCTCGCGGCATCCTCCTCGCTTGCCGGGATCGACAGCCGCACCAGGGCGGAGAGCGCCGGCGCCAGGCTCTGCTCGTGGGGCGGGTGGCCACGGCCGTCCTTGATGTGGCAGCTCTGGCAGGCGTCGGTGTTGAACAGCGGCCCGAGGCCGCTCTTGCCCTGTGCGCCGTTGCCTGCAGGTTTCCAGCCGGAGCGGAAGAAGGCATTGCCGACGAAGAAGTCCATGCGCCGGATCGGGCGCAGGTTGTTGCTGGGCATGGAGAAGGCGTTGGCATCCTGCTGGGCGGTGGTGGTGGCCCCGCCCGGGTGGCTCTCGCCAGGCTCCAGGCGGGCCTGGGGCGAGCCATCGCAGCCGTGCAGGCAGGCGCAGAGCAGGAGCAGTGGAATGTTCAATGTCCACCCGCTGCGGGTGGCGCCTGTGTCGGGCACGTTGACCTCGTCGATACCGATGGGCGAGGGGAGGGCGGCATGGCCGCCGGGGCGGGATCGGAACCCGGGCGAGTACGGCGCCGGTGGCTGAAAGAGAGGCCCTTTGCGGGGAAGGGCCATCCATGATCAAACCGATCCAAAAAGCTCCAGGCCTAACCGTGGAAACCCATTTTTCAGCGATCTTCCGGCCTGAAGTGAGGCGCACCTTAGGCAGCGGGCCGGGCTTCAACAACTGCGACGACCTGCCGCAGCAGGGTGTCGTGCGAGCCTGTAAAACGGGCAGCGGGGTGGGTGTGGCGGAATGTCGCGGAGGCGACCGCAGATTGGTTGGCGAAACGCAAGCATGGTGGTCGGCTTTTTCTGTCGGACAACACCCGATGGTCGGATTGAAAACGTTATCTTTTGCAGTAGTCTGCTAGCCCATTCCATAACAACAAGAATCAGGCGGTTTCATGCGCCACGACATCAGCCAACTGCGTAAATTCGTCTCCCCGGAAATCATCTTCGGTGCCGGCTGCCGGCATAACGTCGGCAACTACGCCAGCACCTTCGGCGCGCGCAAGGTGCTGGTGGTGTCCGACCCCGGCGTGGTCGCGGCCGGCTGGGTGGCCGATGTAGAGGCCAGCCTGGCGGCCCAGGGCATCGACTACCGGCTGTTCACCCAGGTGTCACCGAACCCCCGGGTGGAGGAGGTGCACCAGGGCGCGGACGTCTACCGCGCCGAGGGCTGCAACGTGATCGTCGCCGTCGGCGGCGGCAGCCCGATGGATTGCGCCAAGGGCATCGGCATCGTGGTGGCCCACGGGCGCAGCATCCTGGAGTTCGAGGGGGTGGACACCATCCGCGTGCCCAGCCCGCCGCTGATCCTGATCCCCACCACCGCCGGCACCTCGGCGGACGTCTCGCAGTTCGTGATCATTTCCAACCAGACCGAGCGGATGAAGTTCTCCATCGTCAGCAAGGCGGTGGTGCCCGATGTGTCGCTGATCGACCCGGAAACCACCCTGAGCATGGACCCGTTCCTCTCGGCCTGTACCGGCATCGATGCGCTGGTGCATGCCATCGAGGCGTTCGTCTCCACCGGCAGCGGCCCGCTCACCGATCCCCATGCCCTGGAGGCGATGCGGCTGATCAGCGGCAACCTGGTGGAGATGATCGCCAACCCCGACGACATCGGCCGCCGCGAGAAGATCATGCTCGGCAGCATGCAGGCGGGGCTGGCCTTCTCCAACGCCATCCTCGGGGCGGTGCATGCCATGTCCCACAGCCTGGGCGGCTTCCTCGACCTGCCCCACGGCATGTGCAACGCGGCACTGGTGGAGCACGTGGTGGCCTTCAACTACAACGCCGCGCCGGAGCGCTTCCGCGTGGTGGCCGAGACCCTGGGGCTGGACGTGCGCGGGCTGAACCAGACGCAGACCCGCCAGCGCCTGGTGGAACACCTGGTGGCCTTCAAGCGCTCGGTGGGCTTTGCCGACACCCTGAGCCTGCACGGGGTGTCGGTGTCGGACATCCCCTTCCTGTCGCGCCACGCCATGGAGGACCCGTGCATCCTCACCAACCCCCGCGAGTCCAGCCAGCGGGACGTGGAAGTGGTGTATGCCGAGGCACTCTGAGGAGCAGCGCCAGGCCCTGCTGGGCCTGGGCAGCCACTCCGCGCGCAAGAGCCATTACCCCGAGCTGCTGAGCCGCCTGGAGGAGCTGGAGACCGAGCGCAACCGCTACAAGTGGCTGTTCGAGCACGCGGTGCACGGCATCTTCCAGGCCAGCCTGCAGGACGGGCTGCGCGCGGCCAACCCGGCGCTGGCGCGGATGCTGGGCTACGCCCAGGCCGACGAGCTGCTGGCGATGCCGGCGGATTTCGCGGCGCTGCTGTTTGCCGACGGTGCGGCGGAGCTGGAGCGCATCCGCGCCCGCCTGCGCGGCAAGCCGGGGCTGTTCGGCTACGAGACGCGCCTGCGGCGGCGCGATGGCAGCCATGTGGACGTGCTGATGAACCTGTTGCTCAAGCCGGACGAGGAGGGGCTGGTGGAGGGCTTCGTCGCCGACATCACCGAGCGCATCCTCGCCCAGCAGCGCCTGCAGCACCTCAACGATGAGCTGGAGCAGCGGGTGGCAGCGCGCACCGCCGAGCTGGAGGCGCTCAACGGCCAGCTGCGCGAAGCGCGGGATGCCGCCATGGCGGCGAACCTGAGCAAGGACAAGTACCTGGCGGCGGCCAGCCACGACCTGCTGCAACCGCTCAATGCGGCGCGGCTGCTGGTGGCGACCCTGCGCGAGCGCCGCCTGCCGAGCGCCGAGCAGCAACTGGTGGAGCGCACTCACCTGGCGCTGGAAGGGGCGGAGGACCTGCTCACCGACCTGCTGGAGATTTCCAAGCTGGACCAGAGCGCCATCCGCCCGGACGTGGAGGCCTACCGCGTGCAGGACCTGCTGGCGCCGCTGGTGTCGGAGTTCGAGGGGGTGGCGCAGTCCGCCGGGTTGCAGTTGCGCGCGCGCATTCCCCGGCACCTGGCGGTGCGCACCGATTTCCGCCTGCTGACGCGCATCCTGCGCAACTTCCTCAGCAATGCCTGCCGCTACACCGAGCGTGGCCGTGTGCTGCTGGGGTGCCGCCGGCAGGGCGATACCGTGCGCCTGGAGGTGTGGGACAGCGGCCGGGGCATTCCGGCGGACCAGCTGCGGGCGATCTTCCTGGAGTTCAACCAGCTGGACCGGGGCCGGGCGGCCGAGCGCAAGGGCGTTGGCCTGGGCCTGGCCATCGTCGACCGCATCGCCGGCATCCTCGGTTGTCCGGTGGAGGTGCGCTCCAAGCCAGGGCGGGGCTCTGTCTTCGCCATCCGCGTGCCGCTGGCGCCGCTGCCGGAGGTGCCGGCCCGTGGCGGCGCGGTGGTGCGCCCGCTGGCCGGCGACCCGCTGCCGGGGCGGCGCCTGCTGGTGGTGGACAACGAGGTGAGTATCCTCCACAGCATGGCGGCGCTGCTCGGGCAGTGGGGCTGCGAGGTGCTGGTGGCGCCGGACCTGGACGCCGCACGGGCGGTGCTGCAGGGGCAGGCGCCCGAGGCGATCCTGGCGGACTTCCACCTGGACCACGGGGTGACCGGCTGCGAGGTGGTGCGGGCCCTGCGGGAGCAGTTCGAGCGGCCCATCCCGGCGGTGATGATCACCGCCGACCGCAGCGACGAGTGCCGCCGCGAGCTGCAGGGGCTGGGTGCGCCGATGCTCAACAAGCCGGTGAAGCCGGGCAAGCTGCGGGCGGTGCTGAGCCAGTTGCTGGGCTAGCGAAGGCGGTTCAGAGGGCCTTGCCGAGGGTGCTCTGCAGGCGCTGGCGGTAGGCGTCCGATTCGCGCTGGCGGCGCACTTCCTCCCAGATCGACTGGGCCAGCTGGGGCGAGCCCTGAACCCGCTGGTGGGAGAGCATCAGGTAGTAGTCCTTCTGCTCCAGCGGGATGGGGCGCTTTTCGATATCGACTGACAGGTCCGGGTGGTCCGCCAGGACCTTGTCCGCCCGCAGCGTCTGCATGGCCGCCACGTCGAAGCGGTGGCCGTGGAGCATGCGCATCAGTGCCACCGGGTCGCGGCTGGTTTCTTCCACCTGCAGGCCGTGCTTGAGCAGCATCGGAATGATGGAAAAGCCGCTGAGGGAGCCTACCTGCCCCTGGATGCCGTGGAAGGCCTGGCCGTCCCAGTCGGCGGCGCTGCCCTTGATGCGGTAGAGCGAGTAGCTGGCGTCGTGCAGGCGGTAGTCGCGGTTCGGACGGCCATTCTTGATGTCGGGGTAGGCGCCCAGCACCAGGCGTTCCGGGTTGAAGGACGCGGCGAAGGCGCCGTCGTAGAGCCCTCGGGACAGGCCGTCGAGGCAGCGCTTCCAGGGCATCGGCACCTGGCGGATATCCAGGTGCAGGTCCTTGCCGAGCTGGTTGAGCAGGGCCTGGTTGAGGCCGCTGCCATCGAGCATCACCCAGGGCCAGGAATCCTGGTCCTCGTAGCAGAACACCAGTGGACCGCTGGAGTCCGCCCGGGCCGGTAGGCAGAGGAGGCAGGCGATGAGGCAGGCAAGTGGCTTGAAGCTCGGCATGAACTGGCTATCCCGGGCGTGTGCCCGGAGAAGTGTAGACGGGGGGAAAGGGGGCGGCTTTCTACCATGCTGGCCAATGGCCGTCCCGGTTCGTTGGTGAGGATGTGAACCGGTCTGCGTTCTGCAGCCGTTGCGCTGGAAGAAAGGGCGGGGTGATGGGGCTGGGGTTTTCGGCAGGCAATAAAAAACCCGCCGTTGAGGCGGGTTTTTTCGGGATTTGGTCGGAGCGACTGGATTCGAACCAGCGACCTTCTCGTCCCGAACGAGACGCGCTACCAAGCTGCGCTACGCTCCGTGAGATGGCGCGCATTCTACAGAAAACTTTTTGGTCGACAAGGGGTTAGCGAAAAAAATTTTGCGGGGCGACGGTTTTCGCGCTCTGGCGGGGGGGCAGATGAAACAAAGCCCGCGACGGGCAGGACCCGTGGCGGGCTGGGCGCGGGTGAGGCGCGGGACGATCAGAGTTCCTTGATGGTGCGGACCTGGTCCTTGTTGACCTTGGCGCGCTTGCCATCGAGTTGTTCGAACTCGTAGAAGCCGGTGTCGTCGTCGTAGTCCGGCTTGTCCACGGTCTGCAGCTCGCGGCCGTCGTTGAGGGTGATCACGCTGGGGGTGGAGCAGCCGGCGAGGGCGGCCAGGCCCAGTACAAGCGCAAAAGCGGGAAGGATCCGCTGGTTCATCTGCCATCTCCTTGATGAATGAACGGGTTGTTCTGGAGGCTCTGACGGACGAAGCGCGGCCAAAGTTCCGGAACCGGGCCAGTGTCACGCCGTCGGGGGCGTGCTTTCAAGCAGTTCCGGGGTGTTCAGGTTGGCCAGGCGCGGGTCGTCGTCGGCGCAGGGGATGGCCAGCGGGTCGAGCGGGCGCAGGGCGCGCTGGGGGCTGCGCTCGCCGGCCTGCCAGGCGGCCTCCAGCACCGGCAGTACGCTGCGCGGCAGGACGCAGAACAGCGGCTCCCAGAAACCGCCCCGGTGCAGCATCGCCGGGCGCTCGCCGGCGGCGTCGAGCAGGCGCTGCAGCAGCTCGTCGTCCACCAGTGGGGCGTCGCAGGGCAGCACCAGCAGGTGCGGGTGGCGGGCGGCGGCCAGGCCGGCGCGGATGCCGGCCAGGGGGCCCTGGTAGTCGGGGCTGTCGTCCTGCACCAGGCGGTCGGCCCAGGCGGCGTAGCGTTCGGTGTTGCGGTTGCAGGAGATGATCAGGTCGTCGGTGATCGGCCGGGCCACGGCGTGCAGCCAGTCGATCAGCGGGCGGCCGCGCCATTCCACCAGGCCCTTGTCGCGGCCGCCCAGGCGTTGCCCCCGGCCACCGGACAGCAGCAGGACGGAGCAGGGCAGGGCAGGCACGGCGGGCATGGGCGAGGTCTCGGCGAACGGGCGCTGTGATATAACACCGGCCTCCCTGTCCTACAACTGGAAGCCAGCCATGAACCACAAGGCCGAGGCGGTGTTCGTGCCGCTCAATATCGCCGTGCTCACCGTCAGCGACACCCGCTCCCTGGAGACCGACACCTCCGGCCAGCTGTTCGTCGATCGCCTCACCGCTGCCGGCCACAACCTGGCTGCGCGCGTCCTGCTGAAGGACGACCTGTACAAGATCCGCGCCCAGGTGGCCACCTGGATCGCCGAGGACACCGTGCAGGTGGTGCTGATCACCGGTGGCACCGGTTTCACCGGCCGCGACAGCACCCCCGAGGCGGTGGCCTGCCTGCTGGACAAGCGCGTCGACGGCTTCGGCGAGTACTTCCGGCAGATCTCGGTGGCCGACATCGGCACCTCCACCCTGCAATCCCGCGCCCTGGCGGGCCTGGCCAACGGCACCCTGGTGTGCTGCCTGCCGGGTTCCACCAATGCCTGCCGCACCGCCTGGGACGGCATCCTCGGCGAGCAGCTGGACAACCGCCACCGTCCCTGCAACTTCGTGCCGCACCTGAAGGCCGCCGCCCCCTGCGAGAGCCGCGGATGAGCGGCTGCGACCACCCCGGGCTGCTGCTGGTCGAGGCGGCCCAGGCGCGCCTGCTGGCGCTGGCCGATGCGGCGCGGATCGCCGGCGTGGAAGCCCTGCCGCTGGCCCAGGCCGATGGCCGCGTGCTGGCCGAGCCCCTGGTGGCCAGCCTGGACCTGCCGCCCTGGGACAACAGCGCCATGGATGGCTATGCCCTGCGCCTGGACGACTGGCAGGGCGAGCCGCTGGTGGTGAGCCAGCGGATTCTCGCCGGCAGTGCCCCGGCACCGCTGCAGCCCGGCACCTGCGCGCGCATCTTCACCGGGGCGCCGCTGCCCGAGGGCGCCGACTGCGTGGAGATGCAGGAGAACGTCGAGGTGCTGGCCGATGGCCGGGTGCGCCTGCTGCAGCCGCTCAAGGCCCGGCAGAACGTGCGCCCCCGTGGCCAGGAAACGCGGGTGGGCGAGACGGTGCTGGATGCCGGCACCCTGCTCGGCCCCATCGAACTGGGGCTGGCCGCGACCCTCGGCGTGGCCGTGCTGCCGGTGCGCCGCCGTGCGCGGGTGGCGGTGCTCTCCACCGGTGACGAGCTGGTGGAGCCGGGCCAGGCCCTTGGCCCCGGGCAGATCTACAACAGCAACCGCACGCTGCTCTGCGCCTGGCTGCGCCGCCTGGGCTGCGAGGTGGTGGACGGTGGCATCCTCGCCGACGACCTGGAGCTGACTCGCCAGGCCCTGGGAGCGCTGAGCGATGTGGACCTGATCCTCTCCACGGGCGGGGTGTCGGTGGGCGAGGCGGACTTCCTCGGCCAGGCGCTGCGCGAGGAGGGCGAGCTGGCGCTGTGGAAGCTGGCCATCAAGCCGGGCAAGCCGCTGACCTTCGGGCATTTCCGGGGTGTGCCGGTGATCGGCCTGCCGGGCAACCCGGCCTCGACCCTGGTGACCTTCGGCCTGCTGGCGCGGCCCTACCTGCTGCGTCGCCTGGGCGTGGAACGCATCGAGCCGCTGGGCTTCCCGGTGCCGGCCGGGTTCACCTGGAGCAAGCCGGGCAACCGCCGCGAGTACCTGCGGGCACGGCTGGAGAATGGCCGGGCGGTGATCTACCGCAACCAGAGCTCTGGCGTGCTGCGCAGTGCCGCCTGGGCAGACGGCCTGGTGGAAGTGCTGGAAGGCACCACCCTGGCCGAGGGCGACCTGCTGCGCTTCATACCCCTCAGCGAACTGCAGGCCTGATCTGGCGAGCCCGGAGCCCCGGGCGTCAGCTCGGGGATCAAGAGCCCCTGGGCTGAAGCCCAGGCTACGGTGCGGTGCTTGCGGGGCTTTTGTAGCC